>NZ_DLHA01000004.1 GCF_002482975.1 Flavobacterium sp. UBA7680 | reverse complement strand
GATATACTTTTTCATTTTTAATAGTTTTAAGTTGTTAAATAATCGGATCCGTCCTTTGGATACGAGAACTATTAAAATGTTACAACGAAAATGAAAATTTCAATAAAAAAATTCCAAATTCCAATGCTGGTAAGGGTTTGTAACGCAAAGTGCGCAAAGGTTTTTCGCAAAGTTTGGAAGTTTTTTTCTTGCGATTCCGATAATTATCGAGAAAGTACGCAAAGTTTTTTTCGCAATCTTGTCATCCTTAGGAACTCTACGCATTGTCAGTCTGAGCGAAGTCGAAGACCACGCAAGAAGCTCCGCAAAGAAAATCGCCAATCTTTGTAGAGTTACTTATGTGGTCTTCGACTTCGCTCAGACTGACAAAACAAGATGCAAAAAAAAATTCCAAACTCCAATCGTAAAATTGGAATTTGGAATTTTTATATTGAAATTTAAAATTATTACCCTACAAGGTTAATAACTCTTCCAGGAACGATAATCACTTTATCTGGAGTTCTTCCGTCTAATTGTTTTAACGTTCTTTCGTCTTTCATAACGATTTCTTCGATTTGTGCTGCGGTTAAATCCAAAGGTAATTCGATTGTGAAACGCATTTTTCCGTTGAAAGAAACTGGATATTCTTTATTTGTCTCCACTAAATGTTTTGCATCAAAAGCAGGGAAAGCAACTTCTGAAATTGAAGTTGTATGTCCTAACTGTGACCATAATTCTTCTGCGATATGCGGTGCATAAGGTGAAACCAAAATAGCTAACGGTTCTAAAATCGCTTTTGAATGACAATTTTGAGAAGACAATTCATTTACACAAATCATAAACTGAGAAACTGAAGTATTGAAAGAGAAATTCTCGATATCTTCTGCTACTTTTTTGATTGTTTTATGCAATGATTTCAAGTTGTCTTTTGTTGGTTCGTCGTTGTTTACGATTAAGCCATTATCATCAAAATACAATCTCCATAATTTTTTCAAGAAACCAAAAACTCCTGAAATTCCTGCGGTATTCCAAGGTTTTGCCTGCTCTAATGGCCCTAAAAACATTTCGTATAAACGTAATGTATCGGCACCGTATTCGTTACAAACATCATCTGGCGTTACTACATTGTATTTTGATTTCGACATTTTTTCGACTTCACGACCTACAATGTATTTTCCATTATCATCTAAAATAAATTCAGCATCAGCATAATCCTCTCTCCAAATTTTGAATTTTTCAACGTCTAATTCATCAGAAGAATTCACGATTGAAACATCAGCATGAATTGGCTGTACTTTTTGATCTCCAATTTTATTTTTAGATACAAAAGTATTTGTTCCTTCCAATCTATAAACAAACGCACTTGTCCCCAAAATCATTCCCTGATTTATCAGTTTTTTGAATGGCTCTTCGGTTGGAGCAAAACCTTTGTCTTTTAAGAATTTATTCCAGAAACGAGAATACAATAAATGTCCAGTTGCGTGTTCGCTTCCTCCAATGTATAAATCTACACTTTCCCAGTAAGCCAAAGCTTCTTTACTTGCAAATTCATTTTCGTTATGCGCATCCATGTAACGCATCCAATACCATGAACTTCCTGCCCAGCCTGGCATTGTATTCAATTCCAATGGAAAAATCGAAATATTATCAACTAAATCTGTATCGACAACTTTATTTTGTTTTGTATCCCAAGCCCAAACTGCTGCATTTCCTAATGGAGGTAAACCATCTTCTGTTGGCAAATATTTTTCAACTTCTGGTAAAATAATCGGCAAATGCTGTGCATCAATCATTTTAGGCAATCCGTTTACATAATAAACTGGGAACGGTTCTCCCCAATAACGCTGACGAGAGAAAACCGCATCACGCAAACGGTAATTTGTTTTTCCTTTTCCTTGTCCGATTTCTTCTAACTTATAAATTGCTTTTGCTGTTGCATCTTTGTAATTTAATCCATTTAAGAAATCAGAACCAGCGATTTCAACATTGTCTTTTGATCCGTAAGCCGCTTCAGAAATATCAACATTAGCGAAGATATTTTTGATTTCCTGCATTCCGTTTTGACCTTTAAAGAAATTAGCAAAAGCATAATCTCTTTCGTCTCCGCAAGGAACCGCCATTACAGCACCAGTTCCGTAACCTGCCAAAACATAATCACCAATCCAAACCGGAATAGCTTCTTTTGTAAATGGATGTTCAGCATAAGCTCCTGTAAATACTCCAGAAATAGTTTTTACATCCGCCATACGCTCACGTTCAGAACGTTTTGCTGTTTTTTCGATATAAGCTTCAACAGCAGCTTTTTGTTCTGGAGTTGTAATTTTAGCTACCAAATCGTGTTCTGGCGCCAAAGTCATAAAAGTAACTCCAAAAATAGTATCAGGACGAGTTGTAAAAACCTCGATTACTTCATCGTGATTTTTCAAATTAAAAGTCACCAAAGCACCAACCGATTTCCCTATCCAGTTTCTTTGGGATTCTTTTATAGATTCGCTCCAGTCAATATCATTTAAACCTTGAAGTAAACGTTCGGCATAAGCAGAAATTCGCATACTCCATTGTGTCATTTTTTTTCTTATAACAGGAAATCCACCACGTTCCGAAACTCCGTTTACAATTTCGTCATTTGCCAAAACAGTTCCTAAACCAGGACACCAGTTTACTTCTGTTTCTGCCAAATACGTCATTCTGTATTGCAAAAGGATTTTTTCTTTTTGATCTTCAGAATAAGCATTCCATTCGTCAGCCGTAAAAATCGCTACGTTATCGTCGCAAACTGCTTCAACTAATGCATTTCCGCTTTCTTCAAAAACTTTTACAAGCTCTGAAATTTCAAAAGCCTGTCCTTGTTTTCTGCAATACCACGAATTGAACAATTGAATGAAAATCCATTGTGTATGTTTATAATAATCAGGATTTGACGTACGCACTTCACGGCTCCAGTCAAATGAAAATCCTATTTTATCTAATTGTTTTCTGTATCCGGCAATTTGCTTTCCTTCTTTATCAACTCCACCGTCAATATTTACGCGTGTTGTATCTTCCGGACGTTGTCCTGTTTGAATTGCATATTGTTCTGCCGGCAATCCGAAACTGTCGTAACCCATTGGGTGCAAAACATTGAAGCCTTGGTGTCTTTTGAAACGAGAATAAACATCTGAAGCTATATAACCCAGCGGATGCCCAACGTGCAATCCTGCTCCAGATGGATAAGGAAACATATCGAGAACATAATGTTTAGGTTTTTCAGAGTTATTTTTTGCTGCAAAAGTTTGATTTTCTGCCCAATATTTTTGCCATTTGGCGTCAATTTCGTTTGGATTGTACTTCATTTCTAAGTGACTAAGATTCTAAGTTACTAAGGTTCTAAGGCTTTTCACTAAATTAATTATTAGGCGCAAATTTACATTTATTGCGCATTGTACCAAAGCTATTTCATTGAGAAACAAATAAAATAACAAAATACGTATTTTAAATTAAGTAAAAATACTTATGTTTGCATTTTAATTACGTAGACAAAACATTTTATTCATTCAAAAATTAGTGTTTAAGAAGAATATTTTTACATCAAAACAATTATTTTTACAAAGTCAATAATTAAAGTTCAGAATGAATAACGGCAAAAAATATTCTATCGAAGTTCGGGTTTGGATTGAAGAAACTGAGGGCGCCTTTCTTGGTATTGGGAAAGTCTGGCTTTTAGAAAATATTCGAAAAACAGGTTCGATTACAAATGCTGCGAAAGAAATGAAAATGGCGTATCGACAAGCCTGGCAATTGGTTGAAGAAATGAATCAGCGTGCCAAAAGTCCGCTTGTTGAAAAACTATTAGGCGGAAAAGGCGGCGGCGGCGCACGATTGACAGAAGCCGGAGAAAGAGCGATAACTACTTTTTATGAACTCGAAAAACGCATCAAAGATTTTGCTGAAAAGGAAACTCAAAATCTAAAATTTTAAACCTAAATATTTAAACACATAGAAATATAGCTTTAGTTACCTATAAAAGGCGTTTCACTTATTTCAAATACACATAGCAAAATCTATGTTTTAGAAACTAGTTTCTTATTTATCATCTTTATTAGAATCAATCCCGATGGCTATCGGGACTATGTGTTTAAAAAAACGTTCAAACCAAAACCATTTTTTTAACCATCAGTATTCATTTTAAAACATACTGAAATAAAACCAAAAACATGAACCAAAAACTATATCTGTTTTTTCTAATTATAAGCTTGAAAAGTTTTTCTCAAACTGAAAATTCTAAAGCAAAACAAGACAGCATTAAGAAAGAAGAATTGAACGAAGTTGTTATTACAGCATCCCGACGTTCAGAAAATTTAATGCGTTCCCCTATAAGTATCGAGCAGTTAAAATCGGCGGAAGCCAAAAATATGGGATCGGCAAGTATTTATGAAGCACTTGAAAATGTAAAAGGCGTTCAAATTATTACACCAAGTTTAGGTTTTAAAGTTATAAATACAAGAGGTTTTGCCAATTCGACCAATGTTAGATTTTCACAATTAGTGGACGGAATCGACAATCAGGCTCCGCATCTGGGTGCGCCAATTGCAAATGCTTTGGGCGCAAATGATCTCGATATTGATAAAATTGAAATTATTCCGGGAACTGCCGCCGCTTTATACGGAATGAACGCCATTAATGGTTTGGCGAATATTCAAACTAAAAATCCCTTTGAATATCAAGGAATAGCCATACAGCAATTAACGGGCGTAAATCATGTTGGAAATATTGACCGATTTTCTCCAAAAGTTTATTCGCAGTTTAATTTGAGATTGGCGAAAGCTTTCAATTCTAAATTGGCTTTTAAGATTAATGCTTCTTCAACCGGAGGAACTGATTGGGTTGCAGATGACAGAACCGATCTGGCTCCAAATGCAAATGCTTCAACCAACTTATTTGGTGCCGATAATCCGGCTTACGATGAAGTAAATGGTTACGGAAACGAATCGGCAAACCGAAAAACATTAAACTTAAATGGCAAAAATTATGTTGTTGCCAGAACGGGTTATCGCGAAACAGACATTTCTGATTATGATATTAAAAATTACAAAGCTGATGTTGGTTTTTACTTTCGTCCAAAACAAGGAAATGAACTTTCTGTAACGTATAAAACTGCTTTAATCAATACTATTTATCAGCGTTCGAACCGTTTTAGGCTTGACGATTATACTTTAAACCAGTTTGCGGTAGATTATCACACTCCTATTTTTCAGGTAAAAGCGTATGCTACAACCGAAAATACCGGAAACTCATATAACATGCGTTCACTTGCCGAAAACATGGATCGCGCTTATAAATCTGATGATAAATGGTTCGCAGATTACAGCATTGCTTATAAAAATGCGGTTACAAATGGCGCTTCTATTGCTGATGCACACCGAATTGCCAGAACACAATCTGATCAAGGTCGATTTGAACCGGGAACCGAGGCTTATGAAAACAAGAAAAACGAACTAATCGATATCAATAATTGGGATATTGGCGCAGCTTTGCGTGTAAAATCGACTTTAGTTCATGGCGAAGGTTTATTCAATTGGGACAAAGCTTTTGTAGATTTCTTCGAAAAAATCGATGCTAAACTTTTAAGCGGTTTCGATTACAGAAATTACATTATTGTTCCAGATGGAAATTATTTCATAAATCCCGTTCATGCTGATGAAAATTTGACATATCAAAAAACAGGAGGTTTTACACAATTAACAAAAGATTTATTTCGTTCCAAACTGCGTTTAGGCGCAACAATTAGAATTGATAAAGCTGATTATTTTGATGCTAAATTTACACCGCAATTTACGGCTGTTTATTCTCCAAAAGAAACAATCAATTTTAGGGCTTCGTATCAAAACGGATATCGATTTCCAAGTATTTTTGAAGGCTTTTCAAACGTAAATTCCGGCGGCGTAAAACGTGTTGGTGGTTTACGAATTATGTCTGATGGCATTTTTGAGAATTCATACACAAAAGCTTCTATCGATAAATTTCAGGCGCAGGTAAACAGTGATGTAAATACAAACGGTTTAACACAGGCGCAGGCCATTGAAAAGAATAAAAATACGATTCAAAAAAATCCTTATACCTATTTGCAGCCTGAATTTGTAAAATCGTTTGAGTTTGGTTTTAGAGGAATTACATTAAACCGAAATCTTTTTATTGATGCCGATTTTTATTACAACTCTTATAAAAATTTCATTGCTCAGGTTGAAGTCAGTATTCCAAATACTACAGATCCAAATCAAATTCCGACAGCTTTATATTCTAAAAACACGCAAAATCGTTACCGTTTGTGGACTAATTCTAAAAGTAAGATTTACAATTACGGCGGAAGTTTAGGTTTAAAATACCGCATTGATCAAACTTTTACTGCTTTAACCAATCTTACTTACACCAAACTCGACAGAACTGACGATAAAGATGGTTTAGAAGATGGTTTCAATACGCCGGAATTTAATGTTAACGGAACTTTATTGGCTCAAAATATCTGGAAAAATCTTAGCGCAAGTGCTACAGCCCGTTATCAAAACAATTTTGATTATGTTTCTTTTTTAGTCAGCGGAACTGTTCCGGCTTATTGGTCGATGGATGCACAAGTAAATTATAATTTCAAAAAAACAGGCCTTACTACAAAATTAGGCGGAACGAATATTTTAAATAAACCTTATACATCAATTCTTGGCGGACCGTCAATTGGCGGATTGTATTATTTATCTTTAGTTTGGGAAACCAGCAAAATCTAATAACAAATCATAATTTATATGAAAACTAAAAATTATATTCTCATTCTGCTCGTTGCATTTTCATGCACAATGTGTAATTCTTCTAAAAAAGAAGATGTAGTTCCAACTGAAAAAGTTTCAAAAACTGACAACGACAAACATGCTGTACTTTCTGCTGCAGATAGTTTGAAATTGGTAAATCATGAAATTGAAGTAAAAGGTGATGTTGAATTTCCGCTACAATTGAGTGTTGATTCTTTAAAAAATATGAAAGTTATTACAATTGACAATCTCAAGATAACTGGTAAAAACGGAGAGGTTAAAAGAGAAGTCAAAACTTGTAAAGGCGTTCTTTTGAAAGATATTTTAGAAAAAGCCAAAATAAAACAAAACGATCATAAAGACCGAAACTTTTATATCGTCGCCAGAGCTTCAGACGATTATAAAGCGACTTTTTCATGGGCAGAACTTTTCAATAATCCAACGGGAGAAAATACTTTTGTCCTTTTTGAAGAAAACGGAAAACCAGTCAAAAACGGCGAAATGATTTTAATCTGCAAAAACGATATTAGAACCGGGCCGCGCCATGTTTACTGGCTTAAAAGTATTGAAGTTTACAAGGTTAAATAATCGTTTGAGTGTTTAACCGCAAAGAGCGCAAGGTTTTACGCAAAGTTCGCAAAGCTTTTTAAATACAAAGCTTTGCGAACTTTGCGTTTTTTTGCCACAGATTAAAAGGATTAAAATGATTTTTTTAATCTGTGAGAATCCTTTAATCTGTGGCTATTCTTTTTTTACTTTGCGAACTTTGCGTAAAACCTTGCGCACTTTGCGGTTAAATAAAAACTTTTATTCAATATCAAATCGTACATTTATAGTATAAAAGTTTGTTATTAACTTTAAATAAAGAAATTCTTTATTATTTTTACCACATAATTTAAGTATCTATGAGTTCTAATTTTGATAAATTTCAAAAACGCAGGTTAATTTCCTCTTATTTTTCGGTTGTATTAAGTGTATTCTTGGTTTTATTCCTTTTGGGAGTACTAGGATTATTCATTATCAATTCTAAAAAACTGGCAGATGATTTTAAAGAAAAAATCGCTATGACAGTTTTCTTTAAAAACGAAGCGAATGACAGTATTATCAAAGCTTTTGATTCAGAATTAAAAAGAGCTCCTTTTGCGCTTTCTTATGTTTATGTAACCAAAGAAAAAGCAGCAAAAGAACATACTGATATTATTGGAGAAGACTTCCTGACATTTTTGGGCGAAAACCCATTATTGAACTCCTACGACATTCACCTAAAAGCTGATTATGTTGAAAGAGACAGTATCTCTAAAATCGAAAGCTCACTACGTCAAAACACTATGATTGAAGACATTGTTTACGACAAACAATTAGTAAACCTTGTAAACGACAATATTAAAAAAGTAAGTATGTGGATCTTGATTATCAGCGGTTTCCTTACTGTAATTGCTGTTTTATTAATCAATAGTTCGCTGCGTTTGTCAATTCATTCCAACCGTTTTATTATTAAAACCATGCAAATGGTGGGTGCCACAAAATCGTTTATTCGTAAGCCTTTTGTAACACGCAGCGTAAAATTAGGAATGCTTGGTGCTTTATTGGCAATTATCAGCTTAATTGGACTTTTATTTTATGTAGAAACTAATTTCCCTGGTTTAGGAATTTTAGAAGATAAAGCTTTAATTGGATTGGTTTTATTGGCCGTTTTCGGATTAGGCGTTTTAATTACATGGGTAAGCACACACTTTGCAACACAACGTTTCCTTAATTTAAGAACTGACGATCTTTATTAATTTTAGATTTTAGATTGCAGATTTTAGATTATTTCTTAAAAACAAAAACTTTTCGCTTCGCTTAAAAAGTCACAAAAAATAAAAAATGAAGAACAACAATATTAAAGAAGAACAACAGCAAAAACAGGAATTCCTTTTTGACGGTATCAATTACAAAATTTTATTAATTGGTATTGGTGTGATTGCATTAGGATTTATTTTAATGTCTGGCGGTGGAAGTGATAATCCGAATGTTTTTAATGAGGATGTTTTTAGTTTTAGACGTATTCGTTTAGCTCCAACCACGGTTTTAATTGGTTTTGGAATCACGATTTATTCTATTTTCAAAAAATCTAAATAAATTAGGTTATAGATTTCAATTAAAACTTTGAGCGCAGCCAAAAGAACAATCTGAAATCTAAAATCTGAAATCTAAAATTTCTAATGAATACATTACAAGCTATCGTTCTTGCCATTATTGAAGGAATTACAGAATTTTTACCTGTTTCTTCAACTGGTCACATGATTATTGCCTCTTCTTTTTTTGGAATCGCACACGAAGATTTCACTAAACTTTTTACGATTGTTATTCAGCTTGGTGCTATACTTTCGGTTGTTGTTTTATACTTTAAACGTTTCTTTCAAACGCTTGATTTTTACTTTAAACTTTTAGTTGCTTTTATTCCGGCGGTAGTTTTAGGATTATTGCTTAGTGACTTTATTGATGGTTTATTAGAAAATCCGGTTACAGTTGCGGTTTCTCTTTTAATTGGAGGATTAATTTTATTGAAAGTCGACGAATGGTTCAACAACCCGAATACTGCCGAAACTTCCCAAGAAATCACCTATTTACAAGCCGTAAAAATTGGATTATTTCAATGTATTGCAATGATTCCGGGAGTTTCACGAAGCGGTGCAAGTATTGTGGGCGGAATGTCTCAAAAATTATCAAGAACTACAGCAGCTGAATTTTCGTTTTTTCTTGCTGTTCCAACTATGCTGGGCGCAACAGTAAAAAAATGCCACGATTATTATAAAGCCGGATTTGAATTATCTCACGATCAAGTCAATATATTAGTTATTGGAAACATTGTTGCTTTTATTGTGGCACTTTTGGCAATTAAAACCTTTATTGGATTTTTGACTAAAAATGGTTTTAAAGTTTTTGGTTATTACCGAATTCTTGCCGGAATCATCTTATTGCTGATTCACTTTTTCATTCACCCGCTTACCATTATATAATGACACCCGAAGAATATTTAGACGGACAGGTTTTATTGATAGACAAACCTTTAAAATGGAGTTCGTTTCAAGCGGTCAATAAATTAAAATACCTTTTAATTAATAAAGTCGGACTTCAAAAAAAGTTTAAAATTGGTCATGCTGGAACTTTAGATCCGCTGGCTACAGGTTTATTATTAATCTGCACCGGAAAATTTACCAAAAGAATTTCTGAACTTCAGGGTCAGGCAAAAGAATATACGGGAACATTTTATATTGGAGCCACTACTCCATCGTATGATTTAGAAACCGAAATCAACCAGACTTTTCCAACGGAACATATTGATGAAGCTTTAATTAACGAAACGGTGAAACAATTTTTAGGCGAAATCGATCAAAAACCGCCTATTTTTTCGGCTATTAAAAAAGATGGAGTTCGTTTATACGAGCACGCCCGTGCCGGAGAAACTATAGAAATTGAAAGCAGAAAAACTACGATTCACGAATTTGAAATTACAAGAATAGAATTGCCTGAAATTGATTTTAGAGTAGTTTGCAGTAAAGGAACGTATATTCGTTCGCTGGCTTACGATTTTGGAAAAGCAATGAATTCCGGTTCGCATTTAACGGTTTTACGCCGAACAAAGATTGGCGATTATGACGTAAAAAATGCGATTGATATTACTTTGTTTGAAGAAAGTCTTACTTCATAAAACAAGAAGCACATTACATATGTGAAATTTGTAATGTGCCTACTCCTAGAATAATGTTACACCATATTTGTCTTTTACAAATCAATAGTGTGGAACATTTTTCCCTCCAAACAAGAACATGGAGAAAAAATCATAAAACCTTTCGAATAACTTTTTCATAATAGTGCATTTTTAATTGTTAGTAGAAAATAGACACCAATAAAAAGAGTAAATCAAAAAATATATAATAGAAGTGGGATTGGTTATAGCAAGATACAAAATTTTCTAATAAAAAAAATATTTTCTTACATTTTTTAAAAACATTATAACATTTACTGTCAACACTTTACCACTAAAGGGATTCAGACAAGTATTACAAAAGTAATCAACAATTAAAGTCGATTATATTTGATATTTTCCATGATTTCGAGCAGCTCTTCCTGCACAGAAATTCCTTTATCTGCGAGATACCATAATTGTAAATCGGTTTTAATTTTTTCATCAATTGGGCCAACATCTCTTTTATGATTGTTCATTAATTCGGTTGCGCCTTTTGGTCTTGGTCCCCAATCGGTTCGAACAATTCCGGCTTCTTTACAAATCACAATCACTTTTGGAATTGCTCTTCCGCCGTTTGTTAAATATTGATTCATCAATTCGTCGTTTTCATCACGAAGTACAATTCGAAGATCAATTTTCTTATTTGACTCGTGCGCCATTTTATCTAAAATGGGAAGAATCTGCGCCGCATCGCCGCACCAGCCTTCGGAAATTACAAGCCAGATATAATGATTATTGAGATGCTGGAGTTTTGAAATAACATCTTCAGAAATTTTAATTGTTTTTTCTAATCGATTCATTCTGGCTTCGTTCAATTTGGAATAATTGGTCAGACTTTCAGACTGCTCGCTTCCTGTTGATTTTCCTTCAGATAATAAATCAGTAACTAATTTTCGATATTCAGCATAAGAATGACTGTTGAATAATGCTTTGGCTACAGTGCTTTTCATAGAGGTTTATTTTGCTTACTATAAAATTACGGATTTTAAAAAGAACCTCGAATGACTTTTATCACATTCGAAAGAAAAAATAAAAAAAGTCGTTATAAAATTAAATCTCAAGTACAATTAATTTTTTATCAACATTATTTTTAAAAATCAGAATATGTCTATATTTGCACAAATTAACGCAACACGAAATATGAAATATAAAAGAATTCTTCTAAAACTTAGCGGTGAGGCCTTAATGGGTGATTTACAATACGGAATTGACCCTAAAAGATTAGCCGAATATGCAGATGAAATTAAGCAGATTCACGCAAAGGGAGTAGAAATTGCAATCGTTATTGGAGGAGGAAATATTTTTAGAGGCGTTGCCGGTGCGAGCGCAGGAATGGACCGAGTACAAGGTGATTATATGGGAATGCTTGCTACTGTTATTAACGGAATGGCTTTGCAGGGCGCACTTGAAGACAAGGGAATGAAAACGCGTTTGCAGACTGCTTTAAAAATGGAATCTATTGCAGAACCTTATATTAAAAGAAGAGCAGATCGTCACTTAGAAAAAGGAAGAATTGTAATTTTTGGTGCCGGAACCGGAAATCCATATTTTACAACTGATACTGCAGCGGTTTTAAGAGGAATCGAAATTAATGCTGATGTGATCTTAAAAGGAACCCGCGTTGATGGTGTTTACGATTCTGATCCTGAAAAAAATGCTTCGGCTGTAAAATTTGATTTTATTTCGTTTGATGATGTTCTTAAAAAAGGACTAAATGTAATGGATACAACAGCTTTTACTTTAAGCCAGGAAAACAAATTGCCAATTGTTGTTTTTGATATGAACAAAATTGGAAACCTTTTAAAAATCTGCGAAGGAGAAAACATCGGAACTGTAGTAAATATTTAGACTACTTAGATTGTTAGTCCCGAAGTTTCGGGATAGATTTTAGATTTATTAAAAAACAATACTCTTTAAAACAATCTTCAAAAACATAAAAAAATAAAAAAAATGACTGAAGAAATCGATTTTATATTAGAAAGTACTGAAGAATCTATGAACGGTTCGATTGCACACTTAGAGAAAGAATTTCTAAACATTCGTGCAGGGAAAGCTTCTCCGGCTATGCTTGGAGGTGTTTTTGTTGACTATTATGGTGCAGCGACTCCGCTTTCGCAAGTGTCAAAAATCAGTGTTCCTGATGCAAGAACAATTACTTTGCAACCGTTTGAAAAAAACATGTTACAAGCCATTGAAAAAGCAATCTTAATTGCCAATATTGGTTTTAACCCAATGAATAACGGAGACGTTATCATCATCAGCGTTCCGCCTTTAACAGAAGAGCGTCGTCGTGATTTAGCAAAACAAGCAAAATCTGAAGCTGAAGATGCAAAAATTGGTATTCGTAACGTTCGTAAAGATTCAAATACGGATATTAAAAAATTAGAAAAAGAAGGAACTTCAGAAGATATCTGTAAATCTGCAGAAGAAGAAGTTCAAAACTTAACAAACACTTTTATCAAAAAAATTGATGAATTATTAGCTGCAAAAGAAGCTGAAATCATGAAGGTTTAAGTATTTGATACTGAAATTCAAAAATCCGTCTGATAAAATTATCAGACGGATTTTTTTTATTCTTATTTTTGCATACCAAAACCGAATTCTTTCCGTTTTTGAATCTATATAATTCTCTATGAGGCTATTTTGTTTTTTGACTTTATTTTTTACGCTTAGTATTCAGGCGCAATTTCAAATAAGCGGAATTGTAACAGATTCAAATAACAAGCCACTTCCCTTTGCGACTATTACAACTTCTGATAATAGCAACACCATAACGGATGTTGACGGGAAATTTACCTTTAAAACTTTTACAAAATCGGGAGATTTCATTGTTTCTTATATTGGTTTTCAAACTAAAACTATTACTATACTAGAAAACAAAAAGTTTTATTCTGTTTCATTATTTCAAAAAACAGATGATTTAAAAGAAGTTATTATTTCAAATGAAAATCCGGCTTTAACGATTATCAAAAAAGTCATTGCCAATAAAAACAATAATAATCCGCAGAAAAAATTAAGCAGTTTTGAGTACAAAACGTATAACAAACTTATTGTTACCGCCAATCCTGACTCTATTGACGGAAGAATAGATTCATCTGCCGTTTATAAGGATTTCAATAAAAAGAAAATCAACATCGATTCATCTGATTATAAATTCAAAGAAATAATAAGCAAACAGCATTTGTTTCAAACAGAGAAAGTTTCGCAATATCAGTTTGGAAACAACAAGCTTAAAGAAACCGTTCTGGGAACCAAAATAGCCGGTTTTAAAAACCCTATTTACGAAGTTATTGCTTTCAATTTACAGTCAATTTCGATTTACGATAACAAATATGAGCTTTTCGAAACTAAATACGAGAACCCCATTGCGAACACAGCTCCAACAACATACAATTACAAATTACTGGATACCGTAAACATAAAAGGCCGCGAGACTTTTATGATTTACTTTAAAAATAAGCACAAAAGAAGAACATCGGGCTTAGAAGGGGTTTTGTATATCGATTCGCAAAATTTCGCTATTGCAAAAGCTGTAATGCGTATAAAAGGCGTTTTAGATATCAGCGGTATTCACGAATTTGATTACGTACCAAATGAAAAGGTATGGTTTCAAAGTAATACGACTTTTAAAATTGTAAAAGGTAAAAATGACGATGATATTAAAATTTTAGGCGGAACAATTCAGTTTGATGGAGATGTTGCCGAAGATTTTGAACCGAGGAAAAAAGCAGCTTCAGATTTTACCTATTTACTTTCTGAAAGTAATAATTTCGACATTCATTACAATACCGAAACTCCTATAAAAAATCCATCTCTTTATATTGAAATTAAAGACGATGCGAGCAAAAAACCGGAAGAATTCTGGAATCAGTACCGTAAAGAAGCTTTAGACCAAAAAAGCCAAAAAACGTATCAATTATTAGACAGCTTATCCATCAATAAAAGAATTGAAAAACGTTTAGGATTAGGCCGAAAAATCATCAATGGCTACATTCCGATTGGCCCTGTTGATTTAGATTTAAAGAAAATTATTAGTTACAACAATTACGAAGGTTTTCGTTTAGGTCTTGGAGGTATTACAAATGATAAATTTTCTAAAGATTTTAGAATTGAAGGCTATACGGCGTACGGCACAAAAGACGGTGTTGTTAAATATAATTTAGGCGCGGGTGTTTTATTAGACCAAAATACGAACACTTGGTTGAACGGATCTTATACAGATGATGTTCGGGAAATTGCGAGTACCGTTTTTGCTGTTGATAAACGTGTCTTTAAAATTTATGATCCAAGGCCAATCAACATTAGTACTTTTTACCATTATAAAAGCTGGAAAGCAAATGTACAGACGAAAATTATTCCGAAGACAGAAGCTGTCCTGGAACTATCCAGAATGTATGTGGAGCCTAAGTTCGATTATCTTTTTAATTACAACGGTCAGTTGTATTCAAGTTTTATTATGACAACCGCAATGGTTTCTATTGTTTGGGCGCCTTTCAGCGATTGTATGCAGACTCCAACCGGAAGAACGGAATCTGATAAAAGATTTCCAAGATTTACTTTTCAGTACACCCAATCGCTGCCAAATGTTTTAGATAATGATTTTAGCTTCGGAAAAATAGATTTCAAAACGGAGTACGAAAAGAAATACCTAAACGGTCAAAAAACAAGTCTGCTCTTGCAAGGTGGTAATGCAATAGGCGATGTTCCGCTTACGCATTTGTATAACACCATGCCGAACAACCTTACCAAAGAAACTATTATCCAGCGTATTACTTTCGCCGGAAGAAACAGTTTTGAAACCATGTTTTTTAATGAATTTTTCTCCAGCCAATATGTATTTTTCCAAATCAAACATGGCTTTGATAGAATTAAAATCATGAAAAAAGTACGTCCCTCCCTAGTTTTGGTTACCAGAATGGCGTGGGGAAATATGGAAAAACCGGAACAGCATGTTGGCCCGACTTATAAAACATTAGATAAAGGTTTCTTCGAATCGGGAATTGAATTAAATAAAATCTACAAAGGTTTTGGTCTCGGCGGATTCTATCGTTATGGCCCAAATCAATTACCTGAATTTGACGATAATATTGCGGTTAAGATTTCTTATGTTCTTGATTTGGGATTATAAATTTTAAATTCCAAATCTTAAAATTCCAAATTCCAATTAGACCGAGTTTAACCGCAAAGTTCGCAAAGTTTATTAAGAAAACAAGTTTTGATGAGAGCACAAAGCAGCTCTCCTATTTTTGTCTTCCTGAGCGAAGTCGAAGGATCGTCTCGTAACTCTACAAAGTTAATCTCAAATGCTAATTACAGACAAAGTTTGTCATTTCGATTTCTATGATAAACTTTACGGTTAACCTTTGTCAAAGTTTAAAACTTTGACAAAGGTCTTCACACAATTAATACCATAAAAAAATCCCAAACCCCAATCATAAAAATTGGAATTTGGAATTTTAATATTGAAATTTTAAAACTATCTACGGTTTCAAAATCAACACCGAAGGTGTATTATTCAGCCATGTACTTTGAGATTCAATTAATTTTTTCCAGCTGTCTAAACTTATAATCATTAAATCCTGACTATTTAGAAAATCTTTTTTAATTGTTCTGTTATGCATAATCATAATATGGTTTGGTGCAATCTGCTCGATAGATCTAATCGTTTCCTGAATATCGCGTGTGTTTTTTACTTCGCCGCTGGCATCCAGAACTGTAATTTGTGAACCGTTATTATTGATTAATTTTTTAGCAAAATCAATTAAAAAAGCATCTTCACTGCTAAAAATCGGCATGAATACCTGATTTACTTCTTCAAGATTTTTATCGATAAAAATACCAACCGGCATTTTGGTTTTTGCAAGAATGTGACGTGTTCTTTCATCAAAAGGGTTATTTTCAAACAAACCTTCTTTTCCGGTAAACTTGTCGATTAAACGATCCGGATTTACGATTCGGGTTGTGAAACCAAGAATTTTTCCAAGTAAAGTTCCGTCAAAAATAGACTGTCCTAAACCAACCAATAGTAAATCATATTCGCCTTGGTTTGCCGCGTCAATAATATCGGTATCAATATCATTAGAAACTTTAAACAAGCTTACCATATTTTGATTCAGCTTATGAGATTCGTCAATAACCGGAACTAACATTTTACGTTCGTGTTCTTTTATATCAAACGAATGTATTTCTGTACTTAAAGACAAATGCATCGCCGTTACGATCGAATTATCTTGCTGTTTTTTAACTAAACTATTGGCAATTTGCAACAGTTTTTTTCCTCTTTCAGGAGTTCCAAATGAAAGCAGTATTTTATATTTACTTTTATTTCCAATTTCCTGCGGAATAGCAGTGATTTTATCTTTAAAAATAAATCCGATGAAGTCTAAGGCCGGCCCCGTCATAAAAGTTGTCAGCAAGGCCATAATTACCATCATAGTAAAAATTTCTGTAGACAATACTCCAAGATCGTAACCAATATTTAAAACAACAAGTTCCATTAAACCTCTAGTATTCATTAAAGCTCCAATGGCTAAACTGTCTTTCCAGCTTTGTCCAACAAATTTTGCTGCTAATGCACTTCCAAAGAATTTTCCAACTACAGCAACTGCAATAATTAATCCTGTGATTTTCCATAATGCAGGATCGTTTAACAAACCTATTTGGGTACGTAAACCTGTAAATACAAAGAACAATGGCAATAAAACGATTATCGAAACATCTTCTACTTTCTCGATAAATATGTTTCTGAATTTATTGTTTTCAGGCATAATTGCTCCCGCTAAGAAAGCTCCGAATAAAGCGTGGATTCCAATTAATTCAGCAGCATACGCCGAGAATAAAAGTGTTAAAAAGAAAATAGCAACAACTGGCTTATTTAAACTTTCTCTTGTTGAATTTAAATCTCCGACACGTTTCAGGAACGGACGAACGATTTTCAACATTATGATTACGTATAAAATCGCTAAACCAATTACATATAATGAACTAGAAAGTGAACCCGCTTTTACAATAGCAATTACAACGGCAAGAATACACCAGGCAGTTATATCATCTGCAGCGGCGCAGGTTATGGCAATTGTTCCAAGTTTTGTTTTCTGCATGCCCCGTTCCTGAACAATTCTGGCTAAAACCGGAAAAGCGGTTATACTCATGGCGATTCCCATAAATAATCCGAAAGAAGAGAATTCAACTCCTTTTGGTGCAAAAGTTTGATAAATGAAATAAGCCAAAGTCAATCCTAATGCAAACGGAATAACGATACTGGCGTGACTAATAACAACGGCATCGTGTGCTTTGTTTTTCAATACTTTTAAATCCAGTTCCATACCAATAACGAACATGAAAAGGATTAAACCAATCTGACTTAAAAATTGTAAGTTTCCTAAAGATTCTTTTGGAAATAAAGCTGCGGAGAATTCAGGAAAATACATTCCTACTAAAGATGGTCCAAGTACAATCCCGGCAACCATTTCTCCAATTACAGACGGCTGTCCAATTTTTCTGAAGAACCATCCAAATAAACGTGCTACTAAAATAATAGTCACAATCTGCGCCAGTAAAATAGCTAACGGATGCTGTAAATTATCGACCATTGAATTGAGAAAATCATTCCAATGATTACTTTCAATTTGTTTTTTAATGATATTCTGACCTGCTTCTAATGCTGCCCCTTTTGAAATTATCCAATATATCAGAGCTGTAAATCCTCCAATAATTGTAACATAGAATAAAGAGTTCTTTATGTTATTCATAACTCGTTCTTTTAATTATTGCTGCAAATATCAGTACTGACAACAAAGTGATGAAGTAAATTTACAGTTAATTTTCAATCTATGTAACAAGACTGAAAAACTTTGTAATAAGTTAATAACAACATCTAAAAACGAGTTTTATTCTGACCAAAATCGAAGCCTTTATTCTTAAAAAATGGCTTCGACTTCGCTCAGCCTGACAATGAAATAAAATCCCAAATTCTGAAATTTCAAATTCTAATTATCGCTAAAACTTTATCCTTAAGTATTTTGTATTGTCACTCTGAGCGATCCAGAGGCATGGGGAAAAGAGCTTATAATTTTACCTTTTTCAAAAAATCAGAGCGATAAGTTTCGCTTAAAAGCAAGGTTGTATTTTTATGGTTTTCTTCAATGTGATGCAGTACAATTTCGTTGTGATTGAAGAATTTTATCGCTTTTACGGCAATGATTTCTTTTTTGTTAATTCGGCAGAAACTGGCTTCTGGCAATTCTTTTAAAAGTGTGTCGAATTTTACATTTTTCAAGTTTAAAAAACTTCCGTCAGCAAGTAAAACGGTTTTGTCGCGACTGTCACTTACAGCCGTTTTGATATATTGAATCTGATTAAAGTAAAGCAGCGTTTTCCCTTTATCAGTATTTAACTGAATGAATTTTTTGGCAGTATCCGGTTTTTCAAAACGTTCTAAAGCTTTTGAGACTGCTTTTTGCAAACGTTCCAGTTTTACAGGTTTTGTGATATAATCTACCGCATCGATATTAAAAGCATCGGCGGCATATTCTTTATACGCCGTACAAAAAATTACTAATTTATTACCAACCATTTCAGCCAGATGAAGTCCATCCATTCCCGGCATTTCAATATCTGAAATTAACAAATCAAATTCGAGTTCGGGAATATCAGACAAAAGTTTCTGCGGATTATTAAACGTTTTTACGATTTCCAGTTCAGGAATTTGTTCGCAAAGCATTTTTAAGTACGTTAATCCCGGAATCTCATCGTCCAGAAGCAAGCATTTCAGTTTTGTATTCAAGTAAATCTATTTTTAGATGGGCAATATAAACATCGTTTTCTACAAATTTATCAAGTTTAAAATTATTCTTGTAGATAATACGCAGACGATGTTCTAAAGTAGCGTGACCAAAACCGCTTCGCTCCTTTTTCAATACTTTTTTATCTGAAATTTTATTCGAAACAGTCATAGAAAATGCGTTATCCCTAAATTCAAAAACTACCGAAATAAAAGCATCAGCACTTTGAAGATCGGCATGTTTAAAGGCATTTTCGATTAAATCAATCGAAATCAAAGGCGCCAGCAAAGGCTGATCGTACAGTTTATCGTCTTCGTTGATATTGGTTTTGATCTTCAGTTCAAAAAGCGGACTGATTTTGATTTTATTGATTTCGATTAAATTCAACGCAAAGTTTATTTCTTCTTTTGCGGTTACGAACTTCTTTTTGCTTTCGTATAAAATATAATCCAGAACATTGGCCAGTTTATCCAGGGCAAAATAAGTTTGATAAGCGTGCGACTGAATTGAATTCAAAATATTCTTAAACAAATGCGGATTTAGTTTTGACTCTAAATTTTCTAACTGCAAGTCATTTACTTTTGCTTCGAGCGCATAAAAACTTTTTTCGGCATTATCTTTTGCCTTTTTTGACTGCATCAATTGATATATCATAAAACAAATTATGACAATCAACAGTAAAAGAATTGCTAGAAATATAAAAGTTGTGGTATTGTTTTCCTGCATTGTTTTTAAGATTGATTAAAAGTTTTTTTTAGCCCACAGATTTTACTGATTGAACGGATTTACACCGGTTTTTATTTTATGTAACGGATAACCAAATCGTAAAAAGAAAATCAGTGTAAATCCGTTTAATCCGCTTAATCAGCGGGCCATATTTTTTTTAATGACTTGAAACGAATTTCAACCCAATAATTGAAGCAATTAATGTTGTAAGGAAAAATATTCTCCAGAAAGCTGCTGGTTCTTTAAAAATAAAAATTCCAACTAAAACAGTTCCAACTGCCCCAATTCCTGTCCAAACAGCATAAGCGGTTCCAATTGGTAAAGTTTGTGTTGCTTTATACAATAAAATCATACTGATTGAAAGACATACAAAAAATCCAGCCATCCAATAAGTTGATGTAATTCCTGTTGTTTCTTTTGCTTTTCCTAGACACGATGCAAATCCCACTTCAAAAAGTCCGGCAATAATCAATAAAACCCAATTCATTTTCTTTTCATTTTTAAATTAACTGCAAATATGAGAAAACCTAACGACTAAACAGCAAAAAGCAGGAAATTTATCACAAAATTTTAACCTGCAGATTTGTGTTAACATTAAGTAAAATACAATCGATTGTTTATGATTTTGAGCAGTTTTCACTACATTTGCAACCATTTTTAAAGATTTTATGAAAAACGCTATTCAAGTTGGGTTCTGGGAGAAATTAGCCCGAATCATACTTAAAAACAGAATCACAATTCTGGTCATCCTTTCTGCTTTAACTATTTTCCTTGGTTACCAATGGAAAAACCTTGCTATGACTTATACTGAAGCAAACCTGCTTCCAAAAGATCATATTGCAAACAAAGAATATCAAAAATTCTTAGACAAGTTTGGCGAAGAAGGAAACCTGGTTGTAATTGGTTTTCAGGATAAAAACTTTTTTACTCCAAAGAATTATGCTGCGTGGAATGAGTTAATGACGGGTTTAAAAAAATCTAAAGAAGTTGATTTAGTTGTTTCACTAAACGATTTAAAAAAACTGGAGAAAGATACCGTTAACGAAAAATTCGTTTTAACGCCATTTATCGATCAAAGTAAAGTTTTAGATCCAGCCTATTTAAAAAACGTTCAACACGATTTATTCCATAATTTACCTTTTTACGAAGGATTGTTATTCAATAAAGAAAGCGGAAGTGTTCGTTCTGCAATTTACATCAACAAAAAACTGGTAAATACTGCTGAAAGAAAAACTTTTATACTTGAAAATCTGGTTCCGAAAATCGATAAATTCGAAAAAACAACCGGAATCGATCTTAAAGTTTCGGGAATGCCATACATCAGAACAATCAATGCGGCTGATATGAAAGGCGAAATTGGTCTTTTTATTGGTGCGGCTTTATTGACTGTTTCATTGATTTTCTTTTTCTTTTTCCGTTCATTCAGAGCGACTTTTATTTCGATTTGTATTTTAATTGTCGGTGTAATCTGGTCGTTTGGAACACTTGGATTATTTGGTTATAAAATCACGATTTTAACAGCAATTATTCCACCGCTGATTATCGTTATCGGAATTACAAACTGTATTTTTCTAATCAATAAATATCAGCAGGAAATTAAATTACACAATAATCAGGCTAAAGCACTGCAGCGTGTGATTTCAAAAATTGGGGTTTCAACATTAATGACGAATTTAACGACTGCGATTGGTTTTGCTACGTTTATGATTACCGGAAATGATCTTCTTTTTGAATTTGGTCTGGTAACTTCAATCAACGTAATTTCTGTTTATTTATTGACGCTTTTTATTGTACCGATTGTATACAGTTTTATGGCATTGCCAAAAGAAAAGCATTTGTATCATTTAACTAAAACTTACATTTCAACTTTATTAAATGTAGTTGAAGATGTAGTTAAAACAAAACGCAGATACGTTTATATTGTTTACGGTTTATTTTTGGTTTTCAGCGTAATTGGAGTTTCACAAATGAAAGTTTCAGGAAGTTTAATTGGTGAAATGCCAAAAAGCGCTTCTTTCTTCAAAGATATTTTATTTTACGAAAAAGAATTTAACGGAGTTATGCCGCTTGAAATCATGATTGACACCAAAAAGAAAAAAGGTGTTATGAAGGCTTCGACTATTCGTAAAATGGATGAACTGCAAAATACAATTTCTGAAATTCCAGAATTAGCAAAACCGGTTTCGATAGTGAATTTGGTTAAATATTCTAAACAGGCTTTCTATAACGGAAATCCGGAATATTACCAATTACCAACTTCACAGGAACAGACTTTTATTTTGAGTTATGCTAAAAACGCAACCAAAAACAGCAAAGAAAACTTAATGAAAGCTTATGTTGATTCAACTGGACAATATGCCCGAATCACGACTTTCATGAAAGATATTGGAACGGACGAAATGGCTAAAGTGGAGAAAAAACTTCACAGCAAAATCGATGAAATTTTTCCAAAAGATCGTTATGAAGTTACCGTTACCGGAAAAGCATTGGTTTTCCAAAAAGGAACTTCGTATTTGGTAGAAAACTTAATTGAGTCATTAATCTTCGCGATTTTAACAATTGCAATTCTGATTTTATATTTATTCCGTTCTTTCAAAATGGTAATGGCTTCTGTAATTACAAATGTTTTACCACTTTGTATTACGTCTGGATTAATGGGTTATTTCGGGATTCCGTTAAAACCTTCGACGATTTTGGTATTTAGTATTGCCTTTGGAATCTCGGTTGATAATGCAATTCAGTTTATGGCGAAATATAGACATGACTTGCTTCAAAGCGGCGGAAAAGTTAAGAAATCGGTTTTCAGTGCTTTAAGAGAAACTGGAATTAGTACTTTCTATACATCGGTTGTTTTGATTTTAGGTTTTGCGACTTTCACGTTGTCAAGCTTTAGCGGAACCATTGCGCTTGGAGGGTTAATTTCTTGTACTTTGGCTTTTGCTATGTTTGCAAATTTAGTTGTATTACCTTCGCTGGTTTTGACTTTTGAGAAGAAAAAAACTAAGAAAGAGGAATTAGAGAATTTGGATAAGTAGAAGTTTTCTTTTTTGCCACGAATTTCACTAATTAGCACGAATTCTTTTTTCATATCTAACGTTAAGTCATTGCGAGGAACGAAGCAATCTCATTTGCTGGATTAAGTCTAGTGTCTTATCGCAGTGAGGTTGCTTCGTTCCTCGCAATGACAAAAATTAAGAAATAAAAAAGGTTCTCATGAAACCGAATGCCCTAGCCCTGATAGAAGCGGCATCCTTTTTCTTGCTCCTTTAGCAAGAAAAAGATATAGCGGATAGCAGGAAACAGCTTCAAAAATTAATTATTATCGTTTATATTTGCAATTCGATATAAAAAACACTGGTTTTATTTTAAACTAAAATCAGAAATCTAAAATCTAAAATTAAAATGAAACACACAAAGGTTAAAGACTTATTAAACAGTACGACGACGCTACAGGAAGTGAATGCAAAAGGATGGGTGAGAACTTTTAGAAATAATCAGTTCATCGCGCTTAATGACGGTTCTACCATTAATAATATACAATGTGTTGTTGATTTTGAAAATACTCCGGAAGAGACTTTAAAAAGAATCACAACTAGTGCTTCGATTTCCGTAACTGGAACTTTAGTAGAAAGCAAAGGTGCTGGTCAGAAATACGAAATCCAAGTTTCTAAACTTGAAATTTTAGGAGATTCTGATGCTGAAGCTTATCCGATTCAATTAAGAAATAAACCAAGTTTAGAATTTTTAAGAGAAAAAGCACATTTACGTGTACGTACAAATGCTTTTGGAGCAATTATGCGTGTGCGTTCGGTATTGTCTTATGCAGTTCACAAATATTTTCAAGACAAAGGTTTTGTTTACGTAAATACGCCAATTATTACCGGAGCTGATGCTGAAGGTGCTGGAGAAATGTTTCAGGTAACTTCATTGCCATTGGATAATCTTCCAAAAAACGAAGAAGGAAACATTGATTTCAAAAAAGATTTCTTCGGAAAACACACAAACTTAACAGTTTCTGGACAATTAGAAGGTGAAACTTTTGCTATGGCTTTGGGTCAGATTTATACTTTTGGACCAACTTTTAGAGCTGAAAATTCAAACACTTCTCGTCACTTGGCAGAGTTTTGGATGATCGAGCCTGAAGTTGCTTTCAACGATCTTGATGACAACATGGATTTGGCTGAAGATTTTATTCAGTACGTAATTAAATATGCTTTAGACAATTGTAAAGACGATTTAGCTTTCTTAGAAGGAAGACTTCTTGAAGAAGAAAAATCAAAACCACAAGCAGAAAGAAGCGAAATGGCTTTGTTAGAGAAATTGAACTTTGTATTGGAGAACAACTTCAAACGTGTTTCTTATACGGAAGCAATTGATATTTTAAGAGATTCTACTCCAAATAAAAAGAAGAAATTCCAATATATCATCAACGAATGGGGAGCTGATTTACAATCAGAACACGAGCGCTATTTAGTTGAAAAACACTTTAAATGTCCGGTAATTTTATTTGATTACCCGGCAAACATTAAAGCGTTTTACATGCGTTTGAACGACAACACGGAGCCAGGAAGAGAAACTGTTCGTGCAATGGATATTCTTTTCCCTGGAATTGGAGAAATCGTTGGTGGTTCTGAAAGAGAAGAACGTTACGATGTTTTGGTGGAAAAAATGAAAGCTTTAGAAATCGACGAAGAAGAATTATACTGGTATTTAGACACTAGAAGATTTGGTTCTGCAACTCACGCAGGTTTCGGTTTAGGATTTGAACGTTTAGTATTGTTTGTAACTGGAATGACAAACATTAGAGACGTAATTCCTTTCCCAAGAACTCCTGGAAGTGCGGAGTTTTAATACATAAGGTTATTGCCACGAAGGCACAAAGACGCTAAGTTTATTTTTAAATAACTGATTAAAGACACAAAATAAATTAAAATAATACCACGAAGACACAAAATCTCAAAGTATTGTTTTATTATTTAGTTAAGATTTAAAAACTTTAAAAAAAACCTTTGCGTCTTTGCGTCTTCGTGGCAAAATCCCAAAAAAATATGCTCTCTGAAAGAACGGAAGAAATTGGAAAAATAATTGTAAACTCGGCATTTAAGGTTCATAAACAACTTGGGTCCGGATTATTAGAAAGAGTTTATGAAGTTTGTTTAGCCCATGAAATTACAAAAACTGGTCTTGATGTAAAACGCCAAGTTGATATTCCAATTTTTTATGATGGAATTGAATTTAGCGAAGGATTAAGATTAGATTTACTGATTGAGGATTCTATAATTATAGAAATAAAAGCAGTTGAACAAATAAATCCGGTTTGGGAAGCGCAAATTATAAGTCAATTAAAATTGCTGAATAAAGATTTAGGCTTTTTAATTAATTTCAATGTGCCACTAATCAAAAGTGGTATCAGAAGATTTATAAATACAAAACGAGAGTATTAAACATTTTAAGTTAGCGCCTTAATGGCAAAAATAAAACCATTGTGTCTTTGTGACTTCGTGGCTAAAACAAAAAAACTTTGCGCCTTCGCGTCTTAGTGGCTAAAAAAAGTAGTGCCTTATCATGCTAAAGCAATTTTTAAATTTAAAATTATCCCAAAAATTATCTCCACAGCAAATTCAGCTGATGAAGTTAATTCAATTGCCTACGCAAGCTTTTGAACAGCGTTTATTAGAAGAAATGAACGAAAATCCGGCTCTTGAAGCGGGTAAAGAAGAAGAATACGAAGCGGATGAATTCGCCAATGAAGACTACGACGATTATGATGATGCAGAATCTGACAGAATCGAAGCTGACGACATTAATATTGACGAATACTTAAGCGACGACGATACTCCAGATTACAAAACTCAGGTTAACAATTATAGTGATGATGAAGAACGCGAAACACCTTTTGCTTCGCCAATTAGTTTTCATCAGGATTTAATCAATCAACTGAATACTTTTATTTTAAACGATGAAGAACGCGAAATCGCCGAATTCCTTGTTGGAAGTATTGATGATATGGGTTATATCCGCAGAAGCGTTCCGGATATTGTAGACGATATGGCTTTTACTCAGGGAATTTATACTGATGAAGCAATGGTCGAAAAAATGCTGCATGTCATTCATGAACTTGAACCTTCGGGAGTTGGAGCGCGTGATTTGCAGGAATGTTTATTATTGCAATTAAAGCACAAAACGCCAACTGAATATGTTGATTTAGCGATTGATATTATCGAAAATCAGTTTGATGCTTTTACGAAAAAACATTACGATAAATTATTACAGAAATACAGTGTTTCGAACGAACAGCTTAAAAAAGCGATTCACGAAATTGAAAGACTAAACCCAAAACCGGGCGGCTCTTTTACCGGAAATAATAAAGTGACCGAAAATGTGGTTCCTGATTTCGCTATCAGAATTGTGGATGGTGAGCTGGAATTGACTTTAAACGGACGAAATGCTCCTTCCCTGCACGTTTCTAAAGATTATCAGGAAATGATGCAAACGTATAAAGATTCTCGTGATAAATCGACAGCACAGAAAGATGCGGTTCAGTTTATCAAACAAAAACTGGATTCGGCTAAATGGTTTATCGATGCGATTAGACAGCGTCAGGAAACGCTTTTTGTAACGATGAATGCGATTATGCATTATCAGGAAGAATTTTTCTTAGACGGCGACGAAACCAAGTTAAAACCAATGATCTTAAAAGATATTGCGGATATGGTTGGTTTGGATATTTCGACGATTTCGCGTGTTGCTAACAGTAAATATGTTGAAACGCCATACGGAACAAAACTGATTAAAGAATTCTTCTCTGAAGCCATGAAAAATGATCAGGGTGAAGATGTTTCGACTTTAGAAATCAAAAAAATTCTTAAGAATACAATTGAAGAAGAAGACAAAAAGAAACCGCTTCCAGACGATCAATTGGCCGAAATCTTAAAAGAAAAAGGTTATCCAATTGCCAGAAGAACGATTGCAAAATATCGCGAACAGCTTGATATTCCGGTTGCAAGAATGAGAAAGAAAATTTAATTTTTTATAAACCATATAAGAAATATAAGTTCATTTTAAAAAAACAAAGCCCGATAGATTTTAAAATCTATCGGGATTTGTTTTTTCCACATAATCATTGCATGCCAAACCGGATTAAAATCCGGCCCTACAATATATATCGAGCCTCTGGCTCTTTCTCAGTTCCGAAGGAACGAATTATTTTGTAGAGCTGGACTTCAGTCCAGTTTACATTAATTGATATTATTTGTTATTCCGTAGGAATATCTGGTTGGTAGAAAAGAAAAAAAATAGCGTTTGAGATTGTGTCCCTGCGGGACACCTGTTTTTTTTATATGAAAACGATATCTGTTATATTAATCAAACGTTCCTACGGAACGTATACCCATAAACTAAATTAAATTCTACCAATGAAACATTCCTACGGAATGAATATTCCATTGAAAACCAAAAAACCCGACAGGTTTTAAAACCTGTCGGGTTTACCAACTTGTAAAAGTTTAAATTATTTATACTGATCCGGTAATATTTTTACCGTAAACAAAAATCCTTTCTTTTTGTCACTATAACTATAGATCAAAGTATAATCATTGTCTCTAAAAACCTGAAGTCCCGGATTTGCTTTTGCTGTACTTAAAAGACTTTTCTCAATTTCGTCTTGGATAACATTAACTTCAGCTACGTCTTTTTCTACATTTAGTAATGTCAAATTGTATTGGACAACTCTTTCTTCATGTAAACTAACGCTGTCTAAACGAATGCCTTCCTGAATTTTTAACGGACAGCTTTTATTATATTTCTCAACTAATTCTGTTATTTCAGTACTTACCTCATCCGCTTTTTCAGAAAGAAAAAATTGAAAATAAACAGCTAAAGCCACCGCAATTCCAATCACAACTAATAGTAAGATATTTTGTTTTCTCATACTTTGCTTTTCTTGTATTGGTTATTAAAGTTAAATAGAATTTGGATTTATTTTTCCTGATTTTTTTTCATTGCTTTAAAATAGGCAGCACGGCTCAGCGGCTCATATTCTTCGGTTTCACCAAGCATTACCAATTTGTCATTATCTGTTTTACGGAAACTATAATTAGCAAGATTTCCGGTTCTGGTGCAAACAGCATGAACTTTCGTCACATATTCGGCAGTAGCCATAAGTGCTGGCATTGGTCCAAAAGGATTTCCTTTAAAATCCATATCAAGACCTGCAACTATCACACGAATTCCTTGATTGGCAAGATCATTACAAACCGTAACAATTTCATCATCAAAAAACTGAGCTTCGTCAATACCAATAACGTCACAGCCCTGAGCTAAAATAGCAATATTGGCCGCAGCCGGAACTGGCGTAGAACGAATTTCGTTGGCATCGTGCGATACCACCAATTCGTCATGATAACGGGTATCAATAGCGGGTTTAAAAATTTCGACTCTTTGTTTGGCAAACTGGGCGCGTTTTAATCTGCGGATTAATTCCTCGGTTTTACCCGAAAACATTGATCCACAAATAACTTCAATCCAACCAAATTGTTCTTTGTGATTTACTGTATTTTCGAGAAACATTTTGTATTTTTCTGCCTTTAAAAATGAATAGTTTTTATTACTTTGTACTGGTAATAAATCGACGTAAAAATGTGCTGTTTTACATTTTTTCAAAAGTAGAAAATTTTTATCAAATCAAGGATTGGCTGACGCTTATTAACAGAAATAAAAAAATATCTGTCAGATTTCCTTAAGAATAAAGACATTCAGACATCAAATACACTAAAATACCTTATTCACTATAATTTCAACAGTTATGAAAAAAAAATTGGAAGCCGATTTAATCAGCATTGCACATCGAATTTTAAA
>NZ_DLHA01000041.1 GCF_002482975.1 Flavobacterium sp. UBA7680 | reverse complement strand
AAATCGGATAGGGTTTTTTGTTTTGTATTGATTTCCTAAAAGCAAACTTAGATTAAAAGATTAAACTGTTAAATTATAGTCAATTGTTTGTTCTTCATCATTCATACTTTAGAAGTTTTAAATAGGATTGAGTATTTTTGTGTTTAAATTATTTATTAAACATGAAGAAAAGTATTTTACTGTTGACACTTTTTGTTATTACAAATTTAAGTGCGCAACAACGTCCCAAATTAGTCGTAGGTATAGTAGTTGATCAAATGAAAATGGAATATTTATATCGATTTTCAGATGATTTTTCCCCAAATGGTTTTAAAAGATTAATGAATGATGGATTTGTTTTCCAGAATATGCATTATAATTATATGCCAACTTACACTGCGCCAGGACACGCTTCTATATATACTGGCACAACCCCTGCTACACACGGAATTGTTGGTAACGAATGGTTTAGCAGAACTCTAGGTAAAGATATGTACTGTACAGACGATGCTGGAGTGAAAACAGTTGGTGACGGAACTGTAGAAGAAGGCGCAATGTCTCCTAAAAATCTTCAAGCTACTACAATTACAGACGAAGTTCGTATGGCTACCAATTTTAATGGAAAAGTTATCGGAATGAGTCTTAAAGACCGAGGTGCAATTTTACCAGCTGGACATTTTGCAAATTGGGCCTTTTGGTATAGTAAAACCGGATCGTTTATTTCTAGTACTTTTTACGGAGAAAAATTACCGGAATGGGTATCAGAATTCAATAACGAAAAAAACTACCTAAAATATATTAATAAAGGCTGGGATTTGTACAAACCAGCTTCTGTATACAATGAAAGTCTTCCTGATAATAATCCTTATGAAGGTAAATTATACGGAAGCGCAGCACCAGTTTTTCCATATGACCTAAAATCAATGTATGAGAAAAATGATGCTGGAGTAATTCGTGCAACTCCTTATGGAAACGATTTACTTGCTGATTTCGCTAAAAGAGCTATCGAAAAAGAAAATCTTGGAAAAAATAATACTACGGATTTTTTAACGGTTAGTTTTTCTTCTACAGATTATGTTGGTCATTTACTTGGGCCAAGATCTATGGAACTTCAGGATACTTATTTAAGATTAGATCAAACCATTGCAGATTTTTTAGCATACTTAGATAAAACAGTTGGAAAAGGGAACTATTTACTTTTCTTAACTGCAGATCACGCAGGAGCGGAGAATGTAATTTATTTAAAAGATCGAAAGTATAATGTAGACAATTATCCTTCAAAAGATGTAAAGAAAAGTATGCAGGATTTCTCAACACAAACTTTCGGAGTTGATTTAATTTTAAACTATTCAAATTTCAATGTTTTCTTCAATAAACAAATTATAAAAGAGAAAGGTTTAGAATTAACAAAAGTTAAACAAGCTTTTAAAGAGTTCTTAATTTCTCAGCCACAAGTTAAAAAAGTGTATACAGAAGAAGAAATTTTAGCCAATGCCGGAAACGATTATTCTTTAAATTTTGTAGCTAAAGGTTATGATGTAACTCAAAATGGAGATCTTGTTATTGTTGACAAACCAGGAGATATCGAATATGCTACTACAGGAACTTCACACGGTACAATATATAGTTATGATACTCATGTTCCTGCGATTTTTTACGGATGGCATATTAAAAAAGGAGAATCTTACGATAAAAAGGTAATTACTGAAATCGCACCAACTATCGCACAAAAAATAAAAGTTACTTTCCCTAATGGAACTGAAGCAAAAGTATTGCAGGAAGTTTTAGATGAAAAGAAATAAAATATAAAAGAATGAAAACCTGTCTGAAAAGACAGTTTTTTTATGGCATAAAAAAGGCTTTTCATTACGAAAAGCCTTTTACTTTATTGCTTAGTAAGCACTTATTTAATACTGGCACTATGCGTTTGCCAATACTAATTCTTCATTAAAAGGAAGGTTCCATGCTTCAGCAACTCCTTTGTAAAGGATTTTTCCGTTAGCAATATTTAAACCTTTTTTCAATTCTTCGTTTTCTGCACAAGCTTTTTCCCATCCTTTGTTTGCTAATTGTACTGCGTAAGGCAAAGTAGCATTAGTCAAAGCTAAAGTTGATGTATAAGGAACAGCTCCTGGCATATTTGCTACACAATAGTGTACGATATCGTCAATAATAAAAGTTGGATTTTCGTGAGTTGTAGGAGTACAAGTTTCAATACATCCTCCTTGGTCAACAGCAACGTCAACAACAACAGTTCCCGGACGCATTAATTTAAGCATATCACGTGTAATTAAGTGAGGTGCTTTTGCTCCTGGAATTAAAACTGCTCCAACAATTAAGTCAGCATCTTTAATTGCTCTCGTAATGTTATAGTGATTAGACATTTCTGTATTTACGTTTGCTGGCATGATGTCATCTAATTGACGTAAACGAGGCAAACTTAAATCCATAATAGTAACCTGAGCTCCTAAACCAGCAGCCATTTTTGCTGCTTGAGTTCCAACAATTCCTCCACCTAAAACTAATACTTTTGCTGGCGGAACACCCGGAACACCACCTAAAAGAATTCCTCTTCCTTTTAATGGTTTTTCAAGATATTTTGCTCCTTGCTGAATAGCCATACGACCAGCAACTTCAGACATTGGAACTAATAATGGTAAACTGCGGTCTGTTTTTTCAACAGTTTCATAAGCTAAACAAACGGCACCTTTTTCAAGCATTGCATGAGTTAATGGCTCAGATGAAGCAAAGTGGAAATAGGTAAATAATAATTGATCTTTTTTGATTAATTCATATTCAGATGCAATTGGTTCTTTTACTTTAATGATCATTTCTGCAATTGCATAAACTTCCTCAATAGTTGGTAAAACTACAGCACCAGCTTGCGCATATTCTTCATCAGCAAAACCACTACCTAAACCAGCAGTAGCTTGTACATAAACTGTATGTCCATGTTTTTTCATTTCAGAAACACCAGCAGGAGTTAAAGCAACTCTGTTCTCGTTGTTTTTTATTTCTTTTGGAACACCTATTATCATTTGATATATTTTTTTGTTTTTTATTGAATTTGTTTTACAAAGCTACAGAGAGAGAATAAATTATGGTTTACTGATTAATAAATAAGAAAATATTATTTTATTTTTTACTTTTACAGAAAATTATTCTGTTTTGACCTATAATTTATTCTTCAAAAAGAAAAAAAAACTAAAAAATACTACTCTAATAAAACGTTTTCGTTATGGCTTTAGATGAAATTGACAAAAAAATCTTACGTCTTTTACAAGAAGATGCACACTACACATTAAAAGACATCGCAAACAAAATAAATTTGTCTTTAACTCCGGTTCACGATCGGGTGAAACGTCTTGAAAAAGATGGGATTATAGAAAAATACGTTACGATTTTAGACAAGAAAAAACTCGGAAATAATTTAACGGTTTACTGCCAGGTTACGCTTACCAAACAGACTTATGATACCTCAGAAGGATTTAATCAGTCCATTTTAAATTTACCTGAGGTTGTGGAGTGTAATTACGTTTCTGGAAACTTTGATTATATGCTTAAAATAATCATTCCAGATATGGAAAGCTATCATCACTTTCATCAAAAAAAATTATCTGTTTTACCTGAAGTTTCACTTATAAATACCGTATTTGTAATATCAGAAGTAAAGAGTACAACGGTTTTACCTATTTAATAAAAAACAAAAACCACCAAGTAAACTTGATGGTTTAAGTAAGTAGTTAGATTGAATTAATAATAAGTATAACGTCTTACTTTGGCAATATATTTTGCAAGACGAATAACTTGATGACTATAACCGTATTCATTATCGTACCAAATATAAAGTACAATGTTTTTTCCATCCTTTGAAACAATAGTGGCATTACTGTCATAAATTGAAGGAGCAGAAGTTCCCACAATATCAGATGAAACCAATTCATTATTCAGTGAATATTTAATTTGCTCTACCAGTTCTCCTTCAAGAGCATATTTTTTCATGATTTTATTGATTGCTGTAATCGACGTTGCTTTTTTAACTTCTAAATTTAATACTACCAAAGATCCATTAGGAACAGGAACCCGAATAGCATTTGAAGTTAATTTTCCTTCTAAAGATGGTAAAGCTTTTGAAACAGCATTTCCGGCGCCAGTTTCAGTAATAACCATGTTTAAAGCAGCAGCTCTCCCGCGACGGTATTTTCTATGCATATTATCAACCAAATTCTGATCGTTGGTATAAGAATGAATAGTTTCTAAATGTCCTTTTACAACACCCAGAGTATCTTCAATAACTTTTAAAACCGGCGTAATGGCATTTGTTGTGCAGGATGCCGCAGAGAAAATATTATTTTCATCTGGATTATAGTCATTATGGTTAACTCCGTGCACAATATTTGGAACACCTTTTCCCGGAGCAGTCAATAAAACTTTATTAACCCCATTTGACGTTAAATGTCTTTTTAAAGCTTCTTCAGTTGTAAATGCTCCTGTATTATCAATTACTAAAGCATCATTAATTTCATATTCCGTATAATCAATTTCTTCTGGAGAATTTGCAGAAATAATATGAACTGTAGTTCCATTAATTATTAGCGCATTGTTTTTAGCATCAGCAATTACAGAACCTTGAAAGTCTCCGTGAATAGAATCATAACGTAATAAAGAAGCACGTTTTTCTAAAGTTACAGCGTCATTTTTATCTCGGGTCACAATCGCTCTTAAACGCAATTGATTTCCTTTTCCGGTTTTAGACATTAATTCTCTGGCTAATAAACGTCCGATTCTTCCAAAACCATAAAGAACAACATCTTTAGGCTGAATTTCTTGCGAAGATTTTGATTTTTTCAATTTTTCGATCACAAAATACCTTGCGTCCGGATATTTCTCATCTTCTAAATGATACTCGTAAGTTAATTTTCCAAGATCTATTTTCGCAGGCGGAAGATCTAAAGACAAAACAACTTTTGCGATTTCGACAGAATCGAAAATAGTGATAGGTTTGCCCACAAATTCGCCCGCATATTGATGAAGATTGATAATATCGCTGACATTTTTATCCAATAATTGATTTTTAAATAAAACCATTTCGATGGATTTGTCATACCATAAATCACTTATCACTTTAATTAATTCGACGCCAGCTCTTCTTCGGTCGACTTGTAATGATACCTCTTTTTGGTACAAAGAATTTTTGCTCATAATTGATTAAATTGAAATAATAAAACACTCACTTATTTTATAATTTGGCGCAAAAGTATCCATTTCAATCGATTTCGTAAACTATTTTAGGATTTATTTTTCAAAATAAAAAAGCCACCTTAATTTCTTAAGATGGCTTTTTTTTTAAAGTTTTCAGTCGCAGTCTCAGTTTACAGTTTTAAAGAACTGAATACTGTGACTGCAAAATTGAGACTAAATAATAATTCTAAATATCTCTCCGTTTTTATTGATCATTTCGATACGGACACTTTGTCCTTCGTCTTTTTTGTTTAAAAGTTTAGAAACAGTTTCAACATTTGTTACTTTTACGTTATCGATGCTCAAAATAATATTTCCCTGCAATTCATTTTGGTACTGCATTAAATTCTCATTTGTGATGTTTTTAATTTTTACACCATAATCAATTTTGAATTTCTTTTTATCAGCAGCATCAATATTTTCTAATTCAATTCCTTTAAATTCAGTGCTGAAAAACTCATTTTTGCTTAAAGTAACCGGAACAGTCTTCGTTTTCCCGTCTTTAATATAAGTTACTTTTACAACGTCATTCGGGCGTTTTGTGTTGATGTAACCTGAAAGATCAGCAAAAGTCGAAATATTTTGCTCGTCCAGTTTTACAATAATATCACCTTTTGCAAGTCCGGCTTTTTCTGCACCAGAATTTTTAGATACTTTATTAATGTAGAAACCTTGCGTTTCAGTAATTCCTAATTCTTTTGAAGCTGTACTATTTAATTCACCGCCTTCAACACCCAGAATTCCTCTTTGAACATTTCCATATTCCATAATATCCTCAATAATTTTTCGAGCGATATTTGACGGAACTGCAAAAGAATATCCTACATACGATCCTGTCATAGACGAAATCATTGTATTAATTCCAATTAATTCACCTCTTGTATTTACTAATGCACCACCAGAATTCCCTGGATTTACAGCCGCATCAGTTTGAATAAAAGACTGGATACCGCTCTGGTCTAAATTTCTGGCTTTCGCCGAAACAATTCCCGCAGTTACAGTTGAAGTTAAATTATATGGATTACCAACTGCTAAAACCCATTCTCCAATTTTTACAGAATCAGAATTTGCAAAAGCAGTATAAGGTAATTTTTCATCGGCACTAATTTTTAATAATGCGATGTCCATTTTAGAATCTGTACCAACTAATTTAGCTTTGTACGATTTTTTATTGTTCAGGGTAATTTCAATTTCAGATGCATCTTTAATAACGTGATTGTTGGTCACGATATATCCATCTTCAGAAATAATAACACCAGATCCGGTTCCTACTTGTTCTTGCTGCTGCTGCCCGCCATAACCGTAGAAAAATTCCATCATAGGATTGCTAACCGTTCTTCTCGAAACATTTTTTACGTGAACAACCGTGTGAATCGTTTTATCTGCAGCTTCGGTAAAATCAACTGCTTCTCCGGGTAATCCAACGGTTCTTCCGTATGAATTAGGAGCCAGAGTAACAACAGAGTTTCCTTTTCCAAAAAAAGAATCACTGCCGTCAAATAATAACTTGTAAGCACCAAGCGTAGTAGCACCGCTTAGTAGTGAAACTAGAAATAAGGTTGAAAATCTTTTCATATTACATTTATGTTTTTGAGTTATTTAGGGATTTGTTTTTAACATTTATAACGTAAAATTATACCAAAAAATTATTTGAGAAAACGGTTTAACTCTCTTTAACATTGATTAACATTTCATTAATTAATCTTCGGAGTTTCTTCGTACTTTTGTATTTCTTAATGAATAAAAAATGCAAGTAGAATTTTATAAATATCAAGGTACAGGCAACGATTTTGTAATGATCGACAACAGATCTAATTTCTTCCCAAAAGAAGATGTGAAGTTGATTGAACGCTTGTGCGACAGACGTTTCGGAATTGGAGCTGACGGCCTAATTTTGTTAGAAAATGATTCTGAAACTGACTTTAGAATGGTTTACTATAATTCAGATGGAAACCAAAGTTCAATGTGTGGAAATGGCGGACGCTGTCTGGTAGCTTTTGCAAATCAGTTAGGAGTTATCGACGATAAAACTACTTTTATTGCTACAGATGGTTTACACCATGCTTCAGTAGGAAATGATGCAATTGTTTCGCTTCAAATGATTGATGTTGATAAAGTGCAAAAAAACGACTCTTATACTTTTTTAGATACCGGATCTCCACATCACGTGCAGATTGTTGACGATTTAGAACATTATAATGTAAAAGAAAACGGAGCGGCTATTCGTTACGGAGATTTATACGGAGAAAAAGGAAGCAACGTTAATTTTGTAAAAAAAGTAGATGATGATACTTTCTCTCTTCGTACTTACGAAAGAGGAGTTGAAGACGAAACTTTAGCCTGCGGAACCGGAGCAACAGCCGTAGCAATAGCTATGAATGCAATTGGACAAACTGACAAAACCTCAATTAACTTAAATGTTGAAGGAGGAAAACTTGTCGTTTCTTTTGATAAATTAGGAGATCATTTTACCAATGTTTTTCTAACCGGACCAGCAAAATTTGTTTTCAAAGGTACAATTGAAATATAATCAACGATGTCAGTCTGAGCGAAGACAAATTCCAAAATCAGCAATCTAAAATCAACAATCTAAAATCTAAAATCACAAAATGATCACACTCAAAGGCGAAACCATTTATCTGCGTGCACTTGAACCTGAAGATTTAGGGTTTGTGCATTCGATGGAAAATGACCAAAGCATTTGGGAAGTCAGCAATACCAATACACCTTATAGTCGGTTTTTGATTCGTCAATATCTTGAAAATGCACAACAGGATATTTATGAAGCCAAACAATTACGCTTGGCAATTTGTCAGGACGAAGATTTTCCGGCGATTGGATTGATAGATTTATTTGAATTTGATCCAAGAAATAACAGGGCGGGAGTTGGTATTGTCATTCAAAAAAATAAAAACAGAAGACAAAATATTGGTTCTGAGGCATTAGAACTTCTTATTAAATATTCTTTTTTTAATTTAAATCTGCATCAGCTTTATGCAAATATTAGTACAAATAATGAAGCAAGTATAGCACTTTTTACTAAATTTGGTTTTGAGAAAATAGGAATTAAAAAAGACTGGATTTTGCTAAATAACCACTATCAAGATGAAGCAATTTTTCAGTTAATCAATAAAAACATTTAAACTAATAGCTTTGAAATTAAAAAAAATAATCACACTAGCTGCTGTAGCTGTAATTTCTGTTTTACTGATTTACGGTTTTATTTTAATCAGCCAAATTTTTAGTGCCAATACAAAATTTGAAGAAAAAGAAGTTTACGTTTATGTTCCAACTGGGGCAAATTATACTGATGTAAAAAAAATATTAGAACCATATATCAAAAACTTTGACAATTTTGAACTGGTTGCCAGCAAAAGAAGTTATCCTGAAAATGTAAAATCAGGACGTTTTCTTTTGAAAAAAGACATGAATAACATTGACTTAGTTCGTGCAATGCGTTCAAATGTTCCCGTTAAATTAGCTTTTAACAATCAGGAACGTCTGGAAAACTTTGCAGGAAGAGTTGGTTCTGAAATCGAAGCAGACAGTTTATCTTTAATGAAAGCTTTTAAAGATCCTGAATTTTTAGCTGCAAACGGATTTAATGAAGAAAATGTTTTCGCTATGTTTATTCCAAATACATACGAAGTATATTGGAACACATCTGCAGAAAAATTCCGTGATAAAATGATCAAGGAATATCACAATTTTTGGACAGATAAAAGAATTGAAGAAGCAAAAAAACAAGGTTTAACTCCGGTTCAGGTTTCTATTTTGGCTTCTATTGTTCACAAAGAATCAGTTAAAAAAGACGAAAGACCTCGTATTGCAGGCGTTTACTTAAACCGTTTACGTTTAGAAATGCCATTACAGGCAGATCCAACTGTAATTTATGCTTTAAAATTAAGAGACAATAATTTTGATCAGGTTATAAAACGAGTTTTTTATAATGATTTGGTTATGAAGTCTCCATACAATACTTACGTTAATATCGGCCTTCCTCCGGGACCAATTGCTATGGCAGATATTACGGCGCTTGAAGCAGTTTTAAACCCAGAGAAAAACGATTACATCTATTTTTGTGCAAGCGTTGATCGTTTTGGTTACCATGAATTTGCTTCAAATTATGCAGAGCACACAAAAAATGCAAAAAAATATTCAGACTGGATTGCTAGTCAAGGCGTAACAAGATAGTTTTGAATTTAAAAGAATACCTTTTATTATCGGTTTTATTTATATTAAGCTTTCAATCTTTTTCTCAAAGTAAGATTGAAAGCTTTTTAACTCCATCGGATACCTTAAATAAAAAAAGACAAAACACAGTAATAGTAACCGAAACCGCTTTGGCTTCGGCTACTTTACTGAGTTTAAATCAAATTTGGTATGCCGATTATCCAAGATCAAAGTTTCATTTTATAAATGATAACAACGAATGGCTTCAAATGGATAAAGTAGGACATATGTATTCTGCTTATCATTTAGGAAGATTTGGTGCCGAAATGCTAAACTGGAGCGGCGCTGATCAAAAAAAACAATTAATTTACGGTGCAGGTTTAGGCTTTGCCTTTTTAACTGCGGTTGAAGTTTTAGATGGATATTCATCACAATGGGGAGCTTCTCCGGGTGATATTATTGCTAATGCTACAGGAACAGGATTGTACGTTTCTCAGGAATTATTGTGGAAAGAACAGCGTATCATTCCAAAATTTTCATTTCATACAACGCAATATGCGAGTATGCGACCGAATCTTTTAGGAAAATCATTAAATGAACAGATTTTAAAAGATTATAACGGACAAACTTATTGGCTTTCTGTCAATCTTCAATCTTTTGCAAAAGAGAGCAAAATTCCGAAGTGGCTGAATGTTGCTTTTGGATATGGAGCCGAAGGAATGATTTCCGGAAATGTTCAGGATGATATTCCAATTTCGGTTGAAAACCCAGAAAGATATCGTCAGTTTTTTCTTTCATTTGATGTGAATTTAGCTAAAATTGACACAAAATCGCATTTTTTGAAAACTATTTTTTCTGTTTTTAACACGATAAAAATTCCGGCGCCAACTCTCGAATACTCCGCCAATAAAGGCTTCAAAGCACATGCGCTCTATTTTTAATTTGAGTTAAACTACTGAATATCAGATTTTTTTGTTTTTCATTACCTTTGCACCGTAGAAATTTCAAAAAGGTGACAGCGTTTTGAAGAAAAACAATTTATGATAAAGAAGTGGTATTTTTATGCGAGTTTAATCGTTATTATTACATTTTTGAGTTTGGGTTTTAAACCCTTTAGTGTCGAAACCAAACCGTGGTTTCTAACAGAAAAAACAGATGGATCAGAATACATTTTTCCATCTTTAGAAAAGGATGATTATCCTAAAGTAAATCTAAACGTCCCATACACTGGAAATCATCTTATCGGTTTTAAAGAAGCAGTAGCTTTCAAAGAATCACAGGGAAAATACCGAATGGTAAATTCGCTGGGTTACATGGGAAAATATCAATTTGGTTCAAAAGCATTACGCGCCATTGGAGTCAGAAATGAAAAAGACTTCTTAACAGATCCGGCATTACAGGAAAAAGCTTTTGTTGCGTTATTATCCAAAAACAAATGGATTTTACGTAATGAAATCGAAAAGTACGAAGGAAAAGTTATTAATGGTGTCGAAATTACAGAATCTGGTATTTTAGCAGCTGCGCATCTAGGAGGTGCAGGATCAGTAAAAAACTTTTTTAAACATGGAGGAAACAGGCATTTTAGAGATGCTTTCGGAACTTCTTTAAAAAGTTATATGCGAGATTTTGCCGGCTATGATCTTTCTTTTATTGAAGCAGACAGTAATGCGACAATAAACGATTAAAAAACAAAAAAAATCCCGAATGATCATTCGGGATTTTTTTTTGAATATTTTAGTCAATTAAGATTTCTAAAATTTTAATAGCCGCTTCACTTATTTTTGTTCCTGGCCCAAATACAGCTGCTGCGCCTGCATCAAATAAAAATTGATAGTCCTGCGCGGGAATTACACCACCCACAATTACCATAATATCTTCGCGATCGTGTTTTTTAAGCTCTTCAATAACCTGCGGAACTAATGTTTTATGCCCCGCAGCAAGTGATGAAACGCCTAAAATATGAACATCATTTTCTACAGCCTGTTTCGCCGCTTCGGCTGGAGTTTGAAATAACGGGCCTATATCCACATCAAAACCTACATCAGCATAACCGGTTGCCACTACTTTTGCACCGCGATCATGACCATCTTGTCCCATTTTGGCAATCATAATCCTTGGGCGTCTTCCTTCTTGTTTTGCAAAAGCATCTGCTAACTGTTTTGCTTTTTCAAAATTCTCGTCGTTTTTTATTGCTGCACTATACACACCGCTAAATGATTTAATTTGCGCTTTAAACCTTCCGAAAATAGTTTCAAGGGCGTCACTTATTTCACCTAATGTAGCTCTGTTTCTGGCAGCTTCAACAGCGATTTCTAATAAGTTTCCTTCTCCGGTTTTAGCACAATGAATTAATTTTTCAAGTGATTGATTTACTTTTTCAGTATCTCTTTTTGCTTTAATATTTTCAAGTTGCTCTATTTGTTGTTTACGAACCATTTGGTTGTCAACATCTAAAATATGCAGCGGATCTTCTTTATCTAGCCTAAATTTATTGACACCAACAATAATATCCTGTCCGCTGTCAATTCTGGCCTGCTTTCTTGCAGCCGCTTCTTCAATTCGAAGTTTCGGAATTCCGGCTTCAATTGCTTTTGTCATGCCGCCCAGTTCTTCAACTTCTTCAATTAATTTCCAAGTACTTTCTAAAATCTCATTCGTCAAAGATTCCACGTAATAACTTCCGCCCCAAGGGTCAACGGTTTTAGTGATTTTAGTTTCTTCCTGTAAATAAATCTGCGTATTTCGTGCAATTCTCGCCGAAAAGTCAGTTGGCAAAGCAATTGCTTCATCAAGTGCGTTGGTGTGCAAAGACTGCGTTCCACCAAAAGCTGCTGCAGTAGCTTCAATACAAGTTCTGGCTACATTATTAAACGGATCTTGTTCTGTTAAACTCCAGCCACTGGTTTGGCAGTGTGTTCTTAATGCCAATGATTTATCGCTTTTTGGGTTAAACTGCTGTAATAGTTTTGCCCAAATCATTCTGCCGGCTCTCATTTTTGCAATCTCCATAAAATGATTCATCCCAATTGCCCAAAAGAAAGACAAACGGGGAGCAAATTCATCAATCGTCATTCCAGTCGATAAACCTGTTCGAATATATTCTAAACCATCTGCTAAAGTATAAGCTAATTCAATATCTGCCGTTGCTCCAGCTTCCTGCATATGATATCCTGAAATTGAGATAGAATTGAATTTCGGCATTTTTTTGCTAGTAAATTCAAATATATCGGCAATAATTTTCATCGAAGGCGTTGGAGGATAAATATAAGTATTACGGACCATGAATTCCTTCAAAATATCATTTTGAATAGTTCCCGAAAGTTTGTTCAATTCGACACCTTGTTCTTCTGCTGCCACAATATAAAATGCCATAATGGGTAAAACGGCACCGTTCATGGTCATAGAAACTGACATTTCATCAAGCGGAATTTGATCGAATAATACTTTCATATCTTCAACAGAATCGATAGCAACTCCGGCTTTCCCAACATCTCCAACAACTCTTTCGTGGTCTGAATCGTAACCGCGATGCGTTGGTAAATCAAAAGCTATGGAAAGTCCTTTTTGACCTGCAGCAAGATTTCGTCTGTAAAAAGCATTACTTTCTTCTGCAGTCGAAAATCCGGCGTACTGACGAATTGTCCACGGACGACGAACGTACATTGTAGCGTAAGGTCCGCGTAAATTGGGCGTAAAGCCAGCTCCGAAATCCAGAAACTCTAAATCCTCTATATCTTTTTCAGAATAGCTTTTTTTAAGTTCAATTCCTTCGGCTGTGGTGAAGTTATGAGTTATGGGTTTTGAGTTATGAGTTTGTTCATTTAACTCATGACTTTTAACTTCTAACTTTATATGTTTAAGGTCTTTTCTCAATTTTAAAATTATTTCTTAGAATAGGTTCAATTCGCTTTCAATTTCTTTTATGGTCTTAATTTTCTTTTCGTTTTAAATACTTAGTTAAATAAAGAAAAATTGCAAATACTAAAGCAAAAATTAATGGCAGAACTCTCATTTCTGTTTTTATATTATGACTTGATGCACCTATGATTATCCACATAAAAAGAGATGATAAAATTAAAATCATCAAAATAATTCTTGTAATAATTTTAAGTGTTTTCATTATGTATTTAATTATTTTTCTTCAGATTCTAAACGTTCTTGTTCCAGTTTTTCAGCTAATCTTTTTTCTATAATGGGCGTAATTAACGTTTTTCTAGGTTTGATTTTTACAAAAGGAAACAATTCTAAATCGTGTTTCATTCTGTCTTCTTTGTTCGGATATTTATTGGTTCCTAATAAAACTTCTTTTTTAGAATCGAATAATTCCTGTTCTTTAGCGGCACTTTCCTGAATTTTCTTTTTGATCGTTCCGTCGTTTAAAAGTTTCAGGAAACCTCCGTCAGCTTCAATATCTTTAAATAAGTTTAAACTCTTTTCTGCTAATTGCATTGTTAAACTTTCAATATAATAACTTCCATCGGCTGGATTATCGACTTTGTCAAAATAACTTTCATGTTTTAAAACTAAAAGCTGATTTCGGGCAATTCTATCTCCAAATTCGTTGTCTTTGTGATATAAAGCATCGTAAGGTAAATTAGCGACAGCATCGGCTCCGCCTAAAATTGCCGACATGCATTCGGTTGTAGTACGAAGCATATTGACGTTATAATCGTAAATAGTTTTATTTCGTTTGGTTGGTGTAACTAAAAAATGACAATCTAAATCAGAATTGTATTCTGCAGCTATTAATTTAAAAAGCATTCGCAAAGCACGAAGTTTTGCAATTTCAAAAAAGTAATTAGTTCCAACAGCTATTTCAAAAACAATTGGTTTTACTGAAGTTGAAAAACGGTTTAAATATTCATTAGCATGCGCTAAACTGTAGGCAATTTGCTGTGTGATATTGGCTCCTGAATTTTGATACAAACCTAAATCTACACTTAGAAAAGGTAGATTAGTTTGGTTTGAAATTTTTTCAAGTGTTTCAAAATTATTTTTATCCGATGTTGTAAACCAGTTTCCGTCGCGGGCTAATTGTCCAATTGGATCAAGATTGCAATAAAAAGTTGCGTTTTTTTGTGTAGCAATAACGTCCAGTTTTTTTACGAAATCGATTGAGAGAAAACTCAAATGAAAATAAATGGTTTTATTTTCTAAAGGAAGATTTTCTAATAATTTTTGAATGTCGGTATTTTCGTTTTGAATCGTAAAACGTAAACTTTCGGCACCTCTTTCAATCGTATTTATTGCTCTGCTGATAGATTTCTCTACATCGTGAACAAATATGTTTTGACAGATTTTAAATTCTGAAGCCTGAGTTTGAACAGCAGCACTTTTGGTAAATTCGTCGCTGTGATAAAAAGGTTTTACCTGAATATCTTCTGGAGAATTCCAAATTACGGTTTGGTTATAATCGGCTCCATCTAATTCAAACTGAATTTTTTGTTTCCATTGTTTGGATGAAATCGGATTAAAAACGTCGAATAGGTTAGTGGCCATTTAGTGTTTTTTGTGTTTATTCTTTATCTTGAATGGTATCTCCTTCAAACTGGATGATGTAAATATCTTCGCTGTCTTTTTTCATAAAGTACTTTTCGCGAGCATATTTTTCTATTTGTTCAGGATTTTTAAGTTGTTTGATCTGTTCCTGATCTTTCTTTATTTCTTCCTGATAATATTTTTTATTGTCTTGTAATTCATTGATCTGTCCGTCTAAAAAGCGATGATCAAAATAGGAATAATTGTCTAAAAATAACATCCAGATTACAAAAAACAGCAAAACCCAGACGTATTTATTGCCTAGAAATCGGAACCATTTTTTGTCTTTATATGGATTTTTTATTTTCATTTTTTATAAACCTGTTATTTCTTTTGAATTCAATTGGTCTTTTTAGCCCCGATAGAAGTGAAAATCCTTTTGTGCCAGGGTTCGGCACAAAAGATTGTAACGTATAGCGGGATTAGCTCCTAATTATTATGGTTTAAATTTACGATAAAAATTATGAAATTCTCTGATTAATTACAGCGCGAACTACATCAATTGCTACCGTATTGTATTTGTCATTTGGGATAATAATATCTGCAAATGCTTTTGATGGTTCGATAAATTGCTCATGCATAGGTTTTAACGTGTTTTGATAACGTGTTAAAACTTCGTCAATATCGCGCCCGCGTTCTGAAATATCTCTTTTTAAACGACGGATTAATCTTTCGTCAGAATCGGCATGAACGAATACTTTGATGTCGCAAAGTTCTCTTAGCTCAGGATTTGTTAAAATTAAAATACCTTCAACAATCATTACTTTTCTTGGATGTGTTGAAACCGTATCGTCAGTTCTATTATGCTGAATAAAAGAATATACCGGCTGATCTATTGTTTCTCCCACTTTTAAAGCTTTTAAGTGTTTTACTAATAATTCAAAATCAATCGCACGCGGGTGATCAAAATTAATTAATGCTCTTTCGTCAAATGATAAATTATCGGTTTGTTTATAGTACGAATCCTGAGAAATTACGCCGACTTCAGTGTCTGGTAATTCGTTCATGATTTGGTGTACTACCGTTGTTTTTCCACTTCCTGTTCCTCCTGCAAGTCCAATAATGAGCATAAAATTTTTGTTTGATATTTGTTTGGCAAAAATAATAATTTAACTGAATTGCTAAACATATTATGTAATTTAACCATATAAGTAATGTAAGTAAATTTAAGCTAGCAGATATTTAAACAAACGACTGCTTAATTGAACTTATATCACTTATATGGTGAAAAAATAAAAAATCCCGAAAGTAAACCTTCGGGATTTGGTGCAATCAGTATAGTTTTAATAAAATATTCTGAATTTAGTAAGCACTTGTAATTATTTGTTCTTCTTTGCTTTAATCATCATTTCAAGCTGATCCCAAAGTTCTTCGGGAATTGCTTCTAATAAATTGAATTGTCCGGCACCTTTTAACCATTCGCCGCCGTCAATTGTAATTACATCACCATTTACATAAGCTGAAAAATCAGACACTAAATAAGCTGCTAAATTGGCTAATTCCTGATGATCTCCCACACGTTTCAATGGTACTTTTTTTGCCATATCGAACTTTTCTGCAAGATCTCCCGGCAATAATCTGTCCCATGCGCCTTTAGTAGGGAATGGTCCAGGAGCGATTGCGTTAGAACGAATTCCGTATTTTGCCCATTCTACAGCAAGACTTCTTGTCATGGCTAAAACTCCTGCTTTTGCAGTCGCACTTGGCACCACATAAGCAGACCCTGTCCAGGCATAAGTTGTTACAATATTTAAAATCGTTGCCGATGTTTGTTTAGTGTCAATCCAGTGTTTTCCAAAGGCCAGCGTACAGTTTTTAGAACCTTTAAGTACGATATCTATAACAGTATCAAATGCATTTGCAGATAAACGTTCTGTTGGAGAAATAAAATTTCCGGCTGCGTTGTTCAAAAGAACGTCCACTTTTCCAAAAACTTTTAAAGTTTCCTGAAGCATATTTTCTACTTCTTCATAATGACGAACGTCACATTGAAGCGGTAAACATTTTCCGCCAGTTTCACTTTCAAGCTCTGCTGCAGTGGTTTTCAGCTTTTCTAAATCTCTTGAAGTTATCGCAACTTGTGCGCCTAATTCAAGAAAATATTTAGTCATTGCTTTTCCTAAACCGCTTCCGCCGCCTGTAACTACAATGACTTTTCCTTTTAAAGCGTCGTCACGTAACATTTTATCTGTATAGCTCATACTTTTCTTTTTTTACAATATTAATTAAAAAAATAGGATGCACGCATAATATTGTTATAAAATTTTGATAAACTTTATATATCACATAGTTTTTTTGCGGCAGATTCTAAAGTAAAATCGTCTTTGGCAAAGCAAAAACGTATTAATTTTTGATCTTTATGATCGGAGTAAAAAGTTGAAATAGGAATCGCGGCAACACCGTGATTGATGATTAGATTTTTGCAGAATGTTACATCATCTTCATCTGAAATATTAGCATAAGAAGCAACCTGAAAATAAGTTCCTTCGCATGGTTTTAGCTCAAATCGACTGTTTTGAAGCAGTTTCTGGAAATAATCTCTTTTTTCCTGATAGAATTTTCCAAGTAAATTAACATCAACAACATCTAAATATTCGCTGATCGCAAATTGTGAAATGCTGTTTACGCTGAAAACTAAAAACTGATGTACTTTTTTGATTTCTTTCATTAAATATTCGGGAGCAATCGTGTAACCAATTTTCCAGCCTGTAATATGAAATGATTTCCCGAAAGAAGAAACCATAATGCAGCGATCTAAAAGAAAGCTTTTGTTATGTGCCGAAATATGTTTTTCTTCGAAAGTAATGTATTCATAAACTTCATCAGATAAAACAATGATATCAGGATGCTTTGAAAGTATTTTTTCAAGCTGAAGAAAATCAGCCTCATTTAATATTTTTCCTGTTGGATTATGCGGATTATTGATGATAATCATTCGGCTTTTTGCAGAACAGGCTTTTTCGATTGTTTCCCAATTTGGCGTGTAATCGTCGTTTAGCGCGACACGAACTGGTTTTGCTTTGCAAAGTAAAACCGGAGATTCGTACGAATCATAACTTGGATCGAGAATAATTACTTCATCATTTTCTTTTACCAAAGCTAAAATTGAAGTAAAAATTCCTTGTGTTGCACCAGCCGTAACCAAAAGTTCTAAATCTGGATTGATTGTTCTGTTATAAGAACTCTGAGTTAATACTGCAATTTTATTCATCAATGGCGGATAACCTGCCATTGGTGTATATTGATGGACGTTTTCCTTTGATAATCGGGCAACAATATCCGTCAATCTTTCATCAACAGGGAAATTTGGAAATCCTTGAGAAAGATTTATTGCATTGTATTCAGCTGCCATTTTTGACATTACCGTAAAAATACTTGTAGTTACGTTTGGGAGTTTACTCATGATAAAGTTTGATTAAGGAAACTTACGGATTGAATAGAAATTGAAGTCTTACTCTTGATGATTATCTACAGGTATCGATAGATAGTAAAGAACTCTAATGAGTCTGTGATTATGGGTTCCGGGAATCCATTTAGGTGCTTTTTTTAAAACACGAATAGCTTCGTTTCCTGTGCCGTGCCCCACATCTTTAATAACTTTTATGTTACTCAGAGTTCCGTCTTTTTCAACTACAAAATTTACTTCGACTATACCTTTTACATGAGCCTCTTCATCGGGATAAAAAAAATTATTTCTGATATATTTTTGAAATCTCACGATTCCTCCTTCAAAATCTGGTTTTACATCTACGGAGTCAATATTATAAATTGTACTTGTTTTAGCACTATTGTTTTGAGAAAAACCATGTTGAGCAAAACAAATCAAAATCAGAATTAGAAACTTTTGCATTCTATTGTTAGCTGCCATTTTTGACATTACCGTAAAAATGCTTGTAGTTACGTTTGGGAGTTTACTCATGTTGAAGTTTGATTAAGGGAAAACTTGTGTGAGAAAGCAGACAATATTAATTTACAGCTATTGGCATAGAGTACAAAACTCTAACGACCTTATCATTTTGTTTTCCAGGTGTCCATTTTGGAGATTCTTTTAACACTCTAATAGCTTCTGCACCCGTTCCATACCCAAGGTCTCTTAAGATTTTTATATCAGTTAAAGACCCATCTTTTTCGATAATAAAAGTGGCGTAAACCCTTCCTTTTAGATCCTTTTGTGGATTTTTATAATTGTCTTTTAAGTATTTATTTAAAGCTTCTTGACCTCCGGGAAATTCAGGTTTTACTTCTATACCAGCGGTATTATAAACTGGATTGTCTTCTTCTACAACTACACCGATTGGCATATAAGGTAGATCCTCAGTATTTTTAGGAGATGTTTTTTCAGAAGAATCTTTTGTAGTTGCTTGGGAAAAAATATTTTGTGCGAAGCAAATTAAAATCAGGATTAAAAACTTTTTCATTATGATGGTTTTAAAGTTAGTTTACATTTTATGAATAATAAAAATCGTCGGTCGATTATGTAAATCTACTTTTAATTTTTTCCAATCCGAAATTTTCATTGTTTTTATGAATTCTGTTGGCAATGTAATATCTGTCGCAATACATAAATGTGTTGAAGGATTTACGATTTGCAAAATATCTTCAACTAATTTATTGTTTCTATAAGGCGTTTCAATAAAAATTTGTGATTGGTTTTTATCCTGAGATAATTTCTCAAAATGCCTCAATGCCGATTTTTTCTCGTCTTTATCAATAGGTAAATAACCGTTGAAAGTAAAACTCTGCCCATTCATTCCAGAAGCCATCATAGCCAATAGGATAGAAGAAGGACCAACTAAAGGTACAACCTGAATTCCTTTTTCGTGTGCCAGTTTTACAATTACAGCGCCGGGATCAGCAACGCCCGGACATCCGGCTTCGCTCATTAGTCCCATATTTTTTCCTTCTAACAAAGGTTTTATAAAATCTAAATGTTCACTTGGTTCTGTTCTTTTGTTTAGGGTAAAAAGTACCAATTCCGATTGTTTTTTTTCTGGATAAACTGCTTTTATAGATTTTCTTGCTGTTTTATCATTTTCAACAATATAATGGTCAATAAGTTCTATTGCTCTTCTTACGGTTTGTGGTAAAACATCCATCGGATCGCTTTCGCCCATTGTGGTTGGAATTAGATAAAGTTTTCCTAGAAGTTTCATTTTGAGATATTTTATAAATTAAAACAAAAAATGTATTTCAATTATATAGTAAGGTATAATTGAAATACAAATTTAATTATGAATGTTTTTCGATAAGTTTTTGGGCAATTATTTCAGAGACTTCGTCCAGCATTTGATACACATTATCAAATCCGTTAGCGACTCCGTAATATGGATCTGGAACATCTACATTTTCGTCTGGAAATAATTCGTTTAGAATAAGACGAACTTTGTTTTTATGTTCAGGAGTTTTGGCAAGATGAAGTAAGTCGCGCAAATTAGAACTGTCCATAACGTAGATATAATCGAATTCGTCAAAATCAGAAACTTTAAATTGTCTTCCTTTTTGACCGTCAATACATAGACCGTTTTTTTGTGCAACAGCAATCGAACGTTTGTCTGGAGCGTGACCAATATGCCATGATCCTGTTCCGGCAGAATCAACAATAAATTTGTCTTTAGGTAATTTTGATGCTAAAATTCCTTCTGCTAAAGGAGATCTGCAGATATTTCCTAAACAAACCATTAAAACTTTTACTGGCATGATTCGCGTTTATAGCGTTAGTTTTTTGTTGATGTCTTCGACAAATTTTTTGAATTGTTTGTCTGTAGAAACTAAGTTATCAACGGTTTTACAAGCATGTAAAACGGTAGCGTGATCGCGGTCTCCAATTTGTGAACCAATGTTTGCCAAAGAAGCTTTTGTAAATTTCTTTGCAAAAAACATGGCCAATTGTCTTGCCTGAACAACGTGTCTTTTTCTGGTTTTAGATTGAAGTGTTTCAATGTCCAGCTGAAAATAATCAGACACAATTTTTTGGATATAATCGATAGAGATTTCTCTCTTTACGTTTTTAACAAATTTTTCAACTACACTTTTTGCTAATTCAAGCGTAACTTCTTTTTTATTGAAAGAAGATTGAGCGATTAACGAGATAATAGCACCTTCAAGTTCTCTTACGTTAGATTTAATATTCCGCGCAACATATTCTAAAATATCTTCCGGCATATCAACACCATCACGATATAAAATGTTTTTTAAGATCGAGATACGGGTTTCGTAATCAGGCTGGTGCAATTCTGCAGACAATCCCCATTTAAAACGAGATAACAAACGCTGCTCAATATCCTGCATATCTACAGGAGCTTTATCAGAAGTTAAAATTACCTGTTTTCCGTTTTGGTGTAAATAGTTGAAAATGTGGAAAAATACGTCCTGAGTTCCTGACTTTCCAGATAAAAACTGAACATCATCAATAATCAAAACGTCGATTAATTGGTAAAAATGAATGAAATCGTTACGATTATTCTTTTTAACCGAATCAATATATTGTTGTGTGAAAATTTCGGCAGAAATATATAAAACCGTTTTTTCAGGATATTTATCTTTTACTTCAACACCAATAGCGTGTGCTAAGTGTGTTTTTCCTAAACCAACTCCTCCAAAAATCAATAACGGATTAAATGAAGTTCCTCCAGGTTTATTGGCAACAGCCATACCCGCAGAACGCGCTAAACGGTTTGAATCTCCTTCAAGGAAATTATCAAAGCTGTAATTAGGATTTAACTGAGATTCAATTTTTAAATTTCTGATACCCGGAATTACAAACGGATTCTTAAGTTCAGGATTTAAGTTTTTAAACGGAGCGTCAACTTCTTGCGGTTTCATAGGAACTCTGTTAGAACTTGGCAGCTGCTCGGTAAACGGCTGTTTATTTCCATAAGTGTTCTCCATTTTAATTTTATAGAGTAACTTTGCGTTTTTTCCCAGTTCTTTGGTAAGCGCAACTTTCAATAATTTTACGTAATGCTCTTCGAGCCATTCGTAGAAAAATTTACTTGGTACTTGAATATATAACGCGTTGTCGGTTAGCTCAACTGATTTGATTGGTTCAAACCAAGTTTTGTATGCTTGATCTTGAATATTGTCCTTTATAAAAGACAAACAGTTTTCCCATACCGATTGAGCAGTTTTAGTCATAGATTCAAATAAATTTTTTTATTATTGATAAAGATTCTCCTATAAAATAGGAGCAAAATTTTTCCGTTTTTCAGGATAACAAATATGTGAACAAATTTCTGTAAAAAAAAATATTTTGGTATCTAATTTTATAAAAAAATGTTGTAAGAGAACTTCAGTAATTTTAAATTTTTTAATGTATAAATAATGAAAAATCATCAAACGCAAGTGCGTGTTCGTTACTCCGAAACTGACCAAATGGGCGTCGTTTATCACGGAAATTATGTGCCTTATTTTGAAATTGGACGTGTGGAATGGCTTAGAAATAAAGGGATTTCGTACGCAAGTATGGAAGAAAGCGGAATTGGACTTCCAATTGTTTCGATGCAGATCAACTATAAAAAATCAGCACGTTATGATGAGCTTTTAACAATTCATACGACATTCAAAAGTCAGTCGTCTGTTAAGATCGAATTCGACTGCGAAATCTATAATGAGGCAAATGAGTTATTAACAACCGCAGTGTTTATTTTAGTATTTATTTCGTTAAAAACGGGTCGCCCAACTGCTCCTCCAGATTATATTTTGGAATTGTTTAAAACGCTAACGTAATTGTTAAAACGAAAGATGTTTTTATACTAAATTACACAATTTTAATATCGATTTCAAACATTAAATCAAAAATGTCGAATATAGATTCGGCATTTTTTTTTCGTGTTTTGGTTATTATCTTGCCAATTGGCAGTCCGGAATCTTCATCCATTTCCATTTCCTGAGAAATTATGTCCAGTTTTTTTTCCTTTATAACCCTCATCACCTTGTTCATGTTTTTGTAGTCAAAAGAAATTAAAAACTGAACATCAATTGTTTTTTCAACAATTTCACAAACTTCTAATGTCATTTGCGCCGTTGTTCGATAAGCCGCGATTAAACCGCCAACGCCTAATTTTGTACCGCCAAAAATACGAACCACAACTATAAGAATGTTGGTTACTCCAAAAGATTGTATTTGTCCATATATAGGAGCGCCGGCAGTATTACTTGGTTCTCCATCATCGTTGGCACGATACGAAATTTTTGGAGCCGTACCCAATTGATAAGCATAACAATAATGTACAGCATGCGGATGAAGTTTTCTTAAATCCTCAATAATCGGTTTTACTTCATCGTCAGTTTCTATAGGAAATGCGTAACCAAAGAATTTGCTTCCTTTTTCTTTAAAAAGAACTTCCTCAGATGCACTGGCAATGGTTTGATACGTATCGTTATATTCCAAATCTAATATTCTAAATTATTTTTTTTAGCCACAGATTAAAGGGATTAAAAGGATTTTTTTAACTGATGTAAATAATCTGTGTGAATCCTTTTAATCTGTGACCAAATATCTTTTATAATAATTCTTTGTCAAACAAATCAACTACATCTTCCTTGCCTACTTGTAAATTCCAAACCTGTAAACCTAATGCTGCAGCGGCATCAGTGTTTTCTTTTTTATCATCAACAAATAACGTTTGCTCCGCAATTAAATTATGTTCATCAATTAAATGTTGAAAGGACTCCGCATTTGGTTTTCGTTTTCTGATTTCAAAAGAGAAATGAACTTTCTCAAAACAATTATAGAAATCAGTATAAAAAGGAATCCCAACCGTTTTTTCAAAAGTACCAATATGAATAGCATCTGTATTACTTAATAAAAACAAACGATATTTTTTTGAAAGCTCTTTTAAGAAATCTAATCGATAAGAAGGGAAATCAGCTAAAACCGCATTCCAGGCTTTTAGGATTTCTTCAACTGAAGCATTCGGAAGCTGTTTTTGAAATCCGCTTATAAAATCATCGTAGGAAACATCTCCGGTTTCATACAATAAATTCAAGCGGTCAAGTTCAGCGTTCCATTCTGTCAAACCTAAATTTTGCAATCCAGAAATTGTTCCTTGTTTGTCTAAATTGATAAAAATATCTCCAAAGTCAAAAATTATCGTATCAATCATTATTTCTTACGTATATTAATTCGTCGTTTTGAATATAAGTTTTAATGGCATTTTTCTTTTGAAGTTCTGGTGCTTTTGTTCCTTTTTCAAAAGTATTTTTTCCAACAAAAATTCTGGCTTCATCCCAAATATTTTGATCTATAAAAGACTGCAAAGTCTGCCTTCCGCCTTCAATAATTATAGATTGAATTTGATGCTGATATAAAACAGATAAAATATTCTCAATCAGATTTTTATTAAAATCAATCTTTTCAAAAATCGTGTTTTCAGTCGAAACATTATTTTCAGATTTCGAAAATACAATCGTTTTTACGCTGTCATCAAAAACAAAACTATCTTTTGAAATTCGGTTGTTTTGATCTAAAACCACCCGAACAGGATTATTTCCTGACCAATCGCGAACATTCAATTTCGGATTATCATCAACAACCGTCTGCGTGCCAGCTAAAATAGCCTGCTCTTCACTTCGCCATTTATGAACCAATTGTCTGGAATATTGATTAGTAATCCAAACTGGTTTACGTTCTTGATCTTCTTCTTTTTCGGGAGCTAAAAATCCGTCCTGACTTTCTGCCCACTTTACTATAATATAAGGTCTCTTTTTTTGGTGAAAAGTAAAAAAGCGTTTGTTGAGTTCGTTGCATTCATCTTCTAAAATGCCTACGGTTACATTTGCTCCAGCTTCAACGAGTTTTTTAATTCCTTTTCCGGCCACTTTTTCGTTAGGATCAACCGTTCCAATAACCACATTCGGAATCTCGTTTGCAATAATTAAATCACAGCAAGGCGGCGTTTTTCCAAAATGTGAACAAGGTTCTAAACTAACATAAATTGTAGCTTTTTTTAATAACGATTTATCTTTTACAGATCGAACCGCATTTACTTCGGCGTGTGGTTCGCCGGCTTTTTTGTGCCAGCCTTCACCAATAATTTTATCTTCATAAACAATTACACTGCCTACCATTGGATTTGGATAAGTTGTTCCAAAACCATTTTTAGCAAGTTCAATGCATCGTTTAATATATTTCTCATGTATATTCACCCTGCAAAAGTAATTATTTTTGAGTTTTGAGTCTAATATTGCAATTATTGTTGTGAAACAAAACAAAATGTTATGAAACTATCGAAAAAGTATTTTTATTTTTGTAGATACAAGTGAAAAAATAAAATGAGAAATTGGGTTATCAGAAAAATTAAAAAAGAAGACAATCAGGCAGTTGCAAAATTAATACGATCTGTTTTTGACGAAATGGAAATTCCAAAAGTGGGAACCGCTTATGCAGATCCATATTTAGATTTAATGTTTGAAGAATACAATAAATCGCAATCAGTCTATTTTGTAGTTGAAAGTGAAGGCGAAATTTTAGGCTGTGCCGGAATTGCGCCGTTGGAAAATGGCGATCCTAAAATTTGTGAGTTGCAAAAAATGTATTTTTTACCAGAAGTTCGTGGATTAGGAATTGGAAGTAAAATGATGGATGAATGCCTAAATGAAGCCAGGAATTTTGGTTTTGAAAAATGTTACATAGAAACAATGCCGTTTATGCATGCGGCACAAAAGTTATATAGAAAATCAGGTTTTGAATATTTAGATGAACCAATGGGTTGTACCGGGCACAATTCTTGCCCAGTCTGGATGTTGAAAGATTTGCAGAACTAATTGTAATGAATTGGTTTTGTGAAATATTATATGAAGAATAATTAGCTTTGGCTGAAAAATAATACGCAATAAACGCAATGAAAATCAAACAATATCGTACTCAGTTTATTAAAGAGTTATCTCCTTTGTACGATGCGTACGAAGCAGAAAGTTTTTTCTATTTAATTTTAGAAGATAAACACAGGCTGCGTCAAATAGATTTGGCTTTAAATCACGAATTATTTTTTTCTGAGTCAGATTTTGCTGTTTGGGAACTATTGTTAGCACAGCTAAAAAAAGAAGTTCCAATTCAGTATTTATTAGGTAAAACCAGTTTTTACGGTTTAGAATTTGAAGTAAACGAAAATGTTTTGATTCCAAGACCGGAAACTGAAGAATTAGTCGAATGGATTATCAACGAAAATAAACCATTCGATAAGACCAAAAAACTAAAAATTCTTGATATAGGCACCGGAAGCGGATGTATTGCCATTTCGCTGGCTAAAAATCTGCCTCATGCAGATGTATATGCTATCGATGTTTCAAAAAAAGCAATAGAAACTGCAAAACGAAATGCCAACAGAAACAAGGTTGATGTTACTTTTATGTTTCAGGATATTTTAGAAACAGAAGAATTGAAATGTCAATTTGATATAATTGTTTCAAACCCGCCTTATGTACGAAATCTTGAAAAAGAAGAAATAAAGAAAAATGTTCTCGATTACGAACCACATTTAGCATTATTTGTAGACGATAATGATGCATTGGTTTTTTACAGAAAAATTGCTTCTTTAGCACATAATAATCTCTTAGAAAATGGGCAATTATACTTTGAAATCAATCAATATTTAGGAAAAGAAATGATTGATTTATTAGGTAAAATGGATTTTATAAATATCGATCTTAGAAAAGATATCTACGATAACGACCGCATGATTTCCTGCAAGGTTTCCAAAACCTTGTAGGTATTTTTATTCTATAGCTAATGAAATTACAAATTAGGAATTTTAATACACATCAAATATCTGAAAGATTTGATATCGAAATTCCTTCTGACAATTCTTCAGATTTAAAGATTTGCTATGTTGATTTTGAGTTTGAAGAAATACCAGAATATAACATTAATGCAAAATTTTTTCTCAATGAAAATAATTTGAAATTAGACGATTTAGCTTTGTTTATTTCAAAAATGTAAATCTAATTTTCTTCAGATTTATTTATCAATGGGGAATAATTGATTTGAAAAATAAAAGGTTGAAAAGAAATGTAATTGATTACTCCTTAGATTTCCCTTTTTTTTATTTGCACGACAATTGTATTTTAATTGTAGATGATCTATTTGCTGAAACTGTAACATTTGATGGTGAGACAGTAGATAGAATTCTAAATGAGCAGCCTCATGAAATAATTGAGTTCGAGGATTATTTTGAATTTGATATAATAGGAGTTGAAAAAAGAAAACTTATGAAAACTATTTCAGAGTCCTGCAAGGTTTCCAAAACCTTGTAGGTATTGTATTTTCATCGTTAATAAATTTTAAACCTACAAGGTTTTGGAAACCTTGCAGGAAACGTGAAGATTACTCATATCGCAAAGCCTCAATAGGATCTAATTGTGAAGCTTTAATTGCAGGATATAAACCAGAAACAATTGCGACCATAAAACTGGTTCCAAAAGCAGCAAAAATTGCCATCCACGGAATCACGAAAGCAAAACTCATTGCGGCTGCAAAAGCGAAACCTATTAGAATTCCTAACACAATTCCGACCAAACCGCCAATTTGTCCAATTAATAAAGTTTCAATAAAAAACTGAACAGAAATTGTCACTTTTGTTGCACCCAAAGCTTTTCGAACACCAATTTCGCGAGTACGTTCTGTAACCGAAACAATCATAATATTCATTAAAGCGATTGATGAACCTAAAATGGTTATAACAGAAATAATCCACGATGCCCAGCCTAAGTATTTTGTAATTCCTAAAATTCTGTTGATTAAATCATCACTTCGACCAATGCCAAAATTATTATCACGAACAGGACTTAGTTTTCGAACTCTTCGCATTGTACTTGTTGCATTATCAACGGCTTCATCCAGAAGTTCTTTTTTAGAAACCATCACACTGACAGTATAATTAATGTTAGGTGCAGTAAATAAAGAACGTGCCACCTGAATAGGAATTAAAACGCGTAAATCCTGACTGTTTCCAAATGTCGAACCTTTTTCTTTTAAAACGCCAATAACTTTAAAGCGTGCACCGCGAATCGAAATTACTTTATCAATTGGGTTCACATCTTTTAATAAACCTTTTTCAAAATCAGAACCTACAACGCAGGAATAGGTATTGTTATCAATATCAAATTGATTAAAAGAACGACCTAAAGTAGTTTCTAAACCTGAGTTTGAAATAAAATGTTCGTCAACCCCTACAACCGTAATTTCAGGATCTGTTTTAGTATCTAAATATTTTACTTCGGCTTTTGATGTTGCCGTAAAGGAAAGAGAAGTTTCAGTAAAAGGATATTTGTATTTATTTTTAAAAGCAACCGCTTCAGGGTAAGAAATAATAGGATTTATAACTTCTCGTTCATTTCCGCCGCGGTTACGAACTGTATTTTCATATTGATTGATGTTAAAAGTATTCGCTCCCATCGAAGCAAAATTGGTCGAAACCGTATTTTCAAGTGCTGTTACAACAGTTAAAATTCCAACCAAAGCGGTAATTCCGATAGCAATAATTAAAACAGTAAGAATGGTTCGCAGTAATTGAGTTTTGATAGAACCAAAAGCAATTCGGATATTTTCTTTAAATAATTTTAGCATCATGACCAATTTGTCACGAAAATACGGTTTTTGTTACAAGTTTGTTTTCGAACCGCTATTATTTATTTTAAAAAGTAAGATATTTGCAGTCGATTAAAATTAAAAGAAAATAATATCAAAGAATTTTAGGTTTTTAGATTTCACAGTAAATCTAAAATCTAAAATCAGAAATCTAAAATAAAAAAGATGGCTTCAAAACCAAGTATTCCACAAGGGACAAGAGATTTTTCGCCTGCCGAGGTGTCAAAACGTCAATATATTATTCAGACAATAAAAACTAATTTTGAAAAGTTTGGTTTTCAGCCAATAGAAACTCCTTCGTTTGAAAACTCAGATACTTTGATGGGAAAATATGGAGAAGAAGGAGATCGTTTGATTTTTAAAATTCTGAATTCAGGTAACTTTTTCTTCAATAAAAATAAAATTGAATTACCGGAATCTATAGAATCGCTGCAAGTTAATTCTGCCGAAACAATAGATTTAAGTCAAAGAATTGAACTGAATAAATTTACAGGAAGAATTTCAGAAAAAGCATTACGTTACGACTTAACAGTTCCGTTTGCAAGATACGTTGTACAGCACCAAAATGAAATTGAATTTCCTTTTAAAAGATATCAAATTCAGCCAGTTTGGAGAGCTGACAGACCACAAAGAGGACGCTACAGAGAATTCTATCAATGTGATGCCGATGTCGTGGGTTCAACATCACTTTGGCAGGAAGTAGAATTGGTTCAGTTATACGATACCGTTTTTACCTCTTTAGGTTTAGAAGGTGTAACGATCAAAATCAATAACAGAAAAATATTATCTGGAATTGCGGAAGTTATCGGAGCTTCAGATAAATTAATTGATTTTACAGTTGCTCTTGATAAATTAGATAAAATTGGAGAAGATGGCGTAAAGAAAGAAATGATCGAAAAAGGTATTTCTGAAACAGCGTTGGTAAAAGTACAGCCGCTTTTTAGCTTCACCGGAACTTTTGCAGATAAAATCAAGCAGCTTTCAGAATTATTAGCTTCATCAGAAGAAGGAATGAAAGGTGTTGAAGAATTAAAATTTATTTGTGACAATGTTGCAGTTTTAGGATTGTCAAGCGCAATTTTAGATCTTGATGTGACTTTGGCACGCGGATTAAATTATTATACCGGAGCTATTTTTGAAGTTGGAGCTCCAAAAACGGTTTCAATGGGTTCTATTGGCGGTGGCGGAAGATACGACGATTTGACTGGTATTTTTGGTTTAAAAAATATGAGCGGTGTCGGAATCTCTTTTGGATTAGATAGAATTTATTTAGTTTTAGAAGAATTACAATTATTCCCGGAAACTGTTGCAGCGACTTCAAAAGCAATATTTATCAATTATGGAGATAAAGAAGCTTTGTACGCTTCAAAAGCTATTCAGAAATTAAGACAGGAAAATATAAAAGTAGAATTGTATCCAGATAATGTAAAAGTTGGAAAACAATTTCAATATGCAGATAAACGCTTTATTCCATTTGCAGTAATTGCAGGCGATCAGGAAATTGCATCAGATTCTTACGCTTTAAAGAATTTAGTGACAGGCGAACAGGTTTTAGTAGATTTCGAAGGATTAAAAAATGCTTTGTTAGCTTAACTATTTGGAATGAAGGTTTTTGCCTCAGATTGTTCAAATTTAAAGGATTTTCTTTTTAAATCTCTTCGTGAAATAGTTGCTGGTAAAGAAAAAAAACTTTTAATTTGCGGACCTTAAGTTACAAGTTACGGGCGTAGTTCAAGGGTAGAATAGCGGTCTCCAAAACCGTTGATGGGGGTTCGAATCCCTCCGCCCGTGCAATGTTTTTTATCGCAAAGGATTTTTTTACCGCAAAGAACGCAAAGGTTTTTACCAAGAATACTTTAAAAATATAAAGTTCGCAAAGCTAAATCAATATAAAGCTTTGCGAACTTTGCCTTTTTTAAAAAGCTTAAGAATAAAAAAAACTTAGCGTTCTTTGCGTTATTTTTTTTAAAGATAAAAAAGCATAAAAAAAAGCTTCGTCTCTGTAAGGCGAAGCTTTTTTTAATATAAGGTAAACTTGAATTAATAATTATTTATGAGGCCGAAGCCAACCCTTAAATTCAATTTTGATAGGTAATAATTTATGTTCCCAATTTGGATACCAAAGATACGACAAACTAAATCGTAATAGTCTTAAAATTATAATAAATTTTTATTGCCTATTTTCGCTTTTTAAAACACTCATATTTAATAAAGTGACAATTTGACATTTTAGAAGATTTGGCAGTACTTTTGCAATCCAACAGAAAGAAATAAAAATGAAGTTTAAGAATATTTTTAAAAATAAAAGTAATATGACTACTGAAAATACAGAATTCGATCAGGAATTAGACGATGTAACGTTAGAGAACAATGCCAACGGTGAGCAGTTAATTGTTGAAGAATTAAGTGTTGAAGAGCAATTAGCTCAAGACTTGGCAAAGGAAAAAGATAAGTTTTTGAGATTATTTGCCGAATTTGAAAATTACAAAAAAAGAACTTCAAAAGAGCGCATCGATTTGTTTAAAACTGCAAATCAAGAAGTTTTGTTAGCAATGCTTCCTGTTTTAGATGATTTTGACAGAGCGACTGTAGAGATCAACAAATCTGAAGATGAAAATTTGAAAAAAGGTGTTGAGTTGATTCATGAAAAGCTTAAAAGTACTTTAGTTTCTAAAGGTTTAGAGCAAGTTGAAGTAAGAGCAGGTGATGCTTTTAATGCTGATTTTGCTGAGGCAATTACCCAAATTCCAGCTCCGTCTGAAAAATTAAAAGGGAAAATTGTTGATGTTATTGAAAAAGGATACAAATTAGGAGACAAAATTATTCGTTTCCCTAAAGTAGTAATCGGAAACTAAAAAATGCAAACAGAAGTCTCAGAGGCCAGTTTTAAATTGGATTTTGAACTTTTTGGATTTGTAATTTAAACCTAACTATGAAAAAAGATTTTTACGAAATACTAGGCATTTCAAAAAATGCTGACGCTGCCGAAATAAAAAAAGCATATAGAAAAAGTGCGCTTAAATACCACCCTGATAAAAACCCGGGCGACAAAGAGGCAGAAGAAAACTTTAAATTAGCAGCTGAAGCTTATGAAGTTTTAAGCGATCCTAACAAAAAAGCAAAATACGATCAATACGGACATCAGGCATTTGATGGTTCTGGCGGATTTGGCGGTGGTCATGGCGGTATGAATATGGATGACATTTTCAGCCAGTTTGGTGACATTTTTGGAGGAGGATTTGGCGGTTTCGGAGGCGGAGGCGGAGGCCCTCGCCGTGCTAAAGGAAGCAATCTTCGAATTAAAGTAAAACTTACTTTAGAAGAAATTGCAAATGGTGTTGAGAAAAAAGTAAAAGTAAAACGTAAAGTTCAGGCAAAAGGTGTAACGTATAAAACTTGTACAACTTGTAACGGTCAAGGTCAGGTGATGCGTGTAACCAATACCATTTTAGGAAGAATGCAATCTGCATCAACTTGTCCTACTTGTGGTGGTTCTGGTCAAATTTTAGATAAAAGACCTTCTGAGGCAGATGCACAAGGAATGGTTCAGGAAGATGAAACTGTATCAATCAAAATCCCGGCAGGTGTTACTGACGGAATGCAGTTGAAAGTTTCAAACAAAGGAAACGATGCACCGGGAAATAGTATTCCGGGAGATTTAATTGTTGCCATTGAAGAAGTAGAACACGAATTCTTAAAACGTGAAGGTGAAAACATTCATTTTGATTTATACATCAGTTTCCCTGAAGCAGTTTTAGGGGTTTCAAAAGATATCGAAGCCATCAACGGAAAAGTTCGTATTAAACTGGAAGAAGGAATTCAATCTGGAAAAATCTTAAGATTAAAAGGAAAAGGAATTCCAAGTTTAAACGGTTACGGAAGCGGAGATTTATTGGTTCACGTAAATGTTTGGACACCAAAAACATTAAACAAAGAACAAAAACAATTCTTTGAAAATGCTTTAAACGATGAGCATTTTGCGCCAAGTCCAGAGAAATCAGAAAAATCATTTTTTGAAAAAGTAAAAGATATGTTCTCATAATCTAAACTTTTCTAAAATGTTTAAATAAATTCAAAACCCATTCTAAACATAAATAGAATGGGTTTTTTGCGTATTATTATGCAGATTCGCTAGTAATTATTTACTTTTACAGACTGTTGGTAAAAATAACAAAAGCCAGCGCAAGAAAATCCAAAAAAACAAAATGAGCAACTTACTCGAAGTACATAAAGTCGTAAAACAATATGGCGATTATGTAGCGCTTAACGAAGTTTCATTAAATGTCCCAAAAGGCAGTATATATGGACTTTTAGGTCCTAATGGAGCTGGAAAAACTTCCCTAATCAGAATCATCAATCAAATTACAATGCCAGACAGTGGCGAAGTAATTTTAGATGGAGAAAGACTGCACCCAAAACACGTGCAGACAATTGGTTATCTTCCGGAAGAAAGAGGATTGTACAGCTCGATGAAAGTGGGGGAACAATGTTTGTATCTCGCACAAATGAAAGGACTTTCTAAAGCTGAAGCCAAAAAGCAATTGGATTACTGGTTTGACCGTTTAGGAATTCAGGGCTGGTGGAATAAAAAAATTCAGGAACTTTCTAAAGGAATGGCACAAAAAATTCAGTTTGTAGTTTGTGTTTTGCACAAACCAAAATTGTTAATTTTTGATGAGCCTTTCTCAGGTTTTGATCCCGTAAATGCCAATGTTATAAAGGATGAAATTTTGGCATTAAAAGAGGAGGGAGCAACTATTATTTTCTCCACACACAGAATGGAAAGTGTCGAAGAACTTTGCGACCATATTGCATTAATTCACAAATCAAATAAACTGATTGAAGGAAAAGTGGGCGATGTAAAACGCCAGTTTAAAACCAACAGTTTTGAAGTTGGAATCCTGACAAACAACGTTGAAGGCTTGATGTACGATATTACACAAAAGTTTACTGTTTCGCCTGCAAATTTTAAATCCTTAAACGACGATTTAAAATTAAATATTCAAATAGGAAATGCAACGCCAAATGAATTATTACATATCCTGACACAACGCGGACAAGTAACACATTTCGTAGAAAAAATTCCAAGTGTACACGATATTTTTATTCAAACAGTTACTGAAAATACAAAATAAAATTCCAAAAAAGAAATTCCAAATTCCAATTTAAGAGTGTTCAAAATTGGAATTTGGAATTTGAAAATTTAAAATATTTATGAGCATCATTTCGTTGATTATAAAAAGAGAATTTATTGCCAAAGTCCGCAATAAATCTTTTGTTGTCATGACTTTTTTGAGTCCGCTTTTATTTGTTGTGATAGCCGTTTTTATCGGTTATTTGAGCACAATGAAAGCCGAAACAAAACGTATTGCTATTCATGATGAAACTGGACTTTTTGCTGCCGACTTTTTAAAAGAAAATAAAAAAGGTGCCGAATTCAAATATCTGAATTTATCTGAAATTGATGTAAAAGCTTTAAAAGACAGTATTACAAAAGAAAATTTCAGCGGATTAATTGTCATTCCAAAAACAAATAAAACAAAAGATTTAGAAAGTAAAATTGAATTTATTTCAAATAATAGTCCGAGTATTTCTTTTATAGAAAGCACGCAGAAAATCATCGGAACAAAAATCACCAAACTAAATCTCGAAGAAGCCAAACTAGATACTCTGGCAATTCAAAAAGCACAATCAGAGGTTAATATTCATTTGGTTAAAGCTTCGGGAGAAGAAAGTTTAAAAGGTTTAAATGAAATAAAAATTGCAATAGGCGGTGCATTCGGTTATTTGATTATGATGTTCATTATCATTTACGGAAATATGGTAATGCGAAGTGTAATCGAAGAAAAGACAAACCGTATTATCGAAATCATTATTTCATCTGTAAAACCATTTCAATTAATGATTGGTAAAATCGTTGGAACTTCTCTAGCAGGAATTTTACAATTTATGATTTGGGCGATTATTGGTTTGGGATTAATGTTTGCGGCATCAACATTTTTTGGAGTAAACGTTGGACCAACAGCCAGAATTTCGCCGGAATTAATGCAATCCGCACAACATGAATTTTCAGGAACAGCACAAATGTATATTACCGAATTATGGAACCTGCCAATTGCAAGTATCATAATTGGGTTTGTAATTTATTTTATTGGAGGTTATTTTCTATACAGTTCGTTTTATGCCGCAATTGGAGCAGCAGTTGATAATCAAACCGATTCTCAGCAATTTTTACTGCCAATATTAATGCCGTTAATTCTAAGCGTCTACATCGGATTTTTTACGGTTGTAAACGACCCGCATGGAACTGTTGCAGTTGTATTTTCAATGATTCCGCTTACGTCGCCAATAGTTATGCTAATGCGTATTCCGTTTGGCGTGCCGTGGTGGCAAATTGCAATTTCGGTATCATTATTGTTTGCTACCTTTTTCCTTGTCGTTTGGTTCGCCGCAAAAATTTACCGAGTAGGTATTTTAATGTACGGCAAAAAACCAACGTGGAAGGAATTGTATAAATGGCTAAAATATTAACTTAGAGATTCTAAGTTTCTAAGTTTCTGAGACGCTAAGATTTTAGCTAAAAAAACTCAGAACCTTAGTATCTTAGCATCTTAGTATCTTAAAAAAGAATGAGTAAAATACTAATTATCGAAGACGAAGCAGCGATTAGAAGAGTTTTGGTAAAAATATTATCAGAAGAAAATGATACCTATCAGGTTGATGAAGCTGAAGATGGAGCCGCGGGTCTTGAAAAAATAAAAAACAACGATTACGATTTGGTTTTGTGCGATATCAAAATGCCAAAATTGGACGGTGTTGAGGTTTTAGAAGAAGTAAAAAAAATAAAACCGGAAATTCCGATGGTTATGATTTCAGGTCATGGCGATATGGAAACCGCGATTCATACCATGCGTTTAGGCGCTTTTGATTATATCTCAAAACCACCAGATTTAAACCGATTATTGAATACCGTTCGTAATGCTTTAGACAAAAAACAATTAGTTGTTGAGAATAAAATCTTAAAGAAAAAAGTCAGCAAAAATTACGAAATGATTGGCGACAGCGAATCTATTAATCATATTAAAGTTATGATTGATAAAGTTGCTCAAACCGAAGCCAGGGTTTTAATTACGGGGCCAAACGGAACCGGAAAAGAATTAGTAGCACATCAATTACATGAAAAAAGCGAACGTGCTAATTTTCCTTTAATTGAAGTAAACTGCGCGGCTATTCCGAGTGAATTGATCGAAAGTGAATTATTCGGACACGTAAAAGGTGCTTTTACATCGGCAGTTAAGGATCGTGCCGGAAAGTTTGAAGCGGCTGATAAAGGAACTATTTTCTTAGATGAAATTGGAGATATGAGTCTTTCGGCGCAAGCCAAAGTTTTACGTGCGCTTCAGGAAAGTATGATTACCAGAGTTGGTGCCGAAAAAGACATTAAAGTTGATGTTCGTGTGGTTGCCGCAACAAATAAAGATTTAAAAACAGAAATTGCTGAAGGCCGTTTCCGTGAAGATTTATACCATCGTTTGGCTGTAATTTTAATTAAAGTTCCGCCATTGAATGAAAGACGTGACGATATTCCGGCTTTGATAAGGCATTTTGCAGAGAAAATTGCATCAGAGCAAGGAAATGTGGTTAAGGTGTTTTCGGCGCAAGCCATACAATTATTACAAGAATACGATTGGACAGGAAATATTCGTGAACTTCGAAATGTTGTCGAAAGATTAATCATTTTAGGAGGAAATGAAATCTCTGAAGGCGACGTAAAAATGTTCGCAAGCAAATAGATGGTGCTTCGCGCTGTAGGCTTTAAGCTTTAGGCTTTAAGCTTTTAAAAATATATATTTAGCTTAAAGCCTAAGGCTTACAGCTTAAAGCATAAAAAAAATGAAACTAAAAAAAATAAACGAGAAATTACAAGACGCTTTAATTGAAAACGGTTTAACAGAAGCAAATGTTTTGCAGCTGGAAACTTTTTCGACCATAAAAAGTGGTGCGGATTGTATTGTTATTTCTCCGGAGAAAAGCGGAAAAACAACCACAATTGTTTTGAATGTGATTCAGCAATTGGCTGGTAAAACGGAAGAATCGCCACGCGCTTTGATTATTGTTGAAGACAAAGCAAAAGTGCTTGAAATGGAAGAGCTTTTTGAGAAATACGGAAAATATACGAATCTCGAAGTGTATGGTGTTCATGACAAAGGCGATATGGATTATGACAAAAATTACGTTTCTACGGGAATTGATGTTTTAATTGGAACACCAAACAAATTGAGCGATATGTTTTCGACGGCGGGTTATAATGTAAACCGTTTGAAAATGTTTATCCTTGATGATGCAGATCCTATTTTGAAATTGCGCCATGAAACTAAAATCATGCGTATTTCTAACAGTATTGCCAAAACGCAGCGTTTAATTTTTGCTGAAACTTTGACAGAACGTATCGAAATTTTGGCAGATAAAATGTTACTGGAGCCTTATTTATTTGATATGGATGAAGAAAGCGAGGAGGAATTGGATGAAGAAGAAGACGATATCGAGGAAGAGTAAAAAGTCGTAATTTTCAGTCTCAGTCGAAGTTTTCAGTCACAGTTTACAAGCTTCACTGAAAACTGCGACTGAGACTGAAAACTAACTAATAAATATGGAAATATTCAAAACACTCAAATTCTTATCAATCGTACTTTTGTGCTTTTTTCTGATTATTTATGTTTTGATAATTTCGTATGTTTATTTCAATCAGGTTGAATTGGTTTTTCATAGTTCAAGATTACCAAAGGATTATAAGTTTGATTATCAGCAAAAATTCGAAGAGATAAATATCAAATCCTTTGACGGAACTATTCTTAACGGATTATTATTTAAGACCGAGAATTCTAAAGGACTCGTTTTTTATCTTCATGGAAATGCCGGAACACTTGAAACTTGGGGTAAAATTGCAAAAATTTATACTTCATTAGGATACGATATCTTTATTTTAGATTATAGAAGTTTCGGGAAAAGCGAAGGTGAAATCGAAAATGAAGAACAATTGTCAAAAGATATTTCAATTGTGTATCAGTCAATGACGAAAAGATATCCCGAAAATAAAATCATAATTGCCGGATATTCGATAGGTTCTGGATTTGCGGCTAAATTAGCTTTCGAAAATAAACCAAAAGCTTTACTGTTGCAGGCGCCGTATTATAATTTTTTAGAATTGTCAAGTAAACGAGTGCCAATGTTTCCGGACTTTATGAAAAAGTTTAGTTTAGAAACCAATGTATATCTTCCGCAGATAAAAGCTCCAATTTATATTTTTCATGGAACGGCAGACCAATTAATTCCTTTTGAGAATTCAGTTCGGTTAAAACAGCTTTTGAAATCAAATGCTGTTTTTTATCCATTAAAAAATCAGGAACATATTGGAATAAATGAAAATAAAGATTTTCAAAATCAATTAAAAACAATACTAGAATAGATTAATAATTAATAAAATAAAATGTCATGGGATTAATGAAGGTGTTTTCGGGAAGTGAAGTATTAGCAATTGCTTTGCAGGAAAGATTAGAAGAAGCCGGTGTAGAAACTGTAAAAAAAGATAATATTCAATCAGCTCGTTTAGGAGGTTTTGGCGGTACAGATTTGGCCGTTGAGGTTTTCATTCAGGAAACAGATTTTGCAAAAGCAAATCCGGTTATTGAAGAGTTTAGAATGAGTATTTAAGAAGTTTTCAGTCTCAGTAAGAACTGAAAACTGAGACTGAAAACTGCAAACTAAAAAAACATGCAATATAAAATGTTAGTTCTCGACATGGATGATACCTTGTTGACAGACGACCACAAAATTTCTGATTTAAATAAAAAAGTTTTATTAGAAGCACAGGCAAAAGGTGTTTATGTTGTTTTGGCTTCGGGAAGGCCAACATCGGCAATGATTGCTTATGCTAAAGAGCTGGAATTAGATTTAAATGATTCTTATATGATTTCTTTTAACGGAGCTATTATCAGCCAGGTGAAAGATGATCTTGTTTTATTTGAGCAGAAACTTACTGTAGAACAAATCCACGCTTTATACGATTATAGTGTAAAAATGAAAACGCACATCATTACGTATTTAGATGACGAAATTATAAGCGAAACCGATTCTGAATATATCGAAATCGAAAAAGATATTACCGGAATGGCGCACCGTAAAGTTTCGAGTTTTAAAGATTATGTTGACAGACCTGCTGTAAAATGTATTTTACTTGAAAATCCTGCTTATTTAAAAGAAGTCGAAAAAGATTTATTAGTTGCAATGCCACATTTGAGCGTTTCAATGTCTAAACCTTTTTTCCTTGAAGCAGCACAAAACGGAATTGATAAAGCGACAAGTTTAAAACAATTAGCAGATAGACTTGGAATTCATCAAAGTGAAATTATCGCTGTTGGAAACGCGGGAAATGACTTAACGATGATCGAATATGCCGGTTTAGGTGTTTGGGTTGATAATGTAACGCCAGAATTGCGCGATAAAGCAAATTTAATTGTATCTTCAAATAACAATGACGGCGTTGCCGAAGTCGTACAGAAATATATTTTAAATTAATTTTTGAGATGAAAAATCCAATCGAAACAGAACGTTTGATATTACGGGAATTAGAATTTTCTGATGCTGAAGGAATGTTCGAATTGGATTCGAATCCGAATGTGCATTTGTTTTTAGGGAATAATCCCGTAAAACATATTGAAGAAAGTATTGATTATATCAAATTTGTTCAAAAACAATACAAAGATTTTGGAACAGGCCGTTGGGCTGTGGTTTTAAAAGAAACCAATGAATTTATTGGCTGGTCGGGAATAAAATATATTACGGACGAAATCAATAAGCATAAAAACTTTTACGAGTTAGGATATCGTTTTATCGAAAAACATTGGGGAAAAGGATATGCATCTGAAGCTGGAAAAGCTTTTATTGATTATGCTTTTAACGAAATGAAAGTAGAAAAACTTTACGCTTTCGCGGATGCGGGAAATGAAAATTCCAGAAAGATTTTAGAAAAACTAGGTTTCCATTTTGTAAATTCTTTCGAATATGAAGGAGAAATAGAAGTTTGGTACGAACTCAAAAGTCCAAACTTATAAGGAATTGTGTTTTAAGAAATCGTTCCTCCAAATCTTTGAAAACTATAAAAGTCTGCAAAGATTTGGAAAACGTAATTTCTTGCAATTATTTTTTAGCTACAGAAACAAAATATTTATTTCCGTCACCCATTGTAAGTTTTACACGCTCGTCGCAAAGATCAATTGCATAAACGGCACTTTCGTAACAGCTGCAAGTTGTGTTTTTGTCTTTTGACATTTCAGTTTTACAATTGTTGTTTTTGAATGTTGCTAATTGTGGAGTATATAAACTTACTAAATCTGTAGAAGCAGTAACTAAAGAGATAATACTTGCTGAATTATTATTAGTAATTCTGTAAACAATTCTATCTGTATAGTTTACTTCATTTACAGTTACTTTACGAATATAAGTGTAAGCTGTAGATTCTGTACTTGGCTCCTTTACTTCAAATTTAAATCCAACCGCACGAATTGCAATATCAAATTGTGATTGAGAGTTTAAACTCGCCCAATTTGTTAAAGTACTAATAGATGGAAATGGGTTTGCATTTGCAGCTGGGGCATTAGTTTGCGCTTGCGAACTAAAAATGGTCAAGAACATCAAGCAGATCGTGGGTAAAAATGCTTTCATAGTGGAGTTTTTAATTTTTAATTTTTGCCTACTCTTTATGGTTTTCGGCGTTCCCATTCGTTTTTTAATAACAAAACAACAACATAACGATTGAAAAACAAAATTGTTTTATATGAATTGTTATTATATTAATATTAAAGTTTAAAATCTATAAAAACTCAATATAAAACTGAAATTTTCTAAACAAAGTTAAATGTAAGAAAATTTTAATTTAAAAGACAAAAAAATGTATTTAATCGATAAAATTTGCACTTAATCGATAATTTTGTCATTTAATTCCTATTGAATTAAAATTTAGCATCTCCTAAAATACAAAATTTAAGAAATAAATGATTTATTATTTGGTTTTTTAATGCGTTTTAAAATTCATGCTTTCTGCAAAATATTGATATATAGTATATTATTGATTTTATTTTCAAGAATATTGTATGTAAATTTGCAAACTCTTTAATAGAGATGTAAATATAATATCTTACTACTATAAATGTAGTGCATTCCTATGGAAAATAGAAAAAAAGTTGCTTTTTATACGCTTGGCTGCAAATTGAATTTCTCAGAAACCTCTACGATTGCCAGAAACTTTAATGATGAAGGTTTTGATCGTGTCGATTTTGAAGAAATTGCAGATATATATGTTATCAATACCTGTTCTGTAACAGAAAATGCAGATAAGCAGTTTAAGCAGGTTGTAAAAAAGGCAATGAAACTTAATGATAAAGCTTTTGTCGCAGCAGTTGGATGTTATGCACAATTAAAACCAGAAGAATTAGCAGCTGTTGATGGCGTTGATTTAGTTTTGGGAGCTACAGAAAAATTTAAAATCACAGATTATATTCATGATTTGAGCAAAAACGATATGGGTGAAGTTCATTCCTGCGAAATTGCCGAAGCTGATTTTTATGTGGGAAGTTACTCCATTGGCGATCGTACACGTGCCTTTTTGAAAGTTCAGGACGGCTGCGATTATAAATGTACATATTGTACAATCCCTTTAGCGCGCGGGATTTCAAGGAGTGACGCTTTAGAAAATGTCTTAAAAAATGCCAAAGAAATTTCGGCTCAAAATATCCGTGAAATTGTTTTAACCGGAGTTAATATTGGAGATTACGGAAAAGGCGAATTCGGAAATAAAAAACACGAACATACTTTTCTTGATTTGGTGAAAGCTTTAGATGAAGTTGAAGGAATCGAACGTCTTCGTATTTCATCTATTGAACCGAATTTATTGAAAAATGAAACCATAGATTTCGTTTCAAAAAGCCGAACTTTTGTACCGCATTTCCATATTCCGCTGCAATCAGGAAGCAACGATATTTTAAAATTAATGAAACGTCGTTATTTGCGTGAAGTCTATACAGATCGTGTAAATAAAATTCGTGAAGTTATGTCGCACGCTTGTATTGGTGTCGATGTAATTGTTGGTTTTCCTGGAGAAACAGACGAACATTTCTTAGAAACCTATCATTTCTTAAACGAAATGGATATTTCTTATCTGCACGTTTTCACGTATTCTGAAAGAGACAATACAGAAGCTGCAGATATGCCGGGAGTTGTTCCTGCAAATGTAAGAGCAAAACGAAGCAAAATGTTGCGCGGATTATCTGTTAAAAAACGTCGTGCTTTCTACGAAAGTCAAATAGGAACAAACAGAACAGTTTTATTCGAAAGCGAAAATAAAGAAGGTTACATTCACGGTTTTACTGAAAACTACGTAAAAGTAAAAACGCCATGGAATCCTGAATTGATTAATACTTTGCACGAAATCAATTTGACAAAAATTGATGAAGATGGAAGTGTTCGTTTGGAGTTTGTAAATAAATTAGCGGAAGCTTAAAAATGTATAGTTGAACTTTGTCAAAGTTTTAAACTTTGACAAAGTTATCGCGTGCATACATATACCCAAAGTATTGTCATTGCGAGGAACGAAGCAACCGCACTAACAAAAGCACAAGAGATATGCAGCGTGTGATTGCTTCGTTCCTCGCAATGACAGAAAATAAAAAAGCCTCTTTTTAAGAGGCTTTTTCTATTTGTAACTACTTCTGATTCTCAGGAATCACCAATTTCAAAGAATTAATATAATCCGTATCAAATTCAATAACTCTGATTTTTTCAGGATTAAAAGCTAATTCACCACCAAATTTACCTTTTGTTTCAAGGAAATCAATTAATAGTTCATCTGCTGTAAGAGAAATCAATTTGCCTAAATAAACAGCTTTTGAAGATTTTTTAGCAATCTGAAAAATAGTATACTTTCTGTCCAGAAAATTTACAATAGCATTCAGATCCTGAATCGGAATAATATCTTCTGTATTAATGTTTATTCCTTTTAGACGAATAACTTTTTCGGTAAAAGCGAGATCTTCATCCCTGTGAATTGCTTCGATATTTTTATTTTTCAAAATAACAAAGCCATCCAAAATATAATCAACCGGATTATTTCGAAGTAAAATCCAGTCATCAGAATAATCAATAAGAAATCCGGTAAAAATTTCTTTTTTATCCTGAAATTCTATCGCAATTAATTGTCTTAAATATTGTTCCATCATTTTAGTTTTGAAATTCCAATTTTTTTAAACTCCAAATTCCAATTACATTAAGAGTTGGAATTTGGAATTTAAAATTTGGAATTTATTTTTTAAGGATTAGTAGACCAAATACTGCTGTTTTTAATAAAAACTCTGCGGTTTAATTTAAGCTGTGCAATAATCAGTTCAGCAACATCTTCAGACTGCATTACTTTTTCTGGATTTCCATCCGTTAATTTTAAGTCAATTGCTAAATCTGTTGCGACTGTGCTTGGCGTCAAAGCAGTAACTCGAATATTATGTTTTCTCATTTCCTGCATTAAAGAATCCGTTAAACCCATAACAGCAAATTTTGAGGCACTGTACGCACTTGTAACAGCATTTCCGTTTAATCCTGCGGTTGAAGAAATATTGATGATATCACCCGTTTGTCTTTCGATCATTTGAGGAATAACAGCGCGGGTTGTATAATATGTTCCCATTAAATTTACCTGAATAATTCTTTCCCAGTCAGCAGGTTCTAATTCCAGAAATTTTCCAAAAGCACCAATTCCGGCATTATTAATCAGGATATCAATAGTTTTAAATTCGGCTAAAGCTTTTTCAACGGCAGCATTTACAGAATTGATGTCAGAAACATCCGCAGATAAAGCTAAAGATTTAACGCCAAATTGATTTACTTCAGTGGCTAATTGATCCACATCGGCTTGAGTTCTCGCAACAAGAATTACATTTACGCCTTCTTTTGCCAAAGCAATGGCAATCGCTTTTCCAATTCCTTTACCAGCGCCTGTAATAAGCGCATTTTTATTTTTTAAGTCTGTCATGATTTGTATTTAGAAATGCAAAAAGCATCATTTTAAGTCTAACAAAAATAAAACTTTTGCCAACTAAAATGATGCTTTTAGGTGTTTTCTTAATCTAAGTTTAACAACTTTGTTATTCTTTCAAAACCATGTCGATACACATAACGGCAGCAAGAATTAATTGTCTAAGCGGACTATCTGATGGTACAGTTTCTTCAATTTGAAGTACATAATTATCTGCACTTGTAAAAAACTCTTTTCCTAATCCAGCCCATTTCTTGCTTACTTGTGCAAGCTGTTTATTTTCGTGAGAAAACTTAAAATCCCATCCTGTCCATTTTCCTTGTAACGTTGCAGCAGGTTTGTCATTTTTATCTAAGATTTCAAATCTTCCTCCAAATGAGAAAAATTTCTGTTTGAAGGTTCCAATTAATCTGTCTTTTTCGTCAAAAACTTCAACAGTAGATCTGAAAATTGCAATTCCTCTTTTTACCGAAATTAATTTTTCGCCCGAAGCAGTTGTGATTTCAACATTAAAAGGTGTCGCTCTTTTATAATCTGTAAAACGAAATACTTTAGTAAAGAAACCAAGATTATTTTCTCGGCAGTTCATAATTATTTGATTCGTTTCCGGGTCGTAAATGTCGTAGTTGTTAGCAGCTTTAAACATTCCGATATGTTCTTTAACTAAAAATAGATTTTGGCTTAAAATTGGATTCATACGTTTATAAAATTAATGATTCGATTAAAAACCAAATGTAAAGAAATATTTATTAATTATATTCTTCAGAAGTTTCAATAAGACGAATAAATTCGGCTTTGTAACCTCCTTTGTCAAATGACATTCCTTGTTGTGCTAATTCCGCAATAGCTTCAGATGATTTATCAGTAATTAATTTTGAATCTCTTAGTTTTAATCCAAACCAAGCCACGGCTGTACTAAATTTAAAATCATCACTCGCTCTGTCTAAACTAACCGATTTGTTGTTGATTATCTGAACCATTTCAATACTTTTATCGCCGTCAGGTTTTTTGTAACGGAATTTTATTGTGGCTAGTTCACCGCTGTAATTGTTTGAACTTGTTTCGGTTTGAGTGTATTTTAAATCATCCGGCTGAACATTTAAATAATCGCTTTTTATACCAGCCGGAATAATTTCATACAAAGCCGTAACGGTATGATTACTTCCTAATTCTCCGGCATCGATCGCATCATTTTTAAAATCTTCCGGACGAAGTTTTCTATTTTCATAACCAATTAATCGATACGCCTGAACTTGTTTTGGATTGAATTCGATCTGGATTTTTACATCTTTTGCAATCGCAAACATCGAACCTTTAAATTCTTTTCCAAGAAAACGATTTGCTTCCTGAATATTATCGATATAGGCATAATTTCCGTTTCCTTTATCCGCAAGGATTTCCATTTTGCTGTCTTTGTAATTTCCCATTCCGTAACCTAGACAAGTTAAGAAAACGCCTGTTTTTCTTTTTTCTTCGATCAATTGTTCCATATCAGAATTAGAAGAACTTCCTACATTAAAATCGCCATCAGTAGCTAGAATTACACGATTGTTTCCGCTTTTAATGAAATTTTCTGTGGCAATCTTATAGGCGAGTTCGATTCCTGCACCTCCGGCTGTACTTCCTCCGGCTTCTAATTTATCCAGCGCTTTAATTATTGTTTTTTTCTCGTTTCCAAAAGTTGGAGGCAAAACCATTCCTGCTGCTCCCGCATAAACCACAATTGCTACTTTGTCATTTGGTCGTAATTCATTTACCAATATTTTCATAGATTGTTTTAGCAAAGGCAGTTTATTCATGTCATCCATTGAATCCGAAACGTCAATTAAGAAAACAAGATTTGAAGAAGGTAAATCTTCAATTGGAATGTTTTTTCCCTGTAAACCAATTTTAAGGATTTTATTTTGTGAGTTCCAAGGCGAATCGCTTACTTCTGTATTAATAGAAAACGGATGTTCATTTTTTGGCTGCGGATAATTGTATTTAAAAAAGTTCACCATTTCTTCTACACGCACCGCATCTTTTGGAACTTTTTGTCCGCTATTTAAAAAACGTCTGATATTGGTATAAGAAGCATTATCAACATCTATGGAAAAAGTAGAAAGAGGAGCCGTTTTTGGACTTTCAAAGGCATTTTCTACAAAAGCATTGTAATCTTCCTGAGTTGGCTGAACAGGATTTGTTCTGATAATATTTAATTTCTTGTCTAATTCTTGTTCCGAAAGATTTTTGTAAAGTCCGTCTTTCGTTACAATAACTACTGCACCGTTTATAGCTTTATTTCCGTAAATTGAAGTAGCCGATTCCTCTTTTAAAACTTTTACATCATCAATATCATTCGGATTAATTTTTGCCATTTGATCGGCTTTTATTGCAACTCCGTCAACAATGTAAATCGGCTCATTTTTCGGAGAAACAGATTCCGTGGCACTTGGAGCTGGCGTATATTGGCTTTTTGATTGTTTTGCGGCTTTCCTTTTAGTTCTTGAAATTCCGTAAGCCACTGTAACAACTTCCTGCAGCTGCGTAGAATCGTCTTTTAATACAACATTTATAACATTTGAATCTTGTACAATAATGGTTTCACTCTTCAGTCCGATATAAGAAAAAACAAGAACATTGCCTTTTTGAGCTTGAATGCTGTATTTTCCATCAAAATCCGTAGCAACATATGTTTTTGTCCCTTGAATGTAGACATTAACCCCCGGAAGTGCAATCGAACTTGCATCTGTAACAATTCCTGTAATAGTTCTTTCCTGCGCCATTGACACGAAACATATAAGCATAGCAATGGCTGATGAAATAAGTTTTAGACTTTTCATGATAGTAAGTTTTAAATTAATGTTCGGATTTTTTTCTTAGTCAAAGTTTAAAACTTTGACTAAGATTTTGTGAGTTTGGGCTATTTCTTTAAAGCTGGTTTTCCTGTTTTAGTAGTAATAATAACAACTCCTTTTCTTCCTTTTTCGCCATATTTTGATGTGGCTTCAAGATCCTGTAAAATGGTTATTGTTTTAATGTCTTGTTTATCTAAAGGCGCATAAGGGCTCGTTGGATTATTTCCAAATAAATCATTTTCAGAATAGTAGATTCCATCAATAATATATAAAGGTTCGTCTAATACAACTAATGATTCAACATTCTCAGGCTCTAGATTTGTGATTTCGGCCTGCATCATTTTGTCTTTTTTAACCTCGTCGCTGTGAGCCATTGCATTTCCATTTAAGATTACCAAAGGCGCACTTTTTTTAGCTCGTGGAGATTGCATTTCTGCAGAAGAGGCTTTAAAAGTTTCTTTTTCTGATTTTCGTGAATATCCAGAACCTACATCTATTTTGTCTTTAGCTTTTGAAACTTCGGCATCTTCTTCATAGGATGACGATTCTGCAACAACTGGTGCTGGAGCTTCGTCAGCAATTGGCATTGACATTGCATCTATATTTGGAGAAACTATAACTTCATGTATCGCAACTTTTTGCTGTTGCTGAATTTGTTTTTCCAGAATTTTAGCAGCTTCTTCTTTTGAAACTAATTGAGAATCTGCAGCAACTACGGCTTTGTTTTTCTCTAAAGCTGAATTGTTAATTGTTTCTTTTTCAGTTTCATTAACCACAACTTTATTCGTTGTTTGAATAATAGCTGTTTTGTCTGTTTTTAAAAATTGATATCCCAAAGAGATTACTAAGAGAAGTGAAGCTGCGACAGCGATTTTTTTCCAAAGTGCAATGCTTTTTTTATCTTCTTTTCTGTCGAGTTTGTCTTCAAGGCGTGACCAGACTTTTTCCATTCCCGGAAAATCTTTGGGTTCTGCATTATCTGCAGCTTCCTTAAATCTGTTGAATATTTTATCTTGATTGTCCATGACTATTTTGCTTTTTGATAATACAATTTATTTACTAATTCCTTTAGCTTGGTTTTCGCGGCATTCAATTGTGATTTTGAAGTACCTTCAGAAATGTTAAGCATTGCTGCAATTTCTTTATGTCCGAAACCTTCTATAACAAAAAGGTTAAAAACAGTTTTACAGCCATCTGGAATATGGTTTAATAAATTAAGTAAGTCTTCTTCTTCTAATGAGTTCATTTCTTCTGTAAATGGCTGTGCAAGCATTTTTACATCATCAAGGTACATGTTGAAATTTGTGTTTTTCTTGATGGAAGCCAAACAGTAATTAACGGCAATTTTTCTGGCCCAGGCTTCAAAGGCTTTTTCTTCCTTAAGCTGATCTAGTTTTGTAAATATGGTATAGAAAGCGTCGGCCAGAGCTTCTTCGATTTCTTCTTCCTTCTTGAGGTATCGTTTGCAAACGCGATACAATTTTGGAGCCATGTGCTCATAAACCTGACGCTGCGCATCGCGGTTCATTTTTTTGCAGTTAGAAATTAGCGTTTCGTTTATCACAATATTGGTCTTTAATTATAAAGAGAGCGAAAAAGATAAAAAGGTTGGGACGGGTATGAAAAAAAGTTTTTTTTTCAGGTTCAAAGGTTCATAGTTACAAAGGTTTTTATGGTAGAGACGCACAGCAGTGCGTCTAACGTCTCGTAAATTCGCAATCTTGGCATCTTTTTTTTACATTCTTTGCGGAGACGCACTGCTGTGCGCCTCTACGGTACTATTGGAATCGAAATACTTTGTGTCTCTATGTATTATTATAATTTGTTTTAAAAGGCATGTATTCAAAAACAAAATATTTTTATTCGAAGGAAAAAATCTATTCTCCTAAACAAATATCATTATAAAATTCTACAATTTCTTTTATATCTCCAAAAACCCATTTGTTGCCTTTTAATTTTTTAACGATAAAATCACAGTCAGAGAAAAATTTGGAAGTGTTTTTTCTCCAGGCATTAAGAACTCCACAATTTAAACAAGTTGGATATTTGTCTTTTGGTTTTTTGATATAATAAAATTCAGCAGCTTCACTAAGTTGAGAATATGAATTTGTTTGAGGATTGTAAGCAGCAGGCCGCGCATCGTGCGGATTATAAATCTGATCAGTAAGACTAAAATCGGATCCAAATTTTTTATATAAAGTTGCTTCTCCTTTAGTGATTATCTCTACCAATTTTGGTTTATCTAAAGAATTTAATTTTACATATTCAAAAGTTCTTGTTGTGCCAGAATCAAAGAGCGTAATTTTTTTAACGTATTCTTCGTCCCATGTATCAGGTTTGTCGTCTTGTGAAACTTTAAATTTTATTTTATTGAATTTTAAAGCAGCAAAGCCTTCAATAGAATCTCCGTCTTTAAAATAAATTATAGCTTCTTCTGCTTGAGAGTAGCTTTTAAGGCTTATAAAGAATAAAATAATTATGGTTTTGTAAAGTTGTTTCATTAATAGGTAAATATGTCTTTGAAAGGTGTTTTTATTTTATGGCTATTGAAATCGAAACACTTTGTGTGTCTTTGCGTATTTTCTTTGCGAATCTTTGCGGTAAAATTATAACTCAAAGCTGCACAAAGATTTTCACAAAGATTCTCAAAGCTTATTTAATCGGCAAAGTCAATTTAAAAATCTTAGTCTCTAAAAGTTCCGTATCATTATCCTCACAAAGTAAAAACTCAATTTTGTTGTTTTCTTTTTTATAGAAAGTCAAACCTTCAAATTTATTAGATGAAGTTATTTTTTGAGTAAAATCGATTTTCATGGTTTTCAGATCGATTCGGCCAATAAAACTTCCAAGGATTTCTCCATCGTCATAAGTTGATTTTGTGTCTTCGGCAGTTGAAAGAAAATAGATTTTGTCTTCCACTAAAATAGCATCGGTAAAACTGGAACGAACACCTTTTATTTTTGGTAGTTTATAATTGGTCGCAACCAAAGCAAATTCATCTCCAAGACTTTTCGCATGAATTGTAAAAATGGTGTTTTTGTTTGAAATTCCGTTTCCGCGGTTGAATAAATACCAGTTTTCGCCGTCAAAAATTGCGCCTTCAAGATTGAAATCTTCTGGTTTTATAGAACCGAAATTCTGCATTACGCCATATAAATCGACTAAATTATTTTTTTGTAAAACCGTTTTTGATTTAATATTAAACTCAATCATTTTGTTTCGGTTTTCGGTAGAACCAGAACCAAAAATATAAAGTGTATCGTTATGATGCGTTAAAGATTCAAAATCAGGTTTTAGATTTTTCGGAATATTTTGCGTTGGATTATCAATTAAAGGATGCTGGTTTAACTGCTGATTCTGCATATTGTATTCGTACAAGAATCCGCTGTTATCGCCAATAATATAAAGTGCATCATTGTTATAAAATAATCCTGATGCCGAACCGATTCCGATAATTTGAAATAATATTTCTAATGTAAATTTTTCCATGAATGTTGTTTGAAAAGTATTGTAATGAATAGCAGTTCCGATAGCTATCACAATCAGTAAAATTACTATATTTATGATACAAAATTTGAAAATATGAAATCAATAGACCCGAAAGATTTTAAAGTCACAGATAAAATTAAATTAAGTAAGCTTCCAACTTTATTAGATATTGATGCCGACGATGATGAGAAAGAAGATAAACTGGAAAAAGTAAAAGAAAAATTAAGTGATTTTCAGGATGTAATGTATGCGCACAATAAATATGGAGTTTTGATTTGCCTTCAGGGAATGGATACTTCAGGAAAAGACAGTTTGATTCGAGAAGTTTTTAAAGAATTTAATCCGCGCGGGGTTGTGGTGCATAGTTTTAAAACTCCAAATTCAACTGAACTAGAACACGATTATTTATGGCGTCATTATATTGCTTTGCCTGAAAAAGGAAAGTTTGCGATTTTTAACCGAACACATTATGAAAATGTTTTGGTGACGAGAGTGCATCCTGAATTTATTCTGGCAGAGAATTTACCGGGAATTAATTCGGTTGATGATATTAAACCTAAATTCTGGAAAAAACGAATTGAGCATATTAATAACTTCGAAAAACACGTCACTGAAAACGGAACAGTTGTCATGAAGTTTTTTCTGCATTTAAGTAAAGACGAACAAAAGAATCGTTTACTTCGTCGTTTAGAAGAAGGGAAACACAATTGGAAATTTTCTCCGGGCGATTTAAAAGAACGTGAACATTGGGACGAATATCAGCAATATTATGAAGAAGCGATAAATGAGACTTCGACAGAAAATGCGCCTTGGTACGTAATTCCAGCAGATGATAAAGATATGGCGCGTTATATTGTAGCGAAGATTATTTGGGAAGAGATGAAACAATACACGGATATTCAGGTTCCGGAATTACCTAAAGAAATTAAAGACAATTTTGAAACGTATAAGAAGACTTTGGAGAAAAGTTAGGAATTAGATAATGTGTCAATTTGATGATTAGATAATTTCTTCAATAAACCCGACAGGTTTTAAAACCTGTCGGGTTTATTTTTTGGGAGTCATAAAGTAAGACTCTTTTTTTGTTTTTATGTTACTGCAAGTTTAAGTGTATTTTGTATTACTAAATTAATGTTAATTTTTTGTATACTGTAAGGCGTTTTTGCTTAAAGCCTTATTTTTTTGATAATATCAAAGTCATTTTAAGTTAAAGAGTAGGGATTTACTTTGTAAAAAAATAAAAACCAATATTTAGCTAAATGAAACGAATTATTTTACCTCTACTTATTTTAGGTTCGGTTATTACATCTTGTAATAACAACGATTCTAAAGATGAAACAGAAACAACAAGTGTTGTGTTAAAAGATCAATCTGTAACGCCAAGTTTACTAAAGGCACAAGCAGGTTTTGAGAATCTGAAGATTTATTCTCTTTTTAGTTCAGACGACGTTTTTCCAGATAGTCCAAAATATGTTTTTGGAGGTTCTGCAGATGGTTCTGGTTTATTGAAAAACACAGATGGAACTTTTACTTTTTTGGTAAACAACGAAGATAACTATGCAGTTTCAAGAATTACACTTGATAAAACATTCAAACCTACAAAAGGAGAATATTTATTAAATTCTAGCGGAGGAACCTGGAGATTGTGCGGCGCAACTATGGCTACACAAGCAGAACATGGTTTTGGACCAGTTTATTTAACTTGTGGAGAATCTGGAGAAGAATCTCGTACACATGCATTAGATCCTTATGGAAGCGCAGGTTCGGCATCTGTATCTAAAGAATTAGCCGGTTTCGGACGTTTAAGTGCAGAGAATGCTTTGCCATTACGTAGTGCTGCTTATAAAGGTAAAACGGTTGTTGTAATTGGAGATGACGATTCTGGAACTTATGGTGGTCAGGTTTTCATGTATGTATCAAATACTGTGGGTGATTTAACCAATGGTTCTTTGTATATGCTAAAAAGAAATGACGACAACCAGAGAGAAAAAGATATGGAGACTGGTAAAACTTATCCGGTTTCGTTTGTAAAAATTGACGATCATAAAACACTTACAGGAGCGCAGATTAATGCGGCTGTAAATACTTTGAAAGCGGTTAAATTTGGTCGTGTAGAAGATTTAGATTACCGTAAAGGAGGGGATAATGCAGATCGTGAATTGTATTTTAACGTAACTGGACAAGATATTAATAAAACTAATGCCGATGGTTCAAGAACTAAATACGGTAGAGTTTACAGATTAAATCTAGATGCCGCTGACCCGTTAAAAGGAACTCTTGAAGTGATTCTTGACGGTGATAACCGCAGCGGAATTGCTGGTAAATTCCAAAACCCAGATAACATTTGTGTGACTAAAAACTACGTTTACATTGAAGAAGATGCAAACGGATACGGAGATGAAACTCACGATGCTTACATCTATCAATACAACATTGCAACTAAAGATTTGAAAGTCGTGGTAGAATTAGATCACCGTCGTACAGCAACAGATGCTGCTAAATATAATGTGGCTACAAAGGATCTTGATCCAAGCAAAAAAGGAGTTTGGGAATATGGGGCATTAATTGATGTTTCCGAACAATTAGGTATTCCAGATACTTTTATGTTAAGTATACAGCCTCACTCATGGACTGGTACAAAATATTTAAAACCTGATGGCGGAGCAAACCGTCCTGAAGAAAACCAGGCAAGTCAAATTGTAGTTATACAAGGTTTGGCAAGATAAATTGTTAAGTTATCGAAAAGCAGTTATCCACTATTTCAATTTGAGGTAGTGGTTTCTGTTTTTTCTACCTATTCCTCTTTTAATTGTCATTAAACACTATGAAAAAAATATATTGTTTGTTCTTCCTGCTTGTGTTTGCTGCTTGTCAGAAAAAAGACAAACATCAGGAAATAAATACATTGTTTCAAAAAGACATTACTTTATTAATCGAAAAAGTTAATGAACTAAAACATTCAGTAGCATCTGATGCCGCAGAAGCTCAAATTCAGAAACAATTTCTCGAAGCACATAAAAGTTACAAAAAAGTCGAATTGCTAAGTGAGTATTATTCGCCGGCAGTTTCTAAATCGATTAACGGACCGGCGATACCTGAGTTTGAAGAAAATGATAGTAAAACGGTTTCCCCTGAAGGATTTCAGGTTGTTGAAGAATTAGTTTTTCCTAAATACGATAAAAACAATAAAAAAGAACTGCTTCAGGAATTAGGCGTTTTATCGGCAAATTTAATTCGGTTAGAAAAAGTTTCAAATTCAAATGAATTGACAGATGCTCATGTTTTTGATGCCATGCGATTAGAAGTTTATAGAATTATAACTTTAGGAATTACGGGGTTTGATTCGCCTGTTGTGTTGAACTCACTTCCGGAAGCTTCAACAGCTTTGGAAACAATCGAAAAATACTATCGTGTTTATCTGGAGAATAAAGAGATTTCAAATTCTGCACAAGTTCTTGAAGTTTTAGAAAAAGGGAAAAAGTATTTGCATGCGAACAACAATTTTGATGCATTTGATCGTGCTTATTTTATCAAAGAAATTTTAAATCCGTTAAGTAAAGAACTTTATAAAACGCAGACAGAGTTAGGAATTCCGTTAATGAAAGAGCAAAGAGGTTTAAAGCCAACAGCCCAAACGCTATTTGACAAAGACGCTTTTGATCCCGAAGCTTTTTCGGGTTTCCCAGATTATCGAACAACGCCCGAAAAAATCGCTCTGGGTAAAAAGTTATTTAATGACCCAATTTTGTCGGGGAATAATACACGTTCATGTGCTTCGTGCCATCATGCTGATAAAGCTTTTACAGACGGATTAGAAAGGGCAGTTACATTAGACGGAAAATCAATGATTCAGCGTAATACACCTACGCTCACAAATATTGCTTTTCAGCGTGTGTTTTTTACAGATTCGCGAGTAAGTTATCTCGAAGATCAGGCAGTTGCAGTAATTAAAAATGAAAACGAAATGCATGGATCTTTAGAGGAATCAGCTTTGGCAATTCAAAAAAATGCTGACTATGTAAAAGAGTTCAAAAAAGCTTTTCCAAAAGGTGAAATAAACGAATTTGCCATCAAAAATGCTTTGGCATCTTATATTCGCTCTTTGAGTCATTATGATTCAAAATTTGATGATTACATGCAGAATAAAACAACTTTTATGGCAGATGAAAAAGCAGGCTTTAATTTATTTGCCGGAAAAGGTAAATGTGCAACTTGCCATTTTATTCCGTTAACAAACGGAACGGTTCCGCCAAATTTTGACAGATCTGAAAGCGAAATTTTAGGAGTTCCTGATAAAAGTAAAAAACTGGATGGCGATTTAGGAAAGTTTGTAATCACGCAGGCCGCTATTCATAAGCATTCGTTTAAAACACCAACGATACGAAATATAGAACTTACAGCTCCTTATATGCATAACGGAGTTTATAAAACGCTGGAAGAAGTGATAGATTTTTATGATCAGGGCGGAGGAGTAGGTTTAGGATTTGATGTCCCAAATCAAACACTGCCCGAAGACAAATTGAATTTATCTGATAAAGAAAAAAAGCAGCTGATAGCCTTTATGCAAACATTGACGGATAAAAAGTTCTTAAATAAGAATTAGATAATGTGCCAATTTGATAATTAGATAATTTTTTCAACGCATTAAACCCGACAGGTTTTTAAAACCTGTCGGGTTTGTTGTAGGAAAGCAGAAACCTGCATTATATTTATTTTGCCACAGATTAAAGGATTTTCACTGATTGTTTTTTTAGAATAGCCTTTGCAAAAAATCTTTTTAATCTGTGGCAGAAAAACGGAACAGTAATAAACTATTTGATCTATGGTAATTAAATGGAAATTTTTGTAAAGTATTTATTTTTCGATACTTTAATAAAATACAAAACCCGGAAGACTATGAAAACTTCCGGGTTTGTTACCAAAAACAAAAAAATAAAATAAACCTTTTCTTTTTATAGATCAAAACCATACGCTAAACGAAGCGCAACTTGATTGGTATTGAACTTGTCGTAGTCCTCATAACGGACACTCACGTCAATGTATTTGTTGGCATACCCAATTCCTGGAGCCCATAAAAATGTGGTGTCATTATACCCGTTTGTTACTGCAAAACCGGCACCTACTTCACCCAGAACATAAAATTGATCTTCCCAGAAAAAAGCTTTAAAACCAGCTTTTGCAGGAATAAATCCTAAATCTTTTATGTTGTTTCCTAATTCATCTTTACCCCCCACAAACAAGTTTGTAAAACCTGTAGTTAATGTCAAAGATGTTCTTTTAGATAAGTCATATTGTAAACGAACGTCACCACCAATTGAAAAATCATAATCGTCAGTATCAGTTGGGATACCTCCGTTTAAACCAATTCCTAATCTAAAACCCTGATCGTAATTTGTTGCTGCATTATCTTGAGCAAAACTGGCATTAGAATATAAAAATGCGAATGCAGCGAGGCATATAAACTGTAATTTTTTCATGGCATATATCTTTGAATTATTAATAATGTAAAAGTAGAATAGAGGCCTTTTGGACTTGTTATATAATTTTTAAAAATCGTTATATAATATTACGGTATGCTAATTTTAGCCTTAAAATTGGCTTATCTTTTTATTAATAGGATAGAATTCGAAGCTTCTGATTATCTTTGCCCACTAAAAAAGTATTAAAGTGAATTTAAAGCAGTACACCAAAGAGTTTTCGTATAATTTCAGACTGGCATATCCTATTATATTAGGTATGGTTGGGCATACCTTAATAGGTATTGTCGATAATATAATGGTAGGGAAATTAGGAAGTACAGAATTGGCGGCAGTTTCACTTGGTAACAGTATGATTTTTATTGCCATGTCCTTAGGAATTGGTTTTTCTACAGCCATTACGCCCATCGTAGCCGAAGGCGATGCTGAAAAAAATGATGGCAAAATTCGTTCTGCATTTCATCATGGTTTATTTTTATGTGCCATTATTGGGTTATTGCTTTTTACTTTAATTGTTTTGGCAAAACCATTAATGGAATTATTAGAACAGCCTAAAGAAGTTATTGTATTGGCAAAACCATATTTAGACTGGGTTGCTTTCTCGCTGATTCCTTTAGTAATGTATCAGGGTTATAAACAATTTGCCGACGGAAAATCGATGACTAAATACTCGATGTATGCTATGATTATGGCAAACGTACTTCACGTAGGGATAAATTATCTGTTGATTTACGGTATTTGGATTTTTCCTAAAATGGGAATTATTGGTGCGGCGCTTGGTACCGTGATCTCGAGAATATTTCTGGTAATGTTCATGCACATTATGCTGTCAAGAAGAGATGATTTAAAACATTTTTTTAAAAATTTCAGTTTCAGCGAAATTAAAAGCGCAACGCTTAAAAAAATAATAAACTTAGGATTTCCGTCTGCCATGCAAATGCTTTTTGAAGTCGTATTGTTTACCGCTTCCATTTGGCTTTGCGGAAATATTGGTAAAACGAGTCAGGCTGCCAATCAAATTGCGTTGAGTTTGTCGTCACTTACTTTTATGTTTGCGATGGGATTGAGCGTAACGTCGATGATTAGGGTAAGTAACCAAAGAGGATTACAGGATTATAAAAACCTTGTTGTTGTAGCTCGTTCGATATTTTTACTTGCCATTGTTATCGAAACATTTTTTGCGTTTCTGTTTGTAGTTTTTCATGATTTTTTTCCGCACATCTTTTTAAATATGGAAAACAGCGGACAAATTCTAGACAATACCGAAGTAATCGAAATCGCTTCAAAATTATTATTGATTGCTGCCATTTTTCAAATTTCAGACGGAGTCCAGGTTGTGGTTCTGGGCGCTTTACGTGGTTTACAGGATGTAAAAATCCCTATGTATATCACTTTTGTAGCCTATTGGGTTGTTGGTTTTCCTATTTCGTATTATTTAGGAGAATATACAGATTGGAAAGCACAAGGAGTTTGGATAGGGCTTTTGGCAGGATTAACCACAGCGGCAATTTTCCTCTACATGCGCTTTCATTATCTCACAAAGAAATTAATCTCAAATTCATTTGCAAATAACTAAATTTGAAGCTTAGAATATAGGCCACAGATATCACAGATTGATACAGATGAACGCTGTGTTTTTTAATAAATCTGTTTCATCTGCACTAATCTGTAAAATCTGTGGGCCAAAAAACAAACATTATAAATTAAAAAAATAAACATATATAAAATGGACTTACCTAAATTTTTACTTGGCGATAATACTGATTTTCCAGATGATATTTTCATCATTCACCTTGATTATCCAAGATTTATAATCAACTTAAAAGATGATGAGGTTGAATTTATGGAAGAAGCAGAAGATCTTGATGGAGCAGAATTAAATGCCGAAATGGAAGGCCTTATCGTTAAAGCCAATGAATTTTACGACAGAGAAATAAACCGTTACGAAGAGTAAAAAGGCATCTGTAGAGGCGCACAGCAGTGCGTCTTCTATGTTTCTGGGATTTTTTCACGCAGATTTTGCAGATTTAAGCAGATTTAATTTTAAAATTTGCTGAACAAAATTCTGCGTATATCTGCTCAAATCTTTTAAAATCTGCGTGAAACAAAAACTTTGCAACTTCACAATCTCAACCAAAAACTAATATAAATTATCTAATGAAAAAATTAAGTTATTTAAAACCTATTTTCAATTTTATATTAATCGGATTACTGATTACAACCTTAAGCCGAATATTTTTATTTTTCCTTTTTAAAGAAAGGGTAGAGCAGACGCCTGATTTCTGGTATATTTTTCCAATCGGTTTGCGAATGGATTTAATTTTACTTTGTTATTTGTCCTTTCTGCCAGCTGTTTTAATCACTTTTCTGCCTAATAACTGGCTGAAATTTACCAATAAGTTTTTGGTAATTTACAGTTTCTTATTCCTGTTTCTGATTCTTTTTGTAGAATTAGCTTCGCCGGACTTCGTAAAACAATACGACACACGTCCGAATAAGATTTTCTTAGATTATTTAATTTATCCTAAAGAAGTAGTTGGAATGCTTTTAAAAAGTTACCTGACTTCAATCATTGTGACTTTTCTGATTTTAGGAGTGGTAATTTATTTTGCCTTCAAAAAAGGAAAAAAATATTTTCATACAACGAGTACTCCATATAAATTTAAACTAATAGCTTTTCCATTAGTAGCGTTTTTATTGTTTTTTGGAGCACGTTCAAGTCTTACTTCAAAACGTCCTATCAATGCCAGTAACGCTGTTTTCTCGACAGATCAATTGACAAATACTTTAGGACTGAATTCATTTTACACCGTTGCTTTTGCCGCTTATTCAATTAAGAATGAAGGAAACACAAAAATGTACGGAAAAATGGATGAAGCCGAAGCCATTGCTCGTGTAAAAAAATACATGATTGCAGGCCCGACAGATTTTACAGATGCCGAAATTCCATTTCTGCATGTACAACAGCCAGATTCGGTTAAGAAAAAACCATATAACTTGGTGATTTTTCTACAAGAAAGTTTAGGCGCAGAATACGTTGGAATTTTAGGAGGAAAACCGCTAACACCGGAATTTGATAAATTGTCAAAAGAAGGATTATTGTTTACCAATTTATATTGCACCGGAACCAGAAGCGTTCGCGGAATAGAAGCTGTTGTAACCGGATTTTTACCGTCACCGTCAGAAAGTGTGGTTAAACTTGGAAACTCACAGCAAGGATTTTTCACGCTTGCCGACGCTTTAAAACAAAAAGGGTACGATACCAGTTTCATTTATGGCGGAATGGCGAATTTCGATAATATGGCTTCGTTTTTCAACGGAAATGGTTTCAGTGATATTGTAGATCAGGAAGATTTTGAATCAGATGGAAATAAATATGCTTTCAAGGGAACTTGGGGTTATTCTGATGAAGATTTGGTTACGAAAGCCAATAATTATTTTAAATCAAAAGGAGATAAACCATTTTTCTCTTTAATGTTTTCAACTTCAAATCACGAACCGTTTGAATATCCTGCTGGAAGAATAAAACAATTTGATAAAAAAGCAGCAACGGTAAACAACGCCATGAAATATGCCGATTTCTCGATTGGGAAATTCTTCGAAATGGCTAAAAAAGAACCGTATTTCAAAAACACGATTTTCATTGTAATCGCAGATCATAATACCAGAACTTACGGAAAGAATTTAGTGCCAATAAATAAATTCCATATTCCGGCATTTATTATGGGACCTGGAGTTCCAAAAGGTGCAGTTTATGACAGACTGGCAAGTCAAATCGATATTCCGCCAACGTTATTAAGTTATTTAGGACTTCCGTTTGAAACACCAATGGTGGGCAGAAACCTAAATAAACTAGATCCGAAAGTGCAGGGGAGATCGATTATGCAATTCAACGATATCAACGCTTTTAGAGTAGAGAATCAAGTTGTAATTATGCAGCCAAATTTGAAACCGCTTCAATTCGAAATTAAAAACGATACGACTTTAATTCCAGTAAAATTAAACGAGGAATTAGCAAAAGATGCGTTAGCACATGTTATTACAGCAGGAAATTTATACAAGGAAAATAAATATAAACTGAGAAAAAAATAGGTTTTTCACCATATAAGTAATATAAGAAAATTTAAGTTTTGGCGCGCGCTATTTAAATGAACTTATATTACTTATATGGTGAATAAAAAATCTTAATGTTTTTTGAAGTACAGTTGTTAGGTATGTAATTTCATACTTAGCAGCTTTTTTTTGTGTTAAAATTCAAACAAAAAAGGTAACAAAAAATAAATTTAATTGATCTATACTAAATCAAAAGGCGTAACCTGAAAAGCCAGTAATAGAGTAAGGGTCAATTAAATTATTTATTATGAAAAGTTTACAACAAAAAAAGATTAAAAAATCTGAAGTATTAAAAGTGATGTTAGTTTTTGTGTTTGCAGTTTTTTTTATAAGCTGTAACAACGATTCAAGTGAAGATCAAAATGCTCAATTATCAAACACTGAGGAGCAAAATCAACCAAATACTCATAGATATTTACCTCACTATGAAGGCGTTATTGTGCATGCTTGGGGAGCACATAATATTGACTGCAGTCAGCCGGAAGGGTTTTGTAATTTTGTTTTTTACGATTGGAAGACCTATGGTTTTTCTAAGCCAAACACTGATGGAACACCAGTGCGTGTTACAAATGAAGCCGAGAAATTTGTCATGACAATTCAAAAAAGTGCTTTAACAGAAGAACATAAAAAAGGATTATTACGTAATGGTGAAGTTTATTTAATACCGGAAGGACAAACTATAGCTCCGGAATTAGTTAAACCTTTAAAATTCAATTCAGATATTTTAGTTCCTGGTAAATATCCTATTAAACAAAGTGAAGATTCTTATACAATCTCAATTAATGTAAAATAAATGAAATATTAAAAAAAGCTTTAAGGAGTTAAGAGCTTTTTATATTCACTTAATAAAAACTGAGCGGCTGCAAAAGGTGATATTTCATTATTTTGCACCGCTTTTTTATTTTGTTCCAATAATGAAATGATTTCGGGCTGATTGTAGAAATTTTGTTTCAATTGTTCGTTGATGGTTTCCATCATCCAGAAATGATTTTGTTCGTTTCTTTTTTCCTGAAAGAAACCCGTTTCTTTCGTCATTTCGAAATAATCAGAAATTGTGTTCCAGATATCCGAAATACCTTCTTTAGTAATAGCACTGCAAGTCGTAACTTTTGGCTGCCAGTTTGATTTTTTTGGCGGAAATAAATGCAAGGCTCTATTAAACTCCAGTTTTGCCTGATTGGCTTTTTTGATATTATCACCGTCGGCTTTATTGATCACGATGGCGTCTGCCATTTCCATTATACCTCTTTTAATGCCTTGAAGTTCATCGCCTGCGCCGGAAATTTTTAGTAAAAGAAAAAAATCAACCATACTGTGAACAGCGGTTTCACTTTGACCCACACCAACCGTTTCTATAATTATCGTGTCAAAACCTGCGGCTTCACATAAAATAATTGTTTCCCGGGTTTTACGGGCAACACCGCCTAAATTTTCTCCAGAGGCACTCGGACGGATAAAAGCATTTTCATCTTTTACTAATTCTTCCATTCGGGTTTTATCGCCCAGAATACTTCCGTGCGAAATTGAACTGCTGGGATCAACTGCCAAAACAGCTACTTTTTTTCCTGCCTGAGTCAAATAAGTTCCGAAAGCCTCAATAAAAGTACTTTTTCCTACTCCGGGAACACCAGTGATTCCAATGCGGATTGATTTATTAGCATGCGGAAGACAGCCTTTTATAATTTCGTCTGCTTTTGCGGCGTGTTCAGGATTTGTGCTTTCGATAAGCGTAATCGCACGGCTCAGCGCTGTTATATTTCCGGAAAGAATTCCAGATATTAATTCCGAAGCAGAAGGCTGCTGTCTGCGTTTGTTTTTGATTTGATGGATAGCCGAAACATTGGTGATTTCAGGAGATGAAATTCCAGCTTTTTCAGTTAAACTGCCCGACTGTTTCTTTAAACTTGACAAAATGCTTTTTTAATATTGTAAAAGTACAGAAAACAAAAACAGTTTCAAAAAGTTAGTTTGGCACGAATTACACGAATTTACACGAATTTGTTATCATATTTTTTGTCATCCTGAGCGAAGTCGAAGGACACGTAATCAGCTTGACAAAGATTATCAATTTTGATTATGAGTTACTTGTGTGTCCTTCGACTTCGCTCAGGATGACATACGAAACTTAAGAAATAATCTAATTCGTGTAAATTCGTGTAATTCGTGGCAAAAAAAATTAATAAGCCGCTGTAAAACGAACCTGATGGTGTTTTGGGGTTTCAGTTTCATCAGCAATTACAACTGCTAAATCTTCTACAGATAAAATACTTCTTTGTTCGTCGTTAAAAACAGGATTTTCTAAACCTAAACGATATTTTCCTGTTCTTCCGGTTGTAATGCCCTGGTGCATTTCGAAAGCAGGACTAAAAAATGCCCAGTCTAACTCTTTTTCTTCTTTTAAAATATTTAAATAATCTCTCGCTGCAGTCGCACCGGCATAAAATTCTTTTGGAAAATCTGGCGTATCAACCGCTTGTAAACCCGGAGCAACAAACAAACTTCCTGCGCCGCCAATAGTGATATAACGTTTAACACCCGATTTTTTTACGGCTTCCTGAATCGCTTTTGATCCGGCAATAAAATCATCATAAATATTAGGGTTTGTCCATCCTGAATTGTACGCATTGATAACGGCATCGTTTCCTTTTAAAATTTCTGCTAGTTCGTTTACATTAAAAATATCAGCACTTTTCCAGTTAATGCCAGCGGTGTCTTTAGGGTTTCTTGCAATAGCAGTAATGTCGTGATTTCTGCCTGCTAATTCGTTTAAGATTGCTGAGCCTACAAATCCAGTAGCTCCAATAATTGCGATTTTCATAATATATAAATTTATTTAGTAATAAAAAATGTTACAGTTTAGTGTAAAAAAATAGCTTTAAAACTGGTTCGAAAAATCTTCTAAAGAAATCCCTTGCAATTGTGCACTCACTTTTTGATTCATGTCGGCATATAAAGCATCCAGATTCTGATTGATTTTTTTCCCCACAGGACAATCGGGATTGGGCTGATTTTTAGCATAACCGAGATTGATGGTTTCAAAAGTCATTTCAAAAATTTCTTTTAAAGTCAGCTTTGATGAATCTACAGCCAGTTTTGTACCGCCGTTTTTTCCTTCTTTACTTTCTACAATATGATGTGCTTTTAGGTTTGCAATTTCTTTTCGAACCAAAACCGGATTCAGGTTAATACTTCCTGCAATATATTCTGATGATAAATAATCATTCGGAAATTTATTGAGGAGCGTAAGAATGTGAATCGTAATAGCAAATTTACCTGAAAGCATACTGTAATAAAATATGTTACAAATGTAGTAAGTTTTAGAACACAAAAACAAATTTTAACTAAAAATTAATTCTGATTGTTTCTGTGTGAGGATGTATAATTTTTTTTAAACACATAGGAACATAGTTTTTCTTTGTCTAAAAGAGAAGATCAAAAGAAACTAGTTTCTCGCACATAATCCGAAGCTTAATGTTAAAAACGCAAAGTTTGAAGATAATATTGTCATTTCGACCGATGGGAGAAATCTCCGCGAGAAGCTCGACAAAGATTGGATTCTCGCTGCGGAGTTACTTGCGGAGATTTCTCCTTCGTCGAATGACAAAGTCTCTGCGCCTTTGCCAAATTAATAAAATAACAAAAAACTTAGAGAAGGGATGTAATTTGTTTTATACATCAATTTATAAATCCCTATTTTTGTCATGAACCCTTGATATGAACAACTTTATTATAATATTCTTCTTTTTATTTTTAGGATTGCTTTTGCAGAATGTAAAGCGGTTTCCAACTCATATTTATAAAACGATCAATAAAATTGTTATTTATGTCTGCCTTCCGGCGATAACGCTATATCATATTCCGAAAATAAAATGGAGCAACGAATTATTGTTCCCGATAGGAGCGGGGTGGATTAGTTTTTTTCTGGCTTTTATATTTTTTCATTTTTTAGGGCGACGACTGGGCTGGTCAAATAAACTTATTGGCTGTTTGATCCTGACTGCGGGATTAAGTAATTCGTCATTTTTGGGATATCCTATTGTTGAGGCTTTGTTTGGAAAGAAGGGTTTAGAAACAGCAGTTTTGGTAGATCAGCCGGGAACTTTTGTGGTGGTTTCGACTTTGGGTGTTTTTGTGGCGGCTTTTTATTCTAAAGGGAGTCCGGATTTTAAAAGCATTTCGAAGAAGATTCTTTTATTTCCTCCATTTATTACATTCGTTGCGGCGTGTTTGCTCAACGTTTTTGATTATGATTTAGATTCAAATATTCAGCCTTTTTTATTGAAACTAGGAAGTTTGGTTACGCCTTTGGCTTTATTTTCGGTTGGATTACAATTGACTTTTGATCGAAAAAGCAAGCATTGGAAATTTTTACGCCTCGGACTTTTCTTCCGTCTTATTGTAACGCCGCTGATTATTTTTATTCTCTATGTTTTTGTTTTTAACCAGCGTTCTGAAGCGATAAAAATTACGATTATAGAAATCGCCATGGCGCCTATGATTACAGGCGCAATTCTGGCTTCGACTTATGGTTTAAAACCAAAATTAAGCAGTATGATGATTGGTTTCGGGATTCCTATTTCGTTTGTAACTCTTGCTATTTGGTACTTTGTGGTGGGGTTTATTTAATTTATTATAAACTGTTGTGTAATTGTTTTAACACATAGAAACATAGTTTTTCTTGTCCAAAAGAGAAGATCAAAAGAAACTAGTTTCTCACACATAGCCTATGTTTGTTAATGCAAGTGAAACGCCTTTTTAAGATTCCAAAAAGCTATGTTCCTATGTGTTAAAACCAGATTAAAATAGTAATTAGATAGAGAATGTAGAATTTTAACTTTTTTTTAGAAATTGAATGTTTTCTAAATGCATTTTTTAGTTAATTTTAGAGGAACTAAAAAATATAAATTATGTCAACATTAAGATTAGGCGATATAGCTCCGGATTTTCAGGCAGAAACTACACAAGGACCAATCAATTTTCATGAATGGTTAGGAGATTCTTGGGGCGTTTTATTTTCGCATCCAGCAGATTTTACTCCTGTTTGTACAACTGAATTGGGAACTGTAGCGAACTATGTTCCGGAATTTTCAAAAAGAAATACTAAAGTTATAGCTTTGAGTGTAGACGGTTTACAGTCGCACCTGGAGTGGATTAAAGACATTAACGAAACTCAAAATACAGAGGTTAATTTTCCAATTATTGCCGATGAAGATAAAAAAATAGCAACGCTGTATGATATGCTTCACCCTAATGCGAGCGATAAGTTTACAGTACGTTCTGTTTTTGTTATTGGTGCCGATAAAAAAATCAAATTGACTCTAACTTACCCAGCTTCAACAGGAAGAAATTTTGACGAATTGCTTCGTGTTATTGACAGTTTACAATTGACTGCAAATTACAGCGTAGCCACTCCGGCAAACTGGAAAGATGGTGAAGATGTTGTAATTACACCAGCCGTTCCAGATAGTGATATTCCGGCGAAATTTCCAAAAGGACATACAGCAATTAAACCTTATTTGCGTATTACACCGCAGCCGAATAAATAAGGTTCTAAGTTACTAAGATACTAAGGCGTTAAGATTCTAAGTTTTTTTTAAAAGATACTAAGATACTAAGGTGCTAAGTTTCTAAGTTTTTTGAGAGATTAAACTCTTATTGGCTTAGAAATTTAGCGCCTTTTTTTAAGATATATTCGTAAAGAAAAAAACTTAGTATCTCAGAATCTTAGCCTCTTAGAAGCTCACCCATCTTTTTCTTATCTCCAACTACCCAGATAATATCGTTGGGTTGTAAAAGTAAACTCGATTCAGGATTTAGGATTCTATTTCCGTTTCTTTCAATTCCTACTACCATTCCGCCGGTTTTTCCTCTAAATTGACCGATGCTTTTTTGGGTGAATTCTTCCTGCGAAACTTCAAGCTGACGTAATACAATTTCAGATTCTTCGATTGTTTTGGCTTCAATTTCGTTTTGGGTCAGGTATTTGGTAAACTCGGTAATTTGTGCATCGGTACCAATTACGCAGATTTCATCTCCGGGAAATAAACGTTCGTTTTTTGACGGAATTGGAATCGTAACTTCACCGCGTCGTATATAAGCAATGTTGATGCCCAGAAGTTCCCTGATCTTTAATTCTTCAAGTGTTTTTCCGGCAAGGTTGGATTCTTTTCCAATATCAAAAATAGACATGTGACCATCCCACGGCATTAAATTGGCATAACGTCTGTCAATTTTTTTGTTTTCGCGGTCGTTGAGGTTTTTCAAAAAGTGATTTTCGATTTTATGATATTGCTCGTTTAGTTTTTTTGGAAAAAGCTGATACGCTCCAATCGCAATAATCAAGGCGACAAAAGCGACTAAAGGCGAGAAGAAGATATTCAGTAAAAATCCAACGAAAAATAATCCAAGGCTCATTCTGATTAAAATAAGCATTAAAAGCGCGCCTCGATATTTACGTTCTTCCCAAAGTATTTCGACTTCATCTACTTTTACACGACGCAGCGATAATGCCCATAAAAACGGAGCAATTACGGCTAAAGTTATAAGTGCGGCCAAAGTGTTTCCGAATCTTGTATCGGCAACTAAAGGGGCTATGAATTTTGATGATAATAAAATAATAGCAGTTATAATTATCGTATGCAGGATTATTTGGGTTATAGACGATCGAAGTACAACCTGCCAGGTACTTACAGATTTAATGGCTTGTGCATTTAAACTGTATCGATTAATATTTTTGACCCATCTTTTAGGCATTTTTTGTTCTAAAACCTGCGCAAAAGATTCGGAATATTTAATTAAAAACGGAGTTGTAAAAGTTGTAATGGCTGAAACGGCCACAATTATAGGATATAAAAAATCACTTGTCACTTTTAAAGTCATTCCAAGTGTTGCAATAATAAAAGAGAATTCCCCAATTTGCGCTAAACTCATTCCGGTTTGAACAGATTGTTTAAGTGGCTGTCCCGAAAGTAAAGCTCCAATAGAGGAACTAAATGCTTTTCCGAAAATGGTTAAAAGTGTAATTAAAGCCACCGGAAGTGCGTACGTAACCAATGTTTCGGGATTAATTAACATTCCTACCGATACAAAAAACACAGCACCAAATAAATCTTTTACAGGCTGAATTAAATGTTCGATTTTTTCGGCCATTGTAGTTTCTGCAATAATAGAACCCATAATAAAAGCTCCTAAAGCCGGAGAAAAACCAACATTTGCGGCAAAAATGACCATCATTAAACATAATGCCAAGGAAATAATTAGCAGCATTTCATCGGTTAAAAGATGTTTGGCTTTCTTTAAAATCGTTGGAATAATAAAGATTCCGCCCAAAAACCAGATAATTAAAAAGAAAACCAGTTTTAAAACCGATTGTATTAACGCACCGCCCGAAACCTGATCGCTCACGGCAATTGTCGATAGTAAAACGAGCATTAAAATGGCGACAATATCTTCAACAATTAAAGCTCCAAATACAATCCCAACGAACTTTTTTCCTTTGACTCCCAATTCATCAAAAGCCCTGATAATAATGGTTGTTGAGGAAATAGAAAGCGTAGCCCCGAGAAAAATGCTGTCCATTTTTCCCCAGCCCATCCATTGTCCAACACAATAACCAACTAGTGTCATGAATAATATCTGGGTAATTGCTGTGACAGATGAAGTTCCGCCTACTTTCATTAGTTTCTTAAAACTAAATTCAAGTCCTAAACTAAATAATAAAAATATAACCCCAATTTCTGCCCAGACTTCCACACTTTTCATGTCGGTTATTGAAGGGAAAAAATCAAAATGGTTTCCGGCCAGGAATCCTGCAATCAGATATCCTAAAACCAGTGGTTGTTTCATTTTTTTAAATATTAGAACGGCAATTCCGGCAGTCATCAGGATTAATCCCAGATCACTAATTAAAGGTTGTAAATGGTGTGTAGTTTCTGCAGCGGCATTTAAGGCAATCATAAACGTGGTATTTTTCAGGAGTATAATCCAGCTTTTTATTTCTTATAAAAGTTCACTAAACTTCTACTAAAATCAATTCAGGTGAACTAATCTGGATACTCCGGGTTAAAAAAAAAGCTATCTCGATAAAGATAGCTTTTTTTGACAAAATATTTTAGGTTTTCTTTAGATTCCTGTGTAATTACTAGGAGTTATCTGCATTAATTCGGCTCTAACAGCATCAGAAACTTCTAAAGTCGCAATAAAATTATGAATTGCATTTTTATCAATAGCTTCATTAGTTCTTGTTAAACCTTTTAATGCTTCATACGGATTTGGATATGCTTCACGACGTAAAATCGTTTGAATTGCTTCTGCCACAACCGCCCAGTTTTTCTCTAAATCTTCAGCAAATTTGCTTTCGTTTAATAATAACTTGTTTAAACCTTTCAGCGTAGCTTCAAAAGCAATAATAGTATGTCCAATTGGTACACCAACATTACGTAAAACTGTACTGTCTGTTAAATCACGCTGTAATCTTGAAATAGGAAGTTTTGCAGATAAATGCTCGAAAATAGCATTAGCGATTCCTAAGTTTCCTTCAGAGTTTTCAAAATCAATTGGGTTTACTTTATGCGGCATTGCCGATGAACCAATTTCGCCCGCTTTGATTTTTTGTTTAAAATAATCCATTGAAACATACGTCCAGATATCACGATCTAAATCGATAATGATATTGTTGATTCTTTTTAAACCATCAAAAAACGCAGCAAAATGATCGTAATGTTCTATTTGAGTTGTTGGGAATGAATGTTGTAAACCTAATTCGCTTTCAACAAAATTAGTTCCGAATTTTTTCCAGTCAATTTGCGGATATGCAACATGATGTGCATTGAAATTTCCTGTTGCACCGCCAAATTTAGCCGCAAACGGAATATTGAATAACAAACGCATCTGCTCTTCTAAACGCTCTACAAAAACTAAAATCTCTTTTCCTAAACGAGTAGGAGAAGCCGGCTGTCCGTGCGTACGTGCCAGCATTGGGATATCTTTCCATTCTACGCTTAATTCTTTTAATTTAGAAATTACAGAAATTAATGATGGCGTATACACCTGCTCAAAAGCTTCTTTTGTAGAAAGCGGAATGGCAGTATTGTTGATATCCTGAGATGTTAATCCGAAGTGAATGAACTCTTTGTATTGAGATAATCCTAATTTTTCAAAAGCATCTTTAATAAAATATTCAACGGCTTTTACGTCGTGGTTGGTTACTTTTTCTGTTTCTTTAATCCAAAGCGCATCTTCAGTAGAGAAATTTTTATAGATATTTCTTAAACTGTCAAATAAGTTTGAATTTACACCAGAAAGCTGAGGTAAAGGAATTTCGCATAAAGCGATGAAATATTCAATTTCAACCAGTACACGGTATTTTATTAAAGCTTCTTCAGAAAAGAAAGGTGCTAAATTTTGAGTTTTATTTCTATATCTTCCGTCAATTGGCGATATAGCATTCAATTCGTTTAGAGTAGTCATTGTTATGTTGTTTTTCGAAAGGTGCAAATATAAACAGAATTTGCGGATTTAAAGTAATCACAAAGTCAATTGAAAGTATTTTAAAAGGGAAAAAGTAGATAAAACACGAATTTCACGAATTGACACTAATTTTTTTACTTACTTATTAGATAACACAAAATATTCGTGCTAATTCGTGAAATTCGTGTTCAATAATTATGTTCAATAAATTAAATTATGTGTTCTTAAATCGATTTTAATTTTTCTTTTAATTCTGCAACGCCTTCAGATGCAACTTTTGCAATAACTTCCACTTTGTTTCGAATATTGGGAATTGAAATAGGTTTTGGGTCAATATAAAAAACAGGTGTTGTACTTGGAGCATACGAAATTAAACCTGCCGCAGGATAAACCTGTAATGAAGTTCCAATTACTGCGAAATAATCTGCCGTTTCGGTTATATCAATTGCTTCTTCCAGTGCAGGGACTTCTTCACCAAACCACACAATATGCGGGCGTAACTGATGTCCGTTTTCGTCTAAATCACCTGTCAGTAAATCCTCAGTCCAGTCTAAAATTAAATTTCGGTTTCTAACGCTTCTTACTTTTAATAATTCTCCATGCAAATGCAAAACTTTAGTACTTCCGGCACGTTCGTGTAAATCGTCAACATTTTGAGTAATGATATAAACATCGAAATCTTTTTCTAATTCGGCTAAAATTTGATGTCCTAAATTGGGTTGCACTTCCTTAAGCTGCTGGCGTCTTTTGTTGTAAAAATCCAGAACCAATTCCTGATTTTTGTTCCAGCCTTCGGGAGTTGCGACTTCCATAACGTCGTGACCTTCCCATAAACCATCGCTGTCACGAAAGGTTTTAATACCGCTTTCGGCACTAATTCCGGCGCCGGTTAAAACAACAAGTTTCTTTTTCATTCTAAAATTTATTAGAAGATAAAAATAGTAATTTATGCGAATTATGAGTTGTGCTGTAAGCACTAAATATCGGTAGAAAATAAGGATTGGAATAAATTTAACGTGCCGTAGGTACGTAATAGTTATCGTTATGTTGCGTACCTACGGCACGCCAACGAACCTCGAACGTTATGATCTACCGATATTATGTACCTAACGGTACATTTGTTTTAGTTAAAACAATAATTTTTGTGAACCAATTTAAAGTATAAGCTTTGTGCCGTTAGGCACTAAATATCGGTAGAAAATATAAATGGGACCAAATTTAGCGTGCCGTAGGTACGCAACAGCTATCGTTTTGTCACGTACCTACGGCACGACACAGAATACCGAATCCTAAATATCTACCGATATTATGTGCCTAACGGCACATTTGCACGATTCTTTTTTAATATTTTTGAGAGACAATAAAACCGTAATTATACTTATTGTTTTGACTTTGCAGATTATTTAGTTTTAATGCCTCATAAAAACAAAAGAAATTCTAAATGATTTTAATTCAGTTTACAGGATTATCAGGTTCAGGAAAAACGACATTGGCCCAAAATGTTCGGCATTTATTAATCGAAAACGGTTATAAAGCTGAAATTGTTGACGGCGATGTTTACAGAAAAACAATTTGTAAAGATTTAGGATTTTCTAAAGAAGATCGCTGCGAGAATGTGCGACGCCTTTTTAATGTGGGACGAAATTTTGTTGCCGAAGATACCATTACTTTAATGTCGGTTATAAATCCGTACGAAAGTCTGCGAAATGAATTAAGAACACACGAATTTGTACGAACTGTTTTTTTAGATTGTTCGATAAATAATTTGATCAAAAGAGATCCGAAAGGTTTATATAAAAAAGCGTTACTGCCAGAAGATGATCTTAACAGAATTAAAAATTTTACCGGAATAAGTGATGTTTTTGAAACTCCCGAAAAGGCAGATTTAATCTTAAAAACCGATTTAGAAACAGTATCTTTTTCAACAAATAAACTTTATGACTTCATTATTGACAATTTAAGGAAAGATCTTTAATCTTAAAAAACGGATTCCTGAATTTGTAAAATTTTGCTTATCTATTTGACAATTGGGTTGGTGTATTTTATATATTTACAGGACCAAAACCAATCTCAAATTAAACCCTAAGCTTATGAATCCTTCGTCGAGCCTACTTCCTATTACCTTTTCGATAGAAAAATTACAGCAAGAACTTACAATTTGCGAAAATGATTTATGGACTCCGCATTTTAACACCAACCGGTACGAGGGAAACTGGACAAGTGTTTCTTTACGATCACAATCGGGTTTGGTAAACGATATTACCTCTTTTTCAAATAAGGAATACCAAAATACGCCGCTGCTGGATCGTTGCCATTATTTTAGAGAAATTATGGATTGGTTTCAATGTGAAAAAGAAGCCGTGCGATTACTGCGATTAGGGCCAAACAGCGAAATAAAAGAACATGTGGATAATGATACTTCTTATGAAGATGGATTTTTTAGAATTCATATTCCTATCATTACAAACTCTGAGGTCTTTTTTTATGTAGATAAAAAACTAATTCCTATGAAAATGGGAGAATGCTGGTATGCCAATTTTCAGCTCCCGCATAGTGTTGAAAATAAAAGCACCGAACCGCGAATTCATCTTACTCTTGACTGCATTCGAAATGAATGGTCTGATAAATTATTTGCCGAAATTGGTTTTGATATTCATGCTTCTTCAAATAAAAATGAATATTCTGATGAGATAAAACAGCAGATTATTGCTGAACTTTCGCGGAATCCGTCAGAAATGACAGCCAAAATTATCGCAGATCTTCAGTCAAAATAAAATAAATTACCAATGGAAAACATACATCATCCTCTTTCTAACTGGATTCCTTATAAGTTAATTGAAAAAAATAATGAAATCTATTTTGAATGGATTTATCTGGGAGATTTAAAATATGCCGAGCCTTTTTTTGAAGAAACTATTTTAAAATGCAGAAAACACGAATGCAATTCAAAACCGTTTAAAGTAACTAGTACTCCTGAAAATGTTATAGAGTGGTCTGAAGAAATAGTTTCGGTCGATTTAAAATCTTTAGTATTTCACGTTTCAAGGTGTGGTTCTACAATGCTGAGTCAGTCTCTGGCGACTTCATCAGAAAATATTATGGTTTCTGAAGCGCCAATTGTGGATGAAATTCTACGAAGTAATTTGTTTGGTTTAGATAAAAAGTCAGCACTTTTAAAAGCGGTTATTAAATTATTAGGACAGAAAAGATTTCCGGAACAAAACAATTTAATTTTAAAACTGGATGCCTGGCACATTTTTAATGCGGGTTATTTAAGAAGCATTTTTGCTGAAACACCTTTTGCGCTGCTTTATAGAAATCCAACTGAAGTTTTGAAATCACATCAAAAAAAGATGGGAATGCATATGGTTCCCAATTTACTGCCGCCGAGTGTTTTTGGAATTACGGCTCAGGAAATAAATAGAATAAGTTTTCAGCAATATGGAGCTTTAGTTTTAGAGAAATATTTTGAAGGCTTTCTGAGTTTTTACGAAACAGATCAGAATGTTACGGCTCTTTATTATAATGATGGAATGAAACAGGTTGTAGAAAAATTTATTTCGTTTATTAATATTAATTATGCTTATTCCGAACTTGATAAAATGTATGAGCGCCTAAATGCCCATTCTAAAAACGAAAATGAAGCTTTTACGGGTGATTCTTTTAAAGAAGAAGAATTAGAAATTAATTTTACAAAGCTTAACCTGCTGTACGAAAAATTAAATAACACGTTTCTGGAACATCAGGAAAGCTAAAATAGAGATGAATTTTCTTTCTGTTGATTTATATGTATTTTTGCGCCAAATACAAACAAAATGATTGATTTAGATTACCTGACATTTCTCGAAAATATATTGACAGACAACCGAAAAGAGAAATTTTTAAAAGTATTAGAAAACCGAACCAAACATTTTACGATTGCAGTCGAAGATGTTTTTCAAATGCATAACACAAGCGCTGTAATGCGCAGTTGTGAGGTTTTTGGGATTCAGGAGCTAAATGTTATCGAACAGCGTTACGGAAAACGAATTGATAAAGAAATTGCAATGGGCGCCCAAAAATGGGTTGATATCAAAAACTTTGATTCGGTTACAAACTGCATTTCTACTTTAAAAAATCAAGGTTACCAAATCATAGCCACAACACCTCACGAAAATGATTGTCTGCTTGACGATTTTGATATTTCAAAACCAAGCGCTTTATTTTTTGGAACGGAACGAGACGGATTATCTGAAGAAATTCTACAAAAAGCTGATGGTTTTCTTAAAATTCCTATGGCGGGTTTTACAGAGAGTTTGAATATTTCTGTTTCTGCTGCGATCATCATCCAAAATCTTACCAACAGACTACGAAATTCAGATATTAACTGGCATTTATCTGATGAAGAAATACTAGAAAAACGTCTGGCGTGGGCTAAAAATTCAATTAAAGATATTAAGAGAATCGAAGCACGTTATTACGAAGAAAACCCGAGATAGCGATTTCCTGCAAGGTTTCCAAAACCTTGTAGGTATTTAAGAAAAGTTTTTCGCCACGAATCCACTTATACAAATACATTCGTGAATTCGTGGCGAAAAAAAACTTAAAGTCTTAAAATGTTATACCTACAAGGTTTTGGAAAACTTGCAGGAGAGTCGTTGAGAAAAACTTAGAATCTCAGCAACTTAGAATCTTAGCACCTTATAAACTACCTTCCAAAAGAATCGTAATTATCTTCGGCATATTTTTCAAAACGTTTTAATAATACAATATTTTCTTTTTCTACAGAAGTTAATTTATCGTCAACATTAGTCGAAACCGGAATGTACCATTCGATATGATCAAAAAACTGGCGTACTTTTTTCGTTTTAAACGAAAGTCCGTGTCTGGCAAAAATGGTATTTCTAAGAATTTCTAAATCTATCTTTTTTAAGTTTTTAACATCCGATTCTTTAAGTTTTTGTGTCGATGAATTGAGTTTTGTAATGCTTTCTGAAGCTGAACGAAATACACTTTGGATATACTTTTCTGGTTCTTTATTATTTAATGAATCTTCTTCGATTCCATAATCTGTTATTTCTTCTTCTTTTGGATTTTCATAATCAGTATAAGAATCGTCATCAGGTAACATTACATTAGGATCGTATTGAAAATGTTTTTTAACAAGTTCAAATTCCCTTTTACTGATTTGCTTTTTAGGATTATATGCAATCCATGTTCCTTTTAAAATTGAATCATTTTGTATTTCAAAAGTAAAAACACCATCGTTTTTATCATCTCCGGGTTCTTTTAGAGTAAAATAAAAATTATTTCCTTTTTTTTTCATATATCCTTTTAGAGGTCTTTTGTTTCCGGCAACAATACTTTGCCCGATGACTTCTTCACCTGTAATTTTTTTAATAATAATATTGATTTTATTATTAGGACTTTCTGTTAAGGTTATACTCGTATCACGCTCGACCATAACAAAATCACCAACCCATGAACCATATAAATCAGTTCGAATTTCTTCGGGCATTTTATTATCACTGATTTGGGATTGTTTTTCTTTAGAATTACAAGAAAAAAGCGAAACGGCTAAAAATAAATAAAGGAGTTTTTTCATTTTTTTGATTGATGATAAAGATAATATTCGATGATTAATAAATTCGGAATCCAGCCTAACCAGGCTATAATTTGATATAAATCCATTGGTGCAGGGTGAAACAAATATACAAGAATCACTTTCCAAAAACGTAAGGTAACGGCAGAAAATGTTAAAGCAAAACTTCGCAGCATAAAGGCCTTGTGCTGCGTGATATTTTTGTTTTTAATGAACAGAAAACCTTTTAAAGTAAAGTAAAACCAAAGAATGGATAAAGTGATAAAAGATATTTTAGAATAAAATCCGCCATTTGCAAAAAAGCCAATAAATAAACCTGAAGGCGCACTTAAAAACAGAATTATAAAAACATATAGTTTTCCAAGATTTCGATGTAAAAGAGGATATTTTTTTAATAGAAAATTGTTAAACTGAAAGAATCCCGAAAGCAAAACAAAAATCGTCGAATAAACATGAATGTAAAAGAAGGTAATGTAATATGGAATTTCAGAAACTTCGGTTTGTTTGATTTGGAGAAATGCAGCATCGTTTTTTAACGGAATGTACTGCAAGGTTAGCTTCAGCATTAAAATAAAGAAATAACTAAAACAGATTGTCCAAATTAGTAATAACGAAAACTGAATCTTTTTTCTCAATTCTTTATTGTAAAAGGTTTATTAGTCACCAAATATAAAAAATCCCCAGCCACTTTTTGTAGTTGGGGAGGGTTTTCTGCCACGAATTCACGAATTAGAATTCACGATATCCTGCAAGGTTTTCAAAACCTTGTAGGTATTTTGGTGTAACATTACACACAAACAGGATAAAGTTTTCGCCACGAATTCATGAATTTTTATACAAATACATTCGTGAATTCGTGGCGAAAAAAGACTAGATATTAAAAACTTAAAACCTACAAGGTTTTGAAAACCTTGCAGGTTGTTGTGTAGTTGTTTACTTTTTCAAGAATAAAATAAAACCTAAAATGCTGACAATTAAAATGCTCAATGCAGCTAAAACTGTGGCCAGATCACGAATGTTTTTTCCTGCCCAATCCATGAATAAAAATTTATGCAATATGGCAAAAGAATAACCTTCGACTTTATCTGCATTTTTAACTACAGCCGCCAGTCTTGAAGTTGAGGTTTCGATAAAATAGGTTGTTTTTTCCGGAGTGTCGTACACTAATTTCACGACAGGCAGTCGTTTGTTTACAAAACCATATTCTCTGCTTTCAAATTCAGTTAAAACTTTTGATTCTAATAATTTTACGTTTTCTATTGATTCTTCGGGTTCATCAGAAGTTTCGATCATTTCACAGCAAGCCGCTTGCGGAGCCCCGCCTGTAAAATAGTAAGCCAGATATTCAGCATAATGAAGATCAACATTTGGTACAACTTTGTTAGTTGCAGTGTTAATGTAAATCACTTCCGATTTTTGATCTTTCTTTTTATTCCATTTTGAATTAGAATCTACTTTTGAAGTCTTGAATTTACTTTTTTCAAGCAATTGACAACGGAAATAAGTTGTGTCGTTTAAAGTAATAATGCTTGTATTTTGAAAACGGGTCCAGTCTAAATCCAGTGCATTATTGGCCAGCGGAATTTCTTTAGTTACAAATGTAGGTTCATAAACCATTTGCGATAAAGTATAAGGTGCCCATTTTGTTGTGGCATGATATCCTCCGCTAAAAGCAAAAGTCAAAGTAAAAAGTGAAACCCAAATCCCAATTTGACGGTGGTATTTTCTAAGACCTTTTTTAGGCGCTGCATTGTCTGTTTTTTTGAATTGTTTCCATAATAGACCGTAAATTAAGATTCCGCTTAAAGCAGAAAATCCAATAATTGACAATAAAAAAATCATGGTAATAATCCTGATACTATTGTTAGATATGGCATCGATAAATGACCAATTATGAAAAGTATCAAAAAACCAGATAAAAGCCTGTCTCGAAGTTGGATTATAAGTAGCCAGTTTGCTGGAAGATGTTTCAACATAAACCTGCATGGCATCAGGACGGTCAAAAGTCAGTTTGTAAACCGGTAAATAACGGTTTACATATTTGTATTGCGAAGTGAATTCGGTTACAACTTCGCTCTTTTTTACTGCACTTTTTTGATCATCCAGAAAATATCGAGAAAGCCATTCCGCATATTTTTGATCTCCATCTTCCAGTTTTTTTCCGTTTGAAGCATCATAATACCATAATTCACCAAAAATGGTTTTTACCTGATAATAAGTAATATTATTAAAAGAGACGATTCGGAAATTTTTGAATTGAGTGATTTCGTTTTTTTGTAAAACTTCCTGAATAGATAATTTCAGCTGATTTTTGTCGATTATTTGCTGTTCCAGTTTTTCGTGTGCAATTTCAGGTTTGAAAAAATGCGCCATAAATGGATGCATCAAACCAGATAACGTCCAGAAAATAACAGGAACAATGGTAATTAAGCCAATAACACGATGCCACTTGTACATGTGCTGCTTGATTTTTTTTACGATTTTAGAATCTTTCTTAGAAGATTTCTTTTTAGTTTCTTTACTCATAGTTGAGTTGTTTTTGATTATTTTTTTTGCCACAGATTACACAGATTAAAATGATTTTTATTTAAAAATGCTGTGATTAATCCTTTTAATCCGTGAAATCTGTGGCAGATAAATTTTATTTTTTTAATGAAAAATTGTACTGAATTCCAAATACAAATGTTCTTGGAGCTGCCGCCGTATATGTTGGCTGTGCGTTTGTGGTATTTGCTCTCGAAACGTTGTAAGCGTATAATTTATCAGTAAGGTTCATTACGTTTCCATATACTTCAATTCCTTTCCATTGATAACCAACTCTTGCGTTAAAAATGTTATAACCGTCGTATTTTACCGTATTGATCTGATCTTGGTAATAACTTCCCACAAGCTGCCATTCGATAGAAGTTCTTAAATTAGGAAGCCAGTTTGGATAATAACTTACTTCAGAATTTCCAGACCATTTTGGTGCAGCCGGCATTTCTTTTCCGTTTAAATCCTGAACAGGATCGGTTGGTTTGTCCGAAAGTTTAAAATCGATATAAGTGTGCTGTGCGTAAGTTCCGCCCAAGCGAATATTAAATTGTTGCGAAGGACGATATGAAGCTCCAAATTCAATTCCTTTATGACGGGTTTCTCCTGCTGAACGATAATCTGTTGAGTTATCTGGAAGTTTGATGTTTAACAGCTCGTTTTGACCTTCCATATAATAAAAGGCATAATCAAAATTTAATTTATTTTCAAGCAAAGAAAACCATCCTCCAAATTCAACGTTATCAAAAGTTGCAGGCTCTAAGTTGTAATAAAAATCAGCTGGAACGCCTGTTGTTCCTCCAGTTCCGGGTTTAGTTCTAAAAATAGAGGTAATTCCGGGAGGAGCAAAACCTTGAGAATAATTAGCGTAAATGCCCGCAAACTCAAACGGATTGTAATTTATACCAGTTTTATAAGTTGTTTTGTCATACACTTTGCTTCCAGTAGATTTGTCTAAAGCATTATTATAGTCTACTTTCATGTTGTCGTATCGACCGCCAACTGTTATAACTAATTTTGGTAAAGGGTTAAAGCTAAATTGAGCATATTGTGCATAATTATAAATATCTGCAGTATAATCAGCTAATTTTGAATCTGGATGTTCTGCTATAATTTCATAAGAATCAACGGTTTGTTTACCGGCTTCTCCCGGATTTAGGTTTGCTTTTAAGTCAATTACATAGGACCAATAGGTTACGGGAGAATAATCGTATAAAGCTCCGGCAACAAGTTTCATATTAAGTAAATCAAATTTTTGAACGTGTTGGGCAATTGCTCCGTAGCTTTTAAAGTTATTTGAATTTACTTCACCTTTAGCAGTTGTAGGATTTACAGTAGGGCTCCATTTAATTCCGTAAGAAGGATTTTGCCCTAATTTATTATCACGCAAATAAGCTGTAATGTAACTGCTTGAATTGCTGTTCCAATCATGTTCTAGCGTTAAGCGGGTTCTTAAAGCATCAGATTTTCTATAAGTAAAATTAGAAGTGCTTTTGTATGTTCTGTTGTTGAAAGCATCTTCGTTAACCGTTCCGCTCATATCCGAATAATATTTTCCATACATCGTATTGCTTATCAATCGGGTAGAAGGAGAGATGTTATAATCGATTCTCGCATTCAGATTATCTTTGTTATAATCAGAATAAGTCATCCATCCGTTTTCCTGTAAACTCGAAATTCCGGCAATATGAAAACCAACTTTTCCTACGGTTGCACCACCGGCAGCCTGAAATCTTCTGTAGCCATAATTATCTGCCTGAACACCAAATTTAAATTCAGGATCAACAGGTGGTTTTATCGAAATTAAATTGATTGTTCCGCCCACAGCTTCTGGACCATATAAAGAAGAAACCGGACCTTTTACAACTTCAATGCTTTGTAAATTATACTGATTGATTTCTAATAAAGCATTGTGATTGAAGATTCCCATTGGGCGAATTGGCAAACCATCTTCTAGATATAAATAATAGGCATTAGTTGTCATTGGCTGACGAATAGACATCATGTGCTGTTCGTTTCCTAAGTTGACCATTAAAACTCCCGGCGTTTTGTTTATGATTTCATAAACTGCCGTTGCTTTTGCTTCGTTAATGGTTTTGGCTGTTATTTTGCTAATGGCAACAGGGGTTTCTTTGCGTTTAGTAGCAGTTCTGTTGGCAGTTATAAAAACATTTTCAAGCTCTTGTGATTTTGTTGTGTCTTTTTCTACCTTGTTCTGCGCAAAGACAAATTGTCCTATAAAGAATAGGATAATGTATATTTTTTTCATTTTAAATTTATATAAATTTTAAAGTAACTTTTGCTTTTCCTGACTTTACGGCAAGAAAAAATCTTTTCAAAAACTATTGAAAAGCGATTGTGTGAAATTTATATAAAATAGGATGGAGGCCGAAACGTAGAATTTGAAACCGAGATTGGTTTTGTGTCAAAAGAAGCAAAGATTTTTGCTCTTGATTCTATTGAAGTTACGAATTTGTAACTAGTCACAATAGTATTTTGAATGTAAACGACTTCTGCTTTTTCTTTCAGATTGTTCTGCATTCTTTTTTCGTTATCCGAGTATTTTTTTAAACTTTTTTGAAGTTCACATCGACCATTACAGGAATTAAAAACCATTTTTCGCTGTACACAAATCGTTTTTGAAATTTCTTCCTGATTAAGTTTGAAAGAAGTATAAACAAAGAAACTGCCAAAAGAGGGTACTAATAGCATAAAGGAAAGAAATATGACGAAAAATCGTTTCAAAATGTGTTTCGGTTTTTAAATAATTAGTTTGATTAAAGTGTATAATTTAAATTAATGCTCCATCTGTAATTAGCTTCCATGTTTCCGTTAGATAAATTTTGCTTAATTGGCAGCATAGCATTTATACCAATTGAGAACTTATCCTTTCCGGCTTCAATACCAAATTTTCCAAACAAAATATCTCCGGCGGTATTTGGTAAATCTAACCCGTGCTGCTTATTGGTTTGGTAAACCTCTCCAGCAATACCAGCTTGCGGAACTAGCTGAATCGTTTTTAAATCGAACAAATAAAATAGAGTAGAAGCATAATTAAACTGATCGCCGTATTGGTAATTTTTACTGTTTTCAGTTTTAAAAATATAATTCAAAGTTGTATTTAAACCTAAATCTTTTCGGTTAATTACATATTCTGAAACTACAGAGTAATCCCAGCTTCCGGTTCCTAATTGGAAACTTTGATTTACCGTTCCCAAATTATTTGCTTCGGTAAATTTACCAGTCGGAATTTTAATTCCCGCACCTATATTTACTTTATGTGTAAAAACTGCGCTGTCACTTTTCGTTTCATAAAGCTTATACAGCCCCATAATTGTAATATCTCCCAAACCCTCAATGTTTTCACTGCCTGCGGTTAATTGTCTTTCGTGAAAATGATATGGAATTAAAGCCGAGATCTGAATTTTTTCTGTAACTGGAATTCTTGCCCAAGCTTGAATGGTGTTGAAATTTTCGTCAATCCAAGGCGAGTTGGCAAAGATTCCGTCACGGCTTGTATAATTTTGTTTAAAATATCGTACACCGATAAAATTATTGTTCAGCATAGAACTAAAACCCATACTTCCACCGCTTGCAGAGCATCCGCAGGCATCGCAGTCAAAATCTTCCATCATTTCCAAACGATGAAAAGTGAACGCCGAAATACTATCTTTTGGAGTAAAACTAAAGACCGAATATCCAATCAAAAAAGTACAAGCTACTATTATTTTTTTCATTTTAATTATTTTTTCTGCCACAGATTATAAGGATTTTTTATTGAGATTCAATTTGATTTTTTAATCTGTGAAATCTGTGGCTATATTTTTATTCTAATATTCAGCAAAACGTTTATCAGTCAAATATTGAGTGTCTGTCAACGTTTTTAAAAAGGCAATTATTTGTTGTTTTTCATTCGCAGAAAGCGGAATCCCAAATTTTCCGTTTTGTTTCAAAATCGGATCTAATGTTTGAGAATCTTCAATTCCGCTGGCATAATGATCTAGAACACCTTCCAGAGTTCCAAATCTTCCGTCATGCATATACGGTCCAGAAACTTCTACATTTCTTAAACTCGGTACTTTAAATTTGTAATAATCACTTGCTAAGTCAGTTACTTTATAACGCCCAACATCATTTACCATTGGGTTTACTGCTAAACCATTGTTTCGGAAAGAATTATCGGTTTGTAAATCTGTCGCATGACATGAAGCGCATTTAGATTTAAATAAATCGTAACCAGCCAGTTCATCAGCTGTTAAATTTCCGCCAGTTTCGTTTCGTCGGTATTTGTCAAACTTTGAATTTGATGAGACCACCATAACCATGAATTGCGAAAGTGCTTTCAACATATTTTCGGTTGTGATTGCGCCATCATCAAAAGCCTGCCCAAATAATTTTTGATAATCCTTGTCGGCTTTCATCATCTTTAAAATCGCATTCAGATCACCGTTCATTTCGATAATGCTTTTAAGCGGAATAAGCGGCTGTAAATCTAAATGATCCGCTGCACCATCGTACATAAAAATACTTTGGTAAGCTAAATTCTGAATTGCAGGTGTATTTCTGGTGCCTTGTGCATTATCTACACCGTGACTTACAGTATGGCCGTGATGTGTAAAAGCGTTGGCTTGTATATGACAGAAACCGCATGAAACAACTCCGTCAGAAGCTAAACGGCCATCATAAAACAGTTTTTTTCCAAGTTCAAATCCTTTTTCTGTCGGCGGATTTAATGCAATATTATAAGCCAAATCAGGAAAGTTTGACGGAACTTTAAATTCAAGCGGAATATTTACATATTCGGCATCCTCATCCTGACTTGAACAGCTCCAAAATAAAGGTACAATCAGGTATAGGAAATATTTTATGTTCAACATGATTTTTCGGTTTTAAGAAGCGCAAAAGTTCTTGTTTAGCCCCGGTAGAAGCGGTATCCTTTTGTGGTGGGGTTCACCACAAAAGATATAGCGGATAACGGGACGTTTGGTCTTTGGAATTATAACTTTTGTGCTCTTGAAAATAAATTTAGTCGTTGTGTACGTGATCTACTCTAAACATTGCGCTGATGTTTTGAGTAATTAATGGCAAATTTGCGCCACCCATAATCATCGCGCCCATTCCGCCCATGTTGTTGTCTGAAAGTTTGATTTTGTTTTTACCGTCGATAATTTTCGAAAGATCTGTGATTAAATGAACTTCTGGAGTAATTGTAGTACGAACCAATGCTTTTGTTGGCATGTCAACCGTTACTTCAGTATAGTTGTAATCTGTTCCTGTTTTACCTGTATGAATCATAAAAGGTGTTGCAGTTGTAACAGTTGGTGAAGTAAAAGTACCTTCGAAAGCAAGGAATTTATAACCTGCAGCCCAAGACCACATCATTCCTGCAGCATCTGCCTTAGCAAGAAAATCCCCTTGTCCGGCAGCTCCTAATTTCCATTGTTCTTCATCAACTCCAATCCCGAATTTTACTTTTACATAATCTCCGGCAGGAACATCAGTAAGTTCAAATTCGCGCCCTTCAGCAGATGATTCATCTGCAATAAAATAGCTTTTGCTTTTTGGATATGTGAAAGTTGTTCCATCGGCCTTTGTTAAAACTACATTACTAACGATATATTTAACTAAACTTACTTTTAGAACCTCGCTGTTTGAAGTTGTGTTTCCTTGTGTGTTTAAAATAAGGTCATTTGCACCGTAAGCGTTGTCAAATTCTAATATAAGTTTTCCGTTTCCAGAAACATTATTGCTGTCATCATCGCTTGAACAAGAAAATAAAGATATAGATAGGGTTACAATAGCAAGAGCTCTGTATAAAGTATTTTTCATTTTATGAATTTTATATAATTTGATTTAAATTTTAAGTATGCATAAATGCTATTTCATTGGTTTTTAAAACAATGAAAAATGATTTCAGTTTAAAATGAAATCTGATTTAAAAAATTATATAAAAAAGGAAGGTGGATGGAAAGCTACAACCGAAACCGAAATAGGTTTTTTGTCTAAAACACCGAAGTTTTGTGTTTTATTTTCGATTGGAACTATTAATTTGTATTGTGCTGTAATTGAATTTTGAATGTAAACAACTTCTGCTTTTTCTTTCAGATTGTCCTGCATTTTCTTTTCGTTATCCGAGTATTTTTTTAAACTTTTTTGAAGTTCACATCGGCCGTTACAGGAATTAAAAACCATTTTTCGCTGTACGCAAATCGTTTTTGAAATTTCTTCCTGATTAAGTTTGAAAGAAGTGTAAACAAAGAAACTGCCAAAAGAGGGCAGTAAAAGTGTGCATGAAAGCAATATGATCAAAAATCGTTTCAAAACGCGGTTTCTATGTTTCGAATGCAAAAATACATTTAATTCGCATTTATTACCAAGAGTTTGTGGAAAAAGTTTTTTCTGAAAAAGTTTACAGTCGCAGTCACAGTTTTCAGTCGCGGTCTGTAAACTGAATACTGCGACTGAGAAATAACTAAAAACCCGACAGGTTTTTAAAACCTGTCGGGTTTGATATGTAATTCGTCTAGTCTGTAAACTGAGACTGTAAACTAAATACTAAATAATTATTCCTTAACAATAACCCAAGCTCCAGAAGCTAAAAGAGTTTCTGCTTTTTTGAATTTCATTGTTTCTGTTTTACCAGTTGCAACTTCCTGAACTGTTACAGTATCGTTACGATTGATTTTTGGATTATCTCTCACAATCGTTTCTGTAACCTGACGCTGTTGTGTTTCTCCAGCTTCACGGTTGATGCTTTCACTGTTAGGAATTTCGTCTTTACTTAATTGTAAATTCTCTTTTTGACGAACTTCTCTTGCTTCGTGAATTTCAGAAGTAACGTTTTGAGCTGGTAAATCACCTTTGAACAAGAATGAAATAACTTCTTTATTAACGTTGTCTAACATTCCTCTAAACAAGTTGAAAGCTTCTAATTTGTAAATAAGCAATGGATCTTTTTGTTCGTGAACCGCTAATTGAACAGATTGTTTCAATTCGTCCATTTTACGCAAGTGTTTTTTCCAAGCTTCATCAACAATAGAAAGTGTGATATTTTTCTCGAAATCAGCGATTAATTGCGCTCCTTCACTTTCGTAAGCTTTCTTCAAGTCTGTAACAACATTCAAAGTTTTGATTCCGTCTGTAAATGGAACTACAATTCTTTCGAAATGATTGTTTGGCTCTTCATAAACTCCTCTAATAATAGGGAAAGCTTCTCTTGCGCTTCTTTCTGTTTTTTCAGTGTAAAAAGCCAAAGCTTCTTTATAAACTTTTCCAGTTACTTCAATATCTGATAGTTTTTGGAAATCAGCCTCTGAAATTGGCGAAGTAATTCCGAAATAACGAATTAAGTCAAAATCAAAACTTTTAAAATCATTAGCAATTTTATTGTTGCTTACGATTAATTCGCAAGTATCATAAAGCATATTAGCGATATCCAGTTTTAAACGCTCGCCAAATAAAGCGTGACGACGACGTTTGTAAACTACTTCACGCTGAGAGTTCATTACGTCATCATATTCTAATAAACGTTTACGAACACCAAAGTT
>NZ_DLHA01000038.1:25574-25704 GCF_002482975.1 Flavobacterium sp. UBA7680 | reverse complement strand
TCCAAATCTTGATTTCTATCAGGAGATGGTAAAGGGTTTGATTATCGAGGACGGAAAGATAAAAGGAATCAGAACTTCGCTAGGAGTAGAGATTCGTTCTAAATCTGTTGTGTTGACAAACGGAACTTTT
>NZ_DLHA01000038.1:0-25528 GCF_002482975.1 Flavobacterium sp. UBA7680 | reverse complement strand
TCATATTGGAGAAAAACAATTTGGAGGAGGAAGAGCAGGTGAAAGTGCTGCAACAGGAATTACCGAAGATTTGGTGAAAGCCGGATTTGAATCGGGAAGAATGAAAACAGGAACGCCACCACGAGTTGATGGACGTTCTTTGGATTATTCGAAAATGAACGAAGAAAAAGGAGATGCGAAACCGGATAAGTTTTCTTATTCGGATTTAACCGTTCCGTTAACAAATCAAAGATCTTGTTACATGACGTACACGTCATTGAATGTTCATGATATTTTGAGAGAAGGTTTTGATCGTTCGCCAATGTTCAACGGAAGAATCAAAAGTCTTGGTCCAAGATATTGCCCTTCGATAGAAGATAAGATTAATCGTTTTGCTGATAAAGAACGCCATCAGTTATTTGTTGAACCGGAAGGGTGGAATACTTGTGAGGTTTACGTAAACGGATTTTCGACTTCGCTTCCGGAGGATATTCAATTTAAAGCTTTGCGTTCTGTTGTAGGTTTTGAGAATGTGAAATTCTTTCGTCCGGGTTATGCGATCGAATATGATTATTTCCCGCCGACACAATTGAAACATACTTTGGAAACGAAGTTGGTTGAAGGATTATATTTTGCCGGACAAATAAACGGAACAACAGGATATGAAGAAGCAGCATCTCAAGGTTTGATGGCCGGAATAAATGCGCATTTAAAAGTGCATGAAAAAGCGCCTTTAATTTTGAAACGTGATGAAGCCTATATCGGAGTTTTGATTGACGACTTGATTACGAAAGGAACAGAAGAGCCATATCGTATGTTTACATCAAGAGCAGAATATCGGACATTGTTGCGTCAAGATAATGCCGATTTTAGGTTAACGCCAATGTCGCATGAAATTGGTTTGGCTTCTGAAGCTCGTTTGCGCAGAATGGAAAAGAAATTAAACGAATCTGAAAAGATGGTTGCTTTCTTCAGAGAGACGAGTGTTTCGGTTGCTGAAACAAATCCAATTCTTGAAGCAAAAGAAACGGCTCTAATTACACAAGGTGATAAAATGTTTAAAGTTTTCTCACGTCCGCAAATTGATTTGGAGGATATGTTGAAATTTGAAAAAGTAAAAGAGTATATCGAATCGAATGATGTAGATCAGGAAATTTTAGAGCAAGCAGAAATTCAGGTAAAATATTCCGGATATATCGAAAAGGAAAGAAACAACGCCGATAAACTAACTCGTTTAGAAGAAGTGAAGATTCCGGAAAATTTCGACTACAATAAAATTAAATCAATGTCGATTGAAGCAAAACAAAAATTGAGCAAGATTCGTCCTGTAACAATTTCTCAAGCTTCAAGAATAAGCGGAGTATCACCAAGTGATATTTCCGTATTGTTGATTTATATGGGAAGATAGAAAAGTGATCAGTCTCAGTTTTTAGTTTTCAGTGTTTGCTGGATACTGAATGCTGAGACTGTTTGTTGAATTGTTCCACGTGAAACCATTTCTGATTTACATGTTTGTCGGTTTTGAAATAATCTGAAATTGAAGACTGGAATTGTTCCACGTGAAACGAATTTTAAATAGAAAGCTATATTAGTTTGTTTGTTTGTATAAAGAAATGATATAGTTTGTCATTCCGAGGAACGAGGACACGAGCGATAGCGAACTGGCGAAGCAATCTCCGTTGCAAGATCGACAAAGTTTATTCTTTTGATTACGGAAATACTTGCGGGGATTCCTCATTCCTCGGAATGACAAAATAACCAAAATTTAAAGTTCATTCTATGAGAATTATTGAAACTCAAATTTTGTCTTTGGATCAAAAAGATTCCTTAATGCAACTTTGGAATAATGAATATCCTGCAAAATTGAATTTGAAAACTATTGAAGATTTTGAATTGTATTTAAACGGACTTTCAGAAACAAAACATTATTTATTGTTTGATGATGCAGATGAAATTCAGGGTTGGACTTTTACTTTTTTAAGAGAAAACGAAAATTGGTTTGCTATAATTTTAAATAGTGAAATACACGGCAAAGGAATTGGATCTCTTTTGATGAATGAAATAAAAAAGAATAATACAAGTTTGAATGGTTGGGTAATTGATCAGGAGAATGAAATAAAACATAATGCAACATTTTATAAATCGCCATTGCAATTTTATATTAAAAATGATTTTATAATTTGTTCAGAAATAAGAATTGAAAACGAAAAGCTTTCGGCGGTGAAAATTAATTGGAAACGCTGAGAAAAAATATAATAAAAAAATAGACCCTAAAAACAGAATTTCTGGTTTTAGGGTTTGCCTTTAAATTAAACCAAAATACCTATAAACTTAAAAATGGACGTTTTAAACAAAAAACATTTTCTTACTGTAAAAGACCATTCTGTATCTAAAGAAATTTTCGATTTGTATTACGATGAAACTTTAGATATGTTAATCACATCTCCGCAACCAGATTTAGAAAATCTTGGAAAATATTACGAAAGCGAAGATTACATTTCTCATACTGATAACAAACGTTCGTTATTTGAAAAAGCATATCATTTCGTGAAAAATATTGCTTTAAAAAATAAACTGAATTTGATCAATGGTGAACAATCCCGAAAAGGAAGAATTTTAGATATTGGTGCCGGAACCGGTGATTTTTTATTAACGGCAAAAAATGATGGTTGGGATACTGTTGGAGTAGAACCAAGCGAACGTGCAAAAAATATTGCGATACAAAAAGGAATTTCTTTTGTGAACGAAATTAGCGCTCTCGAAAATAATTCGTTTGACGTGATTACAATGTGGCACGTTTTAGAACACGTTCCAAATTTAGAATTACAAATTCAGGAATTGAAGCGTTTATTAAAGCCAACTGGAACTTTAATTGTTGCGGTTCCAAATTTTAAATCTTACGACGCACAACATTACCAAACTTTTTGGGCAGCTTATGATGTGCCAATTCATTTTTGGCATTTCTCAAAAAAAGCCATCAAATCACTTTTTGAAAAAGTTGACATGAAATTAGAAAAAGTGCTTCCGATGAAATTTGATTCTTTTTATGTGAGTTTATTATCTGAAAAATACAAAACCGGAAAAATGAATTACATCAGTGCTTTTTTTGTTGGTTTAAAATCAAATTTAAAAGCAAGCAGTACAAAAGAGTATTCATCGCACATTTATGTCTTAAAAAACAAGTAAAACGCAATTTAAGCGCATTTCTGGCGTTTTCTCAGTATAAGTGAGGACTAATTATGTCTTTTTTGAGATCGTCTTTCTAATAAAAGCTATGAAAGCCACTTTTGATAGTGGTTTTTTATGCTTTAAGACGGTTCCATAAATAAAAACAATACCATAAAAAACGCACGTTTTTTGAAATTTTAAGGCTGAATTTTTCTCTTTTTAAATTTTGAAATCATGAAGACGAAAAATTTTATGAATTTTAATTTTTTCGAAAATTGTATTCTAATTTTTTTAGAAATGGAGCATTTTTAAAAATGTTGTCAATCCAATTTTTGTTTTTTAAAATTTCAAAAGACAAAATGATTTTTTCGACATTTTTCTGCCGCTATGAATTTAAGAAAGCATCAATTTGAAAAAATTGGCATACAAGATTCTTTTAGGCTTTGAAAAGATACTAAAACGTAAAATAAGCGTGTTTCTGGCGGTTTTTTAGCTCAAGTGGGGAGTAATTATGTCTTTTTTGAGAAAGTGTTTCTAATAAAAGCTATGAAAGTCGTTTTTGATAGCGTTGAATTATTGACATATTTCTTTCGATAAATAAAAACAATATGATAAAATTCTAGCATTTTTTAAACTTTATGTTGATGCTATTTATTTTTTTATATTTTTGTCTTCAATACATTAAAAAAATAGAAATTCAAAAAATGAAAAAAGCATTAGTAATTATCGCACTTTCAATTTTCGCCGTTTCATGTAATAAAACTGCAGAAGTAAAGGAAGTAAAAACAGCTTACGTAGATACTTCGATTTTAATGAAAGAGTACACTGAAGCAAAAGACCTTGAAGCAAAATACAAAGGGCAAGCTGAAGAAAAAGGAAGACAACTACAAGCCGAGATTACACGTTTTAAACAAGACGCTGCTAATTTTCAAAGCCAGGCACAAGCAAACGGTCAGGCTTGGGCTCAACAAAGAGGTGCTGAGTTGCAAAAAAGAGAACAACAATTGGGTTATGCTCAACAAGCTTTGTCTCAACAATTACAACAAGAAAGTGGTGTTGAAATGGATTCTCTAGTAAGTGGAGTTAAAAAATTCATCAAAGATTACGGTAAGAAAAACGGTTATTCTTATATCTACGGTACTGGTGATGCTGCTTCAATTTTATACGCTGAAGAGAAATATGATATTACAAAAGATATCATTAAAGCTCTGAATGATAAGTATAAATCAAGCCCAAAATCAGAAGAAAAACCGGCAGTAAAAGAAGGAGAAGCTGCTAAAAAATAATACCAAACTAACTAACTAAATTTAAAAACCTAAATCTGTCAAGATTTAGGTTTTTTCTTTTATAAAAATGCGATACTTTTAGTTTTTCAATACAAGCCCAATGCAAAACGTTACAGAAGCAGCTGCTTACACCTTACAATTCATCAATCAAACGCAAAAATCGATCTTCCTGACTGGTAAAGCAGGAACAGGAAAAACCACGCTTTTACGCGAAATCATTGCTACAACCCATAAAAATACTGTAGTGGTTGCTCCCACGGGAATCGCAGCGCTAAATGCTGGTGGAGTTACCATTCACTCGATGTTTCAGTTGCCATTTTCAGCCTTTATTCCGTCATATGAAGAGGCTTCTCAGTTTACTGAAACCGTGAAATTTGAGAATAAAGAAACCTTGCGCCGACACTTCAAAATGAATAATGTTAAGCGTAACGTAATCAGAAATATGGAGCTTTTGATTATTGATGAAGTCAGTATGCTTCGTGCTGATTTGCTGGATGCTATCGATTTTATGATGCAAACGGTACGTAAAAATTCGCGCCCTTTTGGTGGAGTTCAGGTGCTTTTTATTGGAGATTTATTGCAGCTTCCGCCTGTAATCAGAGATGAAGAATGGCGAACTTTACGCAATTATTACAAAGGAAAATTCTTTTTTCATTCGCATGTAATTCAGCAATATCCACCCTTATACATCGAATTATCTAAGATTTATCGTCAGTCTGATGATACTTTTATTTCGGTTTTAAACAATCTTCGAAACAATCAGATTACGCCTCAGGATATTCAGGTTTTAAACGAATATGTGAAACCTGATTTTGATTTAAAAAATAATCCCGGATATATTACACTTACCACGCATAATGCCAAAGCCGATTCGATTAACGAACAGGCAATTGGCGATTTAGCCGGAAATGAATTTGCTTATCAGCCCTTTATTGTGGGTGATTTTCCGGAGAAAATTTTTCCGGTTGAGGAAAATCTGAAACTCAAAGTGGGCGCTCAGGTTATGTTTGTAAAAAATGATTTGTCTTTTGAAAAGCGTTATTTCAACGGAAAAATGGGCGTTGTAAAATCACTTTCGGCCGAAGAAATATTCATACATTTTCCTGAAGAAAATAAAACCATTGAAGTTGAAAAATACGAATGGAAAAATATCCGATACAAAGTAAACGATCTCACGAAAGAAGTCGAAGAAGAAGTTTTGGGCACATTTGCGCATTATCCGCTTAAACTGGCGTGGGCAATTACAGTGCACAAAAGCCAGGGTTTAACTTTTGAGAAAGCTGCGCTCGATGTATCGCAAGTTTTTTTGCCCGGACAGGCCTATGTAGCATTATCGCGTTTAACGTCCTTAAATGGGCTTATTTTGCTGTCTCCGCTTCAAATGAATGGTATTTCGAATGATCAGGATGTGATGGACTATGCTTTGAACAAAGCAACAGAAGAAGTTTTAAAACATTCTTTGCATTTTGAAACGAAAAATTTTATTCATAACTATTTGATTAGCAGTTTTAATTGGGCCGATTTGGCTCAGGAATGGCGCAATCACCGTTTTAGTTATAACGAAAATGCAGTCGCTTCAGAAAAATCGAAACATTCAGCCTGGGCACATAAACGTTTAGAAATAATTGATTCGCTGGCAGATCCTGCACAAAAATTCGTTAATCAGCTCAATAAAATTTTCAATAAAGAAACTGTTGATCTCTTTTTTGTACAGGAAAGGGTAGTGGCAGCTTATGATTATTTTTTTAAACCAATGGACAAACTGGTGACGGATCTTTTGAATAAAATGGCCGAAATTCAGAAATTTAAAAAAGTAAAAGAGTTCTACGAAGAGCTCGCTTTTTTGGATGATTTGCAAACGAAAGCAGTTTTACGCTTAATGAAGGCCAAATTACTCATAGAAATTGTCGTTGCAGGTAAAACTATCTGTAAAGAGAAATTGTCGTCTACAGCGATTAAAAACTACAAATTAGACAAGGTTGCAAAGATCCGCGAGGAATTTAATATGTCGAACACTGATATTTTTAAATCTGAAGAACCTACAGTTCGTTATACTGCACGCAAATTAGATAAAAGCACACCGAAGGCCGAAAAGAAAACAACCATCGAAGAAACCCATGATTTGTGGCTGGAGAAAAATTCGATTGAAGATATTGCGCGAATGAGAAAACTAACCGTTCAGACAATAGAAACTCATTTGGTCAAACTAATTCAGGCTAAAAAAGTCGAGATCTCAGATGTTTTACCGTATGATAAAATCCTGGCTTTGCGTGAAGCTTTTGAGTTTTATCAGGAAGAATCTCTAAGTCCGCTAAAGGAAAAATATGGTGATGAATTTACCTGGGATGAGCTTAAAATGTTTAAAGCCAGTATAAATTGATTTCAGATTTTGTAACTTAGGGTTTCAGAATTTGGAATTTGATTTTGAAGATTCGAATGAAATTTCGGAATTTACTATAAAAACATTATGTAAAATAGAAATTATGAAAAAGTTACTATACATCCTATTCATAGGCATTACGGTTCAAAGTATGTCAGGGCAAGACTTGAAACCAGAATATCAAAAGTTTGTCAAAAAATTTATTGATAATGTAAAAAATGATAGGAAAGAGGCTGTAGCCGAGGCTATTAAATATCCTTTAAAAAGAGATAATCCAATTCCGTCTATCAAGAATAAAACAGAGTTTGTAAAAAGATATGATGAAATTTTTGATGCTAAATTGAAAGCTGAAATTTCAAAATCGAATGCGGCAAAAGACTGGTCAGAAATGGGCTGGCGTGGGATAATGCTAAATCAGGGAACTTTGTGGATGGATACTGACGGAAAAGTATTTTCTATAAGTTATCAAACTAAAGCTGAGAAAGATCTTAAAACCAAATTAATAGCTGCTGAAAAAAGCAAACTTCACCCATCGATTGCAAAGTTTGATGCTCCGGAAGTTATTTTGGAAACCTCTAAATTCAGAGTGAGAATTGATGACACGGGAAATGATAATTTCAGATATGCGTCGTGGTCAATAAAACAATCAATGAGCGAAAAACCGGATCTAATCATTACCAACGGAAAATGGTTTCACGACGGAACAGGAGGTAATCATCATTACGATTTTAAAAAAGGTAATTTTCTATACCAGTGTTATATTACAGTTTTGGGTACAAAAGATTCAGCACCAGCTACTTTAACCATTTATCAAAACGGAAAAGAAATACTTAATCAGGACGCTAAAATTGTTCCACGTTAAACAAAATCCTATTCGAAAGAATGGGATTTTTTGTTTTATAACTCGATTTCAATGTTAGTTACAGCTAGTATAAATTATTTATATTTGATTGTAAATGTCGGATTAGTAATTAATTAAAAATATTTAAGATGAAAAGAAGCAACATATTTTTAGTGCTATTAATTTTTTGCAGCAGTTTTATTTCTGCTCAAGATTCGAATATTGATTATCAGAAACTTGTTAAAAAGTTCATTGATAATGTAAAAAATGACAAGAAAGAAACCATTGCTGATGCAGTGGTTTATCCTCTGGAACGCGAATATCCAATACCTGATATTGCAAATAAAGCAGATTTTATAAAGCGATATTCTGAAATTTTTGATGTTACGCTGAAGAACGAAATTATAAAATCGACGCCTGCGAAAGGCTGGACTGATATGGGTTTGCGCGGAATTATGCTAATTCACGGCAACATTTGGCTGGATACCGAAGGACGTTTAACAGCAGTAAATTATCAATCGAAAGCCGAAATAGAACTTAAAAACAAACTAATTGCGTCGCAAAAGAAAATGCTTGATCCTAGCATAGCATTTTTTCAAACGCCAATTTGTATTCTGGAAACCTCTGAATTTAAAATCAGGATTGATAATTTGGGAAATAATAATTACCGTTTTGCCTCATGGTCGATTAAAAAAGAAATGACTCAAAAACCTGATTTAGTGATCAATGGTGGCGAATTAGTTGTAGAAGGAATAGGTGGAAATCATCAATATGAATTTAAAAAAGGCAATTTAGTTTATGAGTGTGCGATCATCGTTTTGGGCGAAAAAAATTCGCCTCCGGCGAGATTAAAAATTTATCAGGGCACTAAAGTTATACTTTCCCAGGATGCTAAAATTGTTTCACGTTAAACAAAAAAATCCTACTCATTACGAGTAGGATTTTTGTTTTAATATTCAGCTTTTACTCTGTCGAGTTTCTTCTGCTGTTCTATTTTTTTTAATTTAAGTTTTTGAATATCAAGATCGTGTTCTTTCAACTTTATTTGTTGTTTTTGCAAATCTTCTTCAGAAACCGAGCTTGAGTTTATTTTCGATTCCAGTTTTTGTTTGTTGTATTCTAACTTATCAATCTTTTTGTTGGTAGATTCAAGATCTTTCTGTGCGTTTTTAAGGTCTTTTTGATGCCTTTCTAATTTTCTTTGTTCTTTTTTTAATTGCGATTGATCATTGTCTAGCTTTTTACGATACTCTTCTGTTGACTTCTGGGCTTCCAGATCTAATTTTTTCTGTGCAATTTCCTGAGACTTTTCAGTTGTGATTATCTTTTGAGCAAAAAATGAATTAGAGCTTAGAATAAATAAAAATGCGAGAAGTAATTTTAGCGTGTTTTTCATTGTATTTTGTTCTTTAAAATAGTAGAACAAAAATAGGATTGCAGCTCCTGAAGTTGAGCTAAATAAGGTTTTTTTAAAGACAAAATAAGACAAAAAAAATCCTATTCGGTTTGAATAGGATTTTTGTATTATAGAGTTTCGACTAAGATCCAGGCATCTGGATTTTCACCTTTTTGTATTTCTTTTTGTGCTTTTTCAGCTTCAGACATTGTAGCATAACTTCCATATAAAACCGGGAATAAACCGTGTTTGTTTTCGCCTAACATTCTGGCTTTAAAACCGTCTTTAATCAATTGGTTATATGCTTTTCTTGCATTTTGTTCGCTTCTATATGCACCTGCCATAATGTGATATGACATTGCTTTTTCTTCGGCAACTTCTACTTTTGCAGAATCAACAGAAAGTGTTACAGCCGGTAATGGACTCTGAATGAAAAATGTAGCTTCCTGTATCTTGTTTTGTACTTTTTTCTGAACAGCACTTTCTACAACAAGCGTTTTGTTTGCAATTTGATTTTGGTACAAAGGATATCCAATACTTCCCGTGATTCCAAGACCTAAAACAAAAATTGCAGCATATTTCAAAAACGAATTCGAAGATCTTCCTTCTTCGTCATTTTCATATAAAGCAATTGGCTCTCTTTCTTCGATTTCCTTGATTTTTTTCTCGAAATTTTCCTTTTTTACAAGCGGAGAAACAAACGGACTTAATCCGAAAGAACTTGCCAGGAAATTGGTTTGATCGTTAGGAGTAAAAATGATGTTTTTCTCTGCATTTAAACGAATTTCACCAATATTTTTAAGGCTTATTGTGCCATTTTCTTCTAAGGTATTTTTCCAGCTCTGAACTTCAAAAGCAATGGCGCTTACGGCAAAACCGTAAGATGTTTTTTCTCCATTTGCGATATGATTTGCTAATAACCCGTCATTGTTTTTCAAATGACTATTAAAAGAGATCATTTTTTTGGGTGGAAAAAACGAATTTGTGCTTTCATTAAGCTGAGCCGAGTGAATTTCGGTTAAAAATGCTCCAAACCCTGGAACCGTTACACACTGATAACGATACAATAACTGTGCTATGTAAGTTTCGATTTTCATAGTAACAAAGTTATGCAACCAATATAGTTATCAAAATTTTATTCACAATTTTTATTAACAATTCTGATATTTTTATAGACAATTAATATCCAGCAATTTAAGCATTATGTTGCTAGTTTTTAAAAATAGGAAAAAATCTAATTTTGTTGTTTTATTAAGAAATTACTTTATTTTAATCATATTTGCACTATTAAATTGTTTAGAATTTTATATTCTATTTTACATAATATTTTAGTAAATGTCAGATCAGGATTTATTTTATTTGTTAGCCTTATTAAAAGTCGATGGAGTGGGTGATATTATGGCTAAAAAATTACTTACACATTTTGGAAATGCTGAAGCGATTTTTAAAGCCAAAACCAATCAAATAGCAGCTATTGACGGTGTTGGTTCTGTTTTATTGAAAAATTTTAAAGATAAATCAGTTTTTGAAAGAGCTAGTCGTGAGCTGGAATTTATTCATTCAAACCACATAAAAGCATCTTTTTTTCAGGAAGAAGATTATCCTGATCGTTTAAAACATTGTATAGATTCTCCTGTTTTGATTTTTTCTGCGGGTAATATCAACTTAAAAAATAAAAAAATAATCAGTATAGTTGGAACGCGTCAGATTACTTCATACGGAACGGAGTTTTGCAAGAAATTAATCGAAGATTTGGCTCCGCTTGATCCTGTAATTGTGAGTGGTTTTGCTTACGGAGTTGATATTGTTGCACATCAACTGGCCATGGATTATAACTTGCAAACTATTGGAGTTTTGGCTCATGGATTAAACCAGATTTATCCCAAAGCACACAAGAAATATGTGGCTGCAATGGAAGAAAATGGAGGTTTTATTACAGAATTTTGGAGTACTGCAAACCCAGATAAAGAAAATTTTGTGCGTAGAAATCGCATCGTTGCCGGTATGACCGAAGCTACGATTGTGATCGAATCTGCTGATAGAGGAGGTTCACTTATTACGGCTAACCTGGCAAACGATTATAATCGCGATGTTTTTGCCGTTCCCGGGCGCGTTACAGACAAATATAGCCAGGGATGCAATGATCTTATCAAAACGCAAAAAGCAAACGTTTTAACAAGCGCTGCTGATTTAGTTTATATTTTGAATTGGAATATTGATAATAAAGCGAAACCTGTGCAGAAACAGTTGTTTGTTGAACTGGAACCTGATGAACAAAAGATATATGATTTCTTGCTAAAAAATGGCAAGGAATTGTTTGATATAATAGCGTTACAATGTGAGTTTCCTATTTATAAAATCTCAGGTTTGCTCTTGAATATGGAGCTTAAAGGAGTGATAAGACCGCTTCCGGGGAAGTTGTTTGAGGCGATCTAAAAAATTAAAAGTTGCCACGAATTTCACGAATCAACTCGAAGTAATTTGTGAAAATTAGTGTAATTCGTGGCAAAATATTTTATTTACTAAATCCTAGTATTTCGCGAACTTTTGCAAGAACACCATCTGCAATAACAGAAGCTTTTGAAGCTCCTTTTTTCAATAAAGCATCTACTTCGTCGAGATTGTTAATGTAGTAACTATATTTTTCTCTTTCGGTTTTAAATTTTTCTGTAATCAATTCAAACAAAGCTTGTTTGGCGTGACCATAGCCATAATTTCCACCAAGATAATTGGCTCTCATTTCGGCGATTTGTTCTTCGGTTCCTAACAAAGAATAGATTGCAAAAGCATTACAAGTATCCGGATTTTTAGGAGCTTCAAGCGGAGTACTATCTGTTTCGATGCTCATAACCTGCTTGCGCAATGTTTTATCGTCAAGGAAAATATTGATAATATTATTGGCCGATTTACTCATTTTTCCACCGTTTGTTCCGGGAATTAATTTACTGTCTTCCTGAATTTTAGCTTCAGGAATTACAAAAGTTTCTCCCATTTGGTGATTGAAGCGAGAAGCAACATCACGAGTAATTTCTAAATGTTGTAATTGGTCTTTTCCAACCGGCACAAATTCAGCATCGTATAGCAAAATATCTGCTGCCATTAACATTGGATAAGTAAAAAGTCCAGCATTAACATCGTCTAAACGATCGGCTTTATCTTTGAAAGAATGTGCCAATGTTAAACGTTGAAATGGAAAAAAGCAGCTTAAATACCAAGTCAATTCAGTAGTTTGAGTTACATCAGATTGTCTGTAAAAAGTAACTTTATCAGGATTTAGTCCGCAAGCAAGCCAGGCCGCAGCGGTACTGTATGTATTTTCTCTTAATGTTTTACCATCTTTAATTTGTGTAATCGAATGTAAATCAGCAATAAACAAATAAGATTCGTTTGCAGGATTGTTCGATAATTCGATAGCAGGAATGATTGCTCCCAATAAATTGCCTAAGTGTGGCGTTCCAGTACTCTGAACACCAGTAAGTATTTTTGCCATTCTAGTTTTTTCTTATTACTAAATGCAAAGTTCGTTTTTTTAGAGCAAAGGGCACAACGTTTTTTAGCAAAGTTCGTCAGGTGTTATTTTTAAAATAGAAAACAACAGTGATTTACCGCAAAGTTCACAAAGTTTTTTCGCAAAGTTTCCTAAGTTTTTAGTGGATTTTTTTGAAGTTCACAAAGGTGGATTTTATAAATTATTGACCACTCTTCTAATTCCATTTTTTAATAAAACTTCATTGAAATTTATAAGAAGTCCAAGTTTATAATTTCCAATTTTTAAGTAGGTTAAGGTTTGTGCTAAATGATTTACACTAAGTGATTCGACACTTTTTATTTCAATAATAAATTTATTTTCAATGAGTAAATCAATTCTATATCCACAATCTAATTTCACTTGCTCGAAAATTAATGGCATTGCTTTTTCCTTTTCTACTTGTAGGCCACGTTATTTAATTTTGTAAAATAAGCATTCTTTATAGGCATTTTCTAATAAACCGGGCCCAAGTATTTTGTGAATTTCGATTGCAAGTCCAATTACAATATTTGATATTTCGTTTTCTGTCATGGTAAAAAACATTAAATTTAGTAATTAATTTCTTATATATAATTATGAAGATTGATTTAAATTCTCTAGGATTTTAAAAGATTTAAAACCTAAAAAAAATCCAGCTTTGTGATCTTTTTGCTTGCAATTATAGATATTTTACTTTGGCTCTTATCTTTGCGAAAAAACTTTGCGCCCTTTGCGGTAAAAAAAAAACACGAGTATAAATTCTTTTTGTAGAATTCATTTCTGTTTTATTACATTTGAAACTATGAAAGGAATTAAAATTGTTTTTTGGGTTTTGTGGCGTATTTGGTTTTACATCTTAATGGGAATTCCAATATTGATTATGCTGCCGTTTTTGCTTATTTCTATTATATCAGAAAGCGGATACCCATATTTCTTTAAAATGGCCCGCATTTGGGCTAAATTTATCCTTTTCGGCATGGGTTTTTATTATACAGTCAAGCGCGAGCAGAAACTAATTAAAAACAAAAGCTATATGATCGTGGCCAATCATACTTCGATGACGGATATTATGCTGATGCTGGCGATAGTTCGAAATCCTTTTGTATTTGTTGGGAAAAAAGAACTTTCTAAAATTCCTTTGTTTGGATTTTTCTATAAACGTACTTGTATTCTGGTGGATAGAAATTCTTCTAAAAGTAAAAATGAAGTTTTCAAGAGAGCACAAGACAGACTTAATCAAGGACTTAGTATTTGTATTTTTCCCGAAGGCGGAGTTCCGGATGACGAAAGCATTTTACTTGACGAATTTAAAGACGGTGCATTTCGTTTGGCAATAGAACATCAGATCCCGATCGTGCCTATTGTTTTTGCTGATAATAAAGAACGTTTTTCGTATACTTTTTTGAGTGGAAGTCCAGGTAAAATGAGAGTTAGAATTTTACCTTTTGTAGAAACAAGTGGATTAACAAGTGAAAACAGAAAAGCGCTTCGTGACGAAGTAAGACAACTGATTTATAAAGGTTTATTTCAGTTTAAGAAAGAAAAGAATAAAGAATAAAGAATATAGAGAATAGACTATAAATTTAAAAACCCGACAACACTAAAGTTGCCGGGTTTTCTTTTGAATTAAAATCCCCATTTTATATCAAAAGTACTATCGATGAATTATTTTTTCTGAAATAAAACGCAATACTTTTTTAAATTTCAATTTGGTTTTTCTGCGGTTTTTACTGTACAACACTTCTATTTTCTCTTTCATGGTTAAAAATATTAAGGATTGATAATAAAGAGTTTGGTTTAAACTCAAGTTAATGTCATACTTTAATAGAGAACAGAAAGTAAAAAAGGTTGCGTGAGAAACAGAAAATTTTGAAATTATTTAATAAAAAACCCGTTAGCATTTGAAAACTAACGGATTTTTGTAGAACAAACAACCAAATTTATTCTGAAAAAAGTTCGAATGTTATTATGGCATAATAGCAATCAAAGCTTATGTCTGTTTATTAGATGGACATATCTTAAAATGGTTGCGTCGTTTTTTGATATTTTTTTGAAATAAAAAACCCGACAGGTTTAAAAAACGTGTCGGGTTGGTATAAAGTATTATATATTAAATCTTTAAGAATATTAAGCGTTAGCCAATTCTTTGATATGTTCTTTAATTTTTACTTCTAATTCGTCAGCTAATTCTGGATTATCTTTGATTAAAGATTTTACAGCATCACGACCTTGTCCTAATTTTGTATCTCCATAGCTAAACCAAGATCCTGCTTTTTTAACGATTTCAAATTCAACCGCTAAGTCAAGAATTTCACCTGTTTTAGAAACTCCTTCTCCGTACATAATGTCAAATTCAGCAGTTTTAAACGGCGGTGCCACTTTGTTTTTAACGATTTTAACTTTAGTTCTGTTACCAATTACGTTTTCACCATCTTTAATTTGAGAGGAACGACGAATATCTAAACGTACAGAAGCGTAGAATTTTAATGCGTTACCACCGGTTGTTGTTTCAGGATTTCCGAACATAACACCAATTTTTTCACGCAGCTGGTTGATAAAGAAAACAGTACAATTTGTTTTGCTGATTGTTCCCGTTAATTTTCTTAAAGCCTGTGACATTAAACGTGCGTGAAGACCCATTTTAGAATCTCCCATTTCGCCTTCAATCTCACTTTTTGGAGTTAAAGCTGCAACAGAGTCAATTACAACAATGTCGATAGCTCCAGAACGAATTAAGTTTTCGGCAATTTCTAAAGCCTGCTCACCATTGTCTGGTTGAGAGATAATTAAGTTTTCGATATCAACGCCCAATTTTTCAGCATAATTTCTATCAAAAGCATGTTCCGCATCAATAAAAGCAGCAATTCCGCCCGCTTTTTGAGCTTCGGCAATGGCATGCAGTGTTAATGTGGTTTTACCAGACGATTCTGGCCCGTATATTTCAATAATTCTTCCTTTTGGATATCCATTTACCCCAAGAGCTAAATCAACGCCAAGCGAACCCGAAGAAATCGTTTCTACCTCTACAATGGCTTTGTCGCCCATTTTCATTACGGTTCCTTTTCCGTAGGTTTTGTCAAGTTTATCAAGCGTAAGCTGTAACGCTTTTAATTTGGCTTCTTTGTCTGAACTCATCTTTTCTTAAATATCTAAAATTGTTATTTTTTGCCTTCCAATAAAAATCAAATGGAAATAACTTCTTGATTTTTATTTGGCGAATTAGAATGTGTAAAAATACTTCTTTTTTTGAAGTTTGATTACTTCAAATTGTTTCAAATTGTAACAAATTGTATTACAAAAACAAAGCCTTTAATTCAGTAGCATCAGAAGGCTTTAATTTTCCTGCCAGTACTAAACTTAACTGTTTACGGCGCAAAGCAGCTTCAAAACGTTGTATTTCTAATTCTGTTTCAGGAACAATTGCCGGTACTTCAACAGGTCTTCCGGTATCGTCAACAGCGACAAAAGTATAAATAGCTTCGTTTGCTTTTGTTCTGTTTCCAGATTCGCGGTCTTCTACCCAAACGTCTATAAAAACTTCCATAGAACTTTTGAATGATCTTGAAACTTTTGCTTCTACGGTAACAACGCTTCCAAGGGAAATTGCTCTGTTAAAAGCAACGTGATTTACAGATGCCGTAACTACAATTCGGCGTGAATGTCTGCGCGCTGCAATACTTGCTGCACGATCCATTCGGGCTAATAATTCGCCGCCAAAAAGATTGTTTAAAGGATTTGTTTCACTCGGTAAAACTAAATCAGTTAATATTGTCAGCGATTCTGAAGGGTGTTTTGGATTCATTTTTTTTAATATAAATTTTATTTTGATTGCTCACAAAATGAGCTTTTTTGCCACAGATTTCACGGATTAAAATGATTAAAAAATCTGTGCGAATCTGTGAAATCTGTGGCTTAATTTTTTGATAATTGCAGCTGATTAATTCATCCAGTTCACTAACATAACAGCAGGAATTAAATAAATAACAATGGTTCTTGCTCCATCGTAATCTTTGGCTAATCGTTGTCCGAAAAGCATCATTAACAAACAGATACATGAAAAAATTCCGGCATAAAAACCATAGTCACGTCCGCTGTTTGTTAGTAATTGAATCGCGCCCACAACACTTAAAATTCCGGAAATTAATTCTAAAATTAACAAGTGTAAAAGAGCTAGCGGTACCTGATTTTTTAATGGTGTTTTGGCAAAATGTTCTTTAAGCCAGGCCACATTATCTTTCCAGTAAAAAATTTTTTCATAGCCCGATTGTAAAAAAGTTAAGGCTAAAAATGCTAATATTAAAATAGAGGCAACATTGTTCATTTGAGGACTATTTTTTATGAATTAAACGAGTCAGTTTTATAGATAAATCGGTTAAGATTATTTTCGCATTTCCGTTTCTTTCAATGTGATACATCGCATCCGAAAGCTCTTTGAAAATTTCGTGAATATTATTTCCGTTTACAAAAGGTGCAAAATTTTCAAGTTTAAATTTGTCCACTTTTGGCTCAATATAAACTAAACTTGGCGTTTGATAATTCAGTAATAGCGCCTGTCTAAACATTTCGATACAAAACTGAATAAACTTTTTCTGGCTTTCACGGCCAAGTCCGGCGATTTCTTCGCTCCAGGAAATTAAATCCTGAATCGCTGCGGCATTTCCTTTTGCCCTAAAAGCGGCACGAACCCAATTTACAAACCATTGCTCAAAAGGATATTCAGCATCATCTTCTTTCAATAAATGCAATGCTTTATTAAAATTTCCCTGCGCCTGATGGGCAATTTTTTTGGCTAAATTCGAATCTATATTTTCTTTAGAAACCAATGCTTCCGCAATTACTTTTTCTGGAAGTCCGTTAAAGTGAATTACCTGACAGCGAGAACGTATGGTTTGGATAATGTCTTCTTCATTTTCAGAAATCAGAATAAAAATTGTTTTATCTGAAGGTTCTTCGAGCAGTTTCAAAAGTTTATTAGAAGCCGCAATATTCATCTTATCGGCCATCCAGATAATCATGATTTTATAACCACCTTCGTAGGATTTCAGCGCAAGCGATTTTAAAACTTCCTGAGCATCTTCGACCCTGATTTCGCCCTGTTTGTTTTGAACGCCTAAAGTTTTATACCAGTCAAATAATCCGCCGTAAGGCATTTCCTGAATAAAGTTTCGCCAGTCCTGAATAAAGTCTAAACTTTTGGGTTTGGTTTTAACATCTTCGGTAGTTACGGTTGGGTAAATAAAATGCAGATCGGGATGCGAAATATTTTGAAATTTCAAATTACACGAATCATTTCCATTTTCGTTTTCATCTCCCGTATTACTGCACAAAATGTACTGTGCATAAGCAATTGCTGTAGATAATGTACCGCTTCCTTCAGGCCCAATGAATAATTGTGCATGAGGAATTCGCCCGGAAGATGCACTTTTTATCAAGTGACTTTTGATGTAATCCTGACCTAAAATTTGAGAAAATTGCATGAAGCAAAGATAGCAGAAAATGATGTAGTCAAAAATTTTAGATTAAAGATTATTGAGCTGGATTTCATTTATGAGAATATGATTGTTTTTTGCTAAAATTTTTGTTCTGTTGCCGCTAACTTTTGTTAATAAATTACTTCACACGAGTAGATATCAAGACTTTTTTGTTAATATTTTTTTGTTTAAAACGATGAACGTATGCTTTTTTTGGCTATTTATAGTAAAATTTTATCCCTTTTTTATAGATAATCTCTTACGTTTACTGTTTTAACATATTTAACAAAAAGCCCGTTAAAACGCACATTTTCTCGACATAGAGCGGGGTTTTAAGGTTTTTTTAAGGTTTTTTTTTGAAAAAAGAATTCAATAAAGTTGCAATTTAAGTTAATTTCTATATTTTTGTTTGCATCAACAACCAATATAAATAAGAATTTATGAAAGGGAAAATTATTTTATTTAGTGCATTTTTTATCATGACTACTGCAGCAGTTTCTGCACAGGCAAAAAACGCTCCAAGAAGTATTATTAGTACAACAGCTCTTATTCGTAAATACCATGATCAAAAAGAATTGAGTGGTATGCAAAAAGGAGAACTTTTGGAATTGTATATTGAGCGAATTAAAGTATTAGTAAAAACTCTCCCTTACATTGCGTTGGTTACAAAACCAGGTGTTACAATGGCAGACTTAGGTATTCCAGACGATAGTGAACACAAAAAAGTTTTGGATGCTCAGGCTCTTGGAACAACAACTTTCTTAGATACTACAGTTGAGTTTCAAAGAAAAATGATGCCTTACTCAGATAAAGGAAACCTTATCGCAGCAATTTTATTTTACGAAAACACATTAAAATCATTACATGAGTTCAACGAATTGAACGAAATGTAAGATTTAAAAAATATTTTAAAACCTTTTTCGAAGTGTTTACGTAGATGGATTTAGTTTCTGCGTTATTTTGAAAAAGTAAACAAAACAACTCGTTCTCGATTTATTCTGAATAATATTAGAAAAACCGAGAACAGTTTTTTTCATTTACGCATACCCAAATTATTTAAAGCATACCCAAATTTATTATTAACCTAATACACACCTTTATCATGAAAAAAATTACTCAAATGATCTGCGTTCTTTTGACAGTTACGAGTATGAGTGCTCAACAAGAGAAAGGAATTATGGGCTACACGAACTGGTTAAATAACTGGACTGAATTTAAGCCTAACAAAGTAGAGTATGGAGAAGCAAATCAAATTTTAGCAGGAAACATTTCTGTTAATACTAAATTGCTTAAAAGGAATATCTATGTTTTGCAAGGTAACGTTTACGTTACAAACAATGCGGTTTTAACAATCGAACCTGGAACTTTAATTATTGGTGATTTCGAAACAAAAGGAACATTGGTAGTTACAAAAGGTGCACAACTTGTTGCTGATGGTTTAGAAACTGACCCAATTGTATTTACATCTAACCGCAGCCAGAAAAAAGCTGGAGACTGGGGTGGAGTTGTAATTCTTGGTGATGCTCCTATTAACAAATTCGGTAACGTAGGATCTTACAATATGGATCTTGATCCAACTTTAACTACTTACGGTGGTGATAATGTTGCTTCAAACTCTGGAATTTTAAGATATGTTAGAATCGAATTTGCAGGTAAAAAAGTGAAAGGAGTTGATACTTTCAACGGTTTAACTATTGCAGGTGTTGGTAACAAAACAATTCTTGAAAACGTTATGGTTAGCTACTCTGGAGGAGATTCATTTGCTTTCTTCGGTGGAGACGTTAACGCTACAAAATTTGTTTCTTATAAATCAATCAACGACGATTACAAATTTACACAAGGTGTACAATGTCGTTTATATAACTCTTTAGCAGTTAGATCTTCTTACTTATCTAGTAACAAAGACGGATCTCGTTGTATGGAGGTAAAATCATTCGAAAAGAAAAGCGAAACAGATTTTACTAAAAAAACTACTTTAGTTGTTGCAACTAACATTACAATGCTTAATGACAGTGAAAATATCAATGCTGACATTCAATCAGGTTTAGTAAAAGAGGCTGTTTATGTAGCCGAAACTGCTTCTCTTGAAATGAAAAGAAGTGTGATCTCTGGATTTAACCCTGCAGTGTTATTAGACAGCAAAACAGAAATCAATGATGCCAACCTTAAAAAAATCAAATTTGAGGAAATGTATTTCAACTTATGTAAAGGAAACATCTTTACTGAATACAACTCAAACAACGAAGATTTAGAGAGCTGGTATGGAAACAGTGTGTTCTTTAATGTTTACTCTCAAAGTGACAACAAAGAGACATTTATTGATATCTTCAACCCTAAAAAGCCAGACTTTAGATTACAATTAGGAAAAATTACAGCTTCAAGCGGCAATAGATAAATAGATTTCGATTTTTATTTCAAAGCGTAAATTTTATTAATAAAGTCCCCAGACACAATTTATGTATCCGTCTTAAAAGGACCAAATAAAGATCAAAACATAATGGCTCTATCTACAAAAAAGTATTTATATATATTCTTTTTGGTTTCTCCTATTTCGTTAAGTCTGTATGCACAAAGTGCAGCAATAGAAAAACCTACGGTTTCTGCTGTTTCTGACTGCAAATTAGCTTCAATTGAGATAAATCAAAATAACGAATCAGCTGATAAATGTATCAGCAAATTAGATAATTCTAATCAGTTAATAGTAGGGCTGTCCACCCCCAAGGACAGCCTTACTATGTCGGCTGATTTGAAAGATCAATCTTCAGATTGTGAAGAAAACTCATTGATTGGTTCTACTTCAATTCTTGCAAAAGACATTATTGAGAACTACAAATATGATTTTTCTGAAACATTCATTGATATCTTGTTTTTTGAGCGTATAGACTTAGCAAGAACACGTACTATATGATTCAAAAAACTACTTTATCTTTTTTTAAAGTTTTCATTTTATTTAGTATAATTCTCTTTACTAAATCGCATACCTATGCTCAAACACCAGCAATAGTTGGACAGCAGCTTCCTTTTGATAGAATTTGTGCCGGTTTAGAAGTAAATGGAACACCATTTAATGAATACTTCGCAACATTCAGCTATTTAAATTTTCCGGCAGGTACTACTTTTGAAGTAGAACTTTCAGATGATTTAGGAAGCTTTACAACTCCTACTGCTACAACAAAAATTTCGTTTGTAGATGATCCTGCAGCACAGCAGCAAACTATTAAGTTTGCGATCCCTACAAACTTAAAAGGTTCAAATATTTACAGCCTTCGAATTAAAAGTAATACGGCTACGCCTAGTTACAGCCAGAGGGTTAAGAATTTTCAGGGCCAGACTTCGTTTCCAGCTTATTATAGAATCTATGCAGAGAAATTTTTTATCAATAATAACGAAGCCAATGCAACTATTTGTTCAGGCGGAAGTATAAGCCTTTCTGTTGACAATCCAACTCCTGCAGATATACCATCATCTCCTGCCAATTATCCAAATTTAACGTATAAATGGTATAAAGATAATGTATTAATAGCAGGACAAAGCGGTACAACGTTAGTGGCAAATACTCCGGGTGTTTATTATGCTCAAATCGATTACGGCGGTTGTGACGATGATAACTTTAGTTCTAATCGTGTTAGCGTAGTATCCTCAAGCGGAGGATCTGCAGTAACAGTAGATTCAAGCTTAGGAAATCCTTTTTGTTCAAACGGTGCAGGAACTATTTTAACAGCAACTTCAGGTAACAGTTATGTTTGGAAAAAAGATGGTGTTGTAATTGCACAAACATCTCGCAGCATTACTACAAGTGAATCTGGTCTTTATTCTGTTGAGGTAGATTTTGGAGGTTGTAAAGCTACAGGAAGTATCGATTTAAAAAGCAATAGTTTCACGGCCAGCATAGATGTTGCGGATACTTATGAGCTTCAAGAAGGAGAAACATTAAACGTATCTGTAACTACAGATGCAGGAACTCCAAAATTCGAATGGTTTTTAAATAATATTCAAATAAGCGGAGCTAGCAGTTCAAGTTATCTGGTAGCCGTAAGAGGTTTATATAGAGTTAAAATATCACAGGAATCAGGTTGTATAGCTTCAAGAGAATTTACATTTAGAGTTACATCAGCAACAGATGCTGTTACTACTGTAATTCCAAATATTGTTAAACTGAGCGGCGCTTATCCTTTCTGGAATATTCCAGATGTTTATAAAACGCCGTCGACGAAGCTAATAATTTTAAGTTCAAACGGAGAAGTAATGTATGATGATGTCGGCAGCAATTACGATCCGGAACTTAACTCTTTTATAAAAGATTTTAAAAATGTAAATCCAGTTTATTACTATGTCATTCAATCAGACACAGGTGAAAAAAAAGGATCAATAACTGTGATTAAATAATGAAGAAAATTTTACTATTCATAACTTTATTTTACGGTTTTTCTAATGTACTCTATTCTCAGGACAAAGTTGAGAATGGAGTTGTTTCGTTTTCATTACCTATCAGAAATTCATTAAAGTTTAATAGATATTTAATAAACCCTGCATTTAGCTTTGTTCGTGAATCAAACGCTTATGCAAGTTTTTATAACAAAAGACAATGGGTGCAGTTTGACAATGCACCGCAAACGTATTTAGCTAATTATTCTGGCCGATTTAGAGAAAATGAAGCCTTTGCTATTGGTTTGTTTCAACAAAATTATGGTTTAATGACCGTGTTTGGAGGAGTTGTCAATTTTGCTCACAATATCGTTTTGCAGGAAGACAGTAACCTTACTTTTGGTTTAAACGTAGGTGCTTACCAAAGCGGTTTAGACAAAGGAAAAATTATATCTGATGATCCGGATATTTTAAATGGTGACTATCCATCCAATACAATGCTTACTGTAAATCCAGGGATTAATTACGGAACCGCTTTTCTTGATTTCGGATTATCGGTAAACAATTTAATTCTTTACAATTTTGGTTCAGGCGTTGTAAAAGAAGATCCGGAAAGAGCAATCGAATTGCATGCCATGTATACCGGATATCTTGACAGCTATGGTTTTTTTGACAGAAGTAAATTTTCTGGAATTGTAAAAACAGAAATTAAAAAAGATAAAACAGTTCTTTCAGGACTAGCAATGCTTACACTTCAACAAGGAGTTTGGGCGCAGGCAGGTTACAATACTTTATACGGAGTTTCTGCAGGTTTAGGGGTTAATATTTCTCCAAGCATTGCAATTGAATATAACTATGAAAGAGGAATGGGCAATTTTACAAACATGGGAGGTTCTCATGAATTTGCAATTGCTTATAAATTCAAAAACAGAAATTACTATTACGGAGATGATGATGAAGGATCATTAATAGATCCAGCCAGAACTACATCTAAACCAGTAATGGCTAAGAAAACAACATCAGCGCCGGTAACAAGAGTAAATGGAGCTGAAAAAGCAAGATTAGCTGCAGAAGCAAAAGCGACGGCAGATGCTGAAGCAAAACAAGCAAGACTTGCTGCTGCAGAAAAAGTGAAGGCTGATGCCGATGCTGCAGCAAAAGCAAAATTAGACGCAGACAACAAAGCTAAAGCAGATGCTGAAGCTCTTAAGATAAAATTAGCCGCCGATGCTAAAGCTAAAGCAGATGCTGCAGCTGCCGCAAGAGCGCAGACAGCAACAGCAAACAGAGCCGTTGCTACAGAACAAAAAACACAAGCACAATTAGCTGCAGACAAAGCAAGAGCCGATGCTGAGGCGAGAAGAATAAAATTAGCTGCAGATAATAAAGCAAGAGTTGATGCCGCTGCGGCTGCGAGAGCACAAGCGCAAGCAAATAAACCATCAGCAACAGCAGCACAAAAAACAGCTGCGCAATTAGCTGCAGATAAATCGAGAGCTGATGCAGAAGCATTAAAAATTAGACTTGCAGCCGATGCAAAAGCTAAGGCAGATGCAGAAGCTAAAGCGAAACAAACAGCTGCTGCAACGCCGACTACGCCAGCTCCGGCTCCACAAAAAACACAAGCGCAATTAACTGCTGAAAAAGCTAAGGCTGATGCAGAAGCACTTAAAATAAAATTAGCTGCAGATGCAAAAGCAAAAGCCGATGCTGCAGAAGCGAAACGTAAAGCAGATGCAAAAGCAAAAGCTGAAGAAGCAGATTTACAATCAATCCTGGCTGCAGATGCAAAAGCAAAAGCTGACTCAGATGCACTTCAGGCTAGATTAGCTGCAGAAGCAAAAGCAAAAGCCGCTTCTGAAGCAAAAACAAAAGCTTCGATTGATGCTGCAAACAGAGCAAAAGCAGCCGCTGACGCAAAAGCAAAAGCCGCAGAAGGAGCAGCTCTAAAAGAAAAATTAGCAGCAGATGCAAAAGCGAAAGCTGATGCAGAAGCCAGACAAGCAATTATAGCTGCAGAAGCAAAAGCAAAAGCTGATGCAGAAGCATTAAAAATAAAATTAGCAGCCGATGCAAAAGCGAAAGCCGATGCTGAAGCTCAGGCTAAAATAGCTGCAGAAGCAAAAGCGAAAGCAGATGCAGAAGCACTTCAGGCAAAATTAGCAGCCGATGCAAAAGCAAAAGCCGATGCAGAAGCTCAGGCGAAACTTGATGCAGAAGCAAAAGCGAAAGCAGATGCTGAAGCATTACAAGCAAAATTAGTAGCCGATGCTAAAGCAAAAGCAGACGCTGAAGCATTAAAAGCTAAACTTGCTGCAGACGCAAAAGCTAAGGCTGATGCAGAAGCTCTACAAGCAAAACAAGCTGCAGATGCAAAAGTGAAAGCCGATGAAGAAGCACGTCAGGCAAAATTAGCTGCAGATGCAAAAGCGAAAGCAGATGCTGAAGCATTACAAGCGAAACTAGCTGCGGATGCAAAAGCTAAGGCTGATGCAGAAGCAGAAAAAACAAGATTAGCTGCAGAAGCGAAAGCAAAAGCAGACATGGAAGCTTTACAAGCTAAATTAATTGCTGATGCAAGAGTTAAGGCTGACGCAGAAGCAACTGCAAAAGCTAAAGCGGAAGCAGAAGAAAAACAATTAAAAGAAGCAGAAGAAGCACGTCAGGCTAAATTAGCTGCAGACGCAAAAGCAAAAGCTGATGCAGAAGCACTACAAGCTAAACTAGCTGCTGATGCAAAAGCAAAAGCTGATGCAGAAGCATTACAAGCTAAGTTAGCAGCAGATGCAAAAGCAAAAGCCGATGCAGAAGCATTACAAGCGAAATTAGCAGCAGACGCAAAAGCAAAAGCTGATGCAGAAGCTCTACAAGCTAAGTTAGCTGCAGATGCTAAAGCAAAAGCTGACGCGGAAGCATTACAAGCTAAACTTGCTGCAGACGCAAAAGCAAAAGCTGATGCAGAAGCATTACAAGCGAAATTAGCAGCAGACACAAAAGCTAAGGCAGATGCAGAAGCATTACAAGCGAAATTAGCAGCTGACGCAAAAGCAAAAGCTGACGCAGAAGCATTACAAGCTAAGTTAGCAGCAGATGCAAAAGCAAAAGCCGACGCAGAAGCATTACAAGCGAAATTA
>NZ_DLHA01000027.1 GCF_002482975.1 Flavobacterium sp. UBA7680 | reverse complement strand
AGGCAGGCGTGGATATTTCGTAAGGTATGGTTGTGATACCGGCCCTGGCTACAATAGATTGCTGGGTAGATATTTTGTGGGTATCCACAATTACCTCCAGACATTCCGGTGTGCACATGGCCATGGCATTGGGCACAAAACAAGTATTGGGGTCAAAGGTACCTGGCTTATCTGCGGCAGCGGGCTTGTTATTGCTTTCGCAACTGCTCAGGCTCAGGCCCAGTGCTGAAACTGACATCAGCGTGTAAAAAAATCTTTTCATTTTCTGTTTGTTTTGATTGTAAAATTTTGAAGCGCAAATATAGGCTGGCACTTGTTGAAAAGCTATAGCAACAAAACGTATTCCTCAAAAGCAATGACAAAAAGTATTCATTTTTAATACAATAGAAATCTGCCCGGCAGGATAATGCGTACTTCTACGCATAAGATCCGGTAGAAGTACCCAAAACGGGTGTGACTTATACGGTGCTCAAATTACAGTATTTACTCTCTTGCATGCCGCTTGCTTTATACCCAAATTTGCAACAACCAATTGAAACAAAAACGCCCCTGTAAACATCACCATGATTACATTTTTGCCGTGCCGGAAAAAACAAATTTTCTGTACCGCATGATAAAAAACTAAACCAAATTTTATGAACTTCTTTGCAACACCAAACTACCATTCCGGCAAAATGATTTTTAATGAAACAGAGCTGGCAGCTAAGAGAGCAGGCTTTATCCTCCAGCTCCACCAGACCAGAGAAATTTCTGTCCGCACTTACAACAATCTGTTGACCCTTTCCGAAAACCCTTTTTTGAAGGAGGAGGTGTTTGTCAATGATATGCCTTTGGCGATGGTTATCTCTTTCCTGGAAAGAACCGTTTATGAGTTCACCAGTTCGCTTTACGAAGAGATGGCCAGTGTTTCGAACGATATCATCTGGCTGAAAGAATTTACCGATTACCTGCTCCAATGCGCCGAGAACATTAAAAAAATAGAACTGCAAAGCAGGATGTATCGCAATTCAATTTTCTTCTGATGCAGACCTTTTAACCATGTATCATAAATGAAGGTTAGAGCAACCCGATTGAGCTTTTCTCTTTCAGGATTGCTCTATTTTCCGGATGCCCGTCCGGTTCGGCCCGGGCGGGTTATTTGGAATAAGACGAATAGCGGGACTATCGAACAAATGCAAATAGGAGAAAACCCTCTGTTATTTTATAGTTCGGGATGCCGTTCGTAAAACTTCGAGCAGGAGACCACTTGATACACGTTTTGGAATTTGTTTTTTTTATCAAATTGTCTGATATAAATTTAGCAAAATAAATCAATTGACATGAGTGCAGATTTAGTTGGAGACCAAAATTTAAATATAGCTTTTCAAACTGTTAGTGGGATTCGCGACGCAGTAAGTATTGCAACCCGTAAACAATTTCCACCAACTTATGAACAATCCTTAAGATTTTTGTATGACTTAGATGAAGGATTATATAATGAATTTGAAAAGCTACTAAGTGAAAAAAATGATAGCGAAATTGTTAGGCAATATAAAGAGGAAGCAATATTAAGTTCTGGAAATGGTGAGCAAACAGATCCTGTAGATTTAATAGATGCTGAAATAGAAAGACTTAAAATATTAACAAGTAAATCTTCTTTAGAAAAAAAGGACTTAAGAGCGACAAATGCCAAAATTGCCAGACTTCATGCGGCGAGAGAGAGCTTAAAACCTAGACATCTTACAGAGAATGCAATTTTGGTAAGAGATTTTGCTCAGATAGATAGACGTGAGATTTTTGGAGAAGTTTTAGATAATGGTTACAAGTATGTTGATTATGAAATTACAGAAAATAGATTCCTTAGAATGCGATTGCTTCACCCAGATAAAGAGGAGCATATTACAGGAGCTGATTTAATTTATGAACAATACGACATAGAAAGCGAAAAAGTACGTTTTCTTTTTTTACAATATAAAACCTGGGAGGATGGTCGAATTTATTTTTCCAACGGAAATTTAAATGAACAATTAGCAAAATTGCGAAAAACACTTTGTGATTGTAATTTCTGTGAACACCCTAGTTCAAAAGAGGAAACATTCAGAATGCCACACTGTTGTGGTTTTTTGAGACCTACAGATAAATTACAAAAACATAAAAATAAAATGGTTTCAAGTGGATTGCATATACCTATTTGCAAAGCGATTGATTTGAGTAAAAAAGACAAAAAACTTGATAAAAAACATTTAGCATTAACCTACCCAAACCACTACATTTTTGAAAAGCTTTTTAAGTTAGGACTAGTTGGTAGCAGATGGTTCGATAATAATGAAATTGAAAAATTTTATAAAGACAATAAAATATTGGAGAAAGGGGATACCTTAAAACTTTACACAACTGAATACATTAAATCCAAAAAGAAATCGGATGATGAATTATTAGAAGAAGATTACTTGCTATCTTAATTATTCAAAACTATCAATTCTTATTGTTCCGGATCTATTGTCACATTAAAGACTTCCACTATCCATACACTGATTCTATTATAATAAGGAGTATTTATTTTAAAAAATGTTTCTCTATTTTCGTTGGTAAGTCGCACTGGTTTGCATTTACGCTTACATCAACAAGGGCGAAATAAAAATATTTACAAAGCTATTTCTCTACTTTTGAAATCTAAATTTAAATACTCATAAATGAATTATATATTAAGTAACTTAAATAAAAAAATTGATTTTTTAAAATCTGACAATCAAAGAGCAGAATTACGAATACACTATCAATCAAAGTTTGAGTTTATACTAATATATATATTGTCTTATTTGTGGAATAAGAATTGGGAAACAATATCAATAGATGATAGGGAGTATATTATAAACTGTATTGGAAAACCATCAATTGGTACTATAATTTCAATGATTCGAAAATTAGATTTATCATCTGAATTTTTTGGGAATAGAAAGGTTAAAGGCTTATATAACTTTATAGATGATTATCCCAGATTCAGGAATGAAAAGATTGGTCATGGCTTTTCATTCGAAGATGATACAGAGAATTATTTAAACTTTTTTGAAAAATTCTTCGAATTAATTGAAGCCCCAAACTTACATGACATTTTTAATGAAGTTGAGATAATAAAAGTTACAAAGGAAGAAGACAATACATTTAAAGGCATATCTTATAAGTCTGATGGTTTTACCTATAGAGTATGGTCTTGTCCAAAGCAGATATTTAATTTCGAAGTCGGTGATTTATTTTTATTCATTAAAAGCACCTACTATGTTAGAATTTCGCCATTTATTCTATTAGAAAATGAATCGGAATTTTATACTTTTTGTTCCATCGAAGAAAAATTAACTGGAAGAACAAAATATAATAAACTTCTCAAAACTGGTCATTCTACAATAGAAGTACCTGAATTTGAAAAATTATCTATTCTTTCCGATGGTTCCAAAAGGAAATCAGCTAATGGAACAGTAATAAATGCTTTTCAAAATAATTTTAGTAAGTACATAGATGTAGGAATCACTAAGAAGATTATTAGTTTTTTAGAAAACAATATGGCCTCGGTCTTTGGTACTATTTGGGGGCATGGAGGAGTTGGGAAAACAGCATCAATTCAAAGAGTGTGTGAAATCCTATGTAATCAAGCAAAAAAAGTATTTGATTATGTGATTTTCCTATCAGCGAAAGATAGACAATACAATTATTATCACGGCCGCATTAATCATATTTCAGATGGAATTACTTCTTTAGATGATATAATTCGAGTTGTCAATTCCATAATATTTTCTTATGATGATTTGAATGATCGTCACATATTAAATTATCAAGGCAAACTACTGATAATTATCGATGACTTTGAAACTTTTAGTAAAGAAGAAAAAGATAGGATAATTGAATTTTTAAATAAACTAAATATTAATCATCACAAAATTATTATAACAACAAGGTCAGCAATTCTTATTACAGGAGAAGAGATTCAAACAAAAGAATTAAATGAAGATGAATGTATTATGTTCCTTCAAGAGGCAATAAAAAATGAAATTCCTAATTTTAATCTTGATCAGCTTCAAAGAGAGCTTAGAAATAAAGAAATACGTAAAAAAGTTTTTGAAATTACATCAGGAAGACCATTATTTATCCTCCAACTTGGAATTTTTGCCGCTCAGAAAGGGACGTTGCTTGAAGCCTTAAACACTGAAATAAAATCAACGAAAGAAACAATAAATTTTCTTTATGACGAATTTATGAATACCTATCTCACGATGGGAAAAATATGTTTTTAGCAATCAGCCTGTTAGTTGATGAAAATGATTTAACAGGATTAATTAGCACATTAAGATTTATACTTAACAAAGAAGATTCAGAAACTGATGATGATTTTTTTAATGCTCTCAATGAACTTATTAAGCTAAAAATAGTAACAATTGAAGATGGTTTTTTCCGAGTTTACTCATTAGAAATTTTTAAACTAATGAAGATTTATTACCAAAATAAAGGTAATGAATTTGATGGTGGAATTATGAGTAGAGCAAAAATCATAGATACAGACAAAAGAACCTCTACAGAACAAGCATTATTAACTAATGCAGACGCAAGTAGATTTATCTCAACAGAAGTAGAAGTGGAAAATAGCTACAGAAGAATTCTTAACAGACAAAAAACACCTTATGAGATTAAACGCACAGCATTAATCAATTTTGCCACTTACCTTATCCAACAAAAAAGTAAATTTCAAAAGGCCTTGAAGTTATATGAAGATTATTTTTCACTGTTTAAAAAAGATGAAATCTATACTCTGTATTATTCTTCAAATGCTTGGGCTGATTCTTCAACTCCAACTTCAAAATATTTAGCAATTCAAATAATTGAGAATTTCTTCAAATTAAAACCTCGTTTATCATCAGAATCATATTTGAAATTACTTGGAATATTAACTACCTATAAAGCTATATTGGTAGTTACTGAACGGGATGATCTTAAAGGGAAAAGTAGGTTTAGGGAAATTTCTAAATCAAATTACGATATCTTATACAATGAACAAAAGGAGAGAATGCAAGAAATTTTTAAGTATCCAGGTAGTAGATTGTATTCTCTTATAGAAGATATTGATATCATGGGTTTAAGTACTAGTTGTAGAAATCACGTACTTGACGGATTATCTCATTTTACAGAGATAGCAATAAGAATAAATAAAAATAATGTGGGGAAAGAAGTGTGTAATAAGGTTATTTCTGAAACATCTGAAAATTACCATAAACCATTTGTTTTTAAACTTAATAAGATTGATTTTTTTGAAAATCCTGAAAAATTTGATAATGACCTAACAAACGCGATTACTGATGTAAAGCAGTCGGAATTTGGAAATAAATTAAAAAGTGTGCTTTCAAAATCTGAAGGTTCGAAATAAGAAAAGTTCTAAAACAATCAAATAGCAAGAATCATTAATATCTGAGCATTTAAATCCTGTAACATTCAAAGTTAATTGTATAAAAGCCTGTTTTACATCCATCTTATCTTTGCAATGTAGGTTCACAGCTACAAATCTAACTTGATATTTAAAAGCCAGCCACATCTTCGACAAGGTGGTTGGCTTTTTTATCCAAACCTAAAATCCAATTAAGATGAAAAACGAAACACTTGAAATAATCGCCGCTGTATTCATCATTGCAGGAACAGCTTCTCTGTTTGCACTGATCAATCATAAAAGAAAGAATGCCATCTTACGGCGTATGAATAAGTACAGTAACATACCCCGGTTTATTGAACATCAAATGAACAGTACCCACAAAAGACTATCCAGACTTTAATAGGGTGATGAAATTTTCTGCCCCGCTCTCCATACAAGTCAACAATCAACATGCGGCTCTACGAAGTTTCAAATTGGGGTATTTCAAAAACAATCCGGTTTCAAATCTGATCAGGATTCAAACCTTTATCCTGACAGGATCAAAAAAACGTGAATCCAATCCGGTTCACTTTTTTTTACCCCCCGGATTAAATAGCTCGTAAAAGGATAAATAAGCCAGCCATCCATGTGGGCAGACCTGGCTGAAGAGCTGTATACTTTGGCAAACGTATCCTGTTTAGTTGGTAGACATAAACTTTTAGATTGGGGAACGTAAACCGTTTGTCATCTCCTAAAAAAACTTGAC
>NZ_DLHA01000056.1 GCF_002482975.1 Flavobacterium sp. UBA7680 | reverse complement strand
ACTTTTGCTTCCCAACCTAATAACTCTTTTGCTTTTGTAGTATCTGGCTGGCGTTGTAAAGGATCATTTATTGGTAAAGGATGATAGACTACCTTTTGATTCGTTCCGGTTAATTTAATGATCTCTTCTGCAAAATCTTTAATGGTGATTTCGTCAGGATTTCCAATATTTACCGGATATACATAATCTGAATGCAATAATCTAAAAATACCTTCAACCTGATCATCAACATAACAAAAAGAACGTGTTTGCATTCCGTCTCCAAAAATAGTTAGATCTTCTCCGCGCAAAGCCTGACCAATAAAAGCAGGAATAACACGTCCGTCGTTTAAGCGCATTCTTGGTCCGTAAGTATTAAAAATACGTACGATTCTTGTTTCTACGCCATGAAAAGTATGGTACGCCATTGTTATGGATTCCTGAAAACGTTTTGCCTCATCGTAAACACCACGTGGTCCAATTGTATTTACGTTTCCGTAATATTCTTCAGTTTGTGGATGAACTAGAGGATCTCCGTAAACCTCAGATGTTGAAGCAATCAGAATTCTTGCTTTTTTAACTCTTGCTAATCCTAATAAATTATGAGTTCCTAATGACCCTACTTTTAACGTCTGAATTGGAATTTTTAAATAATCTATTGGACTTGCCGGCGAAGCAAAATGCAAAATATAATCTAAATCACCAGGAATATGAACAAACTTGGTAATATCGTGATGATAAAATTCGAAATGTTCTAACTTGAATAAATGCTCTATATTTTTAAGATCTCCCGTGATCAGATTATCCATCCCGATAACATAATATCCTTCTTTAATGAATCGGTCGCACAAATGCGATCCTAAAAATCCTGCAGCTCCGGTAATAAGTATTCTTTTCATATTTGGTTTTATTGAACATTTTTAGGGTTTGTTTTTCTACTAAAAGCCCCATGAAACAGCTACAAATGTAATAAAATATCTGGCCTTTTAAATTACACCTGAGCTCATATCTTGAAAGAAGTTTTTAATTTTCAGATTATAATTAAGCTTATTTATCTATTTTTACTCTCAATTAAATCCTCTGTTTTGAAAGTTGTACACATTATAGAAGCTCTTGGTGGAGGAGTTTATACTTATTTTAGAGATTTATCAACTTTCTTTGGTGATGATGAAATAAATAAAAAGATAGAAACTACTATCATATACAGTAGTAATCGAAAAGAAATTGATCCTCAGAAAATAAAGTCTGAATTTTCAAATGGAGTCAATCTGATCCACATTAATATGGTTCGGGAGTTTTCTCCACTTCAGGATTTAAAATCGGTTTATGAATTAAGGAAAGAGCTAAAAAGAATAAATCCAGATGTTATTCATCTTCATTCCTCAAAGGCCGGGGTTTTAGGACGTGTTGCTTATTTTTTATTATTCAAAAAAAAGAAACTTTTTTATAGTCCTCATGGTTTTTCTTTTCTTAGAACTGATATCTCAAGATCCGTTCAAAAATTGTATAAAATAATAGAACAAAGTTTTCAAACGCTATTTGGCGGAACAACAATTGCTTGTGGAGATACTGAATTTGAAATTGCACAAAAATTTGGAAACTCAAAGTTAATTCGAAATGGAATTGATATTAACGATATTAGAAAATATGCTTTTGAAAATGAAAATGAAAAACTTACAATTGGAATTTTAGGTAGAATCACATTTCAAAAAAATCCTGAACATTTTAATAAAATTGCCTTGAATTTTCCAGAATTCAATTTTGTCTGGATTGGTGATGGGGAATTAAAATCTTCAATTACCGCTCCAAATATTCGAGTTGCTGGCTGGCTTTTTGATCATCAATTGGTTTTAAAAGAACTCAATAATATTGATATTTATCTACAAACTTCTTTGTGGGAAGGTTTACCAATAGCCATATTGGAAGCAATGGCGCTGGAAAAACCTGTTATTGCTACCAATATAATTGGCAATAAAGATATTGTGATTCATAATGAAACAGGATTTCTATTTGATGAAATTTCAGAACTGAAACCGTATTTTCAAATCCTGAGCAATTCTGTAAATCGAAAACTTTTTGCTAAAAAAGCTTTTGAAAGATGTGTAGACTTATTCGATAAAAATAAAAATTTTGAAGAACTAATTACTATTTACAAGAGCTGATTTTTGTTGCATCCAATAACTTGAAAAAATGGACAACCAAAACCCGCTGAAAGCAATTCCATCAAAACGAAGCAAAAAGTCATCCATTAGATTTGATGTAAAAAAGATAATAAAAAATGAAATTATAACAGCATTCTTTAGATCAAATCCTAAATATCCAATTATAGAAATATAAAAAAGTACCACCAAAGGTCCGAGAATTCCAAACTTCAATAAAAAATCAAGAAATTGATTATGAGTAGGAAATTCATATTTAGCCAAAAACTGCTGATTGGTTGCTGCATAGTATTTATTTAATTCATTTTTTCCATCGGAAGCGCCTACTCCAAAAGGGAGATTTTTTAAAGACAATTCCCAGGCAGATTTCCATATAGAAACTCTGGTAACTAAAGAATTAAATACTTTAACCTCCGGATGATCGATCTCATCAAGCTTACCCACTTTATCCATATAAGCAAAGCTAACGCTTGAATATTTTTCTTTCATGTATGGATCTTTTTGAACAAATAAAAACAAAACGGCAATTAATAAAATAAATACTGGCAAACTTTTTAAAGCTACTTTTTTAAAATTATCCAGCTTTACTGCATAAAAAAGAACGATCAAAAGTCCGATAAAAACATTTATTAAGGCCAATCTGGTATTAACAAACAATACAAAGAAAAAAGAAAGTATAAAGGTTATCATTCTTATCACTTTGAGTGTAAATTTTTCATGATCTTTAAAACTCTTAATTAGAAAATAAAAAGCAGAAACGCTTACAAAAGCCAGATGCATATTTAAAGCTGGTGCATGAATTCCTACACTATTCCCAAATTGATATCCCATTTCCCATAAATGAATACCATTCAGATATTTATGTATTAATTCTGGAAACAAAATATTGAATCGAATGAAGAAAAAAAGCAAAACCAAAGTTGTGCCGAAAACATAAACTTGCAACAACTTCAAAAAATTTACCCGTTGAAAATTTCCAATTATAAACAATGGAAAAATTACTAACGAAGTGCTTTTTTCTATTGCTTTTAAGCCTTTTGCAAAAGAATCATTATTCCAGAAAAGCACTAATTCAAGTATTACCGGAGTTGCAATACACGCCACAAGAATCAATATATTTTTTGTATAATGCAGCTTTTTAAAAAAAATTAAATTGAAAACTGCAAATACTACAATCACTATTGAGCACGGTTTTCTAAAGATCATCAAAATGGCAATCAAACACAAAAAAAGATGGAAGATTCTATTGAAGTTCTTTTCGGAAATATTCATGATATAACGCAAAATAAATTAGTGGAAAAATGCCTATTTTATGTCTCATCGCCGAACCTAAATCGGGTTCAAAAACTCCTTGTGTAATAAAAAATGAAAATAATATAAAAAAAATGAATAGTTCATATTTATAATATTCTCTGTGTTTTATGCATTTAGCAAAACGAACCAATAAGATGTAAAAAAGTAAAAGCTGCCAAATTACAAATAAGACGATTTGAGGAGATAAAATATGTTTTAAACCATTTATTGGAATATTTACTGTAAAAAAACCATAAAAAATGGCAATTATTTCTCCGTACCAAGTATCAGGTTTTAAAGGCGGCGTGATCATAGAATTTGCATCTGGTGAACCTATGCGTTCTTTATTAACCACCTCACGGCTCATTTCAGAAAAATATTCTCCTTTTAAAATTCCATAACTCAATGATAAAAAAAAGACAATCAATAATCCGTAAAAAATTGTTGATACCGTTTTATTTTTAAAATTAATAAAACTTATAAAATACATACCTCCGGCAATTATAGGAATCAAAGCAAAATAAGGCCTGTATAAAGCTCCGAAAAGTATAAGAAGGAATACCGACAAAAGAACCGTTTTTTGAAAGGAATACGGCTTGTTTTTACACAAAAATATAATTGAAGAAATGAATAAAAAAGTAATAAATTCTTTTGAAGGCATTGCTATAAAAATAGCAATCATAAAAATCCCCAAATAGACAATAGCGTTTTTTACATTTATTTTTGCAAAAGAATCCGGAACGCCTATTTTATACAAAACATACATCAAAATAGGAAACTGTATAAGTGCAATTAAAGGAAAAGGAAGATAGCGGAGACCCGTAACTTTATAAAATAAAATAGTTAATGGATAACTGCCTAAGTATCCTATTTCATTGTATTTATCATAAATTATTATCGCTGAATCATAAAAGAATTTGGGTGGCAAAACAAAAAAAGTACTAAATGCAACCACCAAATTGGCCATCGCTAGTAATAAAAATGCTGCTGTACTTTTTTTAATCTTGTTTTGCATATTAAAATTGATTTTTTCTAATGTAAAAAAATCTTGATTTTGTCTTTTTTATATATAACAACTGCCGAAACACAATTCCAGAAAAAAGAACTGCAGAAAAAAGCAGCAGCTGCGCCAGTCATTCCGTAAATTGGAATCAAAAATCTATTTAAAATAAAGTTAATGATAACCGCTCCTATCAAAATTACCTGAAAAATATGTTGTCTTCCGGTCATATTCAGATAAACTGGAGCTGAACCAAATAAAGAACAAATTCCCTGACCAATTATTAAAATTAAAAAGGATTTCTGCGCTATGATGTATTGGTGTCCAAACAAGGACAAAACATAATTAGAAAATACAGAAATTAAGATTATCACCGGAAAACTAATGCAAAAAATTAAACGAGCACTGCTTTGCAATGTTTTTTTTAATTCTATCCAATTCTGATTTGAAAAATACTCCGCAATTTTTGCCGAAACAGTTATGTTTATTGTCAAGATTATTACAGAAACAATTGTCATTATTTTAACTCCGACAGAATAAAAAGCTACTGTTTCGTCATTTTGATATTTTTTTAAAAACATAATATCAAAAGACATTAATAAAAACATTGCCATTCCGCTTATTGCAATGGGATACGATTTTGTGAAAATCTCTTTTGAAGTAAAAATCTCTTCTGGTACTGTCTCCTTTTTATTAAAATAAATAAATACTAAAACAGAACTTATAAGGGCTAGAAAAATAAAACCAATTAAAAAAACATCTACCAAATAGGCTTCTAAATGGAGATAAAATAAAACTACAGAGCCAATTATCAGCGGAATATATTTGATAATATTTCTAAATAATTCTGCAACATACAATTTGTCTAATGCTCTGAAAACCTCTGTATTTAAAAGCGATAATCCATGAAAAAACAATATGACTGAACTCTTTAAAAGGATTGAGTATACCTCATCATCCAAAAAATAACTATTAATTGTCTTTTTATCAATAATAAAAAAAACAGCTAAAATTAATATTGAAGTTAAAAATAGCATCCTTACCATTTTTAAATACACCATTTTCAATTGTCGTACCTCTTTTTGACTTGCTAACTTTCCTTTAAAATATAAAATGGACTGATCAAAACCCAATAAACAAATACTTCCAACTGCTAAAAGATAAGAACGCACAAAATCATACTGTCCCACTAATTTTGGACTGTATGATTTTGTTAAAAATATGGTGAAACCAAATAACAAAAGAACTCCAAAAATTCGCAAAGCCAAAGTTCCTAAACTCTGTTTTATGAATGATTTTTTTGAAATTCTTTCAGTCATTTTAAACGTTTTCAATACTATATTATTTAACCTGAGCTTTGAAAAGCTGGTTACGATAAAACTTTAGAAACAAATGAATTAAAACGAAAATAAAAATGAATAAAAATGGCAATAAAAGTTTAAGATTCCCATTTGTAATTTTAGCACTATGTATATTTAAAGTTGAATTTATGTCCTTAATTGCTTTATCATAATTAATAAGCTTTAGCCTGTATTTACCCTGATCGATTATTAAATATTGTTTTGTTTTAATAATATCGTTAAGCTGAGTATTTTCGTTATAGTAAATCAGCTTATCGTTTTTTGATCCATTTTTTACGGTATTAGAAAAGCCATTTAAAACCTGGTCAATTTGAGCAATAATAGTATCATTTTGAATTATCTGCTGTTCCAGATTTTTATATCCAATTTTTTGAAGCGTCTTAAAATATTCAGAGCTATTTAAGTATTTTAACAATGGCTCAACGATATCTTTTTCGCTCGTAATTTTGTCGGTTACAAAAGATATCGAATGAAAAGTATAGTTTTTACTTGTGATATTATCTTCTAACACTTTTTTAACCTCGCCAACCTCAGCCATCAATTTAATCAGCTCAAAATTCTGCTCTTTGTCTTCAATAAACTTATAAACATCGGCAATGGGTTTGATCTCGATTTTTTTTATTGATTTTGGATTTTGAATACTAACTTCATTTTTCAAGAAAGCCGTGTCTCCTGCAATAATTTTAGATTCGATCAAATTTATTTTAGAATAAAGATAATCGACGCTTCCAAAATTTGGCGTTACAATAATCTGATTTTCAAATGTTTTTTTATTTGAATCTAAATACCAGCCAATACCAAACCCTATGATTAGTAAAATTAAAACAATAATCCATTTGCGGACAAAGAAATGAATAGACTGAAAAATAATGGAGTTAATTCTTTCGAAAAAACCACCAATACTTTTTGAAAGCTGAAAAATATCAATCTCCTGTCCTGAATTATCGTGCGGTACTTTTGTACTCATTTATTGTTTTTATTTTACGTTGAAAATTTGTTCCAAAATTTTAATTGTGATCAGGTAAGTTGGTTTTACACCTGTCGTTCCTAACCCGCCAGAAGCTAATGTACTTCCGGTTTCAAGTGGATTATCTGAGGCGTAATATGCATAACGAACTTTGATATCGTGCGGAACACTTTTTCTGATTTTTGATGCTGATTGAATCGCTTTTTGGTAATAAGATCCTTCCATTTCAAGGCCAATAACTCCCCAGGTCGATTCGTGAAAGAATTTCAATAAATCCCTGTTTTGTAATGATGTTCCTAAAACGGTAACCATCGCACCTTCAAAAACTGCAATATCGTTTCCTTCAAACATTGCTCCTGTTAATTCATTTTCGAAGAAATAATTATCTGCCGTTCCTTCGTTAATATGTGCTGTAGGGATCATGATATCGCCTTTTCCTCCTTCCAGAATTCCGGCTTTACCCATTATTGAAACTGATTTTACATTTAATAAAGTTTCTTTTTTATAAGGCTTTAAAAGCTCATCTATTGTTTCGTAAGCCTGCTCACCAAAAGCATAATCCATTACGATAATAACCGGAGCTACTTCGTCAAGAACTGTTTTTGGAAATGCTGTTTTTGCCCAGTCAATTTTTGCAGTATCAAAAATCTGAACGTCAATATTCGTTCCTGAACTATCAGGTAAAGAAATCATTCCGTTTTTTAAAGCCAGTTCTTCAACATGGCTTCTGGTTTCTTTAGCGCCAGATTTGCTTAATTCTTCATAAATATAAAAATCAGACTTGTCCTTGAATTTTGTTTTCAACAACGGTGTTGCAAAAATAGAATTCATCACACTATGCATATTCGCACTTATTACGTGAATTGGACGTTTTAAAAGGCTATTTGCCTTAAGAACTTCCTTGATGTTCGTTGCCCAGATTTCACCGTGAATATGGTGTCCTAAACGCTCTCTTAATACAGGACTAAAAGTTATGGTACGTTTATTATTATCAATAACTTCTTCAATCGCTAATTTTCCTAACCAATAGATTACATGCAGGAAACGATCCGGAGCATTTTCCGAACCAAAAGCATCATAAATATCCAGAACCTCTTCAAAAGTTCGTGCTAAAATATTGGCAACATGCGAGATTGCTTTTTCTTTTTCGATTTGAGAAAGCTTTTTGGTTTGTAATACAGCTTGCTCTAATTTTAACCAGTCGCGCGAAACTTCGCCTCCATCATCTAATAAAACCCTGTTTTTGATTTTATGCGATTCTATGAAAATAAAAGTCAAGTGGGTCAGGATATCATAAATATCTGATCTTCCGCGAGTGATTTCAACATTCATTTGTTCCTCGTCGATTCTGTAACAATTACGTCTTCTTTTTGGAGGAACAATCGCTTGAAAATGCGATTTAGAATAACCTTCATCCGAAGTTAAATTGATAAATCGACATTGCTCGATACCTATTGGTAAACGTTCTATAACGTACAAAAGTCCGTTAAGCTCTACTTTTTCTTCGCCTATGTTTCCGTATATTTCCGGACGTAATGCTAATAATGATTCACGTAAACTATCGCCCGAAACTCCCATTGGTTTATAAAAACCACGGTTGAATAAGTGACGCATTGTAATGTACATTTTTTCTATAGCTGCAGATGATTCCTGCGCTCTGGATCTTGATATATTTTTAGTTTCTTTCATGCTATTTTATTTTTAAATCTTCTGTTGAAGAAGATGTAATAGGTATTTTATTAAACGAAATTAGGAATTAAAAATGTTAATTCAACTGAAATCTATTCATGTCATTATTTGATAACATTTATTTTAAACTAAGATTTACAATTTGGATAACTTCACATTCTGCAACTTTATGTGGTCCTTCCATAAAAAAACCTTTTAATCCTGTTTTTATTTTTTGTTTGTGAAATTCTTGATTCATTTCATTTACTATCCACATTTTAGCTTTCCCGAAAGCTGTAACACGAATAGATTTATCCAGAATAACCTGACCTTCTTCATCTAGAAACTCTGGCCAGATCATCCATATTTTTTTTAGATTTTCATCTTCAGAATACATAAAATCTGAGCGATAACCCTGAGCAGGATTTCCTGTTTTTCTTCCTCCTTCTTCTGGTGACAAAAAACGATATTCGACTATAAAATCACATTCGCGATTTTTAATTTGCTCATAAGATATATGATTATCCATTTTCTCTATTTCAAATTATCAGCAATATCTCTATTGTTCGATAATCTCGGGATTTTATTTTGTCCTCCTAATTTTCCTTGCGATTTCATATAATCCTGGAATCCGTTTTTCGAAACTTTGGTGACAACCACTTTCCTCAACACATTTCCGGTAATTAAATCATCGTAGTAAATGTTTTGCTTTCGCATAGAATCATCGATAGCTTCGCCAAAAGCTTCTAAATTTTCGGGTTCATTTTCAAATTCAACCAGCCATTCATGATAAGGCAATCCGCTTGAAGGGTTTATTTGAGGTGCAACCGTAAATTCGTTGATAACAATTTTAGTTCCTTCTGTCGCTTCTTTCATTGCTTTTTCGACTTCGTTGGCAATAACGTGTTCACCAAAAGCTGAAATATAATGTTTGATTCGGCCCGAAACGATTACACGATGCGGAAATAATGATGTAAACTGAACTGTATCACCAATATTGTATCGCCAAAGTCCTGCATTTGTAGAAACGATCAAGGCATAATTTACACCAATTTCTACTTCACCAACTGTATAGCTTTTTGGATTTTCTGAAAAGAATTCATCGGCTTTTATAAACTCATAGAAAATTCCTGAATTCAATAACAACAGCATTCCTTTAGATTTTTGTAAATCCTGATACGCAAAAAATCCTTCAGAAGCTGGAAACAACTCAATACTGTCTACTTTACGGCCAATCATTTTTTCGAATTTGGCGCGGTAAGGTTCGTAATTAACCCCTCCGTAAATAAATAGATTGAAGTTTTTAAACAAATCCCCTATTTTTTTTCCGCCACTTTTTTCCTGTAATCGCTCAAAATACATTTGTACCCAAGAGGGAATTCCGGAAATTATGGTCATGTCCTGATCAATAGTTTCTTCTACGATCGCATTTACTTTGGTATCCCAATCTTCGATGCAATTGGTTTCCCAAGATGGCATTCTGTTTTTTTGAAGATATTTAGGCACAAAATGAGCTCCAATTCCGGACAATCTTCCAAATTTAATCCCATATTTTTCAATTAAAATTGGACTTCCCTGCAGGAAAATCATTTTTCCATCAACAAAATCAGCATTTCCGGTTTCGTATATATAATGTAAAATTGCATTTCTCGAAGCTTCTATATGATACGGCATTGATTCTTTGGTCAGCGGAATATATTTTGCTCCCGAAGTTGTTCCTGAAGTTTTGGCAAAATAAAGCGGTTTCCCTTTCCAGAGAATATTTTTTTCGCCCATTCGAACTTTATCGATATAAGGTTTTAAATCTTCGTAATCACGAATTGGCACACGTTTCCTGAAATCATGAACCGTATTTATTTTATCAAAGTGATGATCTGTACCAAACTGGGTTTCTTTGGCACTATTTATTAAACTTTTAAAAACTGCTTGTTGTGTTTCGACCGGCTTATTGGCCCAAGCCTGTGTTTTATAAAATATTTTCGTGGCAAATAATTTTGCAGCTACTGATTTAATAGACATTTCTTACGGTATTATTTCTTGTCACTTTTGTTTTTACTTCGAGTTTTTTCGCCCGACTCCTTCTCCATCTTTGCCACTTCTGCCCTTAATTTAATTTCTTCTTCAGAGGCTTTCATATTTACTTCCGAAACTTCATCAGTTTCTGCCATAATAGAATCTTTATTGAATTTTGCATACTCTAATTCGCCTTTTAAAACCTTCTGAATTCCTTTTATATAAGCTTCATTTTTCTTTAAAGCGGTTTCTAACGAATCTGATTTGATGGCCAGTTCGGTTGCATTCTTCTTTAATTCAGAGGAAGAATAACCCGGAATAAATTCGCGCAAAGGCGTAAAAGCAATGATGAAAGTAGTAATTAAAATTAGAAATATTCCTCCTAATGTGAACGTTACGAACACATTCATTAAGTTGAGTTTGAACGAAAAAATTTCTTCGAAAGTATCTTCATTCAAAATTACCAGTCGGTTTTTGATGAATAAATTTTTTCTGAAATTGAACTTTTTCTTGGTCATTATGGTTGTTTATACGAGCAAATATAATAATTAATCGCCTTGTTGATACCTTACAAAAATGAAGGAATAGGCTCATTTTAAGATTTTATAAAATATTTAACGCTACCGGAAACTAATATTTTAATCCAAAAACACTTCTTCTTCGTATATTTCTATATACATTTGCATAAAATTAGAACATAATTTGCTTCGGCATTAAATATACAATCATGGGAAGATTAGGTCTTACAGAAATCCTTGTAATAGTAGGTATTGTGATATTACTTTTTGGAGGTAAAAAAATTCCGGAATTAATGAAAGGTTTAGGAAGTGGAATTAAAGAATTTAAGAACGCTGCTAAAGACGATCAAACCCCTCCTGCACCTTCTGCTAAAAAAGAAGAGGAAGAAATTAAATAAGAAATTATATCCTTATTATAAAACCCCAAATTACGATGTAGTTTGGGGTTTTTATTTTATCTAAAAAAACTTACTTTTAGAGTCCCTAAATCAAATAACAATAATAATGAAAAACCTACTTCTTATTACTGTTGCTTTTTTGTGTCTCAAAAGTTATGCACAAAAGCAACCCTTTCCTGCCAACGTAGTATTTACAAATGGCCTAATGGCATCAAACAAAAATGCTATCGATGCACAAAACAATTATAAAATCTGGAAAGATAATTTTGTTACAAGCTGTTCGAATGGCCGATTCAGAGTAAAATTTGACGATCCTTCTCAAACTGTTTCTGAAGGAATTGGTTACGGAATGCTGCTTGCTGTTTATGCCGCCGATAAAACATTGTTTGATGGTCTTTGGTTGTATTATAAAGACAATGTAAATTTTAATGGTGTAATGAACTGGAAAATCAACGGCTGTTCTGGAATAAATGGTGCAAATGGTGCGACAGATGCAGAACTTGACGCTGCCTTTGCGCTTATTGTTGCCGATTATCAATGGGCAAGTAATGGAACATTAAATTATAAAAGTGACGCGCAAACATTGATTGCTACTATAAAATCTCATGAAATTGAAGCCAATACTTTTGTTTTAAAGCCCGGAGATCAATTCGGCGGAAGCCAAATTACAAATCCCTCTTATTTTTCGCCAGCCTATTACAGAGCTTTTGGAACTTTTTCAAATGATGCCACTTTTTGGAATCAGGTTGCTGCAAAATCTTATACCATTATAAACAATAATTTAGCTATCAATAATGCTGTTGGTGGGTTAGTTTCTGACTGGTGTCAGGCATCTGGCGCTTATTCTACTATAGCTTCAGCCAATGGGTATAATAGAGAAGGAAAAGCGTATACTTATGATGCTGCAAGAACTCCATGGCGCATTGCTGTTGATTATTTATGGTATGGAAATGCTGATGCAAAGGCTTACGCCAAAAAATCATCTGATTTTGTACGCATAAATCTTGGCGGATCTGCCAATATCAAAGATGGCTACAACCAAAACGGATCTTTAAACGGGCAATGGCATAATGCTACTTTTGTGGGAGCATTTGCCTGTGCAGCAATGGCGGGTGAAAATCAGGCACATTTAGACGCTTCTTATAGCGACTTAAATAACTTAAATGAACCCAACAGTTATTTTAATCATACATTAAAAACATTGTATTCTTTTTTATTGACAGGTAATTTTTATCTGCCACCAACGGCCAATTTATCTACTGGAGATTTTGATTTAGAAAAATCTACTGTTACGCTTTTCCCAAATCCGAGTGCCGATCGATTTACTGTTCATGCACCTCAGCAATCTACCATTTCTGTAATTTCTCCTTCAGGAAGCATTATTCATCAGCAAAAAACAACCAATGAAAATACAGAAATCAATTTAGCCAATCAATCTTCCGGAATTTATTTAATAAAGATATCCAATGATGATTATAAAAGTGTGACTAAAAAAGTGATTTTGAAATAATACTAAAAAAAGAAACTCCCAAATTACAAATTGAATTTGGGAGTTTCTTTTTTTTGATTTGCAATTTTTAAACTATCATTAATGTAACATGTTCTGATAATTTTAATATTCTCTAAATTCATTTTTAACTGCACATTTTATCATAGATGACCATTCTGAATCTAAATTTTGTGCATTATCAATAATATGCTTAAGTCCATTTAAAACTTGTAATCCTTCAGAATCTAATTCTTTTGTTTCTAACAGTTTTATTGTTCTATAAATCTTTGCCTTTTCTTGATAAAAGATTTCTCTTTCTTCAAAAAGTCTATTAATTCTAATTTTATGTTTTTTAGAATATTCTAGAGCGAATTCTTTTCCATGTTCAAGTGAACCAAAACCAAGGTAAGCAATTGTAATTTTACCTTTTTTCGTTTTTCCAAATGGTATACTTTCTCTATATTCTATTTCATCTTCCGGTTCATCTTGTGAGGGATGAACAAATAATGAAACTTCGTTATCGATTTCAAAATTATTTAATTGTGCTCTTGTTGATTCTACTTCAATTGGAAAAAAATCATTTTTAAAAATCTGATTACAAACTTGACAAGCTAAAAATACATTATCCCAATCATAAGCTAACCAAAAATATCCAGGATATAAACTGTTACCTTTAAAACTAGACGAATATGCTGCTTTGGGTCTAAAATGTTCTACATCACTATTACTTCTAGTACTTTTAGTTTCGCAGTAACAACATTTGTTTTTTTGAATACTTTCTAAAGTGTCTCGTACTATATCAGAATTATATATTGTACTGAAAGCTTCAAATTTTGATTCGCCAGAATTATATTTTGTTTTATTATTCGAATATTCTTCTAAATCAATTTTAGTTTGTGCCGAACCATTTTTAATTAATTTTTCAGGAGCTTCGTCCTTAACTATCTTTATCATAATGGAAACTATTTTTTTAATAGTTCAGCTGCTTTTTTAATCAATTCTTCTGCATCAATAGCTTCTTTAGACGTAAAAACAGGAGTATTATTAAGTTTTTGATTTAAAAAATCTAATCTTTCCTTATCAGAATCAGATAATTCATTCTTTAAAAGAATACTCGTTTTCTCATTTCTAATTTCTTCAAAAGCAATTGATTTTGAACTGCTTAATTCAAATAAATCTGAAGTTAATATTTGATCTATTCTCCAGCCTTTTACTTCATCAGGATCGTTATCAATAATTACTCTATCTCCTTCTTTTCTACAAACCACAATATTAGCTTTCTTATCTAACGCAGCTTGTACAATCAATGGACTGTGAGATGTTGCTATAAATTGTGCTTTAGGAAAATGTTGAGATAGTTTATCAATTACAGTCCGTTGCCATTTAGGATGTAAATGCAAATCAATTTCATCTATTAAAATAATTGCAGGTTCTTCTAGTGGATTATTGCTATTTGGATATTGTTCCATCATGTTGGAAGCTATATCAACAATCAAAGCTGTGAGCGTTTGATAACCAAAACTAAGATTTCTTAAACTTACCCATCCATAAGAAGTTTCTACCTCTAAAATAGGCTTGGAATTGTTCTCATCAATAGGCTTGGATTGAATATCTGAAACATCGGGTAAGATATCAATCAAAATCGTTTTTACCTTATTAAAATCGTTTTCAAATTTTTCTTTTGTAACTCCTTCAGATTTAATTGATGCCCATTCTTTTTGTAAAAACCATTCTTCAGCATTTATTAATTCTATAGAATCATTAAAAAGAGAAGTAATTTTATTTTCATTTATCTCTTTAGAAGATATGTTTTGATTTTTACTCATTCTTCTAGAAGCACCATACGATAAAAGGAAAACATTTGAAATTAATATGTTATATATTTTAATTGTATCATCAGTAATTGATACTGTGTTTGGAATTATTCCTTTTGTATTATTAAAAATTGAAAGTTTCACTTTAGTTGTTTGCGGTAAAACTCCCTTTTTAACATAATTGTCATAAGTAATAATAGGTATTTTCAATAATTTATCAGTATCCTTGTCAGTAATTAAAAGGTCATGATATGGCTGTATTCTATCTAAAACTCTTAATAAAGTAGTTTTTCCAGTACCATTATCTCCTAAAATAATAGTCCAAGGAGAATAATTTCCTTTCCCATTAGATAAATCTAAAGTTTGCTTGTCTTTAAAACAATTAACTCCTTCTAATTCTAAAGAATAGAAATAAGAATGATCTTTTTTATCTACAACATCTTTTTTATTTTCCATTTTCAATTTCAATTATTAACAAAAATACAAAGAATTTGTTTTACAAAACCATGGTTAATTGAATACGTTTTCGATCCTCATCAACCTCAGTAACTTTTACATCAACATGCTGATGCAATTTTACCACTTCGTTTACATCGCTTACAAAACCGGCTTTTAGTTGCGAAATATGAACTAATCCGCTTTCTTTGATTCCTATATCAACAAAACAACCAAAATTGGTGATGTTGTTGACAATACCAGGCAAAACCATGCCTGTTTTCAAATCTTTGATGGTTTTTACCGATGGGTCAAATTCAAATATTTTGGCAGATTTTCGGGGGTCTAAACCGGGTTTTTGCAATTCTTTTACAATGTCTTGCAAACCTAATAATCCAATTTCGGGCGTAATGTAATTTTCTAGATTGATTTGTTTGATTTTTTCAGCATTGCCAATCAGTTCGGGTAATTTAATTTTTAAGTCTTTGGCCATTTTTTCTACAATAGCATAGGCTTCGGGATGTACGGAGGAGTTGTCTAACGGATGTTCCGATTGTGGAATTCTAATAAATGCTGCGGCTTGCTGAAAGGCTTTTTTACCCAATCCGGTTACTTTATTCAATTCCTTTCGATTGGTGAAAGCACCATTTTCGGTGCGGTAGTGCACAATATTTTCGGCTACTTTTTCGCCAATGCCCGATACATATTGCAATAAATATTTACTAGCGGTATTGATGTTGACCCCTACTTTATTTACGCAACGCACCACCACCGCATCTAACGATTCTTTCAATTGGGTTTGATTTACATCGTGTTGGTATTGCCCCACACCTATGGCTTTAGGGTCAATTTTTACCAATTCTGCCAAGGGGTCAGACAAACGACGCCCAATGGAAACGGCCCCACGCACGGTAACATCATAATTTGGGAATTCGTCTCGCGCAATTTTACTGGCCGAATATACTGATGCGCCACTTTCGTTTACCATAAAAACCTGAATGGGCTTTTCAAAAGGTATCTTTTTGATAAAGAATTCCGTTTCACGAGCGGCAGTTCCGTTCCCAATTGAAATGGCGTCAATTTTATACGCATTCACCATCGAACGGATTTTTTTTATCGCGCCAGAAACATCATTTTGTGGGGCGTGCGGATAAATATTTTCGTTGTGTAATAAATCGCCTTTTTCGTCTAAGCACACTACTTTACAGCCACTTTTAAAACCAGGATCAAGAGCCAAAATACGTTTTTCACCCAAAGGTGGTTCTAATAATAATTGCCCTAAATTATTAGCAAAAACTTGTATGGATTGGGTGTCGGCTTTGTCTTTGCATTCTTGTAAAACTTCATTGGCAATAGCAGGTGATAACAATCTTTTGTAGCTGTCTTCAATTGCTAATACTAAATGAGGGGTAGTAGCGTTTTTCGCTTTGATGATATTTTGTTTGATGAAATCTAAAGCTTCTTCGGTTTCTACACCAATTTTCAGCTTGATAAAACCTTCGGTTTCAGCACGCAACATCGCCAATAATCGATGCGAAGCAGCTTTGCTCAAATTTTCTGACCAATCAAAATACTGTTTAAACTTTTGTGCTTCTTCTTTTTCTAAAGCGGTTTTCACCACTTTGGCGGTAATGTTCGCTTTCCGCTGAAACATTCTGCGGAGTTGCTTACGGATGTACAAATTTTCATTAATCCACTCCGCTACAATATCTCGTGCACCTTGTAAGGCATCGTCTTCGTTGGGTACATTTGCATTCAAATATCTAGAGGCTATCACTTCGATATTATCGGCATTTTGTGCCATCATGATTTTGGCTAGGGGTTCCAAACCGTTTTCACGAGCGGTATCGGCTTTGGTTTTTTTCTTCTTTTTATAGGGTAAATACAAATCTTCTAATTCGTTTACCTCAAAACAATTCACAATTTTTTGATTCAATTCAGGCGTTAACAAGCCTTGACTTTCAATCGCTTTTACAATCGCCTCTTTGCGTTTTACAATCGCTTCATAAGCTTTAAAAGCTTGTGCAATTTGCTCAATCACCACCTCGTCTAAATTTCCTGTCGCATCTTTGCGGTAACGGGCAATAAACGGAATCGTGCAATCGTTTTGCAACAATTCCAAGGTGTTTTGTATTTGTTTTTCCGAAACGGATATATGTTGAGCGATGTATTGTGTAGGGGTCATTTTTTTGAATTGTGAATGATGAATGGTGAATGGTGAATTCAAAGTTATAAAACTAATAACTATTTACTTTATAGTTTGAGATTCCAGATTTGAAATAAAAAACTGCGAACACTTTTCTTTTTTTGTAAATTGTAGCATTCAAAACCATAACCATGAAAAAAACTATTTTATTAACTGCTCTTTTTTTAACAATAATTGGATGTCAGAAAGATGAGGTTAACGAAACTTCGACTCCTAAAACAATGACTGCACGAGATAGTGCTGTTTATAACTATAATGAAGTTTATTTAAAGACGAATTTGACTAATTCAGGTTGGACAGGAAATATTTTAACATGTAATGCAGGAACAATTCCGACAACTACCCATGAAATGGTAGCGAAGAGAATCAATTATTTTAGAAATTTAGTTGGATTGCCTAAGATAGAAATGGATTTGTCTACTGATAAAGTAAAAGCATGTCAAGAAGCCGCTTTTATGATGCATGCAAATAACAAATTAAGTCATTTTCCTACAAGTGATTGGAAATGTTATACAGCAGATGGATATTTAGGCGCTACAAAATCAAATCTTTCAATCGGTTATAATTCAACTACTGCTATTTCAAATTTAATACAGGATGCTGGCACAACTAATGCTCCTGTAGGGCACCGCAGATGGCTTTTATATTCGAAAGCAAAATCATTTACTTCTGGATCCACGGGTTATACTTCTGCGGTATGGGTTCATAGTGATTTTGCAATAAAAAATTCTAAAGAATTTACGGCTTATCCCCATAGATATTTCCCTCAAAATTTAGTTTATAATCGATGGTCTTTTTCAATTTATGGAGCTATCTTTAATGATGCAAAAGTTGTTATGACTGGTCCGTCAGGAAATGTAGCATTAAGTATTGTTAGCAATTCAGGTCCAGCTTACGGTGATAATACAATAGTTTGGGAACCAACAGGTATTGTAAAAAACAGTACCGAAGATGTAAAGTATACCGTAACTGTTTCTGGAATCAAGAATGCTTCTAAAACTTCGTATACTTACGAAGTAATTATAATAAAGCCATAATTAGAATTACCTCAAAATAATCCCATCACCTAAATTCATTAACACCCCTTTACGTCCTATGTGGTTTTTACTTAAATAGTTTTTTAACCAAGCTTGTTGGTCTTTTAAGTTTTTTTCTATGCTCTTGATGTCTTTGCTTAAACTTTGAACATTGATTTTTAATTGTCCTTCGGGCTTTTGAATTTGACTTAATTTAGTTTGGGCACTCGCACTCATTTTTAAGCCGTTATCAATCATTTTTTGAATGTCGGCATCGGATTTTTCGGGTTTGAAATTTTTGTTTCGGAAGTTAACAAAGGCGTTATAACTTTTTACCGCCTTGTTGTAGTCTATTAGTGAATGGTTGAATTGTTCAAACTTCATCGTTTCTGTTTCAATCTCTGATAGTTCAGACGAAACATTGTTGCTGGGTGTATTTTGTGCTTGTATAAGGTTGAGCCACAAAAGCACAACAATTACAAAAAGTTGTTTAATCATTGGGTTGGGGGTTGATTTTGAATTCCGCTAAAGTATAAATTTTCACTAATGACAACCAATGCTTTCTAAATCAATTTGATTTCTTAACTCAAACATAATTTTTAATCAAAGTTCAATTTAAATAAGAACCAGTTTTTTGTCTTTAAAAATAAAACATGAGGTTACTGTATATTTTATGCGCAGTATGTATTTTGGGCTGTAAAACCAACAGCAAAATGTTAAACATTGGTCACCGCGGCGCCATGGGGCATGAAACTGAAAACACCGTAGCTTCTGTAAAAAAAGCCTTGGAGTTGGGTGTAGATATGATTGAAATTGATGTATTTGTATTAAAATCGGGCGAAGTAGTGGTTTTTCATGATGAAACGCTAGATTCTTTAACGGATGCTAAAGGTCGCATTGAAGAATATACTTTTGATGATTTAAAAAAAGTAAGGGTAAAAGGCAATCACGCTATTCCGACCCTGCAAGAAGTACTTGAAATTATAGCTAAAAAAGTGCCTTTGAATATTGAATTGAAAGGAAAAAACACCGCTTTACCTACTCAACAAATAGTGTCTAATTATTTAAAGAATGGCTGGAAAAAGTCTGACTTTGTGATTTCCAGTTTTTTGTGGGACGAATTAAAAGCATACAGGCAGTTGGATTCCGAACAAGCTATTGCAGTTTTAACCGAAGAAAACCCTGTAGACGCCTTGCCAATAGCAAAGCAATTAAATGCTGTAGCTATAAATCCATGGTTTAAAAATCTAACACAAGAACAAGTTCAAACTATACAAAATCAAGGTTTTAAGATTTATACTTACACGGTTAACGACCCCGCCGATATTCAAAAAATGCGGGATTGGGGCGTTAATGGTGTTTTTTGTAATTATCCGGAAAGGGTAAGGTTTTAGATTCTAATTAAATACGAATGACTAGGGAAACGCCCCATTGATTTTAATAATGTGTTTATACAGTATTTCGATTAAATTCAAATTTAATTTATACTGATTTTAAATAAACATAGTTTAAATTTGCCTTTCATGATTTTGACTTTCGTTTATGTTCGATATAAATAAAATAAGAGCCGATTTTCCGATACTTAACCAACAGGTGAATGGTAAGCCTTTGGTGTATTTTGACAATGCGGCTTCGTCTCAAAAACCCGTTCAGGTAATTGATGCCATTTCGGAATATTATTCTACAATTAACGCAAACATTCACCGTGGGGTACACACCTTAAGTCAAAAAGCAACGGATGCTTACGAGGTAGCACGCGAAACGGTTCGAGCACATATTAATGCGAAACATACTCACGAAGTGTTATTTACTTCTGGGACTACTTTTGGAATTAATTTAGTAGCCAATGGTTTCACAGCTTTTGTAAAATCAGGTGACCAAGTGATGATTTCTGCCTTAGAACACCACAGTAACATTGTGCCTTGGCAAATGTTGTGTGAAAGAACAGGTGCGGATTTGGTGGTGATTCCGATGAATGAAAATGGAGAATTAATTTTAACCGAGTTTGACCGTTTGTTGTCAGACAAAGTAAAAATAGTAGCAGTCAATCATATTTCAAATGCGTTAGGAACTATAAATCCGATTAAATATATCATTGAAAAAGTCCATGCGGTAGGTGCTGCCGTTTTAATTGATGGTGCTCAATCTACCCCGCATTTACGCCCCGATGTGCAAGCTTTAGATTGTGATTTTTACGCTTTTTCAGGACATAAAATTTGTGGGCCAACAGGTACTGGAATCTTATACGGTAAAGAAGAATGGTTGCGTAAATTACCCCCATACCAAGGCGGTGGCGAAATGATTGCTACGGTTACGTTTGCCAAAACTACCTACGCTGATTTGCCCCATAAATTTGAAGCAGGAACTCCGCACATCGAAGGAGGAATCGTATTGGGTAAAGCCATTGATTATTTAAATCAAATTGGATTTGAAAATATTGCGGCTTACGAACAAGAATTATTGGAGTACGGAACAACTGAACTTTCAAAAATAGAAGGCTTAAAAATTTACGGAACTGCTCAAGAAAAAGCTTCGGTCATTTCATTTAATTTGGCAGGAATTCACCCATACGATGTTGGGGTTATTTTAGATAAATTAGGTATTGCGGTAAGAACGGGTCATCATTGTACACAACCGATTATGGATTATTTTGGGATTCCGGGAACCATCAGAGCTTCGTTTGCCTTTTACAATACCAAAGAAGAAATTGATAGCTTAGTAGCGGGAGTAAAAAAAGCACAACAAATGCTTTCTTAAAAAAAGAAAAATGATCATTAAAGAAATACAAAACGAAATAGTTGACGAGTTTGCTGGTTTTGACGACTGGATGGAACGCTACGAATATATTATTGAATTGGGTAAAAGTTTACCTTTTATAAAAGAAGAGTATAAAACAGAAGACAATTTAATTAATGGTTGCCAATCTAAAGTTTGGTTACATGCCGAAAAAAAAGGTGATGTAATAGAATACACTGCCGATAGTGATGCTATTTTAACCAAAGGGATTGTGGCGATTTTGATTCGGGTGTTCAATCACCAAACCCCGCAAGCTATTTTAGAAGCAGATACGGATTTTGTGGATGAAATTGGCTTAAAAGAACACTTGTCGCCTACCCGTGCCAATGGTTTGGTTTCGATGATAAAAAAAATAAAAATGTACGCGTTGGCGTATTCAAAATAAAAAATTATGGAAGAATTTTTAGATACTAATTTATTAGGAGAGCAAATCGTTTCGGTTTTAAAAGGGATTTACGACCCAGAAATCCCCGTGGATATTTACGAGTTGGGATTGATTTACGATGTGATGGTAAGCGAAGATTCCGAAGTTAAAATTTTAATGACTTTAACTTCGCCTAACTGCCCTGTGGCGGAAACCCTTCCAAAAGAAGTGGAAGAAAAAGTAAAAGCCATCAACGGAATCAAAGACGTAATTGTAGAAATTACTTTTGACCCACCTTGGACCAAAGATTTAATGAGTGAAGAAGCAAAGTTGGAGTTGGGAATGCTTTAGTCAGATGTTAGACTTTAGATATGATATTTCAGATTTTTTATTAAATAATTTTTAATGTCTAATATCTAAAGTCTAAAATCTAACATCTAAAATCTATAAAAAAATGGAAATTGTAAATCGTGTAGCCAATAGTTCCTTAGAAGTTTTTGACTTAGAAGATTACTATGTCAATGGCGAGCGTGTGCTTATTGATGTGAGTCAGTGGTTGTTTGAAGGTTTTATTTTGAAGGAAAAAGATTTCAGAGAAACCTTAAGTAATTTTGATTGGAGTGTTTACCAAAATAAATTGGTGGCGTTGCATTGTGCTACCGATGCTATTTTACCCGCTTGGGCATTTATGCTGGTGAGTTCATACGTGTCTAAAGAAGCTAAAAAAGTAGTTCATGGTTCGTTAGCTGATTTAGAAATGGCCTTGTATTATAGTGCCTTAGAAACTATTGATTTTAGTGTTTACCAAAATAAACCCGTAATTATAAAAGGTTGTTCTAAAAAACCTGTACCACAACAAGCTTACAGTTGGGTGCTTCAAAAATTACAACCATTTGCAAAAAGTATCATGTATGGCGAAGCCTGTTCGGCAGTGCCTATTTATAAAAAATAAAAACTGAATTATGGCAGATAAAATTACTACCCAATGGGTAAGCGGAGTAGCTTTTGAATCAGAAAATCCTTCAGGAATTATGGTTCCCATTGATGGCGCACAAGAAATAGGCGGAGAAGGCAAAGGATATCGTCCTAAGGCTTTAATGCTTTCAGCTTTAGCAGGATGTTCAGGCATTGACATTGCTATGCTAATAAAAAAAATGCGTTTAGAAGTAGATACTTTTAAAATAGACGTAGTCGGAGAATTAACCGAAGAAAATCCAAAATATTACCACAAAGTGGACGTGATTTTCCATTTTTATGGAGCTAATTTAGATGCCGATAAAATTCAAAAAGTGGTGAATTTGTCTGTGGAAAAATATTGCGGCGTAATGGAAATGTTTCGCAAATTTGCACAAGTATCTACCCAAATAGAATATCACCAATCTTAAAAAATAAAAAATGCGTTGGAATTTATTACCCAAGCCCAATGAGGCTCTAGTAGCATCATTAACAAAGGACTTGGGTGTAGAACCACTCATTGCCGAATTATTAGCAAATCGAGGTATTACTGCTTACGCCGAAGCTAAAAAGTTTTTTAGACCCAGCCTAGATGATTTGCATGATCCATTCTTAATGCAAGATATGGAACAGGCGGTACAGCGCATCGAACAAGCTTTTCAACGCCAAGAAAACATACTTGTTTTTGGAGATTACGACGTAGATGGCACTACCGCAGTAGCCTTGATGTCGTCTTACTTAAAAACACATACCGAAAATGTTTTAACCTATATTCCTGACCGATACAACGAAGGGTATGGGGTTTCAAAACAAGGTATAGACTATGCCGACGATAATGATTGTGCATTAATCATTGCGTTAGATTGCGGGGTAAAATCGATTGAATTAGTTGAATACGCTTCCACAAAAAATATTGACTTTATCATTTGTGACCACCACTTACCGGGGTTGGAATTGCCCCAAGCCGTTGCCGTTTTAGATCCCAAAAGAGCAGACTGTAATTATCCTTATAAAGAATTGTGTGGTTGTGGAGTAGGCTTTAAATTGATTCAAGCGATAGCACAAAAAAGAAATCAACCGTTACAAGATTTAGTTCCTTACTTGGATTTAGTCGCTACGGCTATCGGAGCTGATATTGTTCCTATTAACGGAGAAAACCGCATACTGGCTTATTATGGTTTACAAATCATTAACAGCGAACCCAGAATGGGCATCAAAGCTATTTTTGGAGAAAAAAAGAAAACCTATTACGACATTGCCGATGTGGTTTTTACCGTAGCGCCAAGAATCAATGCCGCAGGCAGAATCAAACACGGAGATTATGCGGTGGCATTACTTACGCAAACTGATTTTATCGAAGCAAAAAAACTGGCCAAAGAAATCGAATTGTTTAATGCCGATAGACGAGAATTCGATAAAAACATTACCGAAGAAGCCTTACAACAAATCATAGATAATCAAGAAGAAAACACCCACGCCACCGTTGTTTATAGCGAAACTTGGCACAAAGGCGTGATTGGCATTGTGGCTTCTAGATTAATTGAAACTTATTACCGTCCTACTTTAGTTTTCACTAAAAGTGGTGATTATTTAGCAGCATCGGGGCGTTCTGTTCCTGGTTTTAATTTGTATCAAGCTTTACACGAATGCAAGGATTTCATGATTCAATTTGGGGGACACGAAGCCGCTGCGGGTTTAACTTTATTGCCTGAAAATTATTTGGCCTTTAAAAAGCGTTTTGAGCAAGTAGTCGCCCAACAAATTCAGCCCCATCAATTAGAACCTGAAATCAACGTGGAAAACACTTTAGAGTTCCACCAAATCACGCCTAAATTAATTAGGATTTTAAAACAATTTGCGCCCTACGGGCCTCAAAATCCAACACCGATTTTTTTAACCAAAAATGTAAGAGACACAGGTTTTGGCAAATGCATAGGCGATGGTTCGCATCTTCATTTATTTTTAAAAAATCACGACTCCCAAGGTTTTTCAGCCATCGGTTTTCATTTAGGAGATCACTTAAGCAAACTTAAAAATCAAACTTCTTTTAGTGTGGTTTATTCCATAGATGAAAATGACTGGAACGGAAAAAGTACCGTTCAATTACGATTGAGGGGTGTTAAGGTTTAAGGAGAAGTAAATTGTGAATTATGAGTTGTGAATTATGAATTTTTAATCGCGCAACCTTACAAAACCTTCAAACAAAAAACCACTACCTAAAACCTAACACCCAAAACCAACAAAATAATTACCTTTACAACTTTATTTTAGAAAATATGATTCTATCCATGACAGGTTTTGGGAAAGCTTCTTTACAGCTTTCTGGTAAAAAAATAACCGTAGAGGTTAAATCGTTAAATAGTAAAGGATTGGACTTGAATGTGCGTATTCCTGCGCCTTTCCGAGAAATGGAATTGACTTTACGTAATCGTATTGCTGCACTTTTGGAACGTGGAAAAGTTGATTTTTCGATTTATTCAGAAAGCACCGCAGATGAATCTTCTTCTAAAATCAATACGGGAATTATTACAGGTTATATGAATCAATTGCGTGAATTAGCAAAAGCTACCGATGCAGAATTGCTTCAAATGGCAGTTCGTATGCCCGATGCGTTTAAAACGGAACGAGAAGAAATGAACGAAGAGGAATGGAAACAAATTATTCCAGTGATTGACGAAGCTTTACAAAACATAGTTACTTTCAGAAAAAATGAAGGTGCCGTTCTCGAAAAAGAATTTATAGGTCGTATAGAAAATATTCGAAAATTCATGAATGAAGCCATTGCTTTAGATCCTGAACGAGTGACTTTGATTAAAGATAAACTACAAACCGCCATTACAGAATTAAAAGCCAATGTGGATGAAAATCGCTTTGAACAAGAATTGATTTATTACCTAGAAAAACTAGATATTACCGAAGAAAAAGTACGTTTAAACAACCACTTAAATTACTTTTTAGAAACCTTACAGGGCAACGAGGCTAACGGAAGAAAATTGGGGTTTATTTGCCAAGAAATCGGCAGAGAAATCAATACCATGGGTTCCAAGTCTAATCATGCAGGCATGCAAAAATTAGTAGTTCAAATGAAAGATGAACTAGAAAAAATTAAAGAGCAAGTTTTAAACGTTTTGTAATGAGTACTGGTAAATTAATCGTTTTTTCCGCGCCTTCGGGTTCAGGTAAAACTACTTTGGTAAAGCATTTATTATCTAAAGAAGAATTAAAATTGGCGTTTTCCATTTCGGCAGCTTCACGCAGTCCTAGGGAAGGGGAAATCAATGGAAAGGATTATTATTTTATTTCGGCAGAAGAGTTTCAAAAACGGATTCAAAACAACGAATTTGTGGAATATGAAGAAGTTTATGCCAATAATTACTACGGCACTTTAAAAAGTGAGCTACAACGCCTGTGGGACGAAGGCAAAAACATCATTTTTGACATTGACGTAATAGGTGGTTTGAATATTAAAAAACAATTTCCAGAACAAACGTTAGCTGTTTTTGTACAGCCACCCTCTAAAGAAGAATTAGAAAGACGTTTGCGCACCCGACAAACCGAAAGTGAAGAAAAAATACAAATGCGTTTGGCTAAAGCCGAAAAAGAATTAAGCGTAGCCCCACAATTCGATATCATTTTACAAAACTTTGATTTAGAAGTCGCCAAAGCAGATGCTTATGGATTGATTAGTGAGTTTGTTTCTTAGTGCTTTTTGTTTCAAGTTGTTTAGTTTTTGACTTCAACCTACAAACCCAATTTAAGTAAATAGAAAACTAGTGAAGTAAACAAGAAAAACCTGACCCGAGCGATAGCGAACGGGCGAAGCAAACAAAATAAACTTGAAACAGCGAAGCGATAAAACTTGAAACAAAAAACCCATGACGAGAGTCATGGGTTTTTCAATAAATAACCTTTGGTTGGGTAGGTAGGTTATTCTACAATTATCTTTTTAGTTTCTACACCACTAGCAGATTGTGCTTGCACGATGTATGTGCCAGAACTCAATCTTAAGTTTTGTGCATTGAACTCTTTTTGCAACACCGTAGTTTGGAAACTTTCGGTGTACAATAATTGTCCGGTTAAACTGTAAATATTTAAGTTGATACTTTCTTCTTTGCCTGTTGAGTAATTCACGGTAAAGTTGCTTGAAACTGGATTTGGACTCACTGTGAATACTTTTTCAGCTTCTTCAACTACCTCAACGGCTTCTTTTGATGCTACAGGCATATTATCAGTAATGGAAACGGTATTTCCGTTAGCATCTAACAATACCCAAACATTTTTAGAATAATATTTATAATCTACCGTTTGTTTGTCTGAATATCTGAATAAGAATCCAAATTGGGATTTAGCCACTGGATAAGAGTACCATCCTGAACCTGTTATGGTCATGTTTGGTAAGTTATTTGGCCAATTGCTAGAATTTGTAATTCCTACATCAATCCCTGTTTCTTTACTCCAAACATGGATTTTAGGGTTTTGTTGTGTTGGACTTTGTCTTTTTACAAAAATGGTAAATCCAACAGGAGGCGTAACTGTAACTTCTGAAATTGCTGTAAACCCTCCATCAACGGTAGTAGCGGTAATGGTTGCATTACCTATAGCAACAGCTGTTACAACCCCTGAATTGCTAACTGTAGCAACAGCTGTATTACTAGAAGACCAGCTTACATTTTTATTAGAAGCATTACTTGGTAATACGGTAGCAGTAAGCGATTGGGTAGTTCCAACAGATAAAGACACTGTTGATGCACTTACACTTACACTTTGAGTAGGAACAATTACATCAGGATTAGTAAAACTAGGTGTTCCGATTATGTTTCCATTTGCATCTAAAGAAATCCAAACATTTTGATTAAAATATTTAAAATCAGCAGATTGAGAAGTTCCGTATCTGAATAAAACACCTAATTGGGTTTTGTTAACTGTATATGTAAACCAACCATTAGTGCCAGCAGTCATATTTGGCAAATTATTAGGCCAGTTACTTGAATTTGTAACTCCTATATCAATACCTGTTTCTTTGCTCCAAACGTGGATTTTAGGCGTAGCCGTTGCATTGGCTCTTTTTACACTGATGGTGATTCCTTGAACAGGAGTAACTGTAATTTGAGCAGATGCTGAAAAACCTCCATCAACTGTCGTAGCTGTAATCACTGCATTTCCAACAGACAAAGCCGTAACGGTTCCTGAATTATTTACAGAAGCTATTGTTGCATTGCTTGAAGTCCAAATAACATTTTTGTTAGATGCATTTACTGGAAAAACCGAAGCAGTTATGATATGTGTACTATTTACAGCTAATGAAACCGTTTGTGTTGTAATAGTTATTCCTTCTACAGGAATTGATTTTACATTAATTTGAGATGTAGCAGTGAATCCACCATCAACTGTAGTGGCAGTAATTGTGGCATTACCTACAGCAACACCTGTTACAACACCTGTGTTATTAACTGTAGCTACTGAATTATTACTTGATGACCATGTTATATTTTTATTAGAAGCATTACTTGGTAATACGGTAGGCGTTATTGTTACGCTTCCTCCTAATGAAACCTCAAAACTAGATGGATTTATATTTACACTTTGTGCAGGAATAATTATATCTGGATTGGTAAAACTAGGTGTTCCGATAATATTTCCGTTTGCATCTAAAGAAATCCAAATGTTTTTATCAAAATATTTAAAATCTGGAGTTTGTTTTGAAGCATATCTAAACAAAACTCCTACTTGTGTTTTATTTACGGCATAAGTAAACCAACCGTTAGTGCCAGCAGTCATATTTGGTAAATTTGCAGGCCAGTTGCTTGGATTTGTTACCGATATATCTTTTCCTGTTTCTTTACTCCAAACATGGATTTTAGGATTTTCGGTTGAACCCGCTCTTTTAACATTAATAACAACTCCCGGAGGCGTATTTACTGTAACTTCTGATAATGCAGTAAATCCTCCATCTTCAGATGTCGTGGTTATAATTGCGTTACCTTGTGTAATAGCTGATATCACTCCCGTTGCGCTTACCGTTGCAACCGATTCGTTATTTGAAGTGTAAATTAACTTTTTATTGGTGGCATTACCTGGCGTGATTAAAGTAGTTAAGGTGTACGTTCCTCCTGTTAACATAGTTACAGCTGGAGAAGTTGTCTCAATACTTGTTACCACTATAGGACTTACATTTATAGTTGATGTGGCAGTAAAAGAACCATCTACTGATGTGGCAGTTATCACAACTTCGCCTGCTCCTGTACCTGTAACTAAACCTGCGGTACTAACCGTAGCTATATTGTTATCGCTTGAAGTCCAATTCACACTTTTGTTAGTTGCGTTTGCGGGTAAAACGGTAGCGGTTAATTGTTGTGTTCCGCCTACTAAAATTGATGCGGTTGTAGGACTCACCGACACACTAGCCACTGGGGTAGGTATAAAATTATTTTCTGCCCCTGGACTTCCTTCATTAGTAGTAGATGTAAACCAATTACTGCCTAATGAATTATCTAAGGTTGCATTAATCAATTCTAAAGATTTTGCATTTCCTTTTGCATTAGGCCATGGAGCTTTATCTGAATAAACAACCTTATCTATAGTTTCTCCAAAAGGAGCCGATAAAGTTAAAGTTTGACTAGTGTTATTTAAGTTTAAAGCATATTGTCCAAATGGAGCAAAACCGTATTTTGCTTCAAAGGTAGTTGCATTACTGGCTAAAACTATAATTTGCCCAGGAGCTAGTGTAGTGTTTGGCGGAAACTGATATCCTAATCCAACCCCTCTAAAATACACTCCGGTTAAATCTGCTACTGTTGAGCCTGCATTTTTAATTTCTATAAATTCTTGCGCGTCTGCATTTGTAAAAGCTGTCGAAGCCTTTGGACTATACATAATTTCGTTAATTACAACATTTGGAAGTGTAGTGTTAACACATCCTGTAAAACTACCCAAAGTAGTTGTCATCCATGCTGAACGCTGAGAAATAAAATTCTTTAAATAAGTAATTTCTTCGTTAAATGATTTTCTTTTAAACGGCATTTCTGTTCCCCATCTTTCATAGTCACGAGCTGTAGCAGCTTGAATAATAACTGCAGTAGAATCTATAAAATTATGTAAGTAAGCAACATTTAAAGGTTTATTTGGCGCAGATAATTCATTAAATCTTTTAGCCATGTAACAACGATAAGTTGATCTGTTATATAAGTCTTTAAAGAATTTAGGTCCTTGGTTATCGGAATTGTTAAACTGCCATTGATTTAAAACACTTCTTCCGGGTACCGCTCCATCAAACAACATGTCGGTTCCAAAACCTAAATTAAAATCCCAAACTGGACCAGCAATTAATTTACCTCCACGATCTTTATAAAATTTTGTACTAAAGGTATAAACATCGCAACTTGAACCTAATTCTCCTACAATCATATAATCAATAAAAGAAGGAACATCAATTACAGAAGGGTAACCTGTACCTGCATCTGAATCGGTTGCTTTACTTTCTAAATCTCTGAAAACGGATTCTATATAAGCGTTTTGTTCAGGAACAATTTCCTCTGGCTTTGGCGTAATATGAACAAAATTTTGAGCGCCCGAAATATAACTTTCCATTGACCAAGCGGGCACCATTCCTGGGTCAGGTCTGTCAACTTCTGTTAAATATCCGCCAGTTAAATTAATTCCACTAACATCTGTAGGTTCAATTTTGGAAACACCTACTCTTTTTCGTTTTGGTTTCTCTTGTAGAATATACAAACCTCTGTAATCTCCATTAACTACAACTTCACAATATACTGTGCTAACAGCATAATTACCCATCTTTCTAGCCAAATTATAAGCAATAAAATCATGCATCATACTTGGGTCAAACGATAAATTGTTTAAAATCCAATCGTCTCCTTTTGAAATACCTAACAACGAAACTTCTACCGTTTTTAAATCATCTGCCGTCATGGTATCAAAACCATAAGGTTTTTTATCTGGAATTTGAGAAGTATTCCCTCTAAATTCAATTCCGATTCTACCCGAATAATTTATAAATGCAGGATTATCTACATCAGTTAAAAAATTGGTTTGACCAGCACCCCGATCAATAATTTTTATAGAACCAGGCACTTTCGGTTCGTCAACAATATCGATTCCACCATCGGTGGTAATCACAACAATTGGTAAATTACTGCTGGTAAATTGAGCAGAAACATACCCAGTTATTAACAACATAAGCACTATGCTTATCCTGCTAAAGGCTAAGTGAATTTTCATATTTTTAAAGGATTTTATTATTTATGCAAATATCGGATTTACAATACTTTACTAGTAAAATAAGTTACTAACAGCGGTTTTTCCCATAAGTGGGCGATATTTGTCATAAGTGGGCGATATTTGTCATAAGTGGGAAAAACCGCTTCCTAAAAAAAAGTTATTAACAATCAAAATTTACTCATTTTTGCAAAAAAACGTCAGATTTATAAATTTTGTTTGCTTCGCCCGTTCGCTATCGCTCGGGTCAGGTTTGTTTTGTTTCAAGTTGTTTAGTTTTTGACTTCAACCAACAAACCAAATTTAAGTAAATAGAAAACTAATGAAGTAAACAAAAAAAACTTGAAACAAAAAAATCCCGCAACGAAAGTTGCGGGATTTTTACTAAATAACCTTTGGTTGGGTAGGTAGGTTATTCTACAATTATCTTTTTAGTTTCTACACCACTTGCAGATTGTGCTTGTACAATATAGGTACCTGAACTCAATCGTAAGTTTTGTGCGCTGAACTCTTTTTGCAATACCGTAGTTTGGAAACTTTCAGTGTACAATAATTGTCCTGCTAAGCTGTAAATATTTAAGTTGATACTTTCTTCTTTGCCTGTTGAATAATTCACAGTAAAGTTGCTAGACACTGGATTTGGACTAACTGTAAATACTTTTTCTGCTTCTTCTGCCTCAATAGCTTCTTTTGCTGCTGTAGGCATATTGTCGGTAATTGAAACCGTATTTCCGTTAGCATCTAACAACACCCAAACATTTTTTGAATAGTATTTGTAATCTGGTGTTTTTTTGTCAGGAAATACAAATAAGAATCCGAATTGAGGTTTAGTAGTAGTATATGTAAACCAACCCATTCCCATATGACTCATGTATGTTAAATTGTTTGGCCAATTGCTTGGATTGGTAACTGGCACATCAACACCTGTTTCTTTTGTCCAAACGTGGATTCTTGGCGCGCTACTGTACTGAGCACTTTGTCTTTTTACATATATAGTGTATTCAGGTTGTGCAGCTTCAAATTCAAAATTCATCGGTGACACTCCTTGAGATTGACCAGTTTTAACGTTATATAATTTAGCGTAAACTACTACATTAGAAGATACGTTGAATGGAGCTGCGTATCTAATCGGATTTAAAGTATTAACACCGGTATTAATTTTAGTTAAATCAACATCATTCCCGTCTAATGAATAATAAATATCCCAATCTGCACTTACTGGACTCAAGTTAAAGGTTACTTGTACTGGAGTACCTATAGTATATTTTCCATTATTTTTAGGACCTGGATTAGTCGAAAATGTAAAGGTTGGAACAGGAACTGTGGTTTCAAAAGTTAATGTTTCAGAAACATCAGTATAGTTAGCACTTGAACCCATACTTGGGTACGAAATCGCTCTTACAGTTGTAGTTTTATTTATTGGTAAGGTCACAAAACTTCCTGCAATTTTAGTAGCACTTGTTTTTGGATCAGTACCATCTACAGTGTAGAAATCTGCATAAGAACATCCTCCACAACCTTCTGTTCTATTAATACTTACATTAACAGTTTCTCCAAAAGCATATTTACCATTTGCATTAGGTTGTTTGTCTTTAGTTATGGTAACGATACTTACAGGCTCAAATTGGAAGTTAAACGCTACTTCATTTGAATATGGTCCTGAACGGTAAATACCTTCTTCAATAGCTCTTAAATTAGTATTTGAATTAATAACCAATTCTGCCGGAACATATTGATTCACTACAATCAACTGATAAGTTGAACTTGTTTTAGGGTCTGATCCATCAGTAGTGTAAGCAATATATCTTTTGTAACCGCCTCCGTTAGAAGTAAAAGTAACTTTAACCGAAGCTCCTAAATTGTATTTTCCATTAGCTTTTGGTTCTACATCTTTTGTCATGCTCAAAACCACTGGTGTTTCTTCGTAAGGCTTAGAAAAACTTACAGATTTTCTGCTTCCATCTGCATTCAACGTAATCCAAACATCTTGGTTATAGTATTTGTAATCCGGAGTTTGGAAAGTGCCATATCTGAATAAAGTTCCTACGTTATTCGCAGTAACAGCATATTTAAACCATCCATTTGTGTCAGACGTCATGATTGGCAAATTATTTGGCCAACTAGAAGTATTGGTAATGGCAACATCTTTGCCTGAATCATTTGTCCAAACATGGATTCTTGGAGCGGTTGTGGAACCTTCTCTTTTTACATAAATGGTTCTTTGCGTTTGACTAGGTTCAAAAGAGAAAATCATTGGAGAAACGCCTTGGCTTTGCCCTGTTTTCACATTATATAATTTAGCATAAACCACTTTATCGCTGTTTACATTAAATACACCTGAATATCTGATAGGGTTTAATGTATTTGCTCCTGTGTTGATTTTAGTTAAATCAACCTCTTGATTGTCTAAAGAATAATACACATCCCAATCTGGATTTGAAGGAGATAAATTAAAAGTAACCGCTACGTTTGCTCCTGCATTGTATTTACCATTTTCATTTAACCAAGGTGTAGTTGAATACGTAAAAGTTGGCACTTCTGGAGCTGCTTCGAATTGGATTGACTTTAAAGCAGTTTCAGTATAACGCCCATATCTCCAACCACCTCCTAAATACATGTTTGCTCCAATTTCAGCGTCAGTTGTTATTTCAAACGGAACTGTGTAATCTTGTTTAGAACCACTAATATAATAAGGTGCTGTTCCATCAGTAGTGTACCAAATTGGGAATTCGGTAGCGTTTGAGGTTAAAGTTACGGTTACTTTTTGACCAATAAAATATTTACCGTTTGCATTTGGTGCTGGGCTAACATTAATAGTAACAATTCCTTTTTTGAAACAATAATCTTTGGTAACAATGTCAGAAATTCTTTGAGTGCCATTATAAATTACAGCTTTTACTCTGCTTGCTGATGCATTGATACTTAATGTAGAATATCCAATAGCTGTTGAACCAACACCTGGAATAGGATCGGTACCATCTAATGTATAATAAACTAAAGTATTAGGAATATTTGAAGATAAATATATATATACCTCTTGGTTTTCTAAATAACAACCATCTGCCTGAGGCGTTTGTGATGAACTAAAACTAACTTTAGGAGTTTCTACTCTTAAATCTGTTAAACTTACTGTTTTTTGAGTTCCATCTGAATTTAATAAAATCCAAACATCTTGGTTGTAGTATTTATAATCTGGTGTTTGAAAAGTACCATATCGGAACAAAGTACCTACACTATTTGCTGTAACATTATATTTAAACCAACCATCGGTATCAGCGGTCATAGTTGGTAAATTGTTAGGCCAGCTAGAAGTGTTGGTGATCGCTACGTCTTTACCAGAATCATTTGTCCAAACATGAATTTTTGGTGCAGTAGTCGACCCTTCACGTTTTACATAAATATTTCTTCCTGGATTTGGGATAACAGGTTCCGGAACAATTGGATCAACGATAACTGGCGGAACGGTTGTACCATCTTTTATAATGCTATAAGCGCCTGAAATACGGTTGAAGTTAATCGTGTAGGCGCCTGCTTCCATAATAGAAATTCTATTATCAGAATTTTTAACCGCTGTTCCCGAAGGAAAAGCAGTCGCTCCCCATAAAATGGTGTTGTCTTGTCTAAAATAAAAAGTACCTCTTTGTAAGTCATACGACGGTGCAAAATAGTTTTCTCCGTCAAGCGGAAATAACTTTACATCGTCTACCGTGTTGATTGTTCCAACAGCAGATCCCATCATCCCGATTTTTACAACTTGGGCAAAAGTTGCGACAAAACTCAACAAGAATATTGTCATTGTTAATAACATTTTTTTCATAATTTATTTAGTAAGGAATTATTCCGCGAATGTCCGAATTTAAAAGCCTTTGAAGCAAATCAAGTTACTAACAGGCAAACGGTCATAAGTGGGCGATTTTAGTCATAAGTGGGCGATTTCGTCTAAAATCAAAAAGTTATTAACAATTGTTAACGGAGGGTTTTTTGGAAAAACGTCAGATTTACTTTAATGCGCTTTTAACAAATTTTATTTTTCTTAAAATTTGTTCATTGTTCGGAGAGAGAACATTTCCTTCGTTTAAAAGACGTAAAGCTACATTGTACTGTTTTTGTCGGTAATAAAACGCTCCGATTTCTCCATAAGCAGCACCTAATGCTGAGTGGTCAAAATCAATTTCGTTCTTATACTTTTTAACCAATGTATTTAATTCATTTAAATATTTATTTCCAAGAGTGGAATTATTTTTACTAAATTCCATGGAAATTAATATGCATAATACATATCCTTTGTAAGCATTAAAAGTTCCAAATTGCTCAATAAAAGGATATTTCTTTACCATTAATTCCATTTCCTTAATCTTTAATTGACTAATATTTCCAACGACCATTGATTTGGTTGCACACCTACTAATAATATTCTGAGAATTTATATTTTCAGAATCAAATTCGTAAGCTTTTTCAGCATACTTTAATGCTGTTTTTTCTTTTTGATAATCCAATTCTTTTTCGGCATGGAATAAATAGTAAACACTATACAATTTGTTTCTTAGTTTAATATCCACTACATCTTCTAAGGAATTCTTGATTTTTTCTAAGTTAGTAGTATTGGGATAATGAGAAGAAATAATTCTATATAATTTACCATATAGAAACTCGAAGTCATCTGTTAAATTAGCAAATTCTACAAACCAGTAAAAATTGTCAATATTTGTAAAAAGCACATTATCAACCTGATGAGAAGCAATAGATTTTTTTAGGAAACTCAATCTTTGACTCTTATAATAAACCTCTGATTTAAGAGCGTTTTGATAGGCTAAATCTAGATTTAGCTGTCCCATTTGAATAACCATTTTATTGTAATATTGGATACCAACTAATTCGGTTTTTTTAGCATTTTGATCTCCGTAAAAATATTCTTCATAAGCCTTAGAATAACCCACCTCTACTAAACGTTGAGCATCAATTAATTTCAACTTAACTAATTCATCAACAGACTCCTTAGTTAATTTATCCGAAATAATAAACGACCCTGCTTCACCTGGCAAAGTGGTTTCAATATATATATTTTCGGCGTTTGGATAAGCAATAAGGTATACATGAGTTGGAGTTTCTTTTATTTGATATGGAATATTTATTTTATCAAAAACGTAACTATACAAAGCCGTTGCCGTTAAACAATTATATTGTCCACTTGAAAATATTTCCGGAAAAAACGCTTCTATTTTATATTTTCTTAAATATTTGTCATGTACAGATTTATAAATCAACTTGATTTTGTTTTCATTACTCAGATTTTGAATTTTCACAGCCAAAGGCAAGATAAAATCATCTAGGTCATTTATTTTAAAATCTATCTGCTCTTCTGTATATGAGGAATCAATAACCATTAAGGACTTAATTAGATGGAAATCCGTAGAATCCTTAATAAATCTGTTATGTATAGCTTCCTCGGTTAATGATTTATATTTTATTCTTTGAGTAGATTTAATATTTTGAGAATACGAAAATGCAGTAACGCATAAAAACAAGAAGACTATATTTTTCATTTTGGATAAATGTAAAATTAGGATGGCTAATTAATCTATTTTGCAAGATTATTAATTATTGTATTAATATTCCCCGAATCTTCCGTATTTATTTTTATTTTGGAACTAACAACAAATAAACCTCAAACACATGAAACCTATTTTTTCTGGCAGTGAAATTATTGCATCAGTAATTACAGAAACATTGGCCCAAAAAGGGATTGAAGTAGTCAGTCGAAATGATATTCAATCCGCCTTGTTTGCAGGATTTGGAACCCTAGATGCTTCGGTGGTTTTAATGGTCAGCGAAGAGGACGAAGTTGAAGCCCAAAAAATCATTCAAGATTTAAATATCGACTAAAAATGAAAAGGGCTGCCTTGTTACAGACAGCCCTTTTTCGGGTATATATAGAGATTAATCGAACTACACTAATTCAGGAGTTAACTCTAAAGAGGGTCCTGCAGGGATTAAAGCAATAGCTTCTGGATTATCACAATATTTTTCAAAATTTTGAATGTATAAGGCTGATAATTTTTTAGCTTTTACTTCCCATTCTGCTTTGTCTTTGTAAGTATCTCTTGGGTCTAACAATCCTTCAGAAACATTGTTCAATGCTGTTGGGACAGTTAAGTTTAAGAATGGAATGTGTTTGGTTTCTGCTTTTTCAATTGAACCGTCAATAATGGCATCAATAATTGCTCTGGTATCTTTTAAAGAGATTCTTTTTCCTTTACCATTCCAACCTGTATTTACTAAGTAGGCTTTTGCGTTGTGCTCTTTCATTTTAGCTACTAAGGTTTTAGAATACATAGTAGGGTGTAAAGTTAAGAACGCTTCCCCGAACGCTGGTGAGAATGATGGTTCTGGTTCAGTGATTCCTCTTTCTGTTCCTGCTAATTTTGAAGTATATCCGCATAAGAAATGGTATTGTGCTTGGTCTTCATCTAAGATAGAAACCGGAGGCAGTACCCCAAAGGCATCGGCTGATAAGTATATAATTTTGCTAGCGTGCCCTGCTTTACTTGGCAATACAATTTTATTGATATGATAAATTGGATAAGATACACGAGTGTTATCTGTAACTGAGTTATCATCATAATCAACCACTCCGTCATCATCAACCACTACATTTTCTAGTAATGCATCTCTTTTAATCGCTCTCCAAATATCTGGTTCATTATCTTCAGTTAGGTTGATTACTTTGGCATAACATCCTCCTTCATAGTTGAATACTCCATTATCATCCCATCCGTGCTCATCATCACCAATTAAGAAACGTTTTGGATCGGCAGATAAGGTTGTTTTTCCTGTTCCAGATAATCCAAAGAATACCGCTACATCTCCATCTTCACCTACGTTAGCAGAACAGTGCATAGAAGCCATTCCTTTTAATGGCAAGTAGTAATTCATCATGGCGAACATTCCTTTTTTCATTTCTCCACCGTACCAAGTACCACCAATGATTTGAATTTTTTCTGTTAGATTAAACAATACAAAGTTTTCAGAATTTAAACCGTGTTCTTTCCAATCAGGGTTTGTGGTTTTAGAACCATTCATGACTACGAAATCTGGCTCTCCAAAGTTTTCCAATTCGTGAATAGATGGTCTAATAAACATATTGGTTACAAAATGCGCTTGCCAAGGCACTTCTACAATAAAACGAACTTTTAATCGGGTGTCTTTGTTGGTTCCGCAAAAAGCATCAACCACATATAATTTTTTAGAAGTAGATAATTGTTTTAAAACTAATTTTTTACAATCGTTCCAAACTTCTTGTGTAGTAGGAAAGTTTACTTTATCATCCCAGTAAATAGTGTCTTTGGTAATTTCGTCTTTAACAATGTATCTGTCTTTAGGAGAACGTCCTGTAAAGATACCTGTGCTTACCGCCACGCATCCGCTAGTAGTTAAGGTTCCTTTTTCGTAGCCTTTGTTTTTGTGGCTCATTTCTGCTTGATACAATTCTTCGTAACTCGGATTGTAAACTACTTGGTGATAACCAGTGATTCCGATGTCGTGCAGTGCTTTGATTACTTTAATGTCTTTCATGATATAATAAATTTAAAAAGAGTTATTGTTTTATTATGACACAAATTTACCGCAGTAAACAAGGGCAAACTATGACAAATATCACGTTTCTTAAATTTAGCAATAAAATCTATGAAAAACTGTTACGTAATCGTTATTGTTTTGATTAACAATCGATTATTAAAAAGAAAATAGTCTGTTAAAAAACTATTTAGGTATGGAATCTATTAATTTTTTGGTGTATTCGGCTTTTGGGTGAGCATACAATTCGTCGGCATCGTTAATTTCTTCTACTTTACCTTTATTCATCACCAATACTTGGTCACTCATGTATTTTACCACCGCTAAATCGTGTGAAATAAAAATGTAGGTAAATCCAAAATCTTCTTTTAATTCATTGAGTAGATTCAGCACTTGTGCTTGTACCGAAATATCTAAAGCAGAAACCGATTCATCGCAAACAATTAATTTAGGTTGTAAAGCGATGGTGCGTGCAATACCAATTCGTTGGCGCTGTCCGCCCGAAAATTCATGCGGATAACGACTAAAATGTTCCGCAGTTAATCCCACGCGTTCCAAAATAGCAATTACTTTGGCTTTGCGTTCGGTATAATTGGCGTACAATCCGTGAACTTGCATGGGTTCTAAAATGGCTTCGCCAACGGTTAATTTAGGATTTAACGAAGAATAAGGGTCTTGAAATATGATTTGAATCTCTTTACGTAATTTTCGGATTTCGTCTTTACTTATTTTTGTGATGTCAACCCCTCTGAATAAAATCTTACCCGCAGTAGCTTTATCCAATTGCAAAATGGCATTTCCTAAAGTGGATTTACCACAGCCTGATTCCCCAACTAAACCCAAAGTTTCTCCTTCATACAGTTTAAAACTGACCTGATTTACCGCTTTAAAAGAAATTTTTTTACCCAAGAATCCCACACTAGAGAAATATTCTTTTTCTACATTAATCACTTCTAATAAAGGCTGAGTATTGTATAGTTTTTCATGGAAGACTTTCCGTTGCTCGGGAGTCACTTCTTGTGCAGAAACTTTTTTATCTAAAAAATCTTGAATGGTAGGCAAACGTTTTAAACGCACTTCTAAAGAAGGTCTAGACGCAATTAAAGCTTGAGTATAAATATGTTCCGGGTGATGAAACACTTGTTGAGTTGCTCCTTGTTCCACAATTTCTCCTTTGTACATCACCAATACCCGATTGGCGATTTCGCTAATTAAAGACAAATCATGGGTGATAAAAAGAATGCTCATTTGAGTTTCCTTCTGCAATTCTTTTAAAAGTAAGATAATCTCTTTTTGAACGGTTACGTCCAGCGCGGTAGTGGGTTCATCTGCAATTAACAATTGAGGCTTACAAGCAATGGCCATCGCGATCATTACCCTTTGCTTTTGCCCGCCACTAATTTCGTGAGGATAACTGTTATAAATCTTTTCAGGCAAAGGCAATTTTACTTTTTGGAATAGTTCCAACACTTCGGCTTTAGCTTGGGCATTATTTAAAGAGGTGTGTTCTTGTAAAATTTCCAACACTTGTTCCCCGCATTTTAAAGAGGGGTTTAAAGAACTCATCGGTTCCTGAAAAATCATACTGATTTTTGCACCTCGTATTTTTCTGAATGCCACATTTGATAAAGTTGCAATATCCTGACCTTGAAAAGTAATGGAACCTTTAGAAATTTTAGAAATTCCTTCGGGTAATAAACCCATCACCGCTAAGGAGGAAACGGATTTTCCCGAGCCAGATTCTCCAACAATACCCACAATTTCATTAGGAAAAACATCATAACTAATGGTTTTAACCACAGGAATAAATTCTTTTTCTCGTTTAAAAGAAATTTCTAAATCTTTTATGGAAAGCAAGGGCGTTGGCAACATCATAAATTTACAGCGTAAAATCCAAAGGTAAGTAATTCAACATAACCTAATTCAAAACTACGACTGAAAAGGTATGCTCAAGCTCGGGTAAAATTCTGGACGGATTTGCGCTAATAAATCGTTGTAAGGATTGATGCTTTTGTTCAAGGCTTTTTCGGGCTCAATTTCTACAACTGAAACAGATGGAGTATTAAGTGGTGCAGAAGATAAAACTTCGCCGTTAAACGCGGTTATTTGACTAGCGCCTGTAAAAGTAAAATCATCTTCGCCTCGTTTTTCATTTCCAATACGATTGGCGGTTACAGCAAAAATGCGATTTTCTAAACAACGAGTTACCATGGCTTTTTGGCAATAAGGCATTACCAAATTACATGGATGTGCTAATACTTGCATGCCTTGCAAGGTTAATTCGCGACACACTTCAGGAAAAAAATAATCAAAACAAATCATTACACCCATTTTGATTCCTTTTACATCATACACTTTTAAGGGTTTATCTCCGGCATCAAACCAAAGCGTTTCTCTATTAAAAGAATGAATTTTTCGGTACGTATCAATCACCTGATTTCCTTCTATGATTAATGAAGAATTATATACTTTATCATTTTCCAACTCCACAAAACCGGCCACAATTACAGCGCCTGTTTTTAAGGAAAGTTTTTTTAAGAATTCTGCCGTTTCCCCCGAAGTAGTTTCCCCTAACGCTTCAGCTTCAGCTCTGGAAGTGAAAGTATAACCCGTAGCAAACAATTCTGGTAATACTAAAATATCTGCCGTTAGATTTTCGGTTAATTTTTCGATTTCAGCAAAGTTTTTTTGTTTTTCTCCAAACAAAGGGTGGTTTTGTACGTAGGCTATTTTCATGTTTTTTAATGATAAATGGTGAATTTAATTAAAAAAATAATTCATAATTCATAATTAATTATCACACCGACAAAATCTCGCTTTCTTCCAACAAGTCTTCCCTGCGCATTCTTAATAAAATCTGTGCAACGGCGATGGTGTCTTTTTCGCAATATTTAATGATGCGATCGATGTCGTTTAATACGTAATAGGTGTGCGCTACTTCGCTGCCGTCAATGTCATCTTTGGGCGTAGGAATACCCAACACATGGGTAAGTAAACGCAAAGAAGTAAAGTTTTTATAATCGCCAAACTTCCACATTTCCATGGTGTCTAAATGGGCGATTTCCCAAGGTTTTTTGCCAAACAAATTCAATTTGTTAGGAATTGCAATTTGATTGATAATCATTCGACGAGCGATGTACGGAAAATCAAATTCTTTACCGTTGTGGGCACACAATACATGATGTGGATGATTAAAATGTGTATTTAACAAATTACCAAAATCTTGCAATAGTTTTTTTTCGTCTCCAAAAAAAGTAGTGACTCTAAATTGACGTTCCCCTTTTTTAAAAGTAAAAAATCCTACAGATATACAAATGATTTTCCCGAATTCCGCCCAAATGCCTGCGCGTTCATAAAATTCTGCTGGAGAAACTTCGGGTTTACGGCTATTTTGGGTTTTTAAATCCCAAAGAGCTTGGGTTTTTGTAGATAAATTTTCAAATGTAGGTTGTTCAGGAACGGTTTCTACGTCTAAAAATAAAATATGTTCTAGGTTAATTTTTTCGATCATGATTCAACATTTCATAAGCCTCTTTTACATACACATAAAAGTCTTCGCTGTGTTCTTTATTCGGTTTTTCGATGTCTTTTAAATGACCTAAACGCACAATAATTACATCATCTTCGGGAATCACAATCACAAATTGCCCCAAATGTCCACGCATGTAAAATATTTTTTTGCCTAAATAATCGCTTAACCAAAACCCGTAACCGTAGTGTTTATATTCAGGAAATCTGGGTACAATTGATTTTTCTACAAAAGCGGTATCTAAAATTTGTGTCCCATTAAAATTTCCTTTGTTTTTATATAATTTTCCGAATCGGGCAAAATCACGGGCATTACTGGCTATACAACAAAAGGCTTTTTCAATACCATTTTCGGTGTCCAATTGCCATAATGCAGGATTTTCTGCACCCATTGGTTGCCAAAATTTTTCAGCCAAATAACTCGATAAGGTTTGTCCAACTGCTTTTTCAATCACCATGGCTAACAATTGCGTGTTGCCGCTCAAATATTTATGTTCTTTACCTGGTTGTTCGGTTACTTTTTGACGCAACATGATGCTTTTTAAATCCGCATCAAAATACACACGGGTCATTACCGAAAACGGACTGTAATAACTTTCATCCCAATTTAATCCTGAACCCATAGAAGCCAAATCGCCTACCGTCATTTTTGAGGCTAATCCTTTAGAATATTCCGGAAAGAAATCTCCTACAGGCTGATCTAAACTTTTGATTTTTCCTTCTTGTATGGCTTTTCCTAACAAAGCAGTAGTAATACTCTTAGCCATAGAAAAAGAGTTAGAAGGGGTGTTTTTACCGAACCCATCCCAATATTTTTCAAACCAAATGCTGTCGTTTTTAATGATTAAAAAAGCTACGGTTTGTAAGTCTTTATTTTCTTTTGCTAAGATTTTGGTTTCTGAAACGGTATTGTAATTTTTGTGGATTGCCCAAGGTTGCGCCTGAGTAGATTTGGCAATTTCGCGGTTATCAAATTTTTTATAATCTTCTAAATAGGCCGTTTTGTGTCCAGTTAAATAAATGGTTCGAACCGCTTTTACCAAATAACCATAACCCGTAGCGTATAATCCTATAATCAATAAAAGGAAAATAATCAAAAACCACTTAAATATTGCTTGAATGATTTTCATAGGATTTGGATTTATTGGGCTAATATTCCTTTTTTGTCGATTTCGGGCAACGGAATTAAAGCGCTTTCATGAATACTTCCTGCCAAAAAAATGTACTTTTTATCGTAAAGCTTTCCATTCAAAAAGAAAGTTACTAAAAATTCGTTTTGCAAAACCAATACATCAGGTGTTAAATATTCTACCCGAATAGCGGTGTGGGGTTTGACTTCTTTAAAAGAATGACGCAGTTCTGAAGTTAAACGCATTTCACCATTAATAATTCCTTGTGCTTGCGAAACCACCATGGGCATTTCCAAAGGTTCATCGGTGGTGTTGATTAAATACACATACCAATCCCATTGGTTAAAATCATTATTCCAATCATAAATAGCCGCCATATAAACGTCCTTCACTTCTGGAATAACAATGTCTTTTTTCATGATAAAAGGATTAAATGCTGGTTTTAAACTGCTCTAAAAAACGCACATCATTTTCGTAAAACGCTCGAATATCTCCAATTTGATACAACAACATGGCAATACGTTCGATACCCATACCAAAAGCAAAACCATTATTTTTTTCTGGGTCAATGCCGCAATTTTTCAACACGTTTGGATCTACCATTCCGCATCCCATAATTTCTAACCAACCAGTTCCTTTGGTAATTCGGTAATCGGTTTCGGTTTTTAATCCCCAATAAATATCCACTTCGGCACTAGGTTCGGTAAATGGAAAATACGAAGGTCTTAATCTGATTTTTGACTTGCCAAACATTTCTTTAGTGAAGTACAACAAAGTTTGTTTTAAATCGGCAAACGAAACGTCTTTATCGATATACAATCCTTCAATTTGATGAAAAATACAGTGTGAACGTGCCGAAACGGCTTCATTTCGGAACACACGACCCGGAGAAATGGTTCTAATCGGTGGTTTGTTGTTTTCCATGTAGCGCACTTGCACCGATGAGGTGTGGGTACGCAATAAAATATCTGGATTGGTTTGTATAAAAAAAGTATCCTGCATGTCTCGAGCAGGGTGATATTCTGGTAAGTTTAAAGCGGTAAAATTATGCCAATCGTCTTCCATTTCAGGTCCTTCAGAAAGGTTGAACCCAATATTGGAAAACACATCTATAATTTGATTTTTTACAATAGAAATCGGATGACGAGAACCCAATACCAAAGGCTCTGCCGGGCGGGTTAAATCGCCGTAAATCCCTTTATGAACCACGCTATTTTCTAAAGCCTCCGCAATCGTATCAACTTTAGTTTGAGCCGCATTTTTTAATTGATTAATGACTTGTCCAAACTCCTTTTTTTGTTCGTTAGGCACGTTTTTAAATTCCGCAAAAAAATCATTCAACAATCCTTTTTTGCCTAAGAATTTAATTCTAAACGCTTCTAATTCTTCTTTATTTTGAGTAGAAAAAGCCTCAGCTTCATGAATGTACTCTTTAATCTTTTCTATCATTTTCAGTCAATTGTAAACGTTTCAAAAATAATCAATAATTCCAATCGCGTTACTTAATAAATTCTTTTTCCAAAAAATAATTCACAATAGCATCCTTCATTAATACCGACTGTTCCCCTGCTTTTAAAGTAGGTAATTCTTCTTTTACTTGGTAATGAGGCCAGCCTTCTTCGTCTACAAAATCAAATTCGTAATAACCATAAGGTTGTAACAGCCTGCAAATGGCAATGTGCATCAAATTCAGTTTTTCGTCTTTTTTAAATTCCCGATGAATCTGACCCAATTCTTGCACGCCAATCAAATAAATAATTCCATCTAAATCGATGTCTTCTCCTTCGGCAAATTGATCCGACAATTGCTTAACTAATAATTCCCAACGGTCTTTTAATTGTGTATCGCGCGACATATTTCCATTTTTTAAAGCGGGCAAAGATACTAAACAATTTCTTTAGGCTGTGCCAGTTCGCTAAAGCAAACTGTCGCGTGTTTCGGCGTTGCTACTCCACTGCGTTTCGTGAGCTACCTCGTAAGCATCCGTTGCTTTTTGACTTAAGGTGTGTACCCCACGGTGAATATTTGCGTTAATTGTAGAATAGTATTCCGAAATGGCATCAATTACCTGAATGGGTTTTTGAGACGAAGCGGCATTGTCAAAATACACCAAAGGCTTACCATTCACCTGTTGGTTGAGTATAGGAAAATCGTCTCTTATTTTATTTATATCGAACATAAATGAAAGTCAAAATCATGAAAGGCAAATTTAAACTATGTTTATTTAAAATCAGTATAAATTAAATTTGAATTTAATCGAAATACTGTATAAACACATTATTAAAATCAATGGGGCGTTTCCCGTTCGCCTAGGCGAAGCGGGTCGTGCTGTCGCCAGTCGTTTTTTTTACTTCATTGCATTTCATAAAAAAGAACTCCAACAATGGCTTCATCAACCTAACGCGGACTACCGTTTCATTAAAAATACACTTATTTTACAATCAGTTTTTTATGTTCTTTTTTGCCATTGCTTTCTATTTGAACAATATATATTCCTTTTGCAAAATTTGAGGTATCAACAGCCGTTTGCTCATTTGCCGATTGAGAATAAATTACTTTTCCTGTAAGGTCAAAAATGGACACAGTTGAACTACTAGAAAGGTTATTTATGTATACTACATTTTCAGCAGGATTCGGATACATGCTTATTTCTGGTAACATATTTTGTGATCCAAGGCTAAGCGTATTCTCTGTAGAAGTACCACAAATGGTTACATTCCGATGAGTAGGATAAAAAGGATCACTTCCCTCATCTTGTGTTGCCCATAAATAAATTTTTAAGATAAAAAATTGACCGTCTGGAACTACTCCAGCTCCGTTAGGTATCTGTGCTGTAAAAGTTTGTACCCCAGAAGTTGAATAGTCGATGTTTCCTAAAAAGTAGTTTGTCCAGTTACTTCCCGAACCAATTAAGTATTCAACATATCCGTGCACGGCATTATCGGTAACACCAAGTTCTGAATATTCAAAAGACACATTGGTAACTGTTAACGTATTGTTTGCCAGAGGTTTTGCATTAAAGGCAACATAACGATTAGAATCATAACTACCCGATTGCCATCCGTTAACGGTTAATTTTTGACCAAAAACAGCATCGTAACCACTAACGTACATGATCGGGTCAAAGCCCATACCCATAGAACATCCATCGTTAACCATATTATCTGGAGTGTAACCACCACACGGTCCTTCCGTTAAATAATTAATTAAACATTTTTCTTCGGGTGTCGAGTTATTGTCGGTCTGCTTATTTCCAAAGTCAACATTAAAATAATTACCTCCGGTCATTGTTTGCACCAAATGATAGGTGTTGTCAGATGGATAAGTTTGTGTCCATTCAGGTTGCTGAGTTTCAGTTATATGAAAATCGCCTTCGGATACATTTTCAAAACAATAATCTCCATTTTCATCTGTTAAAGTGGTTTGAAATTGATTTCCTGCAACAGAAGCTAAGTTAATCTGCCAATTAGGAATACCTACTTCGTTATTGTCCCACACGCCATTGTTGTTTTCATCATTAAATTTAGCACCACATATTTTTGCTGAATAAGAAGTAGTTGCTTTTTGTGTTTTTCCGCAAATATTTACATAACTATGAATGGCAAGCGTTGGTGTTGCAGCAATACTTCCGTTTGGTGAATACGGGAAAATTCGTAAAGAAAACGTACCTCCGTTGGCTACTAACGTATTAACAGAAGCACTAAATGTTTGCACGGAAGTACCTTTATAAACAATGCCTGTCCCCAAAGAAGTAGAATTTGCCCAATTATCGGTCGAATAGGCTACGTCAAAATAAATAATATTAAAATCCATGTTTGGAGCCAAGTTGTCGTTGTAATTAAACGATATGTTGGTAACCGTTAAATCGTTTCCGGTTGCTGGCGAGGTGTTAAATTCAATGTATTCCGAAGGAATTACTCCGCTCGGAGACCATCCCCAACCACCCGTCGGATGCGGTTTTCTAAGTCTTTGTCCGCCATTATAGTCAAATACCTGTAAAGGAGGTTGTATGATTTCAGATATACCAGTTATATTTCCGTTTACAGAACTTACGGACTGGTCGTCGGTTAAATGCCAATTGATACAAGCATCTTGTTGTTCCCCAGCTAATAATTTTACCACCCAATAATCATTGTCTCCGTGAGCTCCTACGTAATCTAAATCATTAGATTTAGAAGATAATAGCAAAATGTAACCGTTATCACTTGTTTTTTGGGCGGAGTAATTTTCGTCAATATTGGAACCACTGAAAATTTTCTCCCATTCGGTATTGCCACTTGCATCTAATTTTAATGTCCAAGATTCAGATGCTAAAGAATTGGCATTTTTTGCGCAGGCTACAATATAACCACCATCATTGGTTTGTCTTATTTCGTTTACTTCGTCTTCATTGGTGCTTCCGAAACATTTCCCCCATGTAGCATTTCCTAAATTATCTAATTTCATCACCCAAGCGTCACTGCTACCATGATTGCCACTTACATCGCCATTGTTAGACGTTGTGCTACCACCTAAGATATAACCTCCGTCGGTGGTTTGTTGAAGTGAATAAATATTATCATCACCTGTTCCTCCGTATGTTTTTTGCCATTGTATGGTCGTGCCAGTCGGATCTAATTTAACTAACCATCCATCGGTTCCCCCATGATTACCACTTACATCTCCGTTATTGGAAGTAGTACTTCCTCCTATAATATAACCTCCGTCGGCAGTTTGTTGAATGGTGCTGGTGTATTCATTACCCGAGCCTCCCATAACTTTATTCCATTGTACAGCGCCTGATGAATCTAATTTTACGATGTTGTAGTCGTAAGCCCCTTGTGAGGCTAAGTTGCCGGCAGTATAACCAGCTATAATATAACCGTTGTCGGTAGTTTGCCACACAGAAGTTGCGATATCAAAGGCATTGCCTCCGATGTTATTATTTGCCCAAGCTACATTTCCTGTACTGTCTATTTTCATTACCAAATAATTGGTGAATTGCCCCCAGGTTTCTGCGGTGCCTACCACAATGTAGCCGCCATCATTAGTTTGACGAATAGACGCACTAATCGATTGATAGTCATTATCGGCAATACCATACGTTTTTTTCCAAGTAATGGCGCCATTTCCGTCTAATTTTACAATCCAAAGATTGTGGGCAGCACCAGTACCATAATGGGTGCTTCCGGTTAGGTCACCATCCTGAGAATTGCTGTATCCAGTTACGATGTAACCCCCGTCGGTAGTTTGTTGGATGGTAGACGGCAAATCATATCCTGCTCCCCCTAAGTCTACTTGCCATTGCACTGGCGGAGGCGTTTGTGCCATCCCGAATATTGTGCTTAATAAAGCCAATAAAATTGTTATTTGTTTTTTCATAGTAGTTTTATTTAGTGTTTTTTGTTAGTGTTTTTTGTTTTAACTAAAGTAATAAAAAAACAATAACTATTAGGTAATCTGTTGTTTTTGATTTGGTTAAGAATTAATCTGCAAAAGGGATTGAAACTAGCTACCGTGTAGCGTGGAAAGCCCGGTCGCGATTTGCCTTAGCAAATCGGGATTTGCCCAAATTTAATATAACGCATACGCCATAGTAACAATGCTAACTTTACTGTTGGGGATTTGCAGTAAAGTTCGGCTGGCGGTTTCTAAGGTAAACCCCGTAGTTAATACATCGTCGATTAATAAAAAATGTTTGCCTGTAAATTCCGAAGTGTCGTTTAAAGCAAACCAGTCTGAGGTTTCGGACTGTCGTTCTAATTTGTTTTTTTTGGATTGGGTTTCAGTGTGTGTTTTCTTAATCAATAATTTGTCGCAGTACGGAATATCTAAAACTTCTGACAAGGCTTTTCCAAAAGTTTCCACTTGATTGTATCCACGTTTTTTTAATCTTTTAGGATGTAATGGAATAGGGATGATATAATCTACCGATTGTAAAATCGGAACTTCTTTTAAATCTTCGGCAAACCAATAGCCTAACATCGTGCCTATTGGTTGATTGCCTTTGTATTTTAATTGATGAATAATTTCTTGGCTAAAATGATTTTTAACAAAATAGAACAGGCTCGCCGTGAATTCAATAGGAACAATTCCTTTGAATTTTTGAGCCATTTCGTTGTTTGGATTTTTGTGGGCTAGGGTTAAAGGCAGTTGATGACGGCAACTGGTGCACAAAATATTTTCCTGATTTAACAGCGGAATTTGACAGCCGCAGCAGGTTTTTGGGAAAAATAATTCCCATAAATGTTTTAACATGATTAGTTGGGTAAAAAATCAGATGGCAAAACTATTTAATTATTGCATAGAATAAAGCATTTTGTATATTTTTGCGCCATGGCAAAGCAAGAAGATTTATTTAAAAATGTCGTTTCCCACGCTAAGGAATACGGCTTTATATTTCCGTCAAGTGAAATCTATGACGGATTAAGTGCAGTATATGATTACGCACAAAACGGAGTAGAGTTAAAAAAGAACATCCGTGAGTATTGGTGGCAATCCATGGTTCAGATGAACGATAATATTGTGGGTATTGACGCCGCAATATTAATGCATCCGACCACTTGGAAAGCTTCAGGTCACGTAGATGCTTTTAATGATCCGTTAATTGACAACAAAGATTCTAAAAAAAGATATCGTGCCGATGTTTTAATTGAGGATTATGCCGAAAAATTAAACCTGAAAGCCAAAAAAGAAATCGAAAAAGCGCGTGAGCGTTTCGGAGATGCTTTTGATGAAGAGCAATACAAAACTACTAATCCACGCGTGATGGAATATCTTTCTAAAGAAAGAGAAATTTTGGAACGTATGGGGCGTTCGTTAGGAGCAGGTGATTTAGAAGATGTAAAAGCATTAATCGAAGAGTTGGAAATTGCTGATCCAGAAACAGGTTCACGCAATTGGACCGATGTAAAACAATTCAATTTAATGTTCGGAACCAAGTTAGGAGCCTCTGCTGAAAATGCAATGGATTTGTACTTGCGTCCAGAAACCGCTCAAGGTATTTTTGTAAACTTTTTGAACGTACAAAAAACAGGTAGAATGAAAGTTCCGTTTGGTATTGCACAAACCGGAAAAGCCTTCCGTAACGAAATTGTAGCCCGTCAGTTTATTTTCCGTATGCGTGAATTTGAACAAATGGAAATGCAATTTTTTGTAAAACCAGGCGAAGAAATGAAGTGGTACGAATACTGGAAAACTACCCGTTTAAATTGGCATTTATCGTTAGGTTTGGGTAAACAAAACTATCGTTTTCATGACCACGAAAAATTAGCTCATTATGCTAATGCAGCAGCGGATATTGAATTTAATTTCCCATTCGGATTTAAAGAATTAGAAGGAATTCATTCTCGTACCGATTTTGATTTAAAAGCACACGAACAATATTCAGGTAAAAAATTACAATATTTTGATACCGAAGAAAATAAAAACTACGTGCCATACGTGGTAGAAACTTCTGTAGGATTAGACAGAATGTTTTTAGCGGTTTTTGCGACTTCATTAAAAGAAGAAACTTTAGAAGATGGTTCCACTCGTACCGTTTTAAGTTTGCCTTCGGTTTTAGCGCCAACTAAAGCGGCTATTTTACCTTTGGTTAAAAAAGATGGCTTACCAGAGGTTGCTAAAAAAATCATGGATGAATTAAAATGGGATTTTAAAGTGGCCTATGATGAAAAAGATGCGGTTGGAAGACGTTACCGCCGTCAAGATGCTTTAGGGACGCCATTTTGTATTACCGTTGACCATCAAACTTTAGAAGACGAAACAGTAACCATTCGTCACCGAGATACCATGCAACAAGACCGTGTTAAAATTGCGGAATTAAAAGGAATCATCAGTGATGAGGTTTCTATGAGAAACTGGTTGATGAAAATGTAATTATATCATTGTTTTAGAAATAAAAAAGAGGGCTTAGCCCTCTTTTTTATTTACTAATCATTTGATTTTGACTAGGGTTGAGTGCTGGTTTTTTAACTTTTTTGGGCTTTTGAATAGGTTTGGCAGGTTTAAGGTTTAACAGTACAATTTCTTGATTGGAGTTGGTGGTAGAATTTCCGGCAATCATATAACCACCATCGGCACTTTTTAAAATATTATAAAATTGGTAATTGCCATGAGCAAATTGATGTCTTTCATCCCATTCTACTTCTCCTTTATTGCTGATTTTAACCACTAAAACACTGTCATTAGCTCTTTCCGCATAATTAGGATTGCCTACTACTAAATAACCATTGTCGCTCGTGCTGACTAATTTATGAGGGGGATTGGTGTTGTTTATGTTGTCTACCTGCGGAGGAGGTAGAGGTAAGCCTTTTACTTTGTCGTTCAAAATGTAATTTTGCTGTTTTTTGATTTCGCCTTTATGGTTAATTTCAGAAATCATAAAGTGGGTGTCTTTGGCAACCGCAATTTCTCCGTGTCCAATTAAGGCAATATTTCCTGAATTGGTTTTTTCTACGTCTACGGTTTTGCAGTCGTAAATGTATTCGGCTGTTTTTTCTCCTGTTTTGTTGATGTTTTTTATAACGGTTTTGTAAACTACTTCGTCATCGGATATATTGCCTATTAAAAAGTATTCTTGATTGGTTTTTTGTACAACATCAATAAGTTCTGTAATTCTATCTATTTCTTTTTTCCATTGGATATCGCCTTCCTTATTGAATTTGAATAATATAATCGTTGATTTTAACGCATGGTTAGCATTGGCTTTAGCGGCTAAAATGTAACCGTTGTCGGTGGTGTGTTTAATTACCATAGGAGCCTGAATTTCCATAGGAGTGTATTTCTTTTCCCACTCTGTATCTCCTAGATGATTTAATCGAATCAGTTTGATTTGATTCTTTTCTTGGGTGTTTATAGATACAAATAAAAATTTGTCGTTTAAATCCTCTTTTCGTTTAAAAGTTTCTACCGATAAGATATTCTCGTTAGTATTTGCAAATGTTTTTTCCCATTCTTTTTTTCCGTTGGAATTAATTTTAATGACTTCCCCAGTATTGCTGGTTAACAACATACCAAAGTCAGAAGTGTTTAAAACAGACCAAGTTTTATCTGACGAACTGTTTAAGGATAATTTTTTCCATTCGGGTTTTAAATTGCTGGTTTGGCTGTAAACATTCAATATGCCAAATAAAGCCGATAAAATCAAGTAGATAGTTCTCATGGTATGTCGGAGTTAAAGTTTTAAAATTGAATTTTTATACTTTTTAATCTTTTTTACAATTCTATATATTAAATACCGTAATTAACATGATATTAATCACTGGATTTAATTTTGATTTGCGTTAAACTTGTGTACAAGTATCATTTGAAAATTGATTTTATGGGGATTAATCAATTTTTCTTCTAACATAAAAACGTTTCAATAGATTTAATTAAATCAAGCTCGTCAAAGCGTTTAATATATTTATTATATTTAATGCAGTCGTAGTCATGATTATGATTCAAGTTAGGCTTTTTTTGGTATTAAACAGTTGTTAATTTAGGTTTTTTAAGAATTAATTTTTCCTTTTTTTGAACAATATTATTCATGCTTTGTCTTAAAATGATTAGTTATGATAGCTAGCCCAGAAACTAAAATCAAACAAATACGAGAGTTGAAAAATCTTACTCAAGAGTTTGTGGCAGAAAGCATAGGGTTAACTACTCGTGCTTATTCTAAAATAGAAAACGGACAAACCCAACTTACGATTAATCGATTAAATCAGATTAGTGCTATTTTGGGCGTAGAACCCCTTGAGATTCTAGAATTCGATTGTGAACATGTTTTTAACCACTTTAATAATAATTCAAATAATGCAGTTAAAAATCAAGTAGCATGTGATTTAAAATTATCTGAAAAATTAATTCAGCAATACGAAGAAACCATTAAGTCGCTTAAGGAGCAAATAGAGTTGCTAAAAATCATTAATCAATGTAAATGACATTTTGTTAGACTATTAAAAATAAAAGAGACCGCTTGTTTAGGCGGTTTTTTCGTTTTTGGAAGATTTTTTCTGAATCAGAATATTTAATAGTTCAATCTGATCTTTTAAAGATTGAATCGTTTCTTCGTATTGGCAAATGAGTTTTTCCTGGATGTAACTGCAATTTAAGGGGTTGTTATTTTGGCAGTTGGTATTGCTTGTTTTTTGAGGGTTAAGAATTTTGTTTTTGTCGAATTCTAAAAGTTCTATAGACTTTACTCCTAGAACGGCGCAAATTTCATTAAGCCGGTTAATGGTTAATTGCGTTTCTCCGCACTCAATTTTAGAATAAGCTCTGGTTGTAAGCCCAATGCTTTCGGCTACGAATTCCTGAGTAAGATTTTTCAACTCTCGTATTTGTTTAATCTTGGTTTCAGGATTGTGTATCATAAAATATTCTTTAATATAAACAAATGTCATAACGACTTTTGTTTCCTTTTAAGCAGGAAAATAATAAGTCAGTTCAAGCGGATTTAAGTTTTTTAATTAAAAAATAGGGTTGAGTATTATTAATAATTTGTTTTTAATAGTGTAAATTAATATTTGATTCAATTTAATATAAACACAAGTGTTAAAATTAAAGCGTGAAATAAGAAATAAATAAGCAATTATAGGAATAATTATAATGCTGTAATAAGAACTATTTGGTCTTATATAGAACTTTTTAACAATTGTTTAGGTGTTGTGTCTATATAACTTAGATTATAGTTCCGTAAATCCATAAATGCACTACAATTAAATAAGTGTTTTTTAATTAAAAAGAATAAATAGTTCTTTTTGGTTATTAAAAAAGGAAATAAAATGTCTTTTTAATGATTAAAATCATGATTTAAATTCTTTTTGAGTTAGAGATTTGTATTAGGTATAGAGCATATTTTATCAGTGGTATTTTTGAAAAAAATCATAAACCAATAAAAATAGAGTTGTGATGAAAAATCTAATTTTATCTTTTTTTGTTTTCATATGCTTATTTGAAACAAAAATATTAGCGCAGTGCGGAACAACTCAAACATTTGTTTTTTGCGACATCACTCAAATAGATTCCAATAATGATGGCAAGCCAGATGGTATTGTTAATCTTTATGATGAATACTTTAAGCAAACAGGACAGGTTTTAGAAAAAGGTTTTTGGTTTGATCCAGGGTATAATTATACTTTAAATGAATCTACCGGAGATTTATATCTATGGGATTTGAAAGAATCCACGGTGGTTATTCCTACTCCTTTACAAGAGCTATCTTATTACGAATTTCAGTTGTTTAATAATTCATGCGGAAATACGAATCCAGCAATTACCATAAAAGTGCAATTGGGGCCATTTTCAGGTCATATTATACCAGTTTTGAGCGATGAGGTAGTGGCTCAGGTTTGTAACTTTCATGATGATTGGTGTGATACCACTACCAAATATGATTTAAATCAAGCATTTTTAACCCAACCTAATGCACATACGAATGGCAATTGGACATATTTAGGCAATAGTAAAAGTTTTATTACCATAGCCAGCAACCGTTATTTAATTGTGGATATCCCTTATAAGCCAGGGCCGTCGTTGGTAGATGAAGAAATCTTTGAATTAAAATATACGGTTCCGGGATATGAACCGTGCCAATCCGAAGCAGAGTCCAAGATTAAAGTTAAAGTAGTTCGTGGCGTATTTTCGGGAAAAGCCAATGAATTTAATATTTGCGAAACCGACATCTTAAATGGTGCCTACGATGCAGATATTAATCTAAGAGACGATGGTTATCTTTCTAAAGAAGATTTAGAAGGGGTTTGGTTGTACGAAAATGATACTACTGGTGAATTGACAGGGCCTGCGGACTCCATAATTAACTTAAAACGTGTTTTTAATAATTCGATTACACAAAATAAAAGATTCGGAGTAAGAACTTTTAGATATTCCTATTTTGTAAAAACCAGAGCTAAAGTTTGTGATGACGTAAGTAGTACTATCCGTTTTTCGGTTTACGAAAACCTAAGACCATTTAAACAAAAACCACAAGTGCCGGAATTTTGTTTAGGAGACGTTAATTCTTCTAAAGTAGATTTATATGATTTTATTGATTTTACTACCGAAAATGGAGTTACTTATGATTATGGTAAAAATGAGTGTACCGATTGGAAATTCATTTCTGGGGCAAGTAATTTGGGATTAATCAGTAATTCCGAAACGCCGTGTGTTACTCCTAATCCGTCATATACTTATAAAGGAACGATTGATTTGTCGGATACTGAAAATATAATGCCGGGCACTTATGTTTTTGAATATACTGTTTTTACGGAATTTAATGCAGAGGTATCTGTGCCCAGTATATCATTTGAAACTCCAGATCAGTGTATGCCAACGATGAGTATTCAACATCCTTGTCAGGTACAAACCGCACAGGTAACAATTATTGTTCATCCAAAAAAAGAATCTGAAACAACTGAGGTCGCTTTATGTGAAAGTTATTTTAATGACGAATCGGGTGCTAGAAAACAAATTGATTTAAACTCATTGTTAAAATCTGTGCCTTTAACAGAAGGTTTGTGGCTTGAAAAAGAAACTCAAAACCCAGTGGTAAATCCGTTTGTATTGCCAGAATTAACCAATAGTCAAACCTTTGAATTCGTTTATAAGTCGAATGAAAAATGTGTTCCAGATAGTAATTTGGTTTTAAACGTTTCTAAATTGTTTCATCCAGGTGTTGGCGCCGATTTAATTGTTTGTGAAAATGAAAGCTTTAATTTATTTGATAAATTAACTAATCAGCCTGATGTTACGGGAAAATGGATTACACCAGACGGATTAGAATCTTTAGGAAGTGAACTCATTTTTGACGCCAGTAAAATGCCCGAAGGAATTTATACCTATCATAAAGATGAAAATACGATATGTGAAGGTCAGCAAGCTTTCGTGAAGGTAACCGTAAATAAAAATCTGAAAGAAGTTACAGAAATAAGTGTTTGCGAAAATGAATTGAATGATGTCAATGGAAATCGAAAATCCATTGATTTAATCGAATTATTAACTAATAAACCCAATCAAGCAGGGGTGTGGATGATTAAAGAAACCTCTGAAGAAATCAGCAACCCGTATATTTTTCCAGCATTAACAACCGATCAAACCTTTGAATTGGTTTACAGAATCAGTCAGCCTTGTCTTTCGGAATACTTTTTAAACGTAGCGGTTTCTAAATCTTTTAGCGCGGGAATTGGGTTAGACCTTGCAGTTTGCGAAGATGAAATGTTTGATTTGTTTGATAAATTAACAGGTAACCCCGATACTACAGGAAAATGGATTACACCCAATGGATTTCAATCTCCAACTCATCATTTGATTTTTGATTTTAAAAACATGCCTGCAGGAACTTATACTTATAAAGGAACTGAAAATGAAATTTGTGGTCATTCACAAGCAGTGGTGAACATTAGTGTTAGTAAAAAACCTTATGCGGGTAAAAATAGCAGCGCAACGGTTTGTGTGTCCGACTCAGAAATTGATTTGATGACTTTATTGGATTCTTATGCCGATACTAATGGCAGCTGGATTGACGTGAGCGAAACCAGTGCCTTAATAGGTTCAAAAGTTAGTTTATCGGCATTGTCAGTAGGCATTTATCAATTTGATTATTTAGTAGATAATAGCTCCTCTTGTCCATCTTCTAAGTCAACTATAGAGATTCATTTGGTTCATGTAGAGAATCCTACCACCGCCACTGAGCAAAGTTTTTGTATTAGCAAAGGTGCAAGATTATCGGATATTCAAATTACTAATTACACCTCTGTAATTAACTTTTATGATACCGAAACTTCTGTAACTCATTTGCCTCATACCCAATTGTTAAAAGATGGGGAAGATTATTATATAGAAGCCGAAAATGCTTTAGGCTGTAAATCCGAAAGGGTAAAAGTTAAGGTTCATATTCTGCCTATTGGTACAGGCGATTGTAAAAGCGGTATAGAAGGAGGCGTTTCAGATAACAACGACGGAATCAATGATGAGTTAAACTTAGGTAATTTACCCATAGCCTTTCCTGATTTTAAATTAAGCATTTATAACAGATACGGAAGTTTAGTATACGAAGGAGATAAAAATACGCCAAGGTTTAATGGTAAAAGTAATGTGAAATTAACCCTAGGCGAAGTCTTACCTAGCGGGGTATATTTTTACATATTTGAACCAAACGACGGCAGTACAGCCGCATTTCAAGGAGATTTTTACTTAATCAGATAAGCCATGAAAACAATATACATCTTTATAGCATTTGTTTTAGGCAGTTCATCCGTAATTGCTCAGCAAACCCCTCATTATTCACAATACATGTATAATATGGGTATTGTGAATCCGGCTTACATGATTAATGAACCTGGTGTTGTACAGATTGGAAATTTGTTCAGAAAACAATGGGTAGGTATCGAAGGAGCTCCGCGAACCGTAAATATCTTTAGTAATATCCCATTAACAGACAAGATGGAAATCGGAGTGAATTTTGTTAATGACCGCATAGGAAGTCAGGCAACAGTTACCCAAAATATTTTTGATATAAATTTTGCCTACAAAGTGAAACTGACCGAAAAAACCAATCTTTCTTTCGGACTAAAAACAGGATTAGATAACATTGCTTTGGATTTTACCAAGATGGAAAATTACGGAGACCCCATGTTTCAGAATATGTCTCATACCATGTTGAATATAGGAACAGGGGTTTTCCTGTTCAAAAAGAGATATTATGCCGGTTTCTCTATTCCTAATTTAATTCCGAATGACCTTAATTCTTCAACCAGTCATCTGTACCAAAGTAAATCTCATTTGTATTTTATCTCGGGATATGTGTTTGAAATATCAGATAAATTAAAGTTAAAACCATCGGTGATTGTAAAAGAAGTAAGCGGAGCTCCGTTAAGCATGGAAGCTTTGGTAAATATGTTAATTAACAACAAAGTAGAGTTAGGAGTTTCTTCTCGCTATGAGGATTCTATAACAGGAATCGTTAATTTTTATATCACCCCCGATTTAAGAATTGGTTATGCATACGAGTACACCCTTAGCCGTTTACAGCAATTTAATTCGGGTAGCCACGAATTGATTCTGATTTATAGATTAAACACTGTAAAACTAAGTAATAGTTACACCTCACCTAGATTTTATTAGCCATGAAAAAGATACTCGTACTATTATGCTTATGGAACTTTCAGCAAGGAATTGCTCAAAGTCAATGCGACAATTACTATAAGATAAACGATTTTTTTAAAGCCGCCTCTTGTTACGAAGAACAATTGCTGAGCGGCGATCATAAAAAAGAAGTGATTTTAAAGCTAGCCAACAGCTATTATAATACTTATCGGTTTGAATCGGCAGCGATGTATTTGAAAAAGATTGTAACTGGCAGGTTCGATGAGCCCAATAAAAATTATCCCAATTATTGCAATATGATGTATTTTCATGTATTGTCGGCTCTAGGCAACCACCCAGCAGCTGTGGATTACATTGTTTTGTTTTATGAAAATTTAGGAATTAGTTTAGATAAGAAAAGTGTTTTGGAAAACATTGAAGAGTTCAAATTAAAAGATGATTTGTTTAAGATACAATCGGTTTCTTTTAATACGGAATTTTCTGATTTTGGAGCTGTTAAAGTTGATGACACTATCTATTTTAGTTCCGATCGGCCTTCTAAATTTGATCGCCAAATATATAAGTGGACACATCGTCCATTTCTGGATATTTTTAAAGCATCTAAAAAAGAAAAAGACACGACTTATACTGTAGAAGTATTTCCAGAAGCTATTAATACCGAATTGCACGAGGCCAATTTTTGTTTTACTAAAGATGGTAATACCATGTATTTTTCTGGCAGTAATTTTGAACATGGTAGAAAGAAATATGATAAAAAGGACAATAATAATATTAAAATTTATAAGTCTACTAAAGTAAATGGCCAGTGGACACCTGCTCAAAAAATGGCGTTTAACAAAAATAATTGTAGCATTATGCATCCAGCGTTGAGCCCCGATGAAAAACGCTTGTATTTTGCCTCTAATTTTGGAGCAGAAGTATCCGCTGCCTATGATTTGTATTATGTGGAATTAGAAGGAGAAAATAAAGATGTTTGGGTTCGTTTGCCCGAACCGATTAATACGGCGGGCAGGGAACAATATCCGTATTTAGATGCTCAAGGGAATTTGTATTTTTCTTCTGCCGGACATTTAGGTTTGGGCATGTTAGATGTGTTTGTCTGTAAGAATATTAATGGCAGCTTTGAATATCCGATTAATTTAGGAGCGCCGATTAACTCTTCTTTTGATGATTTTGCTTTTAGATATTCCGATGATAAAAATGGTTATTTTGCCTCGAACAGAGATTATTTTAACGATGATATCTACGAATTCACTCAATTGAATAGTATATTTAAAAAACAATACACCATTGCTTTTGAAATTCGGGATTCCGAAACCAAACAATATGTTGCAGACTGTAAGGCTATTTTAAAAGATAAAAATCAAAAACAAATTTACTGCAATACCTTAGATTCTATAGCTGTGTTTAACTTGAATATTTATGCAGGAATTTATGATTTAAAAGTAGAGCATCAAAATTATGAAATGGCAGATTTTAAAGCCGTAGTACAAGATCAACATCAACAAAAATTGGTGTTTTATATTAAACAAAAAGTGAAACCAATCCCGGTATTAGAGCCAGAAGAAGTAGAGGAGCAAAAAGATCCAGTGGCTTATGCCGAAAAGAAAAAGGAAATCAAAAAACAAATCGTTGCGGATACATCTGGGCCAAAAGTGATAGAAAAAGACGGGAAAATGTTTTTTGAATTAGAACCTATTCATTTTGATTATGACAAGTGGACCATTCGAGCCGATTCTAAAAAAATATTGGATGCTTTGGCCGAAAAAATGGAAAAATACCCATCCGTTCATTTAAAAATTGTGGCACATACCGACAATCGTGGTACGGAATTATATAATCAGATTTTATCTGAAAAAAGAGCAGAAGCCACCCGTAATTATTTAGCGTTAGAAGGTTATGTAAATGCCCGAAGAATGAAGTTTGTGGGTATGGGCGAAAGTAAACCTTTGTTATATTGTTTGGATTTTGGATGCAATGAACACGATCATTTTATGAATCGACGTTGCGAGTTCGAAATCATTAAATATTAAAAAAACAGGCGGTTTTAAACCGCCTGTTTTGTTTTGCGTAAGGTACTGTGTTAATAAACAAGCA
>NZ_DLHA01000061.1 GCF_002482975.1 Flavobacterium sp. UBA7680 | reverse complement strand
ATATCATTTTTCAACAATTGCTTATTGAAAACACCATTGGTCAAATATCTATTGTCATTTGTAGTTAATACTGGTGTATAACCATCACGATTAACTGTTTCTACGAAAGAATAATCAACTACATTGAACTTACTTCCTACCATTTGAGAAAAATATAAAAATGGAGCACCAGCATTTTCCCAAGAATGTGCATATCCTAAAATAATTTTAGAAGGAAGCGGAATGAATCTATTTGTACCTACTTGTGCAATTTTAATGGTATTGTTTAAGGTAGTTACACCAGATTGATTATCTGTTGCTTTGATTACAACTGGATAATCCTGATAAGCAGATGGTGTAAAATTATACGTATAAGTATTATTTGTACCTGCTGTCATGTTAAATGTACCTCCATTTATTGTAATCGTAACACCTGAAACCGATCCGTTACTATCTACAGCTGTAACTGAAATTGGCACAGCCTGGAAAGAATTTTGGTATACAGTAGCAGATGGTGAATTCCAAGTAATTACTGGTAATGAATTAGGACAGTTTGAACCTGAACAAGTTAATGTAAAACTATATGTTTTTGACTCTGTTGTTCCGTTTGATGCAGTAGCCGTAACAGTTAACGTATGAGAAGCCGAAAACTGATTTGCTGCTGGCGTCCAAGTCGATGTGTAAGTTCCTGAAGAATTGCTAGCACTTATAGTTTGTCCATCTAAACTAAATACAACAGATGAGATTGTAGTAGCATCTGCAGCACTTAATCCAACAGTTGCAACAAAATTAATTGATGACCCTAAATTTATAGCAATCGCCGAAGCTGTTGGCGCTGTAATGGTAACCACTGGCTTAGTCGCAACCACCGCTTGTCTATTAAAATTATAAACCGTTGGTGTTGTTGGAACTGCAAAGTTGGCTAAGTTATTTGGATAATAAGTCTGTTCGCCATTTTCCCATGTATTTAATTTCAAACTTAAAATTTGTGCATAACCTGCTACAACTGAATTATCAAAAGTATAATTTCCTGATGCATCTGTTGTTGCTAAAACACTTTTCCAGTTGTGTGTACTATCTGTCCAAGGTAAAACGATTTCTACTTTTGCACCAGCAACCGGAGTTGTTCCGTTTTTAACTGTTCCGCTAATTAAGTTTGCCTGAACTTGTGCTGCTTTTGCAGTAGAGCTTGTATTAAAGTTGTAAACTGTTGGATTTACAGGAACTGCAAAGTTTGCCAGATTATTTGGAAAATAAGCTGTTTCTCCGTTTTCCCAAGAGTTTAATTTTAAACTTGTAACCGTTGTATAACCTGCTACAACTGAATTGTCAAAACTGTATTTTCCTTGTGAATCTGTTGTTGCCAAAACGCTTTTCCAGTTGTGTGTGCTGTCTGTCCAAGGTAAAACGATTTCTACTTTTGCACCAGCAACCGGAGTTGTTCCGTTTTTAACTGTTCCACTGATTTTGCTTGAAGGAACTACAATAACATCTTGCGAGAAGTTTAATGTTTTATTAGCATTTAAGTTAGAGTAAACTGTTGAAGCCGGAGTATAAGTCTGTCCAGTTAAGGCAGCAGTTACAGTATAATTTCCACCAGAAGCCAAAGTAAGCGTATAAGCTCCGCTTGAATTAGTTGTTGCAATAACATTTCCTGCTGTAGAAGCCGCTGTAACTGTTACGCCAGAAACTGGAGTTGTTCCGTTAAGAACTGTTCCGCTTACTGTGTAAGTTACAACTGCTGCTCCTTGTGCGAAATTCAACGTTTTGTTTGCATCGATTGCATTGTAAACTGTTGAAGCCGGAGTATAAGAGAATCCTGTTTTTGCAGCTGTAACGGTATAATTTAATCCCGCTGTTAAACCTGCAACGCTGTAAACCCCGCTAGCATTTGAAACTGCTGTTAATGTTGAGCCTCCTGAAACTGCAGAAACTGTTACACCAGAAACTCCAGTGCTTCCGTTTAGAACTGTTCCGCTTACTGTGTAAGTTGGCTGTGTTCCGTTAATGATAACCCCTGTTTGGTTCACAACAACGTTTGTTAAAGTTACCGGAGTAAAAGTATAAGTCGCTTTTAAAGCTGTAACTGTATAGTTTTGTCCAGAAGTTAGGCTGTTGAATGTAAAATTCCCTGTAGCCGAAACTATTGTCTGAATTACTGCATTACTTGCATTACGCAATTCAACCGTAACATCTGTAACTAAAGCTGATCCATTTTTTGCAGAACCAGAAATACTTACTGTTCCCGGAACAACGCTTCCGAAAGAAGTATCAACCTGAGTTAATAATGAATTAGGAATTGAGCCTCTTGTATCCTGAGATAATTCCCAGATCATTCCTCCAGCTAAGTTTCTCGATTTAATATACTGTACTTTTAAATCCATCGATTGCTTATCTTCATAAGAGATAAACTGTTTTAAAGTTGCGTTATATAAATAAGGAACTTTTGTAGTATTATCAAAATATCTTACCCATCCTGCTGAAGCTGCACTTGGTGTAACCTGCATTGTATTTGGATCTAAGTAAGCATGTGAGTTTGTAACCGGATTTCCGACTAAATCGCAAATTTCGATGCTTCCTGAACGTTCGCACGCTCCTGAACCATCCCATGTTCCAATTGGATTTTGCGGATTTGTACATCCTCCTACTATGTCTCTTGGAGCTGAAACGAATAATCCGTTTGTTGAGTTTGTTGCTACATGATCAAATTTCTTTCCGTAGAACGGTAATCCCATGATTAATTTATTGGCAGGGAAACCAATTACGTTTAGATATTGATTAGTCAATTCATCCAATGATTCAGATTGTGTTGCGCCATACAAAGGATCGTTTGGATTTCCACTTGCATATAAAGGAGCATTGTAGCATGTTTTGTCATACCAGTTTCCACCAAAATCATATCCAAAATAAGTGATATAATCGCAATAAGTTGAAATGTCTTCTGTCATTCCGTATTGAGATCTGTTGTTTGGTCCTAAATATTGCTGGGATACCTTTCTAACATTGTTTCCGGCTGCGATAGTGATTAATTTATTCGGCATTGCCTGACGCATTGCTTTTAATAATAACACTAAATTTTTGTTGTCATCCGGACTGTATTTTTGCGGAGGAACAGGCGAACCATTTACAATTTCTGTACCGTCAGTTCCACCAGAAAGAGGATACTCCCAATCGATGTCAAAACCATCAATAAACGGATAAGTAACAATGAAGTTTGCCATATCTGCAGCCAATGCGGCTCTTGCCACAGGACTTGCAGCAATTGGAGATAAATCCTGGCCTTTTGTCCAGCCTCCAACAGAAATTAAGACTTTTAAATGAGGATACTTTTCTTTTAACTTTTTCAAGTCATAAAAGTTTCCTTTTACCGGAGCATCCCACGGGATTCCACCTTCCATATGCTCAAAATCGGCATAGGTATCCAAACATTTTAATTTTGTATTCTCCGGATGTGCGGGATCATACGTTGTGCCATAAAAAGAATAATTCAAATGCGTAATTTTACTTCCATCAATTTTCGGAACGTTGAAATCCCGGGCATAAATAGACCATTGCGCATAATATCCCACTACTTTCTTTCCGTGGGCGGGTTGGGCCAACGCAAGTAAGGGAAACAGTAACAAAAAGAGCAATCTGTAATAATGTTTCATAATTAATAAATATTGGTTAATAGAAAATAAATAATTGGGCCGAAGCAGTTTTTACTGCTGGGTTTCGCTCAACACAGGTTGGAAGGCTGCGTCGATTGGAAATAAACTCAAATTAAATTCTATAGATAAATATTACTATTACTGATTCTTCATAATCAATAGCAAATAGTAGTGATTGATATTTATTTATAATTTTTAAAAAAATTAATATTAAATACAAATGATAAATTTGGGACGACTCATCAATCTATACTCTTTTGTTGTCATGTTTAGGTATGCTATTCTTTTTATTTGGTTTTTTAAATGTTAATACTCCGTTAGTGGTTATTTTTTTATGCTTTATTATTCGAAGGTTAAAAAGAGATTTGTGAAGTTTAAATAATTACCTCTACCAGAGGTTACTTCTGGCAGAGATAACTAGCACTCAAAACATTAGTGGTAACTTAAACTTACTAAATACTAATTCAAACCAAACCTTAAATTAATTTCTTTAAACTCTCATAAACTGACAGCTCGACGTCAGCATGATCTTTTGTATTGCATTGTTCTATTAAACTTTTTAAATCTGCTGCTTGTAATGTTGATTTTTTGTCTAAAACAAGTAACAATTCCTGTGATGCATCACTTAATTTTTTTGATAGCGGCAAAATTGGCTGTACTAAAGGTGCGTTGGCGCTTAACTCAATTAGCCCTTTATTTAGAGTAATCCATTTATTGAAAAATGATGCAACTTTTGCTTTATTCTCTTCTGTTTTATTAGCTAAATATTGTGTTACTGCATCATTAAAAGCTAAAGATTCTTTAGCATCTGGCGTACACGCATCGGCAAAAAGTGTCAATGGAGAATACATTTGATATTCTGTTCCGCCTTTGTTTCTTGTATATCCTTTTAATGGTTCGCAAACATTAGAAAACTCATTAATCGATTCCAGATTTTGGTTATTTGTGATATTTCTTAGAATAACATCTTTGTTTTTAATATGTGTTAATCCTAATTCTTCTAATCTAAAAGAAACATTTTCAAGACGTTTACGCATACTGGCAAGATCTGTAACAGTTTCGGCTGACCAAAGTCTTTCTGCAATTGCAGCAGTTCTTGGCCAAACTCTTGAATCTATCGTTTCAGGTGTTGTAAGTTCTGTCCACATTGTGGCTTCTCCACCTAAAATTCTTGCTTTTTCTTCAGCCGTTAGATCTGCTCCTTTTGGCATCGGATCATTTAAATAATGACTTGCAACCGGATACATTAAGTCAATATAATATCCGTTTGATAAAACTGTTTTATAACCTTTCTTTACTGCATCTACTAATGATTGACCAGGCGCAACTCCTTCATTTGGACCTCTCCATGAATGTACAATTGCTTCTTTTGAAAGATCTTTAGTTAGAATTTCTTCCCAGCCCATTAATTGTTTTCCGTGCTTTTTAAGCATCGGAGCCAGCTGCATGGTGAAATACGTTTGTAATTCGTGATTGGTTTTTAAATTATGTTTCTTTTTAAATTCCTGAATTTTTGGATTGGCATCCCAATCTTTCCCTTCGTTCTCATCTCCCCCAATATGAAAATAAGCTCCGGGAAATAATGGGCATACCTCGTCAAAAAGTTCACTTAAGATTTTATACGTTTTAGGATTTGAAGGATCTAATGTTGGCGAAAAAATACCTGCATTTCTTTCAATTCCATAGGTACTAATTGCTGTACCTTGAATATTTTTTTCAGAAGTTCCTCCAGTCAGTGTAATCACTTTGCTTCCAATTTCTGGGAAAGCTGTAAGTATTGCAGATCCATGACCCGGAACATCTATTTCTGGAACTATTAAAATACCGCGCTCATCAGCATATTTTACGATATTTCTAATTTCCTCTTGTGTATAATACAATCCATCCGAAGCTAATTCGATTAATTTTGGATGCTTTTTAGTTTCAATTCTCCAGCCTTGGTCATCAACCAAATGCCAGTGAAAAACATTCATTTTCATTGCTGCCAATGCATCAATATTTCTTTTGATAACATCTACGGGCTGAAAATGTCTTGCTGCATCAATCATTAAACCTCTCCAGGTAAATCTTGGAAAATCTGAGATTTGAGATACTGGAAAATAAAATGATTTGCTGTCATTTTGCAGCAACTGCAACAACGTTTCTAATCCGTGCAAAGCACCTAAATCGCTTGTTGCATTGATTGTTATTTTGTTTGATTTTATATCTACGCTGTAACTTTCGTCTTCGTATAAACCAATTTTTCCGTTTTTATCACAGTTAATCTGTAATTCAGCGTTTGGAAATTCGTTTAGTTTAGAAATAAAACCCTGCTCAAAAAATATACCTGTTCTACCATCTAATCGGCGCAAAAAACGAGTTACTCCACCAAAAATTCTTGGATTTGGATTTCCGGAAATATTAACTTTAAAGTTTTTGCTTAAAGTAAAATTCCCTTCGTTTACAACAACATTCTGAGGCCAGGGCATAAGGTTCAACTGCTCCTTTTTAACTTGAGCACCAGCTGTTACACCCGCTAATAGTAGTACAAATAAATATTTCATTTTTATTTTTTTTGGTCAGATGCTTTTCTGAAACATCCATTTAAATTAGAAAAAAACAAAACTCAGAAAGACTTCTGCTTACCTCACTTATCGCTTTGAGGTCCATCTGAATTTTGAAATTTGATTCGCTCTCACCCGAATCTAAAAAAAACAACTTTAATAATCAAAACGTTTAAAAGCTTCAATAGCTTCGTATTCTGCCAGTCCCAATTCATCATACAGTATGGCTGTATTTTTATTTCGATCTTCCGCTCTTACCCAGAATTCTCGAGAATCGTTTCCTTGAAACATTACCCTGTCTTTTTGAGACTGATGGTATAAAATGGCATGACGTTTTAATAAAACTTCTGACGGAGAAAGCGGCACCGCCATATCTATTTCATGGATATCCCACTCGTGCCAAGCTCCTCTGTAAAGCCATAGCCAGCAGTCGTCCATGTATTTTTCTGGTTTTAATTGTTTCATTGCTGCAAAAATAGCATTCAGACAAACTTCGTGCGTTCCGTGCGGATCTGCCAAATCTCCTGCGGCAAATACCTGATGTGGTTTTATTTTTGCAATAATATCTTTTACAATAGCAATATCTTCCGGCCCTAACGGATTCTTTTTAACTTGTCCTGTTTCGTAAAAAGGAAGGTCTAAAAAGTGTGTATTTTCATCTTTTAAGCCAATGTATCTTGTTGCTGCGTAAGATTCTCTTCTTCTAATTAATCCTTTTAGTTTTCTAACTTCTAGAGAATCAATTTGATTTTCTGATTTGTTATTTAAAAATTCAATTACAGATTTGAAGTTGATGTCTTTTGGGAGATTTCCACCAGTGAAATCATTACAAACCTCAGCAAATTTCAATGCTTCATCATCTGTAACTGCAATATTTCCAGAGGTTTGATATACAACATGTACATCGTGACCTTGTTTAATCAATTTTGAAAATGTTCCTCCCATCGAAATCACGTCATCATCTGGATGCGGACTGAAAAGGATAACTCGTTTTTTTGCTGGATTGGCTCTTTCCGGACGATGAGAATCATCTGTATTTGGTTTTCCACCCGGCCATCCTGTAATGGTGTGCTGCAATACGTTAAACATATTGATGTTTAAATCGTAAGCAGAACCTTCTAGTGCTAATAAATCAGACATTCCGTTGTTGTTGTAATCACGGTCTGTTAATTTTAAAATAGATTGGTTTGTTTTCTGGCAAAGCCAAACAATCGCTTTGCTTTTTAATTCTTGTGTCCAGATACATTCTCCAACAAGCCAAGGCGTTTTAAAACGTGTTAACTCTGATGCTGCAGACTGATCTAATACGAAAGTTGCATTAGGGTGATTTTGTAAAAATGTTGCCGGAACTTCAGAACTAATATCTCCTTGAATGGTTCTCTTGATGATATCGGCTTTGTTTTGTCCCCAAGCCATTAATACGATTCTTTTAGATCTCATAATGGTAGAAACTCCCATTGTGATGGCTCTTTTTGGAACGTTATCGATTCCATTAAAGTCAGATGAAGCATCTACTCTTGTAATGTGATCCAGTGTAATAATTCTTGTTCCGGAATTGATGTGTGAACCCGGTTCGTTGAAACCAACGTGACCTGTACGACCAATTCCTAATAACTGAAAGTCTAAACCTCCAGCTTGTTTAATATTCATTTCATAGTCGATACAATATTGATTTAATTCATCAATAGAAACTGTACCATCAGGAATATTAACATTTTCAGGTTTAATATCAATATGATTAAAAAGATGCTGGTGCATGAAATAATGATAGCTCTGATTGTTTTCTCTATTCATTGGATAATATTCATCCAAGTTAAAAGTGATTACATTGCTAAAGCTTAGTCCTTCTTCTCTGTGCATTCTAACTAATTCCTCATATACTTTTATAGGAGAAGATCCTGTTGCCAAACCAAGCACGCAAGATTTATTTTTTTCCTGCTTAGATCTAATTAACTGAGCGATTTCCTGCGCTACAATTACCGATGCTTCAGCAGAACTTTTGAAGATTTCGTTGTGAATTTTTTCAAATCGTGTTTCTTCAAATTTTCCGGCGCTTTTATAGCTGATATCAGGTTTTGTTTCTAAAGCACTTTTCATTTTTTTTCTTTTTTTGGTATGTACAATTTTGGTTTTTGAAACAGTACAAGCAATTTGCATTGCTTATACTGTTTACTAACCAAACTTAAAATCTTAAATCTCTATTTTTTTTAGAAGTTTGCTCCAGTAGTATCCCACCAAAGTCTTGTTCCTCCATTATCAGCGCCTCCAAGTTTAGCAACTCCTGTCGCAACACCACCAGCATTTCCAGCTTTTTCTGATTGTACAAAGTTTATTCTTCGTACACCAAATTCAGTAGTGATTGTTGTCCCACTATAATTTTTAAGAACCGGGAATAATTTTGGATAACCTGTTCTTCTGTAATCAGACCAAGCTTCTTGTCCTTCAGGGAAACCAGCAATCCATTTTTGAGTGATGATTTTTTGTAATTTCACTTCGTTAGTTGCAGCTGCATCCCAAGCGATAGTCACATTATTTAAAGCTGGGGAATTATTTACAGGGAAGTTAGGATCAACATAAGCTTTTGCTATTTTAACATTATCAGCAATGTAAGCTGCAGCTCCTGAAGCTCCTCTTTGTTCAAATGAAGCTGCAATACCTGCTTCATATAAAGATTTAGCATCTCCACCCATATTCCATCCTCTTAATGCACCTTCTGCTCTTAAGAAATAAGCTTCTGCAGTCGTGAATAAAACAATTTCTTTTGATCTTACAACAGCTCCAATTCCTGAGAAATCCTGGTGATCTGATTTTGCAGCAATATCAATACCTGTACGAACTCCTTTATATTGTCCTGGGAATTGAGTAGAAGTATCAAAATAAGTAGCTAATCTTGGATCATTATATCCACCCATGATTGATTCCATATCTGCAGACATACGAATATCTAACCAAGCTCCACTAATTGTAGCAATTGGGTTTGTGTAAACCGGTGATACAACTTTGAATAAATCAGCATTTGTTGTGAATACACCATATTTATGGGCAATTGCTTTTTCTGCTTGTGTTTTTGCTAATGCTGGGTTTATCTTAACAATACGCATTGCTAATCTTAAACGTAATGTGTTTGCAAATTTTGCCCAGGCTTTATAACTTCCGCCGTAACCAGACATATCTGTTGTTGCGAATGTCGAAGCTTCTCCAGCATCTTCTCTTTTAGTTAATTCTGCTACTGCAAAATCTAATTCACTAAACATTTGGTTGTAAACTTCTTGTTGAGAATCATATTCAATAGTCGAATCTGTAGTTCCAAATTTAGAATAAATGATAGGTCCAAAAGTATCTGTAAGTCTATGCATACCTTCTACTTTCAAGATTAATGACAATGCATAAAACTGATCGTATTTACCTTTAGATTTTTGTGCAATATCGTATGCATTAAACATTACGTTACTATATGCGTAATCCCAAATAAATCCGTTCCAACCATCAACTAATGAATAAGTTGTATTGTTTATTCCTCCTGCAAAACCTGTTGGGGTAGACATGTACCCAGACCAGATATCACAGTTCAATCCTTGTTGTAATTGATAAACCCATTCTGGGGTTAATACCTGAATATTGTTAAACATTGGAGCAAATCCTCCTTTAATATGATTAAAATCTTGTTCAAACAATTCAGGGGTAATACCGTTAGGATTGGTATTAATATCTTCAAAATCACCTGTACAACCCATTGCTGCAAGCAATGACATACATAGAGCCGCTTTTGTTATTTTATTTAGTTTCATGTTTTTAGTATTAGAAAGTTACATTTAAATTAAGACCGATACTTCTTGTAGATGGTTGTCCGTAAATATCAACACCTTGTAAACCTTCGCCTGTACTTAATGCAATATTTGGATCAAACGGTGCATCTTTGTAGATAAAGAATAAGTTTCTTGCTATTAATGAAACACTTGCAGTCTGAATAAATGGTAATCTTTTTGCGTTAAAATTATATCCTATAGAAATCTCTCTTACGCTCACGTTTGTTGCATCATATACATACTCTCCTGTAATACCTGCTCTACCACCAACTTGAGTGTAGTAAAGTTGAGCATCCATTGAAGTAACCGGAGTTCCGTCGCTTGCTCTTACTGCATTTATAGCTACACCACCAGCATTTCTCGCATCACCTGTTGCTCTAGATACACCAAAAGAATCATTTTGAGCTTGAGTCAAACTCATTACATTACCACCAAAACGACCATCAATTAACACATTTGCAAAGAATGAACCTATTTTAAATGAGTTAGAGAAACCGATCATATAGTCAGGATTAGAATTACCTACTTCTTCAAAACCAGTTTTTTGGATTGTTCCGTCATCATTTAATAAAATTCTTCCCTGAGCATCTTTTTTAAAGTTAATACCTTCGATAACTCCAAATGGTCTTCCTTCTATTAAAGCATATCTGTAGCTGTTTACTCCAGCTTCAGTTAAGTTAACTCTACCTCCTAATTCAGTAGGGATTTCTTTTACTTTATTTTTATTTTGTGAAAAGTTCACGCTTGAATCCCATGAGAATTTATCTCCTCTGAAAATTCCAGCAGTAACTACTGCTTCAAAACCTTTGTTTTCGATACTACCTGCATTGATTCCGTAAAAATCAACTCCTTGAGAATTTCCTTTTGGAGCTACAACTTGTAAATATTGATTTTTAGTTTCTGAGTTATAGTATGATAATTCAAATGCAAATCTGTTGTTAAACATTCTCCATTCTGTACCAAGTTCGTACTCTGATTTTAATTCAGGTTTCAATGAAGTACCTTCTTTCGGAGCAACTTTTGGTTTTGGATCTGTAACTCCAGGAGTGTAATAGTAAGTTGGAACTGTTACGAAAGGATAAACATCATTACCAACCTCTGCGTAAGTTGCACGTACTTTACCAAAGTTGATAAACTCAGGAAGCGTAACCATTTCACTAAGAAGAGCTGTTAAACCTACAGATGGATAGAAATATCCTGCACTGTCTGTATTAGCTAAAGTTGATGACCAGTCATTTCTAGCAGCAACATCTAAGAATAACATATCTTTATATCCAAAAGTAGTAGCTGCAAATACAGACTGAACTTCTTTTCTTGTATCGATAGTTTGGTAATTTCCTGAATTGTTATTGAAGTTTTGTAATGTAAACCAGTTAGCATATTTTAATCCTCCGCCAATTCCAGAATCAAGAATTGTTTTTTGATTTCCTAAAGTATTAGTAACACTTGTACCAATGTTTGCATTAAAGCTAAAATCATCACTGAATTTTGTATTGATTGTAGCAATTAAATCAGCATAACGTTGTGTGCTTAAAGCATTTTCTACATAATATCTACCATTTATGTGAGAAATAGTTCCTTGTGTAGTAGCGTAGATTTTTTTATCAAAATCGCTTTCTACTCTGTTATAACTGTATCTACCAGCAATACTTAACCAGTTATTAGCTTTATAAGTTAAAGATAATGCTCCGTTAAAGAAGTTATTTTTGTCTTCAGATTTATTTCTGTTAATTCCCCAATATGGGTTTTGCATAATATCTCTGTTTGTCATCCAGTTTTGAGCCATTAAGTTTCTGTTTGGATCAAAAACTTCATAATTATTTTTATAGTAATCAAAGTCATTTCCTCTTGGCATAAGGTAAACTCCAGTTAATGGGTTGAAATAAAAACCATTTACCGGTTTGTTGATGATAGTTTGAGAAGTATAGTTTGCATTTGCAGCGAAAAGAAGTTTATCATCAAAGAATTTAGCTGTTTGACGGATACCAAAGTTATTTTTCTTAATACTATTACCTGGCATAATTCCTGTTCCAGATGTATTAGAGTAAGTAAATGCTGTAGAAGAATTTTCAGATGAAGTTGAATAACCTACTGAAGTAATTTGAGTATTTCCTACTTGAAAAAAGTCTTTTACGTGATCTTTTGATTTTCCTGCAGCACCCCATGATTCATCTGCCCCTGGAGCAGCAACGTAATCAGACTGGAATTTAGGTAAATATGCAGCTGATTCAAAAGTAGTTACAGATGAAACAGTAAGTAATGGTTTACCAGCTTTAGCTTTTTTAGAAGATAGTAAGATAACTCCATTTGCTCCCTGGCTACCGTATAATACAGATGCAGCAGCACCTTTTAATACAGTCATACCTTCGTAATCGTCTGGGTTAATAAGTGAAACAACATCACCTCCATCACGGTTTCCTGTAGATGTACTACCAAAACTATCATTTGGCTGTCCTGAAGAACCATTATATAATGGAATACCATCAATAACATATAATGGCTGATTGTTTGAAACAGAAGAGTTACCTCTAATTACTACTTTTGTAGAACCACCTGTACCACTTGAACTTTTAGTTACGGCAACACCGGCAATTTTTCCAGCAATAGTATTAACAAGGTTGGCATCTCTTACTCTTGTTAACTCTTCTCCTTTAAGTTCCTGAGCAGCATAAGTTAAAGATTTTCTAGTTTTCTTGATACCTAATGATGTTACTACAACCTCGTTAAGTGCATTTGACGCCGCAACTTGCATTTTTACATTAATTGTAGCAGCATCGCCTACAACTATATTTTGTGTTTCTAGGCCAACATAGCTAAAAACTAATGTCTGTCCTTTTTGAACGTCAATTGAGTACAATCCGTCAAAATCGGTAGTCGCACCTTTTTGACCTCCTTGTACAGCAACAGATGCACCTGGTAACGGCATCCCATCAGAATCTGTAATCACACCTTTAACATTTTTTACTTGTGCAAGCGAAACCTGCGCCGTAAAAACAATCATAAAGATTAAGAAAATTTTTTTCATGTTTATTTATTTTGTTAGTTATGAGGTAAAATTATTCTTAAGGGATTGTTAAAAAAAATATATTATACAAACAGCTATAATTTTTAAACGAACGACATAAAACATTCAATAATCCGCTAACCGAAAACGTATTCGTTTCTATTAAAAGCATATTTTATCCTATTTACGACCATTTTTATTCAAAATTTTTACAATTCATTAAAAAATATTTAAAATTTACAAATATTTAGATATCTGAGATCTAAATAAAAAAATTCGCTTCTTTCTAATTTATTGAATTAAAAAGAAGCGAAAAACTTATTAATTTTAAAAACCTGTAAGAGAGTTATTTAATTACCGCACATTCCTGAAGTTTTAAATTTTAAAGAAGAATATTTTTTATGAATAACATCTAACAAAGAATATTCAGTAAATGAATCTTGTGCCAATTCCCAAATCATTATCCCTCCTGTATATTCTGCAGCATATTCTACTTTTCTGGAAATTGTAGGTCTGCCGTTGTAATATATTTTCCCGATTTCGTCTTGGTCTGCAAACTGAGTTCCGACTTCGACTATTTGTCCAAAACTTGAACCTGTTACTTCTGGAAAAGTAAAATTATATCCGTAGAAAGGAACTCCAAGCGTAAGTTTTTCACTTGGAACATTTTGCTGTTTATGCCAAAATTCGATTCCACTTCTTGCGAATTCATAAGAACTGTGCTGTTCCACTTTGGTTGGACTCCACGGCCCTGTACTATCGTACGCCATTATATTTATAAAATCAAAAGCGTTTAAGGCTGCAGAATTTATATTTACAAATCGCACACTATTGGGTAAAGCCGCGGTTAAAAGTTTTTTGTCATCTGCTAAACTCTTTTTTAGTTCAACCACAAAGCCGCTGTAACCGGATGTTACTGCATCCCATTCGAGATCAACATCGACTCCGTCTAAATTATGATCTTTTACAAATTTTAGAATATTCTGTATAAATGCCGGACGGTTTTCAGATTTATCAATTAGTGACGACCAGTTTTTAGCTTGTTCTTCAGAAATAACACCGCCTGCCAGCGAAATACTTACAATAATATTCGGGTTAACTGATTTTGCGTATTTAACCACTGCATCAATATCTCCTGTAAATACTATGTTTCCATCTTTATCAGGATTTGCAAATGCAATATTTAAATGCGTTAGTTTGCAAAACTGAATCGAAGAAATTTTACTGAAACTGTCTGTCGATAAATATCCAACAACTCTTGCTGTTTTCGTTTTTGTTTCTTCTGGATTATGCTCTTTTTCGTTTGTACAGCTGTATACTGAAAAAAGTGAACTTAAATAAAAAAGGATGCCTAATAAGGCTTTATTTTTTATCATAATTTTTTAAATTTAATTAGAATGAAAATATGACCTTATTAGGCATAACTTTATGTTTTTAGGATGCTATTTTATTTAGTTGGCATCCCACCAAACTTTATTCAACCAGTCATTTGTTCCTCCCATTCTGGATAATGCTTCTTTATAGTTTTTCTCATTTTTCTGCATCTCATCATTAGGATAGTACAAACGTTTTGGTGTAACTCCGTTTGTTTCAGAATCAGGGTTTGTAATTGGAACCAATACTGGGAATCCTGTTCTTCTCCAGTTTGAATAGGCTTCAATACTATTAAAGATATAAGTAATCCAAAGCTGAGTTGAAATTTGTTTCAACTCTTGTCCAGCCACTAACGGTTTAGCATTTAGATAGGCATCGATCGCTGCTTGTGTAGCAGGTGTCGCTCCATAAATCTCTAATTGCTTGATACCTGCTTCAACTCCTTTTTTGTAATAGTCTGCTGCAGAACCTGCAACCCAGCCTCTAAATGCTGCTTCTGCAAGTAACAATTGAGATTCTGAATAACTTACGTGTAAAAACGGTGTCGTTTTTTGTTTAAAGTAAGATTGAATTCCAGATGTTGAGCTTGCTCCCATTGGAACTTCCCATTGAAAAAGTCCTGGTTTTACACCTTCATAAGGAGTTTCACCCGGCTGCAATGGCGCTCCCCAAGCAAGGCTGCTCGTTGTTTTTGGAGTTGCATACATTGGTAATCTTGGATCTCCGTTGTCTCTTAAAAAGTCAATTACTAAAGTACTAAAGTGATCTCCATTTTCATTACCTACAAGTGCATACGCTAATCCATTCCCTCTAAAATCAATAGATGCAGGATCATCATTAAAAGTTGCATCTAAGTGTTTCATAATACAGTTATCAGCATTACTTGTAAAAACACCAGCAGCTAAAGCAGCTTTCACTTGTTTTTCAGCCTCAGCTGGCTTAATTTCAGAAATTCTCATTCCTAAACGAAGCCTTAAAGTATTGGCTAATTTTTTCCATTTAGTGATATCTCCAGCATAGAATAAATCACCTTTTACAGATCCACCATTAGCATTTAATTGATTATAAGCTTCTTCTAAATCATGAAAGAAAGACATATAAATCTCTTCCTGAGTATCATATCTAGGCGTTACAATTCCTTTTGAGAAACCTAATCCGGCTTCAGAATAAGGAATATCTCCATAAATATCTGTAATACGCTGCGCTACCATTACTCTCATAATTTTTGCAACAGCATTCATATTTACGGCAGATTGATCTCCGCTTGTTTTTTCAAGGATATCAACAACGTTTTTTAATTCGTTTTGGTAACCGTTTCTCCAAAGAGCAGTTGCATAACCATCATCTTTTTTGAATTTACTTCCAAACTCAGTTACGTTCCATGCACCTGCATAATGCTGCACAAAGCCTCCTGAGTAAATTAAATTGGTTCTCCATTGGTAGAATCCGTCACCCGACATACATAATTGGGTGAACGTAAGCTGCCCAGCCGGATTTGCAGACAACGCAACCGGATCTTTTTCCAGTTCGTCAAAATTTTCGGTACAGCCTACTGCAGTAAACAATGTGAGTACAGCTATTATTATTTGTTTAAATTTCATAATTTCTTTTTTTAGAATGCAACTTTAATATTAAAACCGTAAGATTGTCTAAATGGCAACGAACCATATTCGAAACCTTGTCCGTTTCCAGAAGTATACATTGACTCAGGGTCAATATTTGGAAGATCTTTATTGAAAGTCAATAAGTTTCTTGCAAATGCCGATACATAAATTGAACTTATTTTTGAATCACCAAAAACGCTTGATGGTATAGTATATCCTAAACTCACCTCTCTTAATTTCACATAAGATGCATCGTAAACGAATGGTGCCGGTGAATTGTTGAATACTGTATTCCAGTAATCCTGAGGATTAATAGGCTTTGTATTTTTAACATAAACTGGATTAGCTGCTGTTCCTGTATTTACAACACCTTCTGCAACATAACCTGCTGTAGGAACCCATGTGGACTGGCTAAAGTTAGGATCGTTAGCAATTGCTTCTGCTCTTGCATGGTTATACGCATCTCTGCCTTCTGTAGTTACATCTAAAAGTCCTTTTGTTGCAGCTAATGAATTTGTCATAGAGTATACATCCATACCAAATTTCATATCAATCAAGAACTGAAGTGTAATCCCTTTATAACTAAATCTGTTAGTTAAACCGGCAGCCCAGTCAGGAAGCCCTTTTCCTAAAGCTACTTTTTCATCTGTAAACAATGGTAAACCATTTGCCGCTACTACTTTTTCTCCATTTTCATTTCTTAAGAAATCTCTACCCATAATAGTTCCGTATTGTCCTCCAACCTGAGCAACAACAGCTGCTCCAGCCCAACGAGCTTCAGAAATGGTGTAAGTATTAATATCTGGGTGCAATGAAAGAATCGAGTTTTTGTTTTTTGAGAAGTTCAAGTCAATTCCCCATTCAAAACTATTTGTTTTTATTGGAGTACCAGATAAGAATATCTCGATACCTTCGTTACGCAATTTTCCGGCATTTACAGAAATAAACTCATATCCAGATGTTGCAGATGAAGGCAAATCAAGTGTTTGATCAGATGTATCTTCACGATATACAGTAATATCTGCTTTTAATCTGTTTTTGAAGAAAGCCGTTTCAACTCCAAACTCAATTCCAGTTTTTGACTGATACGTTAAGTTAGGGTTTGGTGCTGCAGTATTTTTAATGTTCACAACACTTTGTCCGTCGTATGAAGAAAATGTAGTATAGTTTAACGCATTTTTATAAGCTCCCGGTGAATTCGAAACCTGCGCCCATGATGCTCTAAATTTACCATACGAGAAAGTATCGTTTTGAATATTAAGTGCGTCTGAGAATACAAATCCTAATGAACCTGCAGGATAAAATGCACTTTCATCACCACTGTAAATTACACTAAACCAGTCATTTCTTCCAGTAAACTCTGCATATAAATATCCTTTATAATCTAATTTTGCAGATCCGTAAACTGAGTTTGTTCTCGTTTTTGTTTCAACCGGAGCATTTTCAGTTTTGTTAACAAAATTACTGATGTACTCTGTACCCGGTTCAATAATTTTTGTTCCAAATCTTGAATTTTGCTCTCTTCTAAAATCTCTTCTTGCTGTACCTAAAATTCCAGAAAAAGTTAAATCTTTAGCTACTTTAATATCGCTCAAAGTTGCAATAATATCTGTATTCATTTCTGATACATTAATATTATTTAAACCAAGATATCCTTCGTCTCTTCCTGGCCAGGTACTTCCAGCAGCCATGAAATCTTTTGCACTAAAAGCATAAGTATCAAGACCTGTTCTAAAAGTAAGAGCGATCCATTTTTTCAATTGATACGTTCCTGTAACGTTTCCAATAAAACGATTTTTTACAGATGTATTATGATTTTCTTCTGTTACAAAATATGGGTTCAGCAAATAAACATTGCTGTTCCATGGATAAATCTGACCTGTATCATTGTTTTTGTAATTTTTCAACCAAGCCTGATCAATGTTTGGAGCCAATCCGCTTAATGAATATCCTACGTTATTAGGCGAATCTCCTAAACCTGGTCTGTTATTCGTGTTTTCAGCAATATAATTTACGTTAGCATCCAAAGTGAATTTTTCTGATCTCAAAGTAGCATTTAAACTTGCATCGTTTCTTTCTAAACCTGATCCCGGAATTACGTCATCATTTTTTAGATTATTATAACCAAAACGTACAAATCCGCTGTCATTCCCACCAGAAATAGCAATTCCATTTGTTGTAGTAAATCCAGTTCCAAAGAAATCCTGAATGTTGTTATCTACTTTTTTATACGGTTTCATTGAGCCATCAAATATTTTTACCTGCTGCCCTACTGATTCAGAAAACTTAGGTCCCCATGCATTTGTAGTATAGCCGTAAATTTCTGTTGGAGCTCTTGTAGGATCTGGCAGTGCACCATTTGATCCTGTTCCATATTCACTTTGATAATCTGAATATTTAGCATTTACTCGGTCAAAATTCACCCCGCTTGTTAATTCTACACGAAGTTTTCCTTTAGTTCCTTTTTTAGTAGTAATTAAAATTACACCATTTAAAGCTCGTGAACCATACAAAGCCGCAGCTGCAGCTCCTTTAAGTACTGTTAAGCTTTCAATATTGTTTGGGTTGATTCCAGAGATCCCGTCTCCGTTATCACGACCGTCAAACCATTTACTTGTTGCAGCCTGATCATTATTTAAACCAGAGTTATCGATAGGAACTCCATCAACCACATAAAGAGGCTGATTGCTTTCACCAATACTCGAAATACCTCTAATAATTACCCTTGTACTTCCTGCAACACCCGTAGCTGGTATAGAAACATCTACACCGGCAACTCTTCCTGATAGAGCTGTAGTTACATTGGTTGTAATAACCTTGTTTAACTGGTCACCTTTTACATCCTGAACGGCATAACCCAGTTCTTTTTTCTGTCTCTTAATCCCTAACGCTGTAACAACAACTTCATTTAAATTTTGTGCGTCTTGAGTTAGCACAACATTTACAGTTGCAGAAGATCCAACTGTTACAGTTTTAGTTTTAATACCTATATACGAAAATACAAGAACATCTCCTGTAGATGCCTGAATCGTATACACTCCATCATAATCGGTTTGACTTGCCGTTTTTGTACCTTGAATAAGAATACTCACCCCCGGCAGCGGCAACCCATTTTGATCGCTTACCAAACCTTTGACCGTTTTTACCTGCGCAACAGACAATTGCGCCGTAAAGACAATCATAAGGATTAACATAATTTGTTTCATTTTTATCATGGTTTTTGATTAGTTATTCGATAAATTTATTGTTAAGGGACTGTTAAAAAAAATAAATTATACAAACGGTCAGATTTTTTAAACAAACGACATAAAACATTCAACATTATGTTTTACGAAAACGTTATCCTATTTAAATAAAATATTAATTGGCTTTTTTTACAAAATTTTATTCAAAAGAATTGTGATTTAGCCAGTAATTGTGTAAAGTTGCACAGTAATTACAAAGCTTTACAAATAATAACAAAACGTTAAAAAAAGTTGAACGAAATTCGAAAACTAAAATTTGACATAAAACTTCAAAATCATATCTGGTTTTGGGGTTCTTATTTCACTCTCAACTTTTTACGATGGGGAGCTTACTTTAACGACTATCCGTATTCGTTTAAATCGAACTTAATTGAGTTTTCGCTGCATATACCATTAGTATATTTCAATCTTTTTGTTTTAGTACCAAAATATGTTCTTAAACAAAAATATATAACCTATACACTGGCACTCCTTGTAAGCCTTTTTGGAATCTATTTATTAAAAACTGCGCTTACCTATTATATTATATCCGAAAATATCTGGCCGGAAGCCAACAGAGAATACCATCCTTTTGAAATCAACCATATTGTAGCAGTCTGTATTGGTGAATTGTACGTTTTGGCGATGGCGTCATCAGTATACCTTACTTTAACCTGGCTTCGCGAAAGAGAAAGAAACAGATCCCTGCGAGAAAATCAGTTTAAGATCAAGCTGAAATATCTTGAAAATCAAATTCAGCCACATTTCTTTTTTAATACGTTAAATAATCTTTATGCCTTATCTTTAGAATCTTCAGATAAAGTTCCGGATGTAATTATCAAGCTTTCTAATTTGATGGAATATGTGTTGTATGATGTAAAAGGAACCAAGTTTGTACCACTCATAAAAGAGATTGATTATATTCAAAATTATATCGAAATCGAAAAGCTTCGTTTTGATAATGTGGAAGTTACCGTGAATTTAGAATCAAACATTGAAGACATTGTGGTCCCGCCTTTAATATTCATTTCATTGGTCGAAAATGCTTTCAAACATGGCGGAGTCAATAATAATAACTTTAAAATTAAAATCAATTGTAAAGTTATTGACAATAAAATGTTAGACTTTGAAATCTTAAATAATTTTGTAATTTCACAAAATGTTAAGTCAAAAGGTGGAATTGGTTTAGTTAACACAAAGAAGAGACTAAAATTAATTTACAAGAATAATTTCAGTTTAAAAGACAAAATAAAACTGAATTACTATATAATTCGTTTGCAAATACCTATCCATAATGAAAATTAAATGTGTACTGATTGATGATGAACCCTTAGCAATCAAAGTGCTGCAAAATTATTTTAACAATTTTACAGATTTTGAAGTTATCGGCACATTCAATAATTCTTTAGAAGCTCTGGATTTCATAAACAGCACTTCTGTAGATGCCGTTTTTTTAGACATTAATATGCCCATGATGACTGGTTTTGAGCTAATAAGCTTAATTGAAAACAAAACCAAAGTTATCATCACAACCGCTTTTAGAGAATTTGCTGCCGAAAGTTATGATCTTGATGTTTTAGATTATTTAGTAAAACCTATTCCGCTTCCAAGATTTATCAAATGCATTAATAAAATTACAACCGAATTCAATTTAAAAAACAATATTAAAATTGATGTTGCCAAAGGCGATTCGCATATTTTTATTAAGGTTGATAAAAAGATGATGAAAATTAATATTGAAGAAATCCTTTTTATCGAAGGAATGAAAGAATATATAAAGGTTGTAACACCTGATAAAACCTATATTACGCATAAATCTTTGACTTCTTTATCTGAAGAATTACCTTCAGATCGCTTCTTACGCATCCATAAATCCTACGTTATTGCATTGAATAAGGTAAAATCTATTGAAGGAAACCGCATTCAGATCCAGTCTTACACAATTCCAATAGGAAGAAATTATAGTAAAGACGTAAAAAACAGGATTCTCGAATAAAACTTTAACATTTCTAACTCTATATAAATTAACACATTGTTGAATAAATAAGGTTGTTCGTTTAAATTTAACATTATTTTCGATCAATAATTTTTTTTTGATTCATGTAACAAATATATTTACGGTCTTCAAAAAACAATTTTATTAAAAAATTAACCTTATTACAATTATGAGTTCAGAAAATGTTCAAACCAAATGGGGACAGTTTATCCCACTAGTTATCGTGTTCTTCTTTTGGGGTTTTGTTGCTGCCAGTAACGATATCTTAATTCCTGTATTTAAAACGGCTTTTAATTTATCTCAAGGAGAAAGTCAGTTAGTTTCGTTAGCATTCTATATTGCTTATACAGTAGGATCCTTAATATACATGGGAATTTCAGTTTTAATCAAAGAAGATTTAGTTAACAAAATTGGCTACAAAAACGGTCTATCATTAGGATTACTTATTTCTGCAGTCGGAACATTATTATTTTACCCTGCAGCAAATACAGGTTCATTTCCTTTAATGCTTTCAGGTTTATTCATAGTAGCTTTAGGATTTTCATTACAGCAAACTGTTGCTAATCCGTTAGCAATTGCTTTAGGGCCAATATCTACAGGTTCTCAGCGTTTAACATTAGCTGGTGGAATCAACAACTTAGGAACTACAATTGGACCACTAATCGTAAGTTTTGCGATCTTCGGATCAAGTACAGGATCATCAACTTTAAGTATCGAAAGTGTAAAAATTCCTTATTTAATTTTAGGACTTGCTTTCTTATTAGTTGCTATATTACTTAAATTTTCATCTTTACCAGACAAACCAGCTCTTATCGAAGAAGAAATTGCTGCTGATGGTGCTAATGCAAAAAAATCAGCTTTACAATACCCTCAATTAATAATGGGTATGATTGCGATCTTCCTTTATGTTGGTGTAGAAGTTTCTACAGCTAGTAATTTACCAGCATACATGGAAAGCAAATTAGGATTCTTAACTCAGGAAGTTGCTCCATATATATCTTTATACTGGGCAAGTTTAATGATCGGACGTTGGACAGGTGCAATTGAAGCTTTTACAGATAAAGCAAGCTTACAGCAAATTTTACGTTTCGTAGCTCCTTATTTAGCTTTTGGTGTATTCTTAGCAGTAAATGCAATTGCGAAGCACGACTTAACTCCATTTTATATTTACGGATTAATCATTTTAGTATTAATTGCTGCTGATATTGCAAGTAAAGGAAACCCTGCAAGAATGTTATTAATCTTCTCTTCTTTAGGTATTGTTGCGATCGCTATCGGAATGGCTACAAGTGGAATTGTAAGTGTTTATGCTTTCACAAGTGTTGGTTTATTCTGTAGTACACTATGGCCATGTATCTTTACACTTGCTGTAAGCGGATTAGGGAAAAACACAAGCCAGGGAAGCAGCTTCTTAATCATGATGATTATGGGTGGTGGAGTTATCAGCTGGTTACAAGGTTTTGTATCTGAATTCATTGGTATCCAAGCAAGTTACATTGTTGGTATCGTATGTTTCTCTTACCTTGCATTCTATGCTTGGAGCGTAAGCGGAATCCTTAGAAAACAAGGAATCAATTTCGACAAAAAATTATCTGGAGGTCACTAAAATTTCAGAAATACCCATATAAAAAAATCCAAATTCCAATTTAAATAGGAATTTGGATTTTTTATTTACAAAAAGAAAAGCTTAGTATCTCAGCAACGCAGAACCTTAGAAGCTTTACTTAGCATTAATAACATTACTCAGGTTCTTCTTAAAAATTTCTCTGTTTTGTTCTGATATTTGATAAACAACATCTTTATCTGCATGAACAATAACTTTCTCAATATTCTCTGCTGCAAGCGCTTGTGGATCTTTAATTTTTAAAGTACAAGCACCATCAAAAAAACCATCATCTTCAATAATTTTTCTTGCATCGATGGTAGTTCCGTTACTTAAAACTGCAGAAATTGTCATTTCCTTATTTAAGGTTTTAGAATAAAATCCGTCCATAACAAGAAGCAGTCGATACGAATTTTTCATTTCAGGGCCTTTAAATTCATGCCTGGTAATATTGTACCGAAGCCCTTTTGCTAAAGGCTGAAATGCTACAGAACAATCTAATTCAAATGTCGCTACATCACCGGCATCATTTACACTTTTTAATATTTCTGCTGTCTGCGCATTTACCGAAACACTAGTGGCAAAAAAAGACAAGATTATCAATATCAATTTCATAATCAACAATTTAAGTTTCATATAAAAGTAAAAAAAATCGCCTTTTCTCGTTAGAAAAAAGGCGATTTAATTTTTATAAGTATCTAAGGATTACTTGTTTCCTTTTTCGAAGTCAGCAACAAACTGAGCTAAACCGATATCCGTTAACGGGTGTTTCAACAATCCGTAAATTGCAGAAAGAGGTCCAGTCATAACATCAGCACCAATTTTAGCACAATTTACAATATGCATTGTGTGACGTACAGATGCAGCTAAAATTTGAGTTTCGTAACCGTAGTTATCGTAAACTTCTCTAATTTCCTGAACTAAGTTTAATCCGTCAGTTGAGACATCATCTAAACGACCTACGAACGGAGAAACATAAGTAGCTCCGGCTTTAGCAGCCAAAAGAGCTTGTCCTACAGAGAAAACAAGAGTTACGTTAGTTTTGATTCCTTTATCAGAAAAATATTTTGCAGCCATAACTCCTTCTTTAGTCATAGGCAGTTTTACAACGATTTGGTCATGTAATTCAGCTAACTCTTCACCTTCTTTGATCATTCCATCATAATCAAGAGCGTTTACTTCTGCACTTACATCACCTTCTACAAGATTGCAGATGTCAACATAATGCTTTAAAATGTTATTTTTTCCTGTAATTCCTTCTTTCGCCATTAATGACGGATTTGTCGTTACACCATCCAAAACACCTAAAGCTTGTGCTTCTTTAATTTGATCTAGGTTAGCTGTGTCAATAAAAAATTTCATAATTTATTTAAGTTTAAATTGTGTTGATTTGTTTTTCGTGGTCTGCTTAAAATTTTTAAATCAAGAATCTAAAGCAAATTCAGCTGCAAAATTACAAAATCAATATCAATAACGATTTCAAAATCAAAACCAATTTGAAATTATATGTTATAAATAAAAAAATAATTGCGTTTTAAAGCTTATAATGATTCATTAGCATTTTTTCATATACTTTATCCGGAAGTGCACGTTTCAAAACAATAGAAAATTTCTGCATGAAGACACCCACTTTGTAATGCACTTTTGGTTTGTCTTTTTGTATGATTTTAAAAATTGCCTCCGCCATTTCATTCGGATTACTTCCAGCATCAACATGTTCGTTCATAGTTGCAAGCGTATCTCCATATACTTTTTCGTAAGCAGAACCTTTTAAAACTGGCGCATGATAACGTCCAGATGCAATATTGGTTGCAAAATCCCCCGGAGCAACATTAGTAATTTCAACTCCAAACTGCTTCACTTCCATTCTTAAAGCTTCGGTAATTAATTCTAAGGCTCCTTTTGAAGCCGAATAAACACTTCTGTAAGGCAAGCCCATATAAGCTGCAATCGAAGTAATATTAATGATCAAACCCGATTTTTGCTCACGCATTTGCGGTAAGGCAGCTTTCATTACTTCAATTGGACCAAAGAAATTTGTTTCAAAATTGTTTTTAATTTCTTCCATCGGAATTTCTTCCAAAGGTCCGGTAATTCCAACTCCTGCATTGTTAATTACAATATCTAATCTACCGGAAGTTTCAATAATTTTGGCAACAGCTGTTTTAATCGAATCAACATTTCGAACATCTAAAGCAACTAACGGAAAAACTGAATTTAAAACTTTTTCAGGGTTTCTGCTTGTTCCGTAGACTACGAAACCTTTTGCATGCAAAAATTCTCCAATAGATTTACCAATTCCCGATGATCCTCCTGTAATTAAAACGACTTTATTCATTTTGAGTTATGAGTTATAAATTATGAGTTATGAGTTTGATGCAGAAGAATCTTTTTACTTCTAACATTTAACTTCTAACATTACGAAAGGTCCAAAAATAAAAAAATCCTCCCGAAGGAAGACAACTTTTATACAAATTCTAAAAAATAAAAAGTGGCAAGCGACCTACATCGCACCGCTCAACCACGTACCCTTGCTATGTTCCCATCCTGGGGGAGTCTGCAGGAGCTGGTCGTGTAGGACTTGCCGGTGCAAATATACAATCTTTTTATATTTTTGCAAGAGCTTTGCTGCTATAAAAATATCGTTGTATATTGGCTTATTCAAATTTTAAACTATGAAAAAATATAACTTCCTAACTGTCATTTTATTAGGAATTACATTAATTGGATGTAATGGCACAAAAAAAGGTGAAAATTCTTTATTTACTATCGATGATTCTGCTTTTCCAGCGCATTTTCTGCCAAAAGAAGCGGTTTCTATCGGAATTTTGAACCCGAATTCGAAAGAAATCGACAGCATTGTATACTTCGTTAACGACAAAAAAGTGGGAACTACAAAAGGTGCTGAGAAATTTAAGTTTGAGTTAAAAGATCAAAAATTAGGTTACCAATACTTAAAAGCTACTGCTTATTTTGGAAGTGATTCATCTGATGCGACTAAACGAATTGAAGTTGTTTCTGATGTTCAGCCGAAAGCATTAAAATTTAAAATAGTAAATACTTTTCCACACGACCCAGAAGCTTTTACTGAGGGTTTAGAGTTTCATGATGGCGTTTTATTTGAAAGTACGGGTCAAAAAGAAGATTCATACTTTAGATCTGTTGATTATAAAACCGGAAAAGTAATAAAGCAGGTTGATCTGCCAAAAGAATATTTTGGAGAAGGAATTACTTTTATCAATGGTAAATTATTTCAATTAAGCTGGCAGGAAAAAACAGGTTTTATTTATGATGCTAACACATTAAAACTTGAAAAGAAATTCACCTACGATAAAGATATTGAAGGCTGGGGAATGACGCATGATGATAAATATATCTATCATTCTGACGGAACTGAGAAAATCTGGAAAATGGATCCAAATACTCAAAAGTTAGTTGATTACATCAATGTGTATTCTGGTTCTTCAAAAATTAAAGCAATCAACGAATTAGAATTAATCGATGGAAAATTCTATGTAAACGTTTGGCAGAAAGATGCAATTGCGGTTGTAAACCCAATATCTGGCGCAGTTGAAGGAATATTAAACCTTTCTGATTTACGTAAATTCATTAAAGCTCCAAAAGCAGAAGTTTTAAACGGAATTGCATATAATCCTCAAACTAAAACCATTTTTGTAACGGGTAAATACTGGGAGAAAATGTTTGAAATCACAGTTTCAGAATAATAGTGAGACAATATTCAAATTTTTAAACTCCAAATTCCAATAATAAAACACGAATTTCACAGATTTCACGGATTAGTTCGTGATAATTTGTGACTCGACCGTAGGGAACAGGCGAAGCAAATTTGTGTTTTATAACATTCTCAAAATACTAAATCTATATAATGATTACTTTAATAAAAAACATAAAAGAACTGCTTCAAGTCCGTGAAACTTCTGTTTCTAAAGTTTCGGGAGCTGAAATGGCAGAACTTCCTACGATTAAAAATGCTTTCTTAATTATAAAAGACAATCTAATTGCTGATTTTGGTTCGATGGAAAATTTACCCGAAATCAAAGTAGATAAAGTTATTAATGCGGAGGGACGCATCGTTCTTCCGACTTGGTGTGACAGCCATACTCATATTGTATATGCAGGAAACCGCGAACAAGAATTTGTAGACCGCATTAACGGATTCACTTATGAAGAAATCGCCAATCGCGGCGGCGGTATTTTAAATTCGGCTAAAAAATTAAACGAAACTTCAGAAGAAGAAATCTACGAACAGTCAAAACTTCGTCTTGAAGAAGTGATGCATTTAGGAACTGGAGCTGTGGAAATAAAATCCGGTTACGGATTAACTATTGAAGGCGAATTAAAAATGCTTCGTGTCATTAAGAAACTGGCTCAAAATTATCCAATTTCCATAAAAGCAACTTTTTTAGGTGCACACGCTTTTCCAACACATTATAAAGAAAACAAAGCAGGTTATATTGATGAAATTATAACTAAAATGCTTCCTGAAATTGCTCAGAACAAACTGGCAGATTATGTGGATGTTTTCTGCGAAAGCGGTTATTTCTCTGTTGAAGAAACAGAAAAAATTATGCTGGCCGGAATTGAATTCGGCTTAAAGCCAAAAATTCACGTGAATCAGTTTAATTCTATTGGCGGAATTCAGGCTGGCGTTAAATTTAATGCAATTTCTGTCGATCATTTGGAAATCATGAACCCGGAAGATATTGAAGCTTTAAAAGACACAGAAACAATGCCGGTTGCTTTACCATCTTGCTCTTATTTTTTAAGTATTCCGTATACACCGGCTCGCGAGATGATAAAAGCAGGATTACCTCTCGCACTGGCAACAGATTTTAACCCTGGTTCTACTCCATCCGGAAATATGAATTTTGTTGTGGCAACTGCATGCATTAAAATGAAAATGACTCCAGAAGAAGCCATTAATGCCGCTACAATAAATGGTGCTTACGCAATGGGACTTTCTGACACACACGGAAGCATCACAAAAGGCAAAAAAGCCAATTTAATTGTAACGAAACCAATTTCATCTTACTATCAAATTCCTTATGCTTTTGGAAGCAATTTGATTGAAGATGTCATTATTGAAGGTGAAATTATATAATAAAATTCAAATATAGCCCGTGGTTTCAACCACGGGAAACGTATCGCTAAACACGCTTTCAGCCAAACACAAGAAAACATAAGACATAAAAAAAGGTCTGTGAAGAAAATCACAGACCTTTAATATCTTAAGTGGTATTTTTACTTAAACGACGATGAGAATTTATCTCAAGCTGAAACTAGTTTTAGAAACTAATTCATCATTATCAAAAACATTGATAAAGTAAGTTCCTTTAGCAAAATCTTTTCCTGGTAAATCTTCAGTAACATTTACAGTTTTGTTTTCATACTTTACAGTAGTTTTAAAGCTGTATGTTAAAGAGTTATCACCAAAGCTCTCTGTTTTTTTCTCGCCTAAAACGTTGTTTTTTGCATCAATAACCTGAACATAATATGTTTTATCTCCAGATTTTGCAATTTGGTTTTCAGCAATTGTAAAACTTATTTTTAAAACATCAGCACGGCTTGCTTTGTCTGTTTCAATTTGTTTTCCAGAGCTTCTTAATTTATAAGCTGCAGTTTTAGTGTTCGTAATAGATAATTTAGAACCTCTTTCAACTGTTTTTGCAAGCTCTTCATTTTGACCTACAAGTACTTCGTTATATTTTTTAGACTCCCCTAATACTGTAATTGTACTATCTCTTTGAACTGTTAAAACACCATTTTGTTTTTTCAATTCGTCATTTTCAGCAACAAGAGTTTTCATTTTGCCCTGCATTGCCTGAACTTGAGATCTGTATTTAGAAACGTCACCTTTAGATTTATTTAAATCTGCCATTAAAGCGACAACTTTATCTCTTTCCTGAATTAATTCATCAGACATTGACGTATTTTCAGCAATTGCAGCATCGTAAGTTGCTTTTAATTCCTGTAAATCTTTCATAACAGATTCTTTTTCTGTCATTGACGTTGTCAATTCTGTTTTAACCACTTCAGTATCAGAAGAAAGTTTAAAGATATACACTAAGCTACCAATTAGTAGGACTGCTAAAACCGCTATAACCGCTTTTAGACTTGAATTGTTGTTGTTCGTTGGGTTTTCCATATTGAATAATTTTCTTTAATAACAAATTTAAGAATTAATATATCTTAATAACGTAAGTTGTAACAATTATATTATTTTTGGAAAATAAATTTTTTTCATGGAGAAATTAGTTCCTTTTACTGTCAATGATTTGGCAAAAGTCACAAATCATCGTAGTGGTGAAATAAAATTCGGAGAAAAAATGATTGTGCTTCCTAAAGGAGCAGATAAAATCAAGTTTTTGCAAGAATCGGAGGCGAAGTATGTGTTGTTAGGAATTCCTGAAGATATTGGTGTAAGAGCGAATTACGGAAGACCCGGAGCAGCATCTGCCTGGGAAAGTGCTATTAAAAGTATTGCAAATATTCAGCATAACAGATTTTCTAAAGGAAGTCAGATTATAATTTTAGGACATTTAGATGTTTCTGAAGAAATGCGTGATGTCGAAAAATTAGATTTTAATGATATCGACGATCGTTCTAAACTAAGTCAGTTAGTAGAAAAAATCGATAAAGAAGTTTCGCATATCATATTTACTATAATTAAAGCAGGAAAAACGCCAATTATTATTGGAGGAGGTCATAATAACGCTTACGGAAATATTAAAGGTTCGGCTTTAGCCAAAGGAAAACCTATTAATGCCATTAATTTTGATGCGCATTCTGATTTTAGGATTTTAGAAGGCCGTCACAGCGGAAATGGTTTTTCTTATGCTTATGAAGAAGGTTTTCTTAAAAAATACTTCATTTTTGGACTTCACGAAAATTATACTTCAAAAAGCGTTTTAGATATTATTAAAAAACTCGAAGATCGTGTTCGTTATAATACGTATGACAGCGTAAATATTCGCAAAGAAAAAGATTTCGAAAGAGAAATGGCTCTGGCTCTTGAATTTATCAAGACAGATTCATTTGGAATTGAAATTGATTTAGATGCAATTCCTAATATCGCCAGCAGCGCTATGACGATAAGCGGTTTTTCGGTAGAAGAATTACGACGATTTATTTCGTTTTTTGCACAGCACAGAAATGCGACCTATTTGCATATTTGCGAAGGTGCGCCAGATCTTGCCGATTCTCCTAATAATAATTTAATTGGAAAATTAATTGGTTATTTAGTAACTGATTTTATAAAAGCGAATAACGAAAAAGATAAAATTAACTGAAGAACAAGCGGTCTACAGCCACATATTTCCCAAATAATAGCAGATTCAAATCAACGGTTAACCGAATAAACCTATCTTTGCACAGAATTTAGTACTTAAAACTAAAGTTCTTAATTAGTAAGATATGTTATTCGAAGATTTATCACTTTCAAAAAGTATACAAAAAGCCGTATTTGAAGAAGGCTACCTAAACCCCACTCCAATTCAGGAAAAATCAATTCCGATTGTTTTAGCCGGAAGGGATTTAATTGGCTGTGCTCAAACGGGTACGGGAAAAACTGCCGCATTTGCTATTCCAATTATACATCAACTGCATAGAATTGTAGGTTCAACAAAAAAAGCCAAAGTAATTCGTGCCCTTATCGTTACTCCAACTCGTGAATTAGCGGTTCAGATTGGTCAAAGTTTTGACACTTATGCAAAATATACCAATTTAACACAGTTGACTATTTTTGGCGGCGTTTCTCAAAATCCGCAGGTTGATACCTTAAAAAATGGTATCGATATTCTAGTTGCGACTCCGGGTCGTTTATTAGATTTACAAAAACAAGGTTTCCTTGATCTGAATCATTTACACACTTTAGTTTTAGATGAGGCCGATCAAATGCTGGATATGGGTTTTATAAACGATGTAAAAAAGATCGTAAAACTGACACCTAAAAACAGACAAACTTTACTTTTTTCTGCAACTATGCCTCTTGCGATTCGCGAATTGGCAGAAATGTTTTTACAGGATCCTGAAAAAGTTGAAGTTTCTCCTGTTTCATCAACGGCTGAAAATGTGGAACAGCGTATTTATTTTGTTGACAAAACAGAAAAAAGAAACTTATTATATCATTTGATTAAAAACGAAAATTTATCAAATGTGCTGGTTTTTTCAAGAACGAAACATGGTGCGGATAATGTTGTAAAAGCACTTCGCAAAAAAGATATTCCGGCAGAAGCAATTCACGGGGATAAATCGCAAAACGCAAGACAACGTGTTTTGGATGCTTTTAAAAACAAAGAAGTTGGCGTTCTGGTTGCTACAGATATTGCTGCGAGAGGAATTGACATTGACCAATTACCTTATGTTATCAACTTTGATTTACCAAATATTCCTGAAACGTATGTTCATAGAATTGGCCGTACCGGACGTGCAGGAAATGGCGGAATTGCGATTTCATTTTGCGGTAAAGACGAAGAACCTTACTGGAAGGATATTAAGAAATTAATAAAAGTAGATGTAAAAATCATTACAGATCATCCTTACCCGTGGCATGCAGGAAGTCCTGAAGCCGGCGAAAAACCTAAAAGTTCAAACCGAAGCGGCGGTGCTCACAAATCGAGAAAATCGAGTGCTTCAAAACAAAATAAAAAACGCTGGTATTAACCAGCGTTTTTTGATTCATTTATCAGGTAATTTAAAATCTTAAATAACTTAACTGGTTCAAAAGGTTTTACGATAATATCATTCATTCCTGATGAAACCGCTTCATCTGTAATTTCATCTTTATCAAAAGCGGTTAAAGCTACAACCGGAGTTTTTATACCAAGCTGGCGAATTCTTTTTGTGGTTTCAAATCCATTCATTAACGGCATATTAATATCCATTAAAATAAGATCGAATTCTTCTTTTTCTAATATCGAAAGCGCACCAAAACCATCGTCAACGACTTTGCAGATAAAATTATTTTTTTCGATAATTTTCTTGGTTACCAATTGATTAATGAGATTATCTTCGACAATAAGAATTTTATATATATCACTTGACGTTAAATCGACTTCGATATTTTCAATAATTTTCTTTGTTTTGAGTGGGTCATGTTCAAAAGGAATGGAAAATGAAAATGAAGTTCCTGCACCAAGATCGCTTTCCAAACTAATTGAACTTCCAAAAAGCCCTAATAAGCGTTTTACAATACTTAAACCTAATCCAGTTCCCTGGTAATCTTCTTCTTTTCTTCCTACCTGAACAAATTTTTCGAATATTTTATTTTGATCTACAGCAGCAATTCCAACGCCATTATCTTTTATTAAAAAATCCAGATAATAAAACTTTCCTTCAATTCTGTTCAGTTTAACCCTAATTTCAACTTCACCATCTTTAGTAAATTTTAAAGCGTTACTAACAAGATTCATAAGAATTTGTGCCAGACGCAGTTTATCTCCAATTAAATATTCGGGGATTGCGTGATCAATTTCAACATTAATTTTGTTGTTATTTTTTTGAGATAAAAAAGAAAGTGAATTCTTGATCACCGTTATCTCATCTGAAATATTAAAAGTTAAACTTTCCAGAACAACTTTATTCTCTTCAATTTTATTGATTTGCAGAATGTCATTTACAAGAGATAACAAATATCTGGCAGAAAATTTTAAAGCGCTTAAATGTTCGCTTTGAGATAACTCTTTGTGCTCTTCTAAAAGCATATTGGTAATCCCAACAACTCCATACAACGGAGTACGCAATTCGTGGCTTATGGTAGAAATAAATTGAGTTTTGAGTACAGAGGCTTCTTCTGCCATTTCTTTAGCTTTTAGAAGCTCTAAATTGTGTTTTTTCTTAAGTCCGATATTCTTAATTAAGGTTACAATTAAGAAAAGAAGAATCAACGAAATAAGAATGAACAGAATTACAATAATCCGGGATTTTTTTAGGCTTTGTAATTGAGATGTTTTTTCATTTTCAATTTTCTCAATCTGCCGTTTGTATTCATCCAATTCTAAGTTTAAACCTGCTATAGAAGCTTTTTTAAGTTTTTCCTGGCTATAAAGTTCGCCTGTAATTTTATTATATATAACGAGATTATTATATGCTTCTTTGTGTTTTCCTATTTTGCTCAGAAATTTTGAATATTCTAAATGTGCATATGACAAATCCGGTTTCTCTTCTTGAGACTTGCTGTAGGAAATTGCTTTTAAAAAATAGGTATTGGCTTTATCGTTTTCATTTTCACTAGCCCAATACATTCCGTTTAAGAAGTTTAAAGCAATATCATTTGATTTTCCTTTTAAATCATTTTGATGATTATTAATGTATTGTAAATAAGGTAATCCTTCTTTATAGTTTCCAATTTTGAAATACGACCAGACAATATTAAGATTGGTTATGGCAACTTCTTTCAGATACTTTTGCTGCCGTCCAAATTTTAATGATTCTTTATAATACGTAATTCCGTCATTGTACATTCTTTTTTCAAAAAAATATAAATTACCTAAATTACTGGTTATCATCATTCTTAAACTAACAATATTAGATCGTTCTGCATAGAATAACGCCTTCTTATAAAAAAATACAGCTTTATTAATTTCACCCAAATCGTGAAAATTAATTCCAATTATGTTGTAGTTTCTCGAAATCAACGTATCATTTTTTAGATCAAATGCATACTGCAGGGCGATTCCGGATTTCTTTAAGGATTTTTCGTAATTAGTTTCATCTAAATAATCACAAGCTTCCTGAGTTATGTTTTTAACTTTTATAAGAGATACAGCATGGCTTTGAGCGGGCGACTCAAGACAAAACATGTTTAAAAAAGTAAAAATTAAAAAACAAAATCTATAATGAAGCATAATTTGGGCTATGTTTATTCAAATATACATTATTATCATAATACACAGTAACAGTATTACCTTAATAACCTAAAGATTCGATAATCATTCAGCTATTTTTCACTCCTAAACAATAAAAAAGGCATTTATATATTTATCAATCCTAAACTTTATCCGTACAAATTATCTTTCTTAACAAAAATCCTTTTAAAAGCCTGAAAACATTACGAATAAGAAAATATCTACTGGTAAAACACTTTTTGCTGTAAAATATTTAATAAAATATTATAATATTGAAAAATAATACTATTTTTAACATAATTAAACGACACAAGCCCCAAGTGTTTTAGAAGATTGGAGCAACTAAAATTAAAAAACTATGTTAGAAAACTTTTTAAAATTTGCAGAAACTGAAAAATTGACTAAAGCACAACAAAAAGCAATCACTGGTGGTGAGACAGAAGCTCCAGAGTCGGAAGAATCTAGAAAAGGTAAAGTTGCAGCAAAATAAATTTATTAGTTGATTTTATTCAACTTTTATAAAAATTAAAAAACCGTAACAAACAAAGTCTGTTACGGTTTTTTTTATGTTTTAAAGAAAATATTAATTTTCTTCTGCTATATCTAAATTCTCTTCTTTACCATCTTCCCATTGTCCAACAACCGAAGTTGCCAGCGCATTTCCAAGTACATTTGTTGCACTTCTAAACATATCACAGAAATGGTCAATTGGTAAAATTAAGGCAATACCTTCAACCGGAATTTTAAACATTCCGCAAGTAGCCGCAACAATTACCAAACTCGCTCTTGGTACACCAGCGATACCTTTACTGGTTAGCATTAAAACCAAAAGCATAGCCATTTGTGTTCCTAAATCTAAATGAACGCCATAAAACTGAGCGATAAAGATACTGGCAAAAGTCATATACATCATACTTCCGTCAAGATTAAACGAATAACCTAGTGGTAACATGAAAGCTACAATTTTGTTTTTTACCCCAAAATCTTCTAATTCTTCTGTTAATTTAGGAAAAACAGCTTCACTGCTTGTTGTTCCAAAAGCGATTGCTAATGGCCCAATAATACGTCTTAGTAATTCTGTCATTCTTCCTTTTAAGAAAATATAACCAACCACAACCAAGACAACCCATAATGTACTGATCCCTACTAAAAATGATCCGAAGAATTTAAAATAAGTGATAATTAATTCCTCTGCATCTCTAATAGCAAATACTCCGGCAATGGCACCAAAAACTCCAATTGGAGCAAAGTTCATTACATAGTTTACCATTTTTAAAACGATATGCGAAGCTTTATCAAAGGCATTTATAATTGGTTTAACTGTATTTCCTAATGAAGCAGCAGCTAATCCAAAAAAGATAGAAAATATTACAATCTGCAAAATTTCATTAGTTGCCATTGCTTCAAAAATACTTTTAGGAACAATATGCTCAACAAAATTTTCAACAGATAATATTTTAGTTTTTGCAGTAACCTCGCTAGCTGCAGCCATATCAACATGATCAAGCTTTAAACCAACTCCAGGCTCTAAAATATTTACAAAAAATAATCCGATTAATAAGGATATAAAAGAAGCTGTAAAAAACCATCCAAGTGCTTTTCCTCCAATTCTTCCAACAGTTTTAATATCACCTAACTTTGCAATTCCTACTACTAAAGTGGTAAAAACTAAAGGCGCAATAATCATTTGCACTAATCTGATAAAGATTGTAGCCAGCATTTTTATTTTGTTGCTAAACGATACTGCCGCTTCTTGTGAAATTGAATTATGAATAATAATTCCCAAAGCTGCTCCAAGCACCATTGCAATTATAATTTGCCCTGTTAATCCCGAAAAAAATGATTTCTTTTTAGTTTCTGTAATTTGCATTAATTTACTTTTAAATTATTAAAATATAAGACCCTCACTGTCTTACTTTTATTAATATGTTTTGTTGATTAAATAAAAATCAGCCAAAACAATCGCAGCCATCGCCTCAACGATTGGTACTGCACGAGGCACCACACACGGATCATGACGTCCTTTTCCGGTCATTGGTGTAATATTTCCTTTATTATCCAGAGAATCCTGAGTCTGCATGATAGTCGCAACAGGTTTAAAAGCTACTCTAAAATAAATATCCATTCCGTTGCTTATTCCGCCTTGGATTCCGCCAGAAAGATTTGTTTTTGTAGTTCCGTCTGGATTATATAAATCGTTGTGTTCACTTCCTTTCATTTCAGAACCAGAGAAACCGCTTCCGTATTCAAAACCTTTTACAGCGTTGATGGAAAGCATTGCTTTTCCTAATTCAGCGTGTAGTTTATCAAAAACAGGTTCGCCTAAACCAACCGGAACATTTTGAATTACACATGAAACTACTCCTCCAACAGTATCTCCCTGCTTGCGGATATCACGAATATATTCTTCCATAATAGCTGCCGATTTTTCATCTGGACAACGAACTGGGTTGCTTTCGATTTTAGAGAAATCTAATTCCTGATAAGGTGTATCTAAATGAATTGGACCAACAGAAGAAACGTAAGCATTAATTTTAATTTCAGGAAGCATTTGTTTTGCAATTGCTCCTGCTACTACTCTGCTTGCTGTTTCACGTGCAGAACTTCTTCCGCCGCCGCGGTAATCACGAAAACCATATTTTTGATCATATACATAATCAGCATGACTTGGTCTGTAATTATCTTTTATATGCGAGTAATCGTCTGATTTTTGATTAGTATTTGGAATAATAAAACCAATTGGAGTTCCTGTAGTTTTTCCTTCAAATATTCCAGATAAAAACTGAACCGCATCTGGTTCTTTTCTTTGTGTTACGATAGCCGACTGCCCCGGTTTTCTGCGAGACATTTCAACTTCAATCGCTTCAAAATCAAGTTGTATTCCTGATGGACAACCGTCGATAATTCCGCCTAAAGCTTCACCATGAGATTCTCCAAATGTTGTAACTTTATATAGGGTGCCGTAGCTATTTCCTGCCATTGTAAATTGTTTTGAGCAAATGTAAGTTTTATGAATTAAATTAAAAAATTAAAAATTGGTAATATTAATTAAAGATTAAACACTTTAAAAATCACAATTTATTAAGATTGCCTCCGAATTAGTAACCTTTTGATAAAATAAATTGAAGGGGATTTTCTTTTATTTGTGGAACTTCAAATTAAGAAAAATTGAAAAAACGAAATGTCGAATTGGTCATTATTTCTGATGTCCATTTGGGAACTTACGGAAGTCACGCTAAAGAACTAAACAACTATTTATCAAGTATTAAACCTAAAATATTAGTTTTAAATGGTGATATAATTGATGCATGGCAGTTTAGAAAATCTTATTTTCCTAAATCACATTTAAGAGTAATCCAGCGTATTATCGGGATGGCTTCTAAGGGCACAAAAGTGTATTACATTACTGGAAATCACGACGAGATTCTTCGAAAATTCAGCGACATGAACATGGGAAATTTTTCTTTGGTCGATAAATTAGTTATTGAATTAGACGACAAAAAAGCCTGGATTTTTCACGGAGACGTTTTTGATGCCTCTGTACAACATTCTAAATGGATTGCAAAACTGGGCGGATTAGGTTATGACTATTTAATTTTGATGAATCGTTTTGCAAACTGGTGTCTGGCAAAATTAGGCCGCGAACCTTACTCTTTTTCTAAAAAGATAAAAGCGAGCGTAAAAAAGGCCGTAAAATTTATTTCGGATTTTGAAACTACAGCAACTGATCTGGCTATCGAAAAAAATTACGACTATGTAATCTGCGGACATATTCATGAACCAAAAATCCTTACTAAAGAAAACAAACACGGTTCGACTTTATACTTAAATTCCGGCGACTGGGTCGAAAATCTAACGGCTCTTGAGTATCATAAAAAGCGCTGGAAATTATACTCCTACACTCATACCAACTTTACAGAAGAAGAAAATCTTTTTGAAATGGAAGATATTTTAACCTCTCAAATGTTATCTAATATTATTCTGAAAAAGTAAAATACGCAAGTGTTTACAAGCGTTAACAAAGGTTAATTATTTTTAGTTTATGCAATTTGCATTTACAAAATGTGAATTATATAACAATTTCTAAAAATGTTATACGTTCTTACTTAGAGAACGATTATACATTTGAAAAAAATTAATTAACCATTTTATGAAAAAGATTATTTTATCTGCCATTATGCTCTTGGGGTTAGCATTTACGGCTCAATCACAAGAAATTTCAAAGCACGCTTTAGGATTACGTTTAGGAGACAATAACGGATTTGGAGGTGAAGTATCATATCAGTTAGGATTGAACCAAAAAAACAGACTTGAGTTTGATTTAGGCTGGAGAAACAGCAGTGATGTAGACGCTATTAAAGCTGTTGCTCTTTACCAATGGGTTTGGAACATCGATGGAGGATTTAACTGGTACGCTGGTGTAGGTGGTGGAATTGCCGCTTGGGATCACGATTATTATAACAATAATTTCAGATACAATGACAGCGGAACTTATGTTTTTGCGGCCGGAGATATTGGTATCGAATATAGATTTAAAGAAGTACCTATCACACTGTCATTAGATGCAAGACCTGAAATTGGTTCTGGATACTATGACGATGACAATTTCGGATTTGACGTTGGTTTAGGTGTCAAATTCAGATTCTAATTAAAAATAAAAAATAATTGTAAGAAGAAACCTGTCGTTGTAATGCGACAGGTTTTTTTTATGTTTTAATTAAAGTAACTGTCACCCTGAGCGTAGTCGAAGGGCTTAAGAGGTAAAAGGGCTTCGACTTCGCTCAGCCTGACATTTCACATCTCACTTTTTTTATTTAACTACTAAATAATTAAACAATTGTCACCCTGAGCGAAGTCGAAGGCTTACAAAGCAAAAAAGGGCTTCGACTACGCTCAGCCTGACATTTAATCTCTAACTAGTTACTAGTTACTAATAACTTATTTAATAATAATCTCCTTTTTCGAATGTATTTTTACAACTGTATAGGGATAAGTTATAGCCTGCGTTACCATTGCATCTGGAGCAGGATTTTTTTCTTTTACGGTAATGATAATGTTTCTATCCGTTTCTTCAACCTTTTCAATTCCAATAGAATATCCTCCGGTGTTTTTCTCACCCATATTAAGGATAACATAATTCGAATTGGCAATGTCAGTTTGCTTCATTTTAGCAACCAGAAGCGGATCATTTTCAAGCATTTTGATCTCGTTAGGTTCTGTCAAAATTTCGAAAAATTTAATATTTCCCCCGCCATCAGACTGTTCTGTTAAAACTTCGTATAAAGCCGTTGAACTTGTTGATTTTTTAGCTCCGCAGGAAATCAAAACAAAAATTACTAAAACCGAAATTACTTTTTTCATTACGTTCAAATTTTTAAAATTAATGTTTCTATTCTTTATAATCGTCAATTGCTCTTTGATACAAAGCCTCGTATTTAGGCAGAATGTTTTTGATATCAAAATTCTTAGCTACTTCTAAAGCATTGATTTTAAACTTATTCAAAGTTTCATCATCTTTTAGAATTTTGATTGCATTTGCGGCCATTTCGTCAACATTTCCAACATCGCTTAAATATCCTGAAACGCCATCAAAATTAACTTCCGGTAAACCTCCCGAATTACTTGAAATTACAGGAACGCCACAAGCCATTGCTTCTAAGGCTGCTAAACCAAAACTTTCTGTTTCTGACGGAAGTAAAAACAAATCAGTCATGCATAAAATCTTATCGATTTCATTACTGTTACCAAAGAAAATTACTTTGTCGTAAATCCCCAATTCCATACACAAAACCTCTGCTCTTTCTTTTTCAGGACCATCGCCCACCATCATTAATTTAGCCGGCATTACTTTCTGAATATTATAAAAAATCTTGATAATATCCGGAATACGTTTTACCTTTCTAAAGTTACTAATGTGTGTAACGATTCGTTCGTTTTCCTTTGCCATAACATATCTGTGGCAAGGTTCCGTTGGGTCTTTTCTAACTTTATCCAATTCAATAAAATTCGGGATTACCTTAATTTTATTCTTGATTTTGAATAATTTCAGCGTGTCATCTTTCAAACTCTGAGAAACCGAAGTCACATAATCTGATTTATTGATACTAAAAGTTACCGCTGGTTTGTAAAACGGATGGTTTCCAACAAGCGTAATATCAGTTCCGTGAAGCGTCGTAATCATCGGAAGATTAATCCCTTCATTCTTCAGCATTTGTTTCGCCATATAACCCGCATAAGCGTGCGGAATAGCGTAATGCACATGTAAAACTTCTATTTTATATAATTTCACCATATCAACCAATTTGCTTGATAAAGCCAATTCATACGGCTGATAATGGAATAAAGGATATTCAGGAACGTTTACTTCGTGATAATGAACATTTGGATTTAAAAGTGCTAATCTTACTGGCTGACTGTAAGTTATAAAATGTATTTCGTGTCCGCGTCTGGCTAATTCGAGACCTAGTTCTGTAGCAACTACACCACTACCGCCAAATGTCGGATAACAAACTATTGCTATTTTCATGTATTAAATTTAATTCTACGAAAGTACTCAAAAATCACGTTTAATTAGGCTTTTAAATTGTTAGATTTTCGACAAAATTAGATTAAATCTGGTTGATAAATATTTTTAGTAGCAGGACAATATCTGCAAAAAAGACCAGTAGTCCCGCTGTTCGCTAAATCTTTTCCTTGCTAAAGAAGCAAGAAAAAGGATACCGCTCCCATCGGGGCTAGATTAGGCGGTTTTGTTTTTTATAAGAGTATGCTTCAGCCAACTTTGTCAAGGTTTTAAACTTTGACAAAGTTTCACACTGTATTGTCATTCCGAGGAATCTCCGCAACTAATTCCGCAATCAAAATTATCAATCTTTGTCGAGTCTCTCGCGGAGATTCCTCGTTCCTCGGAATGACAAATCGATACGTAAAAAACACAAAAACTTCACAAAGATTACGCAACGAAACCCGACAGGTTTTTAAAACCTGTCGGGTTTAACAATCTCCTCGAAATGACAAGCTTTGACGAAAACCTGAAACCTGAAACTTAAAACAATTAAAATTAAAAAAGGCACAAAATCTAAAATTTCATGCCTTTCAAATATATTATAAATTTCTCTTAGAAAAATCTGCTATGCCAACTATCAGCAGCAGGAACTTCCCACGATTCGTTGAATTCTTCAATATTGTTTACCAGATTATTGAAAACAATTGTATTCTCAGAAACTGATTTATCTTTTACCATTTTCTTGAAATCAATTAATGGTTTGTGTGCAATATGTTCTCCAAGTTTAAAAGTAACGTTCATTTTGTCCAATAAATCGACATTGTACTTTTTCTCTAAACCTTGAATAAATTCTACCGAACTATCAATAGAACAGCCTGTCGCAGCCTGAACGTCCTGATTTACGGCTAATATTATAAAACGATTGTATTTAAGCAAAAATGATGCTTCAAGACTTGTTCCGTGTGCGGCCCATTCTTCTACAAAAGCTTTTAAATCTGTTTCGATTTCAGAAAACTCTTCCTCAGAAAATTTTCTGTTCGATTGGTAAATCCAAACTCTTGATTCACCAGGTAAATTTTCAAAAGGTATATACATTTTTTAATTTTAGATTTTAGATTGTTGATTTTAGATTTCTTGAATTGTTTCAGGTTTCATGTTTCAAGTTAAAAACTTAGTATCTTAGAACCTTAGCAACTTTCTCTATAAATCCTGCGCATTCGCAATTAACTCGGCAACGTCCATTACTTTTACCTCACCCTCTTTATGAGCATGTTTTATTCCATCGGTTAACATTGTGTTACAGAAAGGACATCCGGCAGCGATAATATCCGGCTGAACTTCAAGTGCATCTTCTGTTCTAAGAACATTTACTTCTTTGTTTCCAGGTTCAGCATCTTTAAACATCTGTGCACCACCTGCTCCACAGCATAATCCGTTTGCTTTAGAACGTTTCATTTCGACTAATTCAACGTCTAATTTCTGGATTAAATCTCTTGGCGCTTCGTATACTTTATTGGCTCTTCCTAAATAACAAGGATCATGGAAAGTAATTTTCTTTCCTTTAAACTGTCCGCCTTCAACCGTAAGTCTTCCATCATCAATTAATGATTTTAGGAATTCTGTATGATGAATAACTTCATAGTTTCCTCCTAATTCAGGATACTCATTTTTTAAGGTATTAAAACAATGCGGACAAGCGGTAACGATTTTTTTTGCTTCATATGCATTTAAAACCTCGATATTCATCATGGCCTGCATTTGGAACAAAAATTCATTTCCGGCTCTTTTTGCAGGATCACCAGTACAACTCTCTTCTGTACCTAATACTGCAAAAGAAACATTAGTACGATTTAAAATACGTACAAATGCTTTTGTGATTTTTTTTGCTCTATCATCAAAACTCCCTGCGCAACCTACCCAAAATAAAACTTCTGGTTGTGTTCCCTGGGCTAGCATTTCTGCCATTGTTGGCACTACTAAACTTTCTGACATCTTCTTTTGTTGTTAAATCGGTTAATTGTCATTTGGTTAATCGCTCTCTATCATAACCTTACTAAAAACCTTACTATTTTTTAATCGCTTAAACGGTTAAACAAATAACCGATTAAACTCTTTTCTAATTCTCGTTTTTCCAATTCAATCGGTCCTGCTGGCTGTACTGCCATGGCGCACCATTATTTTCGATATTGGTCATCATTGCATTCAGTGACATTGGTGCAGCACTCTGCTCCATAACTAAATAACGACGCATATCCATTATAATAGATAACGGACTAATATTTACGGGACATTCTTCTACACAAGCGTTACATGATGTACAAGCCCATAATTCTTCTGGTGTGATGTAATCGTTTAATAATGTTTTATTATCCGGAACAAAAACACCTTTATTGGCATCTATATTTTTTCCAACTTCAGTTAAACGGTCTCTTGTATCCATCATAATTTTACGTGGAGACAATTTTTTTCCTGTTTGATTCGCCGGACATGAGGACGTACAACGACCGCATTCTGTACACGTATAAGCATTTAATAACTGCACCCAGTTTAAATCCTGAACGTCGCTTGCACCAAATTTAGAAGGAGCTGCATTTTCATCAACCGGAGCTGCTGCAAAAGGATCTGCGTTTGGATCCATCATCAGCTTCACTTCTTTTGTTACTGATTCAAGATTATCAAACTGCCCTTCTGGTTTTAAATTCGCAAAGTATGTATTTGGGAATGCTAAAAGTATGTGTAAGTGTTTTGAGAAATATAAATAGTTCATAAAAATCAAAATACCAACGATATGCAGCCACCAAAATACTTCAAACAATAATATCACTAATTCGTTTGAAAGTCCATTAAAAATTGGAGCAATAAACTGACTTACCGGAAAAGTTCCTGCTTTATGAAAAACTTCTCCCGGAACATATTGTAAATGCAGGTCAGAAGCGTTCATTAATAAAAACAAGATCATTAAAACGGTTTCGAAATACAAAATGTAATTTGCATCGCTTTTAGGGAATCCGTTTAAATCCGGATTTATAAATCGTTTTAATCTTATAACATTTCTTCTGATCCAGAAAACGGTAACAGCAAAGATTACAAGTATGGCTAATATTTCAAATGAAGCAATTAAAACATCATAAACTACACCTAAATAAGGCGCAAAAATTCTATGAGTTCCTACTAATCCATCGATTATAATTTCAAGTAATTCAATATTAATAATTACGAAACCTACATATACCAAGATATGAAGTATTCCGGCAACAGGGCGTCTCACCATTTTTGACTGCCCAAGAGCAATCAAAGCCATGTTTTTCCAACGAGCTTTAGGATTATCTTTTCTATCTACGTCAACTCCTAAATTAATGTTGCGGATGATTTTTTTTACGCTCGCTGCAAAAAAACCAAAACCTACGACAAGAAGTATGGCGAATAAAATATTATCTAAATAACTCATTACAATTATTTTTTATCAGTTGAATTTGTTTCTCCGGCTGGTGCTACATAAGGTTTGTTTTTCTTTCCAAAAAGAGAAACGTTTACGTAACGTGTTGGATAAAGTCGAACATCTTGTAATAACAATTCAAGTTCTTTTGAAGTTTTTGCAAGGTTGTTATAAAGCGCATCGTCGCTTAACAATTTACCTGCTGTACCTTTTCCAGAATTTAAATTAGCCATAATACCATCTACTTTTGCTAAAGTCTGGTTTAGGTTACGAACTGTTTTTCCAAGATCGGCTTTATTTAAAGAATCAGATATCTTATTAAAGTTGCTTGACATTTTATTAAAGTTTGTCACCACTCCGTTTATCTGGCCTTTGTTAGTATCTAAGATATTGTTGATACTTCCTGAAGCTTTATGAAACTGCTCCATTGTCTGGCTCAATTCTGCTAAAGTTTTCTTTAAATCCTGTTGTGTTCTTTGATCTAAAACATTGTTCAATCCCGTAACCAGATTATCAATATTTAAGAGCATCTTATCCAATTTAATTGTAATTGGTTCGATTTTACCTCCTAAAGATTCCGTTAATCCCAGTTTAACAACAGACTCAAGTGTCTGTCCGTCTTCTGCAAGTTCTTTATCTGCTAAATTTGGAATGATCGCAATTTGCTTTCCTCCAATTAAGCTTCCGGAATATAAAGATGCTTTACTTGTTTTAGAAATAGGAAAATCTGTTTTTAATTGAAGTTCAACTAATAATTTTCCTGTTGTTTCATTAATTGTAATTTTAGTTACTTTTCCTACTATTAGTCCGTTTATGGTAACCGGCGCTGATTGTGTCAATTCTTCTACATTGTCATATTCAGCATAATATGTTTTATAATTGGTAAAAAGGTCTTTTCCTTTTAAAAAACTGTAGCCCCAGATAAATAATAAAATAGACGCTATGACTAATACAGCCGTTTTAATTTCTCTTGTTAGTTTCAAAATTCTAAGTGTTTTGTTACAAAATTAGTATAAATATTTCGAACTTGTGACGATTATTTAATCGCATCCTGAATATTGATTTTTTCTCCGTCTTTTGTTGCTATCAAATATGCTGCGCCATATCCTTTATTCTTAGCTTCTTCCAGATATTTTTTCGCAGCTTCATAATCGGAAGTTTCCTGATAGAAATATTTATAAATATTGTTTTCGTAGATCATTGTTACATTTTTTAATCCTTTAAAGTTTTTAGGTTCTAAAGGTGTTTTTTTGATACTTGCAATAAGCTGTACTTTAAAGAATGTTCCTTTTGGGGCTGCAGGCGCAGGTGTTTGTACCACTTTTTTTGGAGTCGACGTATCTTTTACAGGTTTAGCTTCAACTGCTTCTGAAGTTCCTGAACCAAAATATTCTCTTTTATAACTCAAAATAGCTTCTGCAATTGCTTTTGCGATATCATCCTGCCCTTCTTCCGAATTTAAAATATTTCCTTCTGTTGGATTAGATACAAATCCGGTTTCAACTAAAACTCTTGGCATGTATGCTTTATGAAGTACCATAAATGGCGCTTGTTTTACACCGCCTTGTCTGATTTTTTTTCCAAGTCTTTCAAAATTATCTTCAATTTTACTTGCTAACGAAATACTATTATCTAAATATTCTTCCTGCATTAAAGTAATTCCGACCATCTGTTCTGGAGAATTTGGATCAAAACCATCGTATTTACGTTTATAATCTTTCTCTAAAGTAATTACCGAGTTCTCTTTTTTCGCCGCTTCAAGATTTGATGCAACTTTACTTAAACCCATTACATACGTTTCGGTACCATCTGCTGCTGTATTTTTATTGGCGTTACAATGTATAGAAACAAAAATATTAGAGTTGGCTCTATTCGCGATATTGGCTCTTTCGACCAAATCAATAAAGACATCTGTTTTACGAGTATAGATTACATTAATATTTGGATTAAGCTCTAAAATTTTCCCTACTTTCAAGACAATAGCCAAGGCAATATTTTTTTCAATCCGCCCGCTGTAAACTGCACCAAAGTCGTGATCTCCGTGTCCGGCATCAAGTGTTACCTTAAAAACATTTGACTGACTATATGTGCAAAATGACGCTATTGTTAGAAAAAAGGTAAAGATTACCTTAATTTTATTTAATCTATTCATAAATCCTAAAGTTAATTTTAATAAAACGCAGCTGTTATAATTTTTACAATTGATTATTTTTGCCAAAAAATTATATGTAAGTTTGACATGTCAAAAAACAAGCCATAATTTTACAAAAATAGCATTTAAACCTTTGCAGACAAACTTATTTAATATCGTTTTAATATCATTTTTCCTAACAATGGGATGTGGTAATTTATATTCGCAAGAGATAAAATCTAAAAAAAAGCCTTTACCAGCTGCAAAACAAACAGATAAGCCTCAAATAACTCAAAGTGACACTATAAAATTAGATACTGTCAGACCAACCAAGACTTTCCTGGATGGTAAGGTTAGATACAAGGCAAAAGATTACGCAAAAATCGATCAGAAGAAAAAACTGATTACTTTATATAACGAAGCTGAATTATACTATAAAGATGTTGAACTAAAATCTGGTATAATTGTTTTGAATTATGAAAAGGATGAAGTTTATGCCGGAAGAATTAAAGATTCTGCCGGAGTTTTAGTGCAGTACCCTAACTTTAAACAAGGTGCAAGTGAAGTACAGCCTGATTCTATCCGTTTTAATTTTAAAACAAAAAAGGCATTAATTTATAATTCGAGAACCAAACAAGGCGAATTAAATATTAAAGCTGCAGTTACTAAAAAAGAAAATGACTCTGTTTATTATCTAAAAGGTGCACGTATCACAACGGCGCAGGATATTGACAATCCGGAATACTACTTTAGAACAAGCAAAATTAAATTTGTTCCCGGAAAAAAAATCGTTACCGGTTTAACGCAAATGGTTATTGCTGATGTGCCTACGCCACTGGCTTTGCCTTATGGTTATTTCCCATTGAGTCAGGAAAAAAGTGTTTCGGGTATTATTATTCCAAGTTATAACGATTCGAACACCAGAGGTTTCTCTTTACAAAATGGAGGGTATTATTTTGCTTTAAGCGATAATTATGACTTAACTGTTTTGGGAGATTATTATACCAATGGTAGTTACGCCATGCGTTTTGAATCTGCTTATGCAACCCGATATAAATATAGAGGAAATGTCAATATCCGATTTGAGAATTTAATTAGCAGCGAAAGAGGTTATCCTGATTATTCTAAACAAAATATTTACAATATTCAGTGGTCACATTCAAAAGACACGAAATCGAATCCTAACTCAAGTTTTAGTGCATCTGTGAACATGGGTAGCAGTAAGTACTTTAAACAGTCTATTAATCAGGCTAACGTTGGTTCAAATTTGAATAATACCTTAAGTTCATCTATTTCATATAACAAAACTTTTAATACCATTCCGGGTTCTCGTATTTCGTTGTCTGCTACGCATCAGCAAAATACACAGACAGAACAGATCCAAATGAGTCTTCCTAACCTTCAGGGAAGTATTGATCGTGTTTATCCTTTTGTTGGAAAAGACGGGGTTAAAAAAGGATTTATCAAAAACATAAACTTACAGTATAACGTAACAGGTAAAAACAATATCACCACTTACGATTCCTTGTTTTTTAAACCTCAAATGTTTAGAGATGCACAAATTGGTATGCAGCATTCTATTCCGATAAGTACTAACTTTAAAGTATTCAAGTATTTTAGTGCCGGAGCATCGACAAACTATCAGGAAACCTGGGTAACCAAAACTATTAAAAAAGGTTTTGACGACAGCGCAGGAAAAGTGGAGGATAAAACAGTAAATGGTTTTGATTCGTACAGAACGTATAATTTAAGTACCAATTTAGGTACTACTATTTACGGTACGTTTAATTTCGGAGAAGACAAAAGAATTCAATCGATTCGCCACGTTATGAGGCCGAGTATTACATATTCGTATACGCCAAGTTTTGATCAATATTACGAGCATTATACGGTTGATGCGTCTGGTAAAATTTCTACCGATGAATACTCGCGATTTGCCAATGGTATTTATGGCGCGCCTGGGCAAAGTAATTCGAACATTGTAGGTTTTTCATTAAGCAACACTTTTGAAGCCAAAGTAAGGGACAAGGACAGTACGAAAACAGAACCTAAGAAAATAATGCTGCTGAACAATTTAAACTTCAATACGAGCTATAATTTTAGTGCAGACGGTAAAAAGACTTTAGCCTGGCAGCCAATTGTAGTAAGCGGAGGAACACAGTTTTTTGACAATAAAATGAATGTCAATTTTGGGGCTGTTTTAAATCCTTATGCGATCGACAACGCAGGAAATGTTATAAACAAGTATAATATTGATAATGGTGGAAGTTTGTTTAGAATGACTAGTGCAAACCTTACCATGAACTATTCTTTCTCGAATAAAGGAACCGGAAAAGAAAAAAATACGCAAAGCCAGCGAAATGGTGGTCGTAATGACGACTTATTTGGAACAAACACGGACTTAAATGACAGCCGAAATAGTCAGTTTGCTAATGAGCCGGAACGCGATGAAGATGTTGTAAGCGAGTTTTTCAGTTCAAAAATTCCTTGGGATATGACAATGGCGTATTCGCTTACTTACTCTAATACGGCCAGAGAAAATAAAATATCCGGAAATTCTATTATGATTTCTGCCAATATGGATATTACGCCTAAATGGAAAGGCGGGGTTTCTACCGGTTATGATTTTGTTCAAAAAGGGGTTACTTTTACTCAATTCCGTTTTGAAAGAGATTTGTTAAGCTGGAGAATGGCTTTTAACTGGAATCCGATGGGACCAAATGCCAACTGGAACTTCTTTATTGGAATTAAATCGGGTATGCTGAGTGACATTAAATGGAACAAACGCAGTACTTCTAATCGATAATTCGTCGACTTAAAATAAATTTATCATGAAAAAAATAATCTTTACAGAAAAGGCTCCGGCTCCTATTGGACCATATAATCAAGCCGTATTATCCGGAAATACACTTTATGCTTCTGGTCAGATTGCTATAAATCCGGCTTCGGGAGAACTTGTTACTGATAACATCAATGATGAAACTAAACAAGTAATGGAGAATATTGCAGCTATTTTAGAAGCGGCTGATATGACTTTTGAAAATGTTGTAAAAGCAACGATCTTCATTATGGATATGAACAATTTTGGTGCTATTAACACTATTTACGGTTCTTATTTTAACGAAAAAACCGCTCCAGCACGTGAAACGGTTCAAGTGGCATGTCTGCCAAAAAATGTAAATGTTGAGATCTCTATAATTGCAGTGCAATAGCATCTAATAATAATTGTGCCGTTGCTTCATTTGTTGCCAGCGGCACATTATGTACATCGCAAACACGAATTAACATATTAATATCAGCTTCATGCGGATGACTTGATAATGGATCTTTAAAAAAGAAAACCATTTGTGTAATTCCTTCCGCTACTCTGCCTGCAATCTGCGCATCACCGCCTAAAGGTCCAGAAAGCATTCTTTGCGTTTTAAATCCCGCTGCTTCGGCTTTTCCTCCAGTTGTTCCGGTACCTATAAGTCTGATTTTTTCATTATGAAGAATGGCTTCATTTTTAATCAAAAAATCAATCAAATCTGCTTTTTTACCGTCGTGCGCAATAATTGCAATTTCCATAAATCCAGAACTATTGGTTAGCAACATGGTAAGCAATTAAACCGTCAATTGGTCTTCTTAACACGTTTCCTAATTTAAGCTCGTATTTATCGAAAGTTTCTTGTAATTCATCTTTCAGATAAAAAGCAATAGAACCTACAAAATGCACAGGAACTTCTTTACAGTTATCAAACTGTTTGATGTAGTTTTTAACGAAAGATTTCATTCCTTTGAAAATGATTTTTCTGCAGAATTCTGTGTCTTTATGTTTGATTAAAAACTTAGCAAAAGTTGCTAAATAAGCATTTGGGTTAGCTTCTTTATATAATTTGTTTTTAATAAAGTCAGGATCAACGTCGTATTCTTTTTCAAGTTCAACTGCTAATTCCTTAGGCATTTTATTAAAATAGTATTTTCTAATTAATTCTTTTCCAAAAACGTTTCCGCTGCAGTCATCCATTACGATATATCCTAATGACTGAACTTTTTGGTGCAATACTTTTCCATCAAAATAACTGCAGTTTGAACCAGTTCCTAAGATCGATACGATTGCTTCTTCTCCTTTTGGAGTTGTTGCATAAACAGCAGCATAAGTATCTTCCTGAACATCAACAATTGCGTTAGTAAAATACTCCTGAAAGATTTGCTTTAACCATTCTTTCATTCTGTCTGTTCCACAACCTGCTCCGTAAAAGAACAAATGTGTTGCATTTTTTTTATTTTGTAAAATATCAAAACGGTCGTTTAATCTTGAAATGATTTCCGGCTCGTCAAGAATTTCAGGATTTAATCCTAAGGTTTGTGTCGTGAATAATACTTTTCCATTATCATCAATTGCAATCCAATCGGCTTTAGTAGATCCACTATCAACTATTAATTTCATTTTTTTTGTTTTTTGAATTAGTTTTTCTTCAAATAAGTGTGTTTTTTACATTAATTAAAGACAGAACAAAATAAGAAAATCCCGTTACTTGGTGATAACGGGATTTTGTAAAAATATATAATATTATTTTAAACCTGCAATATGTACAGATAAATCGATCAATTTGCTTGAGTATCCGTACTCATTATCATACCAAGATACTAATTTGAAGAAAGTTGAATTTAAACCAATTCCTGCAGTAGAATCAATGATTGAAGTTCTTTTGTCAGAAATGAAATCCTGAGATACAACTGCATCTTCAGTAAATCCTAAGATACCTTTTAAATCAGTTTCAGAAGATTTTTTCAAAACTGCCATAATTTCTTCATAAGAAGTTTCTTTAGCAACTTTTACAGTTAAATCAACTACAGAAACGTCAGCAGTAGGTACACGGAAAGACATTCCAGTTAATTTTCCATTTAAAGATGGAATTACTTTTCCAACCGCTTTTGCAGCTCCAGTTGAAGAAGGAATGATGTTAATTGCAGCAGCACGTCCACCTCTCCAGTCTTTTCTAGAAGGTCCGTCAGCAGTCATTTGAGTTGAAGTAGTTGCGTGAACAGTTGTCATTAAACCTTCAACGATTTCAAAATTATCGTGGATAACTTTAGCTAATGGAGCTAAACAGTTTGTAGTACAAGAAGCGTTAGAAACTACTAAATCAGAAGCTTTTGCAGTTTCGTGGTTAACTCCCATTACAAACATTGGAGCATCTGCAGATGGAGCAGAAATGATAACTTTTTTAGCACCACCTTTAATGTGCTCATTTGCAGTTTCGATAGTTGTGAAGATACCAGTACATTCTGCTACTACATCAACATCAACTTCATTCCATTTTAAGTCAGCAGGATTTCTTTCTGCAGTGATACGGATATTTCTTCCGTTTACATACAATTTTCCTTCTTTAACTTCTACAGTTCCGTTGAAACGACCGTGAACTGAATCATATTTTAATAAGTAAGCTAAGTGATCTACATCTAATAAATCGTTGATCGCTACTACTTCTACATTATCTCTATTGAAAGACTCTCTAAAAACGATTCTTCCGATACGTCCAAATCCGTTTATTCCTAATTTTACTTTTGACATTTTACTAAATTTTTGCTTTTGTTTTTATTATACTAATTCAAAGTCTAATTTCCTCACAATAAACTTCTTCTCTTTTAAACTTTATTATATATAATTATGTCGACATAATGTCTGACACTCTCAATAATTCTCTATCAATTTCAGATTTACCTTTAATTGCCTGTTCAAGCGGAGTTAAAATAACTTTATCTTCCTTAAGACCAACCATATAATTTGATTTTCCTTCAATTAAAGATTCTACTGCTTTTACACCAAGACGGCTTGCTAAAACACGGTCAAAGCAAGATGGTGAACCACCACGCTGCATGTGTCCTAAAACAGAAACACGTACATCATATTCAGGTAAATTAGCTTCAACATAATCTTTTAATTCGAATACGTTTTTACCAATTTTATCACCTTCGGCAATAACTACTATACTTGATGATTTTCCTGAAGCTTTACTTTTTTGAAGAGAGTCTAATAATCTGTCAAGACCTAAATCTTCTTCAGGAATAAGGATTTCTTCTGCACCTGCACCAATTCCGGCGTTAAGTGCGATGTGACCTGCATCTCTACCCATAACTTCTACAAAGAATAAACGGTTATGTGAACTTGCAGTATCTCTAATTTTATCAATACAGTCAACAACAGTATTTAAAGCAGTATCGTAACCTAGAGTAAAACTTGTACCATAAATATCATTATCGATTGTACCAGGAATTCCCATTACCGGGAAATTATATTCTGAGTTGAAAATTAAACCTCCGGTAAAACTTCCGTCTCCACCAATAACTACTAAAGCATCAATTCCGGCTTTTAAAAGGTTTTCGTGCGCTTTTTTTCTTCCTTCCGGAGTTCTAAAATCAACAGAACGAGCTGATTTTAAGATCGTTCCTCCTTTATTTACAATATTATTAACGCTTCGAGGGCCCATTTCTTTAAAATCGCCTTCTATCATTCCTTGATACCCTCTATAAATTCCTATGCATTCTATATTATGATAAGCACATGTTCGAACAACAGATCGTATTGCAGCATTCATTCCTGGTGAGTCTCCTCCTGAGGTAAGAACACCTACTTTTTTTATTGTTTTTGACATTATTTAAGTATTAAAGTTGTAAATTTAGCAAACATTCAGCACTTTTCGGGTTCTGTTTATAATAAATTAGTAAAATATGTTAAATTCAAACGTTTTCGTTAATAAGTTTTTTGATACCAAAAATTTCATTTAAAATAATAAATACCCCATTTTTTAATTAATTCTTTAAAAATAACAATACCTAAATGAAGTGTTATAAAAATATTAAGAACAGTACTTTAGCAAAAATTTACTAAAAGCGCTAAAGTTAGGCATAAAAAAACCATTCGTTGCGGCGAATGGTTTTTTTATACTCTTTTTTAACAATGTGTTAGAAATCGTTGTCAGGAATCAGACCTTCATTATTGTTTTGAGGTTTCGGTTTGCTTTCCTCCTCTTTTTCTTTTTCTGATTTCTTTTTATTCTTTTCAGCTTCTTTTTTATTGTTGTTGAAATTAACAAAATCCGGATTTAAATTAGAATCCTGAAATTCATCTGAATTTTTTATGGCTTTTTCGAGTTTGTGGCTTTTAAACAGCTTATTGACCAGTTCGCTGAATGTATCAAAATCGACTTCATACGAAATACCAACTCCTTGCGTATACCCAATTCCTTGTCCTATATAATTAATATCATTTTCTTTATTAAATAAACGAAGGTTCATAGATCCGTCTTCATTTACTCTATATAAAATTTCAATATCTCCAACAATCGCCGATTCGTTTACTCCTCCAACGGGAACACCTACTTTTCCATTTATCGAAATTCGTTCATTAATCTGCGATGAAATATTGGCTACAAACTGTCCGTCGGCTTCCTGCCCTATTCTTCTGTCTGCCGATACGAAATTCAAATCTATATTAATAAGGTCATTATCTGATTTTATAATGCCACCTAATAAACTTGCAGCCGTCTCTGCAAATGTTCCAGATAAATCACTTTGATTAAATCCGTCCTGACTCATAAAGGAACCTGTCGATAACAAATACAAAGCTTGCGTCTGGCGCACATCTTTATCATCTAACTTATATTGTATTTCCGATTTTAAAACATTACTTACCGATGGAAACTGAATATCAAAATTAGGTTCAGGACTCGTTAAATCTCCTCTTAAACCAATTACAACTTCTACAGGAACTTTTTTATTGAAAGAGGAATTATCTAATAATACCGCAGGATTTGCCGTAGTTCTGTAAACCGCTTCTAAATTCAGCTGTGCTTTCATTGGGTTTCCTTCCCAAATAATCGAACCTCCTTTTTTAACTGCAAACTTTTTATCAATTAAACCTCCGTATTTAAAGTTATACGTTCCTTCGTAAGCCTGGAAATCTCCCCACATATTGAATTTACCCAGTGTATTGATTTTAAACAATAACGATCCGTATCCTTTTCCTTTCATACCGTGACCGGAATTTCGATCGAGAATTACTTCAACCTCCGCATCTGGTGTAATATCAAAATCAAACTCTAATTCAAGTCCGTTATAATCTCTGGTTTTCTCTACAATACCTTTAGATAAATTGTATTTTTCTTTTGGCGTTACAAAATGAATCCAGTTACTTTCACTCGAATTTTGAACGTTACTAATCGGAATTTTAACCTCTGTTCCTTTTTCAGATTTAGCATCTACCTTAATAAACAGACTTTGTGTTGGACCTTTTATACTGGCAGTTCCATTTATAAATGCCGTTCCAAAATACGCTGCATCTTCACTGTCTTTAGTATCAAGTGCCAATAATCGTTTTGAAGTTATGGTTAAATCTAATTTCCAGTCTCCAAAATTATGATGCTCAATTGTTCCGTTCAGCAATCCTTTTGTTCCGTATTTAGTATCGGTTAACTGATTATTTCTAAACAGGAATTTTTCATCCGTTAAATCAATAACCGTTCTGTCGCTCAATGCATAATCTGTATTAAGGTATGGAATTGTCATTCCTGCTTTCTCTACATACAAACGTCCGTTGATTTCCGGTTTTTTCAAATTCCCCACAACAGCGGCATTTCCTGAAACTGAACCTCTTATATTTGATAATACATCGCCGCCGACAGTTCCTAAAGTTGCCAGATTAAACCCTTCGAGTTTTAAATTTAAATCTAAGAATGTCTCTTTATTTTCGACAGCAATAGTTCCGTTTGCCCTAAACGACTCGGCAAAACCATTTACAATTGAGGAATTTATAGTAAACTTTTTAAAACTCTGATCTCCTGAAATATCAAAATTCAGAGTTCCCAGATCGACTTTATTTAAATTAAGATGATCGACCACAATACTTGCCGTGGGCTGAAAAACATCTTTATTCTGCTTATAATTTATATTTCCGTTTAAGTTTCCGTTGAAAACAAACTTGGAGTTAAAAGGCGTGATTTTATTAATATCAACATCTTCAAAATTGAGGACGAGATCTTTATAATCTTTTCCTTTAATGACTCCGTTTAAATCAATTTTCTGATTTTCATGCGATAATACAATATTATCTATCGAGAAGTTTTTAAAATACTGATCAAAAACAATTTGATTGTCTTTTTTTGCATCTTCATTTAAATACCATAAATAGTCTTTAAACTTCATTTCAGATTTCTTGATACCGACTATATTGTTTTTGTTTTTATCAATAGTATGATACAAATCGAGATTGAAATAATCCTGCCCTTTGTCGCCGCCCTTAAACTCAGAACGAACAAATAAAGTATCTTTTGCGGTTACATTGATTAAGTTGAAATCACGTATTTTATAATAAGGTGTTTTAATACTATCTAACTCAATGAAAGCATTATAAAGCGGGTTTTTATTATCAATGCTGATTCTGATATTATCAAAAGTATTTTTGGCCGCGCTGATTTGTTTTGATCGGAACCCGAATTTAAATTCCTGTAAATCTGAATCTATTTTTCCGCGAACAACTGTACTCGAATCAATTTTCATTTCTGGATACAGCATTTCGACAACCTTATTATATACATGAAAGTTGAAACGCAGAAACTGTCCTTTTTTAACTTTAAATGGTTTATAATTGGTATAAAGACTTCCAACAGAATTCATTACCAATTTATCTAATTGTGCAAACTGAAATTTACCCACAATTTTACCTTCAACAATATCCGATGAATTAACGGTTATAGTACGGAGTCTGTCTGCATCAAAATTGGAACTTACCGTAACTTCATCAAAAGCATAAGTCGCTTTTGGGTTTTGATATACAGCATCTTTAATATAAATATTTCCCTGAAGATTTTCGATCGAATTTCCGGTTAACTGCACAACGGCATCACCTTTAAAATGAGAGATTGAATCGCTTATAAATTTCAGCTTTCGCAAATCAGAATTTTCGACATTGATATGAAAATCGTAACGGCTTTCTCTTTTGCTTAAATCAACCAAACCGTCAAATGTCAGGCTTAGATTTGGATCATTTACAGAAATTTGTCCTTTATAATAAGGAAGCTTGAAATTACCATTTACAACAATATTACTGTACGTATATTTATTGTAATCTAATTTTGCAATATCTCCTTTTACAATCGTGTTCAGGTATTTTTCTGTAAAACCAACACCGTCAACATCAATATCTAAAGTTGTTCTCCCAATATCTTTTCGATCTAATAAGGCACCAACATTAAAATTATCTAAAACTATATTTCCTGCATAAGAAGCTTTATCGATAAAATCCATATTATTCATATGAAGATCGACTTTACCATTTCCTAAATCAGTTGCCATTTTAAAATCGGCTTCCAAATCAGTTGTGGAGACTTTTGCCTTTCCAACAATATTGAATTTCCCAATTCTTTTCAATTCTTTTGGAAGTTTTTTACCTAAAACACCCGGAAGCAAAACCACCAGATTATCATAACTTGAAATCAATTTATCGAACTTTCCGTCCATAGAAAACTTCTGCTCTTTTGAGCCTAAAAGATTTCTAAAATTGATTGTTCCAAAAATTTTCGAACCGTTTGTATCGGTCAATCTAAGGCGGTTTAAATTTAGGTTATTTAAAGTTCCTTTTATTTTAGTCCTAACTTTAAAATGCTGGTTTTTACCTAATCCGTCATAAAAGTAACGAATATCATTTGAAGCGATTGAAGACGAATCTAACGCAACATTAAACTGAACTTTATCTGTAAATTCAAGAAAATCCCCTGGTTTATAATTTAAAATTGCTTTTCCGTAAATTGAAGATCTTTTGGTTTTAATCGTTAAATTGTCGACCTGAATCCTTTTTTTGGTATAACTGAATTTTCCTGTAAAGTTCGAAACGTACAAACCGCGATGATCCTGAAATGAAAACCTGTGAATTATAGTCGTTACATCAGGGCCATATAATTTAAAATCACTGATATAAGCGTTTAGTTTTTTAAAATCTAAAAACTGAGGCGTTCTTTTATTTTCATCTACAACAGAAAAGTTTCCTTTTTCTATATAAGCATTTTTGGCCGTAAAAAGAAAATGCTTGCCTGATTGTTTCTTTTCTTCTTTGGTTTCAAACAATTTAATAAACTTATTAATATTGTTTTCGTCTTCGTTTTTATAGGTTTTGATATTAAAAATCAAACCCGTTAAACGAAGGTCGCCAAAAAGTAAATCGCCGTCGACAAGTCGTTTGATGCTTAAAATATCGGTAGTAATAATATCAGAATAAATCATCGTTTTTTTATGATGATCTAGAATCAGGACTTTTTTAAGTTTTACACCGCCAAAAATATTAATGGCTACTTTATCAACACTAATGTTGGTTTTAAAATCTGTATTTAAAGTTTCGGTAATATAGTCAGCAATTTTTGTCTGTACGACAGGCAGAGAAAGAGTGATAGCAAGTATCAGCAAAAGTAAAATTAAGCCAATCAGGGTTCTGGATACTATTTTCTTGACTCTTTTGATAACTGGTATTATTATAGATTTTGTTTTAATTTAATTTGAACAGACAAAGGTCGGCTGTTTTGATAAAAATTCTTTAATTTTGGGGCTCTGCTTCAAATCAAAGCAATTCAAAATTTGATTTGTCAAATATAATTCAAAATTCGTGCCTTTATATGCAAAATTCAGAGGTTTTTATTCTAGCCATCGAAAGTTCATGCGATGATACTGCTGCCGCAGTTCTACATAACGATAAAGTTCTCTCAAATGTTGTGGCTAATCAATTAATTCACAATCAATATGGCGGTGTGGTTCCTGAGCTAGCCTCAAGAGCACATCAACAAAATATAGTTCCTGTTATCGACGCAGCGCTTCGTAAAGCAAATGTACAAAAAGAACAGCTAACTGCCATTGCCTTTACGCAAGGTCCTGGCTTAATGGGTTCCTTATTAGTAGGAAGCTCTTTCAGTAAATCATTATCATTAGCATTAAACATTCCGTTAATAGCTGTAAATCATATGCATGCCCATATTTTAGCCCATTTTATTGATGAAGAAGGCTACGATAAACCTGAGTTTCCTTTTTTAGCTTTAACCATTAGCGGAGGACATACGCAGATTGTAAAAGTAAACAGCTTTTTTGATATGGAAATCATTGGCGAAACGACTGATGACGCTGTTGGAGAAGCTTTTGATAAAAGCGCAAAAATTTTAGGACTTCCCTATCCGGGCGGACCTTTGATTGACAAATATGCCAAAGAAGGAAATCCAAAAGCTTTTACTTTTACAAAACCAAAAGTTCCGGGATTAGATTTTAGCTTTTCCGGATTGAAAACAGCTATTTTATATTTTATACAGAAGAACAAACTGGCGAACCCCAATTTTGTGGATGAAAACCTAAATGATATCTGTGCTTCTATTCAGCATACTATTATCGAAATTTTAATGGACAAACTAAAACTGGCTGTCAAAGAAACCAGAATTAAACAAATTGCGATTGGCGGAGGAGTTTCTGCCAATTCAGGAATCAGAACTACTTTGAAAGAAAGCGAAGCCAAATACGGCTGGAAAACTTTTATTCCGAAATTTGAATACACTACAGATAATGCAGCAATGATTGGAATTGTGGGCTATCAAAAATATTTATCAAGTCGTTTTGAAACTTCTGCGGTAGTTTCAAAAGCGCGAATTCAATTTTAATTATGCAGTTATTTTACAATCCGGATATTGACGAAACAACCGAAAGTTTTTCTTTTGATAAAGAAGAAAGCAAGCACATTATAAAAGTTTTACGAAAAAAAGATTCAGATATTCTGCATGTTACAAACGGTTTCGGTTTATTGTTTGAAACCGAAATTACGCTGGCTTCAGACAATAAATGTATTGTTGCCGTTCGTTCGATAACAAAATCTCCAGAACCCAAATTTCGTTTGCATTTAGCTGTTGCGCCAACCAAAATGAACGATCGTTTTGAATGGTTTTTAGAAAAAGCTACAGAAATTGGAATTCAGGAAATTACGCCAATTATTTGTGATCGTTCTGAGCGAAAAGTGATTAATTTAGAGCGTTTTGAAAAGATCATTTTATCGGCAATGAAACAATCCAATGAAATGTTTCTTCCAAAACTGAATGACGCAATTTCGTTTAAAGAATTCGTTAAACAAAAAAATCAGGGTTTACAATTTATTGCACATTGCGAAGAAACAGGCAAAAAATCTTTGAAGGAAACTTTAAAGCCAAATGAAGATGTCACTTTATTAATTGGTCCCGAAGGAGATTTCTCTGAAAAAGAAATAGCTTTGGCCATCGAAAATAAATATCAGCCGGTAACTTTAGGAAATACACGTTTGCGAACAGAAACTGCCGCGGTTGTGGCTTGTCATAGTGTTGTGTTTTTTAATGAAACGCCGAATTAAAGACAATCTTGTCATCCCGAGGAACGAGGGATCGCACTAGTTGATCGACACAGATTGTCGCCATTCTTTATAGAGTTTCTAGTGCGATTTCTCCTTCGTCGAAATGACAAAAAGAACTCATAACAAAAAAGGAAACGATAAAAAAACATACAATTACATGAAAAAAATATTTTATCTCTTATTACTTTTTTCAATCTCATCCTTTTCTCAGGAAATTGCTTTGCTTAAATATAGCGGCGGCGGCGATTGGTATGCAAACCCAACATCATTGCCTAATTTAATTCGTTTTTGCAATTCGACTATTAATACCAGAATAAAAGCAAAACCATCGACAGTTGAACCAAGTAATCCTGATTTGCTTTCGTATCCGTTTGTGCATATGACCGGACACGGAAACGTTGTTTTCAGCGATTCGGACATAACCAATCTTAGAAATTATTTATACGGAGGCGGTTTTCTTCATATTGATGATAATTACGGAATGGATCAATACATTCGAAAAGAAATCAAAAAAATATTTCCGAATAATAATTTAGTAGAACTTCCTGCAAATCATGCCATTTTTCAAAAACCATTTCCGTTCCCAAACGGATTGCCTAAAATTCACGAACACGACGGAACTCGTCCGCAGGCGTTTGGAATTTTTGTAGAAAACAAATTGGTTTTACTCTATACTTACGAATGCGATTTAGGCGACGGCTGGGAAGATCCGGAAGTACATAATGATCCTGCAAATGTTCGCGACAAAGCTCTAAAAATGGGCGCTAACATTATCAATTATATTTTTACCAATTAAACTTTTTAAAAGTGCAGCTTACTCACGAAGAAAATCAATTTGAGAGAAAAACATTTCCTATAACTTTGGTTTGCGATCATATTTATTTTCAGCAAAACATAGGTTCACTCTTTAGAATTTCTGAGGCTTTTGGTGTCGAAAATATTATTTTTCTGGGGAAAGATATTCCGCTTACGCCAAGAAAAATCAACAAAACTTCCCGCAGTACACATCTTCATGTACCGCATCAAATTATGGAGGAAACTTCAGAATTAATTACTTATTTACAGCAAAACAATTTCGAAGTTATTGCGTTAGAAATTACAAGCAATAGCAAACCTTTAAGAGAAGTTGTTGTTCCAAACAAAAAAACGGCACTTATAATTGGAAGTGAAATTGATGGCATTTCAGATGAACTTTTAAAAATCTGCGATCAAATTGTGCACATTAATATGTTTGGGAAAAATTCCAGTATGAATGTTGTGCAAGCTGCCAGTATTGCCCTCTATGAGATTACTTCTTTCCGTCTTTAACATAAAAAAAAACACTTTTTTGAAAAACGTAGAAATACGTAGGAAAAACGTTAAAATTTAGATAAACGTTTTAGTAAAAGGTTAAATTTTAATCTAATTATAGTTTTTTTACTCCTAAAATATTCATAAATAAGAATTTACATCACAAAAATAACTTTAACATTTTTGTAAGAACTAGACTATACAAGGGATCATGAAATTTCTCAAAAATTATTTCATATAAAAATTTGGCTACAAAATGATTTTGTTATAAAATTGCGATCTGGTTAACCAAAACTAATATTTTATAACAAAAAACCCCGTTATTATGAAAAAAGTTATTATTACTGCATTTACAGCACTAGTGCTGTTTTCTTGTCAAAACGATCAATCTGCTGACGCAAGCGGATCTGAAGCTGCTGCTGCAAAAACAACACTTCGTTCTTGCGCAACTCAGGATGTTTTAGAAGCTCAATTAAAAGCTGATCCTACATTAGCGATCAGAATGAACGAAATTGAAGCCTTTACAAACAAAGCTTTACTTACAGGGAAACTTGTAAATGGTAAAATTCAGATTCCTGTTGTAGTAAACGTTTTGTACAGAACAACTGCAGAGAATATCTCAAATGCTCAGATTCAAACTCAAATTGATGTTCTAAACAAAGATTTCAATGCGCAAAACTCTGACTTTAACAGCGTACCAGCTCTTTTTGCAGGTGTTAAAGCTAACGTTGGAATTTCATTTGTTTTAGATCAGGTTATTAGAAAATCTACAACTAAAACTTCTTGGGGAACTAATGATGCTATGAAAAAAACAGCTCAGGGTGGTTTAGCACCAACTTCTCCAACTACAAAGCTTAATTTATGGGCTTGTACTATTGGCGGCGGAATTTTAGGTTATGCACAATTTCCTGGAGGAGCTTCTTCTACAGATGGAGTTGTAATTGATTCTAAATATTTCGGATTGTCTGGTGCTGCAAATGCTCCTTACAACTTAGGAAGAACTGGTACTCACGAAGTTGGACACTGGATGAACTTACGTCACATTTGGGGAGATGCAACTTGCGGAAGCGATTTAGTTTCAGATACACCAACTCACAACACTGCAAACTATGGTGTTCCTGCTTATCCACACTACAGTACTTGTTCTGGTACTCCGGTAGAAATGACAATGAACTACATGGATTACACTGACGATGCTGGAATGTATATGTTCTCTAACGGGCAGAAAAACAGAATTGCTGCTATCTTCGTAAGCGGAGGTGCAAGATATTCTTTTGGACAGCCATAATTTTTTAGACAGTCTTAAAAAATACCCTATTAAAGCGAGATGGAAACATCTCGCTTTTTTATTTTAACACTAGAATATTAAAAGGTTTTTCCTATTTTTATAGTCTAAAATTTAAATATGATAACATCAAAAACTATTTCTAACGGAATCTTAAGAGCATTAGCTACCATATTAATAATTGGTATTGTTTTATACTTTCTGTACGAAATACAAACAGTAATTGTTTACTTATGTATTTCTTTGATATTGTGCTTAATATCAAATCCGCTGGTTTTGTTTTTAAAGAATAAATTAAAATTCAAAGATTCGCTTGCTGCGACATCCGCAATTATCATTTTTATTTTATTAATGGTTGGCTTTATCTTTTTGTTTGTTCCGTTAATCATTTCTCAGGCAAACAATTTATCACTTTTAGATACCAATCAGCTGCAAACGCAGTTTATGGAAACGGAACACACTATCGAAACCTATTTTAATATTCCGCATTTTGACCTTAATAAAGTACTGAAAGATTCTAAAGTCACTTCGATGTTGGATTTCAGCTACTTTACCGGTTTTATCAATTCGATTTTAAACTTTCTGGCTGATATGGGAATGGGATTAGTTTCGGTATTCTTTATTACTTTTTTCTTTATTAAAGATCAGGATCAGTTTAAATCTACAGCAAGAAAATTACTTCCGGATTCAAACGAAGACAAAATCTTAAATTCTATCACTAAGATAAACCATATGTTAACTCGTTATTTTATTGGACTTTTGCTTCAATTAACGGTTGTATTTATTCTTTATCTTATTGTATTGGTCATTTTTGGAAACAAAAATGCTTTTGTAATTGCGTTTTTATGTGCTGTTTTAAATATCATACCGTACATCGGGCCAATTATTGGAACTATTCTGGCTGCGCTTTTAACGATGATTAGTTTAATTGGTCAGGATTTTAGATCTGAAATTTTACCAACTACTATTTATGTGGTTATTGGATTTTTATTGGTTCAGGCCATTGATAATAACATCAGCCAGCCAATAATTTCTTCAAAAAGCGTAAATTCGCATCCGCTGGAAATATTCCTGATTACTTTAATTAGCGGCATTACCTTTGGAATCGTGGGAATGATTATCGCAGTTCCGCTTTTTACCATGATAAAAGTAATTTTAAAAGAATTTTTTCCGGATAACAAAATTATATCTGTTTTAACCGAAAGAATTTAGCTTTGAACACTTCTATTTTAAGTAAAAATATTCAAGATTTTATAACGCTCAATAGCAGTGAATCCATAACAAAATTAGCGCTTCAAAAAAATCCTTTTCCTGAGGTGGAATGGATTTTAATTTTAAACCAAATTGAAGCTAAGTCAAAAGCAAAAGACAAATTACCAACCTGGTTTTCGACGGAAAATATTATTTATCCGAGTAAAATTTCTGTCGAGCAGACTTCTTCTGAAAAAACGGCAGCTTATAAAGCTTCTTTAATTTCGGGAGAAAGTTTAATTGATCTTACCGGAGGTTTTGGCGTTGATGATTATTATTTTTCCAAACAATTTAAAACTATTACGCATTGCGAAATAAACGAAGATTTATCTGCAATTGTAAAACACAATTTCAAGCAATTGGGCGTTGAAAATTGTAGTTTTTATGCAGAGGATTCTGCTAGTGTTTTAAATAATTCAAATCAGAAATTCGACTGGATTTATATTGATCCTTCGAGAAGAAATGATGCAAAAGGCAAGGTTTTTATGCTGAAGGATTGTCTGCCAAATGTACCCGAATCTTTAGATTTTTATTTTGAAAAGGCGGATTCTATTTTAATTAAAACCGCGCCTTTATTAGATATTTCGGCAGGTTTATCTGAATTGAAATTTGTAAAAAACATTCATATTATCGCACTCGAAAATGAAGTTAAAGAATTGCTTTTTGAAATACATAAAAATTATTCGGGAGAAATAACTTTAAAAACGGCCAATATTTTAAAAGATAAAATTGAAACGTTTGAATTTGTTTTAGGCGATGATATTCCATTTCCAACTTATCATCTTCCTCAAAAATATCTTTACGAAGCTAATTCCGCAATTATGAAATCGGGCGGATTTGATGAAGTAAGTACGATATTCCAAATCAATAAACTGCACAAACATTCCCATTTATATACATCTGAAGATTTAATTGATTTTCCGGGACGCCGTTTTGAGATTGAGAAAGTAATTTCATACAGCAAAAATGAGATGAAAACCGAGCTCTTAAATCAGCAGGCAAACGTTACAACCCGCAACTTTCCTGAAACTGTAGAAAACATTCGAAAGAAATGGAAAATAAAAAATGGAGGAAATATTTATTGTTTTTTTACAACAGATAAAAATGAAAGCAAAATAGTTTTAATTTGCAGAAAAATAATCTAAATCTAAAAATGAAACAACTAATTACTCTAACTCTTTTTTTATTAACCTTTACCGCATTTGCCCAAAAACCTTGTGAATACAGTGCCAATGTAACGGACTCGATTGGAACTTATAAAGTAACTAATGAATATTTGATAAGTGAGAAAAACTTTGGCGGTACTTTTAGTTATGTTTTCTTTTCGCTTGCGCAGACAGACGGTTTACCAACTTTAAATTTACAGCTTATTCAAAAAAGCAAAGATTTTATAAAAGCGAATTGTTTTGATAAAAATTCTAAAGTTTATTTACAATTAGAAAACGGAAAAATTGTTACGCTGCTCCATATTAATCAGGAAAACTGCGGTACTTTAATTCGCGACGACAAAGGTTTTGACAACCGCGTAAATACCGGGATTTTTATGTTTATGAAAGACAATTATGAAGATTTAAAAACTTCGCCTGTTTTGATTATGCGAATTAAATATCTTACGGATACAGAAGATTATATTGTAAAAAGAGAATTAGTTTCTGAAATGAATAAAAAAACGTATCAGCCGAATACGTATTTCATGCAGAATATTAGATGCGTTGAATAATTATTCGCAATTCCATTTTTGATTCGCAACCGGGTCTTTTAATCCGGTTTTTAAATTATAATGCCACCATTCTGAATCAAACGAATTGAAACCGTTTTGGATCATTATTTTTTTAAGAAATTTTCGATTTGCTAAAACTTTTTTAGAAAATTTAGTGTAATTGTGACCCGCTTCAGGACCAAAAAAGTCAAAAGCAGTTCCCATTTCAATTTCTTTTCCGTTTGCATCGACTAAAGAAATATCTACGGCTCCTCCTCTATTGTGGATGGAGCCTTTTTTTGGATCTGCCACATACTCCGGATTCGAAACAATCGCCCACATTTTCTGCTGAATTGATAAAGGTCTGTAACAATCGTACAGCTTTATTTTATACCCTTTTTTGATAAAATCTTTATTGGCCGCGACTAAAGCCTTAACTGTTTTTAATCGCAGGAAACATTCTGCACAATCGTATACTTTTGCCTTCAGGAAATTATCTTCTGTGGCATATTTCATATCATAAATAAAATCTTTGCTGTAATCTTTTAGGTTTACAAAACTCGTATCTTCAATTGTATGCTGCACAGGTTCTGCATACGATTCATTTTGTGCTTTCGCAGAAATTATTCCCAGAAAGAACATTAAAAAGATCGAAGATTTAATGAAATGTAACATGAAGTTATAATTTGAGTCATTATTGAAGTAAATATATAAATTTATAATTAAATTCGTTTAACTAAAAAACTTACAAAATGATGAGTAGGAAAGCATTGTTTTTATTTCTGAGTTTATTTTTTACAATCTGCGGGGTTTCTGCCCAACAGACAAAAGCCACAAAATTAGCAAGTAACGAAAGTGATTACGATATTCAGGACAGTGTTTCGGTTACAACACGAGACGGTGCGATATTATCTGCAATGGTTGCCAGAAAAAAGAATGATACCGATGCAAAACCTGTAATTCTACAATACACTATTTATGTTCGGGACAAAGGCAGAGATCTTAAAACGATAAAAGAATCTGTTGATAAGGGATATACAGGCGTTATTGTTTATTCGCGTGGAAAGCGTTTCAGCCCAAACGAAATTGATCCGTATGAAAATGAAGCCAGCGATGCTTATGACGCAATAGACTGGATCAGCAAACAAAAATGGTGTAACGGAAGCGTTGGAATGTATGGCGGAAGTTATAACGGTTTTACACAATGGGCGGCTTGTAAAAAGATGCATCCGGCGCTTAAAACAATTGTTCCTTACGTTGCCAACAGACCCGGAATGGGATTGCCAATGGAAAATAATGTTTTTGTAAACCCAAACTATGAATGGGCGTTTTATGTGGGAAACAATAAATATCTTGATACGGTTACCAATAATAACAGGCCTCGTTTTAGAGGATTAAAGTTTAGATGGTGGGAAGCCGGAACAGCATATAAAACATTAGACAGTATTGACGGTGAGCCAAACCGATGGTTTCAAAAATGGATAAAACATCCGTCATTTGATGATTATTGGCAAAAAATGGCGCCTTATAAAAATGATTTTTCGCAAATTAATATTCCTGTTTTAGCTTTTGATGGTTATTATAATGATTCTCAAAACTCTAGTTTATATTATTTGAAAGAACTTCAAAAGTACAGTCCGAAAACGCCTTTTTATCTTGTAATTGGACCTTATGGACATTTTGGAACTCAAATAGGCGGCGAAGCCATTTTAAATGATTACAAAGTTGACTCCAATGCTTTAATCGATATTAAAAAAATTACCTATCAATGGTTTGATTTTATTTTGAAAAAAGGCACTAAACCTGAAATTTTAAAAGATAAAATCAATTACGAAGTTATGGGTGCGAATGAATGGAAAAGTGCTCCCTCATTTGAAAAAATGCACAATGGTTTCCTGACTTTCTATTTAACAGCAAATAAATCCGGAGATTTCCACTTAGCCGATTCTCAAAAACCTAAAAAAAAAGAATTCCTATCGCAGGAAGTTGATTTTGCAGACCGACAAACGAGCAATAACAATTATTATCCCAGCCCGATTATTCAAAAAGAAGTCAGCAAATATGATGGCTACTTTTTTATAAGTGAACCATTAAAAGAACCTTTAATTGTAAATGGGTCTTTTTGGGGAGAAATCAAATGCAACATCAACAAAAAAGATATGGATCTGGGCGTAACACTTTATGAGGTTACTCCAAATGGCGAATATTTTCATTTATCGTATTACATAGGCCGCGCCAGTTATGCAAAAGATATTGAAAAAAGACAGCTTTTAGAGCCTAATAAAATAGAAACAATTTCCTTTACCAATACGCATTTCGTGAGTAAACAACTAAGTAAAGGAAGCCGTTTATTGGTTTCTGTGAATGTAAATAAAAATCCTTTTTCACAGTTAAATTATGGAACTGGAAAAGAAGTAAGTGATGAAACTATTCTGGACGCAAAAGTACCTTTGCAAATAAAATGGTATAATGATAGTTTTGTGAAAATTCCTGTTTTGAAATGAATCAAATTTTAAAATTATTCCTTTTTTAAGGCATACCAGCCAAAAGCCCGTAATCTAACTTTAAAAAAGGAATCTGGCAGGAGTTTATCGAGTTTTTCCCATGCGGCTTCTACAAGTTCGTCGGCTTCTTGTCTGCAGGCTTCAATGGCACCGCAATCTTGCAGTAAATGAATTACAGAAGCTATTACCGCTCTGTCTGTTGGCAGTGTCTGAATGGTTTCCCATACATATTCGCGCTGATTTAAAGGCATTAAACCCATCGCTTTTGCCACCGGCATGGTTATTTTTCCGGCTGTAATATCTTCTCCTTTATCTTTAAGATTATTTTCATACCCTTGCAAATTCAGTACATCATCCATTATTTGGTACGCCACACCAATTGCTTCTAAAAAACTGCTAAGCGCCTCTATTTCTTCAGGAGTTCCTGCAATTGGTCTTGCACCGTATTTTTTAGAAAATCCTTTATTCGTTAAATATTCTAAAGCATTGTCTGATAAATCAAATGAAATATTTTTTATGTTTATTAACTGTTCCTGAAGACGGTTCAGGTGTAGTTTAAAAATCGCTTTGGCCACTTCTATATTGATAGGAGCAAAGGGCACAACTTCTGTCAAACGTCCTAAAAATTCAGGTCTAAAATGCTGACTCATTATTTCAATCAATTGATTGGAAGTTGGCAGATGACCGCTTTCTATTTGCTCCTGAATCCATTGACTGCCTATGTTCGATGTAAATATTATTATAGCATTAGAAAAATCACCTTCTCTCCCTAGTTTATCATGAACTTTTCCTTCGTCCATAATTTGTAAAAACACATCATAAACAGAGGCATGTGCCTTTTCGATTTCATCAAATAGTACAACAGAATAAGGTTTCTGCCTGATTTTATTGACCAGCATCCCTCCTTCTTCATAACCTACATAACCTGGAGGAGCACCGTATAATAATGCGGCTGAATGTTCTTCTTTAAACTCTGACATATCAAATCGGATCATAGCATTTTCATCATCAAAAAGAAGTTCTGCTAATGATTTAGTTAATTCTGTTTTTCCGGTTCCCGTTGGACCTAGAAAAAAGAAAGACCCTATGGGCTGTTTAGGATTGCTCAAACCGCTTCGGGATTCAATAATGGCTTCTGAAAGTGTTTTTATGGCATGCGACTGCCCTTTTACTCTTTGTTGTAATTTGTCTTCAATGGTGAGCAATTTTTCTTTTTCGCCTGCACTTATTTTTCCTAATGGAATTCCTGTAGCATTAGAAACAACGGCTAAAATTTCTGATTTTGTAACTTCTGTTATTTTTTCTTTGGCTATTGCTTCAATATTTGCAGCTAATTTTTCGATATCAGCATATGTTACTACTTCATTTTTAGAAGTTTTTGACTTTTCGGCTGTTTCAGTTTTGCTAGTTACAATGCAGCTTATTCGGTTGTATATATCTTTTTTTAATAAACTTATTTTTGATTCATCCACAGGATCGCATTCTTTTATCTCTTCTTGTATTTTTACAATTTCAACAAGCGAATTTGCATTAGAAACAACAACAGAAGAAGCTGTTCTGTCTAACAAATCAATAGCTCCATAAGGCAGTTTTTTTTCTTTATAAAACCTTTTTGACAAATGCATCGCTTCATAGATTACCTCTTTGTTTATGGCAATTTTATAATGTTTTTCTAATTTATTTTTATAGATATCCAAACATTCGAGTAATAAAGTATGGTCTAATTCTTCTATAAAAATATTTTCAAACTTGCCATTAATAGCCGTTCCTTCAATTGATTTTCTGTAGGAATCAGAATCAATTGAGCCAATAATATTGATGTTTCCTTCTGTTAGCTGTGTGTTTATAATATTGATTACAGCATTTGATTTTGAGTTTGAAGAATTTAACAATACTTGTATATCATCAATAAAAAGAATGCTTTTTCCGTTTTTGGCTACACTCTCAAAAATTTCAATCAGCTTTTTTGAAATTTCATTTTCGCTGGCACAATTGGCTGTAAGTTTGGCTGAATTTAAAGACAATACAAGTGTCTGCTCAAAAAAGTTAGGATCTGTTTCATGCAAATGATAAATGAGATTTTTGATGATGCTGGTTTTTCCAATACCAGACTCACCAATCAGTAAAATACCATGATTTTCATAGCGCTCTATGTTTTCAAGAATTAACCTTACTTCTTTATTTCTGCCTATAATACTGCTTCCTTCTTCAATGATATTTTTTTTGTATAAAGTATCGCAGTAATTAATTTCTATCGTTTGTTCTTCTCCATCCTCAACCAGACTAAAGCTTTTTTGTGTATTGCGCAGACCAAAATGCTTTAAAAGCTCTTTATTGCTTAAGTTTAGTCCCTCGATTTGTTTATCACTATAAACTAATCCGGGTTTAATAATGGCTATAAATACACAAAATGCGTCGATATAATCAGAGCCTAATCTAATTTTATTGAAATTTGATTCGGTAAAAACATGTTCAACTTCAGTATCAGCTGTTAGGTTATTATCATTGTTTTGAGAAGAAGTATAAACTTCTTTTCGCACATCAAACCATTCTCTTATATAATCAATATCTTTTGAAAGCGTTTTTAAAACTTCTGCTAATCCTGTTGGTTCAAATAATAATGCATAAGCCAAATGCGCAACACCATATGTACTGTGTCCATCTTGTATAGCTAATGATTTTGCAGATTTAATTGCAGATAATAAGCTTGGACTATAATCTAATTCGTTCATAAGTTTAGTTAATTGTAATTTGAAATGGAATATTCATAACAGATTGTTTTTCTAATGTCTCTTTTAAAAACAGTCCTATTTTTTGCTTATTTTCAATTTCCAACACATATTTTTCCTGTAAAATAATGTTGATATCAATAGTTCTAAATACTCCTTGTTTTCGTTGATTACTAATTCCTGCACCATCCGTTATTAAAATTTCTTTGGTAATATTTCTTAAATGATATTGAACCGCAGCTTTTATATCTTGTTTGGTTACCAACCGTTCGCGGGCTAAAAAACCATATCGAAGATTAATTAGTTTTTCGGCAGTATTGTTTCTGTAAATTCCTCCCAGCGAATTGGTTACAAAAGCAGTAGCGTCCTGAACCAGTTCTGATAAAACGGCTGGTTTTAAGACGGTTCCTTTTCTTATATTATTAGCACTCTGCCCGTTTGACGTCCAATACGAACAATACAAAATTTTAGATTTTTCGGTTTCATGAATTAAGGCAAACACATCTTCTTCTTGATTTATCTGACTATAATTATTGCTGATTTTATTTTCAATTGAATTAATTTCTTCATTAATTTTAGTCATGGTTGCATCAATATAATCGGCATTGATACTCGAAAAAGTACTAATATCCTCTCTTAAGGCACGGGCTAGTTTTTTAAGGAAAAACTTAGCATTTCGTGAGTCATAATTTTCCAGTCCGCCATAAAAAAGAGTAAAAGTGTTTGAACTGAGAAAATTAGGCTGCTTTATACCATTGATAAAGTGTATATTTTTTTCGTTATAAATCTTCATAACGTCTAGAAAATGAGTATTTCTTTCAGCCTTCATTGGAAAGAGTCTTCCTTCGATCTGAGCATTATGAACGCGGTGATTTATTTTTCTATTGATAACTGGAAAAGTGTTAATCTTTATTTGGATTTTATCCAGTTCTTCTTTAGAAAAAATTTCAGGAAATATAAATTCCAGCCAAATTAATTTAGTGTTTTTTGTACCTGATTTTATATCTTCTTTATCGATTTGAAATCTGTCTAACAGAGATTCATATTTTAAATTTTCTGCATGAAGTTTTACTTTATAAATAAAATTTTTATAAAACGATTTTATGGTTTCACTATAATGTTTATTATCCTCAACTTCATTAAATGTTTCATTTTCGACTTCAAGAATATTTCCATCAGCATCTTTGACCGTTACAAACTTCAAAAAGGAATCTAATGCTGAATTGTTCGTTATAAATGTAAATTTCAACGAATTGAGTTTTTCCAGATTTTCTTTAGAAATATCTAACCCTACGCATATGCGATGCTCAGCAATTTTATGTTTTGGAGAAAGATATATGACATTCTTTAAAGAATCTTTTAAAAATGAGTCATGTATTTGAAAACTAATTTCACCTTCAATAATATTTTCATTAGTAAATGGTGTAAAATAAATATCAGTATCAAGAGTATTGACCACACCTGTTTTTACTACAAATTCAGTGTCGTTTTTTAATTGTGCAATGCCATTTGCAGCTGTTGTACTTACTAAAGCATGAGCCGGCATTGGCAGGTTCCATTGACTTGGTACAACTTCCTGAGCAATACGTTCAATAATTTTTCCGTCAGATTCTATTCCTTCCTGATACAAATAATAAATTTCATGAATAAAAACATCTAACAGCATCATTACTAATGGGTCTGCTCTGTTTATATCTTCAATTTCCCAAATTTCCAGACACTTCTTTTGTATGCGGTTTTTTATTTCGATAAACTTGATATCATTCATGGCTTATATTATTGAGAAATTGGGCTTATATTTAATTTTGTGTGAAAGTTAAAAGGCATTAAACTTTCTATAATTTGTCCTTTTACGATGATATCTGCTTTTCTTCTGATGCTGGAACGCAACTCTTTATCATCGATTTCATCTAAAGAAACTGCAACTTCTTCCAGAATTAATCTTTTCTCATATTGAGAGATGGATTCCTGCAGTGATTTTTGAACCAAATTCTCCCAGTCTCTTTTTCTAATATGCTGGTTAAATTCTAAATCCCATATGATTGTACCGTATTTTGGGGTTTCGGGTATTTCTCCAAAAGAAGTTGTCACGATCATCATTATATTATAAGCAATAGACTCTTCGATCTTACAAAAATTCTCCTGCGAACCTTTAAGCAGCGATTTAAAATTGATGGGATATTTTAGGTATTTCATTCTTAAAATTTCTATAATGGCATCTGAGCCGCTTCAAAACTCGTTTTTCATGTCATTACAAAATCATAATAAAAAACTTACAAAACAATATTATTTGAAAGTATTTTTTTACTATTTTTACAAAATTAACGAATAATCTTATAAAATTATGAGCATGTTTAATTACGGTATTGGTGGAAATGAAGTAAAAGTTGATGCTAATGAAGCAATTTTAGAAATTCCATCTAACAGAACATTATTAATTCAGAAACTTACAAATGAGCAGCCTGTTGCTCCTGAAGCCGTATATGATCTTCATACGGTAGAAGCGGTTTTTGAAAAATTTAAGCCTAGTGTAGATTTAGAATTTACGACTGAAGACGGTTCAGATTTAAATGAATCGATGACATTTAAAAATTTAGGAGATTTTGGTGCAAAATCAATTAAAGAAAACAGCCCTTTTTTAAACAAATTAAGCACAGAGAAAGATCAGGCTTACAAAATTGTAAGACAGCTTTCCAGCAACAGAGCTTTAATAAAAGCTATTCAGGATCCGGCTGTTAAAGATGCAATTATAGAATTGCTTGAAAATGCAAAAAGTGAAATCAATAACAACAAACAATAAATATGGCTACTTCTCAAACTAAAGAACAAAAAAACCAAGTTTCATCAACAGAACAATTGGTGCACCAATCTCCTGCTAGTAAGATAAATGTATTAAACGAATACGGAGGTTTTGCCTTTTTAGAAAACATTATTGATGGTTTGTCAAATTTAAACCCTACAAGAAAAGCCAGAAAAAACATTTTTCTTAATGATGTGCAATGGGAAAGTGAAAGAACAAACCTTACCAACAAACTCGACTTGTGGCTGGAGTTATTAAAAGGCAATAATTCTGTTGAATCAATGATTGAAGTGGCCGATGCAAAAGCTACTGCTGCAAATCAAACTTTAAACAGAAATTTAAAATATGCTCTTAATATTTCGAGAGAATTAGAAACATCATACAGAAGTATTGCTTTATTCTACAAGAATACGGAAAGCGATAAAATTAAAAATGTTACCATCTTAAATGCCGATATATCGCAATTGAAAGATTTAGATAACACATTGTTCTTTGATTATGTTTCTAATGAATTAAAACAGAATTTTGACCGATTAGATTTAAGAAAAAACTATTCTATCCTTTCTGTACCAGGCTATTTAGGATCTAATGCTGTTTTAGATAAATGGTCTAAAATAGCGCACGATAACAAAGCGGTTTTATTGACTGATTTTCAAGATCTTGAAACACCAGATGATGTTATAGATATTTTCTTTAATGCCAACCACACAGGCGGTGATGTATATAAATCAAATACAATCATGACTTGTAATTATTTATTAGGAAGAAGTAAATATGATGAAGTTGGAGAAGAAGATAATTTATATGTTCCGCCATCAACTTCATTGGCAGGAAAAATATACAGAACTTTAATGTCTCAGGTTGTAGCAGGTAAAAAATTTGGAGGCCTAAATGAAGTAGAAAATGTTCGTTTTGATTTGAAAAAAAGCGAAATTTCGGAACTTGAAAAAATGGGTCTTGTACCAATGGTAAACGAATACAGTAAAATTATGGCTTTCTCTGCTAAAACATTATTTAACGGAGACAACTTAGGTTTACAAACATATTCTGTAGTTAGGGTATTTGACCATATTACAAAAGTACTCTTTGATTTCTTAAACAGAAGAGCTTTTGAAAACTGGACTACAAGAACAGAAGCTGATTTAAGAAGCCAGATTATTAAGTTCTTAGACGGAATTAAAGGGCCTTCAAATCTTATTGAAAAATTTACTGTGATGAAAATTGAGCAGGATAAAACTCAAAAAGACAGAATCTTATTAGATATTCATATTACGCCTTATTTCCCGGCTAAAAGTTTCGTGATTCAATTAGACGGACATAAAGGAGATGGTCCGGAAGAAGCTGTATGGCATAGTGACTACAAACAAGTATAATAATACTTCATTTTTATTTAACCCCAAAAAATCATTTTTGGGGTTATTTTTTTAAATCTCTCCCGTCATTAAAATATTTTCCTTAACACCTTTATTTTTCAGCATCCTGAAATGCGAGCGAACCGCATGATAAAAAGGATAGGAAGTATACGGAAGATTATATTCTTCGGCATATTTTATTATGATTGGCGTAATATAGGGGTAATAAGTATGACCAACACCCGGAAAAAGATGATGCGCCACATGATGCGTAAAACCTCCGTATAAAAAATTGGCAAGTTTGCTGTTAGTACTAAAATCTTTGGTTACAATCATTTGATGTAAAGCCCAGGTCGCTGAGAGATTTCCGTCTTCGTCTGTTCCTGGAAAATTAGCGTCTTCATCAACATGCGTAGAAACTAATGCTACAACTCCTAAAACGCTTCCGGATAAATGCATGGCAAACCATCCTGATAAAACTAAATACCAAGGCTGATTAAGCAAAATCATCGGAATAAAAAGGATATAAAACAGGTTAATGATTTTTGCAGTAAATAATAAAAATAGCTGCTTTCGCGGAATGTTGTCCACAATCTTTTTGACATAATTGTTTTTCGTTCCAAAAAAATCTTTAAAATCCCGAATGTAAATCCAGTTTAAACTATAAAACGGATAAATGAACCACATATAAATGTGCTGGTATTTATGATATTTAAGCACAGGACTGTTTGGAAAAATCCTGATAATATCGCTTTGCTTGATATCAATATCCCAATCGGGAACGTTTGGGTAAGCATGATGCAGATTAATATGGCGGCGCATCCAGAGCCAATGATTGCTTCCAAAAAGTTCTAAAACATACAAAAACCATTCGTTGTGTTTTGCTTTTTTAAATAAAGCTCCGTGTGCAGCGTCATGAAAGGCATTTATAAAAAGCACAATCATGGTAAAACCACACAGAATATAAAAAAGGAAAAGTAAAGGCGTGCTGTTTCCAAAAAACAAAATACCGCCATAAAATAAAAAAAACAAAACCAAAAGACCTAAGGACTTTACAACATTTAAAAGGTACAATGATGAATTTTGCAATACCGTTTCGGTGACTTCGTTGCGCATTTTTCTAAAAAAATCATCAGTACCAGCTCTAAGATAAACCGGGCGTTTTAATTTTTCCATAATCACTATTGCTAGAAATTGTCATATCAAATTTAATAAAAAAAGTTAAAACTCACGATTTCAAAACATTACAAACAAAATAAATGACAGAAGTTTTTCCATGAGAAATTATATCTCAGTTTATTGTTTGTAATAAAAAGCACATCAAATACACATCATTTTTATCTTGATTTTACTTACAATCGCAGTAAAAATAAGTTTACCAAAGTATTCTTGACTTTATTAATGAAATTTAGAAGAAAAGAAAAGCCATATAAACTTTCACTTTTTTGTAATTTGCTTTATAAAAAATAAACTATGCTAAAACGCAATCAACAACTAAGATATCTCATAATAGTGCTGTTTCTTTCTGTAATGGCTTATAGTAAAACCATAATCTATGTAAATCAGGTTGGTTTTGATCCGAAAAGCCCCAAAATAGCCATTATAGCATATCCTGGTAATCCTCCTGAAAATCTATCTTTTAATATCGTTGATACTCAAACGCGTAAAACCGTATTTACGGCATTAGTAGGAAAACCGCAAAATGTGGACGACTGGAAGCTTGATGAAAAGTTTTATAAGGCTGATTTCTCCTCTTTTCAAAAACCGGGAACTTATAAAATCACTTTTCAAATTGCAGATCAAATTTATACTTCTGCCAGTTTTTCGATTGAAGAAAATATACTGGCAAAACGAGTTATTTCTTCGATTGTTCATTATTACAATAAACAAAGAGCCAATACGCCCGAAGAACTCGAAGCCGACAAAAACATAATTTTATACGGCAGTACAAAAACAGCAGATGTTCGCGGCGGATGGTGCGACGCCTCTGGCGATGTTAGTAAATATTTTTCGCATTTGGCTTATGCTAATTTTGTATCTCCGCAGCAAACGGCTTTAGTAACTTGGTCGCTTATTAATACTTCTGAAACAATTCCGAAACAGTTGACGCAATGGAAAATAAAAGATTCGCTAGATAATGAAGCCATTTGGGGAGCAGATTATATGATGCGCTGTTTATCAAATGAGGACTATTTTTACATGATTGTTTTTAGTTATTTTGATAAAAATCCTGCTGCCCGAAGAATTGTAGGTTTAAAGGCAAATAGTGTTACTACAGACGAATATCAAAGTGCTTTTCGCGAAGGCGCAGGAATGGCAATTGCTTCATTAGCCAGAATTTCACAATGGAAAAAAAACGGTGATTTTACCTCTCAACAATATTTAGATGGAGCAAAACGTGCTTATGCGCATCTTTTAGTAAATAATACTAAATATGATGATGACGGAAAAGAAAATATTATTGATGATTATTGCGCTTTAATGGCGGCAACGGAATTATGGATTGCGACCAACGATAATTTCTATAAAGACGAAGCCAGAAAATGGGCGCACAATCTCGAAAACCGAATGACCGATCAAGGCTGGTTTAGAAGTAATGACGGAAATCGTCCGTTTTGGCATGCTGCAGATGCAGGTTTACCAATAGTTTCACTGACAAGATATCTGAAAAAAGAAACCGACAGCAACGAGATAAAGAAGGCTAAAAATGTTATCAAAAAGGCTTTAGAATATAATTTAGCCGTTACCAATAATGTAGAAAATCCGTTTGGTTATGCACGCCAAAGTTTCTTGTTTAATGGCAAAGTTCAAGATGGCTTTTTTATTCCGCATGATAATGAAACCGGCTGGTGGTGGCAGGGAGAAAACGCCCGATTAGCATCGCTGGCTACAGCGGCAATTGAAGGCGGAAAAGTAGTTGCTGTAAAAAATAATGGGGCTGAGAAAAAACCGCTTGATTTATATGCTTCGCAGCAATTATCATGGATTTTAGGCTGCAATCCGTATTCAGTATGTTTTTTATATGAATTTGGAGAAACCAATGTTCCGTACATGCATTCTAATTATGGTCACGGATCTGAAAAGGGCGGCATTTCTAACGGAATTACGGGTAAAGAAGGAAATCCAGACGGCTCCGGAATTGATTTTAAAATGGATGTTGACGGCAATGATGAATGGCGCTGGACAGAACAATGGATTCCGCATTCAGCGTGGTTTTTACAGGCCATTACAGCTTTGGCAGACAAATAAAATTTAGATAAAAAATTCAATTATTAGATGAAAAATATTCTAATCCTATTTATAACAATCTTCGTTTTTCAGGTAGATTGTACCGCTCAGAAATCAAAAAAATCAAAATTCAAAGTTTTGGTTTTGTATGAAAACGGCGGGCATCATTTGGCCTTTTCTAAAGCTGCAAAACCTTGGCTTAATAAACTGGCAGCCGACAGCAGTTTTACTATTGATTACATTGAAAACACGACAAAAATTAATGATGCTTTTTTAAAACAATATAAGGTTTTTATTCAGCTGGATTATCCTCCATATACCTGGAGCGAGGAATCTATGAAAGCATTTGAAAAATACATGAACGATGGCAAAGGCGGATTGGTTGGTTTGCATCACGCTACTTTACTGGGCGAATTTGACGGTTACCCAATGTGGAAATGGTTTTCTGATTTTATGGGCGGAATACGTTTTGAAAATTACATTGCCACTTTTGCAAATGCGAAAGTAAATATTGAAGATAAATCGCATCCGGTAACTAAAGGAATTTCATCTGAATTTTTGATCAAAAAAGAAGAATGGTATACTTATGATAAAAGTCCTCGCCCAAATGTTCATGTATTGGCTTCGGTAGATGAAACTACGTATGAACCTGATTCCAAAATAAAAATGGGAGACCATCCGGTTGTCTGGACAAACGATCATTTTAAATCCCGAAATGTTTATATTTTCATGGGACATTCTCCTGAATTGTTTGAAAATGAAGCTTACACTACTCTTTTAAGAAACTCTATTTTTTGGGCAGCGAGTAAAAAATGATAATTCTTTTGCTTTAAAAAATTCCCATATTTTCAGGTTTAATCGTAAAGCCTAAACGCACCATACTTTTGTGTTCCTGATAATCAATTAAACTTTCGGTAAAACCTACAAACCATTGCAGCGTGAGATAATAATTTTCATGTTTAAATGGTTTCCAGTTTACCTGTGTCTGCAAAGATCCGTAATTGATAAGACCGCTGCCTTTTCTAAACAAAATATCGGCACTCCAGCGTCCGGGTTGTATTTGATACGTTGCGCTGGCTTCGCCGTAACCCACATATTTGGTCAGTTCGGGATTATCTTCTTTATCAACAAGCGGAATCCAACCTCTGATTCCGACTGTCCATCGTGGAGAAACCTGTGATTTTAAGGAAAAAGCAAGCATATTCCAGGTTCTGGAATAAATAGAATCTCTTCCGTTTGATTCGTGTTCTAAGGAAATTGTTCCGTAAGTTAATCTTCCTCCTTTTAAATAAAACGGACGTACAACGGCAAAACCGGGATTAAAATTGATTTCAGAAAATGGTTTTGAGTTGGCGTAAATATCCCAAAATGCTTTTTGAGTGTACATCAAATAAGGAAAAAAACCGCCTACCCAGGGTTTTGATGTTAATCGCAGTTTAAAACTGATCTGGTATTTTACGTCGGCAGAATTGCGGGTAATTGCTTCATTTACGGGTACTCCCGTTAAAAAATAATTGTCTCTGTGAACAGAAAAACTGGATTCTTTCAACAGTGAATCTGCGGCGCGGAAATTCTTTTTTTCTTCTACAATTTGTGAATTGGTTTTGATCGAAAATAAAATCAACCAAAGGAATAGGTATTTCGAATACATTCTTAGATTTTAAGTTGGGGCTTATTTTAAACTTTTACTTTAATTAATTCTTAAATGTACATTCCTCAAATGGATGATATTAACGCAATCAAAACAAGAGTTAACTCAATAACTTTCGATTAAAAAACTATTCTAAACTTCTTACATATTCTTAAAATTATCCTCTTTTATGACTGATAATTTCCGCTTGGTGTCATTTTTTCCTAATGCGTTTTATATCTCGATTAATTTCGGTTTCAATCAACTAAATTACCCGCGATGCTGAAAACGGGAACAAAGAGTAAGCAAAATCCAAAAACAGAATCTATTATGCCAACCGCAAATCCATTAACCATGTATGTTCCTATTTATCAAACTGATGAAGCACAGGCAACAGCACAAGCAGCTTATCAAAATTTTAATAATAAATTGACTAAGGCTGCTTTAGATAAATTGGCAATTGTGCATTATGCCAGAATTGCTCTTGTACCAAATACTGACGGAAAAGGTATTGCCGGAATTTTAGTTATTACAGAATTTGACGGAAATATGAATTCGTACTTAAAGACTTTTTACGATAATTCGCCTACTATTAAGGCTGCTTTTATTGGTGTTATTAGTTTATGGGCTAATAAACCAAAAGATTTTCCAACTGACCCTAAAGATATTACGTTTACAATTTTCTCTAATTTCATTAACGAGCGTAATGTAAGCCAGGTTAAAGATCTTTACGCTGCTTATCCACAATCGGTAAAGCAAATTGTGGCTAAATTTTCTAAAAAATAAGAAATAAGAAAAAGTATAAACAATAACAGCTGTGTCATTAGATTCGGCTGTTTTTTTCTTTAATTAAAAACTTAATCTTATGAATTATACACAAACACCTCAAACTGCAACACCAGAATTAAGCGATATACAAGGGCTTATTATAAATGGTTATACGCATCCGTGTTCTGTACATATGCTTTTTAAATTTGATAAGGGCATTTCTAATTTGAAGTATATTCAGGGATTTTTTAAGGATTTGCTTCCGTATCTGCAAAGTGCAGAAGACTGGGGCGCCTTAAAGCCGGAAATCATGCTGAATATTGGTCTTAGTGCTGACGGAATTGGTATTGTAAAACCAAATCTCGATGTACCAAACTCCAGTTTTCCTTCTACATTTAAAACAGGTCCCCAAGATGTAAATAGTGCGCAGGTATCTCTGGGAGATGTGGGTACGAAGGGTTCTCCTGATAAATGGTGGAATAAAAAATTTACCAATGATGATATCCATTGTGTTGTGCATGTTTATGCCATGAACCCAACTGCACAGGAAAAAATTGTAGGCATTGTAAATGATGCTGCCTTGAAAAGTAACGGAATGGTTAAGGAGCTAAAACCATTAAAATCAAAAAGCGGGAGGTTAGAGCAATATTTGTTAGTCCCGTCAGATTATATTCATTTTAGTTACCGCGATTCGATTGATGAACCTAATTTGAATGATAATCCTGCGGGCAATGACCAGCAAGACCTCAACAACTTTTTGATAGGTTACAGCACGCTTCCAAATCCTACTCCGGGTCCTCTTTCCGGCCCTGAAGCTGCGTTTGCTAAAAACGGCTGTTATAATGCGTTTAGAATTCTTTATCAGGATGTTGATGCATTTAATAAGTTTCTTGATACACAGTCTAAAGCAATTGCACCAAAAATTAAAAACACGCCGGAGTATGCAGCTGAATGGCTTGCGGCAAAAATGTGCGGAAGATGGAGAAATGGTTCTCCGCTGGTACTTTCGCCAGACAAACCAGAACATGATACTTCTAAAGCTACTGATTTTGGTTATTTAAAAGATGATATGCAAGGGCTTAAATGTCCGTTTTCTGCACATACCAGAGTAGCAAATCCGCGTGATGAAGGAGTGGATGCCGCAAGTTCAGGTATTGTGCCGCGTATTATAAGACGAGGAATGCCGTATGGTCCGCCTTTTTCACTTGATCCTAAAGCAGACCGCGGGTTGATAGGTTTATTTCTTTGCGGAGATATAAGCAGTCAGTTTGAAACGCTTTACAGCTGGATTAACCAGAATAATTTTAGTGATGTTTTTGATCCTGCAGCAAACACGCCTCAAGATCCTTTAGTTGCTAATCGTATTACGCCTTTACCTGACAATATTGATCCTGATTTTACGATTCCTATGGAAGATGGAAACAACATTGTTATTGATGGGCCACTGCCTCAATTTGTTGTGACACGCGGAACGGCATATTTGCTTCTTCCTTCTATTTCGGCACTTACTGCAATAGCAAATGGCGAAGCGTAAATAATTAGTTAAAAATTGTTGTTATAAAAAATAAAAACCATCTGCGTCGGCGGATGGTTTTTAGCTTTTAGTGGTTTTATTTACATCATAAAATACAGGGCTCTTTGCAGTATTTCGAGCTGTTTTTCGATCATACTGGATATTACAAATTTCTTATCCGGTAATTTTGGAATGAGGCTGGAGGATTTCTTAAAATTGAATTTTAAATCCTGCAAAACTTCTATTTTGGTTTTTGAGGCATCTATTAAAAATAAACCTTTGATTTCGCCTATCAGCGACATGCTGTTGTAAAGGTGTTTACTAAATAGGCAAACCATAAAATTTGCTTTTATACTTTCTAATTTGAAAAATTCTACGAGTTCCGAATACTCATAGATTACAAATACAGAATAATCGTATTGGTTTGATTTATTCTCGTTTTTCAATAAAAAAGAGTCTTCAGAAAATTCAAAGTCATTTTTAAATTTTCTTTTAAACATTTTTAAAAAAATCCCTTTATTGTCCCTAACTAAAACTCTTTTTTTTCTGATCATCTCTTAAGAATTAGCATTTAACTTTTCTTATAAATAAATTATATTTTAATAATACAGTGATAGAAAATTTCTTTGGAATATAAAATCAGAGCCTTTTTATATCATGAAATTTAAAAGATAAAGGATATTTAAAACAAGAAATTAAAGAGTGTCTAAAGGTAGTACAACAATGAGGAATTAAGATAAATGTAAAAGGAAATGAGCTCAATATATATCGAGCTCATTTTTATCTTATTTGGTTATAAATCGTGTAAACTTTTGAGTGCAGTTTATTTGTAGGTGTTCTTGGTGAAAATATTAGTAAAGAATCAAAAAAATCAACGTTTTCGTTTTTATGAAAAAAACAGGTTTGTTGGTTTCTTTTTATGCTGTAAGTAAGTGTTTGAGTTAAATTGTAAATTATAAAAAATCTTAAATACCAGCGTTAAGCTTTGGCGTTTCTCCGGTACTTAAGCTTTTTAGCTTTTTTATTTTATCATTCAGTTTTAAAACCCGGTCGAGTTGTTTTTGCTGAATGGTGTATTTAGTATAGTATTTATACCATTCTTTTCCAATAAAAAAGGTTGTCACAGAAACTCCTGTGAGTACACCTATAAAGTAATTAGTAATATCCATAATTTCTATTTTTTAAGTTAAAAAGCATTTTTATCTCCTTTCAGAGTCACAATAACGGTTAATAGGCAAATTTTAATATCTGTAATTAAACTCCAGCGCTGCAGGTATTGTATGTCTGTAGTAACGCGGCGTTTCATGTCGACTACCCTTTTGGTTTCTCCCCTAAGTCCCGAAACCTGAGCTAATCCTGTAATTCCTGGTTTAACAAAATGGCGAACCATGAAATTATTGATATGACAATTGTAATCTGTTGTGTGTTTTATCATATGCGGGCGCGGCCCAACAATGCTCATATTTCCCATCAAAACATTAAAAAACTGAGGCATTTCGTCTAAGCTTGTCCTTCGTAGAAACTTACCAATTGGCGTAACTCTCGAATCTCCTTTTCTGGCCTGCTGGCTTTCGTCACCACAATTCATATACATACTTCGGAATTTATAACACCAAAAGGGTTCGTTCTTTTTACCTGTTCGCATTTGTCTGAATAAAACTGGGCCTTTGCTTTGTCTTTTAATCAAAATGGCTAATAAAGGATAAAGCCAAGACATGATAAAAACAATCACCATAAGGCTGAAAATAATATCAAATATTCTTTTAATCAATCGATTATAAGCATTTTGTAACGGTTCAAAGCGGGGCTTTATAACATGAAAATTGTTTAAATGGCTGGAGTTAAAATGTTTCTTTGATATGGATGAAAAGTCAGGAACAAATTTTAAACGCATGCAATATTTGTCACCCAGCTCAAAAAAATAGTTTAAATCTGAAATAAAATCAGGCTTCGATACAATGTACAATTCATTAATATTATCTCTGGATGCGTTATGAATGGCTTCAGAAAGCGCTTCGCTAAATTCTTCATTGCTTTTATAATCTGCGGGGGCATTTTCGTTTATAATACCCACAAATTGAATAAAAAAAGAATTCGTTTCCAGATGTGAGGCTAACTCAATACTGGTTTTATTAAATCCCCATATGGCAACTGTATATTGTTTAAAAACCCATCCTTTAATTTCTCCTATTACCAGCGTAAATAAAATTCTGGACAGCAGAAAATAGAACAGCAAAAAACTCAATTGAAACAGGTTTGCCCGGCTTCCAAAAAAGTAAAGAACGTTGTCCTGAAAAATAAAAATATAACTATGCCACAAGATTCTTTGTGTAAAAAAGGCACGCCAGCTGTTGCGGAAAAAATATTCTAAACTAAATAGAACATCGATTCTATACAATTGAAAATAAGTTACCGAGAATAACCAGCTTAAAATTGTAATTGGAATCATCTTATCCAGAAACAAAGCATTCCAGCCAATCTTTTCTTCATTTGCAAAATTCAAAAACACTATAGTACCAAGTATCATAGCGATCATGTCTGCAATTGCACAGCAAATTATGAAGGTAAATTTATGTCTGTTTCGCATTTTTTAAATTTTTTGAATAAATTGTAAAACAATCCTCCTGCTATACTTCCTATAATTCCATAAAAAACATCCATGATATCGGGGTTTCTTTTTTGAACTATAAACTGCCCTCCTTCGGCTATACAAACAATTATGGCGGCGATGCCTATGTTTTGTATAAAGTTTAAATTTTTGCTTTGATTTATTTCATTTGAACTCTTTTGCTGTACATATGCTTCTAACAGAAAACCAACGGCTAAAAAAGGAACAGCAGTACGCAGATTGTAATAATGATTACTCCAGTTTAAAAGCCATCTTGGCAAATAACTTTCGGTTCTTAAACTGGGATCGGGGAGCCAGGAAAAATAGAAAACAACACCAATAACGAAAAGCAATATCAACAGAACTATTTTTTGAAACATTGTTCACTCTTTAATTTTTTAGTAAATGTGCTTTTAGTATTTGGGGTGAATTTGCGGCGGGGAAAAATATAAACTTAGGCTTCTTTTATTCTAAGACTTCTTTTGTACCAGGGTCTCTTTATTTTCAATTCCTGATACTGATAACCGTAGTTTCGGCCATAACCATATCCGTATGCCGTTTTCATATTTACGGCATTGATCAAAATACCAACATTCTTTAGTTGCTCTTTTTTAATAAAATTATTTACCTGAACTAAATTGCTCTTATCTGTATAATCGTATTTTACAACAAATACGGTAACATCTGCCAAATGACTAAAATTGAGCGTATCAGACACTATTTGTACCGGGGCGGTATCTAATATTATAAAGTCATAGAGATCTTTTGCTTCTTCAATTAGGGCTTCAAAATTAGAATTGGTTATTAATTGAGAGGGATTTGGAGGAACTTCACCGGCGAGCAGAATATCAAGGTTTTTAGAATAATTAGTGTCTTTTTGCAGAAATTCTTTCCAGTCATCATTTTTATTCGCCAGATAATTGGTAAGACCTGATACATTTTTATTGATGTTGAAATATTCATGCAATTGAGGATTTCTTAAATCAACTCCAATCAGCAATACTTTTTTATTAAGGTTACTAATGGTTACCGCATTATGAAAGGCACAAAAGGATTTTCCTTCTCCCTGAATACAAGACGTAAACAAGATTATATTTCCTTTGTCTTCCTTTTTTTTGTGCAGCAGGTAACGAATATTTGAAACTAAAGTACGCGTTGCCTCTGCAATTAAGGAATGAGAAGTCGCTGTGTTTTCTAACTTTTCGGTGGTATTTATTTTAGGAATATGTCCCAGAATAGGAATATTGGCAATGACTTTTTGAATGTCTTCTTCGTTATGTACTTTGGTATCAAGGTATAAACGAACGTATATTATCCCGAAAGGAAGCAGTAAACCAAACAGAAACGCTCCAAGCATAAAGGATTTAGGCTGAGGAAAAATGGCTGAATAATTCGTTTCTGGTGCGTTTAAGGTTTTTAAGTTGGATTCCAGAATTGCTCCGTTCAAAACTGCTTCTTCCTTTTTTTGTAACAATGCCACATAAGTTTCTTCCTTCATACTAAGATTGCTATTGATGTTACCCAATATTTTATCTTGTGTAGGTATGTTTTTGATTTTTGAAGCCGCAATAGTTTCCTGAGTTTTATTGACAATATTATTTTGATTCAGAAAGTTTAAATAGCCTTCTAAAGAATTCAATATTTCTTGTTTTGAAACCCTTAACTGCGTCATTAAAGTAATATAGGCCGGATTGTTTTTTTGTGCTCTCTGCAAGATTAATTCACTATCCATGAGCTTTGTATTGTAATTTAAAAGCATTTGATTGACAATCGATGATTCTAAATTATAATTGGTGCCTAAAGTCTGGCCGGCGTCTCTTTTTCTAATGTCGTTAATGGCATAATTGGCAAGTGAAATTTGTTTTTCGTTGAGTAAAGAACTTTCCGTTTTCTGGCTTCTGTCGGCGGTTTTTTCGGCAATATAATTGTCCATTACGCCTATTTCATTGTTTTGCAGGTATCTTTCTTTTACACTTTCGATAGAATCTTTTTCTCTGGTAAAACTTTTTATTCTTTGATTTAAATAAGTAACCGTATTGGTAAACGTTTTTTGTTTGTTGATTACAATGCTTTTATCCAGCAAAACGATAATTTCATTTAATATTTTTCTGGAACGTACAGGATCAGAACTAATATGGTTTAGTTCGATTGTTCCTTTTGATTTTTCATCGGATAAAACGATAAGCGATGATTTCAATTCTTTTAAAGCAGCATCTGTGGGTTCCAGATTTACTTTATATTCTTTATCAAAATAATACGATGCGTTTTTCTTTGCTTTTGAGGCTAATCTAATTTTAAATGGCAGACCGTTTACCGCTTCTTTTCCATCATATCCATTCACGCGGAATTTTTTTTCTGCAACAGGATCAGTTATAATAAATCCGCCTTTATCTACTTTAATTTCATACGAAACCTGAGGTAAAGAATCTCTGGAAACCGTTAGTTTTAAAACAAAGGGAACTTCGTTTACAGCATTATTTTGTGTCGTATATACTTTTTCAAAATAACTCACATTTAGTTTCAAATTCTTTACTACACCCAGCAAAAACTCATTGGATGTAATCAATCTGATTTCGTCGTCTAAATTATCTTCGTTATTTTTTTGATCAGTACTAATCGTTATTATTTTCGTTTTGTCTTCTTGTTTTTTATCCAAAAAAATCATAGCCGAAGTCTGGTACGTTGGCGGCACTATTTTGATAAAAATGAATGCTGCACCTACGCATAAAATTAAACTAAGCAGGAACCAAGGCCAAAACTTGAGATACTTTAAAAATTCTTTTTTAAAATCCATAATTATTCAATTAATTATACAACAGTATTCATAACACATAATTTCAAGCTGTTTTTTTCTTTATCACTGCGCAATAAGTAAAACGACAGCTAAAAGAGAAGCTGTTATCCCCAAAACCTGTATAGGATCTTTGATTAAACCGCCGCTGTTTGCTTTTAATTTATTAGGCTCAACCACAATAACATCATTCTGCCTGATTCTGAAATTTGGATTGTTCATCCAGGAAGCTGTGGTTAGATCAATATGAAAAACCAAACGTTTTCCGTCCACTTCCCTGATTAGTTTTATATCTTTTCGAACGGCTGAATAGGTTAAATCTTTTGCCAGTCCTATGGCATCGAGCAGGCTGATAGATTCTTCGCTAAAAGGAATTACGCCGGGTGAATTTACTTCTCCCAAAATGGTAAATTTATTATTGAGCACTCTAACCTGAACGGTAGGATTTACTAAGTAACCTTCGCCTATTAAGCGTTCTTTTATTTTTTGTTCTACACTAGTTGGCGTTAAACCGCCTACTTTCACTTCATTTAAAATAGGCATCATGATATTTCCCTGCGGAGTCACTAAATAACCTGATAATTTCATCATTTCTACAGAAGTTTGTCCGTTGGTAGTTCCCACATTCATATTAAAAGGTGCCGCTACCACAGGATTAAGATCTCCTACATCAATTTTTAAAATATCGTTGGGCTGTATTTTGGTCGATGTATAAACTAAGGTCGAGTTTGCATAGCTGTCTAAATCTTGTAAATACAGCATTTCTTTCTTTGTGGTACAAGACTGAAGCATTAATAAAAGCAATAAAAATATCGGAAGTAAAATTTTCTTCATGTTCATCGTAGTATATTTTAGTGTTTTTAATTACTCTAAATTCTATTGAAATAAATCTGCTTAAGACCTATGTTCACTATGATGAAGAAAATACTGACCAATCAATATTTATCTTTTTATTAATGAACTATATACTGCCTCAGAGCGATGCTTTTTTTAAGAAAGACAACAAATATTGCTGCCAGACCGTGAAACTTATAAATCTTATAATCTTCGTATAAAACCTCAAAAGCACGTTTTAAACTGGTACTCATGCCGCCCATTCTCATTTTTACGATATAGGCATCGATGTAACTCATATTAATTTTGTGCTTGTACAAATAGCGAAGCAGAAACTCGGTATCTGATGCTATTTTAAAATCAAGGTTGTATAAACCGTGTTTATCAATTACAGTTTTTTTTAAATAAACCGTTGGATGAAGGGGCAGCCATCCTTTTTTCACTCTTTTGAGACTAAAAACGCCTCCTATTCTATCGCGGATTAAACGTTCCTCTTTATCATTGGAAACATAAATTCCGTCACCGTAAACTCCGTCGATAGTATTATCATTTTCAAAACGAGCTGCAATTCTTGAAATCGCTTTTCGATCGTAAAACTCATCATCAGAATGCATTAAACCAATTACATCTCCAGTTGCCAGTTTAAAACCTTTGTTAATGGCATCGTACATACCTTTATCAGGTTCTGAAATATAGTAGGAGATTCGATCTTTATAAGATTCTATAATCTCCTGCGTTCCATCTTTAGAATTACCATCGATAATGATGTATTCGATATCAAGATAATTTTGTGAAAGCACACTTTGAATCGCTTTTTCAATCGTGCCTTTACGATTGTAACACACTGTAATTATGGTAATTTTCATCAGTAATTATACTTTAGGATAAAAATGTTACATAATTTCCATATAAAACTAAAACAAAAGATTTCTACTAAAAAAAGTTCTCGATGAACCGCCTCAATTGTCGTTAAAACCCCTAAAAGTCAAAGTTTTAAGTTGAAAATTATTTATATTATTTCCTTAATAAGGAAATTGTGAAAAAGAAGGCTTTGCCTGATTTAGCAATAATTGGTCAAAATATTCGATTGTAGCAGTCAAACCTTCTCGTAATTCTATTTGAGGTTTCCAGCCATTTAATTTATTATGCGCTAGAGAAATATCCGGCTGTCTTTGTTTGGGATCGTCCTGCGGTAAACCAAGATGAATGATTTTTGATGATGAACCTGTTAATTCAATAATGGCCTGCGCCAGTTCAAGCATCGTAAATTCGTTTGGGTTTCCGAGATTTACCGGGCCTAAAAAATCACGATCTGAAGCCATCATTCTAATCATACCTTCGACTAAATCATCGACATACTGAAAAGAACGAGTTTGCAAACCGTCTCCAAAAATGGTAATATCTTTTCCCTGCAAAGCCTGAACAATAAAGTTAGAAACCACTCTGCCGTCTGCGGGATTCATGTTTGGGCCGTAAGTATTAAAAATTCTGATTATTTTAATGGCCACTTTATTCTGGTTGTGATAATCCATAAACAAAGTCTCGGCACAGCGTTTTCCTTCATCATAACAAGAGCGAATTCCAATTGGGTTTACGTGTCCCCAATAACTTTCGGTTTGCGGATGTACCAAAGGATCGCCGTAAACTTCACTTGTACTCGCCTGTAAAACTTTGGCTTTAACGCGTTTTGCTAATCCCAATACATTGATTGCGCCCATAACCGATGTTTTTATGGTTTTTATTGGGTTATACTGATAATGTACCGGAGATGCCGGACAAGCCAAATTGTAAATCTCGTCGACCTCAGCATAATAAGGTTCTGTGATGTCGTGACGTACCATTTCAAAATACGGATTATCGATTAAATCAATAATATTCGATTTGGTTCCGGTAAAGTAATTATCGAGACAAATTACTTCGTTTCCTTCATTCAATAATCTTTTACATAAATGTGAACCTACAAATCCGGCTCCTCCCGTTATCAAAATTCTTTTCATGATAATTCTATTTATTTTTGATTAAATCAATTTTTGTTTGAATTTGAAAAAAGTAATGTGACTTAAAACGTGCCAGATAAAATCCTTCTTTTCCATCTAAAAAACCCAGCTTTAAAAAGTAAGCTCCAAAAAAATAAACCGCAGGAAGCAATCCTGTATTAAGAAGTCCGTATTTAATTTTTTGATTTAAGGATAAAAGCGTGTTATTCGATTTCTTGATTTGTAAATATCTCTGGGCTTCCCAACTAGAATAAGCATTGTGTTTGTCTATATAATGTTCCAGATTTTTAAAATCTTTATGCACCACTTTTGCTTTGATAACACCTACTTTGCCTTCGATAATAGGATGTTCGTGTACTTCCATATCTAGATGGCTCCATAAATCTTCTTCTATTTTTTCGTAAGCTCCTTTTGATTTCTTAAAAAGTGCCGATTTTTGAAACCCGTATCCGTACTTGAGTTTTCTTCCCATAAAATAGTTTTCAAAACGAATCGTGAAACCGTTATAAATGGGATCCTGGATTTTATGTTCTATTTCGTTGACAAATTCATCGGTAACAAATTCATCAGCATCGAGAAACAAAATCCATTCGTTAAGAAGATTTGCATTTTGCAGTGCCCAATTGCGTTTTTTAGGAAATTTACCATTCCATTGAAATTGCAATACTTCGGCTCCCATTGCTTTTGCAATAATTATAGTATCATCAGTACTTCCTGAATCGACCACAATTAGTTGGGAAAATCGCTTTAATTTATCCAGACATGAGGGTAAATTCTGAGCTTCGTTTTTGACAGAAACGATTACGGAAATTGGAATTTTATTCAAAGCTTCTAAATTTTATTAATTTGGAAGGATTTCCTCCTACTATGGAATTTTCCTCAACATCTTTAATCACTACAGAACGGGCGGCTACAACAGCATAATTTTCTACAGAAACTCCCGGCGCAATAAAAGCATCGGCAGCAATCCATACGCCGTTTCCTATTGTGATTGGTTTTAATATTAAAGGAAAATCTTTTTTAGTATAATCATGGGTAGAGGCGCATAAATAGGCTTTTTGTGATATTATGGTATTATCGCCAATACTTATTTTCCCCTGATTATAACAATCGACTTTAGGGCCTAAACTGGAATTTTTGCCCAATTCTAAATTCCACGGAGCCCATACTTTTACGGAGGCATACACATGCGCCGACCAATCTATTTTTGCACCGAAACATTTCAGCACCAAAACTCTCCATGTTTTAAAAAAACGGGAAGCAAATGGGCGAAATATAATCAGTCGTGCAAAATTCCAGATCAATCTTGAAATTTTGTTTTTTAAGCTAAAAGAATGACTATAAGTAGATAAATCCAAAACTGTAATTAATTAAGTATTTTTTTATACAAGTCGTTCATTTGATTGGCAACAGCTTTAATTTCATATTTTTCTGCCACAAGTCTTCTTCCTTTTCTGCCCATACTTTCTAATTCGTAAGCTGCTGTATTCAATACTTGCGTAATGATTTTTTCGAGATTAGGAACCGATAAATTTATCCACCAGCCGCATTCGTGTATTTCTAAATCTTCCCACGGCGTGCCCTGTGTTGTAATTACCGGAACTCCAAGAGCCAGTGCTTCTGCAATTACAATTCCAAAATTTTCGCTGTGCGTTGGCAGCACCATAACATCCGCAGATCGTAAAAAATCCCATTTTTCGTTACCGTATTTTGCGCCTACAAAATTTACATTTTTAAGATCTCTGGCACTGTTACTTAAATGTGTTATATAATTTTTATCTCCATTTCCGGCAATTTCAAGAGACCAATCTTTAGTATTGCAATGACGCCAGGCTTCAAGCAATAATTCAATTCCTTTTTTGGGATGAATTCTGGATATAAATACCATTTTTTTTGTTCCGTAACATTCTTTAATTCCTTTAATATCATTTAAATCAATACCATTTGGAATTATAGAAATGGGCGGTTTAAATCCTAAATACTGAATATTGAGCGCTTCCATTTCGGCAGTTGTATGTAAAAATGAAACACTTTGAATCGCTTTTTTTTGATATAAAAACAATCCTAATCTTTTCTTCCAAGGGTTATGCCCCATTATCCAGGGTTCTAACATTCCGTGTGGAGAAAGTACTATTTTGATGCCTTCTTCCTGAGCTACTTTTTGAAAACCCCAATTTTGCGGACTCCAGATTCCGTTGATATGAACGATATCCGGTTTTTCTGCTTGTAAAAAAATTCTAAAATCTTCGAGCATATCAAACCATCTCAAAATACCGCCTTCAAAAAATTTGATTCGAATACCCGGAATATCTATAGGATGAGCCGATTTTTTTGTTGCCACCACTATTTCCATATGTTTTGATAAAGCTGTGCTTAATAATCGCATATATTCCGTAGTTCCTCCGCCGCCTTTATCAATCCCCGCAATAAAATGGATTACTTTCATACAATTTGATTTATTTCTTTGTAAATAACTTCGACAGCATCAAGGAAATATTCAGTAGTAAATTTTTGCGACTGGGTAAATGATCTTTCAATTGTTTCCGTTTGCTGAGGCCGGCTTAATTTCAATACTTTTTCGATTGTTTTTGCGCCTTCCTCTTTCCATTGCTGCCATTGTGCAGGATCTGCTGGTTTTTTCTCAATGTAAAAAGCAGCCATTCCGCCTACTTCGTTCATTGGAGCTTTATTGGTTGTGATTACCGGACATCCAGAAGCCATTGCTTCAATAATAGGCCAGCCAAAACCTTCATCTAATGACGGAAACAATAAACAAATTGCTCCGGAATAAGCATTATTAACATGTTCATCTGATAGGTTTGTGATGAAATGAATATCGTTTTTGAATGGTGATTTTTTGTGCAGAAGATTTAATTCTTCTGATGGTTCTTCACCAATTAAAACCAAAGGTATATTTGTATTGTACAAGTTTCTCCAGGTTTCGTAAATCTCCAAAACACCTTGTCGGTTTTTATAATATTGGTTGCCGCCAATATGCATGATATAACCCTGAGATAAAAGTATATTGAACTTTGACTCTAATAAATCTCGTGAAGATTCTCTTGGCAGAGAAAAAAACGGACGGCTTAATCCGTTGTAACATACTTTTGAATTGGTAATTTCTCCCAAATGCAATTGGTGTAAATCTTGTCGTGTTTTTTTTGAAATGGAAATGAAATTTTTTCCTTTTGAAAAACCTCTTCTAATATAAATTTGATACAGCTTTCCGGTAAACGATGTCGGGTTTTCAGGCACCATTCCTAATGCCGATTTTAAGGCTAAAAAATCATGGCAGTGTACCACATGTTTTCTGTTTTTTACCAGCGGAACCCATGGCCCAAGCGCCTGATCTGCAAACACAAATAGAGTATCTTCTGATGAATTGCGTAATTTTATTTTTACTTCTAATGGAAACACAAAATACTGATCCACATAACCCAGCCATTTTTTAAATGATTTCATTATAGGAAGTTTGTAAAATCTCGCTTTCGGACTCCAGACTGCTACTTCATGTCCTCTTTCTTTCATTCCGTTCAGCAGCATATTGGCATAGCGCGGCATGCTTTGATGAGCTGTAAAGGAAGGATGCGTAAAAAGGACAATTTTCATCATTCTGTTTTCAAATTGATGTTCATACCAGCCAGTAATAAACCTGTGGCAAGCACCGCGCAGCCTAGCATACTTGGCTGTGCCCACTGACCTTGGGTGATTAAAAACAAAGCCGTTCCGCAAAATGTTAAAGGCAGTAGTTTATAGTTTCCGGGTAATTTTATAGAACTAAAAAAAAGTCCAAAGGCTAAAACTAATCTCAAAACGACAAGACCGCCGCCTAAAATAAGTCCCTGTTCTCCGCCCACACGATTTAATTCGCCTTCTGAAACTAAAAATTTTCTTTGGCCTGTTAAAAGTTGTGCGCCTGCATTGGTTCCCATTCCTAAATTGCCTTCAAATAAAGGAGCTTTTAATAATGTTGTGATCGGTTCTGTAAATCCGCTTATGGTTCGCATTACAATAGATCCTCCTTCTTGTCCTTTTGCAGTATCAACACGGCTCATAAAAACCTGAGTTCCTAAATTGAAAATGGAAGTTGTTTTTTGTAAAACCATAAATAAAACTACAATTACTAAAACGGTCGATATTAATCGTATTAATGATTTCACACTGGTTGTAGATCCTGCAAAAGCAAAAAATCCAACTAGTAAAACGCCTAATACGGCTGTTCTGCTCACGGTTAGCGGTAAAGCAATTATTAAGGCGATAGTACTGGAAATAAGTAAAAGTTTAGAACAGGCTTCTTTTGATAGCCAGAAATAAAACACAAATACTGAAACTAAAATATAATAAGCAGATAATCCTGTGGTAAACGAAAATGTTCCCGATGGTCTGAAATATCCCATTGCGCCATCAAAACCTGCGCTTCCTTCTCCGCCCAAACCTGTATTGATATAAGCAGTCTGCGGACTTGTAAACTGAAGATAAATAATGATGGTCATTAAAATATTGGTAGCCAGCATGACACGTCCCATTTTAAGAACATCTTCTTTTTTAAATACAGCTCCAATTATAAAAATCAGCGGAAAATGAATCAACATAATTCTTGCTCCATAAAGGCCTACAAATAGATTTCCGTGCCCGAAAGTAAGCGTAATTGCTAAACCTAATAAGGTAAAAATGGCGCTTAAAACGACATAGCCGTTTATAAATTTTACATCGAGATAAAAAGCTCTTATAATGATGAAAATTGCAATTGGGTCACGCACAATTAAAAGCGGCGTAGCCAGACTTGGCAGAATCCATTTGCGGAGAGCGCCTTCAAAAACCCAAAGTAAAAAATACAGCCAAATAGCGATTTTTAAGGTTTTATAAGATTGTTCTAAATCTTGTTCTTTTGGGGTGTCCATTTTTCTAATTGTTTACAAAATCTTTTAATGAAGAAAGTGCATCTGCCATTTCTTTTCCATAAACTGACCACGGTCTGGTTTGTGCTTTGTTTTGAGCGGCAAATCCAAATTGTTCCAATATTTCGGGTTTTTCGAGTATTTGAGTAATAACTTCTTTTATGGCTTTTGAAGATCCGGCGGGAACAATCCATCCATCTTTTTCGTGTTCTATTAAATCCGGGCCAGCGGTACGATTGGTTGTAATAACCGGAATTCCCTGCGACATGGCTTCGGTAATTACGAGTCCAAAACCTTCAAAAAGAGACGGAAAAACAAATACGTCATGTTCGTACATACACTCTAAAACCTGATCGTGAGATAATGACGGAATCCAGTTGTGTTTTTCTAAAGCCTGATTCAATGCTTCGCAATTTGATACTGCTTTATGTCCCACAATGGTCAGCTCAACTTTGTCTTCCATTTTTTCGACTGCATCAAATAAATAGGAAATTCCTTTTCGCTGTGATAAACCGCCAATGAATAAAATTTTAAGCTTTCTATCGAAAAGAGGTTCGTAGTATTTTTTTCTGGTAACTGCCGGAAATCCGTATGGAATTACTTTTATTTCGGGCAGGTTTCCTTTGTAGTTTTCTAATGTTTTTTTGGTAAAACTACTGGCGACAAAAATTACATCTGCGAGAGCTAATTCTTCATCTTTTTTACTCAGTTTCCCTAGTGAATCATTGAAGCCTATAAGCGTATCTGACCAAGCCGGATTAATGTCAAATTCTTTCTGCATTAATAATCGGGCGCTTTTCCAATACCCAATTGGTAAATCGTAAATGCAGTAAAGTCCTAATTGTTTTGCTGCTTTAAACGTTGATAAAGCGCCGTCTTCGTATGCATAAACGCCTAAAAGGCCTTCTTTTTTTAATTCGGCTAAATTATCTGCAACCCATTTGTCATGTTTTTGGTAGACTTTGTCAATACAGAAAAAACCTTTTTCGTGTGTTATTAAAAAATCTAATTTGAATTTTGAAGTCAGCAAACGTCCCAATTCAAAAAAGGATTTTGATCGTGTGTAAGGCTGCCAGGTTTCGTCTAAACTTCTTCTTTTTAAATCTTTTAATTTCGGATTATTTCCAAGTTTAAATAACAGCTGTCCGGGAAATATAGCAATTGAAGTAAACAGTTTAAAAAGCTGCTGTTCTTTCAATAAACCTGTTACGAGATTTTTTGAATTGGCGTTTAAAGTTGGATGTGAAACCAATAATTTCATACTGCAGAAATTGAATTGATAAACTGCGCAGCAATTCCATTTATGTCTGAAACCTCAACATTTTGCGGTGTTATATTCAGATTGTTTTTTTCGTATTTAATAATCTGCGGAATCACATATTGTCCTTTTGTTGGAGTCCAATTTCTTGAAACACAAATCGTATTGATTTGATGTTCTTTGTACGCTGCAAAAACACCGCTTTTTTCTGTTTGAAAATACGGAGTTGTTGATATTCCAAAATCGCTGTCTCTCAAAACCTGAGATATTATATTTTCTGATTGTATGCCCAGAACTTCATAAGTGATATTGTATTTTTCTAATATCGTTGTGTAATTTGTAAGTTCAGGGCCGTTTTTGCCGATGAAAACAAATTTTATAGGTTTTTCAAACTTATCAGCATTATTGCTTAAATCTTTGATAAAATCCTCAAAAGGAGCTCCGTTATGAATGGTGCCAAATAATACAAACTGAGCAAATTCTATTGGTTCTTTTTTCACCGCTGTTAACGGAATATTACCGCAAATAGGCAAAACTTCTGCTTTGATATTTTGAGATTGAAGAAAGAATTGGTATAATTTATTTTGGGTATTTATGGAATGTGTTTTTGTATTGTGAACTATTTTTTTAGCAATTACCTGCTGTAATTTTCCAATGCATTTGTGCTTAATGGAAGATTCGGTATCAATTCCCAGCCATAATTCATGAAACATAATATGCCATTTATGATTTCCTCTAATTTTTTTTAAGTATGAAGGAAGCCAAAACGGCAATCCTTTTGGGTTGAAGCTGTACGGAACGTATTGCAGCGAAATCCAGTCGGGTTCAAAATCTTTCAGGATTTTTTGCAGCCAAATTAAACGCTGGTCGTTTGGCGAAGCAACTGGGATTCTATGTACGATTACGGGAGTTTCTTCTACAACCTGAGTTTCACTGGTAAATGAAACTGCTTCGTGATCGCATAAAGATAAAATCTGTGCATCGTGGCCGGATTTTATAAGTTTACCACATAAGCGGCGGGTATAATCGCCTACTCCATCGTTACCAATTTCTGCAGAGCCGCATATGAAGAGTATTTCCATTTCGTGATTTAATTATTGAATTTTATAGGGAGTTTTTTTAGTTTCTCGTCAATCAGATGGATGTATGTTTTGTTATAATTGTTTTGAGATATTTTGATGTACGATAGGTTTTTTTAACGCTTTTATCAATAAAATTGACGACGGGAAATAATCTGGGGTAATGGTTCCGGACTAAATGCAGGAATTTTTCAATGCCTTTTTTTCCGCGCCAGCTTCCGTTTATTAAATGAATAGCGTAGGATCTTCTGTCTAAATAAATAGAATTTCCTACTAGAATATTAGCCGGAAGAATCAGCATATTTTCTCTTAAAATCTGTTCTTTATTTTGGTACGTATAACCGTATTTTTCGGCAACCGGAGTTATTACAGAACCTATTATGACTTTTTTTAAATTCATAGTTCCGTCCTCACCAAATAACTGCAGGTTTTTATATTGTTCTAAACAATCTTTGACATACGGGTGATTTGGTACCGACGCAAAAATTGCTCCCTGAACTGCAAATCCTGTAATAGTTTCCCCGTTTACAGGTAAATAAGAAGCGTTTAATTGTTTAAGTCCGCCTGCATCTTCAAACAAACCCGGATGTATTTCGTGCGCGCTGAAAAAATCATAATCAAACCAAGTTTCCTTAAATGGTTTCAGTATTTTAACATCCGAATCTAAATATAAACCGCCTTCGGTATATAAGGCATATAAACGAACGTAATCTGCTGCAAAGGCCCATTTCTTTGCCTGAAAAGCTTCTTTTACAAAAGGAATCGAATCAAAATCAAAACTATCTTTATTCCATATTCGTAACTCAAATTCAGGCAGGTGAATTTTCCATGTAGCCATACATTCTTTTATAAATGGCGTATAATCTTCACCACTAAACCAGCAAATATGAATTGTTTTTGGAATCATAATTTTTTATCCGTTTTAAAAAAATTTACACTTTATAGAATCTTCCAATAACTTTGGCTATTTTAATGCCTATTAATTTTCGTGTAATTTCCCATTTAGAATGTGCCAATATGGGTTCACTGCAATATTTCCAATAAATAACATCTAAATTTCTAGGGATTTTTCCCTGAGCGGCTCTTAATAAATGGTGTGCTTTCCAAGGTTTTGGACTTCCCATTCCGTGTGACATTGTTGAATCACCTTCAGAAAAACCCATTCCTTCTTTTCCAATATAACTTACAGGGTCATTATAAACTTCAATCGCTACATTTAAAGCATCCTGATCTGGTTTATCAAAAATCTGGAATCCTTCTCTTTTTAAAACCGTTGAATTATAGGATTGGTTTAGAAAAATAGAATTCTCCAAACCTCCAATTGCAGGTCCCATAAGTTCCTGCATCTGAACCCATAGATTTAAAAAGGAGCTGTTTTTTTTAAGAAGTCCAACAAAACCGGCATTTACATAAATGGCGTTTTTAAAGTGTAAATCGATATGGTAGTGTTTGTAATAGTTTTTCCAGCCTTGCCGCCGGGGATGAAATTCCTGCAAAGGTGAATTAACATCTTCGCAAAGTGCAACGCCGCAGTTTATCCATTGTTCATAGCACGCCCATGAATCGTTTATTACAATATCGGGGTCAAAATAAAACATGGCATCTGCTTCTTTTGCCGGGCCTTCCCATAGTTCGAGCATAAAATCCGGCTTGTAGTTTGCCATATTATAGTTGGTCACAATTGGCAGAAAAATTAGTTTTATTTCCTGCACGGGAGTTAGGACAATGGCTTCTTTCCATTTGCCAATTGTTTCCTTTTCGCCTCTTAATACCCATTTGGGTAATCTGCCTCGATAACCTACATAAATATTGCCTCTAAATCCATTTTGATATAGTGAATTAGAAAGTGCAGCTACTCCAAAATGGTAGTGACCCTCGAAAATAGTGCAAACTGCTGCATTCATCATATAGTATTATAAATTTAAGATGCGTTTAAGTCTTCTTGTAACTCGTTTTGATTGATGTTTGATATAGGTAATACAAAACAAATCAGAGCTTTGTACTTTGTATAAACTCATCATTCGCTCTTTATCCGTCTGGCTGGAATACATTAATTCGTCGATTGATTCTGCTCCCAGACGGCCTCTACCGGAATAATGCAAATGACTGATTGGTACATTTAAAGCTCGGAAAGAAGATTGTTTGTTAACGACTGTTTTAGATTCTTCAGACAATTGCGAATACCAAATTTTGTACGAGTCTGTGTTTTGTTTGTATCCGCCCTGAATGGCATGAATTAAATCTAAACTATTGGTATAATCTCCAGACCATGAACTGAGCCAATTGTATGGAGGTTTACATAAATTGAGTAATTTCCAATCTCCTAATAATGAAGCAATATGCAATAAAGATTGGTCGTGTTTTTTTGGAATTTCTGGATGCTGCTTGAACCATTCTACAGCGGCGTTCATATCGGCAATCATTTTTGAACTTGTTCTTACTAATATGTGTCCGGCTGTAATGGCTGAATTTAAACTGTCTTTTCCGAAATTTTCTTTTACTTTTTCGGGCTGCAAATAATTGTGTATGCCGCAGGTTGTATATTCTGTATCGGCGTGAACTAAATCATGTCCGTTTGCAAATTCAAACAAACGTTCCCAATTCATTAGCGCCACGATATCATTATCGGTATAAATAAATTCGTCCCAATCGGAAAAGAATGCTAAAAAGCGGTACAAAAATCCCATTGGGCATTCTGTTAAAACGCTTCTCAGGTTTTTTATAAAACTTCTGGCTTCTTCCGAAAAATCTTCTACGGTTAAAAATTCAACTTCGTTTAAGATGTATTGAGAATTTACTTTTTCTCCTCCAAAATGAATTAACCGAATTGGTAATGTACAGCCACTTTTTCTAATGGAATAAATTAGGTTTTCGCTGTACCACTGACTTTTTAAATTGGCCACTAAAACAATACCTTTTTTCATCTATATCGGTTTATAAGCTTAAATGCCATTTATAATTTTTCTGCCACATTTTATGGCGAACGGGTCCTGTATAATGCCGAACGGCCATTTGTTTTGGACTGAATAAATAGGAAAAATCAAATTGATCGCCTGAGTCTAAAATGAAGGTTTTAGGTGTCAAAGGCATATAGGAATTATTTTTTAGCAAATGATGGTACACAGTTTGTTCGCTAAAATATTCGTAGGTGAAATTATAGGTTTTAAAAAAATCTAAGGATTCTTTTATGTTCTTAAAAGCTTCATTGGCAAAAATAAAACCGGAGTTTACCTGATATATTTGTTCTGAATTTAGGGCTTTGTAACGGCTGTCTAAACAACCCCAGCTTACATCTGGCATATACCAGCCGTTTGCTTTGGGTTTTTCTGTTAGTATCAGTTTTAAAACATTGGCGTGTTCATAAAACAAAATATCTGAGTCTATAAATAGTGTTGGTTTTTCGATTGGATGATTTAAATAGTAAAACAGTTTTTTTCCTAATGGATATTTTTTTGCATAATCGATTAGGTAGTTTTCATAAGGTTCTAATTCTTCTTTGCATAAACCTTTTAAGGATTCTATTTCGCTCCAGTCGAGTCCTTCGGCTACTTTAAGGAAATCAAAATTGCTTTCGAGTTGGTTTATTTGTGCCTGAGTATGTGTACCGTCTGAATAAAGTGTCCATTTAATTGGTTTTCCTACGTAGCGAATAAAAGATAAAACAGACAAGACCTGCTCATGAAAATCATTGAATGAGGAGAAACTGGCAACCTCCATTTCAATAGTTTTTTTTTTACTGACTTGGTTTACCAAATGATATAATCCTATTGCTACTTGTCTGGCAAACTTTTTACGATTTACTTTTCCTTTTGCTATGGTTATTTTTTTGGTAATTCCTCCTTGGCCTGGTAATTTATTCATGTTTAAATTCTATAGTTTTTAATATAGCCCGTTAATCTCTTTGTGTTCCAGCGGTTGAAACCGC
>NZ_DLHA01000048.1 GCF_002482975.1 Flavobacterium sp. UBA7680 | reverse complement strand
CCCGATTGGATTAATTTTTGTCATTCAAAAAAATTATTAAAATTTAATTTGCTTTATTGGTAGGTGTTTTGGTGCTATCTGCTTTTATTTGCATTTAAAAATGTTCACAAAAAAGAAGTAAATGTTTACCCAAATGTTTACCCAATTCGATTATTTTCGTTACCTTGCACCGTATTACATTAATCCTTTCTATGGCAACGGTATCAATCATTTTCAGAAAAGACAAGCTAAATAAAAATGGGCAAGCACCTATTCATTTTCGTATAATCAAAGATAGAAAAATAAATTATATTTCCTCTAGTATTTTGTTATTTCCAAGTGAATGGGATGAGAAAAATAAGAAAGTTAAAAAATCGCATTCCAATAGCGCTAGGTTCAACTCCTACCTTGCAAATAAATTTACAGAATTACAGGACCAAGTTTTTGAGCATGAAACCTTTTCTAAATCAACAACAACAAAACAGCTAAAGAGTAAAATATTTGGTAAAAAGCCGTTACTGTTTTTCCCATTTGCCGAAAGTGTTTTTGAACGATATAAAAGACAGGGGCAAGTTGGAACTCACGACCGTTGTAAAGCTATTATCAATAAATTGAAAAAATACGTTAAAGAAGCTCCAATTTGTTTTCAAGAAATGACACCTGAATTTATGGTAGAATATGAAAAACATTTGCGTGGTAAGGAGCATAATAATAGTACAAATACAATCCACACGAATTTCAAATTTATAAGACAATTATTTAATGAAGCCATAAATAATGATGTTTTAGACGCTCAATTTTACCCCTTTAAAAAATTTAAAGTTAAAACTGAAAAAACTCAACGTCAGTACCTTACTGAAGATGAATTAACGGAAATTGAAAATGTAGATTGTATTAGCGGTGTGAAATTAGATTTGCATCGTGATATGTTTGTTTTTGCAGCTTACACAGGAGGGTTGAGAGTTTCCGATGTTCTAAAATTAAAATGGAAATATATTGATAAAACCCATATCAATTTAACTATCAAAAAAACTGGTAGTCAACTATCAATCAAGATTCCAGACAAAGCGTTTAAAATTATCGAAAAATACAAACCTAAAAAAGTAGAAAAAGATAATTACATTTTTCCAATGCTTCCTAATGGTTTAAAGGAAGATGATTTAGTTTTGTTAGATACTGAAATTTCGGGAGCAACGGCATACATTAATAAAAATTTAAAAACGATTGCTGAAAAAGCTAAAATAGGTAAGCCATTAAGCTTTCATATTAGTCGCCATACATGGGCAACTAGGGCTTTGCGTAAAGGAATTAGTATTGATAAGGTTTCTAAATTAATGGGGCATGCTCAAATCAAGGAAACTCAAATTTACGCTAAAATTGTTTCAGAGGAACTAGACAAAGCTATGGATATTTTCAACGATTAAAATACGAAAATTTTTATAATTAAATTGCTACAAAATATAGCAATTTAATGCTATATTTATAAACATTAACATTTTATTTAACTGTTTTGCTTTAATTTAGTAAAACAGTTTTTTGTTTTTGTTATGTACACCTTTGTTATTTGTTCGCCTTTTGTAGAACACCCAATCGTTGATGTCGCACACTATGATGCGGGAGAATTTGATATTTTCATTTTTGAAGAAGGACAGCCTTCCAACTTCTTAAATAAAAGTAAATTCAATTTAGAACAGTATTGTAAATGTTTGTTGCACAAACTATTTACAATACAAAAATCCAAAATAAAACCATTCATTCAATACCAATGCGATAAGATGCAAGAGCCTATTGTATGGCTTAATAAATTAGAAAAATTGATTGATCTAAATAGAGAGTTATTTACCACAAAAGACCAGGTTATTAAGTTCGAAAAATCTTTAATGATTATTGAAGTAATGCGTGATGTAATTGAGCAGAAGAAACAAGCACCGGATTCTAAATTTAACTTCGTTAAATTAAAATCCGACATCAAACAGTACAATTACGAAGAAAAGGTTTCCTATTTAATGGAGGCAAAAACAGAATATTTACAAAACAAGCCTAAAATTATTGATGTAAATGAAACTCCGTTTGATGAAAAAATAAATTTGGAATTAGACCTAATCAAATCGCAACAAAAATTAAATAAAAAACAAAACACTTCTAATAATCAAGAAGTTAATAGTCCTAAAAGTCCTACAAAAAACACAAAAAGTCCTACAGATTCCTGTAGGACTTCCGTAGGACTTTTTCAATTTAATTGCCAAACAAATATTTTTGTTGATGTATTTTTTCAGCTCACAAAAGAAATATCAGTTGACGGTAAACCTTTACTAAATGCAGGTTTTAATGAATTAGCACAATTCATTACAGATAATTTTATAGATAAAAATGGAAATCCATTAAGTTTAAATACAGTTAAAACAATTCTCAATACTTCTCGTCCCGAAAAACGACCCTCCTCAGAAAAAAGAATCAATCTGAAAATCAAAAACATACCAAAATAAAAAGTCCTAAAGTGGTCCTACAGAGACCAATAGACTTTTCTTGTCTGCTCAAATTTGCTCCATAATCTTAAAAACCAAAAAGAAAATGGAAGCAGTTATCTTATCTAAAGAGCAGTTCAATACATTGACTGGCTCAATCGAAGAAATCAAAACAAAAATCGACAATCAAAGCAAAAAACCTCAAGAGGTTTTTGTCGATAATCAGGAATTTTTATTGTTAATGAAAATTTCTAAACGCACCGCACAAACTTGGCGTGATGAAGGTAAAATCTCATTCTCTCAAGTTGGGAACAAAATCTACTACAAATTAAATGATGTAGAAGATTTATTGAATAAGCATTATGTTAAAGCATTTAAAAAGTAAGGAGGTGTAATATGGAAAAGTATCAAGAAACACTACACGACCTTACTTGGCCAGAATTGATGCAACAAGTTGCCTCAATTATTGGCAGAGATGAAAAATCATTAGAAAGCAATGTGAACTATTACATGAAATTATTTAATGACAGTAACACAGACAAAAATCAATTAAACAAACTTTTCGAAAAGCTTCAGTTAGACAAATTACGTCATGCATATTTCTCTGAACTGTTTGTAAGATTAGAAGAGCAGAATTACAAAATGATGATTATGAGCATTGAAAGTTGTATTAGACAAGAAACGAACATACAAAACAAATCACCCAAAGATTGGGTCGCAACAGTTCGTTTTGAGGACGGACAAATTAAAGTCTATTTCATGGCATTGTCTTATTACCAATAAAAGTAAATTATGTTTGATATTCCAGCACCAAAATCGCACAATGAACAACCTCGTTTACCTTTGGTAAACTTGGTTAGTTCTAGCGAAAAGCTAGAACAACTATTAGCATCACAGCGCAAAATAGCTGAGAATAAATGCAAACCAATTTCATTTTCTCAACCCATTGTTTGGCAAAAAGAGAACCCTGTTTTCTTTCCAAAAACAATCAATGTCATACAAGGTAAAGCAGGCGTACACAAATCACGCCTTGCCGAAACCATTTGCGCCTCATTGCTTAAAAAAACAGATTGTAATAATGATTTGTTAGGGTTTAAAACCAATTTGCTTACTCGTTATGCCATTTGCTATGTAGATACAGAACGAAATTTATCAGAGCAATTACCTTATTCCCTGCAACAAATTCAACTAAAGGCAGGATATGAAATAAACGAAGATCCTTACGGCTTCGATTATATTTCATTATTAGAATTTGGCAGAGAAGAACGGTTTGATATGTTGAATTTGTACCTGGAGCATGCTCGTAAAAAATTCCCCATTCACATATTTATTATTTTAGATGTCATAACAGATTGTGTCTTTAATTTCAATGATACTAAGGACAGTATGAAATTAATTGACATGATGAATCAAACAATCAACCGTTACGATGTAACATTTTTATGTTTAATACATGAGAACCCGGGTAGTGCAGATAAAGCCCGAGGCCATTTAGGAACTGAGATATTAAACAAAGCCAGTACCGTTATTCAAATTGGTTTTGAAAAAGATGCACAAAACCACAATACCGATTTATTAAAAGTGGCTTATTTAAAATGTCGTAGTTCAAAAAAACACGAGCCTTTTTATGTTCAATATTCCGATGCCGAAAAAGGTTTAGTTATGTCTGATTCAACCACAACACAAACTATTTTAGATAAGAAAAATCATAAAGCTGCGCTTTCTGAAACTTTAGACTTACTAGCCCAAATTTTAGTATCAGAAACCTCAAGAAAGGATTTAATAGAACTTTTAACTGATGAATTAGATTGTAGTAAGCGAACTGTCATAAGCCGCTTAAAACAAATTACAGATACCGCTATGGTCATCGTGCAAAATGAGGTAAACCACACACTTTGCACTCGTGCAATAAATAAAGAAATCATTTATTACTTAAATCCCTTAAAATCAAATGTTTAAATCAAAAATAAACACGAATGCAAAGTGCAAACCCATATATAAGGGTTTGCACTTTGCATTCATTACATTTATATTAAAATTGGACTGCATTTATATTTCATGAGTTGTTTTTTTGTCCTAAAGTTGCAACTAACATTAATATAGCTTCAATTTCTATAATTTTTATTTTTAAAGTTCGTAAGCTTCTTTTAGCCACATAAATATTCTTTGTATATATCTTTTAAATGTTCAAGCTCTGAATAGTTCATAACGATTAGTTAGTTTATCAAATTTACTCAAGAGATATTGAAAATCATTAAAAAACCTATAAAAAACCATCTATTTCAAATAGCGTTATTTCTATCAAAATTCATTAAAAAGAATAGCCTTGACTCATTTGCAGTTATCCTGAATTTTTAAGAGTACAGAGATACACCCCAGGAAATCTTTTTTGGTAATTCCATTTTCAAGAATTTCATCCTGTTTTATAAGGATAAGGTGCATTTTATTAACAATAAGGTTGCCATTCTTTGTCAGCTCAATTGAATTCTTCCTTCTGTTATCAGCAACTGTAACCCGTTTTGCAAACCCTTTTTTCTCTAAAATATCTATAGTTTTAACCATAGTAGAAGTTGTCTTCTCCATCCACTTGGCAAGATCTTGCTGGCTAATTTGCTTTCCTTTATTACATGAAATGTAATAAAGGACGCCTATTTGCTCAAATGTAATTTCCGACGTTAAATTCGCAAACGAGCTATTTACCTTTTTCAAAAGCAGTTTACCGGTTTGAATTATTGTAAACGCAAGTGTTTTCGGTAATTCGTTACAAGGCATAAATTGTTTGGATACTTATCCGTGTTAAAACTAATGTTTATTTTATTCAAATTCAACCAATTTTGGGACTAACTGACTAAAGCAATTTGGTTCTTTTTTCAATTATTGTCAGATTTTTTGCCTTAAATAAAATATCCGATTCAGCAATAACTTTAGTAAATTTTTGAAGGTTTTCAACGGGAAGAATTTCAAGTATGACTGAAATACATGGAAGTGCTGCACTTCTTATTTCCGAGTTTCCAAATTTTGCCATTTCTAAAAAAAGTGAAAGCCCTGATTCTAAAACAAGAAAATCCCCCTCCGTTATTATATCACATACTCTCTCGCGATAATCCCAAACATCTTTCCATTTTTTATTGGCTAAATTTGAAAAAGTTAGCAAAGTGAATTTATGAACGGCACTATTATTTGAATTTAGGCATATCGCTATGTCATCAAGATGACATTCCAGTAGATCTGGTTTGATTAAACTGATTTCATAAATCAAACTTATAAAATCAAATTCGGTTTCTGGATGATGCAAATTTGTTACGAGGGAATTTATTCTTTGAATGTTATTTTCTTCAACAATTTCCTTAGCAATTTCTTTTGACATTGAATCTAAATTTAAATTAATATAAGCTAAGATAGTAAATAATCGTTAAACAATATATGTTTAAACAAATAAATTTTTATTACAAGAAAAAAAACGGTTTAGAACTAAATTCTGATCTTATCTAAAAGTTTGTTTAGTTTCTTTAGGTCGTTTCATTTATAGTACTATTCTTGTTTAAATTCACCTCCTAAATAATTGTATTTGTCTTATGAATCGCTGTATGTAAAAAATCATTTTTTCATTTGTAGATGGGTGGAAATGAATCTTGATGATTAATTAATATACGATTATTATTCGGGGGGGGTATCTTTAGAATTAATTAAAGATGTATTAATAATAAAAATTAATAGTAAAAGAAAAATTATTTTATGTTTTTTAAAAATTTGCCATAATTAACAGTATTTATTTTAAATGACAACTTACTAAAGTATCAGAATTATAGGATTCACAAGTGTGAGCATATCCCTTTTTTCCTAGATTAGTAGTTTTTACACTATCCACATGTGTACCATTACCACTTTTAATATCTGAACAAACACACACATACTGTTTTTCACAGGAAAAAGTCAGATGGGAAAGGGTTAGTATTGTAAACATTAAAATTTTATACTTTATTTTTTGCTTAATCATTTTTTTATTTACAATGTGTTTTATTATTAATCATATCATTTATATACCGTTGAATAAATGATTGTGTAAAATTTAAAATTTCATTATCCCTTTTTTTATTTTTGCCAAAAATATTTTTAGTCAGCAAACTATCTTGTACAACATTATATGCTTCCAAGAAATATTGACTATTATAGATATACAATAAGCTATCCTGTTGAACATAATAATTAGGGGAAATGAACCATATTGCAGGCTTCTTTTCTAAGGAAAACATACTTTGCCCAAAAGCGTAGTATGATTTGTCATAATTTAGATAGTCGAGTATCGTCGGTAGAATATCGATTTGCTGAACTGTTTTATTTGATTTACCGTTTAGTTCATCATTTTTAAAAATGATAATAGGGATTGAGTATTGTCCGATTACATTAGAATAAAATTCATCATACGATTCGGCTGAATGGTCGGATGTTATCACAAATAAAGTGTTGTTGTACCAAGGTTGTTTTTTACATTCATTAAAAAATACACTTAATGAATAATCCGTGTAACCTAACGATTCTAAAATATCTTGATTGCCTTTAGGAAACCTGCCTTTAAAATTATCAGGAACTAAATAAGGATTATGAGAACTCAAAGTAAATATTGAAGCAAAAAAAGGTTCTTTATTTGTGCTAATAACGCCAGGTACTTTTCTTAAGAAAGCATCATCCCAAATACCCCATTGACCATCATAGTCATTTTCATTATTATACTCTGTTCGGCCATAATAATTCTCAAAACCAGCTATTTCGGCAAATGAATTAAAGTTCATAGTTCCATTGGTTCCGCCATGAAAAAAAGTTGTATGATATCCCTTCGTTTTTAATAAATTAGCTAATGTTTCAATTTTATTATTACTATATGCTGAGTTTATATATGGATTCTGCATTAATGGGGGTAATGATGCTAAAATAGACGGAATACCGTCCATAGATGTTTTTCCATTTGCATAGGCATTTGTGAATACTAAGGATTTTCTCATTAAACTATCTAAAAATGGAGTATAACTTTTTCTATTGCCAATATTTGTAAATTCTTTTGAAAAGCTTTCCAATATAATTACACATACATTTATATTTTTAAACGTTGATATTTCAGCTTTATGAATAGGGCTAAAATATGTGTCCGCTTTTTCATTCGGGATAAGATTTAAAGGCTTCATCTCGCTTAACTCTGTTGATTTTAGTAAAGAAAATGGAGTGTTAAGTACAATTGGGATATATTGCTGTTTTGTGTATTGAGCTGCGTCTAACAATACTATTGGGATTTTTTGCCAACCTCCTCTTATTCCCAAAATAGTTAATGAATTAAATAAAATAAAAATTGAAACGTAAATGCCAATATTATTAAAGGAGTAAGAATATATTTTTGGTTTTAATTTATTAAGTGTCAATTCATAGTATTTATAAAGTAACCATATAATAAATAAATAAAGAATTATTATATACCAATACTCTTCAATAAAGTGTGGTATTAACTCTAGGATATTTATCTGATTTCCGAAAATAAATTTGAATAATTGAATTGTAGATCTTCTTTGATTAAAAGGGAAATAAGCAAAATCTATAAAATTTAACATTACAAAAAACGCATTTATTAATACAAATATTGTTTTTAGTAGATTTTGATATTGTTTTGAATAGTAAAAAGGAAATGGAAGTAGAAATAATAAAATATAGAGAGAATTAGAGGCTGCAATGCTAAATGAGTCAAATCTTAAACCATAAAATAAAATCTTGAAAAACTCGCCTAATTCCATCTGTTGGAATGACGTACGATTGAAAAGATAAAAAAGGATTCTACATATTGAATACAATATATAAAGACCAGCTATTTGTTTCACTAATATTAATATTATTTGCTTATATGATACCACTTCATAACCGTTTAACCTATACGAAAACCCCTGTTGCTAAATGCTGGAAGCATTTCTTCAAAAGTATGTTCAATATGTTCATTCTCATTCATTAGAGCGAGACTATATATTAAAGGCACATAATGGTCGGGGGTAGGAGCTGCCATCATGCCTAATTTATTTTTTTCGTAATTGACTATGCTTTGTAAATCTCTTTTATCCAATTGTTGTTTTATCCATTGATCAAACTCTATATCCCAACCATAAGGCTTCATATTTCCATTAAAAAATCGTTTACCTGCTTCCTTTATATTATGCACAACCGCACCGCTGCCAATAATTAAAACGCCCTTATCTCGCAATGGTTTGAGTTGTTTTGCTAAATCAAAATGATATTGTGCGGATTGATAATAATCAATACTCATCTCAAAAACCGGAACATCAGCCTTTGGAAACATGTGTTTAAGCATAGGCCATGCACCATGATCTAAACCCCACTCTGTAGTTTCTTTAACTTTTGGTATAAGCTTGGTTACTTCCTTTGCCATTTCTGGTGAACCGGGAGCAAGGTATTTCTGAGTATAATATTCGGGTGGAAAACCGTAATAATCATAAATAGTTTCAGGTGCAGTACTTACATTTACAAGAGTCCCTTTCGTGCACCAATGTGCTGATACTACCAAAATGGCTTTTATTTCATTTTCTTTTCTAATTTTTTCTCCTATTTGTGCCAAACTTGTTAAAAAGGGATTTGAGTTTAGCCCTAAAGGAATGTCCATTGGATTTCCATGTGATGTAAAAAGTACAGGCATTTTCTCAGTTAAAGAAAAAGAGGAAGTAATTTTTGCAAATGCCTGTAACTTCATATTATACGTGACTAATGGGGCTAACGCTAAAAGTTTTAAAAAATCTTTGCGTTCCATGAAATTATTTTTTTGTAAACGAAGCGAGCATTTCCGGATTACGCAAATAATTAGCAACCCAAACTAACAAGAGCATTACTATTTGTGGAATAAACATTTCTGCATTACTCATGTGCGTTACAATTGCACCACCTAAGTGTGCGCTTAATAATAAAACTCCGAGTGATGATGTTCTTGGAATTAGAAACAAAATGGCAGCGATGAGTTCGCCCATTCCTATTAACATAAGTTTACCATCCAATCCCCATTTAATAAAGTTTTGTGCTATTTCCGCGTTTGCACCAGCCATCAATTTCATTGAAGCGCTCATAATAAATAAGGCTGACATAAGCCCCACGAATATCCATGTTGTTACTTTTCTCGCTGTAGATAATTTTATTGGTTCCATAGTTATTATTATTTAAGTTTTGGATTTATTATTTTCAAAAATTCGATTCTGAGATGGTTCCTGTTTTGTCTTGGGTACACCATTAATAATTTACCCAAAAACGCATTAAAATTTTTCTAATTCAAAGTTTTAAATCTCTTATTAAATTGTTTCATATCAAACCATTGCTTACAGTTGCTTCCTTTTTCACTTTTTCGTATAATTGAAACTTCAATACTATTAATTGTCTTATTGGATATTTCGCAACGGGTGTTGTCTGAATCAATAATAGTTTGTCCGATAGTAAATTCTTCAATATTCATAGCAAACTCTTTCCTCTTTTCATCTATGTATTTTTTTAGCCCCATGTTTTTTAAAGTTCTTAAATAATTGGTACCTTACCCATTCAAGGCATAAAATAAAAAATCAAGGCTAATATCAAACCAAATAACATACCCGTCATAATCATTTGCCAAGCCTTAATACGATCTTTTCTGTAATTTTCTTTTTGATCAATGGAAAATGTTTTGCCGATATCTCCAAAATTAAATACGCCTTTTATTCCGAAAGCAACGCAAAACTTAAAGTACCATTGCTGAAAACTTACACCAAGCGAAGTCGCAGGGATAAAAAGAATTAATCGCCATATTTTGTTTGCATCAAGCATAAATAGTAAAACAATTACTGTAATAGTCAATACAATAGAAAAGATGGTTGCTTTTTTTCTCCTGTTTATTTCTTCGTGGCCAATGTTACATGCACCCGGAATGTAGTGATTATCCGAATCACTGCTGTTCTTGTTTTCCTGAAACACCGACATAAAAAGAGTTTCGGAATTTATTGAAATTGCTTTTGCTTTCATTTTTATATTTTATTAGTTTGAATAATAAAAACGTTCGTTAATAATTTGTCCATCTTTCCATTTCTGCACTGCAACCTGGCACATTTTCATACGAGGAGCACCTTTATAAGTAACATCCATTTCCCATTCAGATGTTGTTACATTATCACCAACAGCAACTGATTTCACTTCCGCTCCATGAAAGGCTTCAATCATTTGCATAGCTTGTAACTCTCTTTCTCGATTTGCAGATTTTCCAACTGTAGGTGGATTAGAATTTTCCTGCATTATTACATCTTCATGGTAATACTTTTCAAAAGCATCCATTTGTTTTCCAGTAAGAATCATTTGATTCAATTCCTCAATTTTTTCTTTTAAGTTCATAGGATTCAATTTTTAGTTAATATTTCAAGTAAAGGTAGTAATTTATATGTTTAAACATATATTGTTTAAACGAATATTATAATTTGGTTGTATTGTATTGATAAACAATTAGGTATGCTATTTGTTGCTTAAAAAATGAAAATAAAGTGATCAGTAATTCAAGCTCCGCTTCAATATATAAGCAGGTGGAAAGGGACAGATTTAAACTTTTTAATAATGTTCCTGATAATTTCTTCTGAAATGTTTACCTTCGCACTTCTTATAAAATTTTAACATTATGGCAGATTCACCAGGATATTCTATAACATATGACAACAAAATAAAAGCAGTTGTTTGTGTTTGGAAAGGTTATTCTAATAGCTGGGAATTTCGAGAGGGCACAGAAAAATATTTGAGCCTATTAGTCCAAAAAAAAGTCTCAAAAATGTTAGTTGATTTAAAAGAAATGATATTGATAGGTAAAGAAGATCAGGATTGGATGGATAGAAGTTATCTTCCAAAAGCTGTTGAAGAAGGATTAAAAGCGGTAGCGGTAGTTCAACCTGATTATTACTTTAATAAGGTGGCGGTTGAGAGTATTTTGTTTAAATTGAATATGCGGCCTGTACAAGTAAATTATTTTAAAACCTTTGAAGAGGCAAAAGAATGGCTGTCGATGTTTTAATTTTTTCAATTGATAAGATTCTTGAGAAAACTCAAACATCTCTCAAAGTAAAGTTTATAAACTTCGTTAGGTAATTCGAGTGGAAGTCCAGCTTATGTATAAAAATATACTCATCAATATCTGCATCAATCTTTTCAAATAATTCGGTAGAAGAACCGATATTGTTTCGGATAGATCCATGTCGTTTTTTGACTCAAATAATCAGTTGAAATTTCACATCTTCTGTCTTCAAGAAAAGTAAAAAAATTAAATTTGCGAATTTCTTTATTGTTAGTTTAAGTCATATCTACCACAAATTAACTCCGTCACTATCTGTGGAGAACAGTTATTGTCTCTTCCTGAAAATGGCTAACATGTTTTTATTGATGACTTCTTATTTTATTCAATAGTAAATTAAGTTGTTTAATCTCCTTATCTGATAAGTGTTCTACAAATCCTTCAAAATTTCCAATATCCTTATCCATTTCACTAACAAGATTATGCCCAATAATATTCAACTTTACGTTAATTTTTCGCCTATTCTTTTGATCTTGCCTACGAACTACTAAATTTTTCTCCAGAAGCCTTTCAACCAGTCGTGTTATATCCGAACTTTTATCAAGCATTTGCAGCTTAATGGCAGAAACCATCATAGATTTAGGATAAACTTCGTTTAAAATTTTAAGTATGTTAAATTGCTGAGCAGTGACGTTGTATGCTTTTAAGACAACGTGGTACTCACTATGCAACCAATTGTTTGTAAAATAGATATTTACTAAAGCTTTTTGCCTATCATTAATGAAACTATAAAACTCTAACCCCTCTTTAGCCATATTTAATTATGTTCTTTATACAAAACTACTAAAATTTCAAAATTGTCGAACAATTAAATTTATATTTTCTATTCCAAGTTCGATAAGTTGTAGAATTTAACTCTTTAATTATAATTTCCTGGAATAATTTAAAAGAGGAAATTCGATAAATATGTTAAACAATTAAACAATTATCGTTTAAACATCTATTTGAAATTAAATTTTAATTACTTGATATACACATATTTAATAAGATAATATAATAAATAATAACACAGGAAACCTTGTAATATAAAATAGTTTTCTTAGTTTTGGCGACCTTAATGATAGAAGAAAATCAAAATAGACTTCTCGAAGCCGCAAAAGAACTTTTCTTTATGCACGGAATAAAGAGAGTAACTGTCGACGACATTTGTCGGCATATAGGTGTGTCTAAAAAAACTCTATACTTGTTTTTTAAGAATAAAGAAGAGCTTATCGAATGTCTTCTCGAGAAAAATCTTAATGAACATAAAAAAGAATTTGAGCAAATATTTAAAAAATCAAACAATTCAATACAGGAAATTATTCTTTTAATGGAACATTTAGCTGTAATGTTTTCAGAAATAAATCCATATGTGTTTTATGATCTGCAAAAATACCATCCTGATGTTTGGAAACAGTTTAAAGAATTTAAGGAAACCTTTTTGTTTCAAATTATTGTGAAAAATTTGGAAAAAGGTATCCAAGAAGACTTATACAGGCATAAAATAAATATAGAAATATTAGCAAGGTTACGCATCGAAGAAACTCAAATGGCCTTAAATCCTTTGATATTTCACAAGGAAAAATACAAAATTTCGGATATTCAAATTGAATTATTGGATCATTTTTTACATGGTATTACTACTTTGAAAGGTCATAAACTAATAAATAAATACAGACAAATAAATGAAGAAGAATAATTTATGAAAAATATTTCAATAATAATAATTGGCACTGTTATCTCTTTTCAAACAGTTGCTCAAAATAAGAACGAGCCTGCAAAAAACCTTTCATTGAAAGAAGCAATCGAATTTGCATTAGTAAATAACTCTAGTATAAAAAATGCTGAATTGGATATTGATGCATCAAGGTATAAGAAAAAGGAAATAAGAGGTATGGGGCTTCCGCAAATATCTTCTTCTTTTGATTTGAAAGATTATGAGAAGCTACCAACGCAATTACTTCCTGGTCAATTTTTCGGCGCACCAGCCGGAACCTATATTCCTGTGCAATTTGGTGTAAAATACAACGCTACAGGTACGATTCAGGCTAGTCAGATTGTTTTTAATAGTGACTACATTGTTGCCTTGCAATCCGCAAAGTCATTTTTAGAATTGTCTGAAAAAAATCATCAGCGTTCACAAATTGAAACAAAAGCTACAATTACTAAAGCCTATTATACCGCTTTAGTGAGCAAGGAAAGGTTGAAATTGCTTCAGGCTAATGTGGATCGTTTAAAAAAATTAGTTGATGACTCCAAATCATTAAACACAAATGGTTTTGTTGAGAAAATTGATGTTACTCGTGTAACTGTTGCCTATAATAATTTGCTTTCGGAAAAGGAAAAAATAGAACGTTTAGTTGGGCTGACCGAAAGTGTTTTGAAATTTCAAATGGGAATGGAAATTAAATCGCAAATATTCCTTACAGACTCCTTACATCTTGATAATATTCCCGTAGTTGATATTTCTTCTTCTAGTGAATTAAACTATAAAAATCGGATTGAATATTCTTTGTTGGAATCTCAACAAAAATTAAGCGAACTTGATGTGAAGAGGGGTAAATTAAGATATTTACCTTCTATATTTCTATATGGTAATTACAGTGCACAAGCACAACGAAACGAGTTTGACTTTTTTGACGCCAGCAAAAAATGGTATCCAATTGGTATAATTGGTGGAACTATAAATCTTCCGTTGTTCGATGGTTTTCAAAATCATTATAGATTGCAACAATCTAAAGTTAACTTGATGAAGACGGTTAACAGTATAGACAATTTAAAGAATGCTATTGATTTGGAAATTGAAACTTCTAAATCAAGTTTATTAAATGCTTTGAACACATTAAATATTCAGAAAACCAATATCGAACTTGCGAAAGAGGTTTATGATGTTGCAAAGAAAAAATACGAGCAAGGCAGTGGTTCCAGCATTGAAGTTATGAATGCAGAAACGGCATTAAAAGAAGCTCAAACCAATTATTATAATGCTTTGTACGAATATTTTACAGCAAAGGTTGACTACGAAAAGGCCACAGGTGTAATAAAATAAAAAAAGAATAAACCTAAAAATAAAACAACTTAACTACCATATGAAAAAATTAGTAATTATAATCTTCATAACAGGATTAATAGCTTCTTGCGGATCGGGAGATAAAAAGGCAAAATTAGAAAAACTCAAGCAACAAAGTTCTGATTTATTAGAACAAATAAAAAAACTTGAAGATGAGATTGCTTTAAGTGGGGATACAACAATTAGTAATCTAAAAACAAAAGACATCTCCATAAAACCCATCACTTTTGAAACCTTCAAACATTTTATAGATGTTCAAGGCCGTGTAGATGGTGACGAAAATGTAACTGTTAGTGCTAAAATGGCTGGTGCTGTTGACCATATATTAGTGAATGAAGGGGATGAAGTTTCTGAAGGACAGGTGCTCGCTGAACTTGATAATTCTGTTTTTAAGCAAAGTCTGGAGGAACTAAAAAACGCGCTTGCTTTTGCATCTGACGTTTATGAAAAACAGAAAAATTTGTGGGATCAGAAAATTGGCACGGAAATACAATTTTTATCTGCTAAAAACAATAAGGAAAGTTTAGAGAAGAAAATTTCAACTTTAAAAGAACAAATGGAGCTTTCAAAAATAAAATCACCAATTAATGGGGTAGTTGATGGGATTGATATAAAAATAGGTCAATCAGTAATGCCTGGTGTGCCGGCAATAAGGGTGGTCAACCTTAATAAATTAAAAGCGAAAGCTGAAATTTCCGAATCCTATGCTTCAAAAGTAAAAAAAGGAAACGATGTTATAATTTTCTTACCTGATTTAAATAAAGAAATTCCATCAAAAATATTTTATACTTCTAAAGTTATAAATAATACAACCAGAACTTTTAGCGCGGAGGCAGATTTAGATTCACAAAATCAAGATTATAGACCAAACATGATTGCTGTTCTAAAGGTTGTTGATTACCATAAGGATTCGGCGATTGTAGTTCCACTCAATCTTGTCCAACATTCAGGTACTTCTGAATATGTTTATATTGTTGGTGTCAAAAACGGAAAAGAAATTGCCATAAGAAAGGATATTACTCTTGGGCAGGTTTATAACGGCAAAGCAGAAATAATTACGGGATTAAACCTAAACGACAAACTAATAACGTCAGGTTATTTGGATTTAACTGAAGGTGTTCTAATTAAATACTAAATATTTTAATTGTGGAAAAGAAATTTAAAGAGTTCAAATTAACAAGTTGGTCTATTGATAATAAATCGGCCATCTACGTGCTAACCATTTTTATTACGTTAGCGGGAATGTTTTCATACAACAGTATTCCTAAGGAAAAATTCCCTGATATCGTTATCCCTACAATTTATGTTAGCACTATTTACCCTGGTAGTTCGCCAAAAGACATGGAAAATCTAGTTTGTAAACCACTTGAAAAACAGATTAAATCTATATCAGGAGTAAAGAAACTTACAAGTAATTCCGTACAGGATTTCTCTAATATCATTGTTGAATTTAACACAGATGTAGAGGTTGCTGTAGCAAAACAAAAGGTAAAGGATGCAGTAGATAAGGCAAAAAAGGATTTGCCGAAAGACCTCCCTTCCGAACCAAGCGTGATGGAGGTAGAATTTTCTGAAATGCCGATAATGTTTGTGAACATTTCAGGAGATTATGAGTTAAGCCAGTTAAAAAAATATGCAGATGAGTTACAAGACAGAATAGAATCTCTTAAGGAGATTACAAGAGCGGATATGGTTGGTGCTTTAGAAAGGGAAATTCAAATTAATGTGGACATGTACAGAATGCATGCTGCCAAACTTTCAATGGCAGATATAGAAAGGGCGATTGCTTCAGAAAATTTGATTATTTCCGGAGGAAGTGTTGATATGGACGAAATGGCAAGAACAATAAGTGTTTCGGGAGAGTTTTCTGATGTTGATAATATAAAAAACATTGTTGTTAATTCAATGGTTGGTGCACCTGTTTATTTAAAAGATGTTGCTGATGTTAAAGATGGTTTTCTGGAACAAGAAAGTTATGGCCACCTTGATAACAAAAAGGTAATTACTTTAAATATCATTAAAAGAGGTGGTGAAAACCTGATTAATGCTTCTGATAAGATTAATGACATTATAATAGAAATGAAAAAATCATCATTTCCTGAAGATTTGGTTATTAAAACAACAGGAGATCAATCGTCTCAAACCCGAACTACATTACACGATTTAATTAATACCATTATCATTGGCTTTATTCTCGTAACAATTATTCTGATGTTCTTTATGGGTGCTACCAATGCAATTTTCGTTGGATTATCTGTACCTCTATCCATGTTTATCGCATTTATGATTTTACCCGGAATTGGATTTACCATGAATATGATTGTGTTGTTTGCTTTTCTACTTGGTTTAGGTATTGTGGTTGATGATGCAGTTGTTGTTATAGAAAACACACACCGAATTTTCGATAACGGAAAAAAGAATATTGTTACTGCGGCTAAGCAAGCGGCAGGTGAAGTGTTCCTGCCTGTATTATCGGGAACCATAACAACACTTGCGCCCTTTATACCACTTGCGTTTTGGGGAGGCACTATTGGCAAATTTATGCACTTTATGCCCGTAACAATGATTATTACATTGAGTGCATCGCTCATCGTTGCTTATATTATTAATCCAGTATTTGCAGTTAATTTTATGAAACCACACGAAAAGCACCATGGTAAAAAAAGTCGTAAAGGATTAGTTATTACTGCTGTTGTAATGGTAATGATTGCTTTATTGTTTTATATAACTGGTTCTCCAGGAAAAGGAAATTTCATTATTTTAATGTTACTGATTTATACTTTGTATAGTTTACTAATTGAGAAAATGATTGCCAGGTTTCAGGAAAAAACATGGCCTGCCGTTCAGAATTCATACGCTCGATTTTTGAATTGGACACTTGATCGTCCATATAAAGTTGTTGGATTGACAATAGCCTTGCTTATTGGCTCTGTAATGCTAACAGCATTAAGAAATCCTAAAGTAGTTTTCTTTCCTAAAGGAGATCCAAATTTTATTTATGTATATGCAACCTTACCTGTTGGTACAAAAGCTTCGGCTACCGACTCCATTGCGAAAATAATTGAAGGTAGAATATATAAGGTAATTGGAGAAAAAAATCCAATAGTTGAATCAGTAATTACAAACGTAGCTGTTGGTGCTTCTGAAAATAGAGATGACAGAGGAAAGTATTCAAACAAAGCAAAGGTTGGAGTAGCATTTGTTGAATTTGGATTGCGAGATGGGGTTTCAACTGCAAAATATTTAGATGAAATTAGAACTGCCGTTAAGGGTATTCCGGGAGTAGAGATGTCTGTTGATCAGGAACAAAATGGGCCACCTACTGCCAAACCTATTAATATTGAAATAAGTGGTGATAAATTTGAAGATTTGGTGGCAACCTCGCTTTCCCTAAAGAAAACGCTTGATTCGCTTCAGGTAGCGGGCGTAGAAGAACTTAAATCTGACTTGCAACTAAATAAGCCTGAAATAAAAATTAATATTGACAGGGAACGAGCAAATAGAGAAGGAATATCAACCGCTCAAATAGGAATGGAACTTCGTAATGCAGTTTATGGCAAGGAGGTTTCTCGCTTTAAAGATGCAAACGATGATTATCCAATCATGCTTCGTTATAATAAGTCACAGAGAAATAATATTGAAGAATTGCAAAACCTTAAAATTACCTACCGTGACATGAATATGGGTGGTGCTATCCGCCAAATTCCATTATCCGCTTTTGCTAAAGTAGATTACACTAGCACTTACGGAGGAATAAAAAGAAAAAATCAAAAAAGAGTGATTACTCTTTCTTCTAATGTACTTTCTGGATTTAATGCTAATAAAGTAAATGCTGCATTGCTATCGGTTACAAAAAACTTTAAAACTCCGCAAGGTGTAATTGTTGAATTAACAGGCGAAAAGGAGGAACAAAAAGAAGCGGCTGCATTTATGGGACGAGCTTTGATGATTTCCGTTTTTATAATTTTATTAATATTAATTATTCAGTTTAATTCATTTAGTAAAACATTAATAATTCTGTCTGAAATTATTTTAAGTGTAATTGGTGTTCTTCTTGGCTTGGCTATTTTCAATATGGATATTTCAGTTGTAATGACCGGAATTGGAATTGTTGCTTTAGCTGGTATAGTCGTCAGGAATGGTATATTACTCGTAGAATTTACCGATACTCTTGTTGAGAACGGCATGTCGGTTCGAGATGCTGTTATTGAAGGTGGGCGTATAAGAATGACCCCCGTAATTTTAACAGCCACCGCTACAATATTGGGCATGATTCCACTTGCAGTAGGGTTCAATATTGATTTTGTTACAATGTTTACAGAATTAAACCCAAAAATTTATTTTGGGGGTGATTCTGTTGCGTTTTGGGGTCCTTTGTCATGGACAATTATTTTCGGATTAAGTTTCGCAACCTTTATCACGTTAATATTAGTTCCTGTAATGTATTTAATTGCATTTAAAACCAAAGAAAAAACCAAAAGAGTAATTTCAGGTGTTAGAAAAAAGAAGGTTGCCCCTGCTTTAAATTGAGATTACGTAGATGAAACTAATTAAAAATTCAGTTTTATGAAAAAGAAAGAAGCAGATAAATTGTTGCTTAAAGCAAGTTACTTGTTGGAGCAAACTATTACTTTAAAAAATCCAAACTCAATTCCTCCTCTTAAAGAAGAGCAGTATTTGGTAGAAAGTTTTGGAGCAGCCAAAATATATTTTGGAAGTTCCAACTCAATTAAGTGGTATGAAGTCTGGGCAAATTTAAAAAATGTAAAAACAGGAAAGATGCACAAAATGTTTTTACAGCTGTTAATAAATATCTTTCCAAATAATAAGATTTCAAATTAAAAAAGCTCAAAAAAAATTTAATAAACAAAACAACGATTTTTCTTAATCGATATTATTTTAAGAACTAACTCAGTTATTGTAATAAATGAGTTAGAAAAATAATTCTGATAATGGTCTCCGTCTGATAGGCAGTGCACCCAGTAATATGGGTGAGTACGGTTCAAATCCGTAGGGGACCTTTTTTCTGCTTCCATATAAAATAAAAAGAGAAAGGACAGTTTTTGAACTTTTTTTAGTTTCTAATAATCCCTTAATCTAACGTTTACCTTTACGCTTCTTATATTGTTTATCGATGTCGATGAATCATTTATTGATGGAAAGTGTTTCCAAGAATGAAAAAAAATAAAATAGTCAAAAAAGCATACTTCCATTGAATAAAAAAGACAATAAATTGATAGTACAATTTATTTGGATAGTATAAAAGGAGGAAATGTTCAATCCTACAAAGACATATATATGGGTTTACTCTCTGCATTTGCCATAAAAAATCCACCTCTGCATTAATCAATGAAATATTATAGTTAATCATATTATAATTAGAGATTTTTTTAATACATTAGGCTTATGGATAGAGTAATACTTATAGAATATATATTAAATAATAGCTCTCAATATAAAAAAGAACAATTAGAACATATGTCTATTCAATCCTTAGTGATTATCAAAGTCGGTATAGAATTAACCATTAATAAAATTGGTGTTATATTTTTGTTTTTAATTACCTCACTTTCCCAAGTTTAACAACATAATATAATGTTGGTATCATTATTAAAGGAAAAGATAACAAAAATAAATAAAGAGAATATTCAGTGTCTTTTCCTTGTACACTCTGTAAAACAAATACAGTAACAATTACAAAAAATAAATTAACAAATGTTTTAACGGTTCTTGTCATTTTTGCCGTTAATCTATATTGCTCTTCAATATTATTTCCCGTCATTCTTGATTTATATAACCCTGGGTTAAATGATATTACAGTCATTAATGAGTAAACAAAAACAGCAATTACAAATAATACCCAAAGTATATATTTACTTCCATAGTTATCTACTTTGCCCGTACTATCAAAATGTATAGGAATAATATCGGGTAAAATAGGCACCGTAACGGCAATAATTAAAGCATTAATAGCTAATAATAGTAGGGCAATGGATTCCCAAATTTTATCATTTTTATTACCTTTTATTTTCATTTTCTAGTATTTTGAAAGCAATTTTTTAATACTAAATCCCTGAACCAAAATCGAAAAAACAATAAATAGGCCCATTAAATTTTATTCAAATATCTATATCTTCTATGCTCATTACTTCAACAATAGTACTCGTTTGAAGATTATTTGTTATAAAACCATATTTAGCTAATAAATCATTACTAAGCAATTTCTTTCTGCAATAATTTTATTGAAAATTAATAAAAATAATTTAAACTTTTTATTCTATACATAAATTTAGAACAGGTAAAGCAGTGTTCATTAGTCTGCTCCCAAAAACAAAACATGCCTGAGCAATCATTAAAATGTAAAAAAATCGCTCGTGAACAATACTTATTGGCCAAAACACTTGATACCCGTACGTATGATAAATACATAGAAGTTTTCATAAAATAAAAATGCTATCATAGTTTATATTATTTTTTAGTTTTGGGCATTACCGCCTGTTGGCGGTCGGGCTTTATGCCTGTATCTTTTTACAACTGGTGAAAAACCAGTCATAAAAAGGATACTGGCAACAATCCCTAATGCACGGCTAAGCATAATAAAAATATACTTCCGCTCC
>NZ_DLHA01000057.1:94939-95102 GCF_002482975.1 Flavobacterium sp. UBA7680 | reverse complement strand
ACCTTTGCGCTCTTTGCGGTTAAAGAAAGCCCATAAACACTGAGGTTTTAAATTTTTTTATTAATTTTTTCATTTTAGTTGTAACATTTTAAAACTTCCCGTATCCAAAAGGCGAATTAAATCATTTAACAACTTAAATCTATTAAAAATGAAAAAGTATATC
>NZ_DLHA01000057.1:0-94837 GCF_002482975.1 Flavobacterium sp. UBA7680 | reverse complement strand
TCTTAAAACCGGAAAAGGAAAACAGACAATAGTATTCATTCCCGGATTTGCCTCTTCAGGAGATGTGTGGAATGAAACCAAAGCAAACTTCGAAAAAGATTTTACCTGTTACACTTTTACAATGGCAGGTTTTGCCGGAGTAAAACCACAAGGAAACGCAACATTCAAAAATTGGGAAAACGAAATTGCTGATTATATCAAAGCAAATAAAATAGAAAAACCAATTATTGTTGGTCATAGCATGGGTGGCGGATTAGCATTGGCAATTGCTGCAGATTATCCTGAATTAATCAGTAAAATTGTTGTGGTCGATGCATTACCATGTTTAGGTGCGTTGATGGATCCTTCATTCAAATCAAAAGAAAATAATGACTGTTCGGCAATGGTAAGTCAAATGACGGCATTATCAGATAGTCAGTTTGCTGATATGCAGAAAAAAACAATGCCAAGGCTTCTTGAAGATACTTCGAAACTGGATATGGTAGTAGATTGGAGCGTAAAATCAGATTGAAAAACCTTTGCCGAAATGTATTGCGATTTCTCTAATACAGATTTAAGAGATAAAATTGCTGCTATAAAATGTCCGTCGTTAATTTTACTGGAATCTTATTTTGTAAATTTAAAACCTGCAATTGATGCTCAGTATAAAAATTTAAAAACAGGCAATTTTCAATATGCCAATAAAGGCTTACACTTTATAATGTATGATGATAAAGTGTGGTATTTAAGTCAGATCAACAATTTTATAAAATCGTAATAAATGGAGTTTGAAACTATTTATAAAACGTATTGGGACAGAATATTCAGGCTTTGTATGGGTTTTGTCAACGATCATGATGTCGCGCAGGATTTAGCTCAGGAAACTTTTATTATTGTCTGGCAAAAGCTGGAAACTTTTAGAAATGAATCGGGTATAGGAACCTGGATTTTCAGAATCGCATCTAATAATTGTTTAAGGCAGATCGAAAAAGAAAAACGTTTCCCTAAATCGGATTTACCCAATCATCTTACCGAAGAAAAACAAACATCATTAGAACCGCAAATTCAGTTTTTGTATCAATGTATTGCCGAATTGCCGGAAACAGAACGTATCATTATTTCGCTGGAATTAGAAGATGTAAAGCAAGCCGAAATAGCCAAAATTATTGGTCTTTCTGAAGCAAATGTTAGAGTGAAAATTCACAGAATTAAAGAAAAACTGACTCAAAAATTTAAAGAAAATGGACAACAATAATATAGACTTTAAAGATTTATGGAAGAAACAAGCCGTAAACAAACCCAATATCGAAGATTTGTTGGCGAGATTAAAACAGTTTAAAAAAGCAAGTTTAAGATCATTGTGGAGAACTAATATTTTGCTTGCTGCAACAAGTGCTTTTATAATTTTTATATGGTACCGTTATCAGCCTGAATTTATCTCGACCAAAATCGGAATCATATTAGCAATTTTAGCAATGGTAATGTATGTTGGAGTTTACAACAGAGTATTGAGTACTTTTAAAAATATCGATTCGACACAAACCAATCAGGAATATTTGCAACAATTAATCTTGATTAGAAAAAAGCAGCAATACATGCAGTCGAAAGTATTAAGCTGGTATTTTGTTTTGCTTATGGCAGAAATTTGTCTGTATATGTATGAATACGCATCAAGAATGACTGTTTTCTATGCTTTGATAACCTACGGAATCACTTTATTATGGATTGCCTTTAATTGGTTTTATATTCGCCCAAAACAAATTGCAAAACAACAAGATAAAATTAATGGATTGATTGAGAAGTTTGAAGCGATCAACCATCAATTGGAAGAATAAAAAAAGCTCCACAATAATGCGGAGCTCCTTTTTTCCAAAATTAAAATAAAAATTCTACTCCTAAAACTTATAGAGGAAAAACATAAGGTGTAAGAGGTAATACAATTATTCCATCACTAGTTGCTGTAGCAGTTAGCTCATTTTCTAGTTTTCCTCCAATATAAATTTTACCAGTTAATTGTTGTCCTGCAACTCCACCGTGGCCACTTGCGCTTAATGACGCTCCTAAAGATTTTGCATCAGCAGTAAATTCTTTTGTCCATGGAAGTTTAGTGATATCTTCGTTTAATGCATTTCCGCCTTTTTCAAAATAAAATACAGACACACTTCCTGTATAATTTCCAGTTATTTCATATTTCACATCTCTTGAAGCTGCCTTTGAGTCATTATCGTTATCGCTGCTGCATGATCCTACTGTAAAAGCAAGAGTTAATACAATTGCTAAAGTTTTCAAAATTGATTTCATAATATTTTTTTTATTAATTAACATTCATTTAAAACAAAATTAGGCGCTTATAAAAGACATGGCAATACCTGATAAAATGCATTTTGAATTACCTGATATCAGGTAAAAGTGGTGTAATTCCTTTTCAAACATTTTTTTATTTATAAATTTGAATAAATACCATTTTATGAAGAAAATCTACTTATTGCTATTATTTCTTTTTTCATCTGCTGTTTCACATTCGCAGGTAATCCTTTTTCTTGATGATGATTCGGTTTATATAGACAGTATTGCTAAAATCACTAAAAACACAAAATCAGATAGTATAAAATGCCTGTATAGTTTTAAATTATCTAAACTGTATTTGATGGTTCAGGATGCCAAAAAATCAAAAGAATATTTAGAACAAGCCAATAAATTAAAAAGTAAATTTCCGTTCTTAAACGATGCGGGAGTATTTTACAATTCGTATAGCTTCTTAGAAAAAGGTGACGTTGACGGTTTTGAAAAAACACTGCTTGACGGAAACGAAAAGCTGAAAAAATATTATAATACCGAAGCTTTTCGACTCAGGGCAATTATCCTGCAGAACTATGGTATTATGCAGCAGCGTAAAAACAACGAAAAAGCCTATATGAAATTGCTGATTAATGAAGCGATTCCTGCGGCAAAAAAGAGTCGTGATTATGAACTTATAAGTGGTTTGTATAAAGCAGTTGCTATTATTTTTATGAATAACAACGAACGCGAGAAAGCGAGCGAATATCTAAATGAAGCCCAGCTTTATATTGAAAGAGCCATTAAAAAATCGCCAACTCTTGCCGAATCAAAAATGGAAACTTATATTATTAATGCTGAAAACCTGGTAGAATTGAAGCATTTTTATGATGCCGAAAAAGTACTCGATAAAGCATTTTCGACATTAAAAAATTTCCCGGACTCAAATTTAAACGATTCCTATTTTTATTCGGAAGGATTGTATTACGCCAAACAAAATAAAAATGCAATCGCTTTAGAAAGTTATGAAAAAGGAATAAAATCAGCCGAAAAACACCTGAATGCCATCGCTTTAAACCGATTGAAATTTGCCGAATATGAAGTGCTTTTTAAATTAAAGAATTATGAAAAGGCAAAAAAGAACTTAGAATATCTTTTAAAAAATACTCCTTTTGTTGTAGATAAAAAGAATTATTATAACGAATTGGCCAAAGTGTACAATGCCACAAAAGAATATGATAAGGCCTATTTTTATTCGCATAAATACAATGCAGTAAACGATAGTCTCAATAATACCAAGTTTAAAAGTGAGATTGTAGAGCTTGAAGCAAAATATAAAAAAGCCGAAAGCGAGAAAAAAATAACGATGCTGCAATCGTTAAATGATAAAGCTGCCTTAATGGTATACAGCAACCGATTAAATTCATTGCTATTTGCAGGTTTATCTTTCCTGTTGCTTTTGATTGTTTTATTTCTCTGGATTTTCAATAAAAACCAAAAGAAATTAAGCGTTCAAAAAGAAATCAACCTCAAACAAGAATTGTCAGCTTTTGAAGATCGACATAAACTTTCGGTTTCTAAGGCTTTGATTCAAGGAGAAGAAATGGAACGTAAAAGAATTGCCAGAGATTTGCATGATGGTTTGGGAAGTATGCTTTCGAGTGTAAAAATTCATTTGAACCTGGCAAAAAAAGAAAATGCCGAAACAGTAAATGGAGTAGACGCACTGTTGGACAATTCGATCAAAGAACTTCGTAATATATCGCAGAATTTAATGCCAGAAAGTTTGTTAGAATTGAGTTTAGAACACGCTTTAAGAGATTTATGTGCGGCGAATTCTAATGCTGTTACTAAAGTTGAATTTCAATATCTGATAAAAAAATCAAGGCTTCCTAAAAATTACGAAATCATGATTTACAGAATTATTCAGGAATTGTTGAATAATGCTTTAAAATATGCCAAAGCCTCTCAGGTTTTGGTTTCGTGCTCCCAAAACAAAGATGTGTTTTTTATTACAGTCGAAGATAATGGAGTTGGTTTTGATATTTCGGACCCAAAAAACAAAAACGGAATGGGACTTAAAAATATTAAAAACCGTGTAGAATTTCTGAACGGAAAATTAGAAATTGAAAGTAAACCCAATCAGGGAACATCAGTATATATTGAATTAAATGTAATAAACGAAAATCAGGAAAATGAGTAAAAAATATAAAATGGTTGTGGTGGATGATCATCCTATTGTGATTTCGGGTATTTCAGGACTCTTAGCTGATTTAGAAAACATAGAAATAATCGAGAAAATGCAATCTGGTGTTACGCTTCTCGATTACATAGAAAGCAATAAAGTAGATTTGGTTTTAATCGATATTTTTTTGCCGGTAATAACGGGTATAGATTTATGCAAAGCCATTAAACAGAAATATCCTCGGGTAATTATTATCGGGATGAGCAGTCAGTCTGAACGAAGTTTAGTGATGAAGTTTATTCAGAATGGCGGCAATGGTTATATTTTGAAAAGCGCTTCTTTTGATGAATTTAAAAATTGTATAAATAAAGCAATCGAAGGCGAAATTGTTTTTAGTGATGAGGTTAAAACAATTGTGAGTCAGCCATTATCTGAAGAATTAGATACAATTCCCAGTTTAAGCAGAAGAGAAAAAGACATCGCTGTTTTACTTTCAAAAGGAAAACAAACTCAGGAAATTGCCGATGAACTTTTTTTAAGTTTCTTAACGGTTCAAACGCACAGACGAAATATTCTTCAGAAATATAAAACTAAAAATGTAGCAGAATTAATTACGCTGTTGCTGAAAAACAATCTTTTAGATTGAAAAAATGTCCGTAAAATGCCAAAATGACATTTTTTGAGTTTGGTTCAGAAATTGCAGTTTCTTTTGTAACTTTAATAATCAATCAAATAAAAGTAAAAAATATGGGAAGTGGATATTTAATTCTGGCCGGAGCAATTATGTTGTTCAGCTGGATAGTGAGTTCAAAGCTCAAGAGCAAGTTTGAATTATATTCGAAATTACAATTAAGAAACGGAATGAGTGGTGCTGAAATCGCCGAAAAAATGTTGGCTGATAACGGAATTACAGATGTTCGTGTTATCTCGACTCCGGGAAGATTAACAGATCATTACAATCCTTCAGATAAAACGGTAAATTTAAGTGAGGCAGTTTACAATCATCGTAATGCCGCCGCTGCTGCTGTTGCTGCACACGAATGTGGTCACGCGGTTCAGCATTCTATAGGATACGAATGGTTAACTTTGCGTTCTAAATTAGTACCAATTGTTAGCATCGCATCCAATTATGTACAATGGATTTTGCTGGCAGGAATTTTAATGATTAGAACGTTTCCGCAATTGCTATTGGTAGGAATTGTGATTTTTGCCGCAACAACATTGTTTACCATTATAACGTTGCCTGTAGAGTATGATGCGAGTAACAGAGCGCTTGCCTGGTTAGAAAATAAACATATGCTGACACAGGAAGAGCAAGCAGGAGCAAAAGATGCCTTAAAATGGGCTGCAAGAACCTATGTAGTTGCTGCTATAGGATCTATTGCAACGTTGCTGTACTATATCTCGATTTATTCAGGAAGTAGAAGGAACTAAAAAAAACAAACTACAATTTAAAAATTCCAAATTCCAAATCTGTTGGGTTTGGAATTTTTTATGCATTTCTGACTCGAAATTAAACCCGACAGGTTTTTAAAACCTGTCGGGTTTTGTTTTTTATGAATTATTGAAGCTTAAGAAGATGAATAACAAAACCCATATTCCGGAGATTATAAAAACGGAATTTAAATATTGTTTGTTCTCTGTTTTATGATACTTGAAAAACCGAATTAAAGAATAAATTATACTTATCGGAATTGCGAGTAAGAATAATAAAAAGCCAAGTCCCGGTGTGCAGACACCACTCGGACTCGCTTTTTCTCCTAGTAATGCTAATACAAAATAAGATATGAAAAAGACAATGGTTTTAATTTCAGGTCTAATGTTTGTCATGCAGGTTTTAATTATTATCTAATTATCAAATTGACACATCTTCAAATTTTAAAGCTGTATTTGCCTATCGATTTGCTGATCCAGTGATATAAACGTCTCAGTTCTCGAAACGCCTTCTATGGCTTGAATTTTAGTATTTAAAAGCTGCATTAAATGTTCGTTGTCGCGACAAATGATTTTGATTAAAACAGACCAGTTTCCAGTTGTATAATGACATTCTAAAACTTCAGGAATCTTTTTTAGATCTTTTACGGCCTCTGAGTTTCTTGAAGCTTTATCCAGATAAACACCAATAAAAGCCATTGTGTTATAACCCAGAACTTTTGGATTTACAGTAAATTTAGAACCTGATATTACTCCCGATTGTTCCAGTTTTTTTAAACGCTGATGAATCGCAGCTCCTGAAATGCCTATTTTATTGGCAATTTGTAAAATAGGTTTTCGGGCATCGTCCATAAGGTATCTAAGAATTTCTTTATCGATACCATCAATTTCGATTAAAAGGGAGTTGATTTTCATAACTTATAATTTGAAACTATTTATTGTGATTTGGGTTTAGAATAGAAATCAAATGTAGTTAAAATGATGTAAAAAGAAAAATTCCAATGTTGAAACTCCAAATTCCAATTTTTATGCTGAAGCTACGGCATCAAATTCCAAAACATAGCCCGTGGTTTCAACCACAGGGAGATAATGGATTGCGTCCCAACGGTTGAAACCGTTGTTTATGTTGAAATAGGTCTAAAAAGAAAAATTCCAAATCCCAGCATTAAAGTTGGAATTTGGAATTTTAAAAAATTAAATATTTTGAAGGAATTATTTTCCTTTGTTTGCTTCTGCGATGTATTTTTCTAAAGCCATTGTCATAGAAGGAGTTTCAGGAGTTGGAGCAAGAATGTCGATTCTTAAACCATGATCAAGAGCTTCTTTTTGAGTTGTGCTTCCAAAAACGGCGATTCTGGTATCGTTTTGCTTAAAGTCCGGGAAGTTTTTAAATAAAGATTTAATTCCGGTTGGACTAAAAAATGCTAAAACATCGTAATAAACATCTGCAAGATCAGATAAGTCGCTCATTACTGTTTTGTAAAAAACAGCTTGTGCCCAGTCTACTTTTAGATTGTTTAACGTTATAGGAGCATCAGCATTTAATTGATCAGATGCTGGTAACAAGAACTTTTCGTCTTTGTACTTTTTGATAAGTGGTGATAAGTCTGCAAAATCTTTTGCTCCAACGTAAATTTTACGTTTTCTATACACAACATACTTTTGCAGGTAAAATGCAACAGCTTCAGATTGGCAGAAATATTTCAATCCTTCAGGAACTTTATAACGCATTTCATCTGCTACTCTAAAAAAATGATCCACCGCGTTACGGCTTGTCAAAATTATGGCAGTATAGTGATTAAGATCGATTTTTTGTAATCGAATCTCTTTTGCATTAACCCCTTCCACATGAATAAATGGTCTGAAATCAATTTTTATTTTGTGTTTTTGTTGGAGCTCAAAGTAAGGAGAATTCTCCACTTTAGGTTCAGGCTGTGACACCAAAATTGTTTTCACTTTCATATTATAAACATTTTCTAAGCACTCCCTTTTGTTATCCAATAATAAAGAAAATAATAAGGCGCTATTTCAAGAGCGCAAAGATATAAAATAAAATAAAATAACTTACCGATTATTACGTTTTGATATGTTTTAATTGAAATAAAATAAGAGTATAGACTGATACAGAGCGAAATGCCTATCGTTGCTAGCGGTACAATCGTTGAAATATTGTCATAATAAAACAAAATAGCATTGATTGGAAGGATTAAAACGCCAATATAAGTTCTGTAAGTAACTTTTTGCAAATTAAAAAGCTCCACAAAGTCGTCAATGTTGAATGCTGCAGCTACAATTTTCTCAATTAAGTATTTAGCCAGAATAAAATAAAGCAGGAAAGTTGCAATCTGAATAAATAAAATATAATCAGTTTTTGAAGCTTTATCATAAATGTTCATCGTTAGCAAAATAAAAAAGGCAAACGAAATAACCTGCACAAAAAATAACCCAACCGTAAAGCTGCTTTTCATGTGGCTGTTATCCCGATAAATTTTTGCATACTTATCTGAAAAAATAAGCTTACTAAATTCTGAAAAACGAGTTTCATAAGCAGATTTTGTCATGGCAACAACAGCAAAGGTCAGGACAAATAAAGCCGTTGCCCAGTCTTTGTTTTCAATAATTCGTGGATGAAGGTGTTCAATCATAGCGTGACAAAATTAGTAATTTTTTGTATCAATAGTTTTATTATGTATTTATTATGAACCAAATGCTATAAAAAGTTTACTTTTGCGGTGAAATTACCGAGAAAAAAATGAGTGATAGTATTGTCATAATCCCTACTTATAACGAAATTGAAAACATAGAAAGTATAGTGAGAGCTGTACTTTCGCAGCATAAATCTTTTCACCTGCTAATAATCGACGATAATTCGCCGGACCATACCGCCGATAAAGTTGTTGCATTGCAGGAAGAATATCCGGGAAGATTATTTCTTGAAAAAAGAGCTAAAAAAGCCGGTTTAGGTACCGCTTATGTTCATGGTTTTAAATGGTCATTAGAACATAAATATGATTTTATTTTTGAAATGGATGCCGACTTTTCGCACAACCCAAATGATCTTGAAAAATTATATGATGCCTGCCACTTCGGAGGTGCTGATTTAGCCATTGGATCCCGATATGTTACAGGTGTAAATGTGGTAAACTGGCCTTTAAGCCGAGTTTTAATGTCTTATTTTGCATCGGTTTATGTAAAATTTATAACCGGAATGAAAATTCACGATGCAACAGCCGGTTTTGTTTGTTATAAAAGAGAAGTTTTAGAGAAAATTAATTTGAACAAAATAAAGTTTGTTGGATATGCGTTTCAAATCGAAATGAAGTACAGAACTTATTGTGCTAAATTTGAAATAAAAGAAGTGCCGATTATTTTTACAGACAGAACAAAAGGAGTTTCAAAAATGAGTAATGCCATCATTAAAGAAGCAATTCTAGGTGTGATTTCTCTTCGATTAAAAAAATTAGTCAATACATTATAAAGATAGAACATGAACAGGATTTTAATAAAAAATGCCAAAATTGTAAACGAAGGATCTATTTTTGACGGAGATGTTTTGATCGAAAATGATTTAATTGTTGAGGTTGCAGACAGCATCAGTTTAAAAACTTCTGACTGTATTGTAATTGATGCCGAAGGAAATTATTTAATGCCGGGTGCAATTGATGATCAGGTTCATTTTAGAGAACCGGGTTTAACGCATAAAGGTGATATTGAATCAGAATCGAGAGCGGCAATTGCAGGAGGAATTACTTCTTTCATCGAACAGCCAAACACGGTTCCGAATGCGGTTACTCAAGAAATATTAGAAGATAAATACCAAATTGCTGCCGAGAAATCATTTGCGAATTATTCGTTTATGATGGGAGCAACCAATGATAATTTGGAAGAAGTTTTAAAAACAAATCCAAAAAATGTTGCGGGAATCAAGATTTTCTTAGGTTCTTCAACAGGAAATATGCTGGTTGACAAAGAAGAGACTTTAGAAAAAATCTTTTCAAGTACTCCAATGTTAATTGCAGTGCATTGCGAAGATGAAACTACAATTCAGAACAATTTAGCAGAATTCAAAGAAAAATATGGTGAAGATATTCCGGTAACGGCGCATCATTTAATTAGAAGTGCTGAGGCTTGTTATCTTTCTTCTTCAAAAGCGGTGGCTTTGGCAAAGAAAACAGGAGCACGTTTGCATATTTTTCATCTTTCTACAGCAAAAGAAATGGAGTTGTTTACCAATAAAATTCCATTAGAAGATAAAAAAATTACGGCTGAGGTTTGTGTACATCATCTTTGGTTTACCGATGAAGATTACAAAACAAAAGGAAATTTCATCAAATGGAATCCTGCTGTAAAAACAGAACACGACAGAGCTGAACTTTGGAAAGCTTTAAATGACGGCCGAATTGATGTTATTGCAACAGATCACGCGCCGCATACTAAAGAAGAAAAACAGCAATCATATTTAAAAGCACCTTCTGGAGGCCCGCTTGTACAGCACGCTGTTGTGGCAATGTTTGAAGCGCATCATCAGGGAAAAATCAGCGTGGAGAAAATCGTGGAGAAAATGTGTCATAATCCAGCTAAGATTTTCAAAATCGAAAAAAGAGGTTTTATTAAAGAAGGTTATTTTGCTGATTTAGTAATTGTAAATCCAAGTTTGCCATGGAGCGTAAAACCAGAAAATATCCTTGCAAAATGTGGATGGTCGCCTTTTGAAAATTATACTTTTAAATCTAGAATTACGCATACTTTTGTAAACGGGGAATTGGTTTACAATAACTTTAAAGTAAAAGATATCCGCGCCGGAAAACGATTATTGTTTGATAGATAAAAAGCTGAAATGAAGAATTGTTTAGTAATACTATTGGTTTTGTTTCTTTCTGTAAGTTGTAAAAAGGAGGTTGTAAAACAGCCTGCAAAACTTATTGAGAAAGATAAAATGATTGATATTATGTATGATTTGTCTCTTCTGGAAGCAATGAAATACCAGCATCATGAATTGTTAGATTCTACAGAAACGAGCCCAACGAAATTCATTTTAAAAAAATATAAAGTTGACAGTCTTCAGTTTGCTCAAAATAATATGTATTATGCCGCAGATTATGAGAACTACAAAGATATGTTTGATGAAGTAGGCAAACGATTAAAAGTAGCCGAGAGAGCAGCAGATTCTCTTGTTACTATTGAAAATAAAAAAGCAGCGAAAGAAGCCAAAAAGAAACTTAAAGAAGCTCCAAAAACTTCAAAAGATTCAATCAAAAAAACTTCAAAACAACAAATAAATCTCGATTCGATAAGACGACAGATGAAAAAACCACCTAGAAGATAAGGTTTATAATTTTGAAATGTCTTTTATGTATTGATGTACATCTAAAAAAACCGTTCTCAGAGCGGTTTTTATTTTTTCATTAGAATACAGATTCTTGGAATAAGATGCTTTTGCAGTCGCTTTTGTAATGGTTCTTTTTTGAAAAAATAAAGTCGAAAATATTCCGTCTGCAATCCAAAGGAAATTCATTAAAAAAGGTTTTGCGTGAAGATGCGGTTTTTTAACTTTTAAAACATCGGCAATGGTGTCCAGAATATCTTTAAAAACAACATTGTCTGTAATTAAAGTAAAACGTTCGTTTTTAATATCGCTTTTCATTAATTGATACATTGTTTTTACAACATCATCAATAGAAATAAAACCAGTACTTCCGAGTGTATAAAAAGGAAGTCCGTTTGCGACTTTTACATACAATTCTGCACTTCCCTGCTGTTTACTTTTCGTTTTCGGAATTGGGCCTAAAATTACTCCCGGATTTACGATAATTACATCTAAACCTTCCTGATGAGCTCGCCAGACTTCCATTTCGGCACCATATTTAGAAATAGCGTAATCGCTGTGCGGTTTTTCGGGATTCCAATCTGTTTCTTCTGTAATGTAAGTTTCATGCGGAGCTAAATCACCAAGAGCGGCAATAGAACTCACAAAACAGAATTTCTTTATTCCTCTTGCAAGAGAAAAATTAACCATATTGGCTGTTCCTTCAATATTGGTTTTTCGGAGTATTTCTTCATCTGTGGGATCAAAAGAAATAAATGCGGCACAATGATAAACGTAATCAATATCATTAAAAGCAATTTCTAAAGAAGGAACGTCTAAAATATCGGCTTCAAGCCATTCTATTTTTTCAAATAAATCAGCTTTTTTATACAATTCAAAAACCGATTTTGTTTTTTGAATATTGTTTTCGGTTCGGTAAATTGCCCGAACATTTTCTCCATTTTCAATTAAATGAAGCAATAAATGTGAGCCTACTAAACCTGTTCCGCCAGTTACTAATACCATTTTGTAAAGATAAGTTTTTTGGTTTTTGCCACAAAGGCACAAAGGCGTAAAGTTTTTTTGTTTTTTAATAATATTTGCGCCTTTGTGCCTTAGTGGTATAAGTTTTTGATATTGCCATTGCCATTGATTATATTTGCGCAAAATATTTTAAAAATGAAGAATCTAGTTGAAGAATTAAAATGGCGCGGTTTATACCATGATAGCATGCCAGGAACGGAAGAACAATTGCTAAAAGAGGTAACGGCGGCATATATTGGTTTTGATCCAACGGCAGATTCGCTGCATATTGGCAGTATGGTTCAGATTATTTTATTGGTTCATTTAAAGAATTTTGGTCATCAGCCAATTGCTCTTGTGGGCGGCGCGACCGGAATGATTGGTGATCCTTCTGGAAAATCTGACGAAAGAAATTTGTTGAACGAAGAAACTTTGGCTAAAAACGTTGCCGGAATTAAAAGTGTTCTGTCTCGTTTCTTAGACTTTAATTCAAAAGAAGCAAACGCTCCAATTATGGTTAATAACTATGACTGGATGAAAGAATTCTCGTTTATTGATTTTGCCCGTGAAGTTGGAAAACGTATCACGGTAAATTATATGATGGCGAAGGATTCTGTTAAAAAGAGAATTAACGGAGAAGGTGAAGGAATGTCTTTCACAGAGTTTACTTATCAATTAATTCAGGGATACGATTTTTATCATTTATATAAAAACAATAACTGCCTTTTACAAATGGGTGGTTCTGACCAATGGGGAAATATTACCACAGGTACAGAATTAGTGCGCAGAATGGGTGGAGAAAGTGCAAAAGCTTTTGCTTTAACAACACCATTAATCACAAAAGCTGACGGATCTAAATTTGGTAAATCTGAAGGTGGAAATGTTTGGTTAGATGCTGATAAAACTTCTGTTTACAAATTTTACCAATTTTGGGTAAATGCTACAGATGTTGATGCAGAGAAATATATCAAAATCTTTACTTTCCTGGATAAAGAAACTATTGACGGTTTAATTGCAGAACATCAGGCTGCACCGCATTTAAGAATTTTACAAAAGAAATTGGCGGAAGAAATCACGATTTTTGTTCATAGTAAAGAAGAATTAGAAAAAGCAATTCAGGCTTCAAATATTTTATTTGGAAATTCTACTGCCGAAGATTTGAAACAATTAGATGAAGCTACTTTCTTAGAAGTTTTTGACGGTGTTCCTCAAGCTGAAATCGCAAAAGCAGATTTAGAAAACGGATTGGATATTATCTCAGTTTTAAACGAAAAAACGGGTTTCTTTAAATCAAACGGAGAGGCGAGAAGAGCTTTAACAGCGAATTCTATTTCTGTAAACAGAGAAAAAATAAAAGAAGATTTTGTTTTAAGTACAAATGATTTGATCAACAATCAATTTGTGTTATTGCAAAGTGGAAAGAAAAATTATTTTGTAATTAGAGTAGTTTAAGAAGTTTAACTGTTTAATCGGTTAATTGTTTAATCGATTTTCCGAAAATTAGAACATATTATATAGATCCCAATAGTTTGAAAAAGCTGTTGGGATTTTTTATTTTAACATTATAATCAACTGATATTTTTAGTATGTTTATCACTTAAAAAAATAAACTTATGATAGGAATTGTATTTATTTATTGGATTTGGAAATCGTTTAGCGACTTAGCTAATGAATATAATAAGAACAAATGGACTTATGCTCTTATTGGATTAGCGTCTTATTATGGAACCACTCTTGTCGCTGGTGTTATATATGGAGCTTGTGTTGTTTTTATTAATGGTGTGGAGGGTGTAAATGATGAAAATTATAATAGTATTGGATGGAATTTGCTTTTTGTTCTTTTAGGAGGACTAGTGTGTTATGGCGTTTACAGTTTATTAAAAAGTAAAGGCGAAAAAGAAAGAGAATTGTCTAGAAAAGAAGGAATAGATAGTATTGGCGTAACGGAAGAAAATTAGTTTTTTTTTAATTGTTTAATCGAGTTTGAAACCGATTAAACGATTTCAACAAATAAACGATTAAACATTAAAGAACCATTAAGTTGCAGCCACGAATATCAGAATTATCAAAACGTCCCAAAACTTCGAAAGAGTTGTTGGGATTTTTTTTGCCTAAATCCTGCGTTGCAATAAAAGAACAAGAATTGATGTTGGCTAAGTCAATTACGTTTATTCCACCCGTTTTTCCATCATTGACGTAAGTAAGGGCATCTTCGGGATCGCGAACTAAAATATGCATCCATGAAGGGCATTCAAAAACACCTTCGCCAAGAGAATAGGCTTGTGCTAAAAGTTCTGTCATTCCGTATTCTGAATGAATAGAAGAAACGCCAAAGCCTTTGCAAAGTATTTCATGAAGTTCTTCGCGAATCATTTCTTTACGTTTTCCTTTCATTCCTCCGGTTTCCATAATAATGGTATTTTGAAGGCTGAATTGATGTTTTTCGATCAAATCTAATAAGGCATAAGTAACACCAATTAAAATTACATTTTGACCTGCTTCATCTAATTCAGTCAGCTTTTTAATTAAGTCGTCGTGATTGTGTAAATAAAAGCCGCTTTCGGGTTGATTGGAAAGGTTTATCAAGTCTTCGACCATATAAATAAGCGAAGATCCCTCGCGTTCTAAATAAGACGGCAAAAGGGCTAAAACAACATAATCTTCGATGTTGCCGTAAAATTGAGAAAAACCTTTGCGGTAACTTTCCTCATATAAGGAAACATCGGTCACTAAATGTCGGCTGGTGATCATTCCGGTTGTACCGCTGCTGGTAAAAGTTACCTGAGCAGGGTTTTCATTAGAAACCACATCGTGGCTTTTGAAAAACTGAATAGGTAAAAAAGGAATTTGCTGTAATGATTTTACCTGCTGAACATCTGTCTTTAAAAAATCACAGAAATCACGATATACCGCATTATTCGCATACTGAAAGCGAAACACTTTTAATGCTGTTTTTTCAAATTGTTTATGGCTTGAAATCGTAAATATATCGCTGGCTGTAATCAAAACTTTTTTTGTGCAAAGATATTTATTTTTTAGTTTTCAGTCTCGGTTTTCAGTTGCCAGTTTTGCTACATTGTATAAAGTGAAAACTGCGACTGAGGCTGAAAACTAAAAAAGCTCCCAAAAAGGAGCTTTTTATATTTATCGAATAATAAGTTTTCGGGTTGAGGAGGCATTTTGTTCGCTTATTTTTATGATATAAACGCCTGGAACTAAATCTGCAACGCTAAGTTCTCTGGAAGCTAAATGCGTCTGCAGTACTTTTTTCCCTAATATGTCAAAAACGATTATTTCTTTTTCCAGATCATTTTTAGAAGAAATATATACTCTTCCGCTGGTAACTGGGTTAGGGTACAAGCTTAGTCCCTCAATACCTGTAGCGTCTTGAGTTTTTGGTAATTGCTTACTGTCTTGTGCCGAGACACTTACAGTAAAGAAAAAAGCCAATAAGAATGTAATATAAAAGTAGTTTTTTGCCATCGCATTTGTTTGTGTAAGTAAATATACAAAAAAAATTACAAAAACTACGCCAAAAAAAAACATCCTAATAATTTAGGATGTTTTTAACATTTTATTTTTTCTAACTATTATTTAGTCAAATCAACTCCGTCAACTGTTGCCCAAGCACCAGCTGTTAAAGAAGCACCAGTAGCTGTAGCGTCAATTACGAAATTTGCAGCAGGGAAAGTAACAACACCATCCCAAGCACCTACTACTACACCTAAAACATTTTTAGAAGTGTTAGTGATTTTAACTTTAGTGATTTTAATTTTTCCACCATTTACTTGGTTAGTATTTGTAGAAGCATCTTGAATTTTAACTGCTGCTCCAGTGTATACTTTAGAAGCTTCAGTATAATCTCCGTAACCATCGATTATAATGTTGCTGAAATCACCATTACCTTCATTTTTGAATTGAAAAGCATCAACTTGAACATCTCCAACTGCTTCTGGAGTTGTACCTGCAGTTCTTTTTAAAGTAATGTTTGTAACTTTAGGGTAGTAAGCATTATTGTTTTTAGAAGACTCGATTTCGATTCCATAGTTTCCTTTTGCATTTTGGTGAGCATACCAGTTTGTATTAGCTTGACCTTGCCATCCATCTTGCCAGTCAAAAGAATCATCAGTATTGTCATAAGAAATAGCATTAGTTAAACTTGCAGTTCCTCCGTAAAATTCGAATCCGTCATCAGCACCTTTGTAAGATACTAAGTGATCTAAAGTTGTTCCTGATCCTACAGAGTAGAATGAGAATCCGTTTAATTCTTTAGTTCCGTCAGCTAATTTAGAACCAGCGTACTCAACTCTTACATATTTTAATGAACCACCATTGTGAGCATCATTTGTTCCACCGTAAGGTAAAGCGTTTCCATCTTCTGAAGTTGAAGTTTTAACACCGTTGATAGCGTTGATTGGAGCATCACCGTACATGATGATACCACCCCAAGAACCAGCGATTTTAGATTTTTCAGTAAATACTACTGGTTTGTCAGCTGTACCATTAATGATTAATTTTCCACCGTTTAAAACTACTAAAGCATTATCTCCAGTTGTTTTATCAACTGTAATAGTTGAACCAGCGTCGAAAGTTAATGTTACACCAGAATTAATTTTTACCACACCTTTCAAAGTATAGTTTCCTAATGCATAAGTTTTATTAGCTGTAATTGGACCAGTAATTTCTCCAGTTGCAACAGGAGTTGCAGTTACAGTTACAGTTCTTGTTACAGAAACAGATTGTACAGTATAAGTAATAACAGAAGTACCAACAGAAACTCCTGTGATAACTCCAGTTGTAGGTGCTACAGTAGCAACAGCTGGTGTACCACTAGAAAAAGTACCGCCTGTAGTTGTACTGCTAAAAGTTGTAGTTCCTCCTACAACGATGCTTTCAGTTCCTGTCAAAGGATTTACCGTGAATTGAGCTGGACTGTCATCGTCGCTGCTACATGATGAAAATAATAAGCCAATAGAAAGGGCTAAAGCAAATAATTTAGTTTTCATAATTGATGTTTAAAGTTTTATTTCTTTGCAGACAAAATTAGCTAGGGAATCCTTTTTAAGTGTTAGCTAATCATTACAATACTGTTACTATACAATATCTTAAATGTCAAGAAAATGTTAAGAGTTTTGTGTTGTGCGCAAAAAAAAGCCCTATCGAAATAGGGCTTTGTATTTGTTGTTTTGATGGTATTAAAAAGTATATCCTAAGCTTAAAGAAAATCCTCTGCTCTTTTTGTAGCTTTTTGTTAATGGATCTCCCACAACTGGAGTTTCGCTATTGTCTCCAATTTCAAATTTACGTGCAGGATCTAAAATGTTATCAGCTGAGAATTTTAAATCAATATGGTCAGATAATTTGCTGCTCCATACAAAATCTAATTGTGATACCGGTAATTCATAAATATGATCTAAACCGTTTGTACCAACTGCATAAATTCTTTTTCCAAATACTGAATATACTAATGAAAGAGTATTACTCCATTTTTCATTCAAGTCAAATTGGTATTTTAAATCAGAGTTGATTAACCATTTTGAAGCACCTTGTAACTCTCTTGATCTGTGAGTTTCGATTGATTGTGAAGTACTTCCGTCAGGATTTACAATAAAAGGTTTTACCTCTGCCTTAGTGCTCATTAATGAAGTGTTAAATCCTAATGAGAAATTTTTAAAGGTATTAGTCAATCTTTCTAGGTCATAAATGAACTCAATTTCGGCACCGTATAAAACTGCGTTGTCAGAGTTTAAGTAAGTGATGATTGTAGAACCAGCAGCATTTGCAGTTAATGTTCTCTCAATAGGGTTTTCCATTTGTTTTCCAAAAACACCTACTGCAAACATTTCTTTTGCTGTTGGGAAAAGCTCATACTTTAAATCAACATTGTAGTTATCACTATTTACTAAATATGGATTTCCTTTCATAGAAGTACCATCGGCATTGATGTACTCAATTGGATAAGCTTCCATAATTACTGGTTTAGTATAAGTTATACCACCTGCTAAACGAATATTTGCTTTTTCAGTAATACTATATTTAGCATTTAATGAAGGTAAGAAATATGTTTTGTCGTAATTTAATGTTACGAACGGTTCATCAAAAGAACCTTGTTGTCTGTATTTAGTTTCTCTGTTAGTGCTCTCAAATCTTACACCACCATTAACTTCAAGCTTATCATTAAATTTATAAAGCAAATTAGCATATCCGGCATTAGCACCTTCTTTTAATAATGCTTTATACGTAGAGTTAGAACTCTCTCTGTAGTTAAAAGCTCCACCAGCGATGTAACCATTTAATTGATCATCTATACTGTTAAGCGGCGCATCAACGTTTGGTCCTGTAGTTGGAGAAATAAAACGATAAGAAGACTCCATATCAGATCTGTTTCCATTGTATCCTACAGTTAATCTGTGACCTTTATCAGCTCCAAATTTTAAATTATATTCAGCTAAACCAGAGAAATAAGAATTACCGGTAATTTCTAAATATTGTTTGATAAAGTTATTTCCCGCAACAGAAGCAATTATTCCGTCATTATCAGTTTTAACACCAGAAAAAGCTTTTCTGTCCGGTTGGTCATATTTAGTCTGTGCGTAAGAGATTCCAGCTTTTACAGTTTGGCTTTTATCTTCATTTATAGCATATTCTCCTACCAATTGATTATTCCAATAATCTGATTGATCTAATTGGTTAGTACGGATAAGAGTTTTGTTTGTTCCAGTTCCAGTTTCAGCATTTGCAACACCAAATTGATCTTTGATCAAATTATCTGTTGTGCGGATAAAAAGACTGTTATAAGATAATTTGAATCTGCGTGTATTATAGTTTAAGCCTAATAAACCAGTCAAAGAAGTTTTGTAGTGGTTGTCTGTAGTAATGAAATCAGTTTTATAGCTGATTCCTGTACTTTGATATGCAAATGTTCTGTCAACACCTTCTTGAATAGCATAACTGTTTTCTGCATTTAGGGAAATGATGTATGAAAAACTTCTGTCTTTTTGTAAATCAAATTTTTCTGCATGCAAAAATCCAATACTTGTATTTAATGGACTTCTGATAGATGAAACATCAAAACCACTTTGGAAATTGTTTAATGATTCCTGAGGAGTAAAAACGTGACCAGAAGGAGTGTCACCTAAAAGTGATGGCAATTTTCTGTTGTCTGCTGTCATTCCAAAAAAACCTTCAGCTGAGTCAGCATCTTTAGAAAGAGAAAATCTTTTAAAGTTACTGTTTACAAGATAGCTTGTTCCGATATTGATTTTTGTAATGCTTTTTGTGTTTTTTGAAGTTTGGATATTAAATGTTCCTCCTGCAAAATCACCGTAAATATTTGGGCTGAATGTTTTGTAAACTTCAATAACACCAACTACATCAGTAGAAAACAAATCCAAAGGAATAATTTTCAAAAATGGGTTGTTTGTTGGAGCAGCAAGATCATTAATCAATAAGTTGTTGTATCTGTCTTCAAGACCACGAACAAATAAACCTCTTGATCCAACTTTAGTGATTCCTGTTATTTTAGTTAAGCCTTCTTCAACATCACTTACACCTTTTCTAGACATTTCCTGTGCACCAATACTTTGTTTGATTACAACAGCATTTTTTTGATCTAATAAAAGAGCAGTTTCTTTTTCTTTATTTGCTGTAGACTTTACAACAACATCTTTAAGAGTAAAACTTCCAGAAGAAAGTACTTGATTTATAACTACAGTTTCGCCTGCTTTTACAGTAACCGGAGCTTCTTTAGTTTCATATCCTACAAAACTAAAAATGATAGTATAGTTTCCAGGATTTACATTCAACGAATATTTTCCGTCAATGTCAGTGTTTGCGCTAATATTTGTACCTTTAATTAAAACATTAGCAAAAGGTAACGATGCATTGTTCGCTTCTTTGTCAGTCAGAACTCCAGAAATCGTACCTTTGTTTTGCGCGATCGAAATCGTACAGATAAATAATGCAATAAATAGAAATCTTAAATTGAATTTCATTTGTGTGTTGTGTTTAATTTATTTTTGTGCAAAGAAAGAACCGCCCTGTAAAGTTCATGTTATGGACTTGTTATGTTTTTGTGTTGTTAAGATTATGAAATTGTTACGAGATTAAATTACGGTTAACACCAATTTTTAACCGTTCATTTGTTAGTATATTTACGCTGTGAAATAAAAAACATCGAATAAATAATTAAGAATATTTGATGTAAAAATCTCAATTTTTGCTATTTATGAAAAAAACACAAACTAAGATTTTATTAGTTGACGACGAACCAGATATTTTGGAAATCGTTGGCTATAACCTCGCTCAGGAAGGCTACCAGATTGTTACTGCTTCTAATGGAAAAGACGCTATAGCAAAGGCTCAGAAAGAATTGCCGGAATTAATTATCATGGACGTGATGATGGCAGAAATGGACGGGATGGAAGCTTGTGAGCACATCAGAAAAATTCCTGAGTTAAATAATGTTATCATAACATTCCTTACCGCAAGAAGCGAAGATTATTCGCAAGTAGCTGGTTTTGACGCAGGTGCTGATGACTACATTACAAAGCCAATCAAACCAAAATTATTAGTGTCTAAAGTAAAGGCTTTGTTAAGAAGGTTAAAAGAACAAGAAGTCGTTACAGATACTATAAATGTTGGCGGAATCGAGATTAACCGCGAAGAATACAAAATAATAAAAGGCAATGTCGAAATTGCTTTGCCAAGAAAAGAATTCGAATTATTTTATTTATTAGCTTCAAAACCAGGAAAAGTTTTCAAAAGAGATGAAATCCTTGATAAAGTTTGGGGAAATGAAGTGGTAGTAGGAGGAAGAACAATCGATGTTCACATCAGAAAACTGCGTGAAAAAATAGGAGAAGACCTTTTTAAAACCATAAAAGGTGTTGGTTATAAATTTGAAGTTTAAACATTCTATAAAAGTTTACACCATATAAGTGATATAAGTTCATTTAAGTTATAGTGTATATACTTTTTAAATCTAATTTTATCTTTGTCAAAGTTCTGAACTTTGACAAAGATTTACTTTTTTAAGTTCGTATGTAATTCTTAGAAATAAGTTTTTATCTTTAAATGAACTTATATCACTTATATGGTGAAAAAAACAGCCTTATAAATGGTTTTATTATTTTAAAAATATCAATGAAAATTAATTTTAAAAAAACATACAAATTTGCTATAAAATCGGCATTATACATCAGTCTTTTCTCGACAGGATTTGTACTGATTCTGATGTCGTTATTGTATAAAAATCAGTTAAAACATCAAATTGCATTTGGAATTATTTTCATAATATCCATTTATATATTCTCCTTTTTGGTTTTACAATATCGCGTCGAACGATTTATTTATCGAAGAGTAAAGAAAATATACGATGAGGTTTCGTTATTAGAATCCACAACACTAATCAACCAGCCGATAACGACCGATATGGAAACGCTTTCGCGAGAAGTGAAAAAGTTTGCGACTGATAAAAAGCTGGAAATCGAAATGCTTGAAATTCGTGAACAATACCGCAGGGAATTTCTGGGTAACGTTTCGCACGAATTAAAAACACCTTTATTTACCGTTCAGGGTTATGTTTCGACTTTGCTTGATGGTGCAATGGACGATAAAAACATTCGAAAAAAATATTTAAAACGTGCCGAAAAAGGAGTAGAGCGTCTTATATATATAGTCGAAGATTTAGATATGATTACCAAACTAGAATCTGGTGATTTAGATTTGAATATGACTGATTTTGATATCGTTGAACTGATTCAAAATGTTTTTGATTTGCTAGAAATGAAAGCCGATAAAAAGAAAATCAAACTAGCTTTTGAAAGTAAAAATGTTCAGTCGGTAATTATTCGCGGCGATCAGGACAGAATCCAGCAGGTTTTAGAGAATCTGATTGTAAACTCGATTAAATACGGAAAAGAAGGCGGTTTAACCGAAGTTGGCGTTGTAAACCTAACCAAGAAAAAAGTCTTAATTCGTATAAGTGATAATGGAGAAGGGGTTGAAAAACAAAATATTCCAAGACTTTTTGAACGTTTTTACCGAGTTGATAAAAGCGGAACCCGTTCTGAAGGAGGTTCTGGATTAGGTTTAGCAATTGTAAAGCATATTATTGAAGCGCATAAAGAGAAAGTTTATGTAGAAAGTGAGTTCGGAATTGGTTCAGAATTCTCTTTTACGCTTGAAAAAGCTTTTAAAATACAAAAAGCCGACGTTAAAAAATTGTAAGTTCATTTTTGCTGAAAGCCCTAAAACAAGGGTTTTAACAATAAATCAACATACACTTTTAGTCGATAACATTAAATTTTTATTATAGTAACATCTTGTTAATGATTTCTTAACATAGGTGAGTCATCTTTGCATCCTGAAATTAAGGGAATTAAAGAACCAATGATAAAAAGAAAAATATTAGCCGTTTTAATGCTGATTACTTGTGCTACAAATGCGCAGGAAATAAACAAACAGGAAGTAAAAAATGAAGTACTTCGTATTTTAGATTCCATCAATAAAGCAAAACTTCCGGAAACTAAATCCGGAGGAGGAGTTGAAGAACACTGGTACGACAGAATCTCTTTAAGAGGTTATGCCCAAATTAGATACAACGGACTTTTTTCTACAAATGACAAAGTTTCCTGTGATCAGTGCGATAAATCCTGGGGAACAACTTCTACCGCTCCAGACGCAAAAGCAAATAACGGGCTTTTTATTCGCCGTGCACGTTTAGTGTTTTCAGGGCAGGTTCATCCAAATGTGTTTTTCTATTTCCAGCCCGATTTTGCGAGCTCGCCAAGTACAGGAATTCAGAATTTCGTTCAAATTCGTGATCTTTATTTTGATCTTTCTTTTGATAAGAAAAGAGAATACCGTGTTCGTGTTGGGCAGAGTAAAATTCCATACGGATTTGAAAACATGCAGTCAAGTTCGCAGCGTTTAACGCTGGATCGTGCCGATGCGATAAATAGTTCAATAGCAAATGAGCGTGATTTAGGAATCTTCTTTTACTGGGCTCCAGCCGAAATTAGAGAGCGTTTTGCCATGTTAGTAAAAGACGGATACAAAGGTTCTGGCGATTTTGGGGTATTTGCTTTTGGAGTTTACAACGGACAAATCGCCAATAAAATGGATGGAAACAGAGATTTGAATGTAGTAGCCAGAGTAACCTATCCATTTGTAATTGGAAACCAGATTATCGAACCTGGAATTCAGGCTTACACAGGGAAATGGGCTTTTACAGGGGAAATTTCTAATGGAGTAAGTGTTGATGATCCGCAATATGTGAAAGACCAAAGACTTGGAGCCACTTTTGTTTTATATCCAAAACCATTCGGAATCCAGACAGAATATAATATAGGAAGAGGCCCTCGTTATAATACTTTAACCAATCATGTTGACGAAACAGATTTAAACGGAGGTTACGTTTTATTAAACTATAAATGGGACATCAAAAAACAGCATATTTATCCTTTCGCCAAATTTCAATATTATGACGGAGGAAAGAAATATGAAAAAGATGCCAGAAGTTATGTCGTAAGAGATTACGAATTTGGTGTCGAATGGCAGCCAATTAAAGCTTTTGAACTAACGGCAGAATATGTAATCGCCGATAGAAGCTTTGTGGACAGTGCACTTCCAATAAACAGACAACAAGGAAATGTATTGCGATTACAAGCACAGTTCAACTTCTAAAAAATAAAATCCGTGTCAATCCGCGTTTTCACGATAGTGAATCCGTTTAATCTGCGTCGAAAATTAGACACAGATTAAACGGATTTGCTTTTGCAAAATCGCGGATTTACGCAGATTTTATAATCCTTTTCTTTTTCTAAAGATGATCCTCAAAAACACTAAATAATAAGTCCCAGTCTATTTCATTTTTAAATTGAGACAAACCTTGAAACGACTTTACCTTTGATAAATCTTCAATCGTAAAGTCGTCTTGCATTGCATACGGTACAAGATTTTCTTCCTGAAGTTTTACCGCCAGATATTCCTGTTCATATTGCCCCGGCGTAGGAATAAAAAAAGCTTTCATACCTAATTTAGCCAAATCCATAACAGTCGTATAACCAGAACGGCAAAGTACAAATTCACTTTCGTTAAAAGTCTGCTCTAACTGTTTTGAGTTCATGAAATTATAATAAGTAACATTTCCTGCTTCCCATTTTTCCTGAGTTTTCTCAACAATTCCCTGTACAAAAACAACTTTGCCATTAAATTTTGCAGCCTCTTTTTGCAGTTTCTCATCCAGAAAAGTACGCTGAGGTTCAGGCCCTGATAAAATAATCATCAAGTCATAAATCTTTGGCGTTTCCTTTTTCTTCATTCTGCTCAAAGGGCCAATATATCGCAGGTTCAGTTCATCTGTTTTAAGATGTCCCAAATCTCCCGTAAGATTCACTTTGTCATTAGAATCAGGAACCCAGCATTCCGTATACTTTTTTATAAAATGCTGATGACATTTACTCGTAAACCAAGTCGTATTTCCTGTCATCACATTCAATTGATGCGTCATAAAAACAGACGGCACTTTTTTGCTGAAAACACCCAATCGGTTATCAGAAATAATTCCGTCAATACCATGTTTTTTAATCCAGCCGTTCACCATTTTCTTTTCATCTAAAATGGCCGTAATCATTTTTGGAAGATTTTTAATCAGCTTCCATTTAAAGTTTTTACCATTCTTAGCATATTCAATATGATAAGAAGGCAGCTCCAGAGTTTGAATGTATGGAAATTCCTTTCGTAATAAAGCCAGCGCAACACCGTCAGAAGCAATAATCGGAATAAAATTATTTTCTTGAAGCGCCTTAATTATAGGAATACATCTAGTTGCATGTCCAAGTCCCCAATTTAATGGAGCAACTAATATAGTTTTGTTAGCAGAATAATCAATGCTCATAGTTTTTAACGCTTTTAAAAAACGAAGATAGATAAATATGTTTTTTATGTTATTTCGCACACATTACTAAATTATTAACTCTACAGGCATCCTCAGGCTTTGTTTTTCGTTAAAAAGAAGAAGAAAATACACCAATACAAAAAACAAAGTTACTTGTATGTTAAGATGCTAAGGTACTGAGATACTAAGGTTCTAAGTTTTTTCTCAACAAATAAAAAAGCCGAACGTAAGTTCGGCTTCAAAATATTGTACTTTAATATCTCAGTATCTTAGCAACTCAGCATCTTAGTATCTTTCCTTAATCCTGAATATAAGTTTTATTTCCGTTTTTGTTAATATAGTATTTTCCGCCTTTTGGTCCAGTGTATACTTTTTTACCATTGTACTCTCCAGTCACCTTGTCCGGTGTTTTTGGAGCTTTTTCGTTGGTTTCTTTTACAGTTTTTGTAGCTGATTTTTTAGCAGCAGCGGCATCTTTCTTAGCAGATTTACTTGCTGCGTCAGCATCGGCTTTTGCTTTTTTAGCGTCAGCTTTTGCACCTTCAGCTTTATCAGAAGCTTTTTTTGCTTTAGCAGCATCAGATTTTGCACTTGCTGCTTCCTTTTTAGCTTTAGCCGCTTCTTTGTCTGCCGCTGATTTAGTTTTGGCTGCCGCATCTTTTTCCGCTTTCGCAGATGCGTCACTAGCTTTTGATGCTTCTTTTTTAGCTTTAGCAGATTCTTTTTTAGCATCGGCTTTTGCTTTGTCAGCATCAGATTTTGCTTTTTTAGCTTTGGCTTCAGTTTTCGCCTTAGTGTCTTTAGTGTCTTGGGCGTAGAAATTAGTAGATAAAACTACTAAAAAACAAAGTAATAATAATTTTTTCATCTTGGTTATATTTTATAAATTCACATAAAATTAAGCAATTAATTCTTATGTTTTTGTTAAACATTAAAAATATGCACGAAGCTGAACATTTCCTGTGTGTATCGTATTTCCAGTCTCGCTTTTACGCCCCTGATAGTTTAAATTAACATCTAAAAAGGAAGTAATATTTTTTTGCAAAAGCAATTTCCAGACTAAATTCTGCCCTGCCTGCAATCCTTCCAGCATTTGAAAACCAACTGATGAAAACTCATTTCCCGTAAACTTATTTTCATAAAAAGAAAACTCGCCATTTACCGTTACCTTCTTTTCGCCCGCAAAAGAAAATGAAGTTCCAAGTCGGTTTTGGACTAAACTCTCCTGATTTCCAATTTTGTTTTCCTTGTTCTGAAACTCATAAAAGAAATCCAGACTCGTATTTTTTGAAAACAAATAACTGATTTTTGGCGCCACCTGATAGCCTTTTAAATCATAATTCTTTTCGACAAAATCTGCAGAAATCAAATCTGTTTTTATCGTTTTGGTAAACAAATTAAACAACCAGCTTTTTGGGTACAAATGCGTATACTGCAATTGATGCGAACTGTTTTTGACATTTTGAGAACCTATAGAAAGTAAATTTTTACCATTATTAATAAGGTAAGAATACGTAACAGAATGTTTTTGCTTACCGCGATTGTAAAACAAACTATTTCTGAAACTTGAATTTAAGCCCAGAATATTTTCCTCAGAAGAATAAAACGGATTCAGTTCTAAACGATCGCCGTTGCTTCGCACTTTGCGATCCATAATAAACGAAGTCTGATTATAGAAATAAGAAAGTAGTTTCTTCCAGCCCTTTTCATTCTGCCATTGCAGTGGATTCAGAATAACCGATTGCGAAAACTTGTTTTGATTCGTTTTAATGTAAATTTGATTCGGAAGAAAGATTCGAATGTATTTCGCCTGATCCGGAAAAGCAGCAATTTCAAACTCTTCCAGTTCCTGAATTCCGTTTCCGTTATAATCGTTCCAGGTATAAACGCCTTGTCCCGTAGGAACTTCAACATAGGTAAATTCCTGTTGCGCAATAGTTCCCGAACTCGTTTCATAAGCCGTTCCGATCTGCATAAACTGATTAAAAAAGCGATCATTATACAAAATTCTCGAATTTAACGAAGGCTCATTTTTTCTGCTAGAATCCGTAAAATCAAGATTTCGGTAGCTTGCATAAACCGCTAAATCAGTCGTTTTATTCTGGATTAATTTTGACTTTAAAAAATACGTCTGCGAATTGTTTACGTGCTGTAAAAGTCCATTTTGCAAACTATCATTTCTACGTTGTAAATATCCCAATTCAACAAAAACCTTTGTGCTGTCGCCGCGTCCAACAAAGACACCATATTCAGAAAACCTTTGGCTTAAAGCTGAAAACTGATTCGTAACCTTATCTTTTTCCTGATTATCTTCAAGCTGTAAACTTCCTCCAACCCAGTTTTTACCAAAATGATATTTTGCCCGGGTTTGGTTTCTGATAAATTTTGAAGTCGAAGCCGTTGCATCAGAATTTAAAAAACTACCCTGATTTTGAATCGTCCATTTTTTCAATTTAAATAAAGCTGTTGTAGTGTGTCGCGCTCCCGAATAACTTTCGGTAAAATCTAATTTCTCAAATTGATACGTAAACAAACCAATATTTGAAGTTTCTTTCTTTGCAAATAAATCAAAATTAACGCCCGTAACCAATAAACTTTGGTTGCCTAAAAGTGTCGAATTTAAATTCCAGTCACGGTTAAACTCAATATTGTACAAACGCTCGACCGATCTAAAATCTTTCTGCACAAATTGATAATTCGCAAAACCGTCCAGAGTCCAGTCTCTCGTAAAAAGACGTTTTTTAATATTGGTTTTAAAAGCAATTCCTTCATTATCAGAATCATCAATTCCGGAGAATAAATTTTTATCATTATTACTCATTGCGATTTCAAAATCGACTAATGTTTTTTCGTCAGGATTGTATTTTCCTAAAAAAGTCGCAACCTGAATTTTCATTGGCGCAACCAGCTGAACAATTGGTTCGTAATTTCCTTGTGGAATGCCGCCAACAGGCGAAACATATTCATAAATTCTTTCAACCGAATTTGTGTTCTGAATACTATAATTCCCAAGATTATTACCAACAAGGCTAAACTTTACATTGTACAAAACATCGGCAGAGTTGTTGGAATATTCATAAACTTCAATCCCGTTTACTATCGTTTTTTTATACAATATTTTATTGTCGGCATATTTATCTTCATAAGCAGAAGGAGCCGTCATTTTAGTTTGGTCATCTCCCGCCTGACCCAAAATCTGAACTTGTTCTGTCGAAAGATTTTGCTGTAAAGGCTGATTTTTTAAATCATTTTCAGAATACAAATAACCGCCAAAACTCCAGCTCTTATTTTCGGTTGTTGCTCCGGCGTACGTAACTAATCGGTTGTAATTTCGTTCAGAATATTGATATTCAACATTAATCCTCATTTCAGAAGTAATAGGAAAAAGTGAAGTAAAAACAATTTCGCCCGCATTATAATCAATAACATAATCATTGTTTTCGCCGCGTTTAAGCAAAACACCATTTACATAAACACGCTCAGAACCGGAAATGACCAAAACATACAATTCGCCATTTTGTCCCTTTAATTTATACGGTCCCTGATTTCCTTCCTGACCCGTAAACGTACTTTTGGCATATTGCCCTTTTACAAACGAAACTGAAGCAAAAACATTAGTTTTACTTTTTTCTGTATCAAAATCAAAACTGGCAGAAAGTCCTTGAACTTTTTTATTGAAACTCAGGAATTGCGTTTTCCGATTCTCCAGAAAAACATCTCCCGCCCGAATGTTCCAGTCATCTGTAAAAAGTTCCATAAAAATATTATCAAACTGATCCAGTTTTTGCGAATAACCGCCATCCTGAAGCGGAATATTATTATCCTGAAGCGAAGCCCGAAGACTCACTTTATCTGAGATTTTTCCCGTAATCTGTAAATCCAGATTAGAATTTAAAACCGTACTTTGATTATTTCCAATCGTAACGCCGCGCGTAATACTTCCGGAAGTATTTAAACCATCAAAAGGTGTAACCTTTTTAGCATTGGCATTATCAATTTTGTATAATTTTTCAGTTCCAACATCATTGCTTACCACTTGGCTGTCTTTGTAAAGACCGTATTCTTTCGTTAGAAAATCAGGATAATTAAGATAATTGACAATTAAAGTATCAGAAACAGAAGTGAATTTTTCGTTTAAAAGAAGCGTTCCTTTTTGAAAATCAATTTTGTAAAAACTCGAATCAATTGGTTGGTTTTTACTGTTTAAAAGTTCAAAGAAACTGGAGTTTATGCTGAAATTTTCAAGATGAATTGTGTCTTTTACCGCAATTACTTTTTTTGTTTTGTACAGCGATTCCGTATCCTGCGCCATAAGCCCGGAATACCAAAAAAGCACCGCAAAAAACAGTAATTTTTTCAACATAAAGATTTTAACTCTAAAAATTCAAAAGTAGTATATATAATCAAGAAATTGCGAGGCTTTTATTTATTGGGAAACCAGCTGATTTTGAACGCAATCTCTTATTTTACATATTATATTTAATTATAATTTGAAGCTGAATTCTCATCACACATCAATCTTTTTTTTAGCTTTGTTCAGTATAAAACGAATTTAAAACATGGATACCGGCAAAGAACTTTTATTCTTTTTTAGTGCTTTGGGAGCTTTCAACGGAGTAATTCTCGGGATTTATTTTTTCTTTTTTACCAAGAAAAAATACCTGACCAATTATTTCCTTGGCGCGCTTTTGTTTGCTTTAAGCATTAGGATTGCCAAATCTGTATTTGTTTATTTTCACCCCGAACTTCCCAAAATGTATTTGCAATTTGGGTTAACAGCCTGTTTTTTTATTGGCCCTTGTTTATATTACTTCCTAAAATCGGCAGTGGAAGAAATCAACATAATGCCAAAATCATGGAAATTTTCGCTCTTGTTTTGGGGAACTTTAATAGTTGCTGCCGGAATTTTATATCCATATGAATACTATCCCGAACTTTGGAGAGGCTATTTTATAAAAATCATTTACTTTCAATGGTTTGTTTATATCGTTTTTTCAGCCTTCGCAATTAACGGTATTATAAAGAAAATTGTAAATAGAAAAGAAAAAACAACGCCATCAGAAATGTGGTTTGGAATGCTTTTTCTTGGAAATTTCTTATTGTTTCTTTTTTACTTTTTAGCCATTATGGGCGCTCCGGGCGCAACCTATATAAGCGGAGCCGTTGTTTTTTCATTTATTTTATATCTGATAATTTCCATTCTTTTATACCGAAAAAAGACCGACGATTTGTTTTTATTGAATGCCCAGAAAATTTCGGGTAAAAAAATAGATTCGGCGGAAGCCATAATTATTTCCGAAAAACTGGAAAATATAATGAACGATAAAAGTTTGTATAAAAACCCGAATTTAAACCTGCAGGATTTATCCAAAGAAATTAATATTTCGAGTCATCAATTATCGCAGTTTTTAAATAACAATCTCGGCAAGAATTTTACCAGTTTCGTAAACGAATTCAGAATAAACGAAGCTTGTAAAATCATTACTTCAAGCGATAAATTGACTTTAGAATCTGTTGGTTACGATGTGGGTTTTAATTCGAAATCTACCTTTTTTGCTGCTTTTAAAAAACATACCGGAACAACACCGCTTAATTATCAGCTTCAGGCATTACAAACTTAAATATGAGTTTAGGTAAAGAAATATTATTCTTTTTTGGAGCTTTAGGTGCTTTCAACGGATTTATTCTGAGTCTGTACTTTTTGTTTTTTACAAAGAAAAAATACTTTTCTAACCTCTTTCTTGGCGCACTTTTATTTGCATTAAGTAACAGAATTGCCGTTACCGTTTTTGTATATTTCAATAACAATCTTCACAAAACCTATTTACAAATTGGTCTTTCGGCTGGTTTATTAATCGGGCCGCTTTTATATTTTACATTAAAATCAGGAATTCAAAATACAATTCCGATAAAATGGAAATCGCATTTAACCATTTGGATTCTTGCGGTTTTGATAATTGGTTTTGTATTTCCATACCAAAATTATCCCGTTTTATGGAATGACTATTTTGTGGCTTTTATTTTCCTTCAATGGTTCACTTATATTTTTATTTCAGGTTTTGAAATCAGATTATTATTGGAGAAAATAATTCAGAATTACCAAAACACATTCCCGTCAGAAAGATGGTTCGGAGCTATTTTTTTCGGAATTACTATCGTATTTATATCTTACTTTTTAGGATTTATCAGAGTTCCGTTTGTTTCCTGTATTACCGGCGCGCTCGCTTTTACTTTTATTTTATACCTGATAATTTTGGTTCTTTTATATCGAACAAGAACGGATGATTTGTTCCTGCTCAACATTCAAAAAGACAAAAAATTGAATGAAGAAGAAGCTTTGATTTTGTCTCAAAAACTGGAAAAATTAATGAACGAAAAAGCATTATACAAAAATCCGAATTTGAGTTTAAAAGATGTATCTCAGGAAATAAATATTCCGAGTTATCAATTGTCGCACTTTTTAAACAATAATTTAGGAAAGAATTTTACCAGTTTCGTAAATGAATTCAGAATCAATAATGCCTGCGAAATTATTACTTCAAATGATAAACTAACATTAGAATCTGTTGGTTATGATGTAGGTTTTAATTCTAAATCTACATTCTTTGCCGCTTTTAAAAAACATACCGGAACCACACCATTAAATTACCAAATTCAGACTTTACAACCGTAAAACAGAGTATTAATTTATAAATCCGTACTCCTGATTTCGCTTTCTAAAACCTTATTCACAGATTTTCAGATGACTTTTGTTTCAAATAAAGTCAAACCGCTAATCGTTAAAGTTTATGAAATTTCTTATTGTTGTTGTTATTTCTATTTATTGCCTGATTTTTTCATCAATTGAAGTAAAAGCACAAGGTGTAAAAAATAATCGGGATAAATCCTATGTTGAAGAGGATAAACTAATAGAAAAAACAACATTATCAGAGTCTGCTCCGGATTCTATAGCCAAGGATCAAGATCATAATCAGTTAAATGAAGTTGTGATAAAAAGCAATCCGTCATTATTAAAATATGGTGCAAACGGAACAATCGATGTCAATGTTACGGGAACGGTTCTCGCAACAAGCAGTTCTGTAAACGAATTATTGAGCCGCGTTCCAAATGTTGTTGTTGCTGAAGGACAAATCAGCGTTCTGGGAAAAGGCGAAGCGATTATTTATTTAAACGGAATCCTGATTAATTACGAACGTTTTGCTGCAATTCCGGTTTCTCAGATTGCCAAAATTGAAGTGATTTCAAATCCGTCTTCAAAATACGATGCCGAAGGAAAAGCGGTTGTCAATATTATTACCAAACAAAATATCGAAAGCGGTATAATGGGGTCAGCAAGTCAGCATGTTACCGTTTCAAAATTTGCCGGAACAAGCACGAATACATTACTTGATTTTAATTATTCAAAAGGGAAATTCTCTTTTATAACCAATTACGGTTTGCAATTAGGCAAAGGCCGTGAATTGTTATATACCACAAGAACACGCCCAAATCCTGACGAATATATGAAATCAGTTCTAACAACAGACTGGCGAAGGGAATATAATAATTACTCCAATTTTGGATTTGGATTGCAGTACACTTTCTCTGAAAAAAGTTATGTTTCATTAGCTTACAGCGGAAATATTGAAGATTTGGGCGGCAAAGTTGAAAGCAGAAACTCCATTACGAATAATACTGGAAATAGTTTTTATGCCACAGATATTGCTAAAAATGATGTTTTACTGAATCAGTTTGTAAACCTGAACTATAATTTGATCACAGATCCAAAAGGTTCGTCGTTATTTATAGGGACACAATATTCCAATTACAACGGAACGGTAAGGGATTTTATCGAAGAAAATAGTTTGGTTGATGAAAATAATATCCAGAAATATCTGAAAAACAATGTGGGAAGTACTATAAATATTGTCGCCGCTCAAGCTGATTATTCGAAGAAAATAAAAGAAAATACCAAACTCGAAATGGGTGCAAAATATAGTTACGCCACCATAAAATCAGGAACAGATTTTTTAATCGCCAATGCTTATGATATGATTTTTGAACCGAATGACGAACTTTCGAGTGATTTTAAATACAATGAAAAAATTGCAGCAGCCTATTTTACTTTTGGAAGCACATTGGGCGAAAAAGTCAATTTTTCGGTAGGAGCAAGGGCAGAAAAAACAAACTATGATTTGTACACAAACGCAAACGGAATCCAGAAATTCGGAAGAAGCTACGGTAATTTTTTCCCAAACGTACTTTTGAATTTTGATTTTTCAGAAGATTGGAAAGGACATTTTTCGTATGTTTCCAGAATAACAAGACCGAGATATCAGGCTTTGAATCCGTATGTTATTTATCAGGATCCGTTTACGACAATTGAAGGAAATCCAAATTTGCTTCCTGAAAAAGTTCACGCTTTTGAAATTGGAACTATGTACAAGAAGTTTGATTTTAAAATTGGCTACACTTATAAAATTGATCCTATTTCTGGCGCTGCTTTGCGAGGCGATACGCCAAACAGTTATATTTTGCGATCATTAAATTTAGAAAAAGAGCACACCTTTTTTACTTCACTTTCCAGATCTTTCAATGTTAAATGGTGGAATTCTACTAATACCGTAAGTATGAATTTAACGAAAGCAATAGACGATTTTTATGAATATGCTACGGGTCCGGTTAAACCGCAAATCTATTTGTATTCAAATAATACAGTTACAATTCCGGATCTTTTTAAAGTGCAATTATTAGCCTGGTATTTAGGCGATAAAAGTTACGGATTACGAAGTGACAATTCCCGCTCAACAGTAACGTTAGGAATCGAAAGAAACTTTTTTAAAGATGCCTTAAAACTAAATTTTACGGCAAATGACATCTTTTACAAGTTTATGGTTTCGGGCGATTATGAAGTGGGGCAAACCCAAATTTATTATCACCGAACGTATACCACAAATTACTTTAAACTGATTGCGACATATAGTTTCGGGAATTCAAAAAAGACAAATTATAAGAAAACTGAAATTGAGCAGTCTGAGAATAATAGGGCGAGGTAAATGGCTCGCAGATGACGCAGATTAAACTGATTTACACAGATTTTATTTTTATACATCCCTATTGTCATTCTGAGCGAAGTCGAAGGAACGCAAGAGGATCGACAATCTTAGATATCTAAATAAAAACTAAAAAGGCTTCACAATTAAGTGAAGTCTTTTCAAAATATATCTGAATTTTAATAATAGTTCTTGGCTGTATTCTTTTTAGTTATTTATCTCTTTTAGCTTTTTTTCGGTTTTGGATATGACAATTGCTAAACTGAATAACCAGCAAGCTGTTGTGGATAAGTCAATTACCATGGTACTTCCATAAAAATTATATATAAGGATTTGAATAATAAGTAATGGAAGCAACAATTTTAAAGAAAGAGTTGCGCTATATTTTTGTGCAAAATCCCACTTTGATTTGGTTTTTTTAGAATTATTAGTCCTGTACCCATACCATGAATTTATATTTTTTGGAGGAAATAATTTAAATAAAATCATGATAATAAATGAAATTAAGACTACAGGGTTTTTAAGTATTAGAATTATAGTTTCCATATTTTTAGTTTTATAGTATGGTTTTGCGGAACAAGATATAAAATTAACGCCCCAATCATTGTAAACATAAAACTTATTAGACCATGTATAAACGCAATCGAAATATGAAAAAGTGCTCCGAATAAAAATATTAATTTCCAATTCCAAAGATTTCGCTTCATAAACAACCAACTAAACAGAATTATTTCAAAAAGCATAGTTCCCCAAGTTATTGAAATAACGATTAAACTTTTTGCTAATAATGGTTTGATTAAATTCTTAAGAGAGTCTGAAACGCCAAATGTATTGTGGGTGAACCAATAAAAAGTTGCTGTACCATTCAACCATTCTTTTGAATAAAGTTTAGCAACCGCTGCATGAAAATATATTATTGAAACTTGTAGTGCAATTATGAAATATATGCTCCAGATAAACATTTTCGTTTTAGGTCTATTAGATGTTTTTGGTTTATTCCAATGATTAATTCTATTATCTGTTAATGTTATAGGAATTAGTAAAAGAGTAAGTATTGAAGCAATTTGGTCACCGCCCTCTATAATTATGGATGATGTCATATAACTATATGCGATGTACCAATGAAGTATGCCAGTTATTTGAGGCAAATAACCTGTTATTGTTATTAATAAAATGATGATACTAATTAAACAAGCTAAATGAATATTTTCACTTAGTAGAAAAAAGATGCTGATTTTTTCAAAATCGAACATTGGTTGTCTGAGAAATATATTATTATTTCTAGGAAATAAATACTCATGATTAGTAAATGTTAAAGTTATGAGTAAACTAAGAGCTAAAAAAGTTCTAGACATTCCATAAACATTTGTCCATGGATTAAGTGTGTACGCCTTATTTATAGCCGTGTCTATGGAATATTTAATTTGTTTTAACATGGATTTTAGCGTATTTATATGGCATAATTATAGTGTCTGAATTTTTAGCCCAGGCCCAAGGTATTCTTTCCTGTTCAACGATAAAAAAATCTCCTTTGATGTTAGATGGGTTTAATGAATTTATTATTGTATCAGTATGAATTTTTTGATTTAAAATAAATTTACCTCCCTTCATTTTTACCCACGAATTAGGATTAATTTGAGAAACAATTAATCCTAATTCAACTCCATGAAAACGATTTTTTCTTGAAGCACCATAGAAGTTATTTAGATTTCCATTAGTTTGAGTAAATTTTATAATTGAACCGTCAGTAATATAATAAGTCGATATTTCATTTTCTCTCGGATCCCTCGTAAAAAATCCCCAACCTTGAGGAATAATATTAAATAAGATTGCTTTCTGTTTAAAAGAATCGAGGCTAGGGATTGGGATGCTAGCTTTAAATACATAGCTTAGAAATAAAATCCAAAAAGTACTTATGATTGTTGGATAAAGATATTTGATCATGAAAAGTAAATTAACTCTAGATTTATTGACTATTTAACTAAGGTACGGGTTACTATTTCATCAATCAATAACTCTTCTTCAATCTCATAAGGGCCAACTGGTTCATCCATTAAATCAGTTCTCGGTGCAGCTTTTGATCTCGTTATTGTTTTTGCTTGATCGACAGCAGCGTATGCCTCAGCAACCCATGCTACTGCAACATATGTCATTGCGGCGGCGGCATGAACAACTACTACATATGCAGCAGCAACTACAACAACACCTGCAAACCAACATGTTCCTTTTCCTGCTTGATTTAATGAGAAACTATTACTTTGTGTGATTGCTTTTTTTAATTTTTCTTTGTCAATCATCCCATTTTCGTTAGTGTATGTACTTATATCAATTTTGGATAATAAGTTTTTCAGATCATTTTTTTCATTTTTTGATAAGTAAAGATCTAATGCAGTATTATAGACGAGTTCAGAGCCATTTGCTAAAGCTTGGCGAATTCTAATATGATCTTTACTAGTTATACTTTGTTTAAACTCATCAAAATAATGCGAATTTTTATTTTCTATTGAATTTAGCAAATAGTTAATTTTATTATCGGAATCATTTTTATGATCTACATCAATTTGGTTAATCTCGTAGTAACTGTAAGATTGCTTAATGTTTTGGAGAAGATCAGCAACGTCTCCTTCAGCAAAGAGAATACCTTTGAATAATTCCTTTCCAGTGTAGCTTTTTAAAGATTCAGTACTATTTTCTGTATAATGATCATTTTCTTCACAACTTATAAATAATATAAGGATGCCAGCTACAAATAATATTTTCTTCATAATAATTAAATTTATTAGTTAATTGATACATACAAATCTATAATGGATTGTATTTCAGTCTTAGTCGAAAATCGGTTATTTAAAACCTAAATTTGAATAATTGTAAATTAAATCTTATGTTTATATTTGTAAAAATGTTAATTATGAATAGAATTGTAGGAAATAATTTAAAAATATTGCGTAAAGCCAAAAATATGTCACAAGAACAGGTTGCAGATCATTTAAATATTTCGCAATCTGCTTATGCAAGGATGGAGCGAGGAGAAAGTACCTCTTGGGCAATTCATTTTAATAAAATCTGTCAGGTTTTTGAGATCAGCGCAGAAGAATTAGTTAAAAAAGAATTAGGTATTGCCACTTATGAAAATTTGATGAATACAGAACGTCAAACGGAAATTGCAATGTTGAGCGTTTACAGAAAAATAATAAAGAAATATGAATTGGAAATTGAAGATTTAAAAACAATTATTAGATATTTGAATAAGGACAAAAGCTAAAAAGGCTTCACAATTAAGTGAAGCCTTTTCAAAACATATCTGAATTTTAATAATTACCTTTTTTATCAAGTATTAATTTAGTTCTTTAGTAACAATCTGCATGGTTTCGCGGCTTACTTGTTTCAATAAAACTTCTTTGTTTTCTTCAACCGTTTGTGCAGCATTTTCTGTAAAGTGACGAATCGTATAAAGTGTTACATTTTCGCTGTAATCTACTTTGAATTTTTTAGAAAGAATCGCATTCAATTCATTGAAGTTTCCGAATTTATCTTCTACACAAACAGAAAAACTAATTGCAGAGTTCTGAATCAGGTTTACTTTGATTTTGAATTCGTGGAATAAACCAAAAATCTCACTAATGTTTTCTTCCATAATAAAAGAGAAATCAATAGATGAAAGCGAAATTAAAAGCTGTTCTCTTTTTACAATAAAACAAGGATATTGCGGCTCTAAATCAACACCTTTTGAAACACAAGTTCCTTTTAATAATGGGTTGATAAATGATTTTACGTATAACGGAATTTCTTTTTTCTGTAACGGCTGTAATGTTTTTGGGTGAATAACCGTTGCTCCGTAAAATGCTAATTCGATTGCTTCACGATACGAAATCTGGTTAAGCAAACTTGCATTTTCAAAATAACGCGGGTCAGCATTCATAACTCCCGGAACGTCTTTCCAGATTGTAACACTTTCTGCATTTAAGCAATAAGCAAAAATTCCCGCAGTATAATCAGAACCTTCACGGCCTAGAGTAGTAGTGAAATTATTTTCATCAGCACCTAAAAATCCCTGTGTAATATTTAGTTGTTTTCTTGGTACATTTTTGCTGATGTTTTGTTGTGTAGTTTCCCAGTCAACTTCAGCATCTCTGTAGTTTGCATTTGTTTTAATGAAATTACGAACATCAAGCCATTGCGTTTGAATTCCTCTAAAATTCATATAATGACTTAGAATATTGGTAGAAATCAATTCTCCAAAACTTACAACCTGATCGTAAACGAAATTATAGTTTGGCGATTTATTATGCGCCAAGAAATACTCTAATTCTAAAAACTGCTCATTAACCGCAGCAAAAACTGCATTTTTTTCATCATCAAATAAATCTAATAATATTTGATTGTGATATTTTTTTATTTCTTGTACAGATGAATTCAACTCTGCCGATTTCTCAAAATAATTCTTGATTACAACCTCAAGAGCATTTGTGGTTTTCCCCATTGCCGAAACGACCAAAATCACATCTTCATAACCCACTTTTTGTAAAACGTCGTATACGTTTTTAATTCCTTCAGCATCTTTTACCGATGCACCACCAAATTTAAATACTCTCATTTTTAATTTTAGATTTTTAATTTTAGATTTCAGATTGAATGAAATCTGGTATTCTTTTATTTTTTTGCCACAGATTATTTCAATTAGAAAGGATTTTTAATCTTTTTAATCCTTTAAACTATGGCTGTTTTTTAAATTTCAATTGGATTAGACGCACTGCAATGCGTCTTTTTTTGCCACGAATTACACGAATTTCCACTAATTAATTCGTGCTAATTCGTGTAATTCGTGGCAACCTTGACACAGATTTGAAAATCCTTTTAATCCTAATAATCTGTGGCAAAATAAATTTTTATAATTTTTCTAAGAACGAATTAATTCCTGTTTCATCCATTTGAACAACCTGCCAGCCATCAAGAATTCGCGCGCCAGAATTCTTATAGAAATTAACAGCCGGAGTATTCCAGTCTAAAACATTCCATTCAACTCTTCTAACATTGTCTCTTTTTCCCTGTTTCATTATTTCGGCATAAAGTGCAGATCCTAAACCGGTACCGCGCATTTTTTCCTTTACAATTAAATCCTCAAGGTGTATTGTTTTTCCTTTCCAGGTCGAGTAGCGGTAATAGAACAAGGCAATTCCCACTATTTCTTTTCCTGTTTCAGTTTCGTTTGAATCAATCTCAGCTACAAAAACCTGAAAAAGCGGTTTTTCTCCAAATCCGTCACGTACTAAATCTTCCTCTGTAATGACTACAGCATCAGGTTCTTTTTCGAATATTGCCAGCTCCTGAATTAACCCCAAAACTGATTTCATGTCCTCAGGATTTCCTTTTCTAATATTCATAATTTACTTATTTGCGCTCCATAAAACTGCCTTGCATTTTAAAACTATTCAAAGCAGACTTTCTTTAGAAGCAATTCATTTATTCTTATTATTAACTGCATATTAGCCAAAAAAAAATGTATTTACTGCATTCTTTTTGTCTTTAATTAGCAAATATACAATAGTAGCAAACTAACAAAATAATTTTTAAATCATTCTCACAAAATAAGCGATATTTGTGACTTAAAATTAAAACTATAACGATATAGCAATGGAAGAACGCAATAAAACACTGGGAGAGTTTATTATTGAGAACCAAAAAGCATTTCAGTATTCGTCGGGAGAGCTTTCCCGGATTATCAACTCAATTCGTTTGGCAGCAAAGGTTGTCAATCACAAAGTAAATCAAGCTGGATTGGTGGATATTATTGGCGCCGCAGGCGAGCAGAATATTCAGGGAGAAGACCAGCAAAAATTAGATGTCTATGCAAACGAAGTATTTATCCAGACGTTAATAAACCGTGAGATTGTCTGTGGTATTGCTTCTGAAGAAAACGACGATTTTATAACTGTTCAGGGGAGCGACAACAGTCATAATAATAAGTACGTGATCTTAATGGATCCGCTTGACGGATCTTCAAACATTGATGTGAATGTTTCGGTAGGAACTATTTTTTCTGTTTTTAGAAGAATTACACCAATAGGAACTCCGGTAACAATCGAAGATTTTTTACAGCCGGGAGTTAATCAGGTTGCGGCAGGTTATGTAATTTACGGAACTTCGACAATGCTGGTTTATACAACCGGTTATGGCGTAAACGGATTTACATTAAATCCTGCAATTGGTACATTTTACCTTTCGCATCCTAATATGAAATTTCCAAAAGACGGAAGTATCTATTCGGTAAACGAAGGAAACTATATCCATTTTCCACAGGGAGTAAAAAACTACATCAAATATTGTCAGCGTGAAGAAGAAGACCGACCTTATACTTCAAGATATATAGGAAGTTTAGTGGCCGATTTTCATCGAAATATGATTAAAGGCGGAATTTATCTTTATCCAACAAGTTCAAAAGCACCAAAAGGGAAATTACGTTTATTATATGAATGTAATCCAATGGCATTTTTGGCAGAACAAGCAGGAGGAAAAGCAACAGACGGTTTTGGAAGAATTATGGAAATCCAGCCGACAGAATTGCACCAAAGAGTTCCGTTTTTCTGCGGAAGCTATAATATGGTAGAAAAAGCGGAGGAGTTTATGGCGACTGCTGAGTAAGTTTTCAGTTTTCAGTCGCAGTTTTCAGATATAGCAAACCCGACAGGTTTTTAAAACCTGTCGGGTTTATAATTTTTCGTATTCTCACATGTCAAACCGGACTAAAGTCCGGCCCTACAATATGGATCGAGCCAAAGGCTCTTTTAAAGTTCCGAAGGACCGAATTATATTGTAGGGCTGGACTTCAGTCCAGTTGAATGAAATAATATATAACATTAATCATTTCGAGATTAAGCAAAACCAAATTTGCATTTACAAGTATGTTTTTGGCTAAAAAAAGCAAACCGACAGATTTTCAAAACCTGTCGGGTTTAAAATTTTTCGCATTCTCACATATCAAACCGGACTAAAGTCCGGCCCTACAATATGGATCGAGCCAAAGGCTCATCTAAAGTTCCGAAGGAACGAATTATATTGTAGGGCTGGACTTCAGTCCAGTTGAATGAAGAAATATATAACATTAATCATTTCGAAATTAAGCAAAACCAAATTTGCATTTACAGGTATGCTTTTGACTAAAAAAGCAAACCCGACAGATTTTCAAAATCTGTCGGGTTTATAATTTGATATAAATTTGAAGTTTCAACAGAAACAGCAAACTAAATACTATTTATGCATGTGCTGCATTTCGTATACAAAAGTATCAGCATCTACTTTTTTATCAACTAAAGACAATGCTTTAGCAATAATATAATTTACGTTACTTGGCGTGAAACCTAAAGCAATTCCTAATTTTCTTAGCATTACTTCTTGTTGATCTTCTAAATGGTGATCTACGTGCACCATCCTCGTTAAATCGTATAAACGCTCTAAACGCTGTACGTGCAAGTAAGGAGGATTGATTGGATATTTTAAAGGATCGTTTAAAATTTCTTCGTACTCTGACTCTGAAATTTCTAAACGCGAAGCTAATTTATCCAAGAAACTTTTTTCTTCAGGGTGAACTATTCCGTCTGCTAATGCTACACGAACAATAGCTGAAAAATGACCTTTGTTTCTTTGCTTGAATTCGCTATCGAATAAATCTGAAAATGACATAATTATAAAGTTTTTTATCACGCAAAGATAAATCTTATTTTAATTTGACAATTTTAAATTTCTCATAAATTTAACTTATTTTTACTTGTTGTTTTAAGAATCCGCATCGTAAATTCTTCAAAATAAATCGTAAGTTTACAACCCCTAATCATTTAATAGTATTACCCGTATGTCGCAATTTTGGATTTATTTTCAAATAGGATTAAAGCATGTATTAGATATCAACGCTTACGATCACGTTCTTTTTTTAATTGCATTAACTGTTCCGTATTCCTTTAAAGACTGGAAACGTATTTTGCTTTTGGTTTCCGTTTTCACAATCGGTCACACTTTAGCCCTTATACTTTCTGTTTTCGGAATAATTGCCATAAAAGTAAATATCGTTGAATTTTTAATCCCAATTACGATTTTAATCACGGCATTGTACCATCTTTTTACTGCAGGAAAAGCAACTAAAAATGACGGCGTAAATGTGGTATTTTTTGTGACTTTGTTCTTTGGAATTATACACGGACTAGGATTCTCAAACTATTTTAAAACAATTTTAGGAGGATCGGCAAGTTCAAAATTATTGCCTTTAGGAGAATTTGCTTTAGGAATTGAAGCCGCGCAGCTGGTAGTTGTTTTTGTAGTTTTGGTAATCTCCTATATTGTACAAACAGTATTTCGTTTTTCAAAACGCGATTGGGCACTGGTAATGTCAGCTTTTATTATTGGAGTTGTAATTCCGATGATTATTGAAAGTCCAATTTGGAACAGATAAAATAAATGGAAGTAAAAAAATTAAATAAATACGATAAAGCTTATTTGCGAATCGCTAAAGAATGGAGTTTATTATCCTACTGCAAGCGTAAACAAGTTGGAGCGATTATCGTAAAAGACAGAATGATCATTTCTGATGGCTACAACGGAACGCCGTCCGGATTTGAAAATTGCTGCGAAGATGAAGAAGGGTTAACACGATGGGATGTTTTGCACGCCGAGGCAAATGCAATCCTAAAAGTAGCCAGATCAACGCAGTCATGCGAAGGTGCAACCTTATATATTACACTTTCGCCTTGCAAAGAATGCAGTAAATTAATACACCAATCCGGAATAAAAAGAGTGGTGTACCAAGATGGATACCGCGATGACTCGGGAATTCAGTTTTTAATAAAAGCAGGTGTCGAAGTCGAACATATTCCTGTTTTAGAAGAATAATGAAATTTAATCCAAAATATCTGCCAATGATTATCGGGGCGACACTTGCCACCGGAATCGTAATCGGAAGTTTAACAAACTCTTCCGCAGATGATCAGCTTTTGGCTAAAAATTACTCGAAAACCAAGCTGAATAAACTGATTGATTTTATCAATACTGAATATGTTGACAGCGTCAACACAGATTCGATTGTAAACCTTACAGTCGATAATATACTCTCAAAATTAGATCCACATTCTGTTTATATTCCGCCAAGCGAACAAGCCGAAGTTGCTGAAAGCATGAAAGGGGATTTCGTGGGAATCGGAATCAATTTCTATATGTACAAAGATTCTGTTGCGATTATAAAACCAGTCGAAAACGGGCCTTCTGCGAAAGCAGGATTAAAATCGGGCGATAGGATTTTATATGCCGGAAAAACCAAATTGTACGGAAGAAGATTGCCATCTGATAGTTTATTTTCTAAATTAAAAGGAATCAAAGGTTCTGAAATCGAATTGACCGTTTTTAGAAAATCAGAACAAAAGAAACTGAAGTTTAAAATCAAAAGAGATGTTATTCCGATAAAAAGTGTCGATGCATCTTTATTAATTGGAAATAATACAGGTTACATCAAAATCAATCGTTTTGCCGAAACTACTTTTAACGAATTCAAAACCGGTTTAACACGTTTAAAACAAAAAGGCATTCAGTCTCTTGTAATTGACCTTCGCGATAATGGCGGCGGTTATATGGAAGAAGCGATTGCAATTGCCGATGAATTTTTAAAAGACAAACAGTTAATTGTTTTTACCAAAAATAAAAACGGAACAACTGAAAAAACATACGCCACAAAAGCCGGAAGTTTTGAAACCGGAAAAGTGTATGTTTTAATTAATGAGAACAGTGCTTCTGCGAGTGAAATTCTGGCCGGAGCAATTCAGGACAGCGACCGCGGAACAATTGTTGGTCGTCGTTCTTTCGGGAAAGGTTTAGTACAGCGTGAAATGGATTTTAACGACGGATCTGCCGTTCGTTTAACCGTTGCGAGATATTACACGCCAACGGGAAGATCAATTCAAAAACCGTATAAAAAAGGAAATGAAGAATATTTTAAAGAATCTGAATCAAGAATAAATTCTGGCGAATTGTATGCAAAAGACAGCATAAAAGTGGCGGATTCTTTAAAATTTAAAACGCCAAAAGGTAAAATCGTTTACGGCGGCGGCGGAATCGTTCCGGATGTTTTTGTTCCGATGGAAGCAGAGCACGGAAACGAAAATGTAGCTTATCTACTTCAAACCGGAATCGTAGGTCATTTTGTTTTTGAAGAATTAGATAAAAACCGAAATGCTTTTGCAGGACTTAAGTTCAATGAGTTTTTGGAGAAAATGAAAAGCTCTGATGCTTATTTTAAAAAGTTTAAAAACTATATTTTACTGACAGGTTTAGATCTTAAATTAGATAAAACCAAAGCATTGGTAAACCGATACATTACGGCTGAATTTGCCCGCCAGTTATATGGCGAAATGTATTATTATGATGTTATTTTAAAAGATGACGCCATGATCAAAACAATTTTGAATCCGAAGAAATAATCTTTAAAATTCTAATTTGATGAAAATAGATCTAATAGTAAATGCCGAAATCGAACTTTTAACCGCAATTAAAAATGCTGATGTTGCTGTTTTAGAACAAATCCTTCACGACGATTTGCTTTTCAATTTACCAACTGGAGAAACTATCACAAAAGAATTTGATTTGAATTCGTATCGTTCGGGTAAAATGAAAATTGATTCTCTCGAAGCTTCAGACCAAATTATAAATATTATAGGCGATTCTGCTGTAGTTGCCGTTTCTATTTCATTAAAAGGGACTTACGATAATAATCCTATTAATGGCGTTTTCAAATATATCAGAGTCTGGAAACAATTTGATGATAATTTAAAAGTTATTGCCGGAAGCTGCGTTCAGCTGGCATAAATTTTGAAAAGAAATTTAATATTAACTTAAAATATTAGTTAGCGAACCTTGCGTAAATCTTAGCGAGCTTTGCGGTTAAAATAAACATATGAAAAATCTAAAAAGAATAAGTTTCCTTGTCGTTTTAATGACTTTTGTAATCTCTTGTACAACTATGAAAAATGATAAAAATAGTGCTGTTTCAGGAAAAGTAGAATCAATAGAATCTGGAAAAGACGGTTACACAGCAAAAATCAATACAGATACAAAAGAAGTATATTTTGCAACCATCAGCATTGTAAACGTTGGCGGCCCGCAAAATTACAAACAATTAAAAATTGGAGATGTAGTATCGCTAAAAGGAGAAATCTGGAAAACAGACGACGAAAACCATATCAAAGTAACACAGATCGTTTCGGTAAAGTAGTCTGAAACATAAAATATTTTTTTAAACCATATAAGTTATATAAGTTCATATTATACTTTGCGTATAGAATTAAATGAACTTATATAACTTATATGGTTTAATAATTTTATCGAATGCTGTCGTGCGAGTGAGTTTGTGTTCCGTTATTCCATAAAGTTAGAATATCTGTGGCAACAGCAGCGCCGCTTCCTGCAGCAATCGCTAGTTGGCTTCTCCAGCCAGCTAAAGTTCCAATAACATAAATGCCGTCAGCAACTTTATGATCTTCATTTTTAAGCTGAATACGCTGTTTTTCCGGAAGTGCCTTTTTATGCGGTTCAATATATTGTGTCAAACCTTCGATATCAAATGTATTGGCAGAACCAATTCCCACAACGATACTTTTTGTTTGATAAGAGTTTTTGTTAGTAATAACGGTAAACGAAGGGAAAGAACCTTCTACTTTAATTACTTTTTCATTTGCAATCTGTTCGATATGCGGATAAGATGCTGCTAAATCCTGTGTACTTTCTTCCAGTAATTCAGAACCTAATTTACCTGGTGTAATGCCATAAGCATTGTAGAAAATTGCCTCTTGTAAAGAAGAATTTTTCTGATGCGTGAAAATTCCGATTTTTTTGTCGGTAGCAAAAGCTTTGTTTTTAGCAGAACCCAAAACTAAGGCACAAGACATGCCCGATACGCCCCCGCCGATAATTAAAACGTCAAACATATATTATCGACCGTTTGTTTTTTCTTCAATTCTTTTTGAAATTCTAAAAATCAAAAGAATCAACACGGCGCAAAATGAAGCTGCGATTCCAATAAAAGCTACCATACTGTCTCCTTGAAAAGGATTTGTAAAGTCTAATAGCGTAATATTAAACACAATTAAAGCTAATGCTAAAAGCACTAAGATTGAAGTGAAGATTTTCATATTGGTTGTTTTGTTTGTATAAAAATATCAAAGTAAAACTCTAATAAAAAATGACTTAAAGTTGTATTTTATAAATTTAATGGGGGTAAAAGTATAAAAATAAATCTTAGACAAACAAACCTTTAACATTAGCAGCGAATAATTTAACAGCAATTGCTAAAAGTATCACCCCAAATGTCTTGCGGACCACGCCAAGTCCGTTTTCTCCTAGTAAATTTTCGATTTTTTTAGAAGATTTCAAAACCACATAAACCAATATAATATTTAGTAAAATCGCAATGATTATATTAATAGTATGAAATTGAGATCGAAGAGAAAGTAAAGTAGTCATAGTTCCCGCTCCGGCGATTAACGGAAAAGCCAAGGGCACAATAGAAGCAGACCCAGGTTCTTCGTCACGATAAATACGGATTCCTAAAATCATCTCTAAAGCAAGGAAAAACAATACAAAAGAACCGGCAACGGCAAATGAATGAACATCAATACCAATTAAGTTCAATAAACCTTCTCCAACAAAAAGAAAAACAATCATAATCATACCCGCAACTATCGAAGCTTTTTCAGATTCAATGTGTCCCACTTTTGCTCTTAAATTTACGATAATTGGAATGGAACCTACAATATCAATTACGGCAAAAAGTACCATGCTTACTGTAATGATTTCTTTAAAGTCTATATCTAACATATCGCTTTGATTTTAAGGGTTTAAAAAACTGCTGCTAAAGTAGTTAATAAAGTTAGGTGTTTTTTCTGTACAATTCACTTTTGTTATAAAAACATGGTTTTGTGGTTAAAAAAGTGATATTTGTAACAATTATTGTTTTTGCCGCAGAGTATCGCAAAGTTTCCTCGCAAAGATTCACAAAGCTAAAATTGCGAAAAGAGTAAAAACTGAATTATTCTTTGCGAATCTTTGTGAAAGCCTTTGTGAATCTTTGCGGTAAATTTTTTATCCGTTTTCTTTGACTATCTTTGCACTTTATAAATTTAGCGTATTTTATTATCATGTTTCAGTTAGGGAAAACTATTGTTTCAGAGGACATTCTGGAAAAAGAATTTGTGTGCAACTTGTCAGCTTGTAAAGGGGCTTGTTGTGTTGATGGAGATGCGGGCGCGCCTTTGAGTGAAGCAGAAACTAAAATCTTAGAAGAAATTTATCCAAAAGTGAAACCTTTTTTAAGAAAAGAAGGAATTGCTGCAATCGAAGCACAGGGAACTTGGGTAAAAGGAACCGACGGCGATCTTGAAACGCCGCTTATCGATAATAAGGATTGTGCGTATGTTATTTTTGATGGAAAAACCGCGCTTTGCGGAATCGAGCAGGCTTATAATCAAGGAATCGTAGATTGGAAAAAACCGGTTTCTTGTCACCTTTATCCAATTCGTGTAAAAGACTTCACAGAATTTGCTGCGGTAAATTATGACAAATGGGATATTTGTGATGATGCCTGCTCTTTAGGAAAAGAATTAGAAGTTCCGGTTTATAAATTTGTGAAAGAAGCCTTGATTCGTCGTTTTGGTGAAGACTGGTATTTAGAACTTGAAAAGGTAGCTCAGGAACTTAAAAATTCTTAAAAATTAAAGTGTAAAAAATACCTTTTTGCGAAGGCTTATTTTGACTCAAAAAAATAAAGTTTTAACTCAAAAAAAAGTTTTTAAAACAATTTAAAATTTCTTGCTTTTTATATTAAAAAGTCTATATTCTACGGGGCTTCAAGGTATAATTGTTGTATTTAATGCGTTCATTTACAGTAAATTAATTATTGTATGAAAAATGTTTCAAATTTTAGCCTTTGTTAAAAACTACATCAAATTGTGAATAAGTTTGACTTTCATTTTTAGCTATAATTGCCAATCTTTGTAGTCTACTGAATTAGTAAAGTTTCAGTATAAAAATTTAACAAAATTTGTCATGTCACAAGTAGAGCCAATCTTACAAGAAAATAAAAATCGTTTCGTTATTTTTCCTATCAAACATCATGATATTTGGGAATGGTATAAAAAAATGGAAGCTAGTTTTTGGACTGCTGAAGAAATCGATTTGCACCAGGACTTGACAGATTGGAATAATAAACTTAATGATGACGAAAGATATTTCATTAAACACATTTTAGCATTCTTTGCTGCTTCTGACGGCATCGTAAATGAAAACCTTGCTGAGAACTTTGTAAATGAAGTTCAATATGCTGAGGCAAAATTTTTCTACGGTTTTCAAATCATGATGGAGAATATTCATAGTGAGACCTATTCACTATTAATAGATACTTATGTGAAAGATGAAGCAGAAAAAGCAGAGTTGTTTAATGCTTTAGAAGTTTTCCCTGCAATTGCTAAAAAAGCAGAATGGGCTTTAAAATGGATCGAGTCTGATTCATTTGCTGAAAGACTTATTGCTTTTGCTGCTGTTGAAGGAATCTTTTTCTCAGGTGCTTTCTGTTCAATTTATTGGTTGAAAAAACGTGGTTTAATGCCAGGTTTAACTTTTTCTAATGAGTTGATTTCTCGTGACGAAGGTGTACATTGTGATTTTGCAGTTCACTTGCATAATCACCATTTGGTAAACAAAGTACCAAAAGACAGAATCAAAGAAATTATTGTTGATGCACTGGATATCGAAAGACAGTTTGTAACAGAATCTCTTCCGGTAAGTTTAATTGGAATGAATGCAGGTTTAATGACACAGTACCTGGAGTTCGTCGCAGATAGACTTTTGGTTGAATTAGGTTGCGAGCGCGTATATGGATCAGCAAATCCATTCGATTTCATGGACATGATTTCTCTTCAGGGAAAAACTAATTTCTTTGAAAAACGTGTTGCCGAGTATCAAAAATCTGGCGTTATGAACACAGACAGCGATGCTCAAAAAATTTCATTTGACGCAGATTTTTAGAACAACAGCATTTTTTTAATTCGGGATAATTTTATCTAAAGCCCGAATTAATTTTTACAGAACATTTTAGGTTAAATCTCTCATCACCCAAATCGGAGATTTAATAGCAATTTTAACGGCTTTTCGGTTTGATATTCAAATTGGGAAAGGACAACTATTGAGAATCCTGTAATTCTCAAAAAATAATTTAAAAACACGCAATGTTTAAGGACTGGAATTCGTTTTCTAGTTACTTTCATTTATTCAATAACTTTAAATAGTAAGCTTATGTATGTAGTAAAAAGAGATGGACACAGAGAGCCTGTAATGTTTGACAAGATTACAGAAAGAATCAAAAAATTGTGTTACGGCCTGAATGAGCTTGTAGATCCTGTTAAGGTAGCGATGAGAGTTATCGAAGGATTGTATGATGGAGTTTCTACTTCTGAATTGGATAATCTTGCGGCAGAAACTGCGGCATCTATGACGATTGCTCATCCAGATTATGCACAATTAGCAGCTCGTGTGGCGATTTCGAATTTACATTCAAATACAAAAAAATCTTTCTCAGAAACGATGAAAGATATGTATCACTACGTAAATCCAAGAAATGGTCAAGATGCACCATTAATTGCTGATGACGTATTTAAAGTGATTCAGGAAAATGCTGCTTTTTTAGATTCTCATATCATTTATACAAGAGATTTTAATTACGATTACTTTGGTTTCAAAACCTTAGAGCGTTCTTACCTTCTTAAAATAAACGGAAAAATCGTAGAAAGACCACAACATATGTTGATGCGTGTTTCTGTTGGTATTCACTTAGATGATTTAAAATCAGTAATTGAAACTTACGATTTAATGTCTAAAAAGTTCTTCACGCACGCAACGCCAACGTTGTTCAACGCTGGAACTCCAAAACCTCAAATGTCTTCTTGTTTCCTTTTGGCAATGCAGGATGATAGTATTGACGGTATTTATGATACATTAAAACAAACAGCAAAAATTTCGCAGTCAGCGGGAGGAATTGGACTTTCTATTCATAACGTTCGTGCAACAGGATCTTATATTCGCGGTACAAACGGAACTTCAAACGGGATTGTTCCGATGTTGAGAGTATTTAACGATACAGCTCGTTACGTAGATCAAGGTGGAGGAAAACGTAAAGGAAGTTTTGCGATTTACATTGAAACTTGGCATGCTGATATCTTTGATTTCTTAGATTTAAAGAAAAATACAGGAAAAGAAGAAATGCGTGCAAGAGATTTATTCTTCGCGATGTGGACTTCAGATTTATTCATGAAACGTGTTCAGGAAGACACAACTTGGACTTTAATGTGTCCAAACGAATGTCCGGGATTATATGATGTTTACGGAGATGAATTCGAAGCATTATATACTGATTATGAATTTAGAGGAAAAGGAAGAAAAACAATCCGTGCTCGTGAATTATGGGAGAAAATCCTTGAATCACAAATCGAAACCGGAACACCATATATGTTGTACAAAGATGCGGCAAACCGTAAATCGAACCACAAGAATTTAGGAACAATTCGTTCTTCTAACTTGTGTACTGAGATTATGGAATTTACATCTAAAGATGAAATTGCAGTTTGTAACTTGGCTTCCATCTCGTTACCAATGTTTATTGAAAACGGAAAATTTGATCATGAAGCGCTTTACAATGTTACAAAACGTGTAACTCGTAACCTGAACAAAGTAATCGACAGAAACTATTACCCAGTTCAGGAAGCAGAAAACTCAAACATGCGTCATCGTCCGGTAGGTTTAGGTGTGCAAGGTTTAGCAGATGCTTTTATTATGTTGCGTTTACCGTTTACAAGCGATGAAGCTAAAAAATTAAACCAAGAGATTTTCGAAACATTATACTTTGCTGCTGTAACCGCTTCTATGGAAATGGCAAAAGAAGAAGGACCATATTCAACATTTGAAGGTTCACCAATGTCAAAAGGAGAATTCCAATACAATATGTGGGGGATGAAAGATGAAGAATTATCAGGTCGTTGGGACTGGGCTTCATTAAGAAAAGAAGTGGTAGAACATGGAGTTCGTAACTCATTGTTAGTGGCGCCAATGCCAACTGCTTCGACTTCTCAAATTCTTGGAAACAACGAAGCTTTCGAACCATATACATCAAACATTTACACACGTCGCGTATTGTCTGGAGAGTTCATCGTAGTAAACAAACATTTACTAGAAGATTTAGTAAAACTAGGTTTGTGGAACGAAACGTTGAAACAAGAAATTATGCGTCATAACGGATCTGTTCAAAATATTGATGTGATTCCACAAGACTTAAAAGAACTATACAAAACAGTTTGGGAAATGTCGATGAAAGATATTATCGATATGTCTCGTCAAAGAGGATATTTCATTGACCAGTCTCAATCGTTGAACTTGTTCATGCAGGATGCAAACTATTCTAAATTGACGTCAATGCACTTCTATGCTTGGCAGTCTGGTTTAAAAACAGGAATGTATTACCTAAGAACAAAAGCGGCTGTAGATGCGATTAAATTCACATTGAACAACGATAAAAAAGAAGAAACAGCTCCATCTTTAGTAGCAGAAACTGAAGAAATCAGTGTTGAGGATTATAAAGCAATGCTTTTAAAAGCACAAGCCGCAGATCCTGAAGATTGTGAAATGTGCGGATCTTAATTTTTTTTAGAAGAAAGAAAATAGAATAAAGAGAAAAAATTTATTCTGTAGTTAATAGAAAGCAGTTATTGTAATGATAACTGCTTTTTTGATATAAAAAAAACATTAATATGGCAAAAGTAATAATGGAAAGTTGGAGATATGGATTGCAGGTGGTGTCTCTGACTAAATTGCAATATGAAAAGCTTGGTTTGTCTTTGCTTGAATCTAAAACAAATGCTGATATGCTTTTAGAAGATCAGATAATAATTTTAGAAATTGAAGATAAAAATGTGGCTCGAGAGTTTCTTGAAGAAGCGGATAGATTTGGTGTGAATTGTAGACTTTTAAGTTAATTAATTTGATTAAATTTGTAACATTATAATACTAGTAATACTGATAATATGCAAATCAAAAACCTATCTAAGTATAGTAATGCTGAAAAAATTGTTTTAGCAGAGCAGTTGTGGGACAGTGTTTCTAAAGAAGATTTGGAAATTTCTGATGACGTAAAAAAGGAATTAGATATTCGTATACAAAATTTAGAAGAAGGAAAAACAGAATTATATTCTTGGGATGAGGTTAAAGCTCATTTAAAATCTTTGCGATAAGTGTATAGACTTCATTTTGTAAAAGAAGCTTTATTTGATATTGAAGATATTGTTCTTTGGTATGAAGAACAAAGAATTGGTCTTTCTTATGATTTTGAACTTTGTCTGGAAGCAGGAATTGATTCTATTTTAAGAAATCCTGATTTATTTCAAAAGAAGTATAAAAATATAAGAATGCATTTTATTTCAAGATTCCCTTACGGAATTCATTATAGAGTAGAAAAAAATCAAATAATTGTAATTGGTATTTTTCATACTTCACGCTCTCCTAAAAATTGGTCTAAAAGATTAGCACTTTAAAAAATCTCAGAACCTTAGCAACTCAGAATCTTAGCATCTCAAATAACTCATTGTAAATATCTCATTTTAAGCCCATATTTTTATATTATCATACAAATCAGCCTAAATTTGTTAAAAAATCCCTTTTTGTTTCATAAAATGCAATATTTTTTTTGGTGCGGTAAAAATAATTTATACATTCGCAGAGAATTTACAAAATAACACAAACAAAATGGCAAGTAACCGTTTTTATTTTAGCAACAGTTTTTATTTCTTCTTTAGTAGAAGTCAGGATTGTGCTATGGTTATTTGAGAAATATTTCTAAGACAAATAAAACTAATATACAATCCTGATGCAAATCAGGATTTTTTTTTGAATATATGACAACGAAAATTGCAATACAAGGTATTAAAGGATCTTTTCATCATCAGGTTGTGAAGGAGTATTTCTCTGAAAATGTGGATATTGATGAATGTTTGTCTTTTGAAGAATTGATCGACAGCCTTATTGCCGGAAAATCAGATCAGGCGGTTATGGCGATCGAAAATTCAATTGCCGGGCCAATTATTCCGAATTATGCTTTGATCGACAAGAATAATTTACACATTATTGGAGAGCATTATTTAAACATTCAGCAGAATTTAATGGCTTTGAAAGGTCAGAAAATTGAAGATATAAAAGAAGTTCATTCACACCCAATGGCACTTTTGCAATGCATGGATTTCCTGAAACAATATCCAAATATCAAATTGGTTGAGGATAAAGATACAGCTGAAACAGCAAGAAGAATTCAGGAAAAACAATTAACTGGAATCGCAGCAATTGCAAGTGAAACGGCTTCTGAAATGTACGATTTAGATATTATTGCGCCGGCGATTCAAACGATAAAAAACAATATGACACGTTTCGTGATCATCAAAAAGCAAAATTCATTTTTGCCGGAAAACGAAATCAACAGAGCATCTGTCAAATTTGAATTAGATCACAAAAGAGGAAGTTTAGCAGCGGTTTTAAATGTAATGAGTGACTGCAAACTGAATTTGACAAAAATTCAATCACTTCCAAAAATCGAAACACCTTGGAAATATTCATTCTTCGTAGACGTAACATTCGAGAAATACGAAGATTTTGCAAAAGCCAAAGCGTTATTAAACATAATGGCAGAATATTTTAAAGTGTTGGGAGAATATAAAAATACAAGGCCTTAAAAGGAAATTCCAATTTTTGAAATTCCAAATTCCAAAAGGGTTGAAATAATAAATTGTCAGGCTGAGCGAAGTCGAAGCCCGCAAAGTTAGAAAGTCAAAAGTTAAAGAATAAAAGAGTCTAAAGCATACAGCTTAAAGCCTAAAGCAATAAAAAAAATGATTACAACAGCAAAAAGATTAGATACAGTTGAAGAATACTACTTCTCCTCAAAATTGAGAGAAGTTCGTCAGCTGATGTCTGAAGGAAAATCGATCATCAATATGGGAATCGGAAGCCCTGATTTGAGTCCGTCAAAAGCAGTAATTGAAGCAGTCGCTGCAGCAATTCAAGACGAAAACGGACATGGTTATCAAAGCTATCAGGGATTACCGGAAATGAGGCAGGCGATGGCAGATTTTTATAAAGATCAGTTTGGTGTTGAAGTGAATCCGAATAATGAGATTTTACCATTAATGGGGTCAAAAGAAGGAATTATGCACATTTCGTTAGCCTTTTTAAATGAAGGCGATCACGTTTTAATTCCGAATCCGGGTTATCCAACTTATACTTCGGTAACTAATTTGGTTCAGGCAGTTCCGGTTTATTATGATTTGAAAGAAGAAAATGCATGGGAGCCGGATTTTGAAGCTCTTGAAAAATTAGATCTTTCGAAAGTAAAAATTATGTGGCTGGGATATCCGCACATGCCAACAGGAGCGAGAGGAAGTTTAGCGTTATTTGAAAAATTGGTAGCATTTGCTAAAAAACACAATATATTATTGATCAACGACAATCCGTACAGTTTTGTTTTGAATGATAACCCAATGAGTTTATTGCAGGTTGAAGGTGCAAAAGAAGTGGCTTTAGAATTGAATTCATTAAGTAAAACATTCAACATGGCAGGCTGGAGAGTCGGGATGGTTTTAGGAAATCCTGAAATTATCGATGCAGTCCTAAAAGTAAAAAGCAACATGGACAGCGGAATGTTCTACGGAATTCAGAAAGGTGCAATCGCTGCTTTAAATTGCGATAAATCTTGGTTCGAAGACCAAAACAAAATTTACAGACGCCGTAGAGAATTAACTGAAAAACTAGCAGAAAAACTAGGCTGCGAAGTTTATAAAGAAGGAGTCGGCCTTTTTGTTTGGGCAAAACTTCCGGAAGGAATAGCATCAGCAGAGAAGTTCATTGACGAAATATTATACGAGAAACATATTTTCATTACACCGGGAACAATCTTCGGAAGCAATGGTGAAGGATATATCAGATTCTCATTGTGTGTGAAAGAGGAAAAAGTACAAGAAGCGATTGATCGATTTTGAAAATTTTAGATATCAGATTTTAGATTTTGGATTGTCAGGCTGAGCGAAGTCGAAGCCCACGTTCCAATTGGAAAGCCCTTCGACTTCGCTCAGGGTGACACATAAAAAAACCGAGATTTGAAAATTAAAGAAATAGTATGAAAGTATACGTAATAGGAATAGGATTAATAGGCGGTTCGATGGTGCTGGATATCAAAGACCAACATCCTGATTCGACAATTTTTGGAATCGACAGCAACGAAAAGCATTTGCAGGAAGCCATTGATTTAGGAGTTATCGACGAAGCAGGAAGTTTTGAGGATTTAGCTGAAGCTGATTTTGTAATCGTTTCGGTTCCGGTGGATGTGGCACTGACGGTTTTGCCTAAAGTTTTGGATTCGGTTGGAGATAAAACAATTGTTTTTGAAGTGGGTTCGACAAAAAAGCCAATTTGCGAAGCAGTAGCAAGTCATCCGAAAAGAAGAAATTTTATTGCCACACATCCAATAGCGGGAACGGAGTTTTCAGGACCTTCGGCGGCGATAAAAGGTTTGTTTAAAGGAAAAACAAACATTATCTGCGAAGTGGAAAAAACCACTTTTAAATTGCAGGAAAAGGCGTTAAAGCTTTTCAGCGAAATAGGAATGAGGATTCGATATATGGACCCAACTTCGCATGACAAACATATTGCTTACGTTTCGCATTTGTCGCACATTAGTTCGTTTATGCTTGGTAAAACAGTAATGAACAAAGAAAAGGACGAGCAGGATATTTTTGATATGGCGGGAAGTGGATTTGAAAGTACGGTTCGTTTAGCAAAAAGTTCGCCAGCCATGTGGACACCGATTTTTAAGCAAAATAAAGAACACGTTCTGGAAACATTAGAAGAATACATTTCAAATCTCAGTCGGTTTAGGGATTTGTTGAAAGATGAAAATTACAATGCCATTTTTGAAGAAATGGAAAGCACAAATAAAATAAAAGAGATATTAAACGGATTAACAACAACTAAGAAATAAATTAAAATTAAGATGGAAAATAAGAAAGAAATGAGAAAGTGGTTAGAAGATTTCAATTTAAATCACCCACTTGTGATAGCTGGACCATGTAGTGCAGAAACGGAAGATCAAGTATTGAAAATTGCTCACGAATTGAAAGATTCAAAAGTTAGTGTATTCAGAGCAGGAATCTGGAAACCAAGAACACGTCCAGGAGGATTTGAAGGTGTTGGGGAAATTGGATTAAAATGGTTACAAAAAGCTAAAAAAGAAACTGGTTTACTAATGGGAACTGAAGTTGCAACTGCAGCGCATTGTAAACTGGCTTTAGAACATGATATTGACGTTTTATGGGTTGGTGCTCGTACAACTGCAAACCCTTTCGCGGTTCAGGAAATTGCTGATACTTTAAAAGGAACAGATAAAATCGTTTTGGTTAAAAACCCAGTAAACCCGGATTTAGCTTTATGGTTAGGTGGTGTTGAGCGTTTACACATGGCTGGAATCGAGAAATTAGGAGTTATTCACAGAGGTTTCTCTACTTACGAAAAAACAAAATACAGAAATATTCCAGAATGGCAGATTGCTATCGAATTGCAAAATAAATTCCCTGATTTACCATTAATCATCGATCCATCTCACATTACAGGAGATCGTAAAATGATTTTTGAAGTAACGCAAGAGGCTTTAGATTTGAACTATGACGGTATGATTATCGAAACGCACTACGATCCAGACAATGCTTGGTCTGATGCTGCGCAACAAGTTACTCCAGACGCTTTGAAACAAATCATCAAAGATTTGACGATCAGAAAAACAGATGATACTACAGATGAGTACAGCCAAAAAATGACTAAACTAAGAGCTAACATCGACGTACTTGATGCTAACTTATTAGAGTTATTAGGAAAACGTATGAAAGTTGCTGACGAAATTGGTCAGGTGAAAAAAGATGCAAACGTAGCGATTCTTCAAAACAACCGTTGGAACGAAATTTTAGGAAAAATGATTTTAGAAGGTGAGAAAAAAGGTCTTACTGAAGAGTTTGTTTTGAGAATGTTCAAAGCAATTCACCAGGAAAGTATTGGTCACCAAGAGAAGATTTTCAACGCATAATTTTTTCTAAAACCATATAAGTTATATAAGTGTTATAAGTTTTATTTAATTTTTGCAAATCCAATTCTTAGATTTTCTTATATCACTTATATGATAAAATTTTATAATCTCCATTGTCGCAAGACTTTGGAGATTTTTTTTTGAAAATAAGTATTATTCTCCCAACCTTTTGATGTTTTTTGTTCTCTATATCAATATACAACCTTAACTTTCACGTTATGAAATCTAAAACCACTGTTTTTATGCCAACAATGTTTCAAGTGAACTTCAAATTGTTATTTTGTTTTGTACTGTTTTTAGGAACAAAAACTTTTGCACAAAGCCCTGAACTAAATGTTAAAGGTGATGATGCCGAAAAAGTGAGAATGAACAAACTTTTAGTCAATGTAAAAGTTGTTGGGAATATTGCTTACACCACTGCCGAAATGCACTTTTTTAATTCGGGAACTCGTCAGATGGAAGCAGAACTTATTTTTCCGTTACCGGAAAATGTTTCGGTTTCAAGATATGCCATTGATATCAATGGAAAAATGAGAGAAGCCGTTCCGGTAAATAAAAATAAAGGAAAACAGGTTTTTGAAGCTATTGAACATCGTCGTGTTGATCCGGGATTGTTGGAAAAAGTAGATGGAAATAATTTCAGAACCCGAATTTATCCTTTAATTCCAAATGGAGAACGAACCGTAATAATTGGTTACGAAGAAGAACTTTCGGCTTTTGATAAAGATAATCTGGCATATCAATTGGTAAGTCGTTTTCCGAAAAAATTAGATCAGTTTGAAATTAATGTTTCGGTTTTAGGAACTTCAACAGCACCAACCGTTACTGAAAATTCAGGAAACGAAATTGTCTTTTCAAAATGGAATCAAGCTTTTCAGGCTTCTGTTAAAAAAGAAAATTACCAGCCTGCAGAAAAAATTGTACTTAAAATTCCAATACAGCAAAGCATTCCAAGTATTTTGATGCAGGATGTTGGCGGACAACATTACTTTTATGGAAATACTTTTATCGAAGGAAATAAAACAGTTAAAAAAATACCAGCTTCGATTGGTTTAATTTGGGATAATTCTTTGAGCTGTCAAAATAGAGATATAAAGAAAGAATTGAATTTGCTGGATGCGTATTTTCAGAAAATAAAAAACACAAAAGTTACGGTGTACTTTTTGAATTATACTTTTGATAAACAACAAGAATATATTGTTTCTAACGGTAATTGGGATGCTTTAAAAGCAGTTTTAGAGAAAACAAAATACGATGGAGGAACTCGTTTTTCGCAGCTCAACTTTACGGGTCAGGCTGAGTATTTGTTTTTTACTGATGGACTATCTTCTTTGAGTGAAAATCTTCTTCCTAAAACTAAAAAAACAATTTATACTATCACTTCTTCAGTTTCTGCTGATTTTGCTTTTCTGAATTATTCAGCAATGCAGACTGGCGGCAATTTTATCAATTTAAATCAAATCAATACTGAAATCGCTTTGGATAAATTGACAAATACAAATTTGAAATTTTTAGGAATAAAAGAAAATTTAACGATAACTGATTTGTTTCCGATAGAAGGAACTTCGGTTTCAGGAAATTTTAGTTTTTCGGGAATTTCTTTAAATCCAAAAAATGAGATTACATTATTATTTGGATATAATAATGAAGCTGTTTTAGAAAGAAAAATTTCGCTTGATGGTGCGGTTCAAAACACGAACGATGTAAATATTGAAAAACTTTGGGCACAGAAAAAAATAGCAAATCTTGATTTTGAATATGCTAAAAATGCTGACGAAATTGAACTTTTGGGCAAAAAGTACGGTATCATTACTAAAAATACTTCGTTGATTGTTTTAGAAAATATCCGCGATTATATTTCGTATGATATTATTCCACCGGCAGAATTACGTGCAGAATTTGACAGAATTAAAAAACAGGAACACGATACTAATTTGGCTCAGCAAAAAAGTAATTGGGACAATATAGAAAGTTATTTTAATGGATTAGATGTTTGGTGGAAAAAGAATATAAAATATAAAGGACAGAAAATTGCATCTAAGTATAAACACAAAGGACAAGTTTTACCGCCACCGCCTCCACCACCGTCAGGGGCAAGAGGCAGAGATGGGGATATAACAATTGGAAGTGAAACTATAAAAGGAGATCCAGATGCTGTTTTAACAATAGACGAACCGATTGGAGCAGCTCCAGCAGCAATGGTTATTGAGGAAGATAATAATGTATATAATGCTGCTCCTGTATCATCTACACCTCAAGCTAATCAGGTTAAATTTGCCCCACCTGTGGTTGTGAAAAAAGAAGAATTTACGGAAGATATGCCGGTGATTACTGAATTAAAAGATAAAAAAGTTGGAAGTGAAGTAATACAAAGAGAGACAAATGCTGCTAAATTAGAAGAAACAGTTGTAGTAGGATATGGAACTCAAAAAAAATCTGATGTTGTTGGTGCTATTTCAGAAGACATCTCAAAAAATAAATATATTCCACAAGATTCAAATCTAGATCAGGGATATTTAGCCGGAGATTCAAAAAAGCCTTTAATTATAGTTGATGGTCAGTTTTATGAGGGTGAATTCGCCGATTTAAAGTCAGATGATATCGATACCGTAGATGTTTTGAAAGATGCTTCGAGAATTGCTGCTTATGGCAGCAAAGGGGCAAATGGAGTTATTATAATAACAACGAAAAAGCAGTCTTCAAATAGTGGAGTTGTCCAAACAAAAAGTTGGAATCCAGACCGATTGTATTTAAAAGCTTTGGCAAAAGCTCCAAAAGAAAAACAATACGATTTGTATTTAGAATTAAGAAAAGCACAGGAAAGAAACCCAAGTTTTTATTTTGATGTGGCACATTTTTTCTACAATCAGGGAGATGTTAAAAAAGCATTATTGATTATCAGTAATATTGCCGATTTAGGTTTAGAAAACCATCAATTGTATAAAACGCTGACTTATACTTTACGCCAATGGAAAGATTATGATGATGCGGTGTTTACAGCAAAACAAGTTGCAAAATGGAGGGCTCACGAACCGCAAAGTTTAAGAGATTATGCATTGACGCTGGAAGATGCAGGGAAATATCAGCAATCTTTTGATCAATTAGTTAAAGCTTTGGAAGTGAATTATTATGGAGAAATGGACGGCCAGTATGAAGGTGTGGAAGATATTATTTTAATGGATATAAACCGTTTGATGAGAGAACATTCAGGTTTGAAAACAGGAAAACTTGATAAAAAATATCTTGCAAAAATGCCGGTTGATATTCGAATTATCATGAACTGGAACCAAATGGATGTCGATTTAGACTTGCATGTTATTGAACCAACAAACGAAGAATGTTACTACAGCCATACTTCAACACAAATTGGAGGAAGATTTTCTAAAGATTTTACAGAAGGTTATGGCCCGGAACAATATATAATTCGAAATGCGGTGAAAGGGAAATATCAAATTAAAACCAATTATTTTGGAGAAACAGAATTAACTGAAAATGGCCCAGCTACAATTATGGTTGAAATTTATACAACTAAGGCTGGAAAAACATCCAGAACTTTAAAAACAATTCAGCTTGGAAAAGTTAAAGAGAATGAAGTTTTAGCTGAAATCAATTGGTAAGATTCATAAATTCAGATTAGAGATTTTAAATTTAAAAGGCGAAGTTGCGTTGTTCAATTCTAAAAACGTAATTTTGCCTTTTAAAATTTTTAGTTTTAAGAGCAATCTAAAATCTAAAATCAGAAATCTAAAATTTGAATGACAGGAATCGTATATAAATCTACAGGAAGCTGGTACACCGTAAAATCTGAAAAAGGTGATTTTATTGAGTGCCGTATGAAAGGGAAATTCAGAATGAAAGGTATTAAAAGTACCAACCCAATTGCTGTAGGCGATATTGTCGATTATGAATTAGAAGAAACTTCGGATGCCTTAACAGGAACGATTCATAAAATTCACGAAAGAAAAAATTACATCGTTCGTAAATCGGTTAACTTATCTAAACAGATTCATATTATTGCATCAAATATTGATCAGGTTTTTTTACTGATTACTATTGATAATCCACCAACTACAACAAGTTTTATTGATCGTTTTCTAGTTACTGCAGAAGCATACGGAATTGAAGCGGTTTTAATTTTCAATAAAATCGATACGCTAAACGAACAAACTTTAGACGATCAGCTTTACTTACAGCACATTTATACCGAAATTGGATATAAATGCCTTAGAATTTCATCAACAGAAAATAAAGGAGTTGACCAACTTAAAGAAATGATGGTTGGAAAAGTAAGTATGTTTTCCGGACATTCTGGAGTTGGAAAATCGACTTTGGTAAATGCTATGGAACCAAGTCTGCATTTAAAAACAACTGTAATTTCAGAACAAAGTAAACAAGGACAGCATACAACAACTTTTGCCGAAATGTATGATTTATCTTTTGATGCAAGAATCATCGATACACCTGGAATTAAAGGTTTCGGAATCGTCGATATGGAACCATCAGAAATCAGCGGTTATTTTCCGGAATTCTTCAAACTAAAAGATCAGTGCAAGTTTAATAATTGTCTCCATAAAGAAGAACCGCATTGCGCTATAAAAGCAGCTTTAGAAAAAGACGAAATTGCATGGTCACGTTACAATAGTTATCTTAAAATATTAGAAGGCGATGAAGAACATTACCGCACTGATATTTATGGTGATGATCGTGCAGCGAGTGACGAAACGAGAAAATAATTAAATTCCAATTTTTTCAAATTCCAAATTCCAAACAAAAAATCATGACAATATTCAAATGTAGAGATGCACAGCAGTGCATCTAACGCTAGAATTTAAAATCTGTTTAATCCTTTTATCTGTGGCATAAAACCACCTTTTGTAATAATGAAAGTAGTCGTACAAAGAGTTTCCGAGGCATCAGTAACCGTTGATGGCCAAAAAACAGCAGACATTAAAAAAGGATTATTAGTATTAGTTGGAATTGAGGATGCCGATACTCAGGAAGACATTGACTGGCTTGCTGGAAAAATTATAAAAATGAGAATTTTTGGTGACGAAAATGATGTGATGAACTGCTCGGTTCAGGATATCGACGGTGAAATTATTGTTGTCAGCCAATTTACACTTCATGCTTCTACAAAAAAAGGAAACCGTCCATCTTACATAAAAGCTTCCAAACCTGAATTTGCAATTCCTATGTACGAGAACTTTGTAAAAGCTTTAGAAAAAGAGTTTGACAAGAAAGTACAAACCGGAATTTTTGGCGCTGATATGAAAGTCAGTTTATTAAATGACGGCCCTGTAACGATCCTAATCGATAGCAAAAACAGAGAGTAAAAATAAACTCAACAAATGTTAAGAATTTCTAAAAATAATATATATTTGACGAAATTACTGACTAATGAAATCTACCTGTTTTAGGCTTTTTTTTATCTTATTTTCCCTTATTTCTTCTGCTCAGAAGACTAATTATTCTACCCTATTTATTGCTGATAGTCTTAAACAAAGTGCTAATGCCGTTGTTCGATTAGATCAGATGGATATTGTTATTGCTTCACAAAGAAGCATGAATATTAAAACCCAAAGAGTGGTTTCTGTCTTAAATGAAAAAGGTTTAAATGATATTGATGCTTATGCGCATTATGATAAAACTACTTCAATAAAAAATATAGAAGCTATAGTTTATGATGCATTAGGAAATGAAATAAAAAAGATCAGGAAAAAAGATTTTAGAGATCAGAGTGCAGTTAGCGGCAGTACGCTGTTTTCAGATAATAGGGTACTTTATTTAGATTATACTCCCATCTCATATCCTTTTACAGTTGTTTATACTTGTGAAACAGAAACTTCAAATACAGCTTTTATACCACAATGGTATTTCCTGAGCGCTTATAATCTAAGCGTAGAGAAATGTGTTTTGAATGTTACTTTTCCTAAAGAATTGGGATTTAAAAAGAAAGAGTTCAGATTTGATGGTTTCAATATTAAAAAAACGACAGATACAGATACGAATTTAAGTTACATAGCAACAAATATTGTGGCTCAGAAACAAGAAGATTTGAGTCCGTCTTACGGGGAACTTTTTCCTAAAGTCATGATGGGATTAGAAAATTTTCACTTAGAAGGAGTTGACGGAAAAGCTACTACATGGGAAGCATTTGGAAAATGGTACGGAGAGAAAATCTTAAACGGAACTACTGTTTTACCAGATGAAACTAAAGTAAAAATAAAAGCACTTGTTGGAGACGAAAAAGATCCTGTTAAGAAAGCAAAAATTATTTACGATTATGTTCAAAAAAAATCAAGATACGTAAATATTGCAGTTGGTATCGGAGGATGGAAACCCATGTTTGCTAGCGATGTCGATCGTTTAGGATATGGAGATTGTAAAGCATTATCAAATTATACAAAAGCACTTCTGGAGGTTGTAGACGTACCATCTTATAATACTATTTTATACGGAGATCGTTATAAATTAGATATTCAGTCAGATTTCGTTTCGATGCAGGGCAATCATATGATTCTTGCCGTTCCAAATGGAAATAATTATATCTGGTTAGAATGTACAAGTCAGGATGATCCTTTTGGATATCAAGGGATTTTTACAGATGATCGTGATGTTTTAGTAGTAAAACCTGAAGGAGGAGAAATTGTTCGTACTAAAATTTACGATGATAAAGGAAATACGCAGGAAGGAAAAGGAACTTATACAATCGATGAAAACGGAAATTTTTCGGGTGTTTTAAAAATTGCATCTCAAGGAAGTCAATACGCTTCAAAGTCAAGAGTTGAAACCATGCAGCCAAATGAAAAAGAAGAACATTACAAAGAGTATTGGGATAATATCAATAATTTGAAATTAGGCAAAATAACTTTTACAAACGATAAGGAAAATGTTCGTTTTACTGAAGATGCTCAGATTAACGCATCAAATTACGGAACACTTTCGGGAACTAAAATGATGTTTGTGGTTGATGCTTTTAATCAATATACAGGAAGTATAAAACGAATCAGAAACCGTAAAAATCCATTTCAAATTCAGCGCGGATATTTAGACACAGATGAAATCGAGATCAATCTTCCAGCTGGATTTTCAATAGAATTTCTGCCTTCAAACTTTGAATTAAAAGGGAAATTTGGAGAATACAAAACCGAAATTATCAAAAAAGACAACAATAAACTGATTTACAAACGCTCCATGTTTGTCAATAAAGGGAAATATTCAAACAAAGAATATGATGAATATCGTCTTTTTATAGAGCAGGTGTCAAGAAATGACAATGCAAAAATTATATTAAATAAAAACTAACCAAAATCAAAAATAAAATAATGAAAATCAAGATTTTTAGCCTGGCAATTCTATTGTTGTTTATTTCAAAAATAAATGCGCAGGAATTTAAATTAGGAAAAGTTTCTATAGAAGAACTAAAACAAAAACAACATCCAAAAGATACATCAGCAGTCGCAGCAATACTCTTTGAAAAAGGCGAAAATACTTTTGATTATGATGAAGATCATGGTTTTACAACACAGTTAGAAGTATCCGTTAAAATTAAAATTTATAAAAAAGAAGGATATGACTGGGCAACAAAAAAAGTAAGATATTATACAGCGGGCAACGGCACAAAAGAGAAAGTTTTTGTGAATGATGCTGTAACATATAACTTGATTAATGGAAAGGTCGAGAAAACAAAATTAAAAAGTGAGGGTGAATTTGAAAAAGTAATTAATAAATATTGGTCTCAAAAAGTATTTACAATGCCAAATGTTAAGGAAGGTTCTATTGTTGAATTTCGTTATATAATAAAAAACTGTAGTATTGGAAGTCCACGGGATTGGTATTTTCAGAATCAGATCCCTGTGAATTATTCAGAATTTAGAATGAATGTTCCTGAATATTTTGTTTATAATAATAGTTTTAAAGGATTTATCAGTCCAAAAATAAGTGAGGAGAAAATAAATAGATCTATTTCTTACACCTATAGAGAAGGTAAAAACGGAGTTGTTAGTGCAAGTACATCACAAGAGAAATTAGACTTTTTAGAAACAAGAACAACATATATTGCAGAAAATCTACCGGCATTAAAAGATGAAAACTTTATTAATAATATTGATAATTACACTGTCAGTTTGAGCCAGGAATTATCAATGACAAAATATCCGCATAGTCCAATTAAATCATTTTCATCAGATTGGAATTCTGTTGCGAAAACAATTTATGACTATGAAGATTTTGGCCCAGAATTAAATAAAACAGGCTATTTTGAAGATGATTTGAAAAAATTGCTTACAGGTTTAAAAACGCCTGAAGAAAAAATATGGGCTATTTTTAATCATGTGAAATCTAATGTAAAATGGAACGATTATTATGGATATAGCTGTGATAATGGTGTTAAAAAGGCATACAAAGAAAAAACGGGAAACATTGCAGATATAAATCTGATGCTTACTGCAATGTTACGTTATGCGGAGCTAACAGCAAACCCAGTTTTAGTAAGTACACGTGACAATGGAATTCCATTATTTCCTAACAGAACTGCGTTTAATTATGTTATTGCGGCAGTAGAAACTCCAAATGGAAGTGTTTTACTTGACGCTACAGATAAATTTTCAACTCCTAATATCCTTCCATTAAGAACATTAAACTGGAATGGTCGTTTGATTAGAAAAGACGGAAGTTCTGAGCAGATTGATTTAATGCCGCAAAAAGTCTCAGGCGATAACGTATTTATGAATTATGCAATTGATGCAGAAGGAAAAATTACAGGAAAAACCAGAAGACAATATACAGATTATAATGCAATGATTGCTAGAGATAATATTAGTAGTTTCAAGGAAGAAGAATATCTTGAAAAACTTGAAAATCTAAATAATAAAATTGAAATCAGCGAGTATTCTAAAACAAATGAAAAAGACGTTTTATTACCTTTAATTGAAACATATTCTTTTGCAGGAGGAAATTTATGTGAAATTATTGCAGATAAGATTTATGTGAACCCGATGCTCTTTTTTACAGAAGATAAGAACAAATTTACACAAGAAGTTAGAGAATATCCTGTAGATTTTAGTTATCCATTTGCTGACAAATACAATATCACAATTCAAATTCCTGATGGTTTTGCAGTTGAAACTTTACCTGCTCCGGCTGCTATAACTATGGAAGATAACCTTGGTGCTTTTAAATTTAATATAGCTGCTAATGGTAATTTTTTACAATTATCGGTTATACATCAAATCAACGAAGCAATTGTATCTGCTGAAAAATACGAAATGCTAAAAGAATACTACAAAGCAATGGTAGCAAAAGAGACTGAAAAAATAGTTTTAAAAAGAATCTAATATGAAATTTTCAAGTTCAGTATTTATTTTATTTTTCCTTTTTATTGTAAAAGTACAATCTCAAAACTACGAGTTAGGAAAAGTAACTATTGCTGAACTTGAAGAAAAAGTACATCCCAAAGATAGCAGCGCATCCGCTGCTATTTTATTTAAAAAAGGAAGGACTTTTTTTACTCATACCCCGTCAGCAGGTTTTATTTCGAATAATGTTTACGAAATAAAAATCAAAATTTATAAAAAGAATGGTTTAAGCTGGGCAAATCAAAAAGTTCCGTATTATGTGGGTTATGATGGTTTGAATGATGATACAGTTAAATTTTTAGATGCAGTAACATACAATCTTGAAAACGGCGTAATTGCAAAAACACCATTAAAAAGCGAAGGAAGTTTTAAGGCAAAAAAAAATAAATACTGGAACGAAGCGTCCATTACTTTTCCTAATGTAAAAGAAGGCTCAATAATAGAGTTTAAATACATTTTAAAAACAGAAATGTTAGTTCGGCTTCCGGATTTTGATTTTCAGTTTAATATACCAGTTAATTATGCCGAATATAAAACAGAAATCCCGGAGTTTTATATTTACAAAACATTGTTAATAGGATTTAATAAAATAGAAAATGAATCTCATCTCACAGAAAGTAAAGAAATATATGGGATGATTTTTAAAGTAATCAATAATACTTATAAAGCCGATACTATTCCGGCACTCTTTGAAGAAAATTATATCGACAATATAGATAATTATCTCAGCTCCATACATAACGAATTACAAGGGAAAAAACTTCAAAATGTGCCCTTTGTAGAGTCTGCAGATCCTTGGCAGGACGTGGTGAATATCATTTACAAAAGTGAAAGTTTTGGAAAAGAATTAAAAGAAAAAGAATTTCTGGCCGAAGATGTAGAACGTTTAGTTGTAAACGTTGAATCTGAAAAAGAAAAATTAGATATCATTTTTAAATTTCTCCAAAATAAAATGAACTGGAATGGAGAAAAAGGTTACCACACAGATAAAGGTATTATACAAGCCTATAAAGACCAGATTGGGAATGTTGCCGAAATCAATTTTATATTGATAAATATGCTAAAAGTAGCAGGGATAGAAGCAAATCCGGTTTTGGTAAGCACGATTGAAAACGGCATACCTGTTTATCCCACAAAAACAGGTTTTAACTATGTTATTGCTGCTGCTGAAATTGATGGAAAGCAAATTCTTTTAGATGCGTCTCACAAACTCACTTCACCAGATATATTACCACTGAATCTATTAAACTGGAAAGGAAGACTGATCAAAAAAGACGGCACTTCACAGGAAATTGATTTAATACCGCTAAACTTATCTAAAGAATATACCAACGTTCTGGTAAAAATGGATGGTTTAGGAAAAATGAGTGGTAAAACCAGAATTCAGAGAACGAATTATGAAGCATATGTTTTTAGGGTAGAAAATGACAATAAAAATGAAGAAACTTATCTTGAAAAGTTAGAAGAAGAATTAGGAAACCTGCAGATATCAGATTATAAAATAGAAAATAAAAAAACAAATCTTGCAGAACCCGTTTTAGAAAGTTTTTCTTTCACGGCAGAAAATCAATCGGAGATTATCAATGATAAGATATTTTTAAATCCTTTATTGTTTTTAACCAAAACTAAAAATCCATTTAATCAGGAAAAGAGAGTATTGCCCATTTATTTTGGTTATCCTTCAGAGGAGAAAATTATTATAAACTTAGAAATTCCTGTGGGCTATAAAATAGAATCAATGCCCAAACCTATTCAGATTTCATCAGAAAATAAAGAGATCGTTTTTGTTTTAGATATTGTAAATGTCGAAGACAGAATACAAATTAGCTGCTCAAAAATTATCAAGAATAGCGTTTTTGAAGCAGATCAATATGAAGGATTGAAAAATCTTTATCAGAAAATGTTAGCCAATCAAAACGAAAAAATAGTATTAAAAAGAATATAATATGAAGCTGTCAAAATTTTTAATTGCTATAATTTTCTTTGTTTTTATCGCAAAAGTACAATCTCAAAATTATCAATTGGGAAAAGTAACAGTTGCCGAACTTCAGGAAAAAGTGCATCCAATAGACAGCAGCGCCTCTGCAGCCATATTGTTTAAAAAAGGGAGAACGTATTTTAGTTATAATAAAGATGCAGGTTTTACGGCTAACCATGTCTGCGAAGTCAAAATTAAAATTTACAAAAAAGAAGGATTGAAATGGGCAGATCAAAAAGTCCGATTTTATATAGGATATGAAAACCTAAATGAAGACCGCTTAGAGTTTTCGGATGCAATCACATATAACCTCGAGAATGGTGCCATAGTAAAAACCAAACTTGAAAATCAAGGAGCATTTAAGAAAAAAATCAATAATTACTGGAAAGAAAAAGCCATTACACTGCCCAATGTAAAAGTGGGTTCCATTATCGAATATAAATATATTTTGAAGTCTGAGAATATTGTAAAATTCCCAGACTTTGATATTCAATACGATATTCCGGTTAACTACTTTTATTATAAAACAGAAATACCTGAATTCTACATTTACAAACCAATTTTAGTAGGAGGAATTTCGCTGGAAAACGATTCTAAATTCTCTACAGGAAGCCAAACATTCGAAAACGAACACAATCAAACCAATTCATTTTCATATCGACAAATTGAAGCCTATTATTCAGGAAAAAATGTCCCGGCTTTGTATGAGGAACCGTATGTAAATAACATTGAAAATTACAAAGGAACAATTAAGCACGAGCTGGAAAGAGTAAGAATGCCGGAACAACCCGTAAAAGATTATACGATGACTTGGGAAGGTGTGGCAAAAACAATTTTTAAAGACGACAGCTTTGGAAAAGAACTTAATGAAATGAGTTTTTTAGTCGAAGATGTAAAACGCTTAATTGGAAATGTAGAATCTCAAAACGAAAGACTTAATCTGGTTTTTACATACGTTCAGAACAAAATGAACTGGAATGAAAATTATGGTTATTATACAGATAAAGGAATTAAAAAAGCATATACAGATCAAACAGGGAATGTAGCCGAAATTAATTTCATTTTGATCAATATGCTTAGACTTGCAGGAATAGAAGCAGCGCCAGTTTTAGTAAGTACAATCGAAAACGGACAGCCTGTTTATCCTACCAGAACCGGATTTAATTATGTTATTGCTGCTGCAGAAATTGACGGAAAACAATTTCTACTTGACGCGACACACAAATATACTTCTCCAAATATTTTGCCTTTGAATGTTTTGAACTGGAAAGGAAGACTTATAAAAAATGATGGAACTTCATTAGAGATCGATTTAGAACCTTCAAATCCTTCCAAAGAAAGTTTTAATTTGATGGCAAAAATTGCTCAGGATGGAAAAATGAGCGGGCAGGTCAGAATTCTTCGAACAGATTATGATGCCTATCATTTTAGAGTAGAAAACGCAGCTAAAACCCAGGATAATTATCTTGAAAAATTTGAAGCAGAATTAGGAAATTTAAGTATTTCAAATTATAAAATCGAGAATCAAAAATCTAATATAAAAGATCCAATTTTGGAAACGTTTTCTTTTACATCAGGCAGTCAGTCAGATATAATAGGAGGTAAAATTTTCGTAAGTCCATTATTATTTTTTACCAGAACCAAAAACCCATTTAATCAGGAACAAAGAGTTATGCCGGTTTATTTTGGATATAAAAATCAACAAAAATATAATGTCAATATTGAAATTCCAGAAGGCTTTCAAGTAGAGTCTCTGCCACAACCTATTAGAATTGCGACAGAAGATAAAAATATAATCTATTTGCTAAATTTTTCTGCCGAAGGAAATAAAATTCAAATAACCTGTTCAAAAGAAATTAACAGCAGTATTTTTGCAGCAGAACAATATGCCGGACTGAAAAATATGTTTCAAAAAGTTATTGCGAGTCAAAATGAAAAAATAGTCCTTAAAAAAATATAATCATGGATTTGAAAAATGCACAATTAGACGTAGATACCTGGATAAAAGAACACGGAGTTCGTTACTTTAACGAATTAACCAATATGGCACAGCTTACAGAAGAAGTTGGAGAAGTTGCCAGAATTATTGCTCGTCGTTACGGAGAACAATCAGAGAAAGAAAGTGATAAAAACAAAGATTTAGGAGAAGAATTAGCCGATGTTGTTTTTGTAGTTTTATGTTTAGCCAATCAAACCGGAATCGATTTGCAAGCTGCTTTTGATAAAAAAATGGACTTAAAATCGGTTAGAGATAAAGATCGTCACAAAAACAATGATAAATTGAAATAATTGTGAAATATCACTCATAAGTTTTGAATTATGAGTTTTGAATTTTGAATTATGAATGGGGAGTGGTAAATTGCGGGGCTGAATTATGTTTCTAATCATTCATAATTCATAGTTCACAACTTACAATTAAAAAAATGAATTTAAAATTAAGCACGACTCCGCAATTCACAATTGATGATTCGCAACTAAATATCACAGGTTCTAAAAGCGAAACAAACCGCTTATTATTACTAAAAGCCTTATTTCCAAATATTACTTTAGCCAATACTTCAAACTCTGATGACAGTGAAGTAATGCAGAAAGCATTAATTGGTAATGACAAAATTGTAGACATTCACCACGCCGGAACTGCTATGCGTTTCTTAACTGCTTATTTTGCTGTAAGCGAAGGCAGAGAAGTAGTTATGACAGGTTCAAGCAGAATGCAGGAACGTCCAATAAAAATTTTGGTTGAAACATTAGCACAATTAGGAGTTGAGATTTCGTACGAAAAAGAAGTTGGTTATCCGCCAATTCGAATTAAAGGAAAAAAAGTTACTGAATCAAAAGTTACTTTGGCGGCTAATGTAAGCAGTCAGTATATTTCGGCACTTTTATTAGTCGCTTCAAAACTAGAAAATGGTTTAGAGCTGACATTAGAAGGAGAAATTACCTCAGTTCCTTATATCAAAATGACTTTGGCTTTGCTTAATGATTTGGACATCAAAACAAGTTTTGAAGGAAATATAATTAAAGTTTATCCTAAAGAATCTGTTGAATCAAAAGAAATGGTTGTAGAATCTGACTGGAGTTCGGCTTCGTATTTCTTTAGCCTTGTGGCTTTGGCCGATGCTGCAAAAATAACCTTAAGCAGTTATAAAGAAAACAGCCTTCAGGGAGATTCAGAATTAGTTTCTCTTTATGAAAAAATGGGTGTAAAAACGATTTTCCAAAATAACAAAATGACTTTGGAAAAAGTAGCAGGATTTAATTATCAGGATGTAAATTTTGAATTGAATAATACACCAGATATTGCACAAACAATCGTAGTAACTTGTTTAGGTTTAGGAATTGGATGTCATTTAACAGGTCTTCATACTTTAAAAATTAAAGAAACAGACAGATTGGAGGCATTGCGAATTGAACTTACAAAATTGGGAGCTAATATTTCTGTAACAAATGACAGCTTAACTTTGAAACCATCTTCAACTATTAATCACGATATTCATATAGCAACATACAACGATCACCGTATGGCAATGGCGTTTGCACCGCTTGCGATAAAAGTGCCAATTATTATCGACGATGCCGAAGTAGTTTCAAAATCATACCCAGATTTCTGGAACGACTTAAAAGCCTTAAACTTCCAAGTTTCAGAATTGTAAAATTTTTTAAACCATATAAGTTATATAAGTTCATTTAAATAAAGAGCTTAATAAGATTAATTACATAGCCTCTGGTTTCAACCAGAGGTTTTTTTTATGCGCATTACAAAGCAAACCCGACAGATTTTTAAAACCTGTCGGGTTTAAACAGTATGTAAAAATCCAGTTAATATGAACTTATATAACTTATATGGTTCAAAAACGTTAAAATTAATTTAAATAATGTGTTTTAGCTCATCGTAAAACCTCACTAAATCAAGGACTTTTGAAAATAAACGTCAAAACACTTGACAACGCCTATCTCACAATCGTATATTTGCAGGCGATTTAAAATTTTAGATAAAAAAATCTAAGATTGATATTTTAAAATCTAACTTCAAATATGAAATTATCACACTTCAATTTCAATTTACCGAAAGAACTTTTAGCTGAATTCCCGGCAGAAAATAGAGATGAATCTCGTTTAATGGTAATTGACCGTCAAAAACAGACTATAGAACATAAAATGTTTAAAGATGTTATCAACTATTTTGATGACGGAGACGTTTTAATTCTTAACAATACAAAAGTTTTCCCTGCACGTTTGTACGGAAACAAAGAAAAAACTGGAGCAAGAATTGAGGTTTTCTTATTAAGAGAATTAAATTCAGAGCAGCGTCTTTGGGACGTTTTAGTAGATCCGGCTAGAAAAATCCGTATCGGTAATAAACTTTATTTTGGTGACGACGATTCGTTAGTTGCTGAGGTAATCGATAATACAACTTCTCGTGGTAGAACATTACGTTTCTTATACGATGGTTCTTATGAAGAATTCAGAAACAAATTGACAGAACTTGGAGAAACTCCAATTCCTAAATACATCAACAGAGAAGTTACTGCTGAAGATGCTGAAAGATACCAAACTATCTACGCAAAAGAAGAAGGAGCTGTAGCGGCACCAACTGCTGGTTTACACTTTTCAAAACACCTTTTGAAAAAATTAGAAATCAAAGGAGTAAATTTTGCTGAAGTAACTTTACACGTTGGTTTAGGAACTTTCAATCCAGTTGAGGTTGAAGATTTATCTAAACACAAAATGGATTCAGAAGAATTGATTATCAATCAACAAGCTTGTGATATCGTAAACGAAGCAAAAGCAAAGAAAAAACGTATTTGTGCAGTAGGAACAACTTCTATGCGTGCAATTGAAAGTTCTGTTTCTTCTGCAAACACTTTGAATCCTTACGAAGGATGGACAAATAAATTTATTTTCCCTCCTCACGATTTCAGTATTGCAAACTGTATGATTACGAATTTTCACACACCAAAATCAACATTATTAATGATGATTTCTGCTTTCTGTGGACATGATTTAATGAAAAAAGCATACGACGAAGCAATTAAAGAAGGATACAAATTCTATTCTTACGGAGATGCAATGTTAATTCTTTAATTAGAATTTATCTTATAAAGAAACCCGACAAGTTTTTAAAACCTGTCGGGTTTTTTATTTTTTGATAGTTTGTTTCAAGTTTCAGGTTTCATGTTAATATGCTTTGTGTGGTTTAACCGCAAAGTTCGCAAGGATTTTTTATCAAGGCTAACGTTTACAAACGCTAAGTTCGCAAAGCTTTGCGTTCTTTTACATTTGGCAAACACAAACTGAGCAAAAAAACTTGCGAACTTTGCGGTTAAACCACACAAAGCATATTAACATGAAACTTGAAACCTGAAACAAAACAAAACAAACAAAATTTGTTATTTTAGCACACAAAACAAAAACAATGACTTTTCAAAATACACGCGAATTTGCACGAGAGCTAGATTCGAAAGACACACTAAATCATTATCAAGATGAATTCATTTTTCCTAAAGTAAATGACAAACGAGTTATCTATTTCACCGGAAACTCGCTAGGATTACAGCCAAAACGTACAAAAGCCTATATAGACGAAATAATGACCGACTGGGCAGAACTAGCTGTTGAAGGTCATTTTTATGCAGAGAAACCTTGGTGGGATTATCAGGAAAGATTTGCAGAACCGTTGAGTAAAATTGTTGGAGCACTTCCATCAGAAGTTACGGTTATGAATACTTTGACTGTAAACCTTCATTTACTGATGGTTTCTTTTTATCAGCCAAAAGGCAAACGATATAAAATTATCTGCGAAGAAAAAGCATTTCCTTCTGATCAATATATGTTTCAAAGTCAGGTTCATTTTCATGGATACAAACCAGAAGATGCCATTGTAGAAATTAAACGCCGAGAAGGAGAACACAATATTCGCCTGGAAGATGTTTTAGCAAAAATTGAAGAAGTTGGTGATGAACTGGCTTTAGTTTTAATTGGCGGAGTAAATTATTATACCGGACAAGTTTTCGACATTAAAACGATTACGGCTGCTGGACACAAAGCCGGAGCAAAAGTAGGATGGGATTTAGCACACGCCGCTGGAAATATCAAACTGGAACTTCACGACTGGAATGTAGATTTCGCTGCTTGGTGCAGTTATAAATATATGAATTCAGGACCAGGAAATGCTTCTGGGGCTTTTGTTCACGAAAGACATCATAACGATCCGGATTTACCGCGATTTGCAGGCTGGTGGGGACATAACAAAGAACGCCGTTTTAAAATGGAACCTAACTTTGATCCCGTTCACGGAGCAGGCGGATGGCAGATTAGTAATCTTCCGGTTTTATCTTTAGCGCCGTATTTAGCGTCTGTAGAAATGTTTGCTGAGGTTGGAATGGATGCTTTAATTGCAAAACGTGATCATATCACATCTTACTTAGAATTTATTCTACACGAAATTGATAAAGAAGTTGCTGGTAATTTTGAAATTATTACACCTTCAAACCCAATCGAAAGAGCTTCGCAATTATCTGTTTTTCTGCATGGTGAAGGAAGAAGCTTATTCGATTATTTAATGAAAAACGGAGTAATTACAGATTGGCGTGAACCAAATGTAATTCGTTTGGCACCAGTTCCTTTATATTGCTCTTATGAAGACATGTATGATTTCGGACAAATTTTGAAAAAAGGAATTTTAGGGAAGTAAGAGTTCATTAATCTCGCAAAGTCGCAGAGGCGCAAAGTTTTTTTTGCCACAGATTAAGAGGATTAAAAAGATTTTTTTTTCAATTGCCTCCAGCTTTAGCTGGAGGTATTAAAGATGAAATTTGAAAAGGCTTTAGCCAAACGCATAGTTTGGCTAAAGCCTTTTTCTGTTGATCATTTTTTCATCCAGCTGAAGCTGGACGCTATTGAACTTAGAAAGATTAATCCGCTTAATCTGTAAAATCTGCGGGAAAAATTCCCAACACATTTATTGAAATCTTTTTAATCCTTTCAATCTGTGGCAAAAAAACTTTGCGACTCTGCGACTTTGCGAGATTAAAACATTCAGCTTTGAATAAAAACTCTGCGAGCAAAACACCAAATCTTCTAATCATATAACGTTTCTCAAAAATCATGTAATAATCGGTACAGTATATATTCCGTATTTTGTAGTGTATAATTTTAAAAACTATAATCATGAAAGGCTTATATATAATATTAGCGGCAATACTTATCACTTCTTGTCAAAATCAAAGCAAAGAAGATATAAACAAAGCCAAACAAGCCAGTATTGATTCAATGAAAGTTGAGATTAACAAACAGCGTGTTATCGATTCAATGAAGACAGAAATGGCGAAGATAAAAGAAGAGCAGAAAGTTGAATCTCAAAAAGTTGTTGTTGTACATCAAAATGATGGAACAGCGACAGCCGCGCCTGCAAAAAAGAAAGGATGGAGTGCCACTGCTAAAGGTGCTGTAATTGGTGCCGGAGTAGGTGCTGCAACCGGAGCAATTGTCAGTAAGAAAAAAGGTGAAGGTGCCATTATCGGTGGTTTAGCCGGAGCTGCATTAGGAACTGGTACTGGTGCTGTCATTGACAGCAAGAACAAGAAGAAAGAATAGATTTTAACTATATATTAAAAACGCCGATTTAGATTTTCTAAATCGGCGTTTTGTTTTATACTATTCAGGTTTCGGAATCTGGATCGCATTTAATTCTGATTTATAAAAATCGAATTGATTTTTGATTTTTTCTTCCTCGGTTTTAAAATAAAAAGTGGAAGAAAATAGATTCTGATAATATTCGATTCCTTCTAAAATATTCGTTTTAAAAGAATTCCATTTTTTTAGCTGCATTGCGGTTACTTCTCCAGAAATCATTTCAATTTCATTTCTAAAATAATCCACATACATTTTTAATTCCTTCACAAATAAATTCGGGCGATCTGTTCTTAAAACTGATTTTCCCTGATAAATGTGCTGTACCATTTCTTTTAAAGAAACTTCCTGATCAAAATAAGCCAGATTTGGCCCCGGACAAATTACGACGCCTTGTGCCTGACCTTTTACTTTAATATCATTTTCAAGATAAGAAGCATTTGCCAAACCGACACACAAACATGACTTTTCTGTTATTTTGATTTTGTTTTTTTCAAATGCATTGGCAGATAAAGTATTTTTTATACTTTCTAATTCTTCCAGTTTAATATCCTGATATTTTTTAGATGCTGTACAAATTCCATGCGGATCGTATTCTTTACTTAATGCTAAAAATTTCTTTGGGCAGGAACTTCCGGCTTTATTCTCGTGAATTCTTTTTTGTTTTAAAAATTCATTTGTTGTGCCTTTTAAAGTATTAAACGGAACTCCCAAAGGTGAAATATTACTCAAATAAAAATCATCTTCTTTGGCATTCATCAACAAACTTCGAGTTTCCTGATCTACAGAAGTTGCTTCGGGAACTAATAAAAATGGAGATCCCCAACCAACAGAATCTACCTGATATTCTTCTAATAAAAATTCATGTTCTTCTGCGGTTCCAACTCCGCCCTGAACGGTAATTTTTAAGTCTAAAGGGTTTTCTGGAAAAGCTTGATTTTTTAGCTGTAAAGCTTTAATCATTAAATCATGAGCCGATTGTATCAATTGCTCTTTTTTCTGCTTGAATTCCTCTAAAATCGTCCCTAATAACAGTCCGTCAGTTGCAAATGCGTGACCGCCGCAGTTTAATCCGGATTCAATTCGGTATTCAGAAACCCAAAGTCCTTTTTTAGCCAGGAAATTTCCCTGAATCATAGCCGATCTAAAATCACTTACTTTTAGGATAATTTTCTTTTTAAGTCCGTTATTTTCATTTGGGAAAAAATCTTTGAAATTTTCGAAGTAACCGAACAATCTCGGATTCATTCCGGCAGAAAGCACAACAGACGATTCTAAATTACTGTTTGCAAAACCTCTTAAAGCTGCGTGAGCGTCATTAAACTCAATGGGAAGTTGTTCGTTTTTAACGAAATTATCTTTGTCCAGTTTTGTCATAATGTTAACGTCGATTTCACCGGGGAAAAGATTTGTTTCGATATAATTCTGAATGTTTTCTTTAAAAGCAATTCCATCGTCCAATAAATTCTGAAATCCTTTTTTAATGTCAGAAGTATTAGGCAGCATCGACATGAAATTTTCAAGAGCTGTTTTGCTTTCTGTCAATTCAGTTTTGAAATTTCCGAATTTTTCTTTTACGATTTTGTCGACTAAATTTAAGTAAGAAGTGATTCTCTCTGCACGATAGTCATGAAATTTTTGTGTGATTTCTTCGTACGGAATATTGAATTTTGTGCTGTAAAAGTTACGCATCTTCTCAATCAAATCATCATCAGCGAGAGCAATAACAGATGAAATCCCATATTGCGCCACGCGAATTGGGCTGTCAATTGTATATGCAAGACCCATCACCGGAATATGAAAAGTGTGTAAAGGTATTTTTGCCATTTGTTTTCAGATTAAAATAAAGGCAAATATTGAAAAAAGGATTTTTTTAAAAGCTGATAATTGTCAGGTTTGTGGGTTGGTTGCCACGAATTACACGAATTACACGAATTACACGAATTACACGAATTACACGAATTTTTATTCGCAAGATTTTAAAATTAATTCGTGAAAATTCGTGTAATTCGTGGCGAAAAAAATACGAATCAAAAATAACATAGCCCGTGGTTTCAACCACGGGGAACGTATTGTAAGAATGCGTTATGGGATTTCTTTGCGGAAATGCCTTGTGTTGCTGCGGTTGAAACCGCAGGCTATATTGACGAGGTGCATTTATATCAAAATCTTCTTCAAAGACTCAGCAATACTTCTCCATAAAAAGTTATAGAATGATTTTTCCTGAATTCTTTCAATTTCGACATCGGCGGTTTTGGCTTTGTCTTTTGAGTCATTTTTGACAAGCAAATTAGCGATTGCAGATTTTAGTTTGGCTTCTTTTTCGGGATTTTTCTTTTTATATAATTTCACTTTAAGATCGTCATAATCTAAAGAAGCATTTCCTTTTGAAATATTGTCATTTCCGTAGAAATTAAAACGGTATTTATTAAAAACTCCAGTGAAAGAAGCATTCATATACGGTTTGCTGAATTGTCCCATCGCTCTTACATCAAAATTGGAAATTACACCCTGAATATGAAAACCGTCATTTTTATCCAGAACATTAAAACTCCAGTCAACATCAAGAGGCGAAGTTTTCATGAAAATACATTTCACTTTGATTTTGACATCATCGGTTTTTTTGAGACCAAAACCACTTCGCAGATTTGTTGCCTGCAAATTGAATTTATCAAAATTTAAAACTCCGGGACCTTTGGAAAAATCAATTTCTTCTTCGTAAACCAATTTAGATTTCAGAACCTGTAAAGTATCAATTTGAAGTGGGAATTTTATATTTCGTAATAAATGATTGTACAGATATTTTTTACTCAAATCGTCTTTCGGCATTTTTCCACGATAAATATTGGCATCAAAATGATTGATAACAAGTGAATTTGCTTTAAAGAAAAAACGATCATTTTTAAAACCCCAATCCATTTTTGAAACTTGAGCCGAATCAAATTTCAGCGTATAAATATCTTTTTCTTTATCTAGATGCTTAATAAAATTCGGTCGGTTAAATTGCGGAAGATTAGAGAAATTATTAATTTTTAAAAAGTTTTTCTCGGTACTTATTTTTCCAATGTTGATATGATAAAAAGCACTTGGTCTATAAAATAAACTATCAATAACTAAGGCATAACTTTTATACTGTAGAGGAATTTTTTCTTTTAAAGTAGCATCTGTAAGCAGAATTCCTTCTAATTTCAGAATGATTTTTTTGATGCTGAAAATAGGTTTTTGAGTATCTAAAGAAACAACATCAATTGTTCCGTCATTTAAGTAAATATTCGAAACGGCTACAATTTTACGGAAAGGTTCAAAGATTTCGCTTTTAATGCTTTTACTGTTGTTCAATAATTTTTCGCCCTTTTTGTATAAAATCACTCTGGGTTTATTGATGATAATACTTTCGGCCTGGATAATATCGCGGAAAGCCAAATCCCAAATATTAAAATGTTTGATTGTAATAGATTCAATTTTAGAGAAGAGCCCATTTTTGCTGTCTTTCGGCTGATTCTTCGGACTTACTAATAATGTCTCTGCGTAGATATTTCGGGAAAAAAGAGAAACTTCAATTTTTTCGTAATTGATATTATAAACGGTTTTATTTTTTTCGTGAATAATAATCGGAAGCTGTTTTTTAATCCAGTAATTCAGCCCAATGTTAGCCAAAATCACAAGCAGGAAAAGAGAAATTACACCGATTGCTATTTTTTTATATATTGACATTTATAAGATTGATTTTAAATACATAAATTTAGGCTTTAAAAAAGGAGGATTATTACATTATTCTTCTTTTTGGTTACATCATTTTACAAACATCACGGTTTATACTTTTGCAAAATATGAGAAGATTTAAAAAATTTCTGTTGGTTTTGGTACTGCTTATTGTTGTGCTTGGAATAGGTTTATGTGCTTATATTTTTCATTTGAAACCCAAGTATGAAGGCGAGATAGAATTGAAAAATCTTGAAAAGGAAACCACAGTATATTTTGATGAATACGGTGTTCCTCATATTTATGCCGATTCTGAAAAAGATGCCATGACGGCACTTGGATATGTTCACGCGCAGGAAAGATTATGGCAGATGGAATTGCTTCGCAGAATTGCGCCGGGAAAATTATCAGAAATCTTCGGATCTGTTGCGCTTAAAAATGATAAGTTTTTTGCGGGAATTGGTATTGAAGAAGCTTCGGCGAAAGCCATTGCTAAATTGGACAAAAACAGTGAAAGTTATAAATTGACACAAGCGTATCTGGACGGAATAAATCAATATTTAGAAGAAGGAACGACGCCGGTTGAGTTTACATTGGTTGGAGTGAAAAAAGAAAAATTCACCATAAAAGATGTTTACAATATCTTCGGATATATGTCTTTTAGTTTTGCAATGGCTCAAAAAACAGATCCTTTATTGACTGATATTCGAAATAAATACGGAATTGAATATTTAAAAGATTTAGGAATTGAAGGCGAATTCAATAATACGCAAATCAAAAGTTCAAAAGAAAATATTGAAGATTATACCGCTGTTTCGAAATCAATTACGGCGCTGTTGGACAAATCGCCAATTCCGCCATTTATAGGAAGTAACAGCTGGGTTGCGGGACCGCATAAAACAAAAAGCGGAAAAGTAATTTTTGCCAATGATCCGCATATTGGGTTTTCGCAGCCTGCGACTTGGTACGAAGCACATATTGTAACTCCGAAACATGAATTGTACGGCTGTTATTTGGCTGGAACTCCGTTTCCGTTATTGGCGCACAATCGTGATTATGCTTATGGTTTAACGATGTTTGAAAATGATGACATTGATTTTTATCAGGAAAAAAGCAAAGAGGGAGATTCGAATCAATATCAAACTCCAACGGGTTTTTCGAATTACGAAATCAGAAAAAAAACAATTAAAGTAAAAGATACTTCGGATGTTGTGCTGACAATTAAGTCAAGCCCACACGGGCCAATTATGAATGATTTACTGGAACGATTGGATCGTAAACATCCAATTGCAATGTTGTGGACATATACGCATCAGCCTATTCAAATTCTGGATGCTGCTTATGGTCTTTCGCATGCTAAAAACAAAGACGATTTTAAAAAGGCTGCCAGCTTAATTGCTGCGCCGGGATTAAATGTGATGTACGGCGATGCCAAAGGAAATGTGGCTTGGTGGGCGACAGGAAAATTATATAAACATAACAAAGGCGTAAATACTCATTTAATTTTAGACGGTTCAAGCGGGAAAGATGATATTGTAGAATATTTAGATTTTTCGAAAAATCCATCGGCTGAAAATCCGAAATGGGGTTATGTATATTCGGCCAATAATCAGCCAGAACCAATCGATGGATTTTTATATCCGGGATATTACCTGCCAGAAGATCGTGCGAAAAGAATTTCGGGTTTAATGGATGCAAAATCAGATTGGGATAAAGAAGCGATCAGTAAAATGATTTATGATAATACATCAGAAGTTGCAGTTGGAACGGTTCAAAACCTAATTTCAAATATTGATCTTAATTCGATTTCTAAAGAAGAAAAAGAAGCGGTAAAAGTTTTAAAATCCTGGAAGGGAACAACAAATCTGGAAGATGTTGCGCCAACGATTTACAATAAATGGATTTATCTTTATTTGAAAAATACTTTTGAAGACGAAATGGGCGAGGACAATTTTAATATGTTTTTAGGCCTTTCTGTCGGGAAACAAGTTATTGCCAATCAAGTTAAGAATGAAAATTCGGTTTGGTGGGATAATATAAAGACCAAGAATATAAAAGAAACGAGAAAAGACATTGTTTCAAAATCATTTCATGAAGCTATTTCAGATCTTCAAAAACAATTAGGAACTACAATTGCTGATTGGAAATGGGGAGAAGTGCATACTGTTGAACACGAACATCCGTTAGGAAAAGTCGCTGCACTTCGCGGATTATTCAATGTTGGTCCTTTTGCTTCGCCGGGTTCAAATGAAGTAATTAATAATTTATTCTTTGGTTTAAATAATGAAGGAAAGTATTATGTAAAAGGCGGCCCTTCAACCAGAAGAATCGTAGATTTCTCTGATATTGAAAACAGCTGGAGTATTCTGCCAACAGGACAATCAGGAAATCCGTTCAGTAAACATTACAGCGACCAGGCCGAAATGTACAATGCCGGAAAGTTCAGAAAAATGAAATTGAATAAAGAAGAAATTATAAAAACATCGACGAAACTGGTTTTGAAACCAAAAGGGTAGTTTGTTTTGTTTCAAGTTTCAGGTTTCAAGTTTTGGATTACGAAATCTTTGTCAAAGGTTCAAACTTTGACAAAGATGTTGAGACTTAAAAACCTTTGAGCCTTTGTTACTTTGTCCCTTTGAACCTAAACTTAGAACCTTAGCATCTCAGAACCTTAGAACCTTTATTTAGAAATATACTTCCCCTTCACAATATCATTTGCAAAAATATTCAGGTTATTAGTAAGGACTTTACTCGTCGTCATAATATTTTGACTTTGATACGCTGTATCTTTCTCGTATGCTTTTAGCAAAGTTTCCAGTTCAACTTCATCATACACAACAAAAAGATTGTAGATCGCATCTCTAAAGTTTTTGTAATTAATGCTTTCTGTAATTTCCATTGCTTTTTGTTCGTTCCAGCCTTCTTTTGCCGAAGCTTCATTTATTTTAGAAAGGCAATAATCAATTACATAATTTTTGTAATGGGCCGCTTCGACGATTTTATCAATTATGATTTTATTTTGCTGTGAGGGCATTTTTGCAGATGGAGAATTTGTCTGCGAAATACAAATAGTTGGAATTAAAAGGCATAGAAATAAAGCCAGAAAAGCGTGCTTTTTTAGATTTTTCATAGGTTATTTTAGTTGTTTTGGGTACGGCTAAAATAATATTTTTTATGATAAATCATAAAGTTTGAATGTTACAAGTTATAACAAAAAGAACTCCGATAAAAAAGATTTTGAATCGATTTTATCGGAGTTTATTTTAAGAGATTTTCTAAAAATTATTTCGCTTTATTTTTTGAAAGTTCTTCTAGTACTTTTTTACCATTTTCGTTTGAAGGATCCAATTCAACTGATTTTGAATAATTGGCAAAAGCCAGTTTTTTATCGCCATCGGCTAAATAAGCTTCGCCTAAACTATCATAAACATTTCCTGATTTTGGAAAAGCTTCTACATTAATTTTAAAAACTTCAATTGCTTCTTTCTTTTTTCCGGCTTGCAATAATTGGTAACCTGCATTATTCATGTCGCCTTCCTTAATACCATAAGTTGAATCGGCTTTTAATTTCTTATAAGTATCTATACCTGCAGCAGTACCTTTGGCTTTAAAAACTTCTAAAAGTTCAAGTGCCATTGATCTTTTAGCTTGATTATAGGGCTGATTGTATAAAATATTACGAATAGCTTCATTCATTTCGCCTAAAACTGTTCCGCCGGTATTGTTCAATAAAAGAACTAAATTTTTATCAGCAGGTACGCGGGAAATGATCGTATTAAATCCGTTAATTCCTCCGCCGTGTTCTATAATTTTATATTGCTTATCACCAATTTTTTCTTCAGATAAAAACCAACCGTATCCATAACCTTCATTTCCAAATGAGATATAGGATTTAAATAAAGATTCCATTGATTTTTCTGAAAGTATTTTATTGCCATAAAGCGCCTGATCCCAAAGATATAAATCTTCTACAGTTGAGTATAAAGAACCAGCTGCATATGGAATACTCATGTCAATATAGGAAGAGTTAACATAGTTTTTGCCTTGTTTTTCATAACCGGCAGCTCTGTTTTTAAGGATAATTTCGCTATGATCAAAACCAGTGTTTACCAGTTTTAAAGGTGTAAGGATAGTTTCCTGTAAATACTGTTCGTATGCTTTGCCCGTAATTTTTTCGATAATATAACCCAGTAAAAAGTAACCAGAATTACTATAGTTGAATTTTTCACCTGGTTTAAATTCTAGCGGAAGACTTGAAAATGTTTTTACAAAGTCTTCAGGAGTACTCGGATTACGGCTTTTTTCTCTAAGGAAGTTTGGTACTGAAGTATAATTCGGAATTCCGGATGTATGCGTTAACAAATGATGAATCGTGATTTTGTCTCCGTTTTCTTTTGGATAATCCGGTAAATAAGTTGTGATTGGAACATCTAGTTTTAGTTTTCCTTCTTCAGCCAGTTTTACAATTAAAAACGCTGTGAATTGCTTGCTGATAGAACCTAATCTAAATTTAGTGTCGGGCTGGTTTGGAATATTCCATTCCATATTAGCTTGGCCAAAACCTTTTTTAAAGATAATTTTTCCATTTTCTGCCACCAATGCCGAACCGTTAAATTGTCCGTATTCAGTGTATTTGCTTAAAAGATCGTCAATTTGTTTGGCTTTATCTTGTGCATAAATGCTTATTGCAGAAAACTGTATCAGTACACAGAGCGCAATTAGTTTGATTGATTTTTTCATGATTGATAATTATGGTTTTAGGGTTAGTGAAATGATTCGTTTTTGATTGATGATTGAAACCTTCTAACAATTAGAGATTCAATAAACGAAATCGAAAGTACGATTTTTTTTACTTGAATAAATCTACGTGCTTAAAATGTTAGACGATTGAATTACAATTTGGTTTCAACATTCATCGATTTTTTTCATTCACTTTACTAAAAAGAATTTGAGCATCAACTAAGGACTAGTTTTTATAAGGTCTATGTTCATAACTCACAATTCGTTTTAATTTCCAATCTGTACCAGTTCTTTCCCAAATATGAACAAATTTCCCGGTTCCTTTTGGAACGCCATCAACATAAAAGGTATGTTCTCCTAATTGTACAGCTCCAAAATCGCCTAATTTATCAATGGTACAGGAATTTAATTTTCTGGTTAATTTTTTCGGACTCTCGCATTTTGAAATCAGAGACTTGATTTCATTTGCCTGAGATATGTTCAATCCAGAGCGGTCATCGTAAAATTCCACATCTTCTGAAATTATTTTTTTAAAGAGTGCCGCATCACATTGATTGAATGCAACATCAAAAAGTAAACTGTCCATTTTAATAATTTCAGTTTTTAGAAGATCCATTTTTAAAACCTCTGAATTGGTTTGCGCAATAGCTTCTCTTCTTAAAAATAACATGAAGAGAACTAATATGTTGATCATTTTTGGCATAACATTAGTCTTTATAATATTGATTTTCAGTGAAATTACTTCGTTTCAATATCGATTAGTTTTTGCCCATTTTCGCCAAGATAATGCAAGAGTAAATCTTTGTATACTTTATAGCCGTCATCAACATTGGTAAAAATAATAAGACCTTGTTTTGTTTTTGGAAGTATAAAAAAGAGAGTTTGAACGCCCTTATCTGCGCCGCCGTGTGATAAAGCATATTCTCCGTTTCCGAAATCATAAATTTCAAAACCCAGACCAAAATATTTATCTTTTTTAGTAGTAATCTGATGCGCGTTCATGTCATCAAATACTTTTTTGCTTAAACCATCGCTGTTTAAAACACTGCAAAGAAATTTTCCGTAATCTTCAATTGTGGTCAATAAATCGTCGGCAGCGTTTGCAGTTTTGTTTTTTGTTGGTTCATATGCATTTCCCTTGTTGTCATAATTAATTGCATATCTCGAAAGATCAATTTTATCATTCCAAACAAGCTGTGAATCATTCATTTTTATCGGCTCAAAAACCAATTCAGCTGCTAATTGTTCTAATGTTTTATGGAATTTTTTCTCTAACGCTTTTCGCAGATATTCAAAACCTTCGCCAGAATATTGATATTTTGTTCCGGGTTTGAATTTAAAATCCAGTTTTCCAGATTCGTTTAAAAATCTCCAGTTTGGGAAACCAGTTTGGTGCGTTAAAACAATTCTCGTTGTAAGCAATTTTAAATACGGATCATTTGCAATATCAGGATCTGTCCAATATTTATAAAGCGGTTCGTCAAGATCCCATTTCCCTGAACTTACTAATTTTAAAGTGGTAATTGCAGTTATAGGTTTTGTTAAAGAAGCGACGTTCCAAATGGTATTATATGGCGCGGTAACACCCTTTTTTAGTTCGCCAAAAACTTTTACCTGTTTTAGTTTTCCATCTGTAATAATGCCGATTCCTAAAGCAGGAACTTTATTTTCTTTCAGCCATTTTTCGGTTAAATCGTCATTATCAAAAAGGCTCGATTTCGTTGATGCTGAACTTACCGTTTCATGATCGTAACTAAGAGATCTTGACAATTTCCAAACCTTGTTTTTTAAAAGCCAAACGTGCGTAAATTTTGCTGTACTTCCAAATTGTTCCGGTTTTCCTGCTGAAGTTTCATAAAAACGATGCGTTCCTATTTGTATCGCCCCATATAAAACACCTTTTTTATACATTGGATAAATTTCTGTGCTTCCGTCAACTAATTCTCTTCGCGATTGGTATGTTGCCGGCGATCCGCATAATCCGTTTTTTAAATTATGCAAAAATCGGGTTCTGTCTGAAATGCTGTCTTTGTCGTGAAAAAACTCAAAATCGTCAGTTAGTAAATCTTCAAATTGTTTGATGTTGCAAGTGTTGAAACCAACATTAAAAAGAAGACTGTCTTTTGACATAATGGTTTTGTACAAAGCCGAGTTTTCGGTTTCCTGAGAAAATCCAATTTGGATTTGAAAAAGTAAAATTCCAACTAAAATAAACTTTAATTGAAAAAAAGTGTGATTGATTTTCATTGTGATTGATTGATGATTAATGATTTGCAAAAATACATCAACCAAAACTTGAAAAATAGTATAAAAGCGAAAACTTACCTTTTCTGCGAAAGAAAATACGAATTGGGATCGAACATCTTGGGTGTTGTTTTCGTTACATCTTTAAACTTTTTTATAAAATGCGATTGATCGAAATATTTATTGTACAGTGCGATATCGGTTAGTTTTAGTTTTTCTAAATCAGAATTTACCATTTGATCGATTGATTTTCTGAACTTCAAAATCTGAATGTATTTTTTAATCGTAAGTCCGGTTGCCGTTTTAAATTTAATCTGCAATAATCGCTGCGATGATTTTAAATCTTTACTGATTTCTGACACCGAAATTTCTTCTTGGTTTTTAATGATTTCGCAGATTCTTTCAATTACATTTTTGTTTGGATGTAAAACCGATAATTCTTCAAAATAAACATTTATCGTATTTAATAAAATTTCAATTTCGGCATCAATTTGAATTTTAAAAGGCAATTCTTCAGGATTAATTTTGAGAATAGAATCTGTAAAATTGCTTAAGTCATATTTAGGAAACATCGAAAGCGTCCACGTATGAAACTGTATTATAGTAACTTTAGTTTTCGGCTGGATATTCACCAAAACTTTATTGGTCATTTGCGAACAAAAGTAAATGCCTTCGTTCATTTCATATTTGTTTTTACTGGTATGAACTTCTATAGCGTTCCCAGTTACAATGGCAAGATTAAAACAGCCGTTTGGTAAAACGAGTTTATTTTCGATCAGGCTTTCGCCGATGCTGTTGTCTAAACACCAAATTTTATTGACGAACCTTTCAGCTTTTTGAGTTACGTAATGTTCTGAGTAGAGGTTCATTTTTGGGTATTAGTTTGAATTGTTTCTCTGAAAATTTATTCAAATGTTACTTTCGCGGCATTAATCTTTATTGAATTTACAAGCTCTTTAAACGAATTAAGATATTTATTAAATTCAGCATGATCTTTTGCTGCTAAAACAGCTGTAATAATGGTAGTTTTAGATTCAATAACCAATAAAGCTTCTTCTTTAAAATTAGGATATATGTAGCTTACAACTTTATAACGTCCGGTTAAAAAGTTATCTTTCTTTAAATTTTCAAAGCTGTAATTTAATTCACCAATCTTTATTTCAGGAATATCATTTTTTAATTCCAAACTATTTCCTTCAATCCATAAATCTAAATCAGGCGGTGATTGATAATCTAATCCATAAACATACATATATGTATCGTCGCTGCTATTTTTATCGTCTGGCCTTATTAAAAAAGGAATTTGATCGTTCTCAGCCTGAACCCAGTTTTTAGGGATTTCCAACCTTATTAAATGTTTAGGGCCGGTTAGCATTTTTGACTGTGCATAAAAATTGAAAGATAACAGAATAAGAAGCGCTGCTAAATAAGTTTTAATTTTCATATGATATAGAAGAGAAGATAGATTTATATCAAGCTAATGTATTGCTTTTTTTGTTAAGGACATGAATTGATTTTTACACAAATTCTTCAAAATAATCCCGTTTAGTATGCTGCCATTCTTCTAAAATTATACTATAATAAACATCGTCTTTACTATTTCCTTCAGAATCGATATAATTATTTCTAAATAAACCTTCTTTTAAAGCTCCCAAATTTTCAATAGCTCTTTGTGATCTTAGATTTTCAAGATCGGCGCTGAATTGTATTCTTTTAAATTGAATATTTTCAAAACCAAAATTTAGTAATTCATATTTACAGGCTTTGTTTAAACCAGTTCCCTGAAAATCTTTTCCGTACCAAGTCCAGCCAATTTCACATTTTTGACTCGCATGATTTAAATAGCCATAACGGGTACTTCCGGCAACTCTGTCTGTAGCTTTGTCAATAATGAGAAATGGATAACAAATTCCGTCAGCTTTTTGTTTTAAGGTACTTTGAATATAATTTTCGAAATCTTGATCGTTGCGAACATACATTCCCATATATTTCCAGATTTCGTCATCAAAAATAATTTCTTTGAGTTCAATGTTTCTTTCGCTTTCAAATGGAATTAATAATACTTTTTCATTTTCTAAAATGATTTCTGATTGTAAAATTTCACTGTTCATTGTGGTTATTTAATTGTAATAGGTTAATAGTTTTTCTGTAGCTAAATTACTTCTTTTGAAAATCTAAATAAATCTATTAAAATGAGATTTTGTTATGAAAACGGCTATACATGCCTAATAAATATTGGTATTTAAGGTTAAATATTTGTTGTAATTTAAAGCTTATGTACAATTATTACTTATTTTTACGATCTTATATATTAGATTTTCCCCGATGCAAACTTCACTAAAAATTGCTGTTGTAGGTTCTGGACTTGTAGGATCGCTGTTGGCAATTTATCTTAAAAAAGCAGGTCACACAGTTCATGTTTATGATCGCAGCCCTGATATTCGAAAAATAAATTTTTCTGGCCGTTCTATTAATCTTGCAATGTCTAATCGTGGATGGAAAGCGCTTGACGGTGTTGGAGTTGGAGATGCAGTTCGGGAAATTGCAATTCCTATGGGAAAACGCGCCATTCATTTGGTTGATAAACTCAATTTTCAGAATTATGGACAGGAAGGTGAATCCATTTATTCGATTTCGAGAGGAAAACTAAATAGGAAAATGATTGATTTAGCCGAAAATGCCGGAGCGGAATTTTATTTTGAGCAAAAAATCTGGGATGTAACCTTAAGTGATGCAACTTTGCACATAGGCGAAAGCGAAAGAGGCGAGTGGGAAGAACGAAAATATGATATGGTTTTTGGTGCCGATGGAGCTTTTTCGAGAATCCGACACAGAATGCAGCGTCAGAGTATGTTTAATTATTCGCAGGAATTTTTAAATATGGGTTACAAAGAATTAAATATTCCGGCAAATGCTGACGGAACTCATAAATTAGACAAAAATTCTTTTCATATTTGGCCGAGAGGCGAGTACATGTTAATTGCGCTTCCTAATCTTGACGGAAGTTTTACCTGTACTTTATTTATGCCTTTTGAAGGTAAAAACTCTTTTGAATCGCTTACAGATCGTAAAATGGTAGAAGATTTCTTTGAGAAAAACTTCCCGGATTCGATTGAAGTGATTCCGGAACTGGCAAATGATTTCTTTAAAAATCCAACAAGTACTTTGGTAACCATGAAATGTTTTCCGTGGACTTACGAAGATAAAATTGCTTTGATTGGAGATGCCTGTCACGCCATTGTTCCGTTTTACGGACAAGGAATGAATGCTGGTTTTGAAGATATTACGGTTCTGAACGAAATGATTGATAAATTTGGAAACGACTGGAAAAAGATTTTCTCTGAATATCAAATCTCTCGCAAACCAAATGCCGATGCAATTGCTGAACTTTCATACCGAAATTTCATGGAAATGAGTACCAAAACGGCAGATGAAAAATTCTTATTACAAAAGAAAATAGAAAAAGTATTTTCAGATAAACACCCCGATAAATGGATTCCGCTTTACAGCCGCGTTACTTTTAGTGACCGTCCGTATGCCGAAGCATTAGCAATTGGAGATTTCCAAAACGGAATTATGGAAGAAGTTTTAAAACTGGAAAACATAGAAAATATCTGGGACTCACCAGAAGTTGAAAATAAAATTCTAGAATTGCTGCAGAAAGCATAAATATTTTACACCATATAAGTTATATAAGTTAATATAATGCTTTGCGTATAGTATAAACCCGACAAGTTTTTAAAACCTGTCGGGTTTGGTATTTAGTGACTTAATATAATTCCACATATAAATTAAATGAACTTATATAACTTATATGGTTTAAAATATTTTTTTACTTTTTTAAGAATTTTGATAAAACCCCAAAAACACCTCTTATAAAGGAAGCGCTTGTTACCACTTTCAGTACAGATTTTGTAACAACCTCAGTAGTGCTAGGTTCTGCTTTTGAAGATTTTGTTGGAGCTTCTTCTTCTCTTTGAGCAGCAGCTTCATTTGCATCGGCTATTTTTTTAGATAAGATTTCAAAGGCACTTTCGCGGTCAATTTCTTCACTGTATTTTTTAACTAGTTTCGATTTGCCATTTATTTCTTCAATTTCTGAAGCCGATAAAATATCCATTCGGCTTTGCGGTGCACGCATCATTGTCGCAACAAGCGGGGTTGGAACTCCTTTTTCATTTAGAGCGGTTACCAAAGCCTCTCCAATTCCTAAACTTGTCAGCAATTCATCGGTTTTATAATATTCAGAAGTTGGGTAATTATCGGCTGTTTTTTTAATCGCCTGACGATCATTTGCTGTAAAAGCTCTAAGGGCATGCTGAATTTTTAATCCTAATTGTGCTAAAACACCACTCGGAACATCCATTGGGTTTTGAGTAACAAAATAAACGCCGACACCTTTTGAACGAATTAATTTTACAATCGTTTCAATTTGCTCTAATAACGCTTTGCTGGCTTCATTAAAAATTAAATGCGCTTCGTCTATAAAGATTACTAATTCTGGCTGTTCTGCATCTCCTTTTTCAGGCATTTTTTGATAAATCTCTGCTAAAAGACTTAACATGAAAGTGGAAAATAATTTTGGTTTATCCTGAATATCCGTCAAGCGGATGATATTTACGTAACCTTTTCCGTTTTCGTCAATTCGCATTAAATCATCCGTTTCAAAAGACAATTCGCCAAAAAACAAATCACCGCCTTGCTGTTCCAGTTCAATAATTTTTCTTAGAATCGTTCCGGTGGTTGCGGTTGAAATTTTACCATAACTGGCTGCGATTTCTTCTTTGCCTTCTTCGGTAATATAATTGATAACCTTTTTAATGTCTTTTAAATCTAACAAAGGCATTTGATTGTCATCACAATACTTAAAGATAACCGCCACAACTCCGGCCTGAGTATCATTTAAATCTAAAATTCTCGAAAATAAAACCGGACCAAATTCTGAAACCGTTGCACGCAGACGAACTCCGTTTTGTTTAGACAGCGACATTAATTCAACCGGAAATGCAGCTACATTATAAGGTACGTTTATTTTAGCATGACGTTCTGTAATAAAACCTTCCTCTTTCCCTTCTTTTGCAATACCGCTAAAATCACCTTTAATATCCATCATTAAAACAGGAATTCCGGCATTTGATAACTGCTCAGAAAAAACCTGAATTGTTTTTGTTTTTCCAGTTCCGGTCGCTCCGGCGATAAGACCGTGGCGGTTTAACGTTTTTAAAGGAATCTTGACGTGAGCCTCAGCAATTGCTTCACCATCTAAAATTGCACCGCCCAAAATGATAGAGTCACCTTTAGCAGAATAACCATTGTTTATGTCCTGAATGAAATTATCTTTTTTATTCATGTTTTTATTTGTAATTTAGATGATTATAAGGGTTTTGTTTGATTTTTTAACAATTTATCTGTCTTTTTTTTAGTAGGAAAATGCTTTTTTTGATTGAAATAAACATAAAAAATAAATTCGCAGCTTTTTAAGAAGATTTCAACGGAATGATTGAATATTTACTAAAACGTTGTAATTTTTCTATTATTCGCCTTTTTTTTTGTTTTATCATAAAAATGATGCCGACAAATTAATGAGATATTTTTTAATTTGACGTTAAATTTCCTTCAATAAAATTAAAAAAAGTTTTTTTATTTAAACTAAACGTATAAATTTGCTACCCTACAAGTTAAATATAACTAAAAAATAAAAATTATTTAAAACTATTAAAATTTAAAAAAATGGCAAACGTTAAAGTTAAAAAAGAAAGCACTTCAAATGGGGGAGGAATGATTTCAGGAATCATTATTGTAGCATGTGTTTTTGTTGGTTGGTTAGTTTGGAAATTTGTTATGGGAGCTGAATCTAACTTTGAAGCAGGAAGTTTCAATACAGAGCACCCACACCCAATCAATACTTTAGGAATGGTGTACATGGGAGGATTTATTGTACCAGTATTATTAGGTATGCTTTTAATGGTTGTTGTTTTTTCTATTGAAAGATTCATTGTTATCGGTAAAGCGGCTGGAAAAGCTAATTTAGATGCATTTATGAAAAATGTTCAAGGAAACATTAAAGAAGGAAACATCGAGGCTGCTATCGCTTCATGTGACAAACAACAAGGTTCAGTTGCAAATGCAATTAAATCTGCTTTGATTAAATATCAAGATGTTAAAAAAGAAGGTTTCAATAGTGAAGAAGCTTCAGAAGTAATCCACAAAGAAATCGAAGAGGCAACTTCATTAGAAATGCCAATGTTAGAGAAAAACTTAACTATTATCTCTACTTTAGTATCATTAGGAACATTAGGAGGATTATTAGGAACTGTATCAGGTATGATTAAAGCGTTTGGTGCGTTAGCTTCTGCTGGAACTCCAGATCAGGCTGCTCTTGCAACAGGTATCTCTGAGGCACTTATCAATACTGCAACAGGTATCTCTACTTCTATCTTAGCTATTATTGCTTATAACTTCTTTACAGGTAAAATTGACGATTTAACTTACTCTATCGATGAGGCTGGTGTTACTATCGTAAATACTTACAGAAAATTCAGAGGAAGTTTGAAACAATAATTAATTTTTGATATTTAATAACTAGAATTAATTATATCAAAATAAAATAAAAGAGAATGGCTAAATTAAAAATGAAAAAAAAGTCGACATCGACAGATATGACTGCGATGTGTGATGTTGCATTCCTTTTGCTTACGTTCTTTATTTTGACTGCTACCGCTAAAGTTCCTGAGGCACTGCCTGTTGATACACCTTCTTCTACAGTACTAACTAAATTGCCAGATTCAGATTTAGCAATTATTACTATTGGTAAAGGAAAAGATGGAATTAGCAAAGTGTTTTTTGACATAAAAGGAAGAGAGCTACGTAAACAAACTCTTACTGGTATGGGAGCAAAATTAGGAGTTCAATTTTCAGACGATGATAAAGAGAAATTTGCATTAATGGATGATTTCGGTGTGCCGTTGGGTAATTTGTCACAAATTATTCAAATGAAAGCTGCAGACAGAACTAAAGCTCCTCAACCTGGAATTCCTACAGATTCTTTAAATAATCAGTTAAAAGACTGGTTGTTAGTTTCTAGAAGAGCAGCGATTGATCTAAGCGGAGGAAAAAATGAATTGCAAATTGCGATAAAAGGTGATGCAAAAGAAGATTATCCACAAATCAAAAAAATTATGGATATTTTGCAAGATCAAAAAATCAATTCCTTTAACTTAGTTACAGGTATGAGAGGAAAAGACTTTTAATTAAAAAATATACACTAAAATGGCTGAATTAAATACCGGCGACAGTGGTGGCGGGAAAGGTGGTAAAGTAAGAAGTAAAAAGCAAAACTCTAAAGTAGATTTAACTGCGATGGTGGATTTGGCTTTCTTATTGATCACATTCTTTATGTTGACCACGACGTTGTCTAAACCTCAGGCGATGCCTTTAGGTTTGCCAGATAAAAATGATGACAAAGACCCTTTGAAAAAAGATCTGAAGGTCGATGAGAAGCGTACTATGACTGTTATGATGGGTGAGAATAATAAACTTATCTATTATATGGGATTGATCGATACTCCTATTGCTGGTCCTAAAGATATTGCTTATGGAAAAGATGGGATTCGTAGAGAATTATTAGCTCGTAAAAAATCAGTAATTGAATATACTGGAGATAAAGCTAAAGGAATTATTGTTATCATCAAGCCAGGTAAGAAATCGAAGTATAAGAATCTAGTGGACATTTTGGATGAAATGGCTATCACAGGAGTTGAAACTTATGCTATTGTTAATGATTTTCTTCCTAAAGAAACAGAATTGTTAGAGAAAAAATAATTTTTTATTTTTTTTATAACCTAATAATCAAGAAAAATGAAAT
>NZ_DLHA01000029.1:36623-211947 GCF_002482975.1 Flavobacterium sp. UBA7680 | reverse complement strand
AGAGAATTACCGTTTTCACGATCATGAAAAATTAGCGCATTACGCAAATGCAGCGGCAGATATTGAATTTAACTTCCCATTCGGTTTCAAAGAATTAGAAGGTATTCACTCTCGTACAGATTTTGACTTAAAAGCACACGAACAATATTCAGGAAGAAAACTGCAATATTTTGATCCAGAACTAAACGAAAACTACGTGCCATACGTAGTAGAAACGTCTGTAGGTCTTGATCGTATGTTTTTAGCAGTTTTTGCAACATCGTTGCAAGAAGAAACTTTAGAGGATGGTTCAACTAGAACAGTACTAAAATTGCCAGCAGTTTTAGCACCTACAAAAGCAGCGGTATTGCCTTTAGTTAAAAAAGATGGTTTACCGGAAATTTCTAAAAAAATCATCGAAGATTTAAAATGGGATTTCAATGTGGCGTATGATGAGAAAGATGCAGTAGGTCGTCGTTACAGAAGACAAGATGCATTAGGAACACCATTTTGTATTACAGTAGATCATCAAACTCTTGAAGACGAAACAGTAACAATTCGTCACAGAGATACAATGAAACAAGATCGCGTTAAGATATCTGAATTAAGAGGTATTATTGAAAACGAAGTTTCGATGAAAAACTGGTTGATGAAAATGTAATTTTTTAATTAACATGATATAAATATCCCAAATTCCTCTGTGGAGTTTGGGATTTTTTTAATTTTAAATCCTGCGTTTCGACGACAATTTTAGCATTTCATCCTTATGTATTAACATAATCGATTAATCTATCAACAATAGAATGTTTGGATAATTGAAATGCTTAAATTTAATTGGGCAATTTCTATACCTAAAATATTTTTTTAAAAAGCATTAGAGAAACGCTGTCAGGAAGTTATGAAAAATCAATAAAAGTTAAAGTTGAAGAAGTATTCGTATATTATTGTTGATAATGACGCTGAAAGTGTTTTGAAAACCAGAATCGTTGCAGAAGGTTTTTCAGAATTAACTTTTATTGCTTCAGCTACGAATTACCGTCAGGGACTTAATTTGGTTTTAGAACACCGTCCATCCTTTGTATTTTTAGAAATTGATCCTCAGGATTCACCAAGTCATTTATCACTTTCATTTATTGGCGAATTATATCGGTATTTATCAATTATCCCAAAAATCATTATAACCACAACTAAAAAAGATTTGGCTTTTGAAGCCATTCAATACAACGTTTTTGATTACATCATAAAACCTTTAACTCATATAGATTTACTAAAAACACTTTTAAAGTTCGAAAAGACCCTTTTAGAGCCCAAAGAGGCGCAATCTATAGAAGCCAGACCTGAGATAAGCATTGATAATGAAATTCCTGTTTTAAGGACAGAAAACATTCCTGTAGTAATTCCAGATCAAAATATAAATCAGGAACTGAATAAACCACTTGTAATCTGCATTAAATCGTACGGTGATCATCGTTATATAAACGCAGATGATATTTGTTATTTTCAAGCCGATAATAATTCAACCGATATCTATTTAAATTCAGGCGATATGGTTACGGCCTTCAAAACATTGAAACATTTTGAACAGGTTTTAACCTATCCGTTTATTCGAATTCACAACAGTTATATTATTAATCGCAACTACATTGCAAGAATTCATAACGGAAACTCAGTTTGTTATATAAAAAACTCCACGAAAAAGATTCCTTTTTCAAAAACCTACAAAGCAAATGTCGATTTAATTATTAGTGATTTCTCAAAAGGGAATTACCTAGAGATCTAGTAATTAACTGGTTACATAAATTTGATATCCATTGACTATCAATTGGGTATGTTTTACCACGAAGCTATTTTTTCATATAGATTTTTTTTGGGTATGGTGTTAGTTTTACACCAAGATTCGCTCACCAAAGCAATCTAAAACCCCAAATACAAATCAAAATTAAACACATTAAGAGTTATGAAAAAGACAGCTTTAACATTCGGATTATTTTCTTTAGTAGTAGTAGCAACTTCATTTGCAAACCCAACAATACCAAGTATTGTTTCAAATGAAAAATCAAATATTATATTACCAATTGATGGAGGACAAAAAACAGGTCTGGATAGAAAACAAGATATTATACAGTCAATTGATGGAGGGCAAAAAACAGGTTTAGACAGAAAACAAGATTTTGCAAAAGCCGGTGGATTTGGTTCTGATTCACAATTTACTATTTCAAATCGAAAAAACGACTAATTAAAAAAGTAAAAAATATAAGAAAAGGCTATCAATTGTTGATAGCCTTTTTTTTGTATCTATACTTTTGTTATTTTTGATGAAAATCAAAATATATTGAAAAAATACGGCCAAATATTATTGTTTCTATTCCTAATTTTATTTGGTTGTACCAAGAAAAGCGACTTTTATAAAAATACAAATTCTTCTAAAGATAGTCTGCCTGTTTATTTATCACTGGCAAACGATATTAATTTGCCCTATAAATTTAAGCAGCAGTATAATGAAAAGGCTTTATCTATTATTTTAAATGAAAAAGATGATTCCTTAAATAAAGTAAATTTATTTAAAGTTGCTAATCGATACTACAATATGAATGATTTAAAGTCATACGGACGTATCTCTAAATTAATTGTAAAAAGAGCACAAAACAGCAATGATTCGGTAAATTTAGCAAAAGCATATACTTATCTGGGAGATTATTATAGTGGTCAGTCCATTTCAGACAGTGCTTTTTTGGTTTACTTTAAAGCCGAAAAACTTTATAAACAGATTAATGATAAAACGAATCTGGCTAAAACATATTTAAGTAAAGCGAATCTTCAGTTTAAGGAAAGTGATTTATTTGAAAGTGAAATTACAATTTTTAAAACACTGAAAATACTTAAAGATCAGGAAAACGTAAGCGATCTGCTTTACCAGTGTTATAATCTGTTAGGGATATTATATAATGAACGTGAAGAATATAATAAGGCTTTGGAATTTCACAATAAAGCCTTAAATATTCTGAAAGATAAATCAATTCCGGCAGATTTTCAGCTTAAAGCAACTTCGCTTAACAATATTGGTTTTGTTTACCTGAGCATGAAAAATTATAAGAAATCAAAAATAAATTTTCATGAAGGCCTTCAGCAAAAGAATTTATTTCAGGAAAGTACATCATTATATGCCATGTTGCTGGATAATCTGGCATACTCAAAATTTAAATTAAATGAATTTAAAGATGTTCCGGAACAATTTTACAGGTCTTTGAAAATTAGGGACAGTTTAAATTTGACTTCAGGAATAATTTTAAATAAAATACATTTATCAGAATTTTATGCCGTTAAAAGAGATACCTTTCGGGCAATTCAATTCTCTAAACAAGCTTTAAATCTTTCTAAAAGATCTGATAAATTAAGAAATACTCTCGAAGCCTTAAAACAATTAGCAGCAGTTGATCCCAAAAATGCGTCAAAATATTCTAAAGAATATATTCAGCTTAACGACAAAATGTTAAAAGTTGAACGTAAAATGGGAGAAAAATTCTCTCGTATAGAATATGAAACCAATGAAATAAAAGATCAAAACTCAAATTTGCAAGAAAAGAATAAAACACTGGTTTATGTTTTTAGTATTTGTACTTTGCTGGGCCTGTTCTTTTACGTTTATAAAACACAACAGGCAAAAAACCGGGAATTGCTTTTTAAACAGCAGCAGCAAATTGCAAATGAAGATATTTATAATTTGATGATTTCCCAGCAAAATGAAATTGAAACAACCCGAATTAAAGAAAAGAAAAAAGTAGCACAGGAACTGCACGACGGCGTTTTAGGGCGAATGTTTGGTATCCGTATAAGCTTGGATAGTTTGGATAAAATGGATGAAGAACAAGCGGCTGCGAAACGAAAAAAATATTTAGCAGAACTAAAACATATTGAAGAAGACATTAGAGAAATTTCGCATGACCTAAATAGAGAAAAATCTGAATTAATAAATAACTTTGTCGTAATATTAAAAAAGCTATTTGAAAATCAAAAGAATACATATCCGTCAAAACTGACAACATCTTTTGATTCCCATATAAAATGGGAGCTCGTAAACAATATGGTCAAAATAAATTTGTACCGAATTGTTCAGGAAGCACTTCAAAATTGTAATAAATATGCCAAGGCAGACACGATTAAAGTTGAATTTAAAAGCGAAATTGATCATCTGGTTTTGTCAATAATGGATAACGGAGTTGGATTTAATACCAAACGCACCAAAAATGGTATTGGATTGCATAATATTGAATACCGAGCGGCAGAATGTAAAGGTACCGTTGCCATAAAATCTGCTAAAGGAGAAGGAACACTCTTAGTTATAAAAGTTCCAATTGATCAAAAAATAAACCTACAGACAAATGACACTTAATTTCAAAGCCCCAAATTCGGAATTAACTCAGCCTAACATTTTAATTGTTGATGATCACCCTTTTATCATCGAAGGGTATAAAAATGCAATAACGCGGTATAATCCAAAAGAATATGAATTTATAATTGCGCAGGCACACGATTGTAAATCGGCTTATGATATATTAGAAGATGAAAATACCCCGCAGTTTGACATCGCTTTTTTAGACATCAGTATGCCGGCTTATGAAGAAAAAAACCTTTTTTCTGGCGAAGATCTGGCAAAAATAATCCTGAAAAAAATGCCGTACTGCAAAATTGTTCTATTAACAATGTATACAGAACTGCTTAAAATTAAAACGATTATAAGAACAATTAATCCAAACGGATTAATTATTAAAAACGATCTGACTTTTGATGAATTGCTTTTTGCCTTTGATAAAGTAATGAAAAGCGAAAAATATTACAGTCAGTCTGTTGTAAAAATGCTGAATCAATCTTCTCATAATTCAATAGAAATTGATGAGTTTGATAAACAGATTTTATTTCATTTATCAAAAGGAACCGAAGTTGAGGAAATGCCGCAATACATTCCAATTTCAATAACCGAAATCGAAAAACGCAGAACCAGCCTTAAAGAATTGCTTAAAATACGATCCGGCTCTGATGATGATTTAGTAAAAGAAGCAAAAAGCAAAGGGCTTTTTTAGAATGAAATTTCAAATAAAAAAATTCCAAATTCCAAAACTGATAATCAAGTTGGAATTTGGAATTTTTTATTTGAAAGTTAAAAACTTTATTCACTTAGGGCGTCCCAGCCGCGAGCTTTTAAAGCAATTTTGGTATTGGCACGAGTTACTAAATGAACGCCTTCACTTTCATCGGCCATGTGGCCAATTATTGAAAAGTTTGGATTTCCTTTAATTTTATCAAAATCATTAATATCAATAGTAAAAAGAAGTTCATAATCTTCTCCGCCATTAATAGCAACCGTTGTACTGTCGATATTAAATTCTTCACAAGTCGAAATAAACTGCGGATCTAAAGGCAGTTTATCTTCATATAAATTACAACCCACTTTAGACTGCTTACACAAATGAATAATTTCTGAAGATAATCCGTCAGAAATATCAATCATCGAAGTTGGTTTAATTTCAAGAGCATGCAAAAGTGTGCGAACGTCTGTTCTTGCTTCTGGTTTTAATTGTCTTTCGACCAAATAGGTATAAGGATCTAAATCTGGCTGACTGTTTGGATTTACCTGAAAAACCTGTTTTTCACGCTCCAAAACCTGTAATCCCATATAAGCAGCACCAATATCTCCGGTTACGACTAATAAATCAGTTTGTTTTGCACCGTTTCTGTAAACGATTTCATTTTCATCTGCTTCACCAATTGCCGTAATGCTGATAATTAACCCTTTTTGAGATGAGGTTGTATCACCGCCAATAACATCAACTTTATATTCTTTTGCAGCGTGGGTAATCCCTTCAAATAATTCTTCTAATGCTTCTAATGGAAAACGATTAGAAACTGCAACAGAAACTGTAATTTGAGTTGGTTTCGCATTCATCGCACAAATATCAGACAGGTTTACCACAACCGATTTGTATCCTAAATGTTTCAACGGCATATAAGCCAAATCAAAATGTACGCCTTCAATTAGTAAATCAGTAGAAATAACTGCTTTTTTGTCTTTAAAATCAAGAACAGCTGCATCATCACCAATACTTTTTAAAGTAGATTCTTGTGTAACATCAAAATTTCGGGTTAAGTGGTCAATTAAGCCAAACTCGCCTAATTGTGCTAAACTGGTACGCTGCGGATTTTTATCTTCGATCATTTTTTTTGAGTTCCAAAGTTTGTGAGGGGCAAAGGTACAAAGGTTTTTTTTAAAGATGCTAAGATTCTGAGATTCTAAGTTGTTTTTAAACGCCCTATTTATCCGTAGAGACGCACAGCAGTGCGTCTAAAATCCAGTAACCACAATTTGCTCTCAATACTATTTATTGCTCTCTTTTTCTATAAAATAAATTGAGGTTACGTTGCGTGAGACGCACTGCTGTGCACCTTTACAATGCGTTTCTACCGTGCGTTTCTGCAGCAGGAAAAAAAATATTTTAAAATATTTTTTTCCTGCTGACAAACTGTTGTCACCAGCCCATTTTACTTTTGATGTATAGAAATTTAAAAACTTAAAAATTATGAAAACTTTAGAAGCACAAGTAATTACATCAGAAGATTTATTGAAACACTGGCAAGGTCACCGCGCTCTTACACGTCGTTTAATTGAATTGTTTCCAGAGAAAGATTTCTTTGAATTTTCAATCGCCGGAATGCGTCCTTTTGCAAAATTAGTTGACGAACTTTTAGCAATTGCGGTTCCAGGTTTGAAAGGAATTGTAACTAAAGAAACCGCACCATTCTCAGAAGGAGCAGAAAAATTGATTTTTAAAGCGCAGTATCTTGAAAAATGGGACGAAGCGACAGCAGAAATCAATAAATATTGGGAACAATTATCTATTGAAGATTTCAGCGAAACCTTTAATCTTTTTGGACAATATGAGTTTCCTGTTATTCAAAATATCTTGTATTTTATTGATAATGAAGTTCATCACCGTGGACAAGCGTATGTATATTTAAGAGCTTTAAATATCGAACCACCATTTTTTTGGGAAAGATAATCTGATAAAATTGTAACTTTATTGAATAAATCTAAAATTAATGGCTATGAGTTTAAAAAAGATAATGACCAATTATGCAGATTATAATTTATGGGTAAACCAGCAATTTGTGAATTGGCTTTCGCCGAAATCTGATGAACTGCTGTATGCAGAAGTACCTTCGAGTTTTTCAACAATTGTAAAAACACTGGATCATATTTGGTCTACCGAAGAGTATTGGTTTTCTATTATTGCTGAAACTGAGATGTCAGCAAAGAAACCGGAAACTGAATTGTCTAAAGAAGAAATCTTTGCAGGCTTATTAAATTCATCTACAAAATTGAAACATCTTATTAATTCATTGTCAGAAGAAGATTTAGTTAAAGAAGTTAAAATCGTTAATCCATGGTTTGAATGCGAACAGCCAATTGCCGATTATTTAATCCAGGTTGTCAATCATGGCACTTATCACAGAGGCCAAATTGTAACAATGGGTCGAAACATCGGAATTACAGATGCCTCAAATACAGATTATAATTTTTACAATGTTGTAAAACAGAAATAAAATAAAAAACTCCCGAAAGATAATCTCTCGGGAGTTTTTTTATAAAAGTCTTTTTCTGTTGATTTCCAGTAATTCTAAAGTTCGGGTTTTTAAACTTTCCGGTTCCAATATCGTAGCGTGATCTCCAAACATTAAAAACCAACGCGGAAATCCACTGTCGATATCGCGACACATAAATGTCATTTCTATTTTGTCGCCGATTTCTTTTTCAGAAATAAAACCGTGATACTTTCTTTCAGTTGACAGATATCTTGCAATTTTCTTCTCAATTAATATGCGGACTTTTGTTGTTGGACAAGTTTCTGTTTTAGTCAAATAGGTTTCTAAAGCATCGTGTTCGATTGTAAAATCACAATCTGTTTTTCGAATACCCTGAATTCTGTCTGTTCTAAACTGACGATAATCTTGTCGCAAATGACAATATCCTAAAAAATACCAATTGTTATTATCGTGAAAAACGCCCACAGGCTCTATGTTTCTTTGCGTAGTGGCATCGGTTTCATACGTTTTGTACGAAAGTAAAATTTGTTTCTTCTCTGCAATACCTTCAAAAAGAAGTGCCAAAGTGTTTGGTGAATTATCGTTAAACATGGGTTCGGCCGTCTGCATAACAACACGAGATTCTATATTCGAAACCCAGTCTTTATCCGTACTTCTTAAAACAGATTTCAGTTTATACATCGCCGATGTATAATGACTTCCTAAAGACGGATCGGTAAATTTCTGCATCAATTTCTCCGCAGCAATAAAACTGCTTACTTCTTCACGCGTAAACATTACAGGCGGAAGTCGGTAACCTTCCATCAATGCATAACCAACTCCGGCTTCGCTGTAAATAGGAACTCCTGAAGCTTCAAGAGTTCGAATATCCCGATAAATAGTTCGCAAACTACAATCAAAACGATCTGCCAATTCCTGAGCCTTTACAATTTTTTTAGATTGTAATTGGATAAGAATGGCAACAATTCGGTCAAATCGTTTTGGGCTTTCGTCGAGCATTTTTTTCTTTTGATGTTCAGAGGTTCAAAGATACAAAGGTTCATAGTTTAAATAAATAAGAAATGTGTCCCAAATTAGAACAGATTCATTGGTGAAATTATCCGCAATTTGCACCTGTAGAGACGCACAGCAGTGCGTCTACACAATCTAAATCCATATTTTATTCCGTTTTGTTTTTTTTGTTGTCGATATACTTTGCGTAGACGCACTGCTGTGCGTCTCTACAATTCTGTGTGGGCAAATTGGTTGCAATAGAAGAAATATATTTTCACAAAGTATATGCGTAGAGACGCACAGCAGTACGTCTACGTCCTGTAAATTCACAAAGAAATGTCGATTCTCTTTGCGTAGACGCACTGCAGTGCGTCTCTACAATTCTGCGTGGGGAAATAGGATGTGTAATAGGAAAAATATTTTCACAAAGTATATTCGTGGAGACTGTGTGAGGAAATAGGATGTGTAATAGAAAATATATTTTGACAAAGTATATCCGTAGAGACGCACAGTAGTGCGTCTACGTCCTGTGTATCGACAAAGAAATGATTCCCTTTTGCATCTACACAACCTAAATCCATAATACAAAAAAACAAAAAACCCGATGAATTAATGTCATCGGGTTTAAATCTATATTCTATTCTCTTTATTCTTTCTTCTAAAATAAAAATCTAGTCATTAAGTTTCAAAACAGCCATAAACGCTTCTTGAGGAATCTCAACGTTTCCTACCTGACGCATACGTTTTTTACCTTTTTTCTGTTTTTCAAGAAGTTTACGCTTACGCGAAATATCTCCACCATAACATTTTGCGGTAACGTCTTTACGAAGTGCTTTAATAGTTTCACGAGCGATAATTTTAGCACCAATTGCAGCCTGAATCGGAATATCGAATTGCTGTCTTGGGATTAATTCGCGTAATTTCTCGGTCATTTTTTTACCGATATTGTAAGCGTTATCTTCGTGAATCAATGCAGAAAGTGCATCAACCGTTTGAGCATTTAAAAGAACGTCAAGTTTAACTAATTTTGAAGTTCTCATTCCGATAGGAGAGTAATCAAAGGAAGCATAACCTTTAGAAACCGTTTTTAAACGATCGTAAAAATCGAATACAATTTCCGCCAAAGGCATATCAAAATTCAATTCAACTCTTTCTGTAGTCAAGTAGGTTTGATTGGTAATTTGACCACGTTTTTCAATACATAAACTCATTACGTTTCCAACAAAATCAGCTTTTGTAATGATGGTTGCTTTAATAAAAGGTTCTTCAACTCTGTCTAAACGAGAAGGTTCAGGTAAGTCAGAAGGATTATTTACAACAAAAGCAGTTTCAGGATCTTTTTTGGTATAAGCCAAATACGAAACGTTAGGAACTGTAGTAATTACAGTCATATCAAACTCACGCTCTAAACGCTCCTGAATAATTTCCATGTGAAGCATTCCTAAGAATCCGCAACGGAAACCAAATCCTAACGCCGCAGAACTTTCTGGTGTAAAAACTAACGAAGCATCATTCAATTGCAATTTTTCCATCGAAGAACGCAAATCTTCATAATCTTCTGTATCAACAGGATAAATTCCGGCGAAAACCATTGGTTTTACATCCTCAAAACCTGTAATCATATTGGTTGTTGGCGTTTTTGCATCTGTTAATGTATCACCAACTTTTACTTCTTTAGCTTCTTTAATTCCAGAAATTAAATAACCAACATCACCTGCAGAAATCACATTTTTAGGAACCTGATTTAATTTTAAAGTTCCAATTTCGTCAGCAAAATATTCATTGCCGGTAGCCATGAATTTAATTTTCTGACCTTTTTTAATTTCACCATTTACAACTCTAAAGATTACTTCGATTCCACGAAACGGATTGTAAACCGAGTCAAAAATCAAAGCTTGTAAAGGTTCCTCTTTATTTCCTTTTGGAGCTGGAATTTTTTCAATAATAGCCGCCAAAATATTTTCAACACCAAATCCTGTTTTACCAGAGGCATGAATAATATCTTCTAATTTACATCCTAATAAATCAATAATATCATCACTAACTTCTTCCGGGTTAGCACTTGGTAAATCCACTTTATTTAAAACCGGAATAATTTCCAGGTCATTCTCTAAAGCCAAATATAAGTTAGAAATAGTCTGCGCCTGAATACTCTGCGCAGCATCAACAATCAAAAGAGCACCTTCGCAGGCAGCAATCGATCTCGAAACTTCGTATGAAAAGTCAACGTGTCCCGGAGTATCGATTAAGTTTAAGATATATTCTTCACCTTTATAAGTATATTCCATTTGTATGGCGTGACTTTTAATGGTAATACCGCGCTCGCGCTCCAAGTCCATGTTGTCAAGCAATTGTGCTTTTTCCTCACGAGCTGTAACAGTTTGAGTAGCGCCCAATAATCGGTCTGCCAGTGTACTTTTACCGTGGTCAATGTGTGCAATAATGCAAAAGTTACGTATCTTCTTCATTGTAATATATCAGTTCTCTAAACGAGTTTTAAATCTTTTTTTAGGATGTAAATAACGCAACAGCAATTGCTTTAGCGTATCATATTAAGGCGCAAAGATAGCGCAAAGTTTTGGATTCTGGAATGATGAGCGATTGATAGTTAAAGAGGAGATTCAAATTTAGCCCTAAAACTCAAAATTAAATCCTTTTTCAGTCAGTTTCTTGTAGATTTCAGCATCAAATTTATAGAGTTTTGCGGCTCTGTGCGAAACATCCTGCTGTTTTTCATCGAGTGCCAAAAGCAGTTTCATATGCAGAATTTTTCGGCGGAAATTAGATTTGTCCAATTCAATTCCCAGTATTTCTTCATAAAGATGCATTAATTGCAGTAAAGTAAATTTTTCAGGCAAAAGATTAAAACCAATTGGCGCCTGACGAACGCGGTTTCGAAGCTGCATCAAGCTAAAATCTAAAATTTCATTATGGTCAAAAATTAAATTGGGAACCTCATTAATTCTGCACCATTTTGCTTCACGAACATCCAAACTTGCTTTTACATCATAATCTTCCTGATTTACAAGTGTATAATAACCAATAGTTACAATGCGGCGATCGTGAACACGAGCAGGATTTGTAAAAGCTTTTAGCTGCTCCAGATAAATATTATCCAAGCTCGTAAGTTCGTATAAAATTCGTTGTGCAGCATCATCGGCACTTTCTTCCCTTTTCAGCCAGCCTCCTAATACTCCCCAGCTTCCTTCACTTTCTCCGCCGGCATGCTGAACCAATAGCACTTCAAGACTTTCTTTTTTAAAACCAAAAATGACACAGTCAATTGAAATTCCGTCAATTGCTGTCGCATTATTTAAAGCAGATGTGCCTTCGGTTTTAGAAGTTTTTGTAGAAGATACTGTTGCCATTTTAGCCTTTATACTTGTTTTTTAAAATTCAAAATTAAAACCTTTTTCAGTCAGTTTTTTGTAAATCTCCGAATCGAACTTATATAATTTTGCAGCTCTGTGTGATACATCTTGTTGTTTTTCATCTAAAGCGACTAATAATTTCATATGCAGAATTTTTCGGCGGAAATTTGATTTATCCATTTCAATTCCAAAGATTTCCTCATAAAGATGCATTAACTGCAATAAAGTAAATTTTTCCGGTAAAAGATTAAATCCTATTGGCGCCTGACGAACGCGGTTGCGAAGATTTTGAATACTATAAGATAAAATTTCGTTGTGATCGTAAATCAAATCAGGAATACTGTTGATTTTATACCATTTGGCGTCAGAAGCTGTAAAACCGGCTTTAATATTATAATCTTCTCTTTTTACAAGCGCATAATATCCAATCGTGATAACACGTCGAAGCGGGAAACGATCCGGATCGCCAAAAGCTTTTAACTGCTCCAGATAAATATTATCAAGACCCGTAAGCTCGTTCAATAAACGATGTGCGGCATCATCGGTACTTTCTTTTTTATAAATCCATCCGCCGGGTAAACCCCATTTTCCTTTACTGATACCTTCTGCGTGCTGGACTAAAAGTACTTCCAGACTTCCTTCATCAAAACCAAAAACAACGCAGTCAATCGTGATTGCATTCATTGCATTTTGTTCGCTTTTTGCAACAGAGTCGGCATCTACTTTTTTATCCATATGCGAAATAAATTTTGACAAATTAAACAAATAAAATGCATAACTGTCTTTTTTGATTACTTAATATTTTTTTAACAAAGCAAAAAATTGATAATCAGCTGATTGAAATTAGGATGAAAAATCAAATTTCAAATAAAAATCTTTTAAACGATTGATTGTCAAAATGCTATAGCGTTATTTTTTTGATATTTTTTATTTCGTTTTAATCTTTAATCTTATCGGATTGACAAAAATGAATCCCCATAAATCAGAATAGAAAAAAAATAACCTTAATATTTTGCTAAAATAGAAAAAAAGTTTTACACTTGTAGTCAAATTTACCATAAGATATTTTCAAAATGACTATAAGTTTAAAAAATCAATTTTTAAAATAGTCTTATCAGGTAAATTATAGAGAAAAGAAACTTACACTTTGATCACAATAAACGTAACTAACTTAATTTAAACCAACTCTTATTTACTATGAAAAGCAAATATTGTATTAAAACAACAATGCTCTCGTTTTGCACGACGCTGTTGTTTAGCTTATTTATGATGCAGTCGGCTTTTGCTCAGGCACAATCCCGATCTGTGAGTGGAATTGTAACATCGGCTGTTGACGGAATGGGTATTCCCGGAGCAACTGTTGCAGTTGAAGGAACTAAAATTGGTGCCGCAACCGATTTTGATGGAAATTATAAAATAGAAGCAAAAGCAGGAGACGTTCTTGTTTTTACTTTTATTGGATTTAAAACACAGAAAGTAACAGTAGGAACTCAAAAAACGATCAATGTTACCTTACAGGAAGAAGCTGCAGAATTGAAAGAAATTGTAGTTATCGGATACGGAACACAAAAGAAAAAGGTCAATACTGCCGCAACTTCATTAGTTTCAGGAAAAGATATTCAGCAGGTTGCCAGTCTTGATGTTGTAAATGCTTTACAAGGTCAGGCTTCCGGGGTTTCTGTTACTTCATCTTCAGGACAACCCGGAGCCAATATGGTAGTAAACATTCGTGGAGCAGGTACAGCAGGAAACAGCGATCCGCTTTATGTGGTTGATGGTGTTGTGGTTGATAACGGAATTGGATATTTAGATCCTTCAGTTATTGAAAGGGTTGACGTTCTTAAAGATGCTTCGGCGGCTTCTATTTACGGTGCAAGAGCCGCAAACGGAGTTATTTTGGTGACAACCAAAAAAGGAAAAGACGGAAAAATGAATGTTTCCCTAAATTCATACACAGGTTTTCAGCAGGTTGCCAAAAAACTGGATTTAATGAATACGCAGGAATACACCACAATTGCAAACGAAGCACGTGTAAATTCTGGTTATGCACCATTATACACTCAGGCACAAATTGCAGCATTTCCTAATCACGACTGGCAGGATGATTTGTTCAATGATGGAGCAATCAAACAAAATCATTCCCTTTTAATTACCGGAGGAGATAAAAAATCAACTATCGCAACAGGACTATCTTACTACGGACAAGAAGGAATGATTGGCGGAGTAGCGAATCAATCGCAATACGATCGTATTACTTTTAGTGTAAACTCTACTTCAGAAGTGATTGAAAATCATTTGAAAATTGGAGAAAACTTCACTTTTGCAAATGTAAAAAGCAGCGGAATTGCCGATGACGGAATTTACAGCAACGGTATTAGAAGTTTCTTAAACGCAGCGCCAATCGATGCAGCGTATGATGCCAATGGAGATTTTGCACATTCTGTTATTTCGGCAGATATCAGCAATCCGGTTGGATCTTTATACTATAACAATTTCAACCAAACAAAGAACAATCGTTATGTTGGGAACATTTTTGCAGAATTAAAATTCTTCAAAGATTTTACTTTCAGAACTAGTTTTGGTGTTGATATGACCGATAGTAATTTCCGTTCGTTCAGACCTGTTTATTCTCTTTCTTCAAATGATAATAACACCGTCTCGAGCGTTACTCAAAGCGCAACGAAAAGTTCAGGATGGATTTTTGAAAACACTTTGCAGTATAAAATTACAATTGCAAATGCTCACAACTTTGATGTTTTAGTGGGAACATCGGCAAAAAAGAATACTTCTGATTATATGGAAGGGCAAGGAAGAAATTTAATTTTTGATGATTTCGAACATGCTTATCTGGATAACGCAAAAGATCCAACTTCAAATGTGGTAAAAGGAAATCGTAAAGATTATGCGATTCAGTCTTACTTCGGACGTTTGTTATACGATTACAATAACAAATACCTGTTGTCTGCAACAGTTCGTCGTGACGGATCTTCAGAATTTGGACCAAATAACAAATATGCTGTTTTTCCATCTTTCTCTGCAGGTTGGAATCTTGACAAAGAAAACTTCTTGTCTTTTTTATTCGCAGAAAAAAATGGTTTAAATACTTTAAAATTCAGAGGAAGCTGGGGACAAAATGGAAACGACCAGTTTGCAAGACGTTTTGCTTATATGTCAACCGTAAATTCTACAGATAAAACCTATCACTTTGGTACTGGCGATGAAACATTATTAGTAGGTTCAAGCCCGGATCAATTAGCAAACCGCGATTTAAAATGGGAAACTTCAGAGCAATTAGATTTAGGTTTTGATGCTGTATTGTTTAATAACTTCACTTTGACATTTGATTATTACGATAAAAAAACCAAAGACTGGTTAGTTCTGGCTTCGATTCCAACTTATGCAGGAGCTACTGCACCTTATATAAATGGTGGAGATGTGAGCAATAAAGGTTTTGAAATTGGTTTAGGATATAGAACTCATATTGGAAAAGACTGGAATTTTGGAATCAATGCAAATCTTTCGCGCAACCAAAATAAAGTACTTAAAATTGCCAACAACGAAGGAATTATTCACGGAGAAACAAACGTATTATTTCAAGGTTTAGATGAGATGAACCGCGTTCAGGTTGGAAAACCAATGGGTTATTTCTACGGATTAAAAACCGACGGAATTTTCCAAAATGCAGCAGAAGTTGCAGCGGGCGTTCAGCCAAATGCACAGCCGGGAGACGTTCGTTTTGTGGATTTGAACAATGACGGAAAAATTGATGCCAATGATAAAACTGAAGTTGGAAACCCAAATCCGGATATTAATTATGGTGTAAATCTGGAAGTTTCATACAAAGCTTTTGATTTCTCTATTAATACATACGGAATTGCTGGAGGACAAAACGTTTTTGGAGTTCACGATTATACTCGTGCTTATACCAACAATACAACTGATATCTTAAACAGATGGACAACGGAAGGATCTTCAAACAGAACGCCAAGAGTTACTTACGGAACTGACGCTAACGGAAACTATACTAAATTCTCTGATTTGTACATTCAAAATTCTGATTTCTTCAGAATCAAAAATGCTACAATTGGATGTGACTTAACAAAGCTGACAAACAAACTTAGTTTCTTCACTAAATTCAGATTATATGTTGCCGGAAATAACATTTACACATTCACAAAATATCAGGGAATGGATCCGGAAATTGGTTTTGGAAACGTAAACCAGTCTTGGGCAAAAGGAATTGATGTTGGATATTACCCACAGCCGCGTACATACATGATGGGTCTAAATGTTAACTTTTAAATTATGAAAACAATGAAACTATATATAAAATTATTTGCTCTTTCAAGCCTATTTATGTTAGGTTCTTGTTCGGAGGATTTTTTGGAAAATGAACCATATACAGATAAAGTAACCGACAATTTTTATAAAACCCCATCTGATGCTTTTGAAGGATTGGTTGCTGTTTATGATGTATTGCAGCGTGAAGCTTATGGCGGACCTTTATTAGTGAGTGAACAAGCTTCTGACGATTGTTTTGGAGGTTACGGAATTGCCGATGGTCAGGCCGATATTGAATGGGATCGCTTTTTATATGTGTCTGATAAGGACATGAACAAAGATATTTGGGCTAATGCTTATTTAGGGATTTACAGAGCCAACATTTTATTAGAAAATCTGGATAAAGTAAACTGGGGATCAGACACTGCTTTGAAAACGCGTTACGAAGCCGAAGCCCGTTTTTTAAGAGCGCACTTTCATTTTACAGTAGCTAAAATGTTTGGAGATATTATTCCGTTGGATCATACTGTAACAACAAGTGAGTTTGAATTACCAAGACAATCTCCGGAAGTTACGTATGCTTTAATTGCAGGCGATTTGAAATTTGCTGCAGACAATTTAGGGTCTGAAAATTATTCTCAAAACGGAAATGCTAATTTCGGACGTATCACAAAATGGGCTGCCGAAGCGTATTTAGCCAGAACATTTTTATTCTATACCGGAGTTTACAATAAAACAGATTTGGCTGGTGTAGTAACAAAAGCACAGGCTGTAACTTATATCAATGATGCAGTAACTAACAGCGGACACGGTTTAGTGCCTGATTTTGCTAATCTTTGGTTAGCAGCTTCTTTAGCAAATTTTGTTGGAGAAGATAATACTGAAATGGTTTGGGCTGTTCGCTTTAACGGTTCAGGAAAAGGAAACTGGGATTTACACGAAGGAAACCGTTTTCAGGTAAACATTGCACCGCGTGGAGGAGCAATAGGAAAATATGCAACAGGATGGGGAGGAGCAACAGTAAATCAAAAACTGGTTGCTGCCTACAGCGCAGCTGATACCAGAAAAGGAGCTTCATTTATTGATTATGTGGGTGAAAATTTAAATTTTGATGCACAAGCGAGAGAACAGCGTCAATATACAGGATATTCCTGGAAAAAATACTGTCCAATTACCAATGCAGCTGGAACAAGCGTTGTTGAAGCAAATGGAGGAAATTTCCAAATTGATAACTATCAGGATTACGCGATTATTCGTTTTGCGGATGTATTATTAATGGCTGCCGAATTGAATCTGGAATCAAACCCGGCTTTAGCCCAAACAGATTTAGACAGAGTTCGTGACCGTGCTTTTAAAAACACAACAAACAGAGTTACGGCTAACATAGCAAACATCATGAAAGAGCGTCAGTTAGAACTAGCTCTTGAAGGACTTCGTTATTTCGATTTATTAAGACAAGGAATGTCTGCAACGAAACAAGCTATTGATAACAATACTGGAGATTCTCAGTTTAATGTGACTTTTAGAACAGAAACACAAGGCTGGTTCCCTTTACCGCAATCTCAGGTAATACTTTCAAACGGAACTATTACTCAAAATCCAGGTTGGAATTAACTTTAAAACAAAATGATTATGAAACGTATATTATATATAGTATTAGCGGCAGTAACTATTGGTTCTATGTTATTTTCATGCGAGCCTGTAGAAGACCGCGACAGTTTACCGGCAGTAACATTAACGCCGTCTACACTTAAGTTTTCGGTAACGCAGAATCCTGCCAATACAAATGAAGTAATTTTAAGTAATCCAGATCCGGCAGTAATTCCGTATTGGAAATATGTGGACAGCAACGGAAACGAATTAGGACATTCTAACAAAAGCAGTGATAAAATTGCCTTGCCATTTGCTGGGAAATATACTGTTTATTACACCGCATACACAAGAGGAGGTTCTGTAGAAGCCGCTCCGGTTGAGGTTACCGTAACTGAAAATGATGAAGAATATTTCAGCAACCCAAAATGGACAATGCTGACAAATGGAGTAGCGGGCAAAACTTGGGTTCTGGATTTTATAGATCCTGTAGGATGGGCAGGCTTAGATTATCCTGCAGCCTCTGGAGACAACTGGAACTGGTTTCCGGATTATGCAAGTAACTCTTGGGTAATGCCAAATAAAAACTGGGGCGAAATGCATTTTGACCTTAACGGAGGTTACAATACAAGCGTAATACAAACCGCACTTGCAAGCGCACAACAAACGACAAAATCAGGAACATATAACTTCGACATTGCAAACAACAAACTAACTTTTAACGGAGGAGTTGAAATGCTTTACGGAGGAGATTATTATGGAGACGTAAGCAACTGGTATAGTGTAAAAGTGGTAGAATTATCAGCAACATCATTACGTTTAGCCGTTATCAGAGATAAAAGCAGAACAGGTGAAGGCGTTTGTTTAATCGTTTTTCACTACAAGCCTAAACCATAATACATTGTAAAAAAGAAAACTACCGGTAGGTGATCGATACAGACACCTGTCGGTATGTTTATATTTGTTATACAAACCACAAAAACTACTATCTATGAAAACCACATTTAAATATCTAAGCAGATTTTCCGTATTGATTTTCTCTGCGATGTTTTTATTAAGTTCCTGCAGTAAAAAAGAAGATGCTTTTGCAAACCGAAAAATCTCTTTTAATGCCGATTGGAGTTTTCATTTAAATGATAGTTTAACAGATAAAGATACCATTGGAACTTCAACCAAGTGGAGAACCTTAGATCTTCCGCACGACTGGAGCATTGAAGGCAAATTTGATGAGAAAAGCCCCGCTGGATATGGCGGTGGATCACTTAATGGAGGTTTAGGATGGTATAAAAAAACATTCAGAATATCAAAAGAAGATATAAATAAAATAATATCAATAACCTTCGACGGCGTTTATAAAAACAGTGAAGTCTGGATAAACGGACATTATTTAGGAAAACGTCCAAACGGATATATTGGCTTTCAATATGAGCTTTCACCATACTTAAATTATGGAGAAAAAACCAACGAAATAATTGTAAAGGTTGACAATTCAAAACAACCAAATTCACGTTGGTATTCAGGATCAGGAATTTTTAGAAATGTCTGGTTAGAAACCACAGATAAATTACATGTTGAACATTGGGGAACTTATGTAACGACTCCAAAAGTTACTGCCGAAAAAGCTTCTGTAAATATTGAAAACCGAATTCAAAACGAGCATTCAGAATCAAAAAAAGTAAAATTAGTAACTACTATTTATAAAGAAGATACAGAAGTAACATCAGTTACCCAATATATAACACTTACTCCAAAAAGCGGCACATTTTTAACTGCGCAAGCGGAAGTTGAATCGCCAGTTTTATGGTCAGTTGAAAAACCAGAATTATATACAGCTGTTACGGAGATTTTGGTTGATGATAAAATCGTTGATCAGTACAAAACCAATTTCGGAATCAGAGATTTTAAATTTGATTTGAACAAAGGTTTTATTTTAAACGGAAAACAAGTCAAAATAAAAGGAGTCTGCATGCATCACGATTTAGGCCCGTTGGGTTCTGCAATCAATACACGCGCAATCGAACGTCAGTTAGAAATTCTGAAAGAAATGGGCGTAAACGGAATCAGAACTTCTCATAATCCACCCGCTCCGGAACTTTTAGATTTATGCGATAAAATGGGTTTCATTGTAATGGATGAAGCTTTTGACATGTGGAAACAAAACAAAACTAAATACGATTATGCAAATGATTGGGACAAATGGCATAGAAAAGATTTAGTTGATCAATTGTTTCGTGACCGTAATCACCCAAGTATTTTTATATGGAGTATTGGTAACGAAATCCCGGAACAATGGAACGAAACCGGAGTTGAAATTGCCAAAGAATTGGCAGCAATAGTAAGAAAAACGGATAGAACACGACCAGTTACCGCCGCTATGAATCCGCCGGTAAATATGAATATTGATGATGTAACGTTACAATTCGAAAAGAAAAATATTCAAATTAATCCACTTGCCGCATCTGGTATTTTAGATTTAATAGGATATAATTATGCGCATCAAACCTACGAACATCACAAAGAAAATTTCCCAAACAAGCCTTTCATAGCAACCGAAACAACTTCAGGTTTACAAACGCGTGGTTATTATGATGCCGTTTCAGATACTATAAAAAAATGGCCCGTAAGATGGGATCTTAAATTTACAGAAGGAAATCCCGGAAATACTGTTTCTGCTTACGATCAGGTTCAGGCACCTTGGGGTTCAACGCACGAAGCAACCTGGAAAGTCATTAAAAAATACGATTTCCTTTCGGGAATGTACATTTGGACAGGTTTTGATTATATCGGAGAACCAACTCCATACGAATGGCCGTCGATAAGTTCGTATTTCGGAATTGTAGATTTAGCCGGTTTCCCGAAAGACGTTTATTATATGTACCAAAGCGAATGGACAGATAAAACGGTTCTTCATATTTTCCCACATTGGAACTGGAAAGCCGGACAAACTGTTGATGTTTGGGCCTATTATAATAATGCCGATGAAGTGGAACTTTTCGTAAACGGAAAATCAGTTGGAAAAAGAAGCAAAAAAGGAGACGATTTACACGTAATGTGGAGAATCCCTTTTCAAGCTGGAACGCTAAAAGCTATTTCTCGTAAAAACGGAAAAACAGTTTTAGAGAAAGAAATTAAAACAGCCGGAAATCCTTCGCAATTAAAACTAACTGCAGACAGAAGTACCATTAAAGCAGATAAAAATGATTTGTCTTTTGTAACCGTAGATATTTTAGATGATAAAGAAACTCTGGTTCCAAATGCCAATAACGAAATCAATTTTTCATTAAAAGGAAACGGAAAAATTGTTGGTGTTTGCAGCGGAGACCCAGTAAGTCACGAATCGTATAAAGGAAATAAACATACTGCTTTGGCTGGAAAATGTTTGGTAATCGTACAATCTGGAGATAAAACAGGAAGACTGGAATTAACCGCAAAAGCAAATGGATTAAAACCCGCAACAATTGTAATCACAACAGAGTAGTAATAACTCAACTTCAACGTTCCTGCAAGGTTTCCAAAACCTTGTAGGTATAATTAAGTTTTAGATAAGTCAACACAAAACCTACAAGGTTTGAAAAACCTTGCAGGATGAATAAAATGAGATTTTAAATAGAAGAAAAAATATAAACCTACAAGGTTTTGAAAACCTTGCAGGAAGGAAATACAAAAACTAAACTAATGAAAAACGCACAACTAACCACTTTGTTTTCAATCTGTATTTTTGGATTGCTGCTTACGCCAAAAGCATCGGCACAAATCCAAAATGCAGATGTGTTAAACGCTCCAATAGATATCAGCAAAGATTTTCAGAATTACCTGAACACTTTTTATTTTGCCGATGAATTGGCATCTTTCGATCCGGCAACCGGAAAAGGAACCATTAAATATCTAAGATACAATTACAAAACACGTCAGGCATTCAACAATATGATGATGAAACCAGATGTGGAAAAAGCAAACGAATTTCCAACAACAGAATATGAAGAATCTCCTGTTTTGCCATTCGAAATTCAGTTTGTTTCGGATAGAACGATCAGAATAAAAACAACTTCAGGGCCGCAATTTCATCCACAAAAAGAATCCTTAATGTTAGTTGACGGCGTTGCGCCAAATCATCCTGAATTATGGAAATATTCTAAAATTGAAGGCGGACATAGTTACACAAGTAAACACGGAAAAATTGAAATTTTGACCAAACCGTGGCACGTAAAAATCTACGATGAAAACGGAAAATTGCTTACAAGTACACTTCACGATACCGATTTTAAAAATACCTATACGCCAACACTTCCATTCTCGTATGTGCGCAGAAACAGCGATTATTCAAGAAGTATGGGCGCAGCTTTTAGCTTAGAACCAGATGAAAAAATATTTGGCTGTGGAGAATCATTTACACAATTCAATAAACGCGGACAAAAAGTAGTTTTATGGACAGATGATGCAAACGGAATCCAAAACGAAACCATGTATAAACCAATTCCGTTTTACATGAGCAGCCGCGGTTACGGTGTTTTCATGCATCATTCAACACCAATAACTGTTGACTTTGGAAAATATTTTGGAAGTGCCAACGAAATGTATATTGGTGACGACGAAGCCGATTTGTTTTTCTTTATCGGAGAACCAAAAGACGTTTTAGATCAATACACCAATTTAACCGGAAAAGCTGCCATGCCGCCGCTTTGGTCATTCGGATTTTGGATGAGCCGAATCACGTATTTCTCAGAAAAAGAAGGTCGAGAAGTAGCAAAAGATTTACGCAAATACAAAATCCCAACCGATGTAATTCACTTCGATACAGGCTGGTTTGATGTAGACTGGAGAAACAATTACGAGTTTGCAAAAGCGCGTTTCCCGGATGCAACAAAAATGATGTCAGATTTAAAAGAAGATGGTTTTCATGTGTGTTTATGGCAATTACCTTATTTCACACCAAAGAATACTTTGTTTCCTGAAATCATGGATAAAAACTTAGCCGTAAGAGATAGAAAAGGAAACCTTCCTTATGAAGATGCCGTTTTAGATTTCTCAAACCCAGAAACAGTAAGTTGGTATCAGGGAAAATTGAAAAAATTATTCGATGAGGGCGTTTCAGTTTTCAAAGTTGATTTTGGAGAAGCTGCTCCGCCAGACGGAATTTACCATTCAGGAAGAACAGGATTTTATGAGCATAATTTATATCCGTTACGATATAATAAAGCCGTTGCCGAAATTACCCAAAAAGAAAAAGGATATACTTTAATCTGGGCAAGAAGTACTTGGGCTGGATCTCAGCGTTATCCGCTCCATTGGGGAGGAGACGCCGAAACTTCAAACGGAGCAATGTCGGCAGAATTACGCGGCGGACTTTCATTAGGCTTAAGCGGATTCAGTTTCTGGAGTCACGATGTGGGAGGATTTGCTACAAAATCACCAGAGAATTTATACAGAAGATGGGCACCATTCGGGATGTTTACTTCACATGTAAGAAGCCACGGCGAACCTCCGCGCGAACCTTGGTTATACAGCAAAGATTTCTTAGAAGGATTTAGAAAAGCAGATAATATGCGTTACGAATTAATGCCGTATATCTACGCTCAGGCAAAAGAAAGTTCTCAAAAAGGTTTACCAATGATGCGTGCTCTTTTTGTAGAATATCCAAATGATCCAGGCGCTTGGTTAGTAGATAATGAATATTTATTCGGATCAAGCATTTTAGTTGCACCACTTTTTGAAGAAGTAACAGAAAGAGACGTTTATCTTCCGGAAGGAACATGGATCGATTACCAAACTAAAAAAGTATACCAATCTGGATGGCATAAAATCAAAGCAGGAGAAGTGCCAATCGTAGTTTTGGTAAAAGACGGAACGGCATTGCCTCACATTGGTTTAGCGCAATCTACAAAAGATATGGATTGGAGTAAATTAACGTTGAAAGTTTATGCGAGTGACAAAACAACTTCGGCGACAGCCAAAGTATTTTTACCAAATGACACAGCCGTTCAGGAAATAAAAGTGACCAAAAACGGAAACAATTTCGACGTAACAGCAAACCCATTAAATGGAAAAACCACTTTTAAAACAGAGTGGATAAAATAAAAAAGTTTGCCACGAATTGCACGAATTAAATTTGTGATAATTGGTGTAATTGCTTCGCCTATTCGCTATCGTTCGGGTCGTGGCAAAAAAATAAAATATTTAAACACATAGGAACATAGATTTTTGTTTGTGAATAAAAGAAAATAAAAAGAAACTAGTTTCTTCACACATAGAAATAAATGCAATTATGTAGATCGTGTTTATCCCGTAGGGATTTTATATCGGTAGAAAAAAAATATTACGCATTATATTTTGTCCCGTTAGGGACTAAACAAATTTAGAAAACATATAGTCCCTAACGGGACACTGGAAACGGATTTCTCTTTTTCTACCGATATAAAATCTCTACGAGATAAGAAAATGTAAAAAATGTGAACATCAAATTCAGCTATGTTTGTTTAAACAAATGAAATGCCTTTTATAAGTTTAGTAAATCTATGTCTCTATGTGTTTAAAAATCACATACAGCATTAAAAATAAGTTTTTGTTGAGTTTCTAAATCGGGCGAAAGCTTTGCAACGCCCGATTTATTAAAAAATGAATTAAGAAAATGACCATGAAAAAACACCTCATTCTTCCCGCTTTATTACTTTCAGTTTCGATTGGATACAGCCAAAAAGTAAAAAATGCTTACGAACTCGCTTCGCCAAACGGACAAAATAAAATCAAATTCGAACTGATAAAAAATGCTCCAAAATATGCCGTTTCACACGGAAAAACGGAAGTCATTACGCCATCGGATTTAGGGTTTTTATTGAAAGGAAATGAAGATTTCAGTACCAACTTCGAAATCAAAAATGTAAAAAACTCCACTTTTGACGAAACCTGGGAACAAGTTTGGGGAGAAAAGAAAAACATCCGAAATCATTACAATCAGCTTTCGGTAGAGTTACAGCAAAAAACAGGAAACAAACGTAAACTGGAAATTCAGTTTAGAGCTTTTGATGACGGAGTTGCCTTTCGATATGTATATCCAAAACAAAATGTAAAAGACAGTATTTTCATTATGGATGAAAAAACGACTTTTAATTTAAAAGAAGATGGAAAAGCATGGTGGATTCCGGCAAACAGAGAAAACAGAGATGAATATTTATTTGAAGCTGCGCCCGTTAGTAAACTAGATACCGTTTTAACTCCGCTTACAATAGAAAGCAAAAGCGGATTAGCATTAAGTTTTCATGAAGCAAATCTAATTGATTACGCCAGTACAACTTTGGTAAATAATGAAGGCACACAATTAAAAACAGATTTGGTTCCTTGGGCAGACGGTGTAAAAGTTCGTGTAAAAGATACCTTCACTTCTTCTTGGAGAACGATTCAAATTGGTGAAAAACCTGCAGATTTAATTATGTCTTATTTAATTTTAAATCTGAATGAACCAAACAAATTAAAAAACACAAACACTTATTTCAAACCTTATAAATATTTAGGAATTTGGTGGGGAATGCACATTGGGAAATATACTTTTTGGGAAAGCGACAAACAAGGCGCAACCACAAAACACGCCGAAGAATATATTGATTTTACGGCAAAAGAAGGTTTTCATCATTTATTGATTGAAGGCTGGAACAAAGGCTGGACGCCGGGCTGGTATGAAAACCGTATGCACATGTTTAGTTTCACCCAAAATGCCGACAATTTCGATTTAGAAAAAGTGGTGGAATACGGAAAGAAAAAGAACATCGAATTAATTGGTTATCACGAAACAGGTTCAAACCTGATTAATTACTTAAAACAAGTTGACGAAGGTTTTGCTTTATACAAAAAACTCGGAATTCATACCGTAAAAATTGGACACGTAGGTTCTAAATTAAATATGAAACAAATGCACTTTGGGCAGTTTGGAGTAAATTATTTCAGATATATTTTAGAAAAAGCAGCACAATATGATTTAGCGGTTTTATACCACGAATCGATAAAAGATACCGGAGAACGCAGAACTTTCCCAAACATGGTTTCGAGAGAAGCCGCGCGCGGACAAGAATATAATGCGTGGAGTGAAGGAAATCCGCCGAATCATTTAAGCATTATTCCATTTACAAGATTACTTTCTGGGCCAATGGATTTTACACCTGGAATTTTTGATGTTGAGGTAAAACAAGGTTATCCGGGAAAAAGAATTCAGGGAACAGTGGGGCAGCAATTGGCGATTTATGTTACCACTTATTCTCCAATTCAAATGCTTGCCGATCTTCCTGAAAACTACGAAGGAAAACCAGCTTTACAATTCTTAAAAGATGTTCCAACAGATTGGGAAGATACTAAAGTTTTAAACGGAGAAATTGGTCAATACATCACAACTGCCCGTAAAGATAGAAACAGCGCCGATTGGTTTTTAGGAAGTATCACGAATGAAAACCCAAGAGAGCTAGAAATCTCACTTTCCTTCTTAGATAAAAACGCGACATACGAAGCACAAATTTATGCCGATGCAGAAGGAACAGATCAAAAACACAATCCCGAAGCAGTAGCGATTTCGAAGAAAACCGTAAAAGCTTCAGATTCGCTAAAATTAAAATTAGGCGGAGCAGGAGGAACAGCAATTAGATTTAAGAAATTATAATTACGCATATTAAAACCCGACAGGTTTTAAAAACCTGTCGGGTTTACTCACATAGCGATTATGCGCAACGCAATTCGTAGAGACGCACAACAGTGCGTCTAACACAACGTAATTCCGAACAGATATGAAAAGAATTTTTATAACATTCCTGATTTTCGTTAATCTAATCAATATTAATTTGTTTGGACAAAACAGTAATGCTGAAAACCGAATCATAAAAATCGACTACAACAAAGACGCAGGAAAACTAAACACGATGTTTAAAGAATGCATTGGCGCAGGAAGAGCAAACGAAGGTCTGCGTGCCGATTGGCAGGAACAATTAGCTTTGGTTAAAAAAGAATGCGATTTTAAATATATCCGAATGCACGGTTTATTGACCGATGATATGGCGGTTTATCGTGAAGATGAAAAAGGAAATCCAGAATACAATTATCAATATGTCGATGTTTTGTTCGATTATATTGTAAGCTTAAAAATGAAACCATTCGTAGAATTAGGTTTTATGCCGAATGCATTGGCAAGCGGAAAAGAAACTATTTTTTGGTGGAAAGGAAACGTAACGCCTCCTAAAGATTATAAAAAATGGGAAGATTTAATTCAAAATTTAACGCAGCATTTTACAGAACGTTACGGAGCAGACGAAGTAAAAACATGGTATTTTGAAGTTTGGAACGAACCTAATTTATCACCAGGTTTCTGGACAGGAACACAAGCCGATTATTTCAAGTTATATGAATATGCAGCGCGTGCAGTAAAAAATGTAAATAAAGAGTACAAAGTCGGTGGCCCGGCAACTGCAGGCGCAGCGTGGGTTCCAGAAACAATTGATTTTTGTGCGAAGAATAATGTTCCAATCGATTTTATTTCAACACATACTTACGGCGTAAAACACGGATATCTGGACGAATTCGGAACATCGGGAACAATTTTGAGTCAGGATGAATTCAGCGTAAGCGGTGATATTTTAAATTCAAGAAAACAAATAGCAACTTCGGCAAAACCAAATCTAGAATTACATTATACAGAATGGAGCACTTCTTATACTCCGGCAGATCCAATTCACGACAGTTACCATTCCGCAGCGTATATTCTGCAGAAAATAAAACAAGTTGGCAATGCGGCAAACTCCATGTCGTATTGGGTTTTCACCGATATTTTTGAAGAAGCAGGACCAAGATTTACACCTTTCCACGGCGGCTTCGGATTACTGAATACGCAGGGAATTAAAAAACCAGCTTATTTCTCTTATTATTTAATGAATAAATTAGGAGAAACAGAACTTCAAAATTCAGATAAAAATTCATGGATAACCAAAAATGAAAAAGGCGATGTACAGCTTTTGTTCTGGGATTTTACCAATACACATCCGGGCGATAAAGTTTTAAATCAAACCTATTATCTTCAGGATTTACTGTCGAAATCAAAAGGTATTGTAAAAATCGAATTAGACCATTTAGCAAAAGGAAAATATGATTTAGAAATTTACAAAGTCGGTTATAAAACACACGATGTTTATGCCGATTATCTGGCAATGAAAAGTCCAAAACAGTTAAGTAAAGAACAGGTAAAATTGCTGAAAGAAAAAAATAACGACTGTTTAATTTCCACAGAAAAAATAAAAATAGATTCAAAAGGAACCTTTAATAGAGATATTTCAATTAATGAAAATGATGTTTATATGTTTAGATTTGTAAAACAGTAAACTAACTATAAAATCTAAAAACTAAAAAACCACAATCAATGAAAAACAAATTTATATACTTCTCAGCAGCATTGGCAGTGATGCTGTTTGTTTCGTGCAAAAATGAAGTACAAAATTCAGATGCTGAATCAGCTCAAAAAGAATATATAGGAAAAGAAATCGGTACAGAACATGATGCCGAAATAGATAAATTAATTTCTCAAATGACACTTGAGGAAAAAATTGGAATGCTGCACGGTAACAGTATGTTTGCCAATGCGGGCGTAAAACGTTTAGGAATTCCGGAATTAAAAATGGCCGACGGACCGCTTGGTGTTCGTGAAGAAATTTCACGTGACAATTGGGCTCCGGCAGGATGGACAAACGATTTTGCAACTTATTATCCGGCAGGCGGCGCTTTGGCTGCAACGTGGAATGCAGAAATGGCGCATACTTTCGGAACTAGTTTAGGAGAAGAATTACGTGCAAGAGACAAAGACATGTTACTTTCTCCGGCAATTAATATGGTAAGAACGCCCCTTGGAGGAAGAACTTACGAATACATGTCTGAAGATCCGTTTTTGAATAAAAAAATCGCAGTGCCTTTGATCGTTGGTTTACAGGAAAAAGACGTAATGGCTTGCGTGAAACATTTCGCAGCAAACAATCAGGAAACCAATCGTGATTATGTTGATGTGCAAATTGACGAACGTACACTTCGCGAAATTTATCTGCCGGCGTTTGAAGCTTCGGTAAAAGAAGCAAAAGCATACAGCATAATGGGCGCTTACAATAAATTTAGAGGAGAATATTTATGTGAAAACGATTATATGCTAAATAAAATCCTTCGTGACGAATGGGGATTTAAAGGAATTGTGGTTTCAGACTGGGCTGCGGTGCATTCTACAGCAAAATCATTAAAAAATGGTTTAGATATTGAAATGGGAACACCAAAACCGTTCAATGAATTTTTCTTAGCCGATAAATTAATTGCTGCGGTTAAATCCGGAGAAGTTTCAGAGAAAGAAATTGATCTTCATGTAAAACGTATTTTACGAGTTTTATTTCAGGTTAAAGCAATGGGCGGGGGCGAACGTGCAAAAGGAAGTATCGCAACCGAAGCACATTACCAAGACGCTTATAAAATTGCTGCAGAAGCGGTAGTTTTATTGAAAAATGATAACAACGCATTGCCATTAAAATTAGACGGAGTTAAATCTATCGCCGTAATTGGAAACAACGCCACAAAGAAAAACGCTCTTGGCGGATTTGGTGCGGGAGTAAAAACAAAAAGAGAAATTACGCCGCTTGAAGGTTTAAAAAACAGACTTCCATCTTCAATAAAAATCAATTATGCTGAAGGATATTTAGAGCGTTACGACGAAAAAAATAAAGGAAATTTAGGAAACATAACCTCAAATGGTCCGGTAACAATTGATCAGTTAGATCCGGCAAAAGTTCAGGAAGCAGTTGAAGCCGCTAAAAAATCTGATGTTGCCATCATTTTTGCAGGTTCAAACCGTGATTACGAAACAGAAGCTTCCGATCGTAGAGATTTGCATTTACCATTCGGACAAGAAGAATTAATTCAAAAAGTATTGGCTGTAAACCCAAAAACAATTGTAGTTTTTGTTGCCGGAGCGCCTTTTGAAATTGAAAATATCAGTAAAAAATCGCAAGCTGTAGTCTGGTCTTGGTTTAATGGTTCTGAAGGAGGAAATGCTTTAGCCGATGTATTATTAGGAAAAGTAAATCCGTCGGGAAAATTACCTTGGACAATGCCTAAAGCAATTGTGGATTCTCCTGCGCACGCCACAAACAGTTTCCCTGGAGGAAAAACAGTAAATTATGCCGAAGGAATTTTAATAGGATACCGTTGGTTTGATACTAAAAACATTGCGCCTTTATATCCTTTTGGTTATGGATTATCATACACCACTTTTGCTTTTGAAAATGCGAAATCAGATAAAACAGATTATGCGCAAAATGAAACAATTTCAGTTTCTGTTGAAGTAAAAAACACAGGAAAAGTGGATGGAAAAGAAGTAGTTCAATTATATGTTGCAAAATCAGATTCTAAAGTTACTCGAGCAGCTCAGGAATTAAAAGGATTTGCAAAAGTATTGGTAAAAGCTGGAGGATCTGAAACCGTTACAATTAAAGTTCCGGTAAAAGAATTAGCTTATTATGATGTTGCTGCCAAAAAATGGACAGTTGAACCAGGAAAATACACTTTAAAAGTGGGGAATTCTTCAAGAGATATTAAAAAAGAAATCGCTGTAATAATCAAATAAGATGAAAAATACAATTAAAACTTATTTCTTAAGTGCCTTTTTATGCTTTTCATTTTTAAGTCTTTGGGCATGCAGTTCAGATAAAGAAGAAGAAAAAGCAACGGCAAAAACACTTACAATCGATACCAATAAAATTGATTTTGTAAGCAAAGGAAGCGAAGCCAGCGTAAAAATAAATACAAATGTTACGGCGTGGACCATTAGTAATCCAAATTCAAGCTGGATTCAGTTAAGTCAGGCAGGAGGAACATCTGGAACTATTACTGTTAAAATAACAGCTTCAGAAAATACAAGTACAGAAGCAAGAATGGGAACGATTACAATTAATTCAGGTGAAACTTCATCGGTACAAATCGCAGTTACTCAGGCAGGCGCGGCGGTTGTTACGAGTTTATATCCAAGTTACAATACAAACCCAATTACGGCAGATCAATCCGGAATGTCAAGTACAGCTGTACAATTAGCGACAAAAATAAAATTGGGCTGGAATATCGGAAATACATTGGAAGCAACCGGAGGAGAAACCGCTTGGGGAAATCCAAAAGTGACAAAAGCGTTGATAGATGCTGTAAAAGCAAACGGATTTAATGCGATAAGAATTCCGTGTTCGTGGAACCAGAATTTGGAAAATGCTGCAACAGCAAAAATCAAAACCGAATGGCTGGACAGAGTAAAAGAAGTAGTTCAATATTGTGTGGATAATGATATGTATGTTTTAGTAAATATTCACTGGGACGGCGGCTGGCTGGAAAATAATATTACCGAAGCTAAAAAAGTAGAAAACAATGCGAAACAAAAAGCTTTTTGGGAACAAATCGCAACACATTTACGCGGATTTGACGAACATTTGCTTTTTGCGAGTGCCAATGAACCAGCGGTTGAAGATGCCGCACAAATGGCAGTTTTAACTTCCTATCATCAAACTTTTATAAACGCAGTTCGCTCAACCGGAGGAAAAAATGCCTATCGTACTTTAGTGGTTCAGGGACCAACAACTGATATTGACAAAACAAACAAATTAATGACTACTTTGCCAACAGATTCTGCGACAAGCAGAATGATGGTTGAGGTTCATTATTATGCTCCGTGGAATTTTGGCGGTTTAACCAAAGATGAAAGCTGGGGAAAAATGTTCTATTATTGGGGAGCAAATTATCATTCCACAACCGATACGGAACGAAATGCAACTTATGGGGAAGAAGCTGATTTGGAGAAAAACTTTAAATTAATGAAAACCCAGTTTGTCGATAAAGGAATTCCGGTTTTATTAGGAGAATTTGGAGCCATACGCAGAACGTCTTTAACTGGAGATGCCTTAACTTTACATTTAGCTTCGAGAGCGTATTATTTAAAAACGGTGGTAAAAACAGCAAAAGCAAATGGATTATTACCTTTTTATTGGGACGAAGGAAGCATCGGAAATAATGGTTTTGGAATTTTTAATAGAAGTGATAATTCCGTTTTCGATACTCAGGCCTTAACCGCTTTGAAAGAAGGATTACAGTAGAAAAAATATCTAAACCATATAAGTGATATAAGATAATTTAAGTTCAATTATAATTTAAAACTTAATTTTACTTATATCACTTATATGGTTTAATCAATTTAAATTTAGAAGAAATGAAAAAATGTGTTGTATTTATTTTTCTGATAATAAATGTTTTAGCTAATGCTAATGTCAAAATGCCTTTGCTGTTTTCTGACGGAATGGTGCTGCAGCGCGACAAAAAAATCCCAGTTTGGGGTTTTGCCGATGCAAATGAAAAAATAGAGGTTCATTTTAACAAACAAATACAAAAAACAACTGCCGATAAAAACGGAAAATGGACTTTAAATCTAAATTCTGAAAAAGCAGGCGGACCTTTCGAATTAATCATTATCGGAAAAAATAAAATCACGATCAAAAATATTTTGGTTGGTGAAGTCTGGATTTGCAGCGGACAATCGAATATGGAATTTCAAGTTTCAAAAACTATAAATGCCGAAAAAGAAATTGCTAATTCTGATTATCCAATGATTCGTCATTTTGGAGTTGCACAAGATTTAAGCGGCAAACCAAAAGACGATTTAAAAGCGGGAAAATGGGAAACAGCAAATAAAGAAACAGTTGGTAATTTTACAGCAGTTGGATATTATTTCGCCAGAAAATTATATGCCGAATTAAAAATCCCAATTGGAATCATCAATACTTCCTGGGGCGGAACTAATGTAGAAACCTGGACAAGCCGTGAAGCATTTCAAAAAAGCGACGATTTCAAATCTATGATTGCTGAAGTTCCTTCGCTAAATGTAGATTCGATCTCGAAATTGTACGCCAAAAACATGAAAGAAAGAGTCGAAAAAATTCAAGGAACTCCGGTAAGTACAGATAATGAAAATACTTTTAAAGAATTTGATTTCAACGATTCATCTTGGGGAGAATTAAATACGCCGAGTTTATGGGAAAACCAACCTTTAGGCGATTTAGACGGAATTGTTTGGATGCGAAAAACAATTACGCTTTCTGCAGAAGATATTAAAAACAAATTAACACTTTATCTTTCAAAAATCGATGATGAAGACATTACGTATGTAAACGGAATTGAAGTTGGAAGAAATACACAATACGATATAAAACGTGTTTACGAAATCCCATCAAATATTTTAAAAGAAGGCAAAAATGTAATTGCAGTCAGAATTGTCGATAACGGCGGCGGAGGCGGAATCTACGGCGAATCTGCAGATTTAAAATTAGCTCTCGGAAGTAAAAATATTCCGCTTGACGGAAAATGGAAATTTAAAGTTATTGTTGTCAAAACAGCTTTGTCACCAAACAGTTATCCTTCGCTATTATACAATGCAATGATAAATCCGCTGGTTCCGTATGCTATTGAAGGCGTTTTATGGTATCAGGGCGAAGCGAATGTTTGGAGAGCGAATCAGTATAAAAAAGCATTTCCGTTAATGATTACAGACTGGCGAACCAAATTTAAACAAGGTGATTTTCCCTTTTATTTCGTTCAATTATCAACTTTCAATGAGTTCAACGGAAACAGTAAAACAGGAAGCCGTTGGGCAGAACTTCGCGAAGCACAATCTGAAACTTTAAAATTACCAAATACAGGAATGGCCGTTACAACCGATATCGGAAATGCAAAAGATATTCACCCAACTAATAAACAAGATATCGGTTTGCGTTTGGCAGCAGTTGCTTTAAACAATGTTTATGGCAAAAAACAAGTTCACAGCGGACCAACTTATAAATCACAAGAAATAAAAGGAAATCAAATTATTTTGACTTTCGACAATTTAGGAACTGGATTATCAACGCCAAATAACGATGAACTAAAAGGATTCGAAATTGCTGGCGCAGATAAAGTTTTTCATTCTGCGAAAGCGATAATTAAAGACAATAAAATAGTTGTATCAAGCGATCAGGTTCAAAATCCCGTTGTCGTTCATTACGGCTGGGCAGATGACGATACCGAAATCAATCTTTTCAATAAAGAAAAATTTCCGGCATCACCATTTAGAACTGATAATTGGGAAATGATTACGGCGAATGAAGTTTATAAAGTGAGTAAATAATCATTTGGGCGTGACCATACCGAGATAAGAAGGCAAATATACTTTGCGTAAATACGCCTTCTTATCTCGGTACGGTCGGGCTATCCGCGCTACTTCGGTAGCCAGCTCCTATCCCTCACGCGAACAAAGGTGATAAGAAATTTTCCGTTAGGAACAATTATTTGGTAGTGCAAGATTAACACGATAGTTTTGTCATTCCGAGGAACGAGGAATCTTCGCAAGAAACTCCGTAAAGTAAATCATCAATCTTTGTCGAGTTACTTGCGAAGATTCCTCGTTCCTCGGAATGACAAGATTGCAGAAATACCAGATGTAAAAGCATGATCAAAAACAACAAACCTATGAATCCAAAAATCATAAAAAAAACATTTCTCATTTTACTTTTCACCTCTTACTACACAAACATTTCGGCGCAATCGAAAAATGTTTTATGGTACGATAAACCTGCCGATTTCTTTGAAGAAAGTTTAGTTTTAGGAAACGGGAAATTGGGAGCAACGGTTTTTGGAGGTTCAAATTCAGATAAAATCTATTTGAATGATGCCACACTTTGGTCGGGAGAGCCCGTAAATGCTAAAATGAATCCGGAAGCTTATAAAAACATTCCGGCAATTCGCGAAGCGTTAAAAAATGAAAATTACAAACTGGCTGAAGAATTAAACAAGAAACTTCAGGGAAAAAACTCCGAGTCATATGCGCCTTTAGGAACATTAGAAATCAATAATTCTGAAAAAGGAAAAGCTGTAAATTATCATAGAGAACTGGATATTTCGAATGCAGTTTCAAAAGTAAGTTACGAAATGGCCGGCATAAAATATACACGTGAATATTTTGTTTCTGCTCCAGATCAAATTATGGTAATCAAATTAACAGCCGATCAAAAAGGGGCTTTAAATTTTGATATCAATTTAAAAAGTCTTTTACAGTCTAATGTCGAAGTAAGAAATAATATTTTGGTAATGACCGGTTCTGCACCCATTCATGAAAATGCCGGATATACTGCTTCTCCAAAATATTTGGAGATAAAAGATAGAGGAACAAAATTTACGACTTTAGTCCAAATCAAAAAAACGGATGGAAAAATTACAAATTCCAGAGAATCTTTAATTTTAAAAGATGCGACAGAAGCTATTATTTATGTTTCTGTTGCCACAAGTTTTAATGGTTTTGACAAAAATCCAGCAACAGAAGGTCCTGATGATGTAGCCATTGCATTGCAAAACCTGAACAAAGCATTTGCAAAACCTTTTGATAAATTAAAAGAATCTCATATTGCCGATTATCAAAAATTCTACAACCGTCTAACGTTAGATTTAGGCAAAACCACAGCACCAGATTTACCAACAGACGAACGTTTACTGCGCTACGCTGACGGAAAAGAAGATAAAAACCTGGAAATTCTCTATTTTAATTACGGTCGCTATTTATTAATAAGTTCTTCAAGGACATTGGGCGTTCCGGCGAATTTACAGGGAATTTGGAATCCGTATTTGAATCCGCCTTGGAGTAGTAATTATACGATGAACATTAATCTCGAAGAAAATTACTGGCTGGCAGAAAATACCAATCTTTCAGAAATGCATTTGCCGCTTTTGAGTTTTATAAAAAATCTTTCGGTAACCGGAAAAGTGACCGCGAAGACTTTTTATGGTGTAAACGAAGGCTGGGCAGCGGCACACAATTCTGATATTTGGGCAATGACAAATCCCGTTGGGCAATTTGGAAAAGAAGAACCAATGTGGGCTTGCTGGCCAATAGCGGGCGCATGGCTGAGCACACATATTTGGGAACATTATATTTTTACTCGGGATGAGGCTTATTTAAAGAAAGAAGGATATCCTTTGATGAAAGGTGCAGCAGAATTTTGCCTTGGCTGGCTGGTAACCGATAAAAATGGAAATTTAATTACATCACCATCAACTTCACCGGAAAATCAATATAAACTAACAGATGGTTTTGTAGGCGCTACATTATATGGAGGAACTGCCGATTTAGCTATGATTCGTGAATGCTTTGATAAAACTATAAAAGCTTCAAAAGTTCTTAATGTTGATGCTGAGTTCAGAAAAAAATTAGAAGCAGCATTGGCAAAATTTTATCCGTATCAAATTGGTAAAAAAGGAAACCTTCAGGAATGGTATTTTGATTGGGAAGATAATGATCCGAAACACCGCCATCAATCGCAGTTATTCGGGCTTTTTCCGGGGGATCATATTACGCCTTTAAAAACTCCGGATCTTGCAGAAGCTTCGAGAAAAACGCTCGAAATAAAAGGCGATGAAACAACGGGCTGGTCAAAAGGCTGGAGAATTAATCTTTGGGCTAGACTTTGGGACGGAAACCGTGCTTATAAAATGTTCCGTGAATTGCTTCGTTATGTTGATCCGGACGGAAAGAAAACGGAAAAACCAAGAAGAGGCGGAGGAACTTATCCAAATTTATTCGATGCGCATCCGGCATTTCAAATTGATGGAAATTTTGGAGGAGCGGCAGCTGTTGCCGAAATGTTAGTGCAATCAAATGAAAATGAAATTAGATTACTTCCTGCTTTACCAGATGCCTGGGAACAAGGTTCTGTAAAAGGAATCTGCGCAAGAGGCGGATTTGAATTAGAAATAATCTGGAACAATAAGAAACCTGAAAAAGTAATTATTTCTTCGAAAAAAGGAAGGAAAACAACTTTAATTTTTGGGGATAAAAAACAAGATATTACTTTAAAGAAAGATGAGAAAACAGAAATAAATTTCTAAATATTATTTTGAAAACTACTGTCATCCTGAGCGAAGTCGAAGGCTCGATTAACATAAAAGGGCTTCGACTTCGCTCAGCCTGACAAACAGATAAATTGCCTCCAGTTTTAACTGGAGGTTTTTTAGTTTCAACAACCAAAGGCTTTAGCCTAAATGCATTATTTTGGCTAAAGCCTTGTATGTATATCTATTCTCAAACCTCCAGTTAAAACTGGAGGCTATTAATGCTATTAATCTCTCTTGAAAAAAACCTTTATAAAAGTTTTAAACTTTTATAAAGGTTTTTTCTAATTAATAAATATGATTAAACCCGACAGGTTTTTAAAACCTGTCGGGTTTACTTTGTAAATAGTATTATTCTTTTTTAGCAGTATCTTTTTTTTCTTCAGATTTTTCAGCCTGTTTTTCTTTAAAAGTTTCGTACCATTTTTCAATAGAAGGATAAACAAAAGCCGCGACTTTTTTCACCGGATTATAGAAAATAGATTTATCTAAAGTTTCTTTTTTAGCGAAAGTATTATTGAAGTTGATTTTCTCAAACAAAGCAATAAAAATACTTAAAATCAGGATTGTTTTTAAGATTCTGAAAAAGCCTCCGCCTAACTTATTCATCCAGCCCAGCATTGCAAAATCAGCGATTCCGGTTAATATTTTAGCAAGGAAATAAACGCCAATTACGACCAGAATAAAAGTTAGGATAAAAGCTGTAATTTGTATATTATTTGGGTTCCATGAAACATGTTTTGAAATCATGTCAGCAATTAAAGAAGAAAATTTAATTGCAAGATAAATTCCCAATAACAGCGAAATAAAAGAAGCAACTTCTACAAAAAGACCGTTTTTAATTCCTTTGTATAAACTGTAAACTAAAAGTGCGGCAACGATAATATCAAAAAAACTCATGTTTTGGTATGTTTAATAAAGGCGCAAATATATGTTTTTTTAAGGTTCAGAGGCTCAGAGTTGCAAAGGTTCAGCTGTTTTTAATCTTGATTTATCTAATATTTAAAATCTATGTTTTTATGTGTTTAATTTTTTTAACGTGTTTGAATTTGAACTGTGTATCTTTGCAAATCAAAATTTAGAGTTCAGATTGCGATTCTGCCCCCTTCAGAATTGATTTTTTAAATCAGCAGTCTAAAATCTACAATCAAAAAACATAAATTAAATGTCTAGAGATACACAATTAAAAGAGCGCTGGGAAAAGCTCGTCGATATACTTTCAAATCAATTTTCGCAAGGCGAAGACTTAGATTTAGATGCCATAATTTACCTAATTGGAGTTCAGGAACTTGGAAAAGTGCACCGTGAATTCAAAAAAGATGAAAAACTAAACTTAATGCATATTGCAATTTGCAGATTACTTGAACCTTACGGGTTTTATGAATTTGATTTTTTTGATGCTGAAGGCTGGCCGCATTATAAAGTAAAAGAACAATTGCCTTCGCTAAAAGCCGGAGAACAATCTGTTTTAATGAAAGAAGCAATTGTAAATTATTTTTTAGAAAGAAACGTTATTGAGTAAATAATTTTTGATTTTAGAGTGTAGATTTTAGATTTTGGATTGAAAATATAGCAGAAGTTTGGAATACTTCTAACGTCTAACCTTTAACATCTCACTTTTTTACTTAAATTTGTACTCTCAATTATTGAAGGAAAATGATAGATAAGATAAAACAGCATATAGAGGAAGCTAAAGCCTTTAATGAGAAAAATAAAGAATCTTTAGAGCAATTCCGTATTAAATATTTAGGTAGTAAGGGTTTATTAAAAGAACTTTTTACTGAATTTAAAAATATTCCAAACGATCAGAAAAAAGACTTTGGACAAGTAATAAATACTTTAAAAGCTGTTGCTGAAGAAAAAGTAAGAGTTATTCAGGAAGAACTTGAAAGCAAAGAAGAAACAAAAGGAATTTTTGGTGATTTAACGCGTGCTGCAGAACCAGTAATTATTGGTTCTCGTCATCCTATTTCTATCGTAAAAAATCAAATTATAGATATTTTTGCCAATATTGGATTCAACGTTTCTGAAGGTCCGGAAATCGAAGACGACTGGCATAACTTTACTGCATTAAACTTGCCAGAATATCATCCGGCGCGTGATATGCAGGATACCTTTTTCATTCAGACAAATCCTGATGTGTTGTTGCGTACGCATACATCATCTGTTCAGGTGCGTTATATGGAAAATCATAAACCGCCAATTCGTACGATTTCTCCGGGACGTGTTTTCCGTAATGAAGCTATTTCATCGCGTTCACACTGTATTTTCCATCAGGTAGAAGGATTGTATATTGACAAAGATGTTTCTTTTGCAGATTTAAAACAAACGTTACTTTATTTTACTAAAGAAATGTTCGGAAAATCTAAAATCCGTCTTCGTCCGTCGTATTTCCCTTTTACAGAGCCAAGTGCTGAAATTGATATTTATTGGGGACTAAAAACGGAAACAGATTACCGTATCACAAAAGGAACGGGCTGGTTAGAAATTGGTGGATGCGGAATGGTTGATCCAAACGTTTTGAAAAACTGTGATATTAATCCAGACGAATACAACGGTTTTGCATTTGGAATGGGAGTAGAGCGTATTGCAATGCTTTTATACCAAATTGGCGATATCCGTATGTTCTATGAAAATGATGTTCGTTTCTTAGAGCAATTTAAAGCAAATATATAAGTTGCAATTTTAGATTTTAGACTGTAGATTTTAGATTAATTCGAATGTCTAATTTATTATCATAATATAATAAACCTTTGTTGAAGTTTAGGCTTTGACAAAGGTTTTAAAGCTTTTAATAAAAATGAAAAAAGATATAACAATTCCAGAAGTAGAGAACGTATTTATTGCTGCGGTGCAGGAATGGAGCGATGATTTTATGGAAAAAGTGTGGTACGCTTATCTTGTAAACGACAGCGACTTTAATTTAGACAGCGTTATGGTGGTTTCAAAAGCATTTGGAACTATTGATGGCGAAATGAAAAAAACATCTGTTTTACGTCACGCTTTTGTTGAAGTTCCGGCTGTTTCTGTGGTAAAGATCGAAATGATAGAGAAAAGCCTTTTGGTTTTGAATAATGAATTTATGGTAACGTTCTTTATCGGGAATACTTTGTACGATAAGAAATTCATATTCAAATCAAACTTAATCAACGAAAATAATACGGAAGAAGTGCCGATTTTGTTTGTTGAAGGAATAATGGTAAAATAACATTTCTCCTGCAAGGTTTTTAAAACCTTGTAGGTTTAGAATTTAACACATCTATAATAAATACCTACAAGGTTTTGGAAACCTTGCAGGAAAAGAAAAAGAGTCAAGACGAAATTAAATAAGTCTTGACTCTTTTTTATTCTCAAAGTATAGGTCTATTTTCTATACTCTTTATTCTATATTCTTCAAAAAAACTAATCCAAAGACTCCGTCAATTTCTTAAATACAGACTTCGCATCTTTTCCATCATATAAAACAGCATAAACAGCGTCTATAATAGGTGTTTTTGCTCCGTAACCCTGATTTAGTTTATAAGCACTTTTTGCTGCGTAATAACCTTCGGCAACCATGCTCATTTCCATCATGGCACTTTTTACTGTATATCCTTTTCCAATCATATTTCCGAACATTCTGTTTCTGGAGAAAACAGAATATCCTGTAACTAATAAATCTCCTAAATAAGCAGAATCATTAATGTTACGTTTCATTTTATGTACTTTACGGATGAATTTTTTCATTTCGCGAATTCCGTTACTCATCATAACCGATTGGAAATTATCTCCATAACCTAAACCGTGAGCAATTCCGGCAGCAATGGCGTAAATGTTTTTAAGCATTGCAGCATATTCGGTACCAATAATATCATCAGAAATTTTAGCTTTAATGTAATTTCCTGAAAGCGATTTTGCAACCGTACGCGCTTTTTCAGGATCTCCGCAGGCAATTGTTAAGTACGAAAGTCTTTCAAGAGCAACTTCCTCAGCGTGGCAAGGACCAGTAATAACACCAATATTATAATATGGAATATCGTATTGAATGTGAAAGTGTTCACCAACGATTAAACTTGTTTCAGGAACAATTCCTTTAATGGCCGAAAAAATGATTTTATCAGCTAATGAAACCGTCATGTTTTTTAATTCGGCATCCAAGAAAGCAGATGGAATCGCAAAAATGATATAATCAGCAAATTCAATTGCTTCGTTTATATTGCTTGTTAATTTAAGTTTGCTGGTGTCAAATTCAACTGAACTTAAATAGTTTGGATTGTGTTTGTATTTTTGGATATGTTCGATTGCAGATTCATTACGCATGTACCAGGCAATTTCTGAAAGATTCACACATAACATCTTTGTAATTGCCGTTGCCCAGCTTCCTCCTCCAATTACTGCAAATTTTAATTTTCCGCTCATTATTTTAATAATTTAAAACAAAAGTACTTAATAATGTAGTAATAATACAAAATCTGATTTAAGAAATTTGATGAATGTCTTTAATTTCAATGGTTTTCAGCATGTTTGGATAAAATAAAAAATATTTTTAACAAGTATACAATAAAGAATAAAAACGTGCGTTGTAACTAATTGTAAATTAGAATTTAATGAATTTATCAAGAATTGAGTTAGTTAGTTTTGTTTTAGTATTTTGAAAAGGCGTTCCTAAACTTGTTAAGAACGCCTTTTTTAGTTTTAGTAGAAATTCCAATTTAAAAATTCCAAATTCCAATGATCTTAGATGTAATTGGAATTTGGAATTTTTAAATTTTGGAATTTATTTAATAACTAAGCTCCACAATAGACTTCACTTTATCTAAAGTTACCAATTGATTTTCGCCTAAACCTTTCCAGCCTCTTTCGTCGAAACGATTTACGATAAAATCTGCCGTTTTGGTATAATCATCTGTGTATTGAGAAAGTTTTGTGTCCATTCCCATTGTATGGAAAAACTCAACTGTTTTATTGATAGCTTCTTTTGCCACTTCGTCATCAGAACCAGAAAGGTTGAAAATACGTCTTCCGTATTGCGCTAATTTTCCTTTTTTAGTTTCAAACATTACGTTGTATAAACTTGGGCCGATAATTGCCAAAGTTCTCGCATGGTCAATTCCGTAAAGAGCCGTTAATTCGTGACCAATCATATGTGTTGCCCAATCACTTGGAACACCTTTTTGAATTAATCCGTTTAATGCCATTGTACAACTCCACATAAAGTTTGAAGCTAAAGCATAATCATTTGGATTTTCAACCACTTTTGGACCAACTTCAATTAAAGTCTGCAAAATTCCTTCTGCAATTCTGTCTTGTAGAAAACCTTCGTGCGGATACGTTAAATATTGCTCCATTACGTGTGTAAAAGCATCGACAACACCATTTTGGATTTGTCTTTTAGGTAAAGATTCAATTACAGTAGGATCGCAAATAGAAAATTTTGGGAATAAAGCGCTTCCACCAAAAGCCAGTTTTTCCTGTGTAGCTTCAATTGTAACCACAGAACCTGAATTCATTTCACTTCCCGTTGCAGGAAGCGTTAAAACAGTTCCGAATGGTACAGCGTTTTCTTTAATCAGAATTCGTTTTTGTAAAATATCAATTGGATTTCCTTCAAAATTAACGGCTGCCGAAATAAATTTCACACCATCAATTACAGATCCTCCGCCCACAGCAAGAATGAAATTAATTTTTTCTGCTTTGATAACTTCAACAGCTTTCATTAAAGTTTCAAAATGCGGATTTGGCTCAATTCCTCCAAATTCTACGATTTCAAAACCTTTTAAGTTTGCGATTACCTGATCGTAAACACCATTTTTAAAAATACTTCCACCACCATAAGCCAAAAGGATTTTAGCATCTTTTGGAACTAAAGTTGAAAGTTTTTCAATTTGTCCTTTTCCGAAAATCAAATTTGTCGGATTGTATAATTCAAAGTTTAGCATGATTTTTTTTGAGTTTCTAAGATGCTAAGGTTCTAAGATTCTAAGTTTTTTCTCAAAACTTAATATTCTAGTAGCCTAGCATCTCAATTATTATTTACTAATCACCAAGTTGCTAAAATCTTAGAACCTTAGCAACTTAGAATCTTAGCATCTTTATTTCAATTTTTCTAATAATTTTCCAGCTACTAATTTAGATGATGCCGGGTTTTGGCCTGTAATTAAAAGACCATCTTCAACAGCATACGGCTGCCAGTTTGCGCCTTTAGAAAAAATCGCTCCGTTTGATGCCAAAGCATCTTCTAATAAAAATGGAACAACTTTAGTTAATCCAACCGCTTCTTCTTCGGCATTTGTAAATCCGGTAACTTTTTTACCTTTTACTAAATATTCACCTTTTACTTTTACATTTTTTAAAACAGCCGGAGCGTGACATACAAAAGCTACAGGTTTTTTATGAGTATAAAAATCTTCGATTAAAGCGATAGAACTTTTATCTTGAACTAAATCCCAAAGCGGGCCGTGTCCACCAGGATAAAAAACGGCGTCGTAATCTTTTTGATTAACAGTTGATAGCTTCAGCGTGTTTTTTAATTTTTCCTGTAAACCTTTATCAGCGTCAAAACGTTTTGTGTCTTCAGTTGCTGATGATGGATCTGCACTTTTTGGATCAATTGGCGGTTGTCCTCCAAGCGGAGAAGCAATTGTAATTTCAATTCCCTTATCTAATAATTCATAATAAGGAGCAGCAAATTCTTCAGACCAAAATCCTGTCTTTTCTCCTGTATTGCCCAGCTTATCGTTGCTGGTAACAACAAATAATACTTTTTTCATCCCTTTTTTATTTGATTTTTGTGCGACAGCAGAAACACCTGCAGTGGCAAATGCAATTATTGCGAGTAGTGCTATTTTTTTCATGTGATTAAAATTTTTAACAAATTTACGCGGAAAGTGATATCAGTAAAAATAAAATAAACTATGTTTGCTATAGACAAATTTATATCATGGTTAATCTAGAATGGTACAGAACTTTTAAAGCAGTTTACAAAAACGGCAATTTTTCAGTTGCCGCAAAGGAATTATTTATGAGCCAGCCTGCAGTAAGTCAGCAGATTTCTATGCTCGAGGCTCATGTGGGGAATAAATTGTTTAATCGGAAATCAAAAGGAGTTGAGCCAACCGAATACGCTAAGTTACTGAATAATTTAATTATAGACGCACTTGACAGACTCGAAAGTGTTGAAACAGGTTTTAGAGCTAAAGCAGAAGACGCCAACCGATTAATTTCTGTTGGAGTTTCAAAAAATCTTTTTGATTGTATTGGTAATCTTTTGATTGCTAAGTTTGATTTAATCGATTTTACTTTTGCAGAAAACGACGAACTTTTTGAATTAGTTAATTCGAAAAAACTTGATTTTGCTATTACCACAAAAAGGTTTGATACGTTTGATACAACTTATGAAATTGTTGGAAAAATTAAACTGATTATGGTTGCGCCAACAAGTTTAGACATAACAGAATTCCGCCAAAGATTAAAAGCCGATAATTTTACAGAAATAGAACAATGGCTGAATGCACAAAAATGGTACAGTCATGATGCGAGAATTCCGCATATAAAAATGTTCTGGCTGCATGCTTTCAATAAAAAAAGACCATCCATGGTTCCTAATTATATTATTCCTTCTGAATCTGAAATGCTTAGACTTTTATCTAAAAACGAAGGAGTAGCCGTTACCTGGAATTGTAATGCAAGAGATTACATCAAACAAAATAAATTGCAGTTAGTTTGGAACAGTTTTCATGTTCCGGAAGAATTTGTGTATTTGCTAACTCCCAAAAACAATAATTTGAATTCGTTTTTCGAAATTATTTCAAAAGAGCTAAAATTGTTTTATGGCAATAGAATGTAAAAACTAATGTAATTATTCAATACTTTAGAAAGTAAATTCTCTCTTTTTGTTTTTTCTGTGGGAAAAAGATTTATTTTTGAATATAACAAACCTAAAATCAATAACTTATGAAAAAGATGAAAAGAATTTTTGCAGTTGTTATTATAGCTTTTTTGAGTATTTCTTGTAGTAAACATGATGATGAAGAAATCGTAGATTGTTTTGGAGAATCGATTTTAATTCAATTAAAGCATTCTGTTGATGGAGCTGATTCAAAGAAAATTAATTATTCGATAGAATATGCCGGAACAAAAACAATAAGTTCTGTAAAATGGACTTTTGGAGACGGAAGTACAGGAACAGGGATGAGTATTTCACATACTTATGCGGCCGCCGGAAACTTTGAAGTAAAGGCAGATGTTACTACGAAAGAAGGAAGTTCTGAATGTACCAGCAGCCCAAAGAAAAATATTACCGTGAATTAGAAAAACTTAAAGAGAAAAAGTAAAAGAAAAATATTGAGAGTCAATTTTATAATTTATGCTTGTGCATTAGATTATAAAATTGGCTCTCATTTGTTATATTTGTTTGATATGATTTAGGATTATGGAAAATTTACAAAATATTAGAATTGCTGTCGATGCGATTGTTTTTGGATACAAAAACAATGATTTATATGTGTTATTGATTGAACAGCAATTTGGAACTTCAGAAAAATATTGGGCTTTACCAGGCGGTTTGGTTCAAAATTCTGAATCTTTGAGCGATGCCGTTATTCGTGAACTGCACGAAGAAACAAATGTACAGCTGACTTTTATGGAACAATTATTCACCTTTGGAGACGATATTTATAGGGATTCCAGAAATCGTGTAATTTCAGTTGCTTATTATGCTTTGGTCGATGCTTCAAACTTAGATATCAAAGCCAGTACCGATGCCGAAAGAGTACAATGGTGCAAAATAGATGGAATTCCGGCTTTGGCTTTTGATCATAATTTAATACTCGAAAAAGCAATTTCAAGATTAAAATCTAAACTTACTTACGAACCAATCGGCTTCGATTTACTTCCCGAAGAATTCTTATTTTCTGATCTTGAAAATCTTTACTGCACTATTTTAGAAAAAGAAATTGACCGACGAAACTTCAGAAAAAAAATCTTAAGCTTTGATATTTTAGAGGAAACAGAAAAGTTTTCACCAATAAAAACAGGCCGTCCGGCTAAACTTTTTAAGTTTAATAAGCAGAAATATAATGAGTTAACTCAAAAAGGTTTTCACTTCGAAATAAAGTTTGCGTAATTTTTACACAAAATAAATTGTTTATTTAAAATTAAATTCTACATTTGCGTATAATTAACGCAAACTAAAAAACTATGATACTAAATCTCGACCCAAAATTCGCTCCTTTCCAAAATCAGGAAGAAATCCAATTTCAAAGTTTTACATTCTCTGGAGGAGAACCACATATAAAAATTAATCCCGATTTTGATAGCAATCAAAAAATAACAATTACACATAGATTAAATTCTTTCAACGATTTAGGTTTGTTGTGTATTACGGTTGATGCTTTACGCAGAATGGACGTTAAAATCATCGATTTGTTTATTCCGTATTTCCCGGCTGCAAGACAAGATCGTGTTATGATTCCCGGCGAACCTTTATCTGTAAAAGTGTATGCTGATATTATAAACGGACTTCAGTTAAATAAAGTTTTTGTTTTTGATGCACATTCTGAAGTTACTCCGGCCTTGGTAAATAATTGTATCGTAATTCCGAATCATACTTTTATTCAGCAGATCTTAAAAGTTATTGGAGAAAACGTAAAATTAATTTCTCCAGATGGCGGCGCTTTAAAGAAAATCTACAAAGTTTCTGAATTTTTAGGCGGAATTGATGTGGTAGAATGTAGCAAAAGCCGTGACGTAAAAACAGGAAAATTATCTGGTTTTAAAGTTTATGAAGACGATTTAAACGGAATTGATTGTTTAATTGTAGATGACATTTGTGACGGCGGCGGAACTTTTGTTGGACTTGCCGAAGAATTAAAAAAGAAAAATGCCGGAAAATTATACTTAGCCGTAAGCCACGGAATTTTCAATAAAGGTTTTGAAGTTCTGGATTGCTTTGACAAAATCTTTACCACAAATTCTTTCAAAGATTTTGATGATGAAAGAGTTTTCCAAATCAAATTAGATCAATTAATATGAAATACAATATTCAAGATATAGCTCCAGAAAGTAAGTTTTTATTTTTCTGGGGACATCAGGCTAATAAAGACGGAAAAATTACCAAAACCTGTTTCAGTCAATGGTGGTTGAGTTCTTTTAAAGTTGAAAAAGTGACCTATAAAACGGCAGAACACTGGATGATGGCAAAAAAAGCAGAGTTATTTAAGGATGAAGAAACCTTAGAAAAAATTCTAGCAGCTGATTCTCCAGCCGAAGCCAAAAAGTTAGGTAGAGAAGTTAGAAATTATGATGACAAACTTTGGTTAGAAAACCGATACGAAATTGTAAAACAAGGCAATTATCATAAATTCAGTCAAAATCGAGATTTAAAAACATTTTTATTAAACACAAAGGACAGGGTTTTAGTTGAAGCAAGTCCGGTTGATCCCATTTGGGGAATCGGAATGGCGAGCGATCATACAGATGCTTCAAATCCTGAAAAATGGCAGGGATTGAATCTTTTGGGTTTTGCTTTGATGGAAGTTAGGGATGAATTGAAATAAATTATGGAAACAACAAGATTATATCGTCCGGTTGGATTGAAAGAAATGGAGCTTATTGCAGATTTGGAGTACAAAGCCTTTCCACCAAGATTAGATTGGCAGCCCATTTTTTATCCTGTAACGAATCAACAATATGCAGAACAAATTGCTTTAGAATGGAATACCGTTGATGAATTTTCAGGTTTTATTGCAATAGTCACCGCTTTTGAAGTCAAAACCTCTTTTTTGGAGAAATATGAAGTTCAAAATGTAGGCGATAAAAACCATAACGAACTTTGGATTCCGTCAGAAGATTTAAACGATTTCAATTCTAATATTGTTGGAGAAATTGAAATAGTAAAAGTGCAATTCACAGATCGTTCAGCAGTAAGTTCAAATGTCGGACTAAGGAACAAATTAAATGAATTTAAAAAATGATTTTAGAACTTCTAAAAGCAGATATAACAGAGATTCAGGTTGATGCGATTGTAAATGCTGCAAACACTTCTTTACTTGGCGGCGGCGGAGTTGATGGTGCGATTCACAGAAAAGGAGGAAAAGCGATCTTGGATGAATGTATCCAGATTCGAAATAAGCAAGGCGGCTGCAAAACGGGTGAAGCGGTTATAACAACAGCAGGAAATCTACCCTCGAAATATGTTATTCATACTGTTGGCCCGGTTTGGAATGGTGATAAAGAAGAGAAATCAAAATTGTTAGCCGACTGTTATAAAAAAAGTTTAAACCTTGCTATTCAAAACGGAATAAAAACAATCGCTTTCCCAAATATTAGTACTGGTATTTATCATTTTCCGAAAGATAAAGCGGCAGAAATAGCAATAAAAACGGTAAAAGATTTTGAAAGAATTTCAGAAATAGAAAAGGTAATTTTTGTCTGCTTCGATGATGAAAATTATCAGATTTACAAAAACATTTTATAGATGTTCCATAGGAACATTTCATCGGTAGAATAAAATGTTATCAGGTTGTATTTACGTTCCATAGGAACGTTTGATCAACAAAATAATGATTAAAAAATAAACACAATCACGTTATTGTGTATTTACAAAATGAAAATAGAATTAAAAAAATATAACGAGCAAATAGAAGAATGGCCAAAATCAGGTTATCATATAATGGCTCAATACGATGATAAAGAAATAATTGTTTATCAGTCGTACAGAAAAGAAATAGGCGAATTTGCCGCAAAGAATCAGTTTTTTGGAGGAGCATTCAGTTTGGAAAGAATGACATGGATTAAACCAAATTTCCTTTGGATGATGTATCGAAATGGCTGGGGAACAAAAGAAGGACAAGAAGTAGTTTTGGCAATTCATCTTAAAATAGATGCATTTCAAAAATATTTGCAAAATGCAGTTTATTCTACTCACGATTCATCACTTGGAAAAAGTTATGAAGAATGGCAGACAGAAGTAAAAACATCTTCGGTAAGATTGCAATGGGATCCAGATCATGATCCTTACGGAGGAAAATTAGAAAGAAGAGCTTAAGAGATAATTTTATTAAATCTTTTGCCAAAGAAGATATTCTGCTAATTGAAGATATTTCAGGTTTTGTACAAGAACAATATGAGTTTGTTCAGAAAAAACAATTGGAAAATCTGTTGATTCCTGCCGAGAAACCTTTGGTTTTTCAAGATGAGGAATTGAATAAAAAACTAAAAATTTCTGGAAATCATGAATGAAAATACAGCAAAAACAGTAAGTAAATTTCTAAGTTTAGTACTTAGACATTCACCGGAAAAAATCGGATTAAAACTAGACGAAAATGGCTGGGCAGATGTAGAAGAATTAATTTTGAAATGTTCTCAAAAAGGAAATAAATTAGATAAAGTTCTTTTAGATTATGTGGTAGAAAACAATGATAAAAAGCGTTTTGCCTATAACGAAGATGAAACTAAAATCCGTGCAAGTCAGGGACATTCCATTTCGGTTGAATTGAATTTAGCAGAAACCGAACCTTCAGAATATTTATATCACGGAACTGTTGGAAAGTTTATGGAAAACATCCAGAAAGAAGGTCTGAAAAAAATGAGCCGTCAGCATGTACATCTTTCCAAAGACAAAGAAACGGCGATAAAAGTAGGAAGCAGACGCGGAGTTCCACAAATTTTAACCGTTAGAAGCGGTGAAATGTACAGAGACGGATTCAAGTTTTATTCGTCTGAAAATAACGTTTGGTTGACAGATGAAGTTCCGGTTAGATATATTCAATTTTAATTCAAAAATATGCTGCATATAAAATTGGTTTACTTAGAAGATGAACTTGGCAATTCATGGAGAAATGATTTTTCAGAATGTGAGAATCTCCGCATAATAAAAGGGGATATTACAAAAATAAAATCTGATGCAGTTGTAAGTCCAGCAAATTCGTTTGGATTCATGGACGGCGGATTAGATTGGCATTTGTCAGAAAGATTTGGATGGCATTTGCAGGATGAACTTCAAGCAAAAATTGCTCAACTTGATGAAAGAGAACTCTTAATTGGAAGATCAATCACGTTAGAAACAGGAGATAGTGAAGTTCCTTTTTTAATTTCAGCTCCAACTATGCGAGTTCCAATGAGTTTTAATATTGCAACTTCAGTAAATGCCTTTTTAGCTATGAAAGCAATTTTGATAGCTTGTATAAATAATCCTAAAATAGAAACAGTCACAATTCCGGGTTTATGTACTGGATGCGGAAGAATGCCTTTTCATATTGCCTCTAATCAAATGTTTTTGGCTTATGATGAAATTATAAATAGAAATTACAAAGAATATAAAACTTTCGGCGATGCCCAAAAGTACCAATACAGACTAAACGAAAAAGGACTAATCTGGGATTATTAAGTAGCAAAAACTACTACTTCATTTATAAATAAATATAATGAGAACTTTAGTTATTGGAGATATTCATGGTGGATTAAAAGCGTTAATTCAGTTATTAGAAAGAATTGATTATTCTCAAAATGACAGATTTATTTTTCTGGGCGATTATGTCGATGGCTGGAGCGAATCAAAACAATTGATTGATTTTCTTATTGAATTATCTCAAAAACAAGAATGCATTTTTATAAAAGGAAATCATGATGCATGGTGTCAGGAATGGTTAGAAAAAGATATTATAAACGACATTTGGTTTCTGCACGGAGGAAAATCGACGATAGAAAATTATGCGGATATTGAGTCTTCGGAAAAAGAAAAACATCGCCATTTTTTTAATACTATGAAAGATTACTTTGTAGATGAAAATAATAATTTGTTTATTCACGCTGGTTTTTCATCGATGCATGGACCAGAAAAAGAACATTACAAAACGAATTATTCTTGGGACAGAACGCTTTGGGAAATGGCTTTGACAATGGATAAGAGAATCCAGAAAGATTCGCTTTCGTACCCAAAAAGATTATTACTTTATAATGAAATTTATATTGGCCATACACCAACACTTCATTATAATGTTGAAGTGCCAATGCAAGGCTGTAATGTATGGAATATTGATACCGGAGCTGGTTTTTATGGAAAATTAACTTGTATTGATGTTGAAACAAAGGAATTTTGGCAGAGTGATGTTGTACAAACGTTTTATCCAAGTGAAAAAGGAAGAAATAAATAACCATGAAGAAAATTTATAAAGCACCAGAAGAAATTCCTTTGCAAATTGATTTAAAAACCGTTTTCTTAGCAGGTTCTATAGAGATGGACAAAGCTATTAACTGGCAGAAAAGATGTGAAGAATTACTGCAAGATCAATTCGTTATTTTTAATCCAAGAAGAAACGAGTGGGACAGCAGCTGGTCGCAAACTATAGAAAATATCCATTTTAAGGAACAGGTAAGCTGGGAACTTCAGGCACTTGAAAGAGCAGATATTATTATCATGTATTTTGCAGATAACACAATGTCTCCGATATCGTTACTGGAGTTTGGACTTTATGCGCAATCGCATAAAATGAAAGTAGTTGTCGAAGAAAATTTCTGGCGCAAAGGCAATATTGATATTGTATGCGAAAGATATTCGGTAGAAAAATTTAAAACATTAGAAGAGTTAATTCAAAATTTATTAAATTAAAATATATGAACCCATTACTATTAACCGACGGTTACAAAGTTGACCACAGAAGACAATACCCAGATAATACCACTTTAGTTTATTCTAACTGGACGCCTCGTAAATCAAGAATTGAAGATCTTGATGAGGTTGTGTTTTTTGGATTACAGTATTTTATCAAAAAATATATCATTCACGATTTTGAACAATATTTCTTCAAACAGCCAAAAGAAGAAGTAGTTAAGAAATATTCTAGAAGAATCAATAACTATTTAGGCGAAAATCAAGTTGGGACAAAACATATCGAAGATTTACACGATTTAGGATATATTCCGATGGTTTTTAAAGCCTTGCCAGAAGGAGCAAGCGTTCCTTTGAGAGTTCCAATGTTTACAATGTACAATACAATTCCAGAATTCTTCTGGCTGACGAATTATTTTGAAACATTGCTTTCAGCAGTAATTTGGCTTCCTTGTAACTCTGCAACTTTAGCAAAAGAATACAGAAAAGTATTGGATAAATATGCAGTTGAAACGTCTTCTGTTCCTGAATTTGTAGATTGGCAGGCGCACGATTTCTCTATGCGCGGAATGGGCGGAATCGAAGCCGCAGTAACTTCTGCAGCCGGGCATTTATTGAGTTTTACAGGTTCTGATACGATTCCGGCAATAGATTTCTTAGAAGAATATTACAAAGCCAATTCAGATTCAGAATTAGTTGCGGGTTCAGTTGCTGCAACAGAACATTCTGTAATGTGTATGGGAACAACAGAAGGAGAATATGAAACCTTTAAAAGATTAATTACCGAAGTTTATCCAAAAGGAATTGTTTCTATTGTTTCTGATACTTGGGATTTGTGGAAAGTTTTAACCGATTATTTACCACGTTTAAGAGAAGATATTGTTGCTAGAGAAGGCAAAGTAGTAATTCGTCCTGATAGTGGTGATCCGGTTGATATTATCTGCGGAAATCCAAATGGAAAAACAGAACAGGAAAAGAAAGGTGTAATTGAATTGCTTTGGGATGTTTTTGGCGGATCTGTAAACAACAAAGGATTTAAAGAATTAGTTCCTCAAATTGGAGCAATTTATGGTGATAGTATTACCGTAGCAAGAGCGACACAAATCTGCGAAAGATTAAAAGAAAAAGGATTTGCGTCTACAAACGTAGTTTTAGGAATAGGTTCTTTTACGTATCAATATAACACCAGAGATACTTTTGGTTTTGCGATGAAAGCAACTTACGGAGAAGTAAAAGGAGAGGGAAGAGCCATCTTCAAAGATCCGATTACAGATGACGGAACTAAAAAATCGGCCAAAGGATTGATGAAAATCGATTTAATCGACGGGAAGTATCATTTAACTGATAATGTTTCTTGGGAAGAAGAAAAACAAGGCGAATTGAAAGAGGTTTTCAGAGATGGAAAACTTTTAGTAGATCAATCGCTAAGTGAGATTCGAAACCGAGTAAAAAGCGAAGTTAACGTTGAAGCATAAAAACAAGAAAGCCTGAATGTAAGTTCAGGCTTTCTTATTGGATTTATTAATGAGCCGAGACCTTTGTCAAAGTTTAAAACTTTGACAAAGGTTTTTTCTTTTCCAAAGAAATCAATTGCCTCCAGTTTTAACTGGAGGTTAGAGAATAGATTTGGAATAGGGCTTTAGCCAAATATTCAATTTTGGCTAAAGCCCTAAGTTGTGAAATTAAAAAACCTCCAGTTAAAACTGGAGGCAATTTAAAATTTGATAATCTTTACTTTTTATAAAAATTATTATGATCAATATACTCCCAAACCTTCAGCGGTAACAAAGGCTGAATATTTTTGCCTTCTTTGATGCTGTTTCGAATAAAAGTGGAAGAAATCTCTACAATTGGGGCATCAATTACATGAATTTTTGGGTGTGATTTTAATTCTGTATTTTCAGGTTCATCAGAAATTCTCGGATAAACATAAATATCATGATTTTCAAGAATCACTTCGTAGTTTCTCCATTTATGAAACGTTTTCAGATTGTCTTCGCCCATAATCAAAGAAAATTCATGATTGGGATGTTTTTCTTGTAAATGTGCTAAAGTAATTACGGTATAATTCGGCTGAGGTAACTTAAACTCAATATCTGAAGGTTTGATTTTCGGATAATCCTCAGTTGCCAGATAAACCATTTGCAATCGATGATGATCATCAAGCAAAGTGGCTTTCTTTTTTAATGGATTATGAGGCGTAACCACCATCCAAATCTGATCTAAATCTGCAAACTCAGCCATGTGATTGGCAATGATCAAATGACCAACATGAATAGGATTGTATGTTCCGAAATAAAGACCTATTTTCATTTTTTAGAGTTTCTCAGAGATTCGCTAAGATAACACAAAGATTCGCAAAGTTTAATTAGAACTCTGCGAATCTCTGTGATTTTTTCTTTGTGAATCTCTGCGGAATAAAATTACTTATTTACAAAATCCTTAACCAATTGATGCGCTTCTTCTAAAGCAACTGGTAAATCATAGTTTTTGATAATCACGTCAAATTGTGGCGCAGTGGCTAATTCTACAGACGCTTTTGCAATACGCATATTGATTTTATCGTCGCTTTCTGTAGAACGCTCTTTTAAGCGGCGTTTAAGTTCGTCTACACTTGGAGGTTTTACAAAAACAGCTAAAGTTTGTTCCGGAAATTTATGTTTAATACGTAAACCACCTGCAACATCAATGTCAAAAATTACATTTTTCCCTAAAGCCCAGATTCTTTCAATTTCAGATTTTAACGTACCGTAAAAGTTATCGCGGTAAACTTCTTCCCATTCCAGAAAATCTTCAGCTTTAATATGTTTTTTGAATTCTTCCAGTGAAATAAAATAATAATCTTTTCCGTGGACTTCCTCACCGCGCGGATCACGTGATGCCGCTGAGATCGAAAATTCAAGATTTAAATCTTCTTGTCCTAATAAATGTTTTACTATAGTTGTTTTTCCCGATCCCGAAGGCGCCGAAAAAACAATTAATTTTCCTTTGTTCATTAATTTATGCTTTAGGCTCTAAGCAATATGCTTTAAGCTTTTTTGATGTACTTGTACAGAAGTGGTTATAGTATTTCTAAATCTGTTTTTTTAATCCATAATGAATTCTGAATCGGATTATGGTTTGCAACTTTAAAATCATTTAGATTTTTATCAAATAATATTAAAACCCTTTCTTCAGTAGCTTCAACGTCATTAATTACTCTTCCTTTTTCTCCAATTAGTTTCCAATAATCATTATCATTTTTAATTTTATTTTTAGAATTTAAGGTTCCTAAAAATGACTTCAGCTTTATTATGGTACCTTTTTCTATTTTCATTTTTGATATTTCAAAAAAATAGGTTCAATTACAAAACATTCAAAACCTGTTCTTTAATCTTTTCCAATTCATCTTTCATCATCACAACTAACTTTTGCATTTGTGCATGATTTGATTTTGAACCCATTGTATTAATTTCACGACCCATTTCCTGAGTAATGAAACCTAATTTTCGGCCATTTGCTTCGCTTCCTCCTAAAGTTTCGATGAAATAGTCTAAGTGATTCGTTAAACGAACTTTTTCTTCGGTAATATCTAATTTTTCAAGATAGTAGATCAATTCCTGTTCGAAACGATTTTCATCAACATTAACCTGTAATTCTGCAATTGCGGTCTGTAAACGATCTTTAATAGCCTGAACACGTTCTGGATCAAGAGCCAAAGCATCATTCATATATTGACGGATGTTTCCAATTCGAAGATTAAATTCTTTTTCAAGAGATTCCCCTTCGTCTTTTCTGAAACTTAAAATGTTTTGTAAAGCCTCGTCAATAATAACCTGAATTTGCTCCCAATCGTTTTCATCGATTTCTTCGCGTTCTGTTTTTAATGTGTCTGGCATACGAACCGCCATTTTCATTAATTCAGTTTCATCAGCGTCAGCATAAACCTCTCTCAATTGTGCTATATAATTTTTCACAACAGGCACATTTACTTTCGTCGAAGTTTGTTCTGCAGTACTTTCAATGTAAATTGCAAAATCAATTTTTCCTCTTTCAAGTCTGGTTGAGATTTGGGTTCTTAAACCTAATTCCATTTCACGGTAAACCGATGGCATTCTTACGTTTAAATCTAAACCTTTACTGTTTAAGGATTTTACTTCGACTGTGATTTTTTTTGTAGGCAATTGCAAAGAAGCTTTGCCAAACCCTGTCATAGATTGTATCATATAATTGAGTATAAAGGCGCAAAGATAAATAAAAGTTTGCAGTGTTATGATGTAAAATACTATTCTGTAAGGGATATCAGGATTTAAAGTTTTTCTGCCACGAATTTCACGAATTCTCACAAATGAATTTTGCAGTTTGTAGACTTAATAAGCTTAAATGAAATTCGTGGAAATTCGTGAAATTAGCGGCAAAAAAAACTAACTCAAAGCCTGAATAACTTCCGCTACATTTTTTTGACTGTTGCCAATGTAAATTTTGCCATCAATAATAAAAACCGGGCGGCTTAAAAATGTATAATGTTCTAAAATGTATTTTTTAAAATCAGCTTCGGTCAGCGATTTGTTTTTTAAATCCATTGATTTGTATAGCTGTGCTTTTCTGCTGAATAAAGCTTCGTAACTTCCAGAAAGTTTATACATTTCTCCTAATTCAGCTTCTGTAATTGGATCTTGTTTAATATCGTGAAAAACTAGATTGTTTTTCGGAAGACTTTTGATGATTTTACGGCAAGTGTCGCAAGATGCTAAATAATATATTTTGTTCATGTTTTTTCGAATTTGTTAGAGTACAAAGAAAATTCATTTGAAACTTAAAATTGTCTAATTTTAGAAAAAAATAAAATTATGAGTTCAGTTTTTGAAACCCAAAAGACTATTAGGGAAATCCTTGTAAAAATTTTAGACCATCATTCATTGGAACAATTAAATAAAATCCCAGACGGATTTAAAAATAATTTGATTTGGAACATCGGACATTGTATCGCTTCGCAGCAAATTTTAGTATATAAATTATCAGGTCTGCCTTTGCAGGTTTCAGATGAACTTATTGCCAAATATTCAAAAGGAACAAAACCGGAAGTAGATGTTTTGCAGGAAGAAGTGAATGAGATTAGAGATTTGCTTACCCAAACTTTACTTCAAACAGAAAAAGATTATAATGATAATGTTTTTACTAATTATAATCAATACACGACCAGTATGGGTTTTGATCTCAAAAATGTTCAGGATGCATTAGATTTCGTAAGTTATCACGAAGGAATTCATACCGGAATTATAATGGGCATTAAGAAATTTATCTAAAAATGAAAAATCCCGTTCTGAAATTTCAGAACGGGATTTTTTTTATTCTATTATTCTTTCGATTGTTACTTTCATAGCTCCGGCACCTTTGTGCTTTGTGATTTCCATAAAAGCTCGTTTTGAAAGATCTATTTCGCGGGTTTTTACAAATGGGCCGCGATCCGTTATTTTTACAATTACAAATTTTCCGTTTGCTTCATTTGTTACTTTAACTCTTGTTCCAAAGGGAAGTTTCTTGTGTGCGGCGGTGTATTTGTTGTTGTTAAATCTGCTGCCGTCAGCTGTTTTTCTACCATTAAAACGGTCTGCATAGTAGGAAGCATGTGCCGTTTTTTTGTATAGTTTTAATTTTAAACCGTTGTCTGTAAATACAGAATCGGTTGGTATTGCAATAATGTTTGGTCTGGCATTTTTTACAGTGTCTTGAGGTACTTTGGGATCAATTACTGGCTTTGTTTGACTTATTACGTAGGTAAAACAACTCAAAAAAGTTATTGCAAATGCGGTAAGTATAAAGTTTTTTTTACTCATGGTTTATTTTTTTTTCAGACTTGGGGAGTTTGTACAAATAATATGCCGAGATAAAAAAAGCCCTTTTTTGAAGGGCTTTAATTGGTATTTTTTAGAACCAAAGGCTCCACGGAATTCTACTTAAAATAAGGATTAATCCTAATCCGTAATAAATAGCAAAGGTTTTATGTTTAGCCTCACTATTAATTAATTTTTTATGCTTTGACCATCCAATAGTAACTAACACTATAGCAATTAGGTTAATAAGAGGATGCTCTAATGATGTTAATCTTAATGCGGCATTAGACATTTGGCCAAAAGAATCTTTTCCTAATGGAGATACAAAATAAAGGATTAATCCAATCAATAATTGTGTATGCGTTCCAATTAAGGCAAACAAAGATATTTTGCGGTCTTTCGCTGTAAATTCTTTTTTAGAAGTCAAGCCAATAACAGCGTTTATTACTGCAAACAATAAAAGCAGTAAAGCTAGATATGCCCAGCCAGAATGAAGCTTTTGAATAAAATGATACATAAACTGTGTTTTTTTGTTAAAAACAAATATAGCAAAATTGGTCAAAAAAAAGCGGCATTAAACTTAAAAGTCAATGCCGCTTTAGATATTTATTTAGATTCTAAATATTAGAAATCGTAACGTAGTGCAAAGTTCCAAGTTCTACCGAAACCGAAGTATACTTGGTTTGTAGTAGCAATACCTTTGTATGTTGGAACAGTAGGAACATCAGCTGCAAATATATTTGTTTTAGCTTCAGCAATGTAAGTGTAATCAAAAACGTTGTTAACGTTTAATCTGAAACCTACTGAGTTGTCTTTGTTTTTACCAACTAACCATTTGTAAGATAATCCAGCATCAGCTGTACCATAAGAAGGTAATTGTAATGACCCTCTGTTAGTTGCAGAAGTAAAGTTTCCTGGAGAAATTGCAGCATATAACTTATCATTGTAGAAATAGTTTGCATCAACAGTAAAACGAGGTAGGATTTCGTAAATTGCTCCTAACGCTGCAGTTGTTTGAGCAGCATCCCCAACTCTTACACCGTCAAGGTATAATGTTATAGGAGTTCCTCCACCGATAGGATTGTTTCCTGAATCGTAACGATTACTTGTACTTGTTCCGTCATATTTCCAATCTCCAATAGAAAACATTCCAGTAAGAGTAAGTTTGTCAATAATTTTTGCAGTAGCGTCAAACTCGATACCTGAGTGAATTTCTGTAATTCCAGCGAAATCAAAGTAACCTCCAGGGTTGTCAGCAGCTCCGTCATTTTGTCTTTGGTATCTGTCTTTCCATGAAGTACGGTAAAAGTTTAAGTTTGCAGTAAACATTTGTGTACGTAAGCCATAACCAGCTTCAATACCGAAGATTTTCTCATTTGTTAAGTTACCGTTTACTAATGAAGCGTTGTTTGGGTAAACAGCATTAAAGAATGGTTGTTTTGAGTAGTATCCTGAGTTAACAAAAACGTTATGGTGCTCGTTGATGTTGTAGTTAACACCACCTTTTACGTTACCACCTAAGATGTTCTCGTAATCAGTACTTGCCAACGGAGTTCCAGCTTGATATTTGAAATAATCAACTCTTTTGAATCCTTGCTGAGAAAGTGCTCCTTGCACGAATGCAGTAAATTTATCTGTAGAATACTCTAATTGAGTAAATCCACCATACCATCTTACATCGCCATCATTGTTGAAGTTGATTTTTTCTTCTTTGTCAGTATCTTTAAATACATTCCAAGAAGCGTATGTAGAATATGTGTTTGTTAAAACTCTGTTTGGATTGTTTACATCAAAGTTATCAATGTAAGCATTAGCTCCTAATAAGTTGTTTATGTTTTGATAGTGAAGACCTTTGTATCCTCTAACGTCAACTCCTAAATCCCAAGTTAAATGATCAGAGAATTTTTTGTTGAAGTTAACAATTGCACCGTACCAGTTATGAGAGTTAACTGATGAAATTTGAGAAATACCAGTTGTAGAGTTTGTTAAACTTCCAGTAGCAGAACTGTTTTGGAATTGTCCGCTTGTACCGTTAGTTGTACGAGTGTAATTAATACCATTGATGTTTGTTGTTTGTCCTGAGTTGTAAGCAACAATTTTGTCAAAATCAACTAAACCGTCTGCAGTTCTGAATGCGTTATTGGCATAGTTAAAACCTCTAATACCACCAGCTCCTCTAGAACCTCCTCCACGTCCAAAAGAAACGTAAGCTACAGTAGATAATTTCGAAGTTTCGTTAATGTTCCAATCATAGTTTAATGAAATAACTGGCTTGTGGTAGTAGTTTCTTACCATATTAAATGATTCTCCATTTTTATAACCCCAATCAGAGTTATATTTAATGTTTGGATCAGACTCTGTACCATATTTTTGGTATTGAGCTATAGTAATAAATGTAGATCTTTGATCGTGCCATTGTGGAGCACCAGTAACCGTAAATTGGAAATCGTGCTTGTTATTTTTTGTAGTATAACCAAGAGCTACATAGTAGTTATCTCCGTTAAATTTAGTTCCATCAACGTATCCATCACCTTGTGTGTGGCTATATAAAACAGAAGCAGAGAATCCGCTGTCTAATTTTCCTGTATTGTAAGAAACGTTAGATTTGAAGAAATTATCGTTACCAAAAGAAGTACCAACAGTACCGCCTTGTTTCAAATCTGAAGCTTTGGTTACGTAGTTCATAGTACCTCCAACAGAAGCAATAGCTAATTTTGAAGATCCTAAACCTCTTTGTACTTGAATGAAAGAAGTAACGTCAGATAAACCTGCCCAGTTACTCCAGTATACAGCTCCGTTTTCCATATCGTTAACCGGCATACCGTTTACCATTACGGCAACGTTATTTTGGCTAAATCCACGAACTGTAATTCTTGAATCTCCAAAACCACCACCAGATTTAGTTACGTAAACAGATGGAGTGCTTTTTAACATTTCAGGAATCTCTTGATTTCCTAATTTCGCCTGAATTTCAGCTGCTTTAATTGTAGAAACTGCAACAGGTGTTTTTCTGTCTTTCGCAATATCTACAGTAGTACTTTTTACAACGATTTCACTTAATTCGTTTGAATTAGAAGCTAAAACGATTGTTCCTAAGTTTGTAGAACCATTTACAGTAAATTTTACAGTTTGGCTTTGATAACCTAAGTAAGAGATAACGATTTCTCCCGTACTTGTTGCAGATTCGATAGTGAATTTACCATCAAAATCTGTTGAAGTGGCAGCGCTAGATCCTTTGATCAAAACGTTAGCCCCTGGTAATGAACCAGTACCATCTGTAACAGTACCAGTAATTTTTCCTTGAGAAAATACGGTTGAAACTATCATAAAAAATAGTCCAGTAAGTAACCAATTTTTCATTTTCTTCATTTGTTCTTGAGTTTATTGTTTTTGGCAAAATTATAACAATTAAATCAGATAATGTTATCAAAATGTTAAGAAAAATAAGTTTTACGGTTTGTGCTGCACATTAAAATGAAATTTTCTTTTTTCTTTAAATAAAACAACAGTTTATTGAATTTTAATACTTGTATTTTGTTAAAATAATAATATTTCAATTGATGTTGTAGCGCTATACTTGCAATTATTCGTAAAAAACAGATGATGTATGGTTGATTTATACGAAAAAACGCCTTAATTTTTATAAATCAAGGCGTTTCAGATTGTTAAGAAAAATGTTCGCTATTCTTCTTATTTATTCTTCAAGAAGTGGTTTAACAAAAATGAAGTTGAGCTGTCATGATTTTTAACAGTTTTAGAGTTAATCTCTTCTAAAATTGAATTTGCCAATTGTTTTCCTAATTCAACTCCCCATTGGTCAAAACTAAAAATGTTCCAGATAACACCCTGAACAAAAATCTTGTGTTCGTATAAAGCAATTAATGAACCTAATGATTTAGGAGTTAATTTTTGAATCAAAATTGTATTGGTTGGTTTGTTTCCGGTGAAAACTTTAAATGGTCGTAAATAAGAAGCTTTGTCTGCAGATAAACCTTGTTTGTCAAATTCTGCCTGAACCTGAGCTTCCGTTTTTCCATTTAATAAAGCTTCAGTTTGAGCAAAAAAGTTTGACATTAATTTGTTATGGTGATCTTCGTTTCCGTAAAGTGGTTTTACAAATCCAATAAAATCTGTTGGGATTATTTTTGTTCCTTGGTGAATTAATTGGAAAAAAGCGTGCTGTGAATTTGTTCCCGGCTCTCCCCAAATAATTGTTCCGGTTTGGTAATTAACCGGTTTTCCGTCGCGGCCAACACTTTTTCCGTTACTTTCCATAGTTGCCTGCTGCAAATACGGAGCTAATTTTGATAAATATTGTGTGTACGGAATCAAAGCTTCACTTTCGGCACCAAAGAAATTGTTATACCAAACGCTTAACAAAGCTAAAATTACCGGAATGTTTTGGTCAAATTCAGTCGATTTAAAATGTTCGTCTGTTTCATTTGCTCCAACTAATAATTGGTTGTAATTATCAAAACCAATTGCCAAAGCAATACTTAAACCAACAGCGCTCCAAAGAGAAAATCTTCCTCCAACCCAGTCCCACATCGGGAAAACGTTGTCTGGATTAATTCCGAATTCAGTCACTTTTTGAATATTAGTTGAAACCGCCACAAAGTGTTTTGCCACATCTTCCTGTTTTGCTGATTTCAAAAACCATTCTCTGATAGTTTCAGAGTTTGATAAAGTTTCCTGAGTTGTAAAAGTTTTAGAAACAATTAAAAATAATGTTGTTTCAGGATTTAGTTTTTTAATGATCTCGTTTACGTGATCACCATCAACATTCGAAACGAAATGCGTGTTCAGGTGATTTTTATAAAATTGTAAAGCTTCAACCGCCATAACCGGACCAAGATCAGAACCTCCAATTCCAATATTTACAATATCAGTAAAAGCTTTTCCTGTAAAACCTTTTCTCTCTCCCGAAATAACTTCGCTTGTAAAGTTTTTGATTTTATTTTTTACTTCATAAACTTCTGGAATTACATTTTCTCCATCAACTTTAATTACTGCCGATTCCGGAGCACGCAAAGCGGTGTGTAAAACGGCTCTGTTTTCAGTTTGATTGATTAATTCTCCTCCAAAATATTGTGCAATTGCATCTTTTAATCCAATAGAATTTGCTAATTCTAATAAAAGAGAAAGCGTTTCTGGAGTAATATTGTTTTTAGAATAATCAACTAAAAAATCATTCCATTGTAAGTTGAACTTTTCAGCACGCGCATTGTCTTGTTGAAATAATTCCTGTATCGTAGTTCCGTGAATTGCGTTATAGTGGTTTTGCAGATTTTTCCACGCTTCAGTCCCGGTTGGGTTTGTTGTGTTTAAAGCCATTTTTATTTTATTATTGAGATTGTTTTTTTTAGAAACACAAAAATACTGAAATAACTTTTAAAAGGGTAACGCTTCATGATTATATAACAATTAGTTGCGAAAACGTTTTATGAATCTGCACTACAATTTTTTCCAGACAACTTCTGCCGTGACCGATTTTCCTCCTTGCGTTGTATTAGTTACAACATATTTAAGTTCGTTATTTATCAAAGTATAAGATCGCTTTTGGATGGTTCCTTCCCAGTTTGGAAACGAAGCGGTTTTTATTTTAAAAGTAATAATCTTATTTGTGTCGTCAATTTCATATTCGCCAAAATGCGAATTACTTCCTTGCACAATTGCCGCATTTTCTTCGGGAGTGCATTTGTTTTTATCGCCCGAAACTATTTTTGCTCTTTCATTTTTATATATCTGAATGGCGTAATTTCCTTTTTCATCAAAAAGCAAAGTCCCTTTTGGATTTACATCATACGGAAAATTTTTTGTTCCGTCAGAATTTTTGTTTTCTACCGAAACCAAAGTCCATGAACCTAAAAAGTCAGATTTCGATTTTTGCGCAATAGCCGAATTTAAAACGAATAGTAATAATAGGAAAGCTGCTTTTTTCATCTTTAAAATTTTAATAGTTTACTTTAATAATTTCTCCATTTATAGACTCTTCAATACTTTTTGTATAAGCATTTATTAAATCTTCAGTCGGAATGTCTGAAACCTTTGCCGGACTTATTGCGTTTATTCTAATTCCTCTTTTTAATTCCAGCGAAGCCGAAAACACGAAACTATTAATGCCGCCATTTACAATTGCTTTGCTAATATTATTCTTCACAGGTTTATCACCCATTTTTCCTGAAGTCAATATAAATGATCCGTTATCGTTTAAATATTTTTGTCCAATTAAAACCAGATTTATCTGCCCCAGTAATTTATTTTTAATGCCGATATTTAATTTTTCTTCGTCAAGCGAAAATAAATCTCCCGTAAAACAATCGCCCGCAACGCAAATACAGGAATCAATATTTTTAACTTCTTCGAATAATTTTTCTATTGATTTTGAATCTGATAAATCGATTTTAAAATCACCGTTGTTTCTTCCTGCCGTAATAATTTCATGATTTTTTGCCAGAGCCGGATTTAGTATTTTGCCAATTTCTCCATTTGCTCCAATTAAAAGTATTCTCATTTTTGTAGATTTTAGTTTGTTATCTGAAACAAAATTAAGAGGTTAGCTTTCGCCGAAAATTGTACTTATTGGTACTAAAACTGTATTTTAGCCTAATGACAAATACGAATTTATATCTTCCGTTTGAAGTTGATTTTAAAGAATTGGAACAGTTTCCGAAAACCATTCGGAAAAACAACTTCTTTGAATTGATTTATGTGGTTGATGGAACGGGAGTTCAGGTTATTAATGATAATAAATTCCAATATCGAAAAGGAAATCTGTTTCTGGTAGCGCCACAAGATGTTCATTCGTTTGAAATTACAACGCTAACAAAATTCTTTTTTCTTCGGTTTAATGAATATTATATCAAAGCAAATTCTCAAAACGGACAATCGGAAACGGTTTTACGAATGGAATATATTCTTCAAAATGCAAGTCATCGTCCCGGCTGTATTCTAAAAAATACAATTGATAAACCTTTAATTGCTTCGCTGATTGAAAGTATAATTCAGGAACTAAATAATCAGCAGATTTATCATCAAAAAATTATTGAGCAGATTGTAAATACGATAATTACAATTGTAGCGAGAAATATTGCTCTAAAACTTCCGAAGAATATTAAAGAAACAACGGGAGAAATGGTTTTAGAAATTCTGCATTATATTCAGGAAAACATCTACAATTCAAAACAATTAAAAGCAGAAAGAGTAAGCGATCATTTTAATATTTCGCTTAATTATTTAGGAAAATATTTTAAGAAACAAACTGGAGAAACGCTGCAGGAATATATTGCAAACTATAAATTAAGATTGATTGAAGCCAGACTTTTAAACAGCGATATGCGCATTAATGAAATTGCAGACGAATTAAATTTTTCCGACGAAAGTCATTTAAATAAAGTTTTTAGAAAACATAAAGGAATGAATCCGTCTGAGTTTAGAAAGAAGTTTTGCAAGTGATGTTGTTGATTTTGATTACCAAATCTTCCACCAAGGCTTTTTATTAACTTCAATAGTTTTTTTCTCGATATTGATTTCGATTCTTTTAGGTGATTCAACTTTAATCTTCGAATCGTCAAAAAACAATTCTCCATCATCATTCATTCCGAGAGGAGATTTTGTTCTTTCTTTCCAGCTTTCTGTTTGTAATTCTGGAATTAAAGCTAAATGAATTTTAGATTCAAATTTTCTTCTTGCTTTTTCTATAATCTCATCTTCCAAATTTGACGATGAATTTTTTAAAAGCAAAATGGAATTGTCTGGAATGTTTAAAAGAAAAACTTGTGTTTTGTTACCAATTTTCTGAATATCCAATACTTTAAAATAAGCAATCGTATCTAAAAGAAAATGACCAATTTTTGCCGAGTCTGGATTGAATTTAGATAAATCTTTGGCATGAGCGCTGGCAATTAAATATCTGAAATTGCCTGAAAGTCCGCCGTCAATAGAAGTCATATCTGTAAAACCTTTTTCCTGAATTATTTGCCCAATTTTATAATTTGAAATTAAATTATCAGGCAAATCAGTATCTCTGTAATATAATTTTAAGCCTGAAAAAGTATCGTTGTAAATTGTTTTAAGACGTGAATTTTTCATTCGGCTTTTGATTACAGATATTTACAAATTCCCAATACTGTCTAACTCTCTTTTCAAAGGTTCGATTTGTTTAAAGAAACGGGTTTTATCATTTCCGGTTAAAGATTCTCCGGTTGGCAAATTCAATCGAAGCGCATCTACCTGAACACCATTTTTCCAGAAACGGTAACAAACGTGAGGGCCAGAAGCTAAACCTGTACTTCCAACTAAACCAATTGTTTGTCCTTGTGTAACACGTTGTCCACGGCGCACTAAAATTCTGGACATGTGTAAATATTGAGTAGAATAAGTTCCGTTGTGTTTTACCTTTACAAAGTTTCCGTTTCCTGCAGTATATCCAGTTGCTTCAACCACTCCAGATGCCGTTGTTGAAATTGGCGTTCCGGTTGGAGCTGCATAATCAGTTCCTTTGTGTGCTTTCCAGGTATGTTGTACAGGATGAAACCTGTTCATGGTAAATCTCGAAGTGATTCGGCTGAATTTAATTGGAGTTTTTAAGAAGAAGTTTTTCAACGTTTTTCCCTCATCATCATAATATTCAATTTTTCCTGAAAGAGTATCTTTTTCAAAAGGAAAAGCATAAACGATTTTTCCTTTATATTCAAAAAACGCAGCTTCAAGATCTTCAACACCGTCGTAGGTTTTTCCGTTTATAAAGCGTTCTGTAAAAATTAAACCATAACGATCTCCTTTTTTAAGTTTGAAGAAGTCAATTGACCAAGAAAATACTTTTGTGATTCTGCTGGCAAGTGCAGTTTCTACATCTTCATCTCCTAAAGTTTCAGATAATGAAGTTTTTAAAACGCCGCCAATAATTTTTCTTTTTAAAGTAACCGGTTTTATTTTTTTATACGCTTTTGCAATACTATCTCTTAAATCGATTACATAATAAGTTAAAGCATCTGGCTGATAAATAAAAACCTGAAGATTATTTGTTTTATTTTTTGAACGAAGTAATGTAAAAGGTTTGTTGTAACGAATAGTTCTTACATCAAAAGTGTCTTTAACCTGTTCAACAATATCGTATACTTTTTTGTCGGCGATATTTTGACTTTGCAAAATAGATCCAAAAGAATCTCCTTTGGAAATGGTATCATTAACAACATTAAAATCAGCGTAATTAAAACCAAACTCTACTTTTTTGGTTTTTGGTTTTGTAATTTTAATTTCAACTTTTTCCTCTGTTTTAGTACATGAAAATATTGAAAATAATACTATTATAATTACGAATGCTTTTTTCAAACTCTTAATTTTTTTGTAGGAAATTAAAGTAGATCTTCATTTCCCCAATTGGACAATTCTTCTTCGGTCCACAATTTAGGAAAAAAGATGCGTCTTTGGTATTTTGGATGCATATATTTTTGCCAGTCACTTCCACCGGTTGCTTCGCCGTTACCTTTTCCACTTTCTAAGATGTATTTTCTTGCAGTATTAAGGTGCTGCATAACCCAGGTAATGTTCACTGTTTTGTCGTAATGACGCATTGCATGAATTAATTCTTGGTTTTGCTGGTCTTCGATAGGTAATTGTGTGAATTTCTGCCAAATATTTTTAGTCTTAAACGTAGACATTTGTCTCAAAAACTGAACTTTATATTTGTTTTCGAATTCCTGAAGTAAATATGATTTTTCCCCAGTATGATAATCTTTTCCAGCGGCTTGCCAATAAAGGTGTTCGAAAGTAGTTTCTAAATCTGTATTTTCGTCAAAGTTTGCTTTGTATCTGCGGTCAGTTAAATTGATAACATCTGTCGAAGCAAATTCAATTAATCTGTATTGAGCACTTTGAAAACCGCTTGCAGGAGTAAGTGTATTTCTGAATTTCATATATTGATCGACTTCCATTCCGTTTTCCATAATACTGAACGAATTTGTCAGCATATCAAAATAACGGGTAATTCTGGAAAGTCTTTCACTGAAAAAATCAACCTGAATATTTTGTGTGTCTGCGATTTGATCGATTTCCCACAAAATCATTTTAAATATCAATTCATTAACCTGATGATACATAATAAATACCATTTCGTCAGGAAGTGTTGTGCGTTGTATTTGTAAATTTAAAAGAGCATCTGTTTGAATGTAATCCCAATACGTAATTGGTTTTGACCAAAGTAATCCTTCTAACTGAACATCAGTTTTTTGGTTTATTGCTTGAAATTTAAGGTCAATTTCTTTTAAAATTGATTCTGAATGATCAGTAGGGTTCATTATTTTTTAACTTTAAATGGATTTTTCAATCCTTTATATTCATCAAGATCTGCTTTTAGAGATCCAACAGCCAAATCCGCTTTAATTCTAATCGGAACTTTGTTGTCGTCATCTGTAATCCAGAGCGTTAAACTTTCTTTTTCTTTAAAAACTCTTCCTGTTTGTACAAGTGGCTTAAAGACCATCGTAGAAACCGTCCCAAATTTAGTTGTAATATCTTGACGGCCTACATATTTTAACTTAAATTTTGTGATTTCATCATCAAAAAACATGTCAATCGTAATCGATTCGCCCGATTTTAATTTATCAATATTTGGATGGTTTCTTAAGAAGTAAAAAGACGAGACGATATCCTGCACATTGTCAGTAATTACAATCGTTTTTTCAGTCTTTCGTTTATAATCTTTTACCAAAACTCTATTGTCACTTTGGTCAAAAAAACCTTCCTGATTTTTAGTGTAACCACCTTCGTCAATTTTTCTGACAAAGCGATAAGGATTTCCGTTTTCCTTGTCAAAATAACTTTCGTATAAATCTTCAACTTTGAAGAAAAATTTTGACATTCCGGTTGTATATCCTTTACCAACAGCGTGATGAACTTTTTTATTATTTATTGTGGCATCTTTAACTTCAAGAGTTGCATAACCGGCGTTTACGATTCCGTAATGAATTCTAAATTTGAAATATTCCCCAGTATCAAAAGCATTTTCTTTTTGAGTATCGAAAGCTAAAGTGGTGAGAATAAATATAGCGAGAATGAACTTTTTCATAGTACAATTTTTACATTTCATTATAAAGGTAGATAAATGCAAATTCTATTCCAAATGTACCAAAACAAAAAAACTCAGTCAAGGATGACTGAGTTTTTATGCTATTAACTAACCAAAAAACTATAAATTATGAAATTTATATCAATTCAGAAGGAAACCACCCCTTCTTGATTTGCGAGTGCAAAGATAGATAGAAAGTTCAAAAAATAAATAGCAAAAGTCAAGTTTAACATAACATTTGCATTAAAATCAACGTTTTACGGAGAATTTTTCTGCATAATGCAAAAATAATGCGTTTTTATAATGTACCTCTCAATTCCTGTTCTCTCTCAATTGACTCAAAAAGGGCTTTAAAGTTACCTGCGCCAAATCCTTTTGCACCCATTCTTTGAATAATTTCGAAGAAAAGGGTAGGTCGGTCCTGAACCGGCTTAGTAAATATTTGTAAAAGATAACCATCTTCATCGGCATCGACCATGATGGCAAGCTTTTCAATTTCATTAATATCTTCTTTCATCATATCCATATGAACTCCTAATCTTTCAGGAATTGCCTGATAGTAGGTGTGAGGAGGAGCTGATAAAAATTCAACACCGCGTGCTCTTAGCTGCGATACTGTTTTAATAATATCATCTGTAGCAATAGCAATATGCTGAATTCCAGGTCCGCCGTAGAAATCTAAATATTCTTCAATTTGAGATTTTTTCTTTCCTTCAGCTGGTTCGTTGATTGGGAATTTAATTCTTCCGTTTCCGTTTGACATTACTTTACTCATCAATGCAGAGTATTCTGTAGTAATTTGTTTGTCATCAAAAGAAAGGAAATTTACAAATCCCATTACGTCTTCGTAAAATTTTACCCAAGTATTCATTTCATTCCAACCCACATTTCCAACCATGTGATCAATATATTTTAATCCCGTTGGTTCTGGATTGTAATCTGATTTCCATTCTTTGTAACCTGGTAAGAAAACACCATTGTAGTTTTTTCTTTCTACAAAAATGTGAACTGTTTCTCCGTAAGTGTAAATTCCCGAACGAACAACTTGCCCAAATTCATCTTCCTCAACAGTTGGTTCCATGAAAGAACGTGCGCCGCGTTTCATAGTTTCTTCGTAAGATTTTGTAGCATCTTCAACCCAAAGAGCTGCAACTTTTACACCGTCACCATGTTTTTTTAAGTGCTCGTTTATTGGAGAATCTGCCGTTAAAGGCGTAGTTAAAACAATTCTGATTTTGTCTTGTTTCAAAACATACGATGCTCTGTCTTTTACTCCGGTTTCTAACCCAGCGTAAGCTAATGACTGATATCCGAAAGCAGTTTTATAATAATGTGCAGATTGTTTTGCATTGCCTACATAAAACTCTACATAATCTGTTCCTAATAACGGAAGGAAATCTTGTGCTCCTTCAAAGATTTTTTCTAATCCGTATTCTACTGATTTTACTTCTTTTGACATAATTTGATAATTAGAAAATGAGAAAATGAGATAATTTTGAAATGTAGATAATTAAAATAATTTTCTAATTGGCACATTAACAAAATTATCTAATTGCACTCATTTTTGATGTTGATATTATTTTATTTAAAATTTTTAAAATTTCTGATAATTCATTTAATAAGTCTTTACAATCTGGATAGGCTTTGTGAGCGTCACATATAAACAACCAATATTCCGTTTCGTCCGCCTCTTTAATTGCAATTTTTAATTTATGAATAAAATCTGCCTTGCTTTCTGCGTTTTGTGACTCTTTTGAATTAGCTCCAATTGATGTTCCGCTTTTTAGTAACTGATTTGCAATTACGAATTTCTTTTGATCTTGAAGTTCGGTTGTGTAGTCAATTATATTTAATGCAAAATTGAATGTTTTTATTAAAAGAGCATTGTCTTTATACTTCTCGTTGAAAGTCATTTTGTTTAATTTGATAATTAGAGTATGTATTAATTAGATAATTTATTTGTAGGTTTAAAATTACAATATTTAATTATCTAATTGACGCATTAATGTATTTTCTAATTATCAAATTGGCACATTAAAAAATTACTCCGTCCAAGATTTATAATACTGTCCATCATCAAGACCCATAGCTTCTTCCGTAACCATAAGTGGTCTGAAAGTATCAACCATAACGGCTAATTCCTGAGTTTCTTTATGACCAATACTGCGTTCCATTGCGCCAGGCGCTGGACCATGCGGAATTCCTTTTGGATGTAAAGTGATATGACCTTGCTCAATATTGTTACGACTCATAAAATCGCCATCAACATAATACAGCACTTCATCAGAATCTATATTGCTGTGATTGTATGGCGCCGGAATTGCTTTCGGATGATAATCGTAAAGTCTTGGGCAGAATGAACAAACGACAAAAGTTGCCGTTTCAAAAGTTTGGTGTACCGGAGGCGGTTGGTGAACACGTCCCGTTATAGGTTCAAAATTGTGAATCGAGAATCCGTATGGGAAATTATATCCGTCCCAGCCCACAACATCAAAAGGATGCGTTGCATAAACCACTTCGTGAATCATGCCTTCTTTTTTAATTTTAATTAAAAAATCACCTTTTTCGTCATGTGTTTCCAATTCGCTTGGTAAAATAAAATCACGCTCACAAAATGGAGAATGTTCTAGATGCTGGCCAGATTGGTTTTTATATCGTTTTGGAGTATAAAACGGAGAATACGATTCTACATAAAATAGTCGGTTTTCTTCTGTTTCGAATTCGATTTGGTAAATAATGCCGCGTGGAATAATCAAATAATCACCATATTCAAACGGAATATTTCCTAACATGGTTCTTAATTTTCCTTTTCCTTTATGGATGAAAAGCATTTCATCGGCATCGGCATTTTTGTAGAAATAATTTCGAAGCGATTCTTTTGGAGCAGCCAAACCAATAATACAGTCTTTGTTGACTAACATGGCTTTGCGGCTGTCAAGAAAATCATTTTCCGGTTTTAATTCAAAACCTTTAAAAAGAAGGGATTTTATATTTTTTCCGATTGCAATTTTTGGTTCAACCGAATAAGAGTTTAAAATTTCTTTAACCTGCGTTGGTCTGTGAACATGATAAGAAAGGGAAGAATGTCCGTGAAAACCTTCTGTTCCAAATAACTGTTCGTAATAAAATCCGCCGTTTGGTTTTTCGAATTGGGTGTGTCTTTTTTGAGGGAAATCCCCAAGTTTATGGTATAGAGGCATGGCTTTTTCAATTAGATAATTTGTAAATTAGATAATTCGAAAATTTGAATTGCAGAGTGAATAATCAGTTCAATTTTTTCAATTGACTAATTATCTCAATTCGATAGAGGCATTACTCTGGATTTCTCTTGATAAGAAATTGAAGATACTCTAATAAACCTGTCCAATTTGTTTTCATTATGACAAATGTCGTAATTTTTATTGATCAAAATTACATATTATATTATTTATAACATAAAATATTTCTAAAAAATCAGCTTAAAAGGCAAATCCGATACTAAACCATGTAAAGCTTTTTGAAGTTTCAGGCGACCAGGATTGTTTAACTTCGATTGGACCAATAATAGTTTCTAATCCGTAACCTAAAGAATAACCAGAATATTTAGGCATTGAAATCCAATCGACTGTCGTAAAAATATCATCTCCAATGTTGGCGAAATTTGCCGTAATATTGATGTGATTCTTTTTTAGGATCTCATAATCTAAAGTAATATCTGATTTTATAAAACTATTTCCGGCAATACTTAGAAAATCATATCCGTAGAAATAATTGAAGTTGTTGATTTTGTTGTATCCAAAACCTCCAAGAATAAAATCGAAAAAAGGAACGCTGTCGCTGCCAATGTTAAATCCGGCATCGGCTCCAATTTTAATGGTCGCTTTTCTAAATACAGTTTTAACAAAAGAAACTTCTGCTTTTGCAATCGAGAAAGGTTTAAATTTATTGGTATAATCAGATGAAGCTAAATAAGTCTGCAAATCTGTAGAAAAATACAATCCCGAATTTGGAAAATGTTTATCGTCAAACGAATCGTATTTTAAATAAGCAAACGCACTGATATAACTGCTTTTGTCTATTATGTTTTCTTCATTACTAAGTGTAGGCGAGTTTATTTTTAGGTATTTATATTCTAAACCGCCGCCCATTAAAAACTTTTGTACAAAAATGGTTTGAAAATAAGCCTGATTAGTCAAATCTAAAAAGTCAACATTAATCAGTTTTAAATTTGGATTTTCTGAAACCAGTCCGCTCAAACTTGTGGTTACATTTCGGTTAAACTGATTCAATCTTGAACGGAAACCAAAGCTGATATTAAAACCATTTTCGACATAATAGTTCAAATCATATCTAAAATTATCTCCCAAAATAATGTCCAGTGAAGTAACATCATTTTTTAGAAATGTTTTTTTATGAGTAAGATTCAATAAAACAGCACTTTTGTAAAGTCCGTCATAATGAAGTCCGAGTTTTAAAAAAGTCTGCGTTGGGTTTTCTTTTAATACCAAATCTAAATCATCCTGATTGCCGTCTGGCTGTAAACAATATGAAATTGTACTAAAGTTTTGAGTCGCATTCAAATTGTTTATTCCGGTTTTCAAATCATCATACGTAATTGTGCTTCCCGGTTTAAATCGAAGTTTACCACGAATGTATTCTTTGGTATAATTATCTAATTGATCACTATTTATTTTCTTGATTTCAAGAGTATCTGAAGCGATTTTTAATTTCGGTTTTTTATAAAAATTGTCTTCGTTTACGAGTGATTTAATTTTTTCATAAACGGCAAAAGCAGCTTCTTCACCTTTTCGAATTATTTCCTCGCCTCTGTCAAATGAAATTACACCAAAATCACGAATGTCCGGTTTTATGTAAACATCGGTATCCTTTATTTTGCTTTTCATTTTATCGATTGATTGCAAATTGGTAATCTGAACCAAGATTCGGGTAGCATTTTTTAGGTTTTTACGTTTCATTAAATCGTCCTGAACATCAACACCAATAATAATATCGGCACCAAGATTACGAACTTCTTTAATTGGGTAATTGTTTACAACACCACCATCAACCAATAAATTTCCGTCGATTTCAACCGGAGTAAACAGGGAAGGAAAAGCAGCACTCGCCATCATGGCCTGAACCAGATTTCCTTTATTTAAAAGTACTTCTTCACCAGTTTCAATATTGGTTCCGATACATAAAAACGGAGTTGGCAATTTATTGAAGTCACGAACATGGCGAACGTTTCTCGTTAAACTGCTCAACAAATTATAATTGTACATTCCTTTTGAAAGTGCTTCGGGAATGCCGACTCTGAAATTACTAAACGGTAAAACGATCGCATATAATTCGTCATTTTTTTTACCGTAAAAGTTTTTTGAGGAACGCGGAATATAATCGTTTATTAATTCGTCAAAATTGGTTCTTTTGAAGATAGAATCAATTTGCGAAGCATTGTAGCCAGAAGCATACAATCCGCCAATTACAGAACCCATACTGGTTCCTCCAATATAATCGATTTTGATTCCGGCTTCTTCTAAAACTTTTAAAACACCAATATGCGCAAAACCTTTGGCGCCGCCGCCGCTTAAAACCAAACCAATTTTAGGTCTTTTCTTTACACTGTCTTGTTTTATTTCCTGCGAAAATGAATTTTCGGGCAGCAATAAAAATGCAAAAAACAACAATGCCGCACCCCAAATGGCTCCGATACTTTTCGGAACGGGAGAAAATCCTGTTGACTGAGTTTTTAAAATTAACAGCTTGCTTAGGCGCATAAAAAATAAGTAATTGGTTTTGTAAAAGTCGGCAATTTTTTCGGCTTTATACTAGATTTATCTTAATATGATTGTGTTTTTGAAAGTATTAATTTTTTGTTTTTATCGTATTTCCAAACATCCGAATGATTTCTTGCACCGCCTCTGCAGCTTGATGTAAGTGTCTTTTTAATTTTATCAATTTTCACATCACAAAACATATCGCATTTAGGGCTAAAGTTTGGCGGAAAATTTAAACGATCAAATTGTTTTGTTTTCGGATTAAAAATAAAAATCTCATAAATGATATAAACCCCCATGCCATCATCTGTATGAAAAGAAGCAAAATCTGTAAAACCGTCAAAATTAAAATCATTAACTTCTAAGTTGGATTGCTTTCCTGTTATCGAAGCTTCAACATTTTTTATGACTTGAATTTGCCCCGTTTTAGTATTCTTTATTTTCAATGTTTCAAAATCATCTTCAAAACTTACTTTAAATTCATTTTTGTCTTTTTGTACAATCGAAACTTCATTTTGACTATACGAAATAGAAAAAACGAAGAAGAAACAAATAGGTAAAAAGAGCTTTTTCAAAATGAATTAATTTTCTTTTGGATGATAAAATTCGACAATTTTTTTTGCTTTTGATGCACCAACAACATCAGATATATCTTTTTCAGAAGCTAATTTCAATCTCTTAACACTCTTGAAATGTTGTATTAACGTGAGCATTGTTTTTTCGCCAATTCCCGGAATACTTTCTACCGAAGAATTAAGTGCTGCTTTGCTTCGTTTGTCTCTATGGAAAGTGATTCCAAATCGATGCGCTTCATTTCGTAACTGCTGAATTACTTTTAATGTTTCTGATTTTTTATCGAGATATAACGGAATCGAATCGCCAGGATAAAAAAGTTCTTCGAGACGTTTCGCAATTCCTATAATCGCAATTTTTCCTCGCAAACCTAATTCATCAATACTTTTTAAAGCGGCTGACAATTGTCCTTTTCCACCGTCAATAATTATTAATTGTGGTAAAGGTTCATTTTCATCTAATAATCTTTTGTAACGACGATATACAATTTCGGTCATCGAAGCAAAATCGTCAGGACCTTCAACCGTTTTTACATTAAAATGTCGGTAATCTTTCTTGCTGGCTTTTCCATCTTTAAAAACGACACAGGCCGCAACAGGATTTGTTCCCTGAATATTCGAGTTATCAAAACATTCTATATGTCGAGGCTCAACCGGAAGACGTAAATCTTTCTGCATCTGCGCCATAATTCTATTAACGTGACGATCAGGATCTACAATTTGCAATTGTTTCAACTGTTCGATTCGGTAGAATTTGGCATTTCGAATCGATAAATCCAGAATCTGTTTTTTATCTCCAAGCTGCGGAACAGTTACTTTTATTTTTTCGCCCAAATCAATTTCAAACGGAACAATGATTTCTTTTGATAATAATTGAAAACGTTCTCTAAGTTCGATAATCGCCAATTCTAATAATTCTTCGTCGCTTTCGTCCAGTTTTTTCTTGATTTCTAAAGTATGCGAACGAATAATTGAACCGTGAGAAATTTGTAAAAAGTTGACATAAGCAGCACTTTCATCTGAAACAATCGAAAAAACATCAACATTCGTAATCTTAGGATTTACAATCGTTGATCTTGATTGATAATTCTCCAGAACGTCTATTTTTTCTTTGATTTTTTGTGCTTCTTCAAACTGTAAATTCTGCGCATATTGATTCATTAAACGCTTAAAATCTTTCAAACTTTCTTTAAAGTTTCCTTTTAAGATTTCGCGAATTGCATCGACTTGTCTTTGATAATCTTCCAGAGATTCTAAGCCTTCGCACGGACCTTTGCAATTGCCAATGTGATATTCCAGACAAACTTTAAATTTCCCCGAATCGATATTTGATTTGCTTAAATCGTAATTGCAGGTTCTTAACGGATACAATTCTTTAATTAAATCGAGAATGGTATGAACCATTTTGAAATTTGTATACGGACCAAAATATTCAGATCCGTCTTTGACCATTCTTCTAGTTAAAAATATTCTCGAAAAAGGTTCTTTTTTAATACAGATCCAAGGATAACTTTTATCATCGCGCAGCAAAACATTATATCTTGGCTGTAATGTTTTGATTAAATTGTTTTCTAATAAAAGCGCATCGGTTTCTGTGGGAACTACAATGTGTTTTATAGTCACGATTTTTCGAACTAAAACATTTGTTTTAGCCGTATCGTGAATTTTATTGAAATAGGAGGAAACCCTTTTCTTTAAATTTTTGGCTTTGCCTACATATAAAATTTTCCCGTCTTTATCGTAATATTGATACACACCGGGATTGTCCGGCAAGGTGAGAATTTGTAGATCTAAGGACGGTTTTGACATTCTGTTTTATTTCTGAAGATAGTTGAAAAGCGATTTCAAAAACCATTCTAGTTCCTGAAAAAAGCTTAACAGTGATTTAGTTTCAAATTTACGAAATCAAAAGAATAATTTCTATATTTAGATTTTATAATTCTACATGAAAAATAGTAAGCCCCTTGTTATTTTTGGTGAATCGATTTTGCCGGGAGAACATAAAACCATAAACGTCGAAATAGCGCGATTACATACTACAACAAAACTTAATATTCCTGTAATCGTCCGTCGTTCCAAGCTTGAAGGCCCGGTTGTTTTATTTTCGGCAGGAATTCACGGCGACGAAATTAATGGAGTTGAAGTGGTTCGACAAATCATCAGCAAAAAAATAAATCGTCCACAAAGAGGAACGATCATTTGCATTCCCATTATCAATATGTACGGTTTTGTGAATAAATCACGTGAGTTTCCTGACGGTAGAGATTTAAATAGAGTTTTTCCGGGAAGTAAAAAAGGTTCTCTAGCCAGCCGATTTGCCTATCATATCGTTGAGCAGATTTTACCAATTATTGATTATGCTGTCGATTTTCATGCCGGAGGAGCCAGCCGATTCAACGCTCCGCAAATTCGAATTACCGAAAATAATATGGAATTGAAATTACTGGCTGATATTTTTAGTGCGCCGTTTACTTTGTATTCAAAAAATATTGGTGGTTCTTTTAGAAATACGTGCGAAAAAGCCAATATAAAAATGCTGCTTTTTGAAGGAGGAAAATCGCTTGATATAAATGATGCTGTTGCAAATGAAGGAATAAAAGGAGTGATGCGATTATTGAATTATCTAAATATGCTTGATCCAAAGCACATTGTAGAACCTGCTTTAGAATCTTCTATTTATATAAAATATTCCGTTTGGCTGCGTGCAAAATGTTCCGGTTTGCTTCATGATTATAATATGGTGGGTAAATATGTAACCAAAGGAACTATCTTAGCGATTATTACCGATCCGTTTGGAAAGTTTGAGCAAAAAGTAAAAGCGCCGCACGACGGATATGTTATTAATGCCAATCATTCGCCAATTGTTTACGAAGGCGATGCGATTTATCATATATCTAAAAATTCTCCTGTAAATGCCGACGAGTAAAAAAGAATTAAGACTGGAATATAAAAATCTTCGAAAAGCACTTTCTGAAAGTGATATTGAAGAGAAAAGTCTGGCTATAGCCAATAATTTAATTCAGATGCCAATTTGGGATAAAACTTATTATCATGTTTTTTTGCCCATTACAGAGCAAAAGGAAGTTGATACGGAATTTATTCTGCATTTACTTTCCGGAAAAGATAAAGAAATCGTGATCTCAAAAAGCGATTTTGAAACCAGAGAAATGTCTCATTTTTTATTGACGGATAATACCAAAATCAAAAAAAACGAATATAATATTCCCGAACCCGTAAACGGACTTCCGGTTCCAACTCAAAATATTGAGGTTGTTTTTGTACCGCTTTTAGCTTTTGATGTTTTTGGAAATCGTATTGGTTACGGAAAAGGTTTTTATGATAAATTTCTTGCTGGTTGTAAACCGGAAACCTTAAAAATTGGTCTTTCATTCTTCGAACCCGTAAATCAAATCGATGACGTTTTTGAATCTGATGTAAAATTAAATTATTGCGTTACGCCTGAGAAGGTTTATACTTTTTGATTTTTCACACATATTATTCTCGTCATGCAAATTGTAGAGACGCACAGCAGTGCGTCTACGCAAAGTTTGTCGCCACAGAATTTTATAAGTTTGCGCAACGTTTTTCGATATACTGGGATGGAGAATCTATGCTATAAATAAAAACACCAATCGATAACAAACAAACTTAAATTCTCTTATATCACTTATGTGGTGAAATATCTTCATGTTTAATTGTCAGGAATCTTGGCATCAAATTTGGATTGCCGGAAATTGCAGATAATTTTCTTAGTACATCCGGAATGCTAGTTATTATTTGAAAGAAAAAATCAAATTATTAATTCCTAAAATTTATTTTAAATGAAAAATAAACCATTTTATTTGTTAGCATTCCTATTCCTTGTTTTGACAAGTTGTAAAAAATACGATGCTGCAGCTTATGAAACAGTAGATTCAACTGCTGTTGCTTCTGATGAAATTCCTGAAGAAAATATTTCAGAACTTAATACTGAAAGTTACGCCGGACTTGAAGAAAATCCTTTTGAGTCTCCACAAAAATCTCCTCTTTCTACTTTTTCTATAGATGTTGATAATGCATCTTACACCAATATTCGCCGTTTTATAAATGAAGGTCAGCCAGTTCCTAAAGATGCCGTTCGCATCGAAGAAATGATGAACTTCTTTAAATATAAATATCCGCAGCCAGAAGGACAAAATCCGTTTTCTATCAATACCGAAGTAAGCGAAAGTCCGTGGAATAAAAATTCACTGTTATTGAAAATAGGTTTGCAGGGAAAAAATGTTCCAATGACAAATCTTCCAGCCTCCAATCTTGTTTTTTTAATTGATGTTTCAGGTTCTATGGATGAAGCCAATAAACTTCCTCTTTTAAAAGAATCAATGAAAATTTTGGTAAAAGAACTGCGTCCGCAGGATAAAGTTTCGATTGTGGTTTATGCAGGTTCTGCCGGAGTTGTTTTATCGCCGACTTCTGGTGATAATAAAGATGAAATTATGGATGCTTTTGATGAACTAAGCGCGGGTGGAAGTACAGCAGGCGGTGAAGGAATTGAATTAGCATACAAATTAGCTCAAGAAAATTTTATCAAAGAAGGAAACAACAGAGTTGTAATTGCAACCGACGGTGATTTTAATGTTGGCGCATCGACAGATGATGATATGGAAAAACTAATTGAAGAAAAAAGAAAATCTGGTGTGTTCCTAACCGTTTTAGGTTTCGGAATGGGGAATTATAAAGACAGTAAAATGGAAATTCTTGCCGATAAAGGAAACGGAAATTATGCTTATATCGATAATATTCAGGAAGCGAATCGTTTTTTAGGAAAAGAATTTAAAGGTTCAATGTTTGCGATTGCAAAAGATGTGAAAATCCAGATTGAATTTAATCCAAAACATGTTCAGGCGTACCGATTAATTGGCTACGAAAACCGAAGATTAAAAGATGAAGATTTTAAAAATGATGCTGTTGATGCAGGAGAACTAGGAAGCGGACACACAGTAACGGCACTTTATGAAATTATTCCAACGGGAGTTGAAAGCGATTATGTTCCATCTGATTTAAAATACACAAAAGTAAAAACGGATGAATCTAATTACAGCGATGAATTGGCTACAATAAAATTCCGTTACAAAAAGCCAGACGGCGATAAAAGTATCGAAATCGTAAATACAATTCCAAACAGGAAAGTTTCTTTAGACAATAGTTCTTCTGATTTTAAATTTACAACGGCTGTTGCCTGGTTTGGTTTAAAATTGAGAGATTCTAAATTTATTAGTAATTCTTCAACTTCAGACATTAGAAAATTAGCAAAATCTGGTTTAGCAAATGATGACGAAGGCTACAGAGCAGAATTTGTACGATTAGTTGATGCGATAAATTAATTTTAAATTCCAAAATAAAAAATCCCAAATTCCAATGTTGTTATCTTGGAATTTGGGATTTTTTTATTTGAATTTTTTGCACAATTTATTCTGTAGAGACGCACAGCAGTGCGTCTACGCAAAGTTTGTCTACAAAGATTTTTTATATTAATTGATTTAAGAAAAATAAACAATGTGTTTATACAACTGTTGTCGATATGCTGGACGTAGACGCACTGCTGTGCGTCTCTACAATGTGCTGGGGTGGATATAGATTACAGAAAGGTTTCTAAATAAATTTTGCACAAGAATATTTCGACAATCAAAATCGTAGAGACGCACAGCAGTGCGTCTACGCAAAGTTGATCGATATAGATAAGTCAAATTCCAACAAAAGAAAATCCCAAATTCCAAGATAACATTGGAATTTGGGATTTTTTATTTGAGATTTTTAAAACCTTATTTTACTTCTTTAATTGTTGTAGCATCAATCCAGCCTTCAGTTCCGTCTGTTAATTCGATTTTTTTCCATTTTCCAACCGTTTCCATAACATAAACTTTTGCACCTTCATGAAGCAGGATAATAGCTGAACCTGCTTTTTGAGGTTCGCTTCGAACTTCGCTTAATTCAGCAAAAACAATTGCCGGACGATCGTTGTCAAAATGATCTTTTTCAGACATTCCAGCAAAAACACTTAAAATTAAAGCAACCAAAAGAATAAACATTCCGATGAAATAAATTCTTTTTGTAATGGTAAGCTGTGAAAAATAGTAACCAATAAAACTCAGTAAAAACACAAAACCAATCGCAACTGAAATTTTTGCCCATTGATTATAATCAAAAATACCCGTAAAATTCTGAATCAGCTTTGCAAAACCCACTTTTGGAACTTCTTTGATTTCATCGATTGTTAGTTTTTTGGCAAATTTTAAGTTGTTTAAAGTCTCAGGATCATTTGGTTTTAATACCAAAGCTTTTTCATAATTGTAAATAGAAGGCGCAACTTTATTCAGTTTATAATAACTGTTTGCCAAATTAAAATACAACTCTGCCGACTGTTGTTTGTTTTCTTTAATAATATCTTCATAAACCTGAACAGCTTCCTGATATTCTCCCTTTTGGTACAAAGCATTTCCTTTTTCGAAGCTGCTTTGAGCAAAGAAAACCTGTGAGATTAGTAAAAAGAGATATAATATATTTTTCATTAGTATCTTGTTAAACCCGACAGGTTTTTAAAACCTGTCGGGTTTGATTTAAGTTAAAAACTAAACGATTTGTTTTTCTAATTCTGAAATAATCAAAACAGCTTTATCATAATCCTGCTGAATCGAAGCACTTGATGCCGGAGCATAACGAGCAAATTCGCAGTTTTCGGTCAAATTAATAAAATTCTGAACCGTTTCAGGATTTGAATTTCTTGATAAAAGCAGTTCCTGAATATTGTCTTTACTCATTTCTGATGTTTCAATATGCAGTTTTGCTTTTAAGAAATTGTGCATTGCTTTTTCCAGAGCAATATAAAACGCCTCTTTATTATTAAGCTGTTTTTTAGCCTGCGATAAATATTTCTTCGCAAGTTTATTGTTCATTCTAATTCTGTTTCCGGTTACGTCGCTGTCAATTGCTTCTTTTTTCTTCTTAACCAAAATTATAATTGGAATAATGGCAAAAGGGAAAAACAATAAAGCATAATACAAATCAGAACCGTAAAAATCATCTTTAGCAATCGCAGCTAAAGTCGTTTTTGACTTAATATATTTGAATTGTTCTGTTTTAGTAATTACGTTTTTAGCTGCTGTCGAAGGATTCGCTTCTGCTAAAGTTGGACCATCTAAAACATCCACCATAATTTCTGGAGAAGTTATCGTTTTATAAGAGCCTGTACTCAAATCAAAATAAGAGAACGTCATTGGTTTGATCGCATATTTTCCTTTGTACTGCGGAATAATAGTGTATTTGTCTGAAATTTTTCCAGACATTCCAGACAATGAAGTGGTTACTTTTTCATCGTGAACCGGATCATACATTTCTAATGCATTTGGTACAACAGGTTTTGGCAGCGTAAACAATTTCATGTTTCCTGTTCCGGAAGCACTCACAAGTAAATCTAAACCTTCACCACTTTTTAGCGTTGTTCTTGATGGTACAACTTTAAAACTAAAGTTACCAACTGCTCCAGTAAATCCTTCTGGTTTTCCTGATTCAGGAAGTGGTCTTACGCTTATAGTTCTGGCTCCAGTCGTTACCACTTTGTTATCTTCAGCAATAATCATCTGGCCAAACATATCGCGGCGATTTGTTGGCAATTGCACGCCAATATCTAAAGAAAAAGGTTCAATTGTTAATCTACCTGATTTTTGTGGATATAAAATGGCTTTTTTCAATACAACATAATGACATCTTTGCCCTTGGTAACTTCCTTCTTCCATCACCAATTGTTTGACATCAATGTTTTGATTCCAGAAATCATTGTATTTTGGTTTAGCAATTTCTCTAAATCCAGTAACACCAATTTCATTAAAATACAGTTTGTAAACAACCGTTATAGGCTCATTTACATAAGGAGTTGTTTTAGAAACCTCTGCAACTAATTGTAGTAATTCGTTTCCGGAACCTCCGCCTTGTTGTCTAGGGTCATTTGGATCTCTTTCCTGTGCAACAGCATTAGTAACCGTAACTTTTATAGGGGCTGTTTTATAAACCTGCCCGTTATATTCTATTGCAGCCTGTTTGATAATAACAGTTCCCTTTTTCTCAGGCTGTAAAATATAAGAGTATATTTTTTGAAAAGAGCTTCGGCCGTTTACCCAAGACTGGCTTATTTGCTGGCTTGGTCCGGCTACAACTTTAAATCCTTCAAATGCAGGCTGGTCAAAATTATCGCCATCGACATTCATGATGAAGTCAATGCGGAGTCTTTCGTTAAGTCCAAGCGTGTTTTTGCTTACTCTGGCTTCAAATTGAACTTGAGCCATCAGCCCTTGAAAAGTGAGCAGTAATAGAATTAAATATCTTTTCATTAATTGTTAGTCAGTTTTGTTTAACTGTTTAATTGTTAATTTGTTTAATCGTTTTTTTTACTGTTTTATTGTTACAGTTTTGCCGAATAACAGATTAACAAATAAACGATTAACCTAAAATCCTACCAGTCTTTTTCTGGTTTTTTAGGATTTCCTTTTATTTTTTGTGCGTTTACTTTATCTTGGATTTTCTTTTCTTCGTTGTTTACAGCATCTAATAAATTCTGAACACGTTCTTTTGAAATTCCTCCAGGCTGCGGTTTCGGTTCTCCTTTGTTGTCAGACTTGTCGTCTTTCTTAGGATCATTTTTACCGTCATTTTTATCTTTGTCCTTATCGCCTTTGTCGTCTTTTTTATCCTTGTCCTTATCTTGGTTTTTATCCTTGTTCTTGTCTTTATCTTTATTTTTATCCTTGTCTTTGTCCTTATCCTTATTTTTGTCTTTGTTCTTATCGTTGTTTTTAGGAGGATTTTCTTTTAGCTTTTGTTTAGCGTAAGCATAGTTGTAACGTGTTTCTTCGTCGGTAGGATCGTTTCGTAAAGCTTCTTTGTACGCTTCAACGGCCTGCGTATAATCTTTCTCTTTCATAAAAACGTTACCAAGATTATGAAAAGCTTTGTGTTTTTCAGGTCTTGTTTTGGCAATCTTTATAGCATTCGCGTAAGCGTATTTTGCTTCAGAAGCCTGATTTTGTCTGTAAATCGAGTTTCCTAAATTGTAAGAACCGGCAGCGCGCTTTGAAAATTTTGAAGCCGAAATTCTGTAATTAGCTTCAGCGTCAGTAAATTTATTCTGCTTATATTCTTCATTGGCATCAGGCAATGTCTTGTCTTTTTCCTGAGCAGAAACTGCAAAAGGAAGCGTTAGTAAAATATAAAGAAGTAAATTTTTCATTCTAATTTTTTTATTTTTTGTTCCGAATTTTGAGCGGAATCTTTATTTCTTTTCGTTGAATAAATTCAACTCTTTAATCCAGTTTGTTTTTCTTTCTAAAAGGAAAATATCTACAAATAACAGCAAGAGTCCAAAACCAATAAACCATTGAAACTGCGATTGAAAATCGGCCATTTGTGTCGATTCAAATTCCGTTTTCTGAATCTTGTTTAATTCGTTTTTAATGAATTCCAAAACTTCTTTCGTATTTCCGCCGTAAACATAATTTCCTTTGGTCGCTTTTGCAATCGTTTTTAATCCTTCCTGATTCAGTTTTGTGATAACAGTTTGTCCGTTTTGATCTTTCTGATAATTTTTAACGATACCATTTTCTCTTAACGGAATTGTTCCCCCTCTTTCTGTTCCAACACCAATTGTAATAATTCTCATTCCCAATTTATTGGCTTCTTCCGCTGCGACAGAAGCTCCTTCAGAATGATCTTCACCATCAGAAATTAAGATTATAAGTTTGCTTGTTTTGCTTTTTTCATCAAAATATTTAGCTGATAATCTAATAGCTTCATAAAGAGAAGTTCCTTGAGATGATACCATATCTGGATTCATGCTTTGAAGGAACATTTTTGCAACACTGTAATCAGATGTAATTGGCAATACCGGAAATGCACTTCCTGCATAAGCCACAATACCAATTCGGTCGCTTCCTAATGAATTTATAATCTGCGAAACCAATTGTTTACTTTTCTCTAAACGACTTGGCGCCACATCTTCGGCAAGCATACTTTTAGAAACGTCGACAGCAAAAACGATATCAATTCCTTCACGTTTTACAGTTTCCATTTTTGTTCCAATCTTCGGATTTACTAAACCGATAATTAAACAGGCCAATGCCAAAAGCAAAATCGATAATTTTAATACAGGTTTAAAAACAGATCTGTCTGGACTCAGTTTTTTTACCATGTCTAAATCTCCAAATTCACGTTGTTTTTTTCTTTTCCAATACATATTGAAAAGGAAAATACACACCACAATTGGCAGTAATAGTAAGAGATATAAATATTTTTTTTCGTCTAATTCCATTTTAAATTTTAGATTTCTGAATTTAGATTTTAGATTTTTTTAAATCCAAAATTAAATGAAGCTTCTGTAAACTGTATTTCTTAAACCAACTTCAAGTAGTAATAAAAACGCTGCGACCAAAACAAAAACTCTGTATTTTTCGTCGTAATCGTAGAATTTTAATTCCTGGATTTCAGTTGTTTCTAATTTGTTAATCGAATTGTATATTTCGGCTAATTTATCGTTGCTTGTTGCTCTAAAGTACGTTCCGTCTGTTTTACGGGCAATATTTTTCATTAACTGCTCATCAATTTCAACTTTCTGCATTTTGAATAAAAAACCGCCGTTTGGTGCATAAGCGTATGGAGATTCTGCCATTCCGTTTGTACCAAGACCAATTGTATATACTTTTATTCCGTATTGTTTTGCAATGTCAGCAGCAGTTTCAGGCTCAATAAATCCGGCATTATTAACACCGTCTGTCATTAAAATAACAACCCTGCTTTTTGCTTTACTGTCTTTCAAACGATTTACTGCTGTTGCTAAACCCATTCCAATTCCCGTACCATCTTGTAAAACGGTATCGTATTTAATTCCTTTTATAGCTTCCAGAATAATTGGTTTATCGCTTGTAACAGGTGTTTTTGTATAAGCTTCAGAAGCGTATAAAACTAAACCAACTCTGTCATTTGGTCTTTCTTCAACGAAATCGGCAGCAACTCTTTTTAAAGCTTCCATACGGTTTGGCTTTAAATCTTTTGCGAGCATACTTCCAGAAACGTCAATTGCGATTACAATATCAATTCCTTTTGTCGTTTTAGTCTGATTGCTAATGTCGACTGTTCTTGGTCTTGCTAAAGCAATAATCAGTGAACTTAAAGCGATAATCCTGAAAACATACAAACAAGGCTTTAATTTGGTCAATAACGATTCGCTGTTTTTAAAACCCGCGGTCGAACTCATTTTTAATGTAGCCGACTGCTGATTTCTTTTCCAAAAAAACCAGCCAATAGCGATTGGAATTAATAGAAACAACCAAAAGAATTCCGGATTTAAAAAAGTGATCTGATTGTTCATTAGTTACTTGCTTTTTTAAGTTCAACAGAATTTAAAATTCGGGTTGTGATGTCGTTTGCATAGGTATCACCTTCTTCATGGAAAATGATGATTTGCTGTAATCCCTGATCTTGTTTAAAAAGAAGGATTTCATAATAACCTTTTACACTTGTTTTATTTGCCGGATTTAAAACCGTCATTGTTCCGTAACCTTTTATACCCTGAATACCTTGATTGGTTTGGAAATCTTCTTGCTTAACGATGATGTTTTGTCCGCCCTGAAGCTCGATTACTTTTAAAGCGCCTTCTAAAGCTTTAGGTAAATCAATATCGGTTGGAGTTTTAAATTTAGTGGTTGAAACTGCTACGTAAAAATCACCAATCATACTACCGTATGTAAAAATCTGCATTTCCTTAATCAACGCCATCGTTTCTTTTGGAAGGATTTTTAACGCATCCATTCTTTTTAAAACTTTTGGAGTTTCAATGATAACGCCCGGATTTCCGTATTCACTTTTTACCCATTCTCCTTCTAATAATTCTTTAGTAGGATGCCCGATAAGATTGTCTTTTACATAAGTAAAGCCTTTTGTTGCAATAAAGAAAGTTGTAGTTGCTAATAATAAAAACAAAACAGAACCTACTGTAATGGCAATTCGTTTGTTTCTTTGCTTTTTTAACTGTAGCTGAATTTGTTTTTGTCTTTGCGCTTCGTTTAGCAATTGATCTTCTTCTTCAGCCGGAACTTCAGTTGGGATTGCATTGTCAAGCGTTAAAATTACTTTCTGAATTTTATTTCTGTCATCTGTAATTTCAAATTCAAGCGGTTTAGATTTTGCAAATTTTACTAAATCGGCCTGACGTAAAACGCGTTCCAGATTTTCAACCGTTTCTGGCGTTAAAGTCATTTTCTTTTTAGTCGAAGCTGTTCTAATCGCCTCAATTAATTCAGAAGTTGTGCTTTCCATTGCAGGAATATGAATCGCTTCTTCAATATAATTACGGGCAATATCCGTTAGTTCACTATAGTATTCTTTAATTTCTCCTTTTTGAACCAATTCTTTTGACTCTAAATTGTTTAATAAGCTTGTCGCTTTTTCTATTGGAGTTTTATAAACTTCTTCTTCAATTTTCTTTTTCTGGTGTTTTTTAACATACCAATAAATTCCTGCGCCAATGGCTAAAATAATAACCAACGCCAAAACGTATTTCCACCAATCGCCAATTCCGCCATCAGCAGCGGTAACATCTTTAATGTCGTACATTTTTTGCTGTAAAGTATCTACTTTTACATTAGCAACTTCTACACGAATTGAGTCTGAGAAATAAGGTTTTTTGTCAATTAAAATTTGAACACTCGGAATTACATATCTTCCTGAATCAAATTGAGTTAATCCATATTTTTTGATTAATTCGTAAGTGTCGTTTTTCTTTACCGTATCAACCGGATACGATTGAATAACTTCTAAAGGACCAAATCTTTTTAGTTTAGGGAAAACGACTTTCGAATTAGCATTTACAACTGTTTTCAGCGTCAGTTTAAACTCAGCGCCAATTTTATTTTTGGTGGTATCAATGCTGGTTTCGACTTGTTTTTGAGCAAAAACAGCCGTAGAAAGCAAAAATAAAAATATGTAAAACTTTAATTTCATTTGATTTGTGATTTCAGATTTTAGTCTAAAATGAATGCTTAAAATTGGAACACGAATGACACAGATTTAAGCGGATTTTTTATTTGAATAATTAGAGCAGATAAAAATTCTAAAATCTAAAATCTGCAATCTAAAATTATATTTATCGTGATTTGAAATATCCAAGCAATTTAGTAACATAATTTTCATCGACTCTTGTATTTACAACACCGGCACCAGATTTACTAAAAATATCTTTGAAATAATTTACGCGTTCCTGATAATGTTTTTCGTAATTCATTCTCACGGTTTTTGAGCCTGTATTTACCAATTGAATTTTTCCCGTTTCGGCGTCAAGCATGGTTACCATTCCTAAATTTGGGATTTTTTCTTCACGGATATCGTACACGCGAACACCTGTAATGTCGTGTTTTTTAGAAGCAATTTTTAAAGTCTGTTCGTAATCCTGAGACATGAAATCAGAAATCACAAACACGATCGCTTTCTTTTTCTGCGTTCCTGATAAAAACTTCAAGGCTTGTGAGATATCTGTTTTGTGGCTTTTTGGTTCAAATTCGATTAATTCACGAATAATTCTCAAAACGTGTGAACGGCCTTTTTTTGGCGGAATGTATAATTCGACATTATCAGAAAATAAGATTAATCCAATCTTATCATTATTTTGTGTAGCCGAAAAAGCCATCGTTGCAGCAATTTCTGTTACGATGTCTTTTTTAAACTGACTTTTTGAACCAAAACCTTCAGAACCCGAAATATCAACCATTAAAACCATGGTTAATTCTCTTTCTTCTTCAAAAACTTTTACGTGGGCTTCGTTGTAGCGTGCGGTTACATTCCAATCGATATTACGAATATCATCGCCATATTGGTATTGGCGCACCTCGCTGAAAGTCATCCCGCGCCCTTTAAATGAAGAATGGTATTCTCCCGAAAAGATATGATTGCTCAGTCTTTTGGTTTTGATTTCTATTTTCCGTACTTTTTTTAAAAGCTCTTTTGTATCCATTTTCGGATTGTAGATTTTAGATATTAGATTTTAGATTATTTTTAGATTGCAGATTTAAATCTAAATTCTGCAATCTAAAATCTAAAATTTTTTTAAGGTACTTCAATCTCGTTTACGATTTTGTTGATAATGTCTACAGAAGTAATATTTTCAGCTTCAGCCTCATATGTGATTCCAACTCTGTGACGTAATACATCATGCACAACTGCACGAACATCTTCTGGAATAACATAACCACGACGCTTGATGAAAGCATAGCATTTAGCAGCGTTTGCTAAGTTGATACTTCCACGTGGAGATGCTCCAAAACTGATAAGTGGTTTTAAGTCGGCTAATTTATATTTTTCAGGATAACGAGTAGCAAAAATGATATCCAGAATATATTTTTCGATTTTTTCATCCATATAAACTTCACGAACCGCTTCTTGCGCTCGTAAAATTTGTTCTACAGAAACTACAGCATTTACTTTTTCGTAGCTTCCTTTTAAGTTTTGACGTATTACAAAACGTTCTTCATCAATTTTTGGATAATCAATTACGGTTTTCAACATAAAACGGTCAACCTGTGCTTCAGGAAGTTGGTATGTTCCTTCTTGTTCAACCGGGTTTTGAGTTGCTAAAACTAAAAACGGACGATCTAATTTGAAAGTGGTATCACCAATTGTAACTTGTTTTTCCTGCATCGCCTCTAAAAGCGCAGACTGAACCTTTGCCGGAGCACGGTTAATCTCATCGGCAAGTACGAAGTTGGCAAAAATTGGCCCTTTTTTAATAGAGAATTCGTTTGCTTTAATGTTGTAAATCATGGTCCCGATAACATCGGCAGGAAGTAAATCCGGCGTAAACTGGATACGGCTGAAAGAACCCTGAACCGCTTGTGACAATGTATTAATGGCCAAAGTTTTTGCTAAACCAGGAACTCCTTCAAGTAAAATATGTCCCTGACCTAAAAGACCAATTAACAGACGCTCGACCATATGTTTCTGGCCCACAATAACTTTGTTCATTTCCATTGTAAGAAGGTCTATAAAAGCACTTTCTCTCTCAATTTTTTCATTTATCGCTCTAATGTCTAAAGTCGTTGTATTTTCTTCCATATAAATATTTTTAAAACCTTGATTTTTACGCCTAATTTTTGAGAGTGCAAATTGAATATTTTTTAAGAAGTAAGATGTTAAAGAATGGTTAAAACTTCGACCAATCACCTAATTTTAAGGACGAATTGTGAATCTATTTTTATATTTTTAAGAACTTTGGTGATTATGTTTTACAAAAGCATATTTATTAGCAAAAATAACTCAATATAACCATGAGCAAAACAGCATTATCGCCTATAATTTCGGGCACTATGAATTGGGGTGTTTGGGATAAAAACCTTTCGCCAAAAGAAATGGAAAACATGATACAAATTTGTATCGAAAACAAAATCACAACTTTTGATCACGCCGATATTTACGGAGATTATACCACCGAAGCCGATTTTGGTAAAGCATTCAAAGCTAGTAAAATTTCGCGTGAAAAATTACAATTAATTACAAAGTGCGGAATTCAGCTTGTAACAGAAAGCCGTAATAACAAAATCAAACATTACGATTATTCTAAAGATTATATCATTTGGTCTGTTGAAGAATCTTTAAAGAAACTGAAAACAGATTATGTTGATGTTTTTTTACTGCACAGACCAAGTCCGTTAATGCAGGCAGATGAAATTGCAGAAGCAGTTGAAAAATTAAAAGGAGAAGGAAAAATTTTAGATTTCGGACTTTCGAATTTTACAAGTTCTCAAACCGAGTTAATTCGTCAGAAAACAGAAGTAAGCTATAATCAGGTACAATTTTCTGCAACTCATTTTGAACCAATGGTTGATGGAAGTTTAGATTACATGCAGACACACGGAATTCGTCCATTATCATGGAATCCGCTTGGAACTGTTTTTAGAGAAGATACTAAGAAAACACGTCGTTTGAAAAAGTTATTTTCTACACTGCTTGAAAAATATCATCTTGGTGCAGATACACTTTTACTAGCGTGGATTTTAAAACATCCAGCAGCAGTTATTCCAATTGCGGGAACAGTTAACGTTGCCAGAATTCAATCTTTAGTAAAAGCGGCTGAATTAGAAATGGACAAAGAAGATTGGTTTGCCATCTGGACAGAAAGTATGGGTGACGATGTGGCTTAATTTTTAAATGTTCAGTATTCAGTTAAAACTCTAAAATATTTGTAAAAATAGAACGCAGATGAAGCGGATTTACTTCGTAAAGACGCAGATTGACGCAGATTTATTTAATTAGTAAAAGAGAAAAATCCGTAATAATCCGTGTCGTCCGCGTACCAAAATATAACCTAAAAATGAAAAAAACAGTTTTAATTACTGGTGCTACAAGCGGAATTGGAAAAGCTACCGCTCAGATTCTAGCTAAAAATAACTATAAAATTATTCTTTGCGGAAGACGCAAAGATCGTTTAGAAGAATTAGAAAAAGAGCTTTCGGCATTTACCGAAGTTCATTCGCTTTCTTTTGATGTTCGTGATAAAAATGATGTTCTTGAAAAAATTGGTGCTTTGCCAATTGAATTTTCAGATATTGATGTTTTAATCAATAATGCCGGAAATGCGCATGGTTTAGATCCGATTCAAACGGGAAATTTAGACGATTGGGATGCGATGATTGATATTAATGTAAAAGGACTTTTATATGTTTCAAAAGCGGTAATTCCGAAAATGACAGCTAAAAATTCCGGACATATTATTAATATTGGTTCAACTGCTGCGAAAGAAGTGTATCCAAACGGAAATGTATATTGCGGAACAAAACATGCCGTTGATGCGATTACAGCAGGAATGCGAATCGATTTAAATCCATTCGGAATTAGAGTTGGAGCCATTCATCCAGGAATGGTCGCAACAGAATTCAGCGAAGTACGTTTTAAAGGAGATACCGAAAGAGCTTTAAATGTGTATAAAGGATTTGATCCGCTTCAGGCAGAAGATATAGCAGATATTATTCATTTTGTAGTTTCAAGACCGTATCATGTAAATATTGCTGATTTAGTCGTAATGAGTACAGCGCAGGCATCATCAACGATTGTCAAGAAAAATATTTGATAAGATTTTATTGTAGAGACGCACGGCAGTGCGTCTTTTTTACGTTTTAAAGTAATAGAATTGAAAGTAAAGTGATTACAAGTTTTAATTAGTGTAAATTAGTGCAATTAGTGGCAAAAAGACTTAGACTATGATTAATAAACGCCTTTTGATAAAGAATTTACTTGCTCACAATGACGAGAGCAGTTTTTATGATAAAAAAAGGCAGTTGAATCTACATTCGCGAGAAGGAAAAGGAAAGTTTCTAAAACACATTTGCGCACTTTCAAATTCAAATCCGGCAAATAATTCTTATATCGTTGTTGGAGTAGAAGATCAGGATAATGAAATTGTCGGCGATGATTTCTTCGATGACAGCCGAATTCAAAATCTTGTAAATGCTTTTCTGGAAAATCCACCAAAAATTCAATACGAAAACGTACCATTTCCAAATCTTCCAAAAGATAAAGTAATTGGCTTGGTTACGATAAAGCCTAAAAGCAAAATTTCCTATTTTAAAAAAGGGATTCATACCATTCTTGCCAATAGCGTTTTTATAAGGCGCGGCAGCAATTCCATTCCTGTGGAAGAACATGAAGAAGTCGAAAAAAATAATCAGAATACAGAAACCGTAATTGGGATCGAAAATAGTTCCCGAAACAGTATTCAATATACACTGGACGGCGTAATCGACTTTATGAATTTCAGGCATAAAGACATGTCGCCAAAATACAATGTTTTTAAAGAATTGTTTGTGATTTGCTGGGCAGGAGTTCCAAAAAAATCAAGAGATAAAACCTTTTTATCCCGTGTAGATATTGAGCTGATTAACGAACAAGTTAAGCTTTTTTATTCGGCGCAGGATGTGGTTACGATTTTCTTTGATGATGATACTTTTACAATTACAGAATATGTTCCACTTGGATTAAATGATAAAACAAGTTATTATCCGCTGGAAGAACAAACGATTCATTTCTTCGATAATGGTTATTATAAAATTGACCGCAAAATGCTTTTTCAACCGCCTGAATTCAATAAACGAATGTTATTTCATATTTACAATGCAAATATTGCATTGCTCCAAAAATTGCAAAGAGGGATTTCTTTATCTGGTCGTGAATTAATAGATCTTGAAAATCTTCCTTCAACTTTTATGATCTGCTATTTGAATGGTTTTGATGATGCCAAGCAAAAACTAATTGACGCAAAATTACTTTTAAAGCCTTTTGGGCAGGCTTATTTATCTTTTAAAGAAGCTTTACGAATTTTGAGAAAGATGAAGTATGATGTTCAATAGATTTCTTAAGCGTAATTTTCAATAAAAACGTTCTCAATTTTTTTTAAGCTGTCATTTTCCTCAAAATGTAAATGACTTATTTCATTATTGTAGAATTTCTCTATAAAAAGCTTAATAATATACATAACTTCAGTTCTGTTATCACTATTGGTTAAAAGTTCTTTAACCAAATAATTACTTAGTTTTAGCTTTTGATTTTTATACTGGTCTGACATCAAAGTAGAATCTGAATCTTTATGTAAAATAAGCATTTTATTGACTTTGTTTATTTCTTCTATTAGATCTAGAATATGGTATAATTTGTTGTCTTTCATTTTGCTGCAGATTAAAATTTTATTTCCAAGAAACCTTTTGATAACCTGTTTCCTCTAATTCTTCTTGTTTTTGTAAATCGGTCGAGCCAATATGCTTTGTCGCTTATATATCTAAAATTATTAATATGATTTTCGGGATAAACTTCAATAATATAGGCATCAACACCATAAATAATTTCTGAATTAGGGTATTTGAATGCATCAAGTTTTGAGCCTAATTGAGAAACGATCTTGTAATCTAAAAATGTTACTAAATCAATATCTCCGGGATTATGTTTTTTTGTTACATATGATCCGTTAAGCCATTGATGCAGTTCGTCTAAATTACATACTTTTTTGAAATCTTCATTATATTTAACATAAGCTTCAAAAATTTCTTTTCTTTTTATAGAAGGAATCTTTAATACAAACTCATTTTCTAACTCTTGTACTGTAGAAGTGATTTTATTATCTGGTACTAATAAACCAGAATGATTAAAAGTTAACATGAAAAATAAATTTAAACAACCACAAAAGTAAGAAAAAGATTTCTTTTTGATGTTTGATTGTTTTTCTTATTGAAATTTCAAATATTTACTTACTTTATCATACGGGAATACAATCTCTTTTGGGCCATCGGCATAAGATGCGGCTTCGTATGAATTGTAATAAAGAAGTAATCCTGCAGAAGTATAGAAAATATTCTGAGGCAATTGAAATTTATCATTTTCGAACATTAAACCTGTTGCGTTTATGTTGGCATTTTCGGGAATTTGATATTTAAGTCTGAATTCTTTTTCGGCGAAAGCCTTAAACTCTTTTTTGTTTTTAAACAATTGATCGTTAAAAATAACTTTTCCGGTTTTTTGGTTAAATAATAAAGATCTAAAACCTTGGTAGCCATGTGCGCCGCCGGTAAAAGTATAATGATCTATTTTGATGTTTAAAATCTGCTCTGATTCAAACTCGACATTTCCCGTTATTTTTCCTTCCCAGCCAAAAGTATCGTGCGGAAATTTTTTATGCATTTCTTCGTAAGAAGCAATAAAAGATTTTGACAATGATTTATAATCGTTGACCTTTGTTGAATCTTCGCCGAAATAAATAATTTCTTTTATTACATTGAAAACTTTTTTATTAATACTGTCAGCGATGATCTTTTTATTTTTGGCAATTGGGACTTCTATTGTGATTTTCGGGCAATCATTTTTGCACGGAATAGTAGATTTTTCTTCAAACGTTTCATTTTCAAATGAAAGCTCTTTGTTGCAACTTGTAAAAATCAAACACAAAAAGATTATAAATATGTAATTTTTCATATCAAAAAGTGTTAATTATCTACAAAGGTAAGAAGTTGTATCAGGATAAAATAAATTAAGCGGTAAATTTGTGCGACAATTATGGATTTAAAATTTATAACTATATGAAATTCAATACAAAAGTAATACATGGTGGTCAGCATCATGATCCAAGTACAGGAGCGGTTATGCCGCCGGTGTATCAAACGTCAACTTATATTCAGACAAGTCCGGGAAAACCTTTGGCAGATTATGAATACAGCCGAGCGTCGAACCCAACTCGTACAGCTCTTGAAGAAGCTTTAGCAAGTATTGAAAACGGTACACGCGGACTGGCTTTTTCTTCTGGTTTAGCCGCTACAGATTGTATTTTAAGATCGTTTAAAGCAGGTGACGAAGTTATCGCAATGGATGATTTATACGGTGGAACTTACCGTATGTTTTCAAGAATTTATAAAGATTCGGGAATAAAATTCCATTTTGTTGATATGACGGATATTGCAAAATTGAAATCATTAATCAATGAAAATACAAAACTGGTTTGGGTAGAAACGCCGACAAATCCGTTAATGAAATTAGCTGATATTGCAGAAGTGGCAAAAATCACTAAAGAACATAAAATTTGGTTTGCCGTAGATAATACTTTTGCAACGCCATATTTACAAAAACCTCTTGATTTAGGTGCAGATATCGTTATGCATTCGGCTACAAAATATTTAGGCGGACATTCTGATGTTATTGCCGGAGCTTTAATTGTAAAAGATGCTGCTTTAGGAGAACAATTACATTTTCAACAATTTGCAACTGGAGCAACTTTAGGACCAATGGACAGTTTTTTAGTTTTAAGAGGAATTAAAACTTTGGCATTAAGAGTGCAGAGACATTGCGAAAATGGAGAAAAAGTAGTGGAGTACCTGACTAAACATCCAAAAATAAATACAGTTTATTATCCTGGATTAGAAAGTCATCCATTTCATGAAATTGCAAAAAAGCAAATGAAAGCTTTTGGCGGAATGGTTTCTTTTACATTCAAATCAGGTAAAAAAGAAGATTCTATTGCATTTTTAGAGAAATTGAAAGTATTTACTTTGGCTGAATCTTTAGGAGGAGTAGAATCATTGGCAAATCATCCGGCTTTAATGACACATGCTTCGATTCCTGCTGATAAAAGAGCAGAAGTTGGTATTACTGACGACTTAGTAAGATTAAGCGTTGGTATTGAAGATGCAGAAGATTTAATTGCTGATTTAGAGCAGGCTTTAGCGTAAATTAAAACCCAAATAAAAAATCCCAAATTCCATTAATATCTTGGAATTTGGGATTTTTTTTATTTGTGATATTTCTTCAGAATTAGAATTCTAAGTAATAGATGTATCCAACATTAAACCAAACCTGCCAGTCATTAGCTTTGTTTTCTTTATAAAGATCTTTGTTTGGGTTTAAACCATCAATCCAGTCTGAGCTAAAAGCTTGAAAACGAGTTTCAAACATTACATCGCTCATTTGAGTTAATTTAAGGTGGAATCCAACACCAGCTGTTGCCGCTAAAGCTACTCCGCTTTCACTTGCAAAACCATATTGATGACCATCTGAAGGAGTTAAATATTTTGGGAAAGTTGTTGACGGAAGTCCTAATTCACCCATTGTTGAGCTTACTTTTGAAGTATAATAAGTTGCCAGGAATCCGACACTAAAATACGGACTAAAACCGCCAGCTGTATTTTCGAAATCATGAATTTTCATAAATGGAGAAAATTCTAACTGAGCTCCGAGATTTAATAAAGTAGATTTACCACTCATTGCTTTTAGCTGCGAAACGTACAATTTGTTTTTTGCAGTTTCAATATAACCACCAAAATGGTTAAGAGTTGTGGTATTAAAAGATAATTCTGATCTAACTTTAAAATGTTCTGTGAAGAAACTTTCTCTGTTGTTATTTGCAGAAAAGTTAATGAAGTGAACAATTCCTACACCAAAACCGGTGTTTCCCACATTGGTATCGAAATTATGTCTTTCTCCAAAATCGGACTGAAATGCTACAGGGCCGAAAATAATTCCTACTTCTTGTGCTAGATTAGACTGAGCATTGGCAATAGTGGTAATGCCAAATAGGGCGAAAATTGTGAAATATAGGTGTTTAAACATCTCTTGGGGCTTTCAAAATATTGGCAAATATAAAAAAAACATAGTCGAATCAAAATAATATATACTTCTATTAAAAATTTAATAACAAAACACTTAATTTTCTGACTTTAAAGACGGTAAATTGCTGTAAAATCGGAGGTGTAAAATTGTATTTTTAAGATTGTTTAAAAAATACACAATTCTTCTCCAAAAACAAAAAAAAATAACAAATCATGTTGATTTTGCTATATCTTTGTATGTTATAACGAAAACGTTTTCTTAAAACGTATTTTCTTATGTAATTGATTAAGTTTAAAACTATTATTTGAATAATTTATTATAAAATGGAACAAAAAATAAATGAATTTATGGCTCTTGTTGAGTCAAAAAATCCAAACGAGCCAGAATTTCTTCAAGCCGTTAGGGAATTTGCAGAAACGGTAATTCCATTTATCGCAGAAAGAAAAAAATACGATGGTAAAAATTTACTTCTTAGAATTGCTGAACCAGAAAGATCTATAATTTTTAGAGTTCCGTGGGTTGACGACAAAGGAGAAATAATCGTAAACAGAGGTTTTAGAATTCAAATGAACTCAGCGATTGGACCATATAAAGGCGGAATCAGATTTCATCACACTGTAAACCTATCAGTTTTAAAATTCTTGGCTTTTGAACAGGTTTTCAAAAATAGTTTAACAACACTTCCAATGGGTGGAGGTAAAGGAGGATCAGATTTTGATCCTGAAGGAAAATCAGATGCAGAGATCATGCGTTTTTGCCAATCATTTATGACTGAATTATGCCGTCATATTGGTCCGGACTTAGACGTTCCTGCAGGAGATATTGGAGTTGGTGCCAGAGAAATTGGTTATTTATTTGGTCAATATAAAAGAATTAGAAATGAATTTACCGGAGTTTTAACCGGAAAAGGACTTGCTTACGGTGGTTCATTAATTAGACCTGAAGCTACTGGATATGGAGTAGTTTATTTTACAGATCAAATGCTTCGTACAATTGGTCACGAAATTAAAGGTAAAAGAGTTGCTATTTCAGGATTCGGAAACGTTGCTTGGGGTGTAGCATTAAAAGTAAATGAATTAGGAGGAAAAGTAGTTACGATTTCGGGACCTGATGGTTATATTTTGGATGAAGAAGGTATTTCTGGAGAAAAAATTGAGCATATGGTTGAAATGAGAGCAACTGGCGATAACAGAGCGGAGAGATATTTAGAGAAATATCCAAATGCAATTTTCCATAAAGGGAAAAGTCCATGGGAAGTAAAAGTTGATATTGCTATTCCGTGTGCTACTCAAAACGAATTGAACGGAGACGATGCCAGAAAATTAATTGACAATGGTGTTTTATGTGTGACTGAAGCGGCTAATATGCCATCAACTTTAGATGCAATTAAACTTTTCTTAGATAATAAAGTATTATTTGCTCCAGGAAAAGCAGCAAATGCGGGTGGAGTTGCAGCATCTGGATTAGAGATGACACAAAACTCTATTCGTTTAAACTGGACAAGCGAAGAAGTAGACTTAAGATTAAAAGATATCATGGTTGGAATTCACAACCAATGTAAAAAATACGGTTCAGAAGAAGATGGTTATGTAAACTACGTAAAAGGAGCTAACATTGCCGGATTTGTTAAAGTTGCCGATGCTATGCTTGCGCAAGGTGTAGTGTAAGATTAATTACAATTGAAGAATGCTCTCATTTGTCTCATAAGGATAAATCGGGAGCATTTTTTTATTTAGTTAAAGAAGAAAAATCAAATACTTTCGTTTGTAGTATATTTGTCTATCCGATATTTGTAAACAATGACAAGAAAGTTTCTTTACGTTTTATTTTTAGTACTGTTTCAATCTGGCTTTGCACAAGGTCAATTGTCATGGGAAGGCTATTTTTCGTTTAATGAAATAAAAGATATTTCAGAATCTTCTACAACAGTTTTTACTGCTTCAGAAAATGCCTTGTTTTCTAAAAATGCAGCTTCAAATACAGCAAAAACAACAACAACTGTCGACGGACTTTCGGGACAGACAATTTCTGCAGTATATCATAGCGAATCCTTCAAAAAAACAATTGTTGGTTATGAAAATGGTTTGATGATTATCATTAATGAAACAGACGGAAGCATCATAAAAAAAGTAGATATCATTAATAAACAATTATCGGCAAGTCTTAAAAAGATTAACCATTTAATGGAGCATAACGGATTATTGTATGTTTCCTGCGACTTTGGGATTGTGCAGTTTAATTTGACAACATCACAATTTGGAGATACTTATTTTATTGGAGATAATGGTGCCGAAATCAGCACAAAACAAACTGCTTTTTTTAATGGATTTATTTTCGCAGCCACTTCCAGCGGAATTAGAAGAGCCGATATTACTAATCCAAATTTAATTGATTTTAGCCAGTGGACTGTGGTAAACACAGGAAATTGGGCAAGTGTTGCAACACTAGATACAGAACTTATCGCAATTAATTCAACTGGAAATATTCATCGATATAATTCGAATACTTTTGCTAGTTTCTTGCAGCTTCCGCAGCCTTCAGTTGATATGCGAGCAGTAAATCACAATTTGCTTGTTACAACTTCCACTTCGGTTTACGTATATAACAGCCAAATGGTTTTAACTCGTTCGATAGTTAATACACAGCTTCCGGATATTAATCTGACTTTTTCTTGTGCATCGGCAGTTGGTGATATAATTTACATCGGAACAAAAGAAAAAGGATTGTTTTCTGGTGCAATTTCGGGTATTGGAACTTTCGAAAATAATACTCCGGCGGGCCCTTCACGAAATAATATTTTTTCACTTGATGTTACACCAAATTCTCTTTGGGCAGTATACGGAGATTATGATTTTAATTACAATCCTTATGACTTAGATAGTTATGGCATAAGTAAACTTAATAACTCAAAATGGTTAAATATCCCATATTCAGAAGTTTATGATGCAAAGTCAATTACTCGTGTTATTGTAAACCCAAGCAATGAAAAACAAGTTTATGCGAGCTCTTTTTTCTCTGGATTATTGCGAATTGAAGATGATATTCCGAATTTTTTATACAATGAAAAAAACAGCGGATTAGAAACTTTGACCTATGAAGGTCCAAATTATATTGATGTTCGTATTAACGGAACGGCATTTGACAGAACAGGAAATTTATGGGTAACTAACAGCCGAATTAAAAACGGATTGAAAGTTTTAAAAACCGATGGTCAATGGCAGAGTTATTCCACAAGTACAATTTTAAGTAATGCCGAAAGTACAAGCTATGCTAATATAGTTATTGATAAAAATAATATCAAGTGGATTTCGACAAGTAATGAAGGCGTAATTGCATTTAACGAAAGCACTAATACTTTCAAAAAAATGACTTTTGGTACCGATGCAGGAAATTTACCAATTGCGGATGTTAGGTCTGTTGCAATCGATACCAAAAACCAGCTTTGGATAGGAACTACAAAAGGATTAAGAGTTTTATCGAACGTTGGAAATTTCCAGACCGAGACTCAATTAAAAGCAAATCCAATAATTATTCTGGAAGATAATCTGGCTCAGGAATTAATGTACGAACAGTTTATTACTTCGATTGTGGTTGATGGTGCCAATAATAAATGGATTGGTACGGCTGATTCGGGTATTTTTATGGTTTCGCCAAATGGTCAGGAAACCAAATATCATTTTACAATTAACAATTCACCTTTACCAAGCAATACTATAAACGATATCAAAATTAATAGTGCAACCGGAGAAGTTTTCATAGCAACTAATAAAGGAATGATTTCGTTTAAAGGAATTGCAACCGGAGCAAACGATAATTTAAATAATGTTTATGTATATCCAAATCCGGTTCGTCCAAATTATTCCGGAACCGTGAAAGTAGCTGGTTTGATTGATAAAGCGAATATCAAAATTACCGATATCGAAGGGAATTTAGTTTACGAAACCACTTCAGAAGGTGGAACTATAGAATGGGACACTACCGCTTTTGGAAAATATAAAGTAGCATCTGGCGTATACATGGTTTTTATTTCTGCACAAGACGGCGGGGAAACAAAGGTCAAGAAAGTTATGATTATTCGATAGTTTTCAGTCGCAGTCACAGTTTTCAGTTTTAATTTAGATTTCTTCAATCTAAAATCAACAATCTAAAATCTAAAATTTTGCTCGTTAAAACCAAAGCAATAGTAATCTCATCTTTAAAATTTCAGGAAAAAAGCTTGATTGTAAAATGTTTTACACTTTCAAGCGGACTGAAATCTTATTTTGTACGCGATGCTTTTTCGAGCAGAAAAGCCAATCAGAAAATTGCTTATTTCCAGCCGTTGTCGATTTTAGAAATAGAAGCCGTTCATAAAAACAAAGGCACTCTTGAAAATTTTAAAGAGATAAGAAACGGAATTCCTTTTCAAACCATTCATACTGATATTGTAAAAAGTACAATGGTCATGTTTCTTTCAGAGACACTTCATTATTCTATTCAGGAAGAAGAAAAAAACGAATCCCTTTTTTTGTTTTTAGAAACCGCCTTGACATGGCTTGATAATCACGATGAAATTTCTAATTTCCATTTGATTTTACTTTTAGAAATCACAAAATACCTAGGTTTTTACCCCGATACTTCAGAAATTGATCTTCCTCATTTTGAAATGAATGATGGTGTTTTTACACTTTTCAATAAAGGAAATGTACTTTCTGAACACGAAACCAGTTTACTCAAAAAGCTAATCGATTTAAAGTTTGACAACACTGAAAAAATCTTTCACGTAGTCGAAAGACAAATTTTATTGAAGGTTCTAATTGATTACTACAGCTTTCATTTAGAGGGATTCAAGAAGCCAAAATCACTAGAAGTTTTGAAAGAAATATTTTCTTAAAAACTGATTCCTATTTTTATATATTTGTGCAGCGAATTTTTATTAAAATAATCTTAATTTTTATTTTAATAAGTTAATTTGCGAACGATAAGCCTCAAACAAATATTAATTTTTTAATGAATCAATCACTATGAAGAAAATTACTTTTTCGATTATTTTGCTTTTATTAGTCAGCGTTTCGGCCATTTCTCAAAGGAAATACGACGAAATTGTTAACACAGAGAATGCCGTACAGGATTTAGTACAAAACGGAATTACAGGAATTGTTGTTTTTAAAGAAGGCGGAACTGTAAAAGGTTTGGATCCAGAAACTAAAAAAGTGGTGTGGACTTTGACCAAAGAGGATTTTGGAGGTAAATCTGCAGTGGATATCATAGCTGACACAGATCTTACAAAACTTTTTGATGATAAAAGCACTTTAACAAACGTTGCCGGAAGTCCTTATGTTGAAGCTTACATCAATAGCAAGTATCTTATCATTAATACTGATACTGGAAAAGTGGTTTACAATTCATCAAAAGAATCTTTTTGGGTAACACAATCAGATTTTATTCCTGAAACAAATGAGTATTTACTTACTTTGAAAAAAGATGGCGACATGGCAATTGCATTATTGGATATGACGACTGGCGAATTAAAATGGACTACTACGGTAGACAAAGCAAAATCATTATTTAGCTTTTCTTTAAAAGAATCTGTAAACACAAACGTTGCTACAGTACACGGATCAGTAATTTATTATTTACTGTACGGAAAATTATATTCTTTTGACAGAGCGACAGGAAAGTTAAACTGGAAAGGAGAAGAAGATTATTCAAAATTCTTTTTAACTCAAAATGATAAAAACATTGTTGTAGTAAATAACACTGGAACTTTTTCAAATAAACAATATTTAAATGTATTGAATACTGAAACAGGAAAAAGTATCTGGAAAGAATCTATCAAAACAAAAAGAGTTGTTTATCTGGAAGATTGGGGAACAAAAATATTAGTAGCTCATTACAGTGGATTTAACTTTTTTGATTTAAAAACAGGAGAAAAAATCTGGAAAAAAGATGCTCGTGGAGACGGATTGAAAAGAGTAATCCCTATCGATCAGGATTTCTTATACGTTGCAGAAAACGAAATGATGTTAATCAACAAAGACGGAGAAAAACTTTGGAAAAAATTCATCGAAATCTCTGATGATAAAGAAGATCCAATTTATTACTTAGGTAAAGTAGGAGAAAAAGTAATGTATCTTACAGGAACTTATGGAAACATGGTAGATTATAAAACAGGAGTTAAACTTTGGAAACGTAATATCTCGTTTGACAAAGACCGTCCGGTTTTGCCTACTTATGACGAAGCTACAAATTCTTACTTAGTTTATAATGACGAGAAATTGTACAAATTTGATCCAAGCATTAGCGACAAACCAGAACCATTTGCTAAAGTAAATATCAAAAAAGAAAAAGAATTAAACAGTATCGAATTATTCCCTTGGGGAGTTGTGCTTTCAGGACCACTTGAAGTTATGGGGGTTAATATGGATGGTACAGTTAAATACCACCTTACTTATTCACAGCCTGGAGAAGGAACAAGACGTCTTATTAAAAGTGCTGCTATTGTTGGAAGCATTGGTTTAGGTGTTGGTTCTGCAGTAAGTTCAGTTAAAGGTGCTGATTTGACCATGACATATCGTGATACTGACGGTAACATGAGAACTGTAGTTGCAAAAGGAGATCAGACAAATAAGGATCAGGCAAAAACGTATGCGGCTGGATCAGCGGCTTTAGGTATAGTAGCTGCTAAATTTAATTCTCGTTTTAATGCTATGAAACAAAACAGAGACTACTCTTATATTTTTGCAAAAGCAGAAACTGGAGAAAAAATCCTTGTAAAAGTGAGTAAAGTTGACGGTCTTGAAGTTGATAAAATTATTTTCAACAATAATAAACCGATTTATGAAGTAGATCCTGCAACACAAAACATTTTTTATGTTTCAGATAAATCTATTCAGATCTTTAATAAAAAATAAGAAAAATAAAAACCTAAAGCCATCAGGATTTATTTCTGGTGGCTTTTTTTTTTGCCTATGAAAAAAATATTACTCTTAATTACTTTGCTTGTAATTGGTTCAATTCAGGCACAAGAAAAAATAAGTTCAAAAAAGAAGAAATTTTATATACCCGTAATTAAGTATTCAGAATTTCCTGTTCTGGATAATGTGTTAACGCAGACCACTTTTTATCAAATGGATAAGCAGTTGATACAAGAAGAGCCTATATTGAAGAAAAAATTCTTTAATATAGAAGGCTTTATAAAAGATCCTGCAAACGGAAAACTAAAAATTTATTTAACCGTTGAACTGCCACAATATAAAGCAACAAAAATTGACAGTACATTTGATAAAGAAAAGAACGGTTGGGTATTTCAGGCTTTTTCTAATTATAGTGTAAAAATAAAAGTGGAAGCAAAATGTGCAGACAAACTTCTATTAACTCAGGATTTCAATACTGTAGAATCTTATTTACTTGCCTTTGGTTCTAAAAAAGACAATTTGAAAGGTGCAGTTGAGATGAACAATAAAAAACTTGCTGAAGCAGAGAAAGATGATAATTATACAGTTGCAGAATTAGGATTAGACCGAGTGATTTACAGTTCTGTTGAAGCAATACAAAGATATCTTAACTACACATTAAGGTACAAAACAGGCGAAGATAAGGTCAAGTTTGAATTTGTAACCTCTAAAGGACATTCAGAATACAACCAGATGCTGGCATTTGAGAACGAAATTACAGCTCAAATGGCAAAAGTAACTTTAGAAAAAGGTTTAGACGAAAAATTGTTGTTACCGCATTTGCAATATCTGGAAAGTTTATTAGTAAAATATCCGCCTTCACCTGCAAACGAAAACATCCGGTTTATAGTAACAAACAATTTAGCAGAAACTTATTTTTTACTTGAAAATAAAGAAAAAGCATTATTGTACGCTAATTTACTTATTGAGAATGATAAACAAGATTCTAGAGGAACTTCTATCGTTAAAAGTGTAAATAGAGGCTTTTTTGTCGATAAAAAAATAAGAAGCCACACCACACGTTTTGCCGATCTTCAAAAACTAGGGCTTAAAATTGCAGAAGAAAAAGAAGAAAAAAGATTAGCCTTTTTTGAAAAAATTCAGCAGCAAGATGCCGAATGGGAAAGTGAAAAAGCACGCCGTGAAGCCTATTTAGAAAAAGGAAAAACCCAAAGATTTAATCTTTTAGATTCTATTCCATATCAGTCAAATGCTAATTTACTGGCAAAAGTAGTAGATAATTTAGGCGGAAGCCAGGCTTTGAAAAAAGTAGAAAAAGCACATTATTTTTCTAAACTTTCAATAGAAGGAAATAACATACCTCAAACGGAAGAAAAATGGGCAACAAGCACAAATTATCTTTTGAAGAAAAAAATGCCCGAAACCTATTATGAAATTGTAAATGGTGCCGAAGCCTGGAGTCATGACGATCGCGAAAGCGGTTTAAATGCCAAATGGGCAAAATCAACAACTTATGATTACAACAATTTATCTAAGAATGTTGATTTAATTAATTTCCTTACAGATTTAAGACTGGATTTGTGGAATAATTTTGAAGTTTTGCAAGATGAAATGTACGAAGGAAAATTATGTTATCATTTGAACTATTTTGAAAAAACCTTAAGTACAGGAAACAGAACAATTCCTAAAACAGATTATCATGTTTTTATTGATAAAGAAAACTACAATATCGTTTCTACAGAAAAAACAGAATTTGACAATGGAAATAAAAGCTTTTTCGAAAAAAGACTTTATGGAGATTACCGCCCAACGGCAGCATTAAATTCAGGAAAAATCCCGTATAAAATTAATTACGAAATTGAAGATTTTAACGGAGAAACCATTTATCAGGAAGTCCGTGAAAAAGTAGAAATAAATCCTGTTTTTGGAAACCGAATTTTCATGAAAGAAGTCTATTTCGGAGGATTTAAATAAGATTTTATTCTTCTGAAGAAAATAATTAGAATTGGTTAGTTTTTGGAATGTGGACTCAAAATTTTGAGATTACTGCCAAAAATTGACCAATTCTTTTGTTTTTGTACCCATTATCTCAACAAAAGTTTGTGAAATTTAAAGAAATTGATGGACAATAATTCAAAATTCCTTACTTTCGCACCTCGTTTAAGAAAAGGATAAAATGAGTACAAAATTTACTGAGTACAAAGGACTTGACTTGCCAACTGTAGCGTCGGAAGTTCTTGATTTTTGGAAGAAAGAAAATATATTTGAAAAGAGTGTAACTACTCGCGAAGGTGCAGAGCCTTACGTATTTTTTGAAGGTCCGCCTTCAGCAAACGGATTACCAGGAATTCACCACGTGATGGCGCGTGCGATTAAAGATATTTTTTGCAGATATAAAACTCAAAAAGGCTTTCTGGTTAAAAGAAAAGCAGGCTGGGATACTCACGGTTTACCTGTAGAATTAGGAACCGAAAAAGAATTAGGAATTACAAAAGAAGATATTGGTAAAACAATTTCTATCGAAGAATATAACGAAGCGTGTAAAAAAACCGTAATGCGTTATACCGACGTATGGAATGATTTGACCGAAAAAATGGGTTATTGGGTAGATATGGAAGATCCATATGTAACGTATAAACCAAAATACATGGAATCTGTTTGGTGGCTTTTAAAACAAATCTACGATAAAGGTTTGTTGTACAAAGGATACACGATTCAGCCATACTCTCCAAAAGCAGGAACAGGATTATCTTCTCACGAAGTAAATCAGCCGGGAGCTTACAGAGATGTTACAGATACTACAATTGTAGCACAGTTTAAAACTTTGCCAGAAACACTGCCAAACTTTTTACAAGGTTTTGGAGATATTCACATCTTGGCTTGGACGACAACGCCTTGGACACTGCCATCGAATACAGCTTTAACAGTTGGGCCAAAAATCGATTACGTTTTAGTAAAAACATTCAATCAATATACTTTTGAACCAATCAATGTTGTTTTAGCTAAAAACTTAGTTGGAAAACAATTTGGAAAAGGATTTTTCTTAAGTGAAGACGATGCTGATTTTGACAACGTTAAAAACGGCGACAAAAAACTTCCGTATAAAATCTTAACCGAAGCAAAAGGTGCAGATTTAGTAGAAATTCGTTACGAACAATTATTGCCTTATGTTTTGCCATACGAAAATGCCGAAAATGCATTTAGAGTAATTGCCGGAGATTTTGTTACTACAGAAGACGGAACAGGAGTGGTGCATACCGCACCGACTTTTGGTGCAGATGATGCTAAAGTAGCAAAAGAAGCAAAACCGGAAGTTCCGCCAATGTTAGTTTTAGATGAAGAAGGGAATGCAGTTCCGTTAGTTGATTTACAAGGGAAATTCACTTCTCATTTAGGTGATTTAGCTGGTAAATATGTTAAAAACGAATATTACGATGCAGGACAAGCTCCTGAGAAATCAGTAGATGTTGAAATCGCTATTCGATTAAAAGAAGAAAATAAAGCCTTTAAGGTTGAAAAATACGTACATAGTTATCCACACAGTTGGAGAACTGATGAGCCGTTGTTATATTATCCACTAGATTCTTGGTTCATAAAAGTAACCGATGTAAAAGATAGAATGTTCGACCTGAACGAAACTATCAACTGGAAACCTAAATCTACTGGTGAAGGACGTTTTGGAAATTGGTTGAAAAATGCCAACGACTGGAACTTATCTCGTTCTAGATATTGGGGAATTCCATTGCCAATCTGGAGAACGGAAGACAAAAAAGAAGAAGTTCTGATTGGTTCTGTTGAAGAATTATACAATGCGATCGAAAAATCGATCGAAGCTGGTTTTCAAAAAGAAAACCCATTTAAAGGTTTCGAAATCGGAAACATGTCTGAATCAAATTATGATTTAATTGATTTGCACAAAAATGTAGTTGATCAAATTACTTTAGTTTCGGCTTCTGGTAAGCCAATGAAACGCGAAAGTGATTTAATTGACGTTTGGTTTGATTCTGGAGCAATGCCTTATGCACAATGGCATTATCCTTTTGAAAACAAAGATAAAATTGACGAGAATAAAGATTTCCCTGCAAATTTCATTGCCGAGGGAGTAGATCAAACTCGCGGATGGTTTTATACCTTACACGCAATCGGAACATTAGTTTTTGATAAAGTAGCGTATAAAAACGTAGTTTCAAATGGTTTGGTTCTGGACAAAAACGGACAAAAAATGTCTAAACGTCTAGGAAACGCAACAGATCCTTTTGAAACAATTGCAGAATACGGTCCAGATGCCACACGTTGGTACATGATTTCAAATGCAAATCCTTGGGATAACTTAAAGTTTGACATTGAAGGAATTGCTGAGGTTCGCCGTAAATTCTTCGGAACACTATACAACACGTATTCATTCTTTTCGTTATATGCTAATATCGATGGGTTTAAATACGCTGAAGCAGAAATTCCGTTAAACGAAAGACCGGAAATCGATCAATGGATCATTTCTGAATTACATTCATTAATCAAATTTGTAGATGAATGTTATGAAGATTACGAACCAACAAAAGCAACAAGAGCAATTTCTGATTTCGTTCAGGAAAACTTAAGTAACTGGTACGTTCGTTTATGTCGTCGTCGTTTCTGGAAAGGTGAATATGCTCATGATAAAATTGCAGCTTACCAAACGCTTTATACTTGTTTGTTAACAATCAGTAAATTAAGCGCTCCAGTAGCTCCTTTTTTCATGGATAAATTATACAGAGATTTGACAGCTTCGACAGGAACTGAGGATTTTGCCAGTGTTCACTTGGCTCAATTTCCAAAATTTGTCGAAAACTTTGTTAATAAAACGTTGGAAAGCAAAATGCAGAAGGCGCAAACGATCTCATCTTTAGTTTTATCATTACGTAAAAAAGAGATGATAAAAGTACGCCAGCCTCTGCAAAAGGTAATGATTCCAGTACTTGACGAGAATCAGAGAGCTGAAATCGAAGCGATTTCTGACTTGGTAAAAGCCGAAGTAAACGTGAAAGAAATTGCACTTTTAGACGATGATTCGGGTATTTTGGTAAAACAGATTAAGCCTAATTTTAAGGCTCTTGGACCACGCTTTGGAAAAGATATGGGATTGATTTCTAAGGAAATACAAGCTTTTTCTGCAGATCAGATCAACCAATTAGACAAGCAGGGAACGTTAGATATTGTTATTGCTGGAAATAATGTAACTTTATCACTAGAAGACGTCGAAATAACATCGCAGGATATCGAAGGATGGCTGGTTGCAAATTCAAATGGAATTACAGTTGCGCTTGACATTACAATATCTGAAGAATTGAAAAACGAAGGTATCGCGAGAGAATTAGTAAACAGAATTCAGAATATCCGTAAAGATTCAGGATTTGAAGTTACTGATAAGATCAAAGTACAAATAAAAAGAAACGGCCCATTAGAGGAAGCAGTTTCTAAAAATGAAGACTATATTAAGTCTGAGACACTAACAGATAATTTGGTTTTTGTTGACGCTTTAGAAAACGGCACAGAAATTGAGTTTGATGATATTAAAACATTGATATTAATTTCAAAATAAAGTATAATACCATGATAGATGAAATTACAAGGTACTCTGACGCTGATTTGGCAGAGTTCAAAGAAATAATCCAAAACAAAATACAAAAAGCACAAGCAGATCTTGATTTGATTAAAAGTGCTTATATGAATGATTTGAATAACGGAACTGACGATACTTCTCCAACTTTTAAAGCTTTTGAAGAAGGAAGCGAGACAATGTCAAAAGAAGCAAACTCTCAGTTAGCTATTAGACAAGAGAAGTTTATTCGCGATTTAAAAAACGCATTATTCCGTGTTGAAAACAAAACATATGGTATTTGTAAAGTAACAGGTAAATTAATCAGCAAAGAAAGGCTTAAAATCGTTCCTCATGCAACAATGAGTATCGAAGCTAAAAATTTGCAGAGATAATCAAAAATACATAATAAATAAAGCGCTCCTTTTAGGGGCGTTTTTTTTTGTTTAATGTTTTGTTCTGTTCGATTTTGCTGAGGAAACAATAGGTTGAAAGAAATTATTTATAATTAGTCAAAATAAATTGATTTAAAAACAAACTTTTTTGTAAGAATAAAACAAGTATAACTACCTAAGAAATTTCAGAATAGACCCCAAAAAAAACCGCCCTTATTGGTGCGGTTTTTAAAGTAAAATTGTTACGCCAGATTTTTTTCTAAATCTGCTTTGTGTTTTCTTAACACCGCTCTTGTCATTCCAAGATTTGCTTTAGTTGCATCTGCGGCAAGATAAATCATAAATTTTTTGTTAGGCGAAATGTCGATAATGTGAATTTGGTTTGAAAGTGTAATCAAAATATCTTCGATATCCTGATTTAAACCTAACGCTTTTACGGCATTCAATTTTGCTTTTACAACTTCCAGGTTATAAGCGGCAGCCAATTCAGGATCAAAAGCTGAATCTACGGTAATGTTGCCAAAGCTTAATCCTGTTTCAATTTCTGTTACAGCTACAGCTATAAAGCCGTTTACGTTAGTTTTCATTTCATTTAAAAACACGTTTAAAAAATCGTTACTCATAGTTCTTGGGGTTTGTGGTTAATAGATGTATGTTTATTTTAATAGAGAATTTTTGCTGAGTTCTACAGATAATTCATCGGTAGAATGCATTAAGATACCAAGGTTGCTTCCTTCTCGTGAAAATGCAATCACGAAGTTAGAACCGCTGATCTTATTTCCGACGACAACCCCATCGGAACTTTTTAAGTAAAGTTGTTTTAAAGAGCCTTTTTCCAGATCAATTAGGAATTTTTCGCTCATAGATAAAATTCCAGCACTCATAGCCGCAATACTGTCGCTGTAGTCAAGGTTAAGAGAAGTGATCAATTTTCCTTTACCGTTTAAAATTAAAGCTGCACTAGCTTTTGTTTCGACCAAAAAGTTGTTTAAAATAGTAGTTATTTCATTCATAGTTTTGTAAGATTTGAGGAAAGAGTTAAAATTAATTCGTTTTTGGTGTCTATTATCAAATATAGTTGTGATTATTCCTAAACAATTGTTAATTATTGTTAACAAATATAAATTAAATTATGTATCATTGTAGAACCAAATCGTTAAATATTTTATTTTTTTACTTAAAAAACTTACACTATGGCTAAAGTATTGAAATTCAAAGATGTAAATTCCGATGTTGAGCACAGAATGAAGGAATTTGAAAAATTACGCGTTAAATTTAAAGCAGAAGTTAAAAAGGCAGAAGCCAAGAGAGCTGCCGCAGGAAAACCCAGTAAAGGCATTTTTAAATCTATCTCAGAATTCTTTACAGACAGCCCGGCAAATGCCGTTGCAAAAAGATAGATCCAAAAACTAAAATTGAAGCAAATTATTTTGTTTAAGTTTTATTACGAAACAATTAACGTTCCCAAGGGAGCGTTTTTTTTGATTTAATTGTTATTTTTGCGCATCAAAAAATCATAAAATGTCATTAAGAAAAGCGTATTTCCTTATATTTTTAGTTCTAATTGTCGATCAGCTTTCTAAAATCTATGTAAAAACAAACTTCGTTCTAGGTGAAGAAGTGGTGCTTTTTGACTGGTTTAGAATTCATTTTATTGAAAATGAAGGAATGGCTTGGGGAACAAAAATTCCGGGAGAATACGGAAAGTTGATTCTAACCGTTTTCAGAATTTTTGCCGTATTCGGAATTGGATACTGGCTTGCTGATGCCGTTAAGAAACGTCACTCCACTTATTTGATTATTTCAATAGCTTTAATTTTTGCCGGAGCCGCAGGTAATATTATTGATTCTGTTTTTTACGGAGTTATTTTTGATGACAGCACACATAATCTGGCAACACTTTTCTCGCCACATCCATACGGAACTTGGTTTCATGGTTTAGTGGTAGATATGTTTTACTTTCCTATTTGGGAAGGTGATCTTCCATCTTGGTTACCAATCTTTGGAGGAAAACATTTTATGTTCTTCAATGCTATTTTTAATGTTGCCGATATGGCGATTTCTACAGGAGTTGGAATTTTGTTAGTCTTTAATAAAAGAGCATTTCCAAAACACTAAATAAATTATATTTAAAATTCAAAAAAGAAATTCCAATATTTGAAGTGTTCATTGCACGCAGATATTGGAATTTGGAATTTTTATTTTTTAGAATTTGAAAATTTTACATTATTGAGGTTTGATATTATTGTGCTATTTTTACAATACAAAAAAACCAAACCTATGCAAAGTCCGTCTTTTTCCATTTATGATGCTTCTGCAGGATCAGGAAAGACGTATACTTTGGTCAAAGAATATTTAAAAATTATTCTTTCATCAAAAACACCCGATGCTTACCGTAATATCTTAGCTATAACTTTTACAAATAAGGCAGTTCATGAAATGAAAAGCCGTATTGTGGGGAGTTTATCTGAATTTGCAAAAGACGAGCCTTCCGCAAAAGCTGTTGATTTAATGGAAGATTTATCTCGAGACATCGGACTTTCACTTATTCAGATTAAAGTAAAAGCGCAAAGTATCATCAAGCATTTAATTCACAATTATGCTGCTTTTGATATTTCTACCATTGATAAATTTACGCATAAAGTGATTCGTGCTTTTGCACACGATTTAAATCTTCCCATGACTTTTGAAGTCACTCTGGATACCGAAAATTTATTGGTTGAAGCTGTTGATGCTATTATTGCACAGGCCGGTCAGGACGAAACGCTGACTAAATTGCTTATCGATTTTACAATGGAAAAAACCGACGACGATAAAAGTTGGGATATTTCCAGAGAAATTCTTGAAACCGGACGCTTGGTTTTAAATGAAAATAATCGAAATGAAATTCTTCATTTTAACGATAAAACAATCGAGGAATTTGTTGAGATTAAAAAGAAAATGCTCGCATTATGTAAAGATCTGGAGTCAGAAAACGAGCAATTTGCAATAGAAGCGCTTTCATTAATTGATAAAAACGGAATTGATTTAAAATCATTTTCGAGAGGAACATTTCCAAATCACTTAGAAAGTATTCGGGACGGAAAATTTAATCCGCGAAATAAAACCTTTCATGAATTCGATGATATTGCCATTAATAAAACAGCAAAAGACAAATCATTAATTGAAAATATAATTCCGGAATTGCTTCAAATTTTGGTTAAGGTTTATAAGAATTTCGAAAAAAGAGATTTTTATAAAGCATTTCTAAAAAACATTACGCCGCTTTCATTGCTAAATACAGTAAGTAATGAATTGGCAAAAATTCAGTCAGAACAAAATGTTTTGTCCATTTCAGAATTCAACGCGATTATTCATCGTGAAATTCAGAATCAGCCGGCGCCATTTATCTATGAACGTTTAGGAGAGCGATATCGTCATTTTTTTATTGATGAATTTCAGGATACCTCAGAAATGCAATGGCAGAACTTAATTCCGTTAATCCATAACTCACTTTCTGGTGAAGATGATTATGGTAATAAAGGAACTTTGATGATTGTAGGTGATCCTAAACAATCTATTTACAGATGGAGAGGAGGAAAAGCTGAGCAGTTTATTGAATTAGGAAAAGAAGAAGTTTCTTTTTTTAGTCATGAAAAAGTGCTGAAACATTTAGATACAAACTACAGAAGTTATAGCGAGGTTATTAATTTTAATAATGCTTTTTTTAAATTGATTTCTTCTGAATTTATAAATGAAGATTATAAAGATTTATATGAAAATCATAGTTTTCAAAATACAAATTCAAAAAAAGGCGGTTATGTAAATATTTCTTTTCTTCCAATAATCGAAAAAAATGATTTTGCTGATGAGGAAGAAGTTGTCGAAAAATCAGATTTGTATGTTTTAGCAACTTTAAATACAATTCAAAAAGTACTTCGAGAAGGTTTTAAATATAAAGACATTGTTGTTTTAACTAGAAAAAGAGATCAGGGAATTGCAATTGCAAATTACTTGACGGAACAAAATATCCCACTTTTATCATCAGAAACATTAATGATTCAAAATGCGACAGAAGTTCGTTTGATAATTAATCTTCTGAGATATCTAAACAACAATGCCGATTTAGAATCGAAAGCCTATTTTCTTCATTTTTTAGCTGAAAATAAGGAAATCGAAATGCCAATTCATGATTTTATTGCTCAGGGAATGTCGCAGAAATTTGAAGAAGATTTTGAAAAATGGCTTTTGACATTTGATGTTTCGCTGTCTTTTGAAAATGTTCGAAAAAAATCGCTTTATGAAGCTGTAGAAATAATCATTTCAAAATTTATACCTCCGTCAGAAGGAAATGCTTATGTGCAGTTTTTTCTGGATATTGTTTTAGAAAGAGATATTCGAAATCAAGCTGGAATTGCTGATTTCCTCAATTACTGGGATAAAAATTCTGAGAAATTCAGTATTCCATCACCGGAAGGAAATAATGCAGTTCGAATCATGACGATCCATAAATCAAAAGGATTGGAATTTCCGGTTGTGATTATGCCTTTTGCAGAAGAAGATTATAACAGAAAGCCAAAAGATAAATTATGGCTCGATACTGAAGAATCTGATTTAGGTGTTCCAAAAGCTTTAATTGATAATAGCAGTGCAGTTGAAGGTTTTGGTGAAAGTGCTTCGGTAGTTTTTAATTTAAAAAAACAGGAAGAATTACTAGATAATATTAATGTTCTATACGTTGCCTTAACACGTGCAGAAGAACAATTGTATATTATTTCTCAGTCTTTAAAAGAAAGAAAAGATGGTGAGTTTCCAAATAATATGGCTTCATATTTTATTAAATTTTTGATGCATGAAGGAGTTTTTGATTCTGAAAAGCTGGAATATGAATTTGGAAATAAAATTAAACTTTCTAAATCTGAAGAATCTGTTGATACATTAAAGATAATTCCGACAGTAAAAGAAGTTTTAAATCCTAAAAATATTAAAATAGCACAGCGTGAAGCCTTAATGTGGGGAACGCACCAGCAGGAAGCGATTTCGTATGGAAATATCGTGCACGAGATTTTGGCTTTCATAAAAGATAAGTCAGATGTTGATCTTGCCGTTGTAAAAGCACTTGAAAATGGTTTAATAACGATTGATCAATCTGAAATGGTTTTAAGAACACTTAATGAAATTGTAAATCATGACGAATTAAATATTTGTTTTGATGGTAATTATAAGGTTTTGAATGAGCAAACTATAGTTCAAAAAGAAGGGAAAATTTTAAAACCAGACCGCGTTGTATTAACTAATAATAAGGAAGCTTATTTGCTGGATTATAAAACAGGTGCAATTAATTCAAAATATCAGCAACAAATTCAAGAATATCAAGATGCTATTGAAGATTTAGGATACAAAGTGTTAAAAAAGGTTTTGGTATATATAGGATCGGAAATTGAAGTGGTAAATTTGTGAAAATATTAATCAGATGTTAAAGAAATAACTACTCTTTTTACGGGTTAAGTTGTTAATTTTTAACGTTTTAAATAGATAAAAATGTACGGTAAAATTAAAGAGCATCTGCAAAGTGAGCTGCAGACAATCGAAGAAAATGGAATTTTTAAAAAGGAGCGAATTATAACTTCTGCTCAAGGTGCAGAGATCACAATTTCGACAGGAGAGACAGTTTTAAATTTTTGTGCCAATAATTATTTAGGTCTTTCGTCACATCCAGAAGTAGTTCAGGCTGCAAAAGACGCAATGGATACACACGGTTTCGGAATGTCGTCTGTACGTTTCATTTGTGGAACTCAGGATATTCATAAAACATTAGAAAAAAAAATTGCAGATTTTTATGGTACAGAAGATACCATATTATATGCTGCAGCTTTTGATGCAAACGGTGGAGTTTTTGAACCTTTATTAGGAGAAAACGATGCAATTATTTCAGATAGTTTAAATCACGCTTCTATTATAGATGGGGTTCGTTTGTGTAAAGCAGCTCGTTATCGCTATGAAAACAGCAACATGGAAGATCTTGAACAGCAATTAATCAAAGCAACCGAAGCAGGAACTCGTTTTAAACTAATTGTAACCGACGGGGTTTTCTCTATGGACGGATTAGTTGCTCCTCTGGATAAGATTTGCGACTTAGCTGATAAATATGATGCATTAGTTATGGTGGATGAATGCCACGCTGCTGGATTTATTGGTGCAACAGGAAAAGGTACACTTGAAGCAAAAGGAGTAATGGGACGTGTTGATATTATAACAGGTACCTTAGGAAAAGCATTAGGTGGAGCAATGGGTGGATACACAACGGCTAAAAAAGAAGTAATAGAAATTTTACGTCAGCGTTCTAGGCCTTATTTATTTTCTAATTCATTAGCGCCATCAATTGTAGGAGCTTCAATAAAGGTTTTCGAATTATTAGAAAAGGATACAACACTTAGGGATAAATTAGAATGGAATACTAATTACTTTAAGGAAGGGATGAAAAAAGCAGGATTTGATATAATTGATGGTGATTCTGCGATTGTACCTGTAATGTTATATGACGCGAAATTATCGCAGACTATGGCTAATGAACTTTTAAAACAAGGGATTTATGTTATAGGATTTTTCTTTCCGGTAGTTCCGAAAGATAAAGCCAGAATTAGAGTCCAGCTTTCTGCTGCTCATACTAAAGAGCATCTAGACAAGGCAATAGAAGCTTTTAAATTAACAGGTAAAATGTTAAAAGTTATATAATTACCACATTAGTGTAATTTTTGTAGGTTTTTTTTAACATTTGATTTTGTATTTAAAAAATTTGGTGTTACTTTTGCTTGTAATTAACTAAATTGTAATTAAAAAAATTAAGTATGAAACATCTTAACAAACTTTTAGTTGCTGTAATGATGGTGATGGGTTTAAGCTCTCACGCACAAGACAGTAACAATCCATGGGCTATCTCTTTTGGGGTGAATGCTGTGGATACAAGGACTAGTGCAAGTCCAGATCATGTTGACTTTTTCCCAGCACACTTTTCTCAGCCGTTTGCTGTAAAAGACAACTGGAATATTCTTCCTTCTTTATCTTACATTGGTGTGTCTAGATATGTAGGTAGCGGTTTCTCAGTTGGTTTACAAGGATCTGTAAACAAAATTGACAAATATGTTGTTTTTGATCCAACTGCTGCTGATCACGATGCAAGAGGTCTAGTTGTTAGAAACCCTGGTGATTTAATGTACTACGGAATTGATGCTACTATCAAATACAGCTTCCAAGAATTAATCAAATCTAAAGTGATTGATCCTTCGTTATCTGTTGGTGGAGGTTATACTTTCTTCGGAGATAGCAGCTACGGAACTGTAAATCCAGGTGCTGGAATTACTTTTTGGTTTACTGATGCTATTGGTCTTGAGTTAGCTACGAAATACAAATGGTCTGTAAGTGGAGATAGAGAAGATGCTGCTGGTGTTCCAGACGCTCCATCTCACTTCCAACACACTGCTGGTCTTGTATTCAAATTTGGTGGTAAAGACACAGACGGTGACGGTATCTACGATAAAGATGATGCTTGTCCAGATGTTGCTGGTTTAAAGCAATTCAACGGATGTCCTGATACTGACGGAGATGGAATCGTTGATGCTTCTGATGCTTGTCCAAATGAATTTGGTTTAGCTGCATTAAACGGATGTCCTGATAGAGACGGAGACGGTGTTGCTGACAAAGATGACGCTTGTCCAGATGTTGCTGGTTTAGCTGCATTAAAAGGTTGTCCTGATACTGACGGAGACGGAATCGCTGATAAAGACGATAAATGTCCTACAGTTGCAGGTCCTAAAGAAAATGGTGGTTGTCCTTTCTTAGACGCTGATAAAGATGGTGTTTTAGATAAAGATGACGATTGTCCTACAGTTGCTGGTCCAGCTAGTAACAGAGGATGTCCTGAAGTATCTTCTCAAGCTTTAGAAGATCTTAAAGTTCAAGCTAGAGCAATCTACTTTAACTCAGGAAAAGCTACTTTCAAAACTGGTGACAAAGAAACTCCAGCTAGATTAGACGCTATTAAAGAAATCCTTAAAAACTATCCAAACGCGAAATTCTCTATTGAAGGACATACAGATAGTACAGGTTCTGCTAAAGTAAATGATAAATTATCTCAAGACAGAGCTAACGCGGTATTAAACGCTTTAGTTGAAAGAGGTGTTAACGCTGAAAACTTAGAAGCTAAAGGATTTGGATCTTCTCAACCAGTTGCAAGTAACAAAACTGCTGCAGGTAAAGCACAAAACAGAAGAACTGAAATTAAACACGTAGGTTCTAAATACCAAGGTAAGCTATAATTTACTTTTGTAAATAATATTGAAAAGCCATTCTTAATTGAATGGCTTTTTTTATTTTTATACAATGATAAATACTTCTTTCTTAGAAAAAATTGCAGCTGTCGTAATACAGGATTATTCAGATAAACTTGCAGAAACTACTATTGTTTTACCGAACAAAAGGGCTAAAGTTTTTTTAATTGAAGCGCTTAAAAAAGAAACCTCAAAAACAATTCTTTCTCCTGAAATTATAAGTATTGAAGATTTTGTGCAAGATGTTGCTTCAATTAGATCTGTAGATTCAATTGAGTTGCTGTTTGAGTTTTATGAAGTTTATTTATCAGTTACTGAAAAACAGCACCAGCAATCTTTTGAGTTGTTTGCTAATTGGGCAAAAACACTCTTGCAGGACTTTAACGAAATTGATCGTTACCTTCTGGAGCCGAATCATGTTTTGTCTTATTTAAAAGATATCGAAGACATTAAAAAATGGGGAATAGAAGTCGAAAATAAAACTAAACTTTTAGAAAATTATATTGACTTTTGGAAACTTCTGCCTCTATATTACGATTCACTATACAATCATCTCTTAAATAAATCAATTGGTTATCAAGGTCTGATTTATAGAGAAGCAGTAAATAATCTGAATCATTTTTCAAATACTATTTCGAATCGTAATTTTATTTTTGCCGGATTCAATGCCTTAAATGCCGCGGAAGAAAAAATTGTGCAGCATCTTTTAGCACTTGATCAGGCCAAAATTTACTGGGATGTAGACCAGGCTTTTTTAAATGATCCTTTTCACGATGCGGGGCTTTTTGTTCGGCGTTTTAAAGAAAGTTGGAAGCATTATAAATCCCACCCTTTTGAATGGATTGTAGACGATTTTTCTCAAACGAAAAACATTCAGGTTATTGGTACTCCAAAAACAATTGGGCAAGCTAAATTAGCCGGAAGCATTATTGAGAATTTAATTAATGAAAATCCAGCCGCTTCTCTAGACAAGGTTGCAATTGTGCTGGGAGAAGAAAATCTTTTAATTCCGGTTCTGTATTCTCTGCCTTCTTCGGTTGGGGCTTTAAATATTACAATGGGATATTCAGGAAAGAATAATCCTTCGCAGATATTGGTAGCTAAGTTTTTCAAAATGCATACCAATGCACTTTCGCGTGCTGGCGGCAGTTATGTTTTTTATTATAAAGATGTTCTGGATATTCTGACGCATCCTTTAGTTGAGCCGTATGCGAAGACGAATCATATTGTTAGAATAATCAAAGAGAACAACTACACTTTTATTACACTCAATAAGATTTTAGAACTCAATCAAAACCCATCTGAATTATTTTCTTTATTGTTTCAAAAATGGGAAAACGGATCTGTAGCGGTTCTTGAAAATATCTCGGCAATATTACTTTTGATAAAACAGAATTTTAGCAATGATAATGAAGAAGAAAAAATCGCTAAAACTTTTGTGTATGCTGTTTTTAAAGTGATTAATAAACTCATAAATTATTATTCGCAGCATAAACACATTGATAATATTGATACACTTCATGCGATTTATAAACAGATTATTGACGTAGCTGAAGTTTCTTTTGAAGGTGAACCTTTGCGTGGATTGCAAATTATGGGAGTCCTTGAAAGTCGTGTTCTTGATTTTGAAACCGTAATTGTCACTTCAATGAATGAGGGTAAATTTCCAGCGGGAAAATCTCAGAATTCATTCATTCCTTATGATGTAAAAAGAGAATTAGGTCTGCCGACTTTTAAAGAAAAAGACGCTATTTATACCTATCACTTTTATCATTTATTACAGCGTGCAAAAAACATCTATCTAATTTATAATACAGAAAATGACGGATTAGACGCCGGCGAACGCAGCCGTTTTATAACTCAGCTTGAAGTAGAAAAAAAATCAAAGCATAATTTGACTTTTGATATTTATAATCCGGTATTACCAACTACGGCATATCAACCAATGGTAATTCCGAAATCAAAAGCAGTTATGGAACGTTTAAAAGAAATTGCCACTGCTGGTTTTTCTCCATCGGCGTTGACGAGTTACATTCGAAATCCAATTGAGTTTTATTTTCAAAAAATCCTGCGTATTCGCGAAGTCGAAGAAGTAGAGGAGAACATCGCTTTAAATACACTCGGAACAATTATTCACGAAACATTAAAAACACTGTACGAACCTTTTATTGGAAAGTTTATTTCAGAAGCTGATTTATTAAACTGTTTTAAATTGTTGGATGATGAAGTGCTGAAACAATTTAAATTGGTGTATAAAGAAGGTGAAATTAAAAAAGGACGTAATCTTTTAGCCTTTGAAGTTTCAAAGCGAAATGTGTCTAATTTCTTGAAAATGGAATTAGAATTGATCAAAAATGGAGATGCGGTTAAGATTATTGCTTTGGAACAAACTTTTCAACGAAATCTTACTCACCCTGATTTATCATTTCCGGTTTTAATTAAAGGAAATGTTGATAGAATTGAACTTCGTAACGGAAAAATAAGAATCATTGATTATAAGACCGGAAAAGTCGAAAAAACAAGCGTTATACTTAAATCGTGGAACGGATTAACACAAGAGCTTAAAAACGATAAAATTATTCAGGTTTTAGCTTATGCATTTATGTTTGAAGAACATGCGGGAGATACTCCAATAGAAGTTGGAATTATTTCTTTTAAAAATTTAAAATCAGGATTTTTACCTTTTGGATTTAAAGAAGAAAAAGATCTGGATATAACAGTAAGTAAGGCAATTTTGAATAGTTATGTAGAAGAAATAGTTGTATTGTTAAATGAAATATTTGACAGCAATATTCCTTTTGAAGAAAAAGTGTAACTAGTTACTTACAACGTTTTTAACCTCAAAATTAATATATTCTCAATTACTAGATCATTCAGAAAATCTCAAATTATCTATCGCTAAACAAAATTACTCTGTTTTTAACATTTGCCGGTTTATTGGGGTAATTTGAAATGAAAAGAGAAAATAAGATTTCAGAATAAAAAACCTTTATCTCCAATTAAAAATTCGTTTTTCAATACTTTTAAATTGACTTCCTAAAAGAATTTCTCAAGTAAATTGTTTAAAATTTAGAGATTAAATTTGAAAACCCAAAAAATGAAAAGAGAAGAATAAGTCTTATTTAGGACAATTTTGAAAATGTAATCCTGATGAAAAAGGATTGTTTTTTAAAAATAAAATGTAAGCTTCACAGCATAAAGGAAAAAGCCGCGATTATTATTTAATAATAATCGCGGCTTTTTGTAAGTAGTTTTTAACTAAATATTTTTTTGAAGAAACCTTTCTTTTCAGATTCTTTTGAATTCGGGGTATTTATTGGTCCATTTTCAAAGCGAAATCTTCTAAACTTCATCAGTTTTACATTTAAATCAAAGCGTAATTCATCAACTGTTTTCATTGGAATAATTTTTAGCAAATTTAAGAAAAACTTCTATTAAACTGATTATCTGTACTTATCAAACCTATGTTTTGAATTTTCTGAACTAAAATGTTTCATTTTTGAGTAAATCTCTTTTTTCTGTTAAATATTTTTGAAGATTTTCTTTTAAAGATCGAGTTAAATTATACTATAAATAAAAGTGAGTCAGACAGTTGGCTGTTCTGTTTTTTTAACAAGTGTTCATCAAACAATTCTGTTTATTAAAAATAACTTTGACATTCTTAAACATTTTAACATTATGATTGATTTAAATACATTGGTTGAAGAAACTGGCGCTGAGTCTGGAATTACCTTTAATATCGACGGAATTTTATTAGAATCTGTTAACCTTGAATATGACGGAAATGTTGCCGCAATGATTGGAATGATTTTGAAAATGTGTTTAGAAATGTCTGAAGATGTTAATAATGGTGACTTAAAACAAGTTATGATCAAAAACAATGACGGTATCGTGGTTGCAAATAAAGATCAGGACGATAATTGCGTTGCTTTGCTTTCTAAAGATATAAGTAAAATGGGTCTGCTGCTTAGAAGAATGGATACCGTTTTCAATAATTAATTTAAACCAATATATATAAAAACATGTCAGATTTTTTACAGAATTTTCAAAATGATTTAAGAGAGAATGTTAGCGGATTTATTGCAGTTTCAGTAACTGAGGTTGAGACAGGAATGTCTTATTGCTCACTTTCTGTAAATCCAGATTTCGATCCGGAACTAGCATCTGCTTATAATTTAGAAGTTGTAAAAGCAAAATTAAACGCCATTAAAGCTTTAGGATTAGACCAAAAAATAAACGATATTTTAATTACATTAACAGATCAAATACATATTATAGATGTTTCTGAAGACGGGCAGTATTTTATTTATTTAGCTGTTGATGCTAAAAAAGCCAATCTTGGATTAACAAGAGCGACTTTAGGAAAATTCAAAAAAGACATTATTTCAAAATTATAAAGTTTTGATGCTAAAATAAAGAAAAGGCCATTTCGAATTTCGAATGGCCTTTTTTGCTTTTATTACCTTTTTATTTTAGTTGAAGAAATCTAACAAGATCGGTTTTAGTTCTTCTTTATTTTCGATGTGGCTCATATGTCCATCTTCAAACGAAACCAATTCTGCCGTTGTGTCTTCAATTTGAGCAAGACTTTCCTCGTAGTTTAAAACGGGATCTTTTCTTCCAAGAATCAATAAAACCGGAAAGCGGTTTTCCTGCAAAAGCCATTCTCTGTCTTTTCGTATTTTCATTCCTTCCAGCGAAGCTACAATTCCCTGCAAAGGTGTTTTTAAAGCTTGTTCTCGTACTTTTTCAATTTCGGCAGCTAAGCGAGTTCTGTTATTTTCGCTGAATAAATTCGCAATCGCTAAGCTTACAAAGTTTACATAGTTTTGTTTTACGGCTTTAATAGCACGCGTTCTGTTTAGTTTTTTCTCGGCGCTGTCTTCTTTAGAAGTTGAATTTAGCAGGACTAGTTTTTTAATGTTTTTCGGAAATAATTCGGCGAAAGCCAAAGCAACATAACCGCCCATAGAATGACCTAAAATAGTTGCTTTTTCAATTTTTAAAGATTCTAAAACTTCGTAAACAACACTTGCATTGTCTTCCATTTCATGAACGTAACCTAAAGAATCAGATTCTCCATGACCTAATAAATCGATTGTAATGACACGATATTTTTCTGAAAACAATTCAACATATTCTGCCCACATTTTTTTGTTTTCCAAAAAGCCATGAAGTAATACAATTGCGTTTCCTTCTCCAGAATCAGTAAAAGATACTTTGGTGTTTTTATATAGAATATTTTTCATCATCATAATTTTTACAAAAATAACCTTTTGAATTTTAATTGACCAATATTGTCTCAATAGGATTTTTTTGAGTGAAAGCGCGGTGAATATGCCTGCAAATTTTAAGCACTGATAAGGTTCTCTAATAAATTGTTTTCAGTTTTTAACAAAACATTTTTATTGACGTGTAAAGTGTTAAAAAATGACTAGTTTTACTACAATTTTTAATAATTAACCTATTAAATTATATGAGATCAACTTTACTCTATGTTTTATTTTTACTTAATGTTCAGTTTGCCTTTTGTCAATGGGAGAACTTAAATACTGGTTTGACAGACGATTTGACTGGTGTTGTTTTTTTTGGTAATAATGGTTTAGTTTCTGGAAAAAAAGGACTTTACTACACTTCAAATGGAGGAGAAGGAGCATCAAGTTGGAGCAGGTTTGAGATAACAGACAATGCTGAAAATGCTGCAGTGTATGCAAACACCACTTTTACACATTGTGTTTCAAGTACAGTGGGTTCAGCCTCAACGGGAACTGCTTTTGCCTGTGGGCAAAATACAGTAACAAAACAGGCAATTATAATAAAAATTGATCTTCCGTCACTGCAGTATACCATTCTATATACAGGCGAAGTAAATTCAAAATTAAATCAAATTGCATTTTCTTCATACTATGGCGGGTATTATGCAGTAGGCGAAAACGGACTACTTGTTAGTTTTACACAAGCGGGGGTTTCAAGAGTTAAAAATTTGGGTACTGATAATTTTTCATCGATCACCTTTTATAACAGTAGATGTAAAATAGGAACGACAGGCAAAATATTGTATACGGAATATCTGGATGCCAATTATAATTTTACAGAAGTACTAACACCAAATGCAGACAATAAAACAGTAGTGTATGGTTCAGGAACTTTTAGTAACGGAAGAACTTTTTCTGCCGGAAACCGATTTTCATCTTACAGCATTTATAATGATTTAATTAGCAGTCATACGAATTATTATGGAGGTACCTTAAATGCAAAATGCATTTTGGCCAGTACAGATAATGAACATGTTGGAACAGATCACGGGATTTATTTTGTTTCAAATAGTCAGGTTCTTGAATGGGAATCGACCTCTTCAAATTACAGTATAAATTGCTTTTGGAAACAGGCAGCAAATCCGGTGTATTATGCCTGTGGTAATTCGGGTGTTATATTAAAAAATGCAACCGGCCTAAGCGCTAGGGTTCCTTATGTAAATATTTCAAAACTGGAAGGCGTTTGCGCCGGAAATTATTTAACCCTAAATGGAATAACAGGAACGGTTAAAAGCTGTAAATGGTTTGTAAATAATGTTCAGGTTGGTTCAGTATGTGGTAATTTGTCTTATCTGTTTCAAAATGTTGGAACTTATGAAATTAAATACACTGTTACAAATTATTCTGACGTTGAATCTTCAGATGTTAAAACCATTTTTGTAACGCCAATCCCGAAAATTAACCTGCCAATAACCATCAGTGATAATATTCTGTGCAAAAGCGAACCGATAACAATTCAAATTCAAAACTCAGAACCGGATGTTGTATATACATTGCGAAGTGGTAGTTCCCGTTTTGGTACAAGCGGAGTAGGAAATGGGCAAACCATTTCTTTTACAAGTAATGACTTAACAGCATCAGGAGATTATTTTCTGGAAGCTAAAAACATTAATGCTACATGTACGGCAAGTTTTTCAGATAGGTTTCCTATTACCGTAGAGCATACAAAAGCAGCATTTCATACGGATTTGTTAAATGCCACAGCCAATGAAACTGCTACGTTTTACCAAAAAGGAACTGATGCACAAAATTATAAATGGGATTTCTCAGCTGGAGCATCAGTAAGTACACCGGGTCAAGCCATACAAGAGGTTGGTTTTTCTAAAGAGGGAGCAACAACAGTCAATCTTGAAGTGTGGTCAGATAATGGCTGTTACGATCAAATTGAAAAAGAAGGCCCTTTTATTTATAATGAATCTGATAACCCTAAGGAATGCTGGACTATGGTGAACAACGGAGTTGATTCACCGTGGAATGGTTATGAATTTGAAGCTACAAAAGGAATAACGCCAACAGCAGACGGCTTTTTAACCTTTGGTGGATTTAACAGTCAGTTATTTGATTCAAAAATTGGTCTGAAATATGATTTAACAGATAAAAAAGGAGGTTTTCTGGCCAAACATGATCGTAAAGGAGCTCTAAAATGGATGATTTATACCCTGCCAAGCCCAACTGAAAGAGAGAGAGATAATATTCTCTCATCAGTAGTAGATGCCGATGGAAATATTTATATCTGCGGTATTACCTCAGGAGATCTTATTGATAACACCGGAACTTTAATTGATGTAAATCCGTTATTGGGCAATTACAGTACATCGGGTTACATTGTAAAATTGGATAAAAATGGAAAAGTAATCTGGACTTTAAGCAGTACTTATGATGGGTACAGTCCTATAAATATTTTTCTGGATAAGGAGAATAATTTGATTTCAACCGGTATTTTGAATTATTTGTATTCAAATCAACATCAATTGTATTTTAATGGCGTAGCGACTACAGTTATCAATCAAAATATGATAACCTCTCAGGCAGACAATTTAACGGTACTTAAAATTGCCCCAACAGGTGCTGTTTTATGGTATACAGGTATCAATATCAGACATGTTAACGGATCTGGAATTATTGATGTTGGTTTTGACAATGCTAATAATGTATACCTAACCGGTGTTTACGAAAATCAAATTGATTTTTACTCAGCCGGAAATACGACCACACCAGAGACTTTTATGGGTAACGGGCAATATGATTCTTTTGTTTTTCTAGCAAAATATAATAAAGATGGTGCTTTGCAATGGAAGATGAAAAGTGGTACCAAAGATGCCTTTTTTAACGGGGTAGGTGTTGCGTCAATGGTTACTGATGACAACGGAAATAGTTACCTCACAGGCGGAAATGGATGTGATACCGCAACGGCTGTTCAGTATTTTGAAAATGTTGACGGATCTTTCACACAAACGAGTATTGGCGCTTATTATGTAGCAAAGGTGAATGTAGCCGGAACCTGTGAGTGGATTATGGGCGATCAGCATACCACCAATAGTTCAGGAGCAAAAATTATTAAAGATGAAAATCTGCTGCATGTACTGGGATATCTAGGTAATAGCGGAAGTGTAACTACTTCAACATTGGTTAGTGCAGATGGTAAAAATTATGATTTAACGCTGAATGTGGATAATTTCTTTATGGCAACGTATGACTTGCAGGGGAACCTGAAAAAAGTCATTACAGGAGAAAGTGATGACCAAAGCAATGTTCTTTTGAATCAGATAACGGGTGTTTTTAAAGCCGAAAATGATTCTTTTTATATTAGTAGAAATTTACAAGCAACTAATTTTAAAACCTTTGGTGATTTGATTAATACGAATGGTATTGATGGATCTGTATCGCATTTTACAGAAAACTGTGCTTTGGTTAAATATGAAAATACATTATCAACAGAGGATTTTACAAAAACTTCAAATGCTGTTATTTACCCTAATCCGACTTCGGGTAAGATTTCAGTCGATTTAAAAAATTATGATGGAAATGCAAGCGTACAGATCTACGATGCAAACGGAAAAAAAATAAGCGAAGAAAAAGCAGTTGATTTATCAAAACTTGATTTAACAATAAATGGCAGTCAGGGATTGTATTTTGTAAAAATTAAAGCAGGTAATAAAACACAAACTTTTAAAGTCTTAAAACAATAATATTTACAAGCGATAAAAAGAAACGGCTTTCATTTTTGAAAGCCGTTCTTATTTTTAAAATTAGATAAATAATAATGCAGAATATTGCAGTCTTTGAGTGTACTTGAGCTTTTTTTAAGAGCATTAAATGATTTTGTTATTTTAAATTAGTCTTAATTATGCTTTTTATTGCTTTAAATTCTATATTTTTGCATCGTTATTATATTTTATCAGAATGGCATTAATTAGTGATTTGACCACCAAAGTATTATTTGAAACCGAAAAAGGATACAGTTATCAATGTGATTTGACTAATAGTATAATTATCAATTTTGTTGATACTGTGTCAAGTTATAAAATTCATGATTTTTTGATTTTTCAAAGAAAGGTTAATAGCGTTGACATTCTCAATATGCTTTATGATTTATCTGATCAGTCAGACGCACAGCTGATTGAAACTACTAAAAGAAATTTTTCCAGAAATCTTACTATCTGCGAAATAGTGCAGTTGAGAGATTTATTAAACGGAACAAAATTCACCCTCGCTTTACATTCTATGCTTTGTAATACGGTTAACGTAGAGCTTATTTAGATTCTTACTTAGATTAAATCCAAATTTTCAGGCATTTAGGGCTGCCTCCTTTAATTTTAGTAATTTTACACATACTAAAAATTAAAGGTTATGAAAGATTTACTAAGAACAAGTACTTCATTAGTTGAAGGAATAGAAAATATATTGAACTTACAGGCAAAAATAGAAAGCGATGCTTCTAATAAATATTTAGCTATGGCTGCGTGGTTAGATAGAAATGGTTATGCAAATACAGCATCTTATATGTACAAGCAAGCCGAAGAAGAAAGAGAGCATTTTCTAAAAGTTTTCAAATATATTACAGACATGGGAGGGATTGCAGTTACGCCATCTGTTCCAGAAGTGCAGCAGGAATTTGCTTCTTTTAGAGAAGTATTTGAAATTGCTTTGCAAAACGAAATTGCAGTTACTCAGGCAATCAATAAAGTAATCGCAAAATGTAGAGCTGAGAATGATTATGCTACAGAGGATTTTATGATGTGGTATGTGGCTGAGCAAAGAGAAGAAGAGAAAAATGCAAGAAGAGCTTTAGAGCTTTTTGAATTAATCAACGGAAATGAAGCTGACGGCAAATTTCAATTGGATATTCAGATTTCAAAAATTGGATAATAAACGATTTATATAAAAAACAAAGCCCTTAATAATTAAGGGCTTTGTTTTTTTATATTTTTTATGATTTTAAAAATGAATTAATATCTGAGAAGTATTTTTCTCTCGCATCAAGCCATCCGTAATGTTTTGAATGTTCTAATAAAATCAGTTTAGAATTTGGAAAAGTTCGATGTGCCAATTCTCCAATTTCATTACTGATAATATCTTCTTTTCCTTGAATAATTAAAACCGGATTTTTAAAGGTTTTTAGCTTGTCTTTGCAGTCAAAATTCATTTTCTGCATATCAGACCATAACAAACCATTTATTGTCGAATTTCCCTGCGTTAACCTTTCGGCAATTATCGGAACAAATTTTTGATCGTAAACATAAGCCGGAGCCATCGCTCTTCCGCGTCCAAGTCTTGCTTTGTGGGATGTATCGCCTTTTTCAATCTTGTCATTCCAGTAATCTAGAGAATCTTTTTCGGCTTTGCTTAAACCGGCTTCAATTAAATTCGGACTTTTTAATAAAGTCAAATCAACGCCGCCAGATGATGATAAAACTAATTTATCGATACTACTTGGATAAACCGTCGCATAATATGAACCTAACATTCCGCCAAAAGAATGCCCCAGAATATTCCATTTTTTGATTTTAAGATGTTTTCGTAACGATTCAATATCATCAGCCATTATTTTCATCGAAATGGTCTTAGCGTCTAATTTTGAAAGTTTAGATTTTCCGGTTCCTCTTTGGTCGTAAATAATCGTTTGCTGATTTTCGCCCAGCGTTTTCGCCATATCTTCAAAACCATTGCTGTTCATTCCCGGGCCGCCGTTTATAATTAAAAGCGGTTCGCCTTTTCCAAAAGTTTTGTAATAGGTTTTACTTCCATCAGTGTTAACTGCATAGCCTTCTGTCTGGGCAAAAATGTTTCCCAAAAACAATAAAAATCCAAGTAGAAAAACCTTTTTCATCGTGAATTAAGAATTCATCAAAGTTTCGATTTCGTCCACTTCAACTGGAATATTGCGCATTAAGTTAAAAGGTTCTCCTTTTTCCTGAACTACAACATTATCTTCCAAACGAATTCCGAATTTTTCATCCGGAATATAAATTCCAGGTTCAACCGTAAAAACCATATTCGCTTTCATTGGTTCGTGAAGCAAACCATAATCATGTGTGTCCAATCCCATGTGGTGAGAAGTTCCGTGCATGAAATATTTTTTGTAAGCAGGCCATTCTGGATTTTCGTTCTGAACATCGGCTTTAGAAATTAGACCTAAACCAATTAATTCCGAAGTCATGATTTTACCCACTTCAATATGATATTGTTTCCAAAGCGTTCCCGGAGTAAGCATTTTTGTAGCTTCATTTTTAACTCTTAAAACCGCATTGTAAACTGCTTTTTGACGATCAGAAAAACGTCCCGAAACCGGAATCGTTCTCGTCATATCGCTAGAATAATTCGCATATTCTGCCGCAACGTCTAATAAAATTAAATCTCCGGCTTTACATTGCTGATTGTTTTCGATATAATGCAAAACATTCGCATTATTTCCAGAAGCAATAATTGGCGTATAAGCAAAACCTTTAGAACGGTTACGGATAAATTCGTGAGCCAATTCAGCTTCGATTTCATATTCGGTAACATTTGGTTTCACGAACGAAAGTAATCTGCGGAAACCTTTTTCTGTAATATCGCAAGCTTGTTGAATCAAATCGATTTCTTCGCTTTCTTTTACAGAACGAATGCGCTGCAAAATGGGATTACTTTTCGCAACATTATGTGCTGGATAACGTTCTTTCCACCATTTTACAAAACGCGCTTCGCGAGTTTCTACTTCAACAGTTGCACGATAATGTTCATTTGTATTGATGTACATTGTATCGGCGTACGTCATCATTTCGTTCAAAACTTTATGAAAATCCTGTAACCAATAAACGGTTCTAATTCCCGAAACCTGAAAAGCACGTTCTTTACTAAGTTTTTCACCTTCCCAAACCGCAATATGATCGTTGGTTTCTTTCAGGAAAAGAATTTCTTTTTGGCTTTCATAAGGCGCATCCGGAAACAAAAGCAAAATACTTTCTTCCTGATCTACACCGCTTAGATAAAAAATATCTCTGTGTTGCGCAAACGGCAAAGTACTGTCGGCACTAATTGGATAAATGTCATTTGAGTTGAAAACGGCAACCGAATTAGGTTTCATTTCTGCCGTGAATTTTTTGCGGTTTTTTACAAAAAGAGCGCTGTTTATTTGATGATATTTCATAATAACTTAGTTTTTGAACTTCGAATTTCAAAATTACGTTTTTTCAGCAAACAGCATGAAATTGATTTATTAAAGTTTTCTTATTTGTTTAATTAATTATAAGATTGCTGATTTTTTTAAAAAGTATTGATTAAGCATGTTTTAAGAGCATTGTTATAAAATAATTTGTTGAAAACTCATAATTGATTTTAATTTAATTAAAATCAATTATATGTAAATTGCATATCTAACTAACTTTTTAATATGAACTTAACAAAAGTAACTGATAATACACATGAAATGAGTTTTCATGAATTGCTTTCTCAATCAGCTCAGCTTCAAATTCCACTTTTTCAAAGAGAGTACGTATGGACTGACAAGCAATTAACAAGAATGTTGAATGAGCTTGATGCTGTTATTGATGGCGAGGATGCGAATAGATTTTTGGGAGCAGTAATTGGTGTAAGAAGAGCTTCAAATCCTGCTGCTCCACAAATATTTGAGTTAGTTGATGGGCAACAAAGACTTACAACATTATATCTTTTAGTTGTTGCAGCGGCTTACGTATCTGCTAAAAATGGAGACGATGATTACGCATCTGGTTTAGTTAATACAAGCCTTGTTTTGACATGGTGGCAAAATGGTTCCAATACAAAATTAGTCCCTTCATATTCTGATAGAGCTCAATTAAACATTGTTTTTAGTCATTTATTTAATGCAGGCAAATTATCTGATTGGCTTAGCGTAAAAACAAAGTTACCAGAAAGATCAGGAAAAGATTCAGGAAAATTGACTAATCAATTTGATCGTATTCGAAAAATTCTGCAAAAAAGATATAAAGATTTTGGTGTTGAACATATACAGAATTTAGTTGAAGCCGCAACAACAAAATTAACTTTTGTTTTTATTTTACTAAGAGATCCTTCAAATGCAACAACCGTTTTTAAAGGTCTAAATGATCCAGGTATACCAATTGGTATAGGTGATTTGATTAGAAATGAAGTTTTTTCAAAAGTTTCGGAAAAACCAGAAGAGGCTTTTTCAATCCATAGAGATTATTGGCTTCCATTTAGAACTAAATTGGGAGATTATTTTGATAATTACTTTTTTCCATTTTCCATTATCTATGAGCCAGCAACTAAGAATGCGGATTTGTTCCTGGAACTTCAAAAAATTTGGAAAGGAGATGATCATGATCCAAAAGACATAATTGACAAATTAGACGAATATTCGGAAGAATATTTAGCACTGTGCTCAAATCGTTACCCAGATAGTTATGATAAAAAGGTAGTCACAAAATTAAAAGATTTAAGATCTGCAAATAATCCTAGTTCTACATTTCCTTTTCTTATGAAAGTATTAAAGGAGTATAAGAAGGAAAGGTTGAGTTTTAGTCAAGTTGTTGATATTCTGGATGGGATTGAGTCGTTTTTAGTTCGACGTGCATTATGTGGTATTGAACCCACAGGTTTACTAGTAATGTTTCGAACTTTATGGAATACAATAAAACATAATCCAACTAAACAAGAGTTGTTTAATGTAATTAATAAAAGGTCAACAATAGAGTGGCCAGATAATGAAAAATTAATCAACTCGATTCAGTCTCGATCAATTTATTCAGGGCATATTGCTAAATATGTGATTTTACAATATGAAAAATCTTTAAATGCGGATTTTCCAGAAATAGCAGATCCATGGATTGAACATATTTTGCCACAAAAGTTAAATCAAGATTGGGCGAAAATCTTTACAAAGGAAGAGCATGAAAAATATGTTCATACATGGGGTAATTTGATTCCCTTAAGTTCTCAAATGAATCAAAGCTTATCTCAAAATATATATGATGTTAAGAAATCGACAATTTCAAAGGATTCTATGTATGCAACAGGAAGGAGATTAGCAGAAGATTATGTTATTTGGAATGAAGAATCAATTAAACAAAGAAATAAAATATTGGCCGATTGGGCAATTTTAAGGTGGAAACGACAATAAGGAATATTATATCTATATTAAAAAAGTTAGTAATATATTATAATTCATTTATAATAAAAAAACCGAAGCCAATCCAGCTTCGGTTTTTTATTACTTAGAGTTAAATCTTTTTGGTAATTATTTTTCTTTAAGTAATTTTTCTAAATAAGATGCTTTATCTTTTTCAACCTGAATCAATCTTTCATAAAGTTGTTCATTTTTATCAATAGCTTCAAGAAGTTTATCTAATGGATTAAAAGTGCAATTATAGTTTTTTATAGAAGAAGAGTCGTCATTATAAGTATTTCCAATAATATTAAAAACAGCATCTTCAGAAAAATTTTTAATAGCTTCAGTTGAAACTCCTAATGCATCAGCAATAGTTTTTAATTTTTCGTCGTCAACGCTTTCGCTTCCTTCAATAATAGAGATAGATTGCTGAGTTGTGCCAATTGCCAGCGCAAGCGCTTCTTGCTTCATGTCTCTCAGTTCTCTAATTCGGCTTATGTTTCGGCCAATATGTTTTGGTTTTGCTGTGCTCATAGTTCAAAGATATTCAAAATTTTTTTATCTTTTTTGGTTTGTGTAGAAAACAAGTTTTTGTTTGTGAGATACAAATTGTGAATTATTTTCAGTTAATCAAAAATACAATTTTTCTGACTATTATTGATTTTAAAATATAGCGTTTGTATTGTTTTTGTCATTTCGACGAAGGAGAAATCTCCACAAGTAGCTCCGCAATCAAAATCGCCAATCTTTGTCGAGTTACTTGTGGAGATTTCTCCTTCGTCGAAATGACAAGATTGTGGAAAATCTTAGTAATTTAGAATCTTAATAATGCTATTAGATTATGGGAAAAGAAATCAAAATAAGAAAAGCACAAAACCAAGATCTAGACTTCGTTTACAAAGCAATCTGCGAACTCGAAAATGAAGTTTTAGATTTTAAAACTTTCGAAGAAATTTTCAATGAAAACATCTCAAACCCAAAAAACCTTTATCTAATTGCCGAAAACGAAAATGAAGGTTTAGGATTTATTAGTTTTCACACCCAAAATCTCCTCCATCATTGCGGATTAGTTGGTGAAATTCAGGAATTTTTTATTCATCAAAAATATCGAGGTCAGGGCGTTGGACGTTTATTAATAAATGAGATTTTAAATTTTGCAGATCAAAATAATTTGAAAAGCATCGAAGTAACTACAAATAAAAAACGATTAGAAAACGTGGCGATTTATGAAAATCTGGGATTTGCTTTGAGTCATAATAAGTTTACGATTTATAAGTAATCATTCTCAAATATTTCAATAGCCCCCAGTTTTAACTGGGGATAATATTGAGAAAACCGACGAGGGCTTTAGCCAAAAATAAATATTTAGGCTAAAGCCATTTATATTGAAGACTTTCTTGGACCTTCAGCTAAAGCAGGAGGCAATTAATTTGTATGTTGTGATCTTTGCCAAAGTTTTAAACTTTGATAAAGATTCGATCAATTTTAATTTCACATATTTTTTTCAAAGCAATGATAATTCAAAAAGCTAATATAACCGACAACGAAATCCTGACGGAAATAACCAAAAAATCAAAAGCTTATTGGGGATATTCTGAAGAGCAAATTCAAAAATGGGATAAAAATTTAACCATTTCGCAGGATTATATAAAAGAAAATCATGTTTACAAATTGATAAATGACAATCTAATTATAGGTTATTATTCTTATATTTTTCAAAACGAAAAGAATGTTACAATGGATAATTTATTTATCTTGCCCGAATATATTGGAAAAGGATTTGGAAAATATCTGCTTCTCGATTTTTTAAACAGAATGAAGGAAGCTAAAATCGAAAAGATAACACTCGATTCAGAGCCAAATGCTGAGGAATTTTATTCCAAAATGGGATTTGTAAAAATTGGAGAATTCGAAACTTCAATAAAAAACCGTTTCATGCCCGTTATGGAAATGAAACTTTAATAATAAACAGATTTGAAAAAACATATAAAATACCTAATTGCACTCTTTCTGGCTTTTGTCGTGATTGCGGGCGATGGTACTTTATATTCTCAATCAAAATCGGCAGAATATTACCAATCTTCGTTTGTAATTTTAAAAGGAGAATTAAATCTTAAAAATTCTCGTTTATATAAGTTTGGGCAAGTCGCTTCTTGCAATAAAACAAGATTTTCTATTGTTTTAAATTTTCTTAAAGCCGAAAATGTTTTTTCTTTTCAAATCAAGAAACTGTTGAAACTACAAAATCTGCTTCATCAAAAAATAAATTCATTTATAAATCACGCTGTTTTTATAAATGAAATAATCATTTCAAATCACTTCAGTAAAAGTTTATACAACGCTTAAGAAAAATTATTTCTTAAGATTTATGCAATCTCAAAGCATAAGATGATACAATAATGTCTAATCATTTATCATTTTTAAAATGTATAAACAAAATAAAAAATCTCGCTTGGAACAATCTAAGCGACCAGTTCTTCATCGGATAAAAAGAAAATTTATCATTATAATTACAGCCTTTATGTTAGGAATGGCAAACGGAATGCATACCGAAGATGCGCGAATTAAAGGAAATCAAAATTATACAGAGCAGCATAAAAAGGATTGATTGCTTTTTTATACGGCGACCTTTGTCAAAGTTTTAAACTTTGACAAAGGTTTTTACACGATATTGTTGTTCAAGTCTTTTTATTGAAATTATAAATGTGAGCTTTAGGCTTGTTTTTCAATGTTAAAAAAAATAATTTCAGTAACAAAATGTTAATTTATTTTTAATAGTTTTGGATAGATTCCTATACGCGCTATTACTCCTCTTATGAATAAAAAAACCAAGTTTTTTAAAAACGTTTTGCTGCTTCAATTTATTCCTATTCTTTTACTGGGCATTTTAATCCTGTCAAATTTCAGAGAACAAAAAACGCTTAGAATTAGACAGCTTCATCCATACGAATTTAATTATGGATATGCGATTCCGCTGTTGGTTTTTGGTATTGGTTTGGTTCTCGCACTCTTTAGTTTGTTTTCAAAACAGGAAAATATTCCACAAGATGATGAAGCGGAGATTTTGAAAATAAAACGCCAGCAGAATTTCTGGAAATTTGCCTTTTATTGTAATGTTTTCTTCTTAGCTGTTATTGCCATTTTTTCGGTAATAATTTCTCAAGAAGATTCTATTATTGTCGACGATCCAGTACTATTTTACGGTTCAATAATTTCAAGAGCTTTACTTGTTGTTGTGATAAGTCTGGTAACAGCTTCATTTTTTCTGGCAGCCGGAATCAATTGGAAAGAAAGCAAAACACTTGCAGTTTTCATTTTAATTTTCAGCTTTTTAATAATAGGCGCTTCGGTTTTTGGAGATATTCTTTTTATGGGAAAATTTCATGAGGCATCTGAAAGCTATAAAATCGCTAAAAACGAAAAAAGAATACCGGCAGAGGGAGAAGAACAGTTTGGCGATTATGATGGTGATGATAGTTACGAGGAAAGTGAAGAAGGTGATTATCAAGAAAGCGAAGAAGTTCAAGAACCTATAGAAATAGATAAGTCGAGACTTGAAGCTTCATGTGAGGCGATAACGCAGAAGTTGTTTGGAGAAAAAGAAGCTTGGCAGGTTAATGTTAAAGAATTTTGGCAGGATTATTTTGTGGATGTAAGATGGTTTATATCTAGCCAATTAGGTTCAGATTCAGAAGATAGCTATTTTTATTTGTTCAATTATATTGAGAATCTAAAAGACCGTCCCAAGGAACTTCAATCTGCATTTGAAAGCTATAAATCAATTCTCTATAATACCCTTTCTAAAGAAACTTACCAAGACAAACATTTAGATGAAATTGTAGACGGATTATTAATGGCTTATGATGATGTAGGCACAGATAGTGAAAAACTGAATGAAATTTACAAAGTTATGCAAAGTGACCCTGAAAAATCAGGCACTTATAGTATTGCAGGATATTTGCCAGGGCTGGAGAAATATTGTTCTCCTTATGCACTTAGAGAACTGAGGCGTGATAAAGTTTTTTGTGCCCATAGTTCTGATGTTGTTTGGTTTTACAGTTTTTGGGCAAGAAGAAACAAAGACGGGAGCGTAAATGAAGCAGTATCAATTTTAAAAGAAATTAAAGAGCATTACAAATAAATATCTTAAGTAAGAATGATAAAATCTTATAAAACAATTTTAATAGTTCAGTTTTTCGTAATAATTGTAGTTGCTTTTTTATTTTATAATATACAATACGGTATTGACTTTGCAGTTATTTCAAAAATTCCTTTATTGTTAATTGGCTTTTCTCTTTTTCTTGTATTAGGAATTTCAATATTAATTCAGCGATTAATAGCAGCAATTATTAATTCTGATTCTGCTGATAATTCAGAAAATGACGAAGATAAATTTTGGCGCAATTCTTTCTTTACAAATGTAGTTTTCAGTACCATTGTATTTCTGTCTTCTCTTGTTTGTGTGATTCTGAGTTTTAAAATTGGTATAAAAGGTTATGAAGGTTTCGGAATACGATTTTCTGTTTTTTTAGGAATTGTATTTATTGCAAGTTTGCTTGTAGGTCTTTTTTTTAAGATAAAAGATTCTGTCAATGAAGTGAGTCCGTTGCTTGGAGGCTTAATGATTTTTCTTTCAGTACTTATTTTTGGAGGTTCTTTATTTATCGGTTTAAACAATCTGTTGACGTTGCAGTATTCTACAAATGAAGTGGTAGACACTTTAAAGACAATCCCTGAAGTAGATGAAACGACTGAAATGAGAACTGATACAGCCTATGCAGTTATAGACAGTTTCGCGATAGATAGTGTAGCTATTTATGAAGGATTCGAAGAGTTAAGAAATTACGAAGATGATTATTACGGTATTAAAGATTTTAGTTATCCTGAAATAGAGAAAGAAATTGATTCTAAAGGAATATTTAATGATGATAATTGGAATGAAACACAGGATTATCTTAGGTTTTTCTTGTCAAATTTTTTGAAGCTGAGAAAAGATCAGTCTTTTATGGAAATTAGAAGATCGATTCAGATGGGACTTCGCTTAAATAATTCTCATGGAATTCTTGATAAAATTAAAATGGTTCGATATAATTCAAGAGATCTTGAAGATGCATTTAATAATTATAGTCCTTTGGTTTATGCATTTATATCTAACAAAATGTATTTTGACTCTAATCTAAATTTATTAGTTGACGCTCTTATTAAAAGTTATGATGATATTGATGCATTAGATCCAGATATGAATGCTCTGGAGAATATTTATGATATTATGGCTTCTTCCAGAAAATATCCTATGGTTTATTTTCCAAAGATTAAACCTTATGTATCACCAGCAGCTTTACAGTTAATCAAGAAAAATGCTGATAGAAATGGAGAAAGCCTATACAGTACTCAGTTAACCACAGTATGGATTTATAGTTTCTGGGCAAGACGAAATAAAGAAAGAAATATAGGTGTTACTTACGATATTTTGGTAAAAATAAAAGAACATTACGAAGGAAAAGAAAATGAGTGAATAAAAAAACCGAAGCGAAGGCTTCGGTTTTTTTTATAGAAACTCCAGTTTTGGAATTTGGAGTTTCTTTATTGAAATTTTATTAATCCACCCATTTATAATATCTCGCCCCAATCAAAACCGGAATCTCTTTTTCAATTCGGTCTAAAACCCATTCGTTTTTTGGAGTTCTTACACTTTGTTTTTGTTCTTTTTTATGAAGACTTTCATAAGTGTTGAAATCAATTTCTACGCTTTCGGCCAAATTTTCAAAAAGTTTTACATTCTCTAAAGCCAACTTCCATTCTGGCTGAATTGTTCCTTCAAAAACTTTTGATTTCGATCCGCTTCCGTAAGCTAAGAAACCAAATTTAGTTCCTGAAACGTCTTTATTCGTATCATAAAAATGAGCCAAAGTCGATAATAATCCCATGAAAATAGAACCTGTATATAGATTTCCAATTAATGAAGAAGCCAATTCTGCAGGCTGTAATTTCTCGGTTACAAAACTTCTGTAATCCTCAGATTTTGCTACTTCTTTAATTTTTGTCTGATAATCTGCAGGTGCAATATTATCGGCAATAATTTTTTCGGCACTGTCTAAAGCATAGATTTCAGATAACATTCTTCTACCTTGGAAAGAATATGGCAAGTGCATTACAATACTATGCCAAGTATTATATAACGTTTCGGTAGTATTTTTTAATTTTTTGAATGAAAAGTAAGCATTTCGCGTACGATCCATATAACATTGGTTGGAATATTGACCGTCAAAAACCGGCTGATCTTTGTGGATTTCGATTTCGGCTTCTAAATTGTCAAACCAAGAATCGTTGTTGGTATTTTTTGTGATTTCTTCTTTAGAAACAGTTCTGTACGGTTTAAAGAAATCAAAAACACCTTTTGTACTCGTTGCCCAATTATCATCAAAAGCAATAATTTTTGGATCTGCCGTAATCAGCATCGCAACAGCCCCAGCGCCCTGTGTATATTCTCCGCCAGAATTTAAATCGTATTTTGCAAAATCAGTTGTAACTACAATTGCTTTTTTAGTCGGATTTAATTTTACAAAATCAAGACAGTTTTGCAAAGCGTCAACACCGCCAATACAAGCAAAAGTAAAATCTACAACATCACATTCTGCCAATGAATCTTCGCCAAATTTTTGCTCCATCAAATTAATTAAATAAGAAGCAATTGGTTTCGAACTGTCGATGCCGCTTTCGGTACCAACATAAATTCGGCTTATTTCGTTTAAGTTGATTTTATTATCAGTAATAAGTTTGGTTAAAGCATTTGCTCCAAAAACAACCGCATCCTGATGAACATCCGGAAAAGTCATTTTAAGTAATCCAAGACCTTTTTCTAATTTTTCAGGTTCAATATTTCTGGCGTTTGCCAAAGTTTTTATGGGTAAGTGTATGTTTGCAACATCAAAAGAGATGGCATCAATTCCTGTTTTCATTCTGTTATTTTTTGAAGCCGATAAAGGTAAAACTATGTAATGGAATGACAATTTTTTGCTTACATAAAATTATGTGCAGCTGGCACTTTTGAAGAAAACAAATCAAAACTTTGAATAAAATATCAATATCATAATTTTTAGGAAACTCTTAAGTATTGAAATTAGACTGAAATGACTCTAAAGCAGTTTTTTAAGCTTTTCTATACTAAATTATTTATTATTAAAAATAAATTTATACGTAAAAATACGTATACGTAGCCTATTTTAAAATCATTATAAATAACAACGAAATGGTTGTAGTTCTTTTGTAATTGAGTTATTTTTGTCTAATTTTTTAAAACAAACTACTTAAACACTTATGGCACAATCTGCACAGTTGAATGCTTCCATCTTAAAGAAAGTGGCTATGGCTCTTTCGGGAATATTCTTAATCACGTTTTTAGCGCTGCATGTTACCCTAAATTTTATTTCTATTTTGAGTGAAAACGTTTTCAACGAAGTCTCTCATTTTATGGGTTACAATCCGTTGATACAATATGTAATGCAGCCAGTTTTGGCATTCGGAGTAATTTTGCACTTCGTAATGGGATTCATTCTTACTGCTCAAAACAGCGCAGCAAGACCAATTGCTTATGCAAAATACAACGGAGCTGCAAATGCTTCTTGGAGTTCTAGAAATATGATTATTTCTGGATTGGTTATTTTGGCTTTCTTAGGATTGCATTTTTATGATTTCTGGTTTCCTGAACTTGGCTACAAATATATAGCAGGTACAGCTCCAGATGCTACAAGATATTATGGAGAGTTAGTTCATAAATTTCACAGCCCGATACGTACAGGATTATACTGTGTATCTTTTATCCTTTTAGGATTTCACTTATGGCACGGATTTGCTTCTTCACTTCAATCAGTGGGAATGCACAACAAATATTCTCGATTCTTAAGTAAAGTTGGTTTATGGTTTGCAGTTGTAGTACCAGCCGCTTTCGTAATTATCGCATTATTTCATCATTTCAATAATTAATATCAATTATAATGGCATTAGATTCAAAAATTCCTAGTGGTCCTATAGCGGACAAATGGACAAATTATAAAGATCATATTAATTTAGTAAACCCTGCTAACAAACGTAATTTAGATATTATTGTAGTTGGTACAGGTTTAGCTGGAGGTTCTGCTGCGGCTACTTTAGCTGAGTTAGGGTATAACGTAAAAGCATTTTGTTTTCAGGATTCACCTCGTCGTGCGCACTCTATTGCTGCGCAAGGAGGTATTAATGCTGCAAAAAATTATAAAGGTGACGGTGACTCAGTTTACAGATTGTTCTACGATACTGTAAAAGGTGGTGACTACCGCGCACGTGAGGCAAACGTTCACCGTTTGGCTGAAGTTTCTGCAAATATTATTGACCAGTGTGTGGCTCAAGGGGTGCCATTGGCTCGTGAATATGGCGGACTTCTTGATAACCGTTCTTTTGGAGGAACTTTGGTTTCTCGTACATTTTACGCACAAGGACAAACAGGACAACAATTATTGTTAGGAGCTTATTCTGCAATGAACCGTCAAATTGGTCGTGGAAAAATTAAAATGTACAACCGTCACGAAATGCTTGACATTGTAATCGTGAACGGAAAAGCGAGAGGTATTATCGCTCGTAACTTAATCACTGGAGAAATAGAAAGACATTCTGCTCACGCGGTAGTAGTTGGTTCTGGAGGATACGGAAACGTATTTTTCCTTTCAACAAATGCTATGGGAAGTAACGCAACAGCAGCTTGGAAAATTCATAAAAAAGGAGCGTTTTTTGCAAATCCTTGTTACACACAAATTCACCCAACATGTATCCCGGTTTCAGGAGATCACCAGTCAAAACTGACTTTGATGTCTGAATCATTACGTAATGATGGTCGTATTTGGGTACCGAAAAACTTGGAAGATGCAAAAGCAATCCGTGAAGGAAAGAAAAAAGCAACAGATTTATCTGAAGAAGAAAGAGATTATTTCTTAGAAAGAAGATACCCAGCGTTTGGTAACTTAGTTCCTCGTGACGTTGCGTCTCGTGCGGCTAAAGAAAGATGTGATGCTGGTTTTGGAGTTAACAAAACTGGAGAAGCAGTTTACTTAGATTTCGCAGCAGCAATTAAGCGTTACGGAACTGAAGACGCTTACGTAAAAGGTTTAGATGATAAAGATGCTGCTTTGATAACTAAATTAGGAGCTGCAATCGTGAAAAGTAAATACGGAAACTTATTCCAGATGTACTATAAAATCGTTGATGAAGATCCTTATACAACACCAATGATGATTTACCCTGCGGTTCACTACACAATGGGTGGAACTTGGGTTGATTATAACTTAATGACTACAATTCCTGGATGTTTCTCAATTGGAGAATCTAACTTCTCTGATCACGGAGCAAACAGACTTGGAGCTTCTGCTTTAATGCAAGGTTTAGCTGATGGATATTTCGTATTGCCATATACTATTGGAGATTATTTAGCTCCGGATATTAAAATGGGAGAAATTTCTACAGACTTACCAGAATTCGTTGAAGCTGAGAAAGCGGTTGTTGATCAAATTAATAAATTTATCAATAATAACGGAACTCATTCTGTAGATTATTTCCACAAAAAATTAGGAAAAATCATGTGGGATAAAGTAGGTATGGCTCGTAATGCTAAAGGTTTAACTGAAGCTATCGAAGAAATTGCTGCTTTACGTGAAGAGTTTTATAAAGATGTAAAAGTTCCTGGAAGCGCTTACGAATTTAATCAGGAATTAGAAAAAGCAACTCGTGTTGCCGATTTCTTAGAATTAGGAGAGTTGTTCGCGAAAGATGCTTTACACCGTAATGAATCTTGTGGTGGCCACTTCCGTGAGGAATACCAAACAGAAGAAGGAGAAGCACTTCGTGATGATGATAACTTTGCATACGTTGCAGCTTGGGAATACAAAGGAAAACCAAGTGATGCAGTATTACACAAAGAACCTCTTAATTACGAAAACATTAAATTAGTTCAAAGAAGTTATAAATAAGAATTTGGTCGAAAGCCCAAAGTCTTAAAGTCAAAAGGCAAAATGTGCCAAGCGACTTTCGACTTTCGACTTTATGACTTTCAAACGAAAAAGGTATGAAACTTACATTAAAAATATGGCGTCAAAAAAACGCCCAAGATAAAGGAGGGATTGTAGAATATCCTATTGATGGAATTGAACCAGACATGTCTTTCCTTGAAATGCTTGATGTTCTTAACGAACAATTAATCAATAGAGGAGAAGAGCCAGTAGCATTTGACCACGATTGTCGTGAAGGAATCTGCGGAATGTGTTCTTTATTCATCAACGGTGAAGCACACGGACCAGACAGAGGTGTTACAACTTGTCAGTTACACATGCGTATGTTTAAAGATGGTGATACGATTTTTATCGAGCCATTTAGAGCAAAAGCTTTCCCTGTAATTAAAGATTTAGTTGTTGACAGAAGTTCTTTTGACAGAATTCAACATGCAGGAGGATTTATCTCTGTAAATACTTCAGGAAATACAATTGATGCGAATACAATTCCAATCAACAAACACGATGCAGATAAATCATTTGATGCTGCAGCTTGTATTGGTTGCGGAGCTTGTGTTGCAACTTGTAAAAACTCATCGGCAATGTTATTCGTTTCTGCAAAAGTTTCTCAATATGCATTATTACCGCAAGGTAAAGTTGAAGCAGTTGACCGTGTATTAAACATGGTTCACCAAATGGATTTAGAAGGTTTCGGAAACTGTACAAATACAGGAGCTTGTGAAATCGAATGTCCAAAAGGAATTTCGCTGGAAAATATCGCACGTATGAACCGTGAGTATTTAGCAGCAAGCTTGAAAGGATAAGAGAATACAACAATTTAGTATATTTAAAAAACGCATTCATTAATTTGAATGCGTTTTTTTTGTACTACATTTATTCCATAAATAATAACCAAAAACAAAATCATTTAATGAAAAGAATTTTACTATTTGTAATGCTGGTTTTCAGCGTTAAAAACTATTCTCAGGTTTCGGTTTCTCCGTCTGACAGAGGAGCAAACGAAAAATTTGAAAAAGGAGAGTTAGAAAAATTTAAGGCTACAACTACCATTTTTGTACTGCCTCAAATAAATCAAAAAGAAGATTACGAAAAAATTTTAAAAGAAGTCTGGACTGTAACTCCTTACAAATTAGTTGAGTTTAAAGATTTTAATATAACAGGTTATGCTGACGATGCCTATTCATTTGCAGAGCTTTTTGGAGATATAAGAGTAACAGGAAAAGGTACTGTTTATGTTCATACTAACTTTGGAATACAACTTTTAGATCAGGAAAAATTTGAGAAAGGTTTTGCAAAGCTTAAATCAGATGATAAAAAGTATAGCAGAAAACTGAAAAGTCTTTTTAATGAAAATTTATCGTTTGTTGCAAGAGCCCCGCTTTCTGTTAATTCTAAATTTTTAGCAGATGCAATGGTTGCAAGATCAGATGAAAAAGCAAGTCTTCTTTATGATAGAATGTATACCGAAAAATCGTTTACAAATACCAATTTAGGAATGCTGAAAAACTACTTTCAGCAAATAAATAAAATGCTTACTAAAGGAGAAAACATCGGACTTTATGACGATTTTGTTACTCCCGAAATTAAAAATCTAAAAGATAATACATTGTATATTCCTGAAGCTTATAAACTGGAGTTTAGCCCTTGGAGAATATCAGAAAAAGAGAGAGACGAAAAAGATCTTAAAGAACTTTTAGAAGATTATAAATATAAGTATGAATTTATAAAAGATGAGGATTTAGAAAAGAAGATTTTAAATAATGAAGAGATTTATTATTTAAGATATGTAAGCATGAATGCAAATAAATATTTGCAGGTTGTTAATGCTAAAACAGGCGATCCGGTATATTATTTTTATGGAGCGGCAACGTATAATTTAAAGGATAATGACTTTGAAAAAATTAGCAAAGCCATTAGCGGTAAATAATTTTTTAAGATAAAAGAAGAACGCATTCATTAATTTGAATGCGTTTTTTTTATTTCATTAGAAATAGTGATGTGTAATTAAAGCGTTCAAAATAAATTTGATTCCATTATAACAACTGTTCTTAAAGCAGTAAAAGGAACAAATATGTTTACGATGAATATGCCTTTTTTTACTAATGATAATTATTTGTATTATCAATTACTGTTTACTTGTATTTTGTTTCTGCTGCTGTTTTTTATTGGCGGTTTTTCAGAATCATTTGTAATTGAATATGGTTCTTATGTGTTTGCCGGAAGCATTATTATAAGCTTTTTGATTTCATTTTTTATAGATCATTACTGGCAGTTTTTACTGCATTGGTTTTTGCTGTCGATGGCTCAATTTCTTTTTTGGACCTTGCTGATTTTTATTTGCGGACACTATGGAAAACCTCATAATGGAGATGGCTGGATCATACTTTTACTTCCTGGTTATTTTTTACCCTTTTTGATATTTGTTTCTGTTTTAATAAAAGTCCTGAAAATTATAATCCGGAAGTTTTAGCAGATAAAACATCTTTTATGAAGAGATTTCAAATTATTAAATCATTATAAATAGTGATGCAGGTTTAAATAAGACGCGATAAATTTGATCTTATTATAATAGATTTAAAAATGTACAAAACCATCCGAATAATAGTTTCTTTATTAGTATTAATTAGTTTGTTTTCCTGCGCTCAGGAAGAAAATACAGAAAAAGAAAATATCCAAAAAGAAAGCATCAGTAAAAAATGGATAGTGCAAAATTCAACAGAATTCCAATCGGTTGAGTTTGATAAAAACGGAAACTATATCATCATAAAAAATGAAATCAGTAAAACGTCAAAAAAGAACGCCGAAATTTTTGTTTTTGGCACTTATGAAGTTTTAGATACAGATATTTTATTGCTTTCTAATTTCGGTTCAATGAAATTTGACGACAGCGATCCCAGCAACATTAAGTTTTCAATCAAATATGAAGGATCTGATACGTATACTTATGAGCTAAAAGTTGTAAAAGCTGCTGAGTTTACCAGTACGCCCAAAACAGATTTGTTATGTGACAATACCTGGAAACGTATCAAAAAAGAGCCAATTCAGGATACGGTCAGTTTAGTGAATTTTTCGAAAGCAGGAACGTGTTTTACCAATTTCAGCATTACTTCTCAAAACAAAGGAAGTTATCTGGAATTTGGTAAATGGCAATGGAAAGATGCTGGAGAAACTAAAATAATAATTACTCAATTGAAATACCCGCTTTGGGTTTTAGATAAAGATGGCGAGGTAGAATTAGAAATAAGCAATTTAAACAGTACAAAACTTGAAATGAGAGAAGTTTTTGATGGTAAAACTTATGATGTTGCTTTTGATGTTTTTAAGTGAGAAAATAAAGAGAAAAGAACAAAGAGAAAAGAGAGAAAACGGAATACCGAACACTAAAAATAAAGAGCAATAGTTAATAAATAGTAGAAAGTAAAAACGCATTCATTTGGTTAGTGAATGCGTTTTTTATGTTTTATTCGTAATATAATTGCGAAGCACTTATTTCCTGTTTTTCTTTTCCTTCCTGCTGAATAAAACAAGTTAAAGTAGTTCCTCCAATTTGATCAAAATAACCAATGTTGATTTTATGAAACCCTTTTTCAAGTTTAACCACTCCGTAAGCTTCATTGAGCCAATGAATGCCATCGTTATTTGCAACTAATTCATTATCTATAAAAAGCTTCGATCCGTCGTCTGAAAGGGTCGAAATTGTATAATTTGCCGTTTCTGGAATAAAGATGTATCCGTCGAATTTTAAGCCGATATAACGCTCTATTTTCGATTTCCATCTTTCACTGCTTATTTTGCCTTCAAAAATACCGGAATTGACAGGTTTTGCCAATTCTAAATCCTGAACCTGCTGAAACAATGCTCCAGTAAAATAATCAAATTTTAATCCTTTTTTTGTTGGTTTTACCGCTAAAGCTGATTTCAGCTCTGGATTTCTAACCAATATTTTACTGATCGAACTTTTTCTACCGCTTGGGCTAATTTGAACCGTTTTTATAATTCGGAATTCGCCTTTTGGGATATTTATCGTTACAGGTTTAGTATAAAGTTCTGCCGTTTCATCCGGATTATAACCATCAATGGTATAAAAAATCTGCCCGTTTTTAATTGTTGGTTTTAAATCCAGAATATATTTTGATCCAATTAAAGCTGTTTCTTCGGCTCCAAAAGGAATTGGAACTTTATACATTCTTTTTTGTGCTTCCAGTTTTTCTAAATGATGCGGAATTCTGTTCAAAATAAAATTGTTGTAGTTTTTATTCTGAGGTTCTGTCCAGGCAATTTCTGCCAAAGCAAATACGCGCGGATAAATCATATAATTTAATTTCGCCGGACTTATCAAATATTCAGACCAAAGATTCGACTGCACGCCCATAATATATTTTTGCTCCTCAATCGTTAAGCTGTCTACAGGAGTTGGGTTGTACTTGTAGATTTTTTCAACCGTTGTTAATCGTCCAATTGTTAAAGGTTCCTGTGGAGAATAACCTTGATTGTAATCTAAATATAAAACCTGTTCAGGATTCATGATTACAAAATGTTTTTGTCTTGCAGCGCTGATTCCGCCAGATTCACCTCGCCAAGACATCACAGCTGCATTTGGAGCAAGTCCGCCTTCCAGCATTTCGTCCCAGCCTAAAATTTGTCTTCCGTGTGCGTTTAAGAATTTCTCAATTCGGGTTGTGAGGTAACTTTGTAATTCATGTTCATTTTTTAAACCTAAGTCCTTAATTCTCTTTTGACAATTCGGACATTCTTTCCATCTTGCTTTTGGACATTCGTCTCCGCCAATATGAATGTATTTACTCGGAAATAAAGCCATAACTTCAGTTAGAACATCTTCTAAAAAAGTAAAAGTTTCTTCTTTTCCGGCACAAAAAATATCTTCAAAAACGCCCCATGATTCTACCACTTTATAATTTCGATCCGGAAAACAGGATAAATTTGGGTAAGCTGTTACCGCCGCTGTTGCATGACCCGGCATTTCGATTTCGGGAATAATATTTACATAATGGTCTTCGGCAAATTTTACAATGTCTTTAATTTCTTCCTGAGTATAAAAACCGCCGTATGGATTTCCGTCAAAAAAATAAGGAAATCTTTCAAATTTATTGCCTACTAAAGTCTGCGCTCTTTTCGAACCGACTTCGGTCAGTTTTGGATATTTTTTTATCTCAATTCTCCAGCCCTGATCATCTGTTAAATGCCAATGGAAATTATTTAATTTATAACATGACATTTGTGCAATAAAATCTTTTATAACATCAACAGAGAAAAAATGACGGCAAACATCAAGGTGAAGCCCGCGGTAGTCGTATCTGGGCTGGTCTTCAATAGAAATGCAAGGTAATTTTACTTCCTGATTTTTGGGTTGATTCGGCAAAAGCTGCAATAAACTCTGAACCGCATAGAATAATCCTTCTTCACTTCCGGTTACGGTTATTTTTTTGGAAGAAATATTGATTTTGTAAGCCTCTTTTTTTGAAACTGCAGATGGTTTTTCGGCAATAAACAAAACTTCAATATTGCTTTTTTTATTTGACGTATTTGAGTTTATAGCCGACTCAAAAATCTGTGCTGTTTTCAATTCTTTTGCGCTGTATTTATTTTTATCAAATACAATTTTAATTTTTCCGCTTATGCGAATGCTGTCTCCGGTTGATTTATAAAAATTGGGAGCGGGAATAATCGAAATATTATCTGAAGTACTTTGTGCATTTCCGAAAGAAAAACAGAAAATCAAAAAGAGAAATATACTTTTTTGCATGGTTACTTTTTTGTTTTGTGAATCAAATTTAAGGTTTGTAAAATTAGTCTGCATTTTTTTTGCAAAAGGTATTGGCGTTTAAATGTCTTTAAAATAGCGTAATTAACTTTTTAATTACGTTGTGTTATAATTTGTTTCGCAAGAATATTGCATTTATTGTTTACATTTGTCCTTACAAAAAACGAATTTGCATGAATAATGATAATGAAGTGGTTAATTACACTAAAGAAGAACGTAAAAATCTTATTTTAAAAGAGATTAACTTGCATACTCGTGTAAGTTTTGAAACCCTTTCGGCTAAATTATTTGTTTCAGAAGATACTGTAAGACGTGATATAAATGAACTTGAGTCAGAATCTTTATTGATTAAAGTGAAAGGCGGGGCGATGACAAAAGCCTATCACCATTCTTCCTCTAATCAAACTTATGCGGGCGAATCCAAACAAATTATTGCGCAAAAAACGTTAGGCCTTCTTCATGACGGAATGGTTTTATTAATTGGCGGCGGAACGACAATTAGAGAATTCATTCGTTTAATTCCTAATGATTTAAGTTTAACTATTTTTACGGTTACCGTTTTATCTGCGGTTGAACTTTTGGATAAACCCAACGTTAAAATTATCATGATTGGCGGCAGCATTTCATCCTACAGCCAAATGTGTGTGAGCGGCGATGTTTACAATCAGCTTGCTAATATTAAAGTCGATTTACTAATATTAGGAACCAATGCTTTAGATATTGAAGGCGGTTTCTCAGATTCTGACTGGGAAACGGTTCAGGTTAAAAAAGCAATGATTCAGGCTTCAGAAAAAACAGCGATTCTTACGATTTCTGAAAAACTGGATACGGTTCTAAAAATGAAAATTGCCAACTTATCTGAGGTAGATTACGTTGTGACGGAAGTTGATCCAAGCGACGAAAAATTACAATCGTATAAGAAGGCAGTTCCAAGTTTAGTTTTTATTTAATCCCAATTTTTCATTAAAAAGTTGATCCAGTTTTGGTGAAAGATTTTATCTAAATCTTCATCAGAATATCCGTGGTTTTTAAAAATCAGAACCAATTTTTGCAAGTCAGCAATCGTATTTAAATCATACGGAGATTGTTCTGTACCAAAAGCGCCGTCTAAATCTGAACCTACACCAATGTGGTTCGCATTTCCGGCAAGCTGGCAAATATGATCCATGTGTTTAAAAACCGTTTCTAAATCACAATTCATTTTTAATGGCATCGAAATACCTCTCTGCCAATTCGGAACTAACATCCAAGCATCTAAAGCGCCTCCAATAACAGCTCCTCTAGAAATCAAAGCTTTTATCATTTCATCGCTGTATTGACGATTATGATCAACCAAACTTCTGCAATTGTTATGACTTGCCCAAACCGGCCCGTTATAATGATCTAAAGCCTGCCAAAAAGCATCGTCGCACAAATGCGTTGCATCCAGAATAATATTCAAACGTTCCATTTCTTTTAATAAATCAAGACCGTTTTGATTCATTTTTCCGGTTGCGTCTGTTCCGTTTGCGTAACGTCCGGGGCCGTAATGTGCAGGGCCAATCGCTCGTAAACCGTAATTGTATGCTTTTTCTAAATAAGAAATATCAATTATAGAATCAGCGCCTTCTAAACTCAAAATATACCCAATAGGTTTTTTATCGTTTGGAGTACCGTCGTTCCATAAATCAAGTTGTTTTTGGAGTGATTTTTTATCAGTAATTGGTGTTATTTCTCCAGCTTCTTCCATGGCTTTGTACCAAGTTAATTGCCCTTGCGTTTGTGCCCAAGCTTGTTCAGGAGAATTCCAACCCGGAATAATACTGCCCGGTTTTACAAATCTTGCAATTTGTGTTGCCACAACAATTCCGATATTACCGCGTCGCAAATCAGGAAACGAAACTGTCGCACGTTCGCGATCTGGTTTGTCCGTCATTCCTTTTTCTAAACTACGCAGCGTGGGAACATCATTTCTTAAATCACGGTTCCATTCCATTGCATTCATGCTCAGGTCTAAATGGGCGTCTATTATAAACATATATTTTGACTTAAATTTTATATATTAATTTCTCTGCTTCGGGCGGCAACCTTCCATTGATCACAAATTTGATGTCCTTTATTTACAACCTGAACTGTATCGTAAAGTGCACAGGTAGGGCATACGTGATATGGAAGTGCATAAATAGTATCGCCAATTTTATACTCGTTTTTCCCTTTATTTTCTAAAATCAAATGTTCTTCAGAATGTGATGTTGGGATTAGGTTTTCATCATTTAAAATCACTAATCGTTTCTCAATTGGATTTTCTGAAGCAACAGCTTTGTAGCCAATATCTATACAAAGTGTTGCATTTGTTGGTTTTGAAATTATGGTTCCAACGATAACCAAAGCAGGTTTGAATTTTTGTTCAGGCAGATGAATCTGATAATTAGAATCCCAAAAAACAAATGTTCCCGGACTGCATTCAACATTTTCCTGCGTGGCATAAAATGGAAAAGTATTAGAACCACCGGCAACAATTTTTAATTCGTAACCCAATTTTTGTTCGATTGCTTCTGTTTTTTCTTTTATTTCAGAAAATGAATTTGAAGCCGTATTCGTTCGTTCTTCGACACTGCCTTTTAAATGACCGTCGTAAATATGGATTCCTTCAAAATGAAGGTTTTTTAATTTAATAATTTTATCAATTAAATTCGTCCAATCTTGCGAAATTGAAAACCCAGTTCTGTTCATTCCGGTATTTAAATCCAGATAAATGTTCAGTTTTAAATCATTTTCTTTAGCAATTTCATTTAAGGCTTTCGCCGAATCCAGATTGTCTGTAATTGTTGAGAAATTAGTATTCGGATATTTTTGAATTAACGAAATCCATCTTTCTTTTTTAATTCCAACAGGCTGATAGGCGAGAAAAACATCTGGAATTTCGTGAATTGCCGCAAGTTCGGCTTCGGCAATTGTGGCGCATTTTATTTTTTTGATGTTGTAAATTTTAAACAACTCCAGAATTTCACCAATTTTATGGGTTTTAATATGAGGCCTTAATTTTTGTGTGTCACCATTTACTGAACCAATAAGGCGTTCAAGATTAAACCGGATACGATCTTCGTAAGCGGCTAAAAATGGCGTATCAATGTTGATATCAGATTTAATTTTCCACCAATTTTCCTGCATAATTTAGTTTCTTGTTTTTTCTACAACTTCAATTAAATTTTGAAAAGCCTGCAATGCCTGCTCGTAATTTAAATTCAAAAGCATTTCTTTCGAAAATAAATTAGAACCAATTCCCACGCATACCACTCCAGATTTAAACCACGATTTTAAATTGCTTTCTTCGAGTGTTACGCCTCCGGTTGGCATTATTTTTAAATTTGGAAAAGGCGCTCTTATCGCTTTTACATATCCGGGACCGCCAATTTTATCAGCCGGAAAAAGTTTTACAACTTCGGCACCTAATTTATTGGCGTGTAATATTTCATTTAAAGTAGCAGCCCCGGGAATCCAGTAAATATTATTCTTAAGGCAGTACGCTCCAATTTCCGGGTCAGTGTGCGGACAAACAATGCAGTCTGCCCCTAATTGATGGTATATTGCTGCTTCATCAACAGACAAAATAGAGCCAACGGCTATTTTAACATCCAGATTATTTGCTTTTTTAAAGGCTGTCATTTGAGTAAAAACTTCTTTTGCATCATTGGCGCGAGCAGCAAACTCGATAATTTTTATGCCAGCATCAGCCGCTGATTGCAATACTATTTGGGCTGTTTCAATGTTGATTTGGGTTACTAACGGAAGTACACCTTGCGTTTTTAAAATGCTGTACATATTCTTTATTTATCTATTAATTCTATTGCTTGAGCCGTTTTTAATAAAATGACTTATTTCGTTGAGATTGCTTATCGCGAAATCTCCGTGAATGCTTTGTTTGATTACGCCGCAGGCTGTTGCCCATTCAATGCATTCCTGTCCGGATAATTTATTAGATAATCCATATAATAATCCTGCGTTGAAAGCGTCTCCAGAACCAATTTGGTCGGTTACAACATGTATTTTGTGTTCTGGCGTTTGGTAAAAATTATCTTCGTGTATCAATAAACCTTTGTATAAATGCGCCGGCCCGTCTGATTTTCTAAAACTCATTGCCAATGTTTTTAGAAAAGGCATTTTTACTTTTAATAATTCGAAGGTTTTTTGAAAACGATTTTCATCGGATTCGTTTTTATCGGTTTTGATTCCGAAATAAATTTCAATCGCATCTAGATCAGCAACCGTAATTGTGCTGTATTGTAATAAATCGGGCATAATTTCCGACGGATGTTTTCCGTACTGCCATAATTTTGATCTGTAATTAAAATCAGAAGAAATGGGTAAGCCTTTTTTATGTGCTGTCAAAATCGCTTCTTTGCAAGCTAAACCAGCTTCATGAGAAACTCCCGGACTTATTCCTGACCAATGAAAATGCGTAACATCTTCTAAAACTTCATGCCAATTAATTTGATCTTTTTGAATGGTTGCAAATGACGAATTGCTTCGGTCGTAAATAACCTGAGATTGTCTGATTTGGTTCCCGGATTCGACAAAATATAACCCCAAACGTTCTCCGCCATAAACACATTTTGAAGTATTTACTTTGTATTTCTGAAGTTCGTTTAAAGCCAGTTGTGCCAAATCATTTTGAGGCACTCGGGTAATATAATCGGTTTGGATTCCGAGTTGGGAAAGTAAAACACAAACATTGGCTTCGGCACCGCCCACATGAATTTTTATTTCATCTGCCTGTGTAAACCGGTTTCCATTGGCAACATTCATCCGAAGTAATAATTCTCCAAATGTTGCTATTCTTGTTTGTGGGATATTTGTATTCATGTTTTTTGTTTTTTGCCACAGATTATATAGATTAAAATGATTTATAAACGTAACGGTTAGTTCTTAAACACATAGAAACATAGTTTATGAAAGTGTTGAAAAAGGCGTTTCACTTTGCATTAATAAACATAGCTATGTGTAAAAGCTAGCTTTTTTTCCTTCCTCCTAGTATTCAAGTAAAAATCTATGTTTCTATGTGTTTAATTTTTTCGCCACGAATTACACGAATTTGCACTAATTTTTATATGCTTGAAGTAAAAAAAGTAATTCGTGAAAATTTGTGTAATTCGTGGCGAAAAAAAAATAATCCTTTTAATCTATATAATCTGTGGCCTATATTTTTTACATAACCACAGACTTAGAATCAAAGTATTTTCTTAACCAATTCAGATTGCTCTTTAATCGTTATCGTCTGTGGCCTATTTTTTAGAATAATTCGAAAACAGCTTCAACTTCAACAGGAATATTGTCCGGTAAAGAACCCATTCCTACGGCGCTTCTTACTCCAATTCCGTTTTCCTGTCCCCAAACTTCAGCAAACAATTCACTGCAGCCGTTTATTACATACGGATGTCTTAGGAAATCGCCATTGCAATTCACCATTCCAAGGACTTTTATCACTCGTTTTACTTTGTTCAGGCTTCCAAAATTGGTTACAATTGTCGAAAGCATAGTTAAGCCGACTTGTCTTGCGGCCAGTTTTCCTTCTTCGATATCCATGTCATCGCCAATTCGGCCAATGATTAAAGATTTATCGTCGCGAACAGGGCCATGACCAGAAAGATACAAGTATTTTCCGTCGACTAAATAAGGTTTATATATACCAAGAGGTTGAGGTGCTGGCGGTAATGAAAGGCCAAGGGTTTCAAATTTTTCTTGTGGTAATAAATTCATGATATTAATGTATAATTGAGTTTAAAATAAATACGAAAACAATTCCTAAAACAGATACTAAAGATTCCATAACCGTCCATGATTTGAACGTGTCTTTCAGGCTGATATTAAAATATTCTTTGAACATCCAAAAACCCGGATCGTTTACATGCGAGCACATTAAGCTTCCGGCTCCAACAGATAAAACTAATAGATTGGGATCGAGACCAGTAGTTTGTAACAAAGGTAATAAAACACTCGCAGTCATTAATCCGGCTGCGGTTGCAGAACCCACACAAACGCGAATAATCGCTGCCATCATCCAGGCCAATAAATACGGATGAATGTTTATTTGTGTTAAGGCCGCAACAATAGTTTCGTTTACACCGCTTACAATCATAACTTCTTTCAAACTTCCGGCACCGCCTACAATTAAAACAATCAAAGCGACATCTTTTATCGCAACGGCGTAATCGTCCATTACAGATGTGATGCTTCGGTTCATTCTTATTCCTAGAGTATAAGTACAAAGAAGTAAAGAAATCAACATAATCATACTTGGTTCTCCAACTGTTTTGCAAATCTCAATCAACGTTTCATTAGTTGAAATTAAAGGCAATATTGAAGTTATAGTCAAACCAAAAACCGGAAATAAAGCCGAGAATAAACTAAGCGAAAAACTCGGAAGTTTACCGTAGTTTACGACTTCTTCGACATTCAAAATTTCATGATCCGATTCGGTTTTGATGTTTTTAAGCAGATTAGAAAATAATAGTCCGGCAATAAAAATAGTCGGGATTGCGATTATTATTCCGTAAACTAAAACAAGTCCAATATCAGCATTTAAAATACTGCTCAAAGCCATTGGTGACGGATGTGGGGGCAAAAAACCGTGTGCTACTGAAAGCGACGCCAGCATTGGAATTCCCAGATATACTTTTGACAGTTTAAATTGATGGGCTACTGAAAAGATTAGAGGTACTAACAAAACAAATCCAACACTATAAAATAGAGGTATCCCAACAATAAATCCGGTAATCATTAAGCCGAGTCGAACGTATTTTCTGCCCGTCCATCCCATGACTGTTTTGGCAATAACATTGGCGGCGCCTGATGAAACGGTAAGTTTCCCAATACAGGTTCCGAAAACAATAATCAGCGTAATAGATCCTAACATTTCGCCCAAACCTTTTTGAACGGTTTGTGATAAAGTGCTTATTGGCAGGCCTAAAAACAGACCTGCTAATAAAGCTGTTATGATAAAGGCAATAAACGGATTGATTTTAAGCCAAGCTATTTGTATGATTAAAAACGCAATGCATGCCGTAAGAATTAAAATGCTCATTTATCTTTTTGTATAATATTATTTTTATCCCTGTCTAAGGATTAAAATTCTTCAATTTGTGCCGTCAGGCACTTAATACCGGTAGAAAACATGAATTAGAATATCTCGAGCGTGCCGTAGGTACGCAATTATTGTTGTTTTGTTGCGTACCTACGGCACGCCAATGGATTTGAAACTAATTTTCTACCGATATTAAGTGCCTATGGCACATTTCAACTCTTGATTCGTTTATTTATCCCACCAGATTTTTGTTGTAAAAAGGTCTTGACCTTGTCGCTTAACCGCTTCTGCTAAGTTAGTTGAATTCACTGAATATTCACTGGTTGGATATTTGAAACGTCTTGGTATTGTGCCGTTTGTAACGTTACCCGGAAAGTTTACAGGAACTAAAACCGGATAACCTGTTCTTCTCCAGTTAGCATAAACTTCCTGCTCGTCCACAAATAGAGCAATATAAACCTGTGTATGAATTTGATTCATTTTAGCCTCAAAAGATCCTGCTGCATTGTACGGATTTGCCGTTAAATATGGTGTTGCATCTGGAATAGTATAGGCTACTCCATAAATTCCCATGTTTAAGAAAGAAGCTTGAACACCTTTTTCATATAAATCTTTATCAGATGCAGCGTACCATCCTCTTGCAGCAGCTTCGGCTAAATATAAATTAGTTTCGGCGTTGCTGATCAATACAAGCGGCGCATCGTATTTAAAAACGGTACTTTGGTTAGGCTCAGAATACGTTGCTTGTTCAGTAGGAGTTGGGGCAATTTTAGTTCCGTTAGGGAAACCTTTTTGAACGGCAAGCGCTGTATTTTGAGTTGTTCCCTGCCAAACTCCCGCATAAACACTAATTCTAGGATCGGCAGTTGATTGTAATAAATCGATAAATGTTTTGGCTAATTTTCCGCCTTCCACATTTTTTGTACCGTAAGAACCCGCTGTAAAATCTTGTTTTCTGGAGTCGAAACCAACCGGATTTCGGTTAAAATCATTTGGGCCATCCGTGTATTTCATGATTGCATTATCTGCAGTATTTAAAATTACGCCTCCGGCAATCGCTTTTGTTACCCAGGTTTGTGCCAATGCAGCATCAACTTTTGTTAATCGTAATCCTAAACGAAGCATTAACGAATAAGAGAACTTTTTCCATTTGGCAACATCTCCATCATAAATAAAATCAGATTTGCCGAAACTTGGTTTTGCCGGATCTAATGCCGCAGCCGCTTCGTCTAATTCTTTCAATAAATCTTTATAGATAAATTCCTGAGAATCATATTTAGGAAGAAAGATTTGTGTGCTGTTTGCTTTTGCAGCTTCAGAATATGGAATATCTCCATATAAATCTGTAATTCTGTGGTATAAATAAGCTTTCCAGATTCTTGCAATATTCAATTTATTGCTTTCGTTTGGATTGTTTTTTACCTCATTGATTACAACTTCTGTTTCATTTAAAGCAGTTGGATACGCCTGATTGAAATAAGCAGAATAATAAACTTCATTACTCAAATATTTATCACCAGCTCCAGATGCTTCTTTGTAAGTTGCATAATGCTGCAACATTCCGCCGCATTCTAAAATATTAGTTGCAAAATAATTGTTGTTTAGTCCGTCAAGCTGTGCTTTACTGAAAACAAAATTTGGATCTGGTTTTTCAACTGAATTAGGGTTCGTATTGATTTCTTCAAAATCATCGGTACAAGCTGTCATACTTCCTAAAAGTAAGCCTGCGATATATAAAAGGGTTATCTTTTTCATGTCTTTTAATTTAATTATTAGAAATAAAGCAAGCTTAAAATTTGACATTTAAGTTTAAACCGAAACTTCTTGTTTTTGGTACTCCAAATTGTTCTACACCCTGAGCATTTCCGGCACTAAATACAGATTCCGGATCTACGTTTGGTGTTTTCTTGTAAAGAATGAATAAGTTTCTTGCTACAAATGAAATAGAAGCACCCTGAAGTTTTGATAATCCTTTTATTTTCTCAATAGGTAAATCGTAACCCAGAATTACTTGTCTTAATTTGATGAAACTTGCATCATAAACAAATTCAGAAGAAATGTTTCTTAAACCATCATAATACGTTCTAAGGTTTTCCGGAGCAATAACCATATCAACCGGATTTCCGTTAACATCAACACCTTTAATTGGCAAACCGCTTTCACGACCTTCAAGCGTCAATTTTGTCAATCCCATACGAGTTCCGTACAAGTTAGTTCCTGAATATAAGCTTCCGCCAAATTTCCCGTCGATTAAAAAGCTCAATGAAATGTTTTTGTATTTGAATTCGTTGGTAAGTCCCGCAGCCCAAGGATGAACGCCCTGACCTAATTCTTCAAGTGGTCCCTGCGCAATAGTTGCAGATCCGCCGCTTACATTATAAACCGTATTTCCGTTAGCATCTTTACGAGGTCTGTACCCTTTTATAATACTGTACGGACGTCCAACATCACTTGTAATCGTTACATATCCATTTACAGAAGTTGCCATTGTAATCGAGTTTAACTGATCTGTAAGTGCTTCAACTTTATTTTCATTATAAGATCCGTTGAAACTTGCATCCCAAGAGAACTTATCAGAATTGATGATTTTACCGCTTACTAAAAACTCAACCCCTCTGTTTCTCATTTTTCCTAAATTCAATAAAGCAGTATTAGCTCCAGAAGCTGTAGAAATTGTAGTTTCGACAATATCATTTGTAGTGGCACGGTTGTACCAAGCAAAATCAAGATTTAAACGATTGTTGAAAAATCCTAAATCTGTTCCAATTTCAAATGTTGTAGAAGTCAGCGGACTTAAAGTTGCATTTGGAACTCTTGAACTTGTTGGTCCTTGAACCTGCTGACCGTTATGTCCGCCCTGAATCATTGAGTATGATTGGTTCAATGCATAAGGATCTGGCGTTGCGCCTCCCACTTGTGCCCATGAACTTCTAAGTTTGGCAAACGAAACAAATTCCGGCATTGTAAAAATGTCTGAAACAATTATACTCGTTCCAACAGAAGGATAAAATACGGTATTGTTTTCTTTTGATAGCGTAGAAAACCAATCCTGACGACCTGTTACGTTTAAAAACACGATGTTTTTATAATCAAAATCGGCAGCACCGTAAACCGAGTTGGTTTTAGTTTTTCCGTAAGGATAACTATAAGCCAGTGTAGATAAATTGCTTAAAGCATAAAAATCATTTAATACAAAATTTGAACCTTCGACTCTGGTTTCGTCTCTCAATGTAGTACGAGAGTTAACTCCAACTAAAGCATTTAAAGAGAAATCATTATAAAAATTCTTTTTAGTATAATTAAGAATTGCTTCAGAATTTAGATTGGATAATTTCATTTTTGAACCCTGCGCATATCCAACCGGATTGTTTAAAGTTGTTTTTGGAATGTATCCGAAGAAATCATAATCCGTATAATCTTGTCCAATTCTACCTTGAAGGAATAATTCCGGAGTGAAATTTACCTTTACGTTCAACATCCCGATGAAACGATTTTTAGTGTCTTTGTTTTTAATTTTATTGACAACAAAATAAGGGTTTGTTGCTACCGCAACAGGATTCCATGCTTCTTCAATTCCGTTTGCATCATAACCTGGGGCAAGATTTCGAATGTCAACAGTATTACCAATCATGTAAGTCCCCCAGTTTGGATTTGCCTCCGCATCAGAAACCGTTACTCTGTTGTTTGATTTTTCTAAATTATATTGTGCTACGACATCAAATTTTAACCAGTTTGTTAAGTTCACATTACTCGCAATGTTGATGCTTTTTCGGTTAAAATCAGAATTTGGAACCACACTTTGATTATCCATATTCGAGAACGAAAGGCGTCCCGTAGCTTTTTCGTTTCCTCCAGATAAAGCAAGAGAGTTAATAAATGTAGTTCCTGTTTCGTAGAAATTTTTAATGTTATTTTTTTGCGCCACATAAGGTCTTGAAACACCGTCAAACTGAACTACGTTGCTTCCGTCAATTTTAGCACCCCAAGACCAGCGTCCGGCTGCAACAGCTTCTGCCTGCGTGGTTGGTTTTTTTCCGTTTGCTCCAGAACCATATTCATATTGCCAGTCTGGAATAATGGAAGGCGTTTCGAATGTAAATGAAGAATTATATTCAACTCCAATTCCTTTTTGGGCAGAACCTCTTTTTGTTTGAATCAAAATTACACCGTTTGCAGCATTTGCACCATAAAGGGCGGCAGCCGTTCCACCTTTTAAAACCGTAATCGTTTTAATATCATCGGCATTGATAACAGAAGTTCCGTCACCACGATCCACATTTATTCTCGTTGAACCAGCACCGTTTCCAATTCCCGGTAAATTAAGCTGTGTATTATCAATAGGTAAATCGTTAACCACATACATCGGCTGGTTATTTCCGTTTAAAGATCCGTTTCCACGAATTACAACTCTCGTTGAACCATTTGCTCCGGTTGAGGTACTGCTCACGTTTACTCCGGCAATTTTTCCAACCAATGCATTCGAAATATTAGTTTCTTTTGCTTTTGTAAATTCTGTTCCTTTTAATTCAGTAACAGCATAAGCAACAGATTTAGTACTTTTTTTAACTCCCAATGCGGTAACTAAAACTTGTTCCAGAACATTTTCGGCAGGTTTTAATCGAATCGTTAAATCTGACGTTTTAAGTAAGGCAAATGATAAAGTTTCATAGCCCATGTAACTTATAATAATATGAACTTCGTTTTCCGGAACTTTTAATTTGAATTTTCCGTTTTCATCAGATATTGTTGCTATTTTATTATTGCTCTCGGCATAAATAGTAGCTCCGGCAATTGGCATTCCATCATCCTGACCTAAAATCTGGCCCGAAATTTCAACTTGATTGCTTTGTTGTTCAAAAAGATGCTTTTTTATTGCAATCTCTTTGGCGTTTGTGGAGAAGATGATTCCTCCAATAAACACTAATGAAATAAGCTTTGTTTTCATAATAGTTTGGTTTTCATGTTTTTCTTTTGGTTTTTTATTGGCAAATCAAATATATAGATTAATTTTAAACATTTGCATTTTTTTTGCAATAACTGCATTTTTTTTGCAATAAAATTTCTCCAAGTATTTTTTTAATCTTAAAAACATTTGATTTTTAAAGGTGTTCTGAGAAAATTTTGCAAAATGAGCTTTTTCATTAAAAAAATAATTTTGGCTGAAAATTCGTATTTTTGAAAAATGAAAATCGCACTTATTCAATCAGAATTGGTTTGGGAAGAAGCTTCTGCAAACAGAAAAAACTTTGAATCGAAAATAAAACAGATCGATCAGCAGGTCAATTTGATTGTTTTGCCTGAGATGTTTTCGACAGGATTTACTATGAATCCGTCGGCAGTTGCAGAAACGATGGAAGGGGAAACTGTTTTGTGGATGAAATTTATTGCGAAAGAAAAAAATAGTGCCGTTACCGGAAGTGTTGTAATTACCGAAAATGGCAATTATTATAACAGAATGTTTTTTGTTTTTCCGTCAGGAGAGATACAGTATTATGACAAACGACATTTATTTTCATTAGCCGGCGAAGACAAATTCTACACTGCCGGAACTCAAAAAGTAATGGTTGATTATTTAGGATGGAAAATCTGCCTGCAGGTTTGCTACGATTTACGTTTCCCGGTTTTCGTGCGCAATGTCGAAAATTACGATTTACTTTTATATGTGGCCAATTGGCCAAAGGTACGCACCAACGCTTGGGACGCTTTGCTTAAAGCGCGCGCGATTGAAAACCTAAGTTATGTTGTGGGTGTAAACAGAATTGGGCTTGACGCCAACAACTACGAACATACAGGACATTCGCAGGTTGTTGACTTTTTAGGAAATTACATTTTAGAACCACAAGAAACAGAAGGTGTTTTTGTAGTTGATTTAGATAAAAATGAAATGCTGGAAACCCGAAAAAAGCTCGACTTTTTAAGCGACAAAGATATTTTTGAGATTAAAATCTAGAAAGCTTTTCGTTGTTTTTCCTCTTTTTTCTTCTTTTTCTCGTCTTCTTTTTTCTCTATTTCGGGACTATACGGAATACTTAAATCCACGCTTTGATCAACATCCCAATTGCTGCGGACATCGACTTCCTGCTGATAATAAAAAACTTCTTCGGCATAACGCTTGTCGAGAAAACTTCCGGCATCGTACATTTTGTTTTTATTATCGTCGTAAATAATCCTAACCGTAAACTGAGTTGGAACTAATAAATTGAATTCAATTTTAGTATTTCCTTCAGAATATTCGCTGGCCAAAACTTCATCGCCTTTTTTGTTTGTTATTTCAACAATGATTGGGAAACGTTTTACGTTTTTCAAATTCAAAACTAAATTTCCGTAATCGGCAGCTTCTTTTGTGGATAGTTTATATGATAAAGTATCGTTTGTTTTTTCATAGAAATCAGTCAACGCGCCCGGGAAAAATGTAAAATTGTATTTTTCCTGAGGTTCTTTTTTGAAATCAACATACAGTTTCTGATTGAATTCGTCATATTCTGTAGTAAAATCAACAGCTGTCGAATCTTTATTGACTAATTTAATTTTCGTTTTATCGAATTTCACCAAAGGCGTTTCGGTTTCTAAAGTAAATCTTTCTCTAAAATTGATTATACCGTTTTGAACCGCTTTAATATTCATCGTGTCCTTTTTCTGGTCTTTTACCCTAAAAGTAAACCTCTTTTTATAGGTATCTCGACTAACTTCTAAAGATAAAGAATCGGCTTTTAAAGGTTTATACCAAACCTGAAGCGAATCTTTTTTAGGAAACTGCGTTATAATGGTTTCAAGAACCTGATCGTTGTTTTTAAGGACAATAGTTGGTTTGTTGATCTTGAAATTTTGTTTTCCTTCGTAAGGTAAAAGTAATCTGTTTCCAGACGCCTGAATTGGTTTTACAGCCTTTAACGGAAGTGTTTCCTTAAATAATTCCAAGTCAAAAACAGTGTCATTTGGCACCGTAATAAAATGTTTGATAAACCCGATTTTATCATCTTTTGGGTTGTATTTATTATTGCTTGATTTATCTTTTAAAGCAACCAAAAGATATTTTCCGGCTTTTAAATTTTCAAATTCAAAAGTTCTTAAACTGTCTAAAGTATTGGTAACGTAACGCGGAAAATCTTTGTAAATAACAGAGTCTTTGTATTTATCATTTGCTTCATACAACATTACAGAAACAAAATTATCTACCTTTTTTTCATACGAATCCTTAATACTTCCTCTAAGTTTTAGCGAATCAATATAAGGTCCTGTCGAAAAAACATATTTAAATTGGTTTATCGCATTTCCTTCATTATTATCCGTAATACTTTGTCCAAAATTAAAACTATACGTTGTGTTAGGCTGTAAAGTATCTTTAATTTTTATGTTTAAAAATTTACTAACACCAGTTGGATAAATCAACGGCTCATTTTTCATTGGAGGTGAAATAACAAGCTGTTTGTTGAGGTTTTTCAACTTTACGTATTCATCAAAAACCAATGTAATTTCGTTTCCTTTAAAATCAGTACTGAAATTTTTAGGAACACTCGAAACCAAAACAGGAGCCAAAGTATCTTTTAATCCGCCAGTTATACTGCCTCTTTTGGCGCAGCTCATCATTAATAATACCAATAAAAATGAAATGTATTTGAGTTTGCTTTTAAACATAGCGGTTTTTAAATTTGATTGCACAAAATAACAATTATATTTGCTTTAATTGAAATTTTTTGGCCATTTATTAGGATTTACAGCTTTTAGATTTACTTCTTTTTTTGAATAAGAAATAAACAATAGGCTATAATTTCTTACTTTTGAGTTCAAATATAATTTCCTCCGGTTTTGATAAAAAGAATTTTTTTGGTTGTAATGGTTGTTTTGTTTTCTGCCTGCAGTAAAAATGACAAACCTGTAATTGCTTTTTATTATTGGAAAACCAATTTGAAGTTCTCTCAAACAGAAAAGGAAGTTTTAAAAGATAATGACGTTCACAAATTGTATGTTCGTTATTTTGACATCGGACTTCATCCTGAAACGCAGTCTCCAATTCCCATAAGTCCAATTCATTTTCAGGAAAATACTCAAAATTTTGAAATTGTTCCCGTGGTTTTTATTCAGAATAAAGTAATGCTGCAAACCAATCTTGATATTGAAGATTTGGCCAAAAAGACGATTCATTTAATTGATGAAATCAATACAAATAATAAAATCAATCATACTGAAATTCAAATTGACTGCGATTGGACATTAAACAGCAAAGACAATTATTTGAAGTTTATTGAACAGATTAAAAAGCTTTCACAGAAAAAACTCTCGGCAACAATCAGGCTTCATCAGGTAAAATATTTCAGAAAAACAAAAATCCCAAATGTAGATCACGGCGTTTTGATGTTTTACAATATGGGAACTATTGCGCCAGATTCGTTAAATTCTATTTACAGCCAAAAAATCTCGGCCAATTATTTAAAGAGTTTAAAGAAATATCCGCTCAATCTTGATTATGCATTACCAATATATTCTTGGGCGGTTCATATCAGAAATCAAAAAGTTGTTGGACTCCGTTCAAAACTGAATTTCAGCGAACTCAAAAAGGATACAAATTTTGTTCAGATAAATTCTGTTTTTTTTAAAGCCAGACAATCAAATTATAAAAATGGTGTTTATTATGAAGAAAATGATCTCCTTAAAATAGAATCCATTTCTGCCGAAGATTTAAAAGAAATGGGGGAAGATTTGAGCGAAAACTCGGCGAAAGCCCCAAAAGAAATTATATTTTACGATTTAGACGAATTCAATTTAAAAAGTTATGAAAAGAATATTTTTGAGCAAGTTGTTTCTTGTTTCTAGTGTCACGATACTTTCGGCTTACGGAATACTATATGCCTGCGGCGGCGGAGATGACTGGGGTTTTTTCGGCTACAATTCTAATTTCACGCCCGAAACTTTTGCAGATAAATCGTATTCGCCATTGTTTTTGGCCGGAGATATCTTTTACGGAGTTGGTTTTGACACTAAACACAATTCGCGTTTCAACGAAAACATAAAATCAGATTGGGGAACTTATCTAAAAGGTGTTGTTGACACTACGACTGTCAATTATTTTTTAATTGGAGATGATAAGCCAAGATATTATTCGGATGAAAAAAATACCATTAAAAACAAAGAAGAAATTACAGATCTTCATGTTTTTTATAAAAACAAAAAGCAAAATCCTTCATCCATAAAATGGGGTAAAAAAATGGCATTGAAAGACGCAAAAGTGAAAAGCTTTGTTGAGTTTTTGTATTTGGCACAAAAAATAGAAACCGTTTCAATTGGCGAAGATTATTGGAGTTATGATCCTGTTGTGGCCAAAACTTTTAAGGATTTGCAAATGATCCAGTCGATCGAAAATGTTTACAACACGACTGCCGATCCATTTTTGAAAAACAGATATTGGTTTCTAACGATGAAAGCTCGTTTTTACAGCAACAGCAAACAAAAAGCAATTGACTTTTTTAATAAAACCGAAAGTTCTGTTCCTAAAAATGTATTGTATTATCGTGCACTTTCATATGTTGCCGGAATCAATTATCAGCAGAAAAAATATGCAGTTTCTAATTATTTGTATGCACAGGTTTTTGACAAATGTCCGGAACTGAGAATTGTAACGGCGTATAGTTTTCATCCAAAAAATGAGACTGACTGGACAAAATCGTTGGCAATGGCAAAAAATAATAAAGAGAAAGCGGCGCTTTGGGCGATTCACGGATTTTATAAAGATGAAAAACAAGCTATTGAAAAAATTTATGAGTTAGATCCAAAAAGTGAACACTTAAATTATCTGGCAACTCGATTGGTAAACAAGCAAGAACAGGCGCTTAATAATTCATTTCAGCAAAAAGCAGAAGAAAATCAGCCGGTGAAAAACCAAACGGTTGCGGAGAATAAAACTGAAAATCAATCTAAAATAGATAAAAGTGCTTTTGATTTAGTTGCCAAAATTTCGGCTGCCGATAATACAGCAAGACCTTATTTATGGGATTTGTCTTTGGGTTATTTACAGACTTTAAAAGGCGATTATGCAAATGCGGATAAAAGTTTTGATAAAGCGGTCAAAACGCTTCCGAAAACAGAATTGGCGGGAATGCAGCTTCGTTTGTTACGCTTTGTAAATAATTTGAATAAAATTGATAAACTGACAGATAAAAACGAGAAAACAATTCTAGCCGATTTAAACTGGCTGTATTATGAACTTCCTAAAACATATAAAGAAGGAGAGTTTCGTTATCAAAATGCTTCTTCTTGGAGCAGAAGTTATCTTTCATCACTTTATAAAGGAAAATCAGATCCGGTAATGGCAGAGATTTTTGGAGAATCGCGTTACAGTTACTGGAATGACGGAAATGCTTTTTATGACAATGAAAAAAATCTGCTGGATATAAAAACATTTTTGGCAAAGCCAAATAAAACCGAAATCGAGAAAATTGGTGCTGGAATTTATAGTTTGAAATTGAAAGATATTAGCAATTTCCAAGCGGTTCAGGCAACTTTTAAAAATAAAATTCCTGAAGCGATTACTTTTATGAAGGAAACAGATTCTGTTCAGTATTATAAATTTTTGGGAAATCCGTTTAACGGAAGTATTAAAGATTGTCACGATTGTGATCATGCGGCGTATCAAAAAAGAAAATATACTTTTATTGATTTCCTAAATACAGTAAAAGAAATGCAGGATAAACTGGCTCAAAAAGAAGATGTTTATACGAATAGTTTATTGCTTGGAAATGCATTTTACAATATTTCGCATTTTGGAAACGGAAGAACTTTTTATGAAATTAGTATTGTTGGTTACGGTTCAAGTCCGTATTCGTTTAGAGACTCGATGAAAAAAATGATTACCAATTGTGATGTTTCTAAAGGGTATTATCAAAAAGCACTGCTGGCTGCAACAACAAAAGAGCAAAAAGCAAAATGTGTTTATTTGATTGCGAAATGCGAGCGAAACGAATATTACAATAATAAATATAACAATGTTACAAATTGGTGGAGTGTTGAAGACGATAAAATTAATTTTATTGCCTGGAACGGTTTTAAAACGTTGAAAAAGGATTATTCAGACACTCAATACTATAAAGACGTAATTGCTGAATGCGGTTATTTTAATACTTACATTAATCAATAATAGAAAATCATGGTTAATAAAATAGAACATATCGGAATCGCGGTAAAAAATATGGATGATGCAAATGTATTGTTCGAAAAAATGCTTGGTGTTCCATCTTATAAAATGGAAGCGGTAGAAAGTGAAGGTGTTTTGACTTCATTTTTTCAAACAGGAAATAACAAGATTGAACTTTTAGTGGCGACAAATCCCGAAAGTCCAATTGCAAAGTTTCTGGAAAAAAAAGGGGAAGGAATCCATCACATCGCTTTTGATGTTGAAGATATTCATGCCGAAATTTCCCGTTTAAAAAGCGAAGGTTTTGTGCTGATAAACGAAGTTCCGAAGAAAGGCGCCGACAATAAATTGGTAGTTTTCCTGCATCCGAAGAACACAAATGGCGTTTTGGTCGAGCTTTGTCAGGAAATTAAATAAAAAATATCACTTTTTGTTTTTAAATAAGGTCTTGAAAATCAATCTTGTTTTGAATACTGCGACTTTGAATTGAAATTAAATGCAAATCATGTCTTAAAATATTTGGAGTGAACGAAAAATAGTAGTAATATTGCATCCTCTAAACCGGTCCTATAGCTCAGCTGGTTAGAGCACCTGACTCATAATCAGGTGGTCCCTGGTTCGAGCCCAGGTGGGACCACTTCTTTAGAAATAAAAAGCCTTTACAGAAATGTAGAGGCTTTTTTGTTTTTAGCTGTGAAAAATGAAATTTCTAAGCTCGAATAATTAAACTTCCATATTCCATAAATACCTAACTTTATCTGTTAGAAACAAATTTAATCTTCAGATGGATAATTTAACTCCCGAACAACGGAGAAAAAATATGCAGGCTATAAAAAGCACGGCAACTACGCAAGAAGTCAGGCTTGCCAAAGCTTTGTGGGAATCGGGTTATCGCTATCGAAAGAATAATAAAAAAATATTCGGTAAACCGGATTTGACTTTTGCAAAGTATAAAATCGCCATTTTTATAGACAGCGAATTTTTTCACGGCAAAGATTGGGAAACGCAGCAATTGCGTATTAAATCAAATCGTGATTATTGGATTCCGAAAATCGAACGGAATATGAAACGGGATGTTGAGGTCAACGCTTTTTTAATTGCTAAAAAATGGAAAGTAATTCGGTTTTGGAGTAAAGAAGTTCAAAAAGAATTAGATACTTGTGTCGCAAAAATTCGGGAAGAAATTGAATCCTCAAAAATAAAAACAGAAGAAAAAAAGAGTTGAAATTTTATACTTTTTCTTTCTTCTTTGCTTTTGCTTCGACTTTTTCAATCACCTTAAAAATTTCTTCAGCCAGTCTTTGAATAACCGGCATGCTAACCGAATTTCCCGCTTGTTTGTATAAACTTGAATTGGAAATAGGAGGCAGTTTATAATCATCAGGAAAACCCTGAAGTCTAAAACATTCTCTAGGAGTCAGTTTTCTAAAGCCAAAATCGGTTGTAATAATCGGAACGTTGTGTCCACCCGTTCCCATATTGGCCGTTAGAGTGGGGCATAAACCAGATTTGTTTTCTCTAACATATTGTCTTCTAAATTGATAGATGTGGTTCTTGTTTACAACCGCTTCCTTCAATTTATTGTACATATACTTCTCTTCGCCATAATAAAATTTATCAGAAACTTTTTCTGTAATAATTAAATCTTTAATAGACTTCGTTAATTGCTCCTTTTCGGGGAATTTAAACTTAAAACTTTTATTATTTAGGAAGTCTTTATCAAAAGCAATCATGAAAAGTCTTTCTCTGTTATGCGGAGTATTTCCAAAATCTTTGGTATTTAAAATAGAACTGTCAAAAGTATAGTTGCGTTTTTTTATTTCACTCTTTATAACTTTTAATGTATTTCCTTTATCGTGCCCTTTTAGGTTTTTTACATTTTCAAGGAAAACCACTTTGGGTCTAATTTCATCGATGAAATCCAGAATCTTAAAAAAGTGATTCCCCCTTCTGTCGTCAAAACCTTTTCGGTGACCGGCGAGTGAAAAAGGCTGACAAGGAAAACCGGCAGTTAAAATATCTACTTGTTCGAGAGTTGTTACGTCAAGATCCATAACATCGCCTTCAATAAGATTATGTTTGAAATTGTTTCTATACGTAACACAGGCTTTTTTGTCAAATTCATTGGCCCATTTTAAATCAAAACCAGCTTTTTCAAAACCTAAACATATACCGCCTACGCCTGCATACAAACTTCCAACTGTATATTTATTTTTCATTAACTAATTTTTCAATTGTATTTTAAAAAGTTCTTTTGCTTTTCTTTTCATGCAAATATATTAATTAGGAAATATTTACTGTCTCAGAATTAAAACAAGTACGTAATTGTGTTTTTATAAATTACAGTTCTTTCTGACTTATTGAAATTTAGAGCATGTTTTCTAAAAAATTATTGCATAAGAATATTCTTGTGACCTTGAAAATTTGTAGAAAGCCATACATGATGCAAAAAAGAAATGCTTTTTATAATAAACAATTGAAAGTCAGCGTTTGATAATTGTATTGTTTGCTACAGTTGATCGATGAATTAAGTATTTAATCGATGTTTTAAATTTGAACTTATTTGCCTTAAAATCCAAATTACATCATAATACGTATATTATTTTTACATCACTTAATTGATTTTAAAGTTGTTTTTTTGTAAAAATCGTATACTTTTGCCAAAGAATTTCCGTGTAGATAACATTTTTGTGATGTATCTCTATAAAAATATTTGCCCCTAGTATTATTTATTGAATTTCAGCACGTTTAACCTATGAAGATAAGGAATATATTATTAGCACTTTTTTTAATTGTATCGAGTGTGTCGGTTACTTTAGCTGACAACACACCTCCACCGCCGCCGCAAGCAGCTAAAACATCAGGAACAGCTGATGATGATGATATAACGCCTCCAGGTTTGCCAATTAATGATCATATACCGTATCTAATTGCAGCAGGATTCGTTTTAGGAATGACAATTATATATCGAAACAAAATAAAAAAAGCTTCAATTTAAATTGAAGCTTTTTTTATGCGATAACTTTTCTTGCTTATTTGTTTATAGCGTAAAGTCTTGAAATGTATTTTCCAACAACATCAAACTCTAAATTTATTTTAGTGCCCACTTTGAAATCTTTAAAATTGGTATTTTCAAAAGTATAAGGGATTATCGAAACGCTAAATTCGTTTGTTTTAGAATTTACAACCGTTAAGCTGACTCCGTTTACGGTAATCGATCCTTTTTCAATAGTAATATTGTTTAAGGTTTGATCGTATTCAAAAGTATAATTCCAGCTTCCGTTTGCTTCTTCGATTTTGATGCATGTTCCCGTTTGGTCTACGTGACCCTGAACAATATGTCCGTCAAGGCGGTCGCCAAGTTTCATTCCTCTTTCTAAATTTACAATATCATTAGCTTTCCAGTCGCCAATATTGGTTTTTAAAATCGTTTCTTCAATAGCAGTAACGGTATAGTGAGAATCTTTTATAGCAACAACTGTAAGGCATATTCCGTTATGCGAAACGCTTTGGTCAATTTTTAATTCATTAGTGATTGATGACTCAACAGTAACATGCAGATTGTTTTTGTCTTTTTGTATTTCGTGGATTCTTCCAAGGGTTTCAATAATTCCTGTAAACATTGTAGTTTTATTTTACTAAATTTGCACATCAAAATTAGTAATAAATAAGCTGAGCTCATGAATAAAAAAGCAGAAAATATAATTGTTGGAATTTCAGTTGGAGATTTAAACGGTATTGGAAGCGAAGTTATACTAAAAACATTCGAAGATTCCCGAATGTTAGAATTGTGTACACCTGTTATTTTTGCAAATGCTAAAATTCTTTCTTTCGTTAAAAAAAGTTTTACTTCGACTGTGCAGTTTCACGGTGTAGATAAATTAGATCAGGTAATTCCGGGGAAAGTAAATGTTTTAAATCTTTGGAGAGAAGGAGTAGATATTAATTTAGGTTCTAATAATGAAAAAATTGGTGAGTATGCAATAAAATCTTTTGTAGCGGCGACTAAAGCTTTAAAAGAAGGTTTGATTGATGTTTTGGTTACAGCACCAATTAATAAATATAATATTCAGTCAGAAGATTTTAAATTTCCGGGACATACAGATTATTTAGATCAGGAATTAGAAGGAAATGCACTGATGATGATGGTTCAGGATAGTTTAAGAGTTGGTTTGTTGACAGATCATGTGCCGTTAAATGAAGTTTCATCTCATTTAACAGAAGAATTAATTACCAGAAAAATCGAAACCATCAGAAAATCTCTTATTCAGGATTTTAGTATAGTAAAACCAAAAATTGCAGTTTTAGGGTTAAATCCGCATAGCGGCGACGGCGGAGTTATTGGAAAAGAAGAAGATTTGATTTTAAAACCAGTTTTGAAGAAAATATTTGACAGTGGTACGATGGTTTTTGGCCCATTTTCTGCCGATGGATTTTTTGGAAGCGGTCAATATGAAAAATATGATGCTATTGTAGCAACATATCACGATCAGGGATTAATTCCGTTTAAAACGCTTTCGTTTGGAAAAGGAGTTAATTACACAGCAGGTTTAAATAAGGTTAGAACCTCGCCAGATCACGGCACAGCATATGATATTGCTGGAAAAGACATGGCAGATTTTAATTCGTTTAAAGAAGCAGTTTACCTTGCACTTGATATTTTTCGCTCGCGTAATCAGTATGAGGAGATTAGCGAAAAACCTCTTAAAATAAAAGAAAAACAGTTATAAACAAAAAAAGGCGAATAAGATTATTAGATTTATAATAATTTTATATCTTTGCACCCCAATTCAGATATGTAGTTTTGTATTTGAATTAAACAAATTGATGTTGAAATGAGCAAATCAAAAGAATTTTTAATTCCTTTTATAGGGTTAAAGCTGGGAAAACACCATTTTGAGTATCAAATAAATAACACGTTCTTTAAGGACTTTGACTACGAAGAGTTTCAAAGTTCAGATATTAAAGTGAATTTGGTTTTCGATAAGAAAAGCACAATGTTAGAGTTAGAATTCAAACACAAAGGGACTGTAAATGTACCTTGTGATTTAACCGGCGAAGATTTTGATTTACCTATTAAAGGGAAAATGAAGTTAATTGTTCGTTTTGGAGATGAGTTCAATAATGATAATGAAGAATTGTTGATTTTGCCGCATGGAGAACATGAATTAGATGTGTCACAATACATTTATGAAATGATTGCACTTTCGGTGCCTCAAAAAAGAATTCATCCTGGCGTTAAAGACGGTACATTACAAACCGAAGCTTTGACAAAATTGAATGAATTAAGTGTAAAAGAACAGAAGGAAGAGAGTAATAAAGAAGAAGATATTGACCCGCGTTGGGAAAAATTAAAGAAACTATTAACGGATAAATAATATAGTAAAATGGCACATCCTAAGAGAAAAACCTCGAAAACAAGAAGAGATAAGAGAAGAACACATTATAAAGCTACTGTAGCTCAAATCGCTACATGTCCTATTACTGGTGAGGCACATTTATACCACAGAGCTTACTGGCATGAAGGTAAAATGTACTACAGAGGGCAAGTTGTTATCGATAAATCTGAAGCGGTTGCTTAATACGTTTTTGTAAATTATACTGGAACTCTCACATAGTGAGAGTTTTTTTTGTTGGTTATAATTTTCGTTTTTTAAGAAAATACAGGCAAATTCGCTTCGTTTTTTTTTGTAATTTTCAAGTCTTTTAAAAATTTTTCAAATAATAATATTTGAAAGGAAATAATAGAATATAATGAATACAATCACAGCCGCAATTACCGCTGTTGGAGGCTACGTTCCAGACTTTGTACTTTCTAACAAAGTATTGGAAACAATGGTAGATACCAATGACGAATGGATTACCACTCGTACAGGAATTAAAGAAAGAAGAATTCTTAAAGATGCTGACAAAGGAACGTCGTACCTTGCCATACAAGCAGCAAAGGATTTAATAGCAAAAGCTAATATCGATCCTTTAGAAATTGATATGGTTATAATGGCAACTGCAACACCAGATATGATGGTGGCTTCTACAGGAGTTTATGTTGCAACACACATTGGAGCTACAAACGCATTCGCATACGATTTGCAGGCAGCTTGTTCAAGTTTCTTATACGGAATGTCGACTGCTGCGGCTTATGTACAATCTGGGAGATACAAAAAAGTATTGTTAATTGGTGCCGATAAAATGTCATCAATTGTAGATTATACAGACAGAGCAACTTGTATTATTTTTGGTGATGGAGCTGGAGCAGTATTATTTGAACCAAATTATGAAGGTTTAGGTTTACAGGATGAATATTTAAGAAGTGATGGTGTAGGACGCGATTTTCTTAAAATTCCTGCTGGAGGCTCTTTGATTCCGCCAAGCGAAGAAACTGTAAAAAACAGACAGCACAATATTATGCAAGACGGGAAAACAGTTTTCAAATTTGCTGTTACTAATATGGCCGATGCAAGCGAATTGATTCTGCAAAGAAACAATTTAACAAATCAGGATGTTGATTGGTTAGTGCCGCATCAGGCTAATAAGCGTATTATTGATGCTACAGCCGGAAGACTAGAATTAGAAGAATCTAAAGTATTAGTTAATATCGAAAGATATGGAAATACTACTTCTGGAACTTTACCATTAGTATTAGCTGACTTTGAAGATAAGCTTAAAAAAGGAGATAATGTTATTTTTGCTGCATTTGGTGGTGGATTCACTTGGGGATCTATTTACTTAAAATGGGCTTACGATAAAAAATAAATTAAAACTAAAAACGAATCATTATGGATTTAAAAGAAATTCAAAACCTAATCAAATTTGTAGCAAATTCGGGAGTTGCGGAAGTAAAGTTAGAAATGGATGATGTAAAAATCACTATTAGAACAACTTTAGAAGGAAATGTTACTGAGACTACTTATGTACAGCAATTACCAGCTCAGGCTGCATTGCCACAAGCTACACCGCAAGTTACAGCTCCAATAGTTGTTAATACTGCTGCTGAAACTCAGGCGCCTGCTGCTGCAGATTCTAAATATGTTACTATAAAATCTCCAATCATTGGAACATTCTATAGAAAACCATCTCCAGATAAGCCAGTTTTCACTGAAGTAGGAAGCACTATTGCAAAAGGAGATGTTCTTTGTGTAATTGAAGCAATGAAATTATTCAACGAAATCGAATCAGAAATTTCAGGTAAAATTGTAAAAATTCTTGTTGACGATATGTCTCCAGTTGAATTTGATCAACCTTTATTCTTAGTAGATCCATCATAAATAAATTTAGATTTTAGATTTTAGATTTTAGAATGGTTCGAAAATTTTCTTAACCATCTAAAATTATCTAATTATCAAATTGTCTAATTATCTAATTAAAATAAGATGTTTAAAAAAATATTAATTGCGAATAGAGGAGAAATTGCACTTCGTGTAATTCGTACATGTAAAGAAATGGGAATCAAAACTGTAGCAGTTTACTCTACAGCCGATGCAGAAAGTCTACATGTTAAATTTGCTGACGAAGCGGTTTGTATTGGACCTCCTCCAAGTAACTTATCGTATTTAAAAATGTCAAATATTATTGCTGCTGCAGAAATTACAAATGCAGACGCAATACACCCAGGATACGGTTTCCTTTCTGAGAATGCTAAATTCTCAAAAATTTGTCAAGAGCACGGAATCAAATTTATTGGTGCGGCTCCTGAAATGATCGACAGAATGGGAGATAAAGCTTCTGCAAAAGCTACAATGAAAGCTGCAGGAGTACCATGTGTACCAGGTTCAGACGGATTACTTGATTCTTATGAACACGCACAAAAAACAGCAGCTGAAATTGGTTACCCAGTTATGATGAAAGCTACTGCTGGTGGTGGTGGAAAAGGAATGCGTGCAATCTGGAAAGAAGAAGAGCTTTTAAAAGCTTGGGAAAGTGCACGTCAGGAAGCTGCTGCCGCTTTTGGAAATGACGGAATGTACATGGAGAAACTTATTGAAGAACCACGTCATATCGAAATTCAGGTTGTTGGAGATTCTTACGGAAAAGCGTGTCACCTTTCTGAAAGAGATTGCTCTGTGCAGCGTCGTCACCAAAAACTTACTGAAGAAACACCTTCGCCTTTCATGACAGATGACTTGCGTACAAGAATGGGAGAAGCTGCTGTAAAAGCTGCTGAATTCATTAAATACGAAGGAGCTGGAACTGTAGAATTTCTTGTAGACAAACACAGAAACTTCTATTTCATGGAAATGAATACTCGTATTCAGGTTGAGCACCCAATTACTGAACAAGTAATTGATTACGATTTAATTCGTGAACAAATTATGGTTGCTGCCGGAATTCCAATTTCTGGAAAAAACTATTTACCAGAATTACATGCTATTGAATGTCGTATTAATGCAGAAGATCCTTATAACGATTTTCGTCCTTCACCAGGAAAAATTACTACGCTTCATATGCCAGGAGGACACGGAGTTCGTTTAGATACTCACGTTTACTCAGGATATAGCATTCCACCAAATTATGATTCAATGATTGCTAAGTTAATTACAACAGCGCAATCTCGTGAAGAAGCAATCAGCAAAATGCGTAGAGCTCTTGACGAATTTGTAATTGAAGGTGTGAAAACTACAATCCCTTTCCACAGACAATTAATGGATGATCCAAAATATATTGCAGGGGATTATACAACTGCATTTATGGATACTTTCAAAATGAAACCTATTGAGGAATAATAAATAACTAAAGCTGTCGATTTTTTCGACAGCTTTTTTTTATAATTAAATTTAAACCCGACAACTTTCTAAAAGTTATCGGGTTTGTTTTTATATCTATACATTAAACCGGATTAAAATCCGGCCCTACAATATAGTTCGAGCCGAAGGCTCTTCAAGGCTCTGAAGGAACATATTGTATTGTAGAGCTGGACTTCAGGTTTTTATATCTATACATTAACTGGATTAAAATCCAGCTCTACAATATAGTTCGAGCCGAAGGCTCTTTCAAAGTTCCGAAGGAACACATTATATTGTAGAGCTGGACTTCAATTTTTTATATCTATACATTAAACTG
>NZ_DLHA01000029.1:0-36489 GCF_002482975.1 Flavobacterium sp. UBA7680 | reverse complement strand
TAGTTCGAGCCGAAGGCTCTTCAAAGTTTCTAAGGAACATATTATATTGTAGAGCTGGACTTCAGTTTTTTATATCTATACACTAAACCGGATTAAAATCCGGCCCTACAATATAGTTCGAGCCGAAGGCTCTTTAAAGTTCCGAAGGAACAAATTATATTGTAGAGCTGGACTTCAGTCCAGTTTAAGCAAAAGGATAAATAGCGAAGTATGCACAATAAGTGTATACTTTTTACACACTTCTACCTCAAAGTATACACTTTTACACTCTTTTAATTTTTGGCACATTTTAAGTAATTCCTTTATTTATAGGCTTTAAGCAGGTTTTAAGGTTGGTATTTGGTTTTCGGCACAATAGTTTCTTTATCTAAAGTGTAAACAAACTATTAACTATTTAAAATATACACATTATGAAAAATTTATTTTTATCAGCCGCGATCGTTTTAGGAGGTTTAACATCATTTGCTTCAACTTCTCCAATAACGAATTCTATTGTAAAAGTTGTTTCAGTTGCAGACGACTATGTTGAAATTAAATTAGAAGAATTACCAGCTCCAATTACTGAAGCTTTGAAAAAAGCTTACCCTGACGCAGTAATTACTAAAGCTTACAAAAATGAAAAGTCAGAATATAAATTGGATGTTACTGTAGGTGAAAAGGTAGGAAATCTTTTTGCTAATGCTGATGGAACCTGGATTAAAAAATAATCCTCTGTACCGTGAAAATCCAAATTAAGAATACTAAGATTAAATTAAGAATATTAAAAAATAATTATCATGAAAAATTTATTTTTATCAGCCGCAATCGTTTTGGGAGGTTTAACATCATTTGCTTCAACTTCGCCAATTACAAATACAATAGTAAAAGCAGTATCATTTCAAGATGATTATACTGAAGTTAAAGTAACAGAAGTTCCGGCAGCGGTAACTGATGCACTTAAAAAAGCATATCCAGACGCAGTTCTTACTAAAGCATACAAAAACAGTGCTTCTCAATACAAATTAGAAGTAACAGTGGGAGACAAAGTAGGTTCTCTTTATGCTAACGCCGATGGATCTTGGGTAAAAAAATAAAAAGCTAACCCTAAAAAACTATTATTATGAAAAAGCTAATATTATCGGCAGCGATCCTGTTAGGAGGACTGTCAATGCAAGCAGAAAATACTGTTTTAACCACCACTACAGTAAACACAATAAACTATCAGGATGATTATAAAGAAGTCGACGCTGTTCCAGCTGCGATTAAAAAATCACTTGATGAAGCTTATCCAGGTGTAAAATTGGATAAAGCCTATGTGAATTCGAAAAAAGAATATAAAATTGAGGTTACAGTAAGAGGCGAAAAATCAATCGTTTATACTGATGCCGCAGGAACTATTCTTAAAAAATAATAACTCTAAATCTTAAAGCATTATGAAAAAGTTAATCTTATCAGCAGCGATTATTTTAGGAGGTTTGTCTCTTCAGGCAGCAACTCCATCAGAATCAAATTCAGTAGTTAAATCAGTAAATATTCAGGATGAATATACTGAAGTTGCAGCAGATGCCGTACCGGCAGCTGTAAAATCTACAATTGAAAAATCGTTTGTAGGTTCTAAACTTGAAAAAGCATGGAAAAATGCTAAAGACGAGTACAAACTTGAAATTTCAAAAGAAGGTAAGAAATATACTTTTTTTACTGATGCTTCAGGAAATATCATTAAAAAATAATTAAACAGAGCAATATGAAAAAGTTAGCCATCTCAGCAGCTATTCTTTTAGGATGCTTATCAATTCCTGCAATAGCAGAGATAACTCCAAATAAAGTAAAAACGACAGTTTCTGTACAAACAGAATATACTGAAATTAGCACAGATGTTGTTCCGGCAGCTGTAAAGACTGCTCTGCAAACCGCTTATCCAAATGCAAAACTGGAAAAAGCGTATGTTAATGATAAAAAAGAATACAAATTAGAAATATCGGTTGGTGACCAAAAGGCTACTGTGTATTCAGATGTCAATGGCAACTGGTTGAAGATATAATTAGGTGAAATTAGATTTATGTTTTTGGTGAAAAAGAGATTGCATTGTGCAATCTCTTTTTTTTTCGCATAATTTTAAGAAATTATAACTTTAATAGTATTATTTTAGCAAAAAAGTCCCTCCAATCACATGTCAAAGATATTAGTAATAGAAGATGATATTTCGTTTTGTAAATTATTAGAAAAATTTCTAGTAAAAAACCAATACGAAGTAAGCATCGCATTTTCTGCGTCAGAAGCCAGATCGGCAATCAAAAACGAATCTTTCGATTTGATTTTGACAGATCTTCGCTTGCCTGATTCTGACGGAATTGTACTAATGTCTGAGATTAAAAATTCATATCCGGAAATTCCGGTAATCTTAATGACGGGATATTCTAATGTTAATACGGCTGTAAAAGCAATTAAAAATGGTGCGGCCGATTATATTTCGAAACCCTTTAATCCAGATGAGGTTTTATTGGTCATTACAAATGCATTGAAAACTTCAGGAATTGAAGAAGAAAATGAAGCTCCGGTTAAACAAAAAAAATCGGTAAAGAAACCCGTTTCTGCCGAAAATGAATTTGTACGTGGAATTTCTGTCGCTTCAAAAAAACTTCTAGATCATATTCAATTGGTAAGCCCAACAGATATGTCGGTTTTAATCATCGGCGAAAGCGGAACAGGAAAAGAAATTATTGCGAAAAGTATTCACCAGCAAAGTCATAGAAAAAACAATAATTTTATTGCAGTCGACTGCGGAGCCATTCCAAAAGAATTAGCAGCAAGCGAATTCTTCGGACATTTAAAAGGATCTTTTACCGGAGCAATCAGCGACAAAATGGGATATTTTGAAGCTGCAAACGGCGGAACTCTTTTTCTGGACGAAATAGGAAACCTTTCGTACGAAAACCAAATTCAGTTATTGCGTGCACTTCAGGAAAGAAAAATTAAACCTGTTGGAAGCAATAAAGAAATAAACGTCGATATCCGCATTATTACAGCCACAAACGAAGATTTACGTGAGGCAGTAAAAAATGGCGATTTTAGAGAAGATTTATACCATAGAATCAATGAATTCTCTATTCAGTCTCCATCTTTAAAAGACCGCGACGAAGATTTAATGGTTTTTGCCGATTATTTCCTTGAAAAAGCCAATCAGCAATTAAATAAAGATATCATAGGATTTTCTCCGGAAGTAGTTACTATTTTTCAAAATTACAACTGGCCGGGAAATTTACGGGAACTACAAAACTGTGTAAAACGCGCAACACTTTTAACGCAAGGTGATTTTATTGAAAGCGATGTTTTGCCAATTGAATTTTTTCAATCTCAGAAACAAGCCGGTTTTAGCGGTAGTTTTTCTTTATCAGATAATGAAAAAGAAGCCATAATTCAAGCTTTGAACAGAACGCAGAATAATAAATCGGAGGCGGCGAAATTGCTTAAAATTACCAGAAAAACGCTTTACAATAAATTAAAGCACTACAATATTGATTAAACGATTTCTTGTTCTAAAGCTTCAAAAAGTTTGTTTGTTTTTGCTTTAAGAGCTTCAAAAATATCTCTCGAATCTGCAATTTCAAGATTATTTTGTTCCAGTGTTTTTAATAGAATGCCAATATCGCGCGCTTCTATTTGTCTAAACATGGGCGCAATACGATGCGCTATAGAATTTATTTCGGGAACATTTTTTTCCTCAATAGCATTTTCAAGCAAATCTAAATTTTCGTTGCTGCTTATTATAAAAGCTTTTAATACATCGTTTAAAGCATTTTGGTCATTGCCTAAAAACTCCTTTAAAGTCTCTAAAGTATACAATTTAGAAGAAACGGTTTCTTCAATTTCATTTATGGCAGCTTTTGGTAAAGTATCATTATCCAGAATATGCTGAATCGTTTCGAGTAATATTTTAGGCGAATACGGTTTATTTACAACGGTTGTAAAACCGGCTTCGGTATAAACGGCAGCATCTAAATCTGTTCTTCCGGTTAAGGCAATTACAGGCTGATTTTTATAAATGCCTTTTTCAGAATTTCGAAGACTTTTCAAAAACATAAAACCGTCCATTTCCGGCATTTGAATATCAGTAATCACAAAATCAAAATTAGTATTCTGGATCGCTTCTAGTGCTTTTACAGCATTGCTAAAAGATAAAACCTGATGTTCTTCCTGTCTTAAAACACCGCTCGTTAAATTCAGCAAGTTAATATCATCGTCAATTACAACGAAAGTCTGCTTTTTCGTATTTCGGGCAATGCTTCTTTTTATTTCTTCAACCGTAATTTCGCTTTGATCCAGAATTAAAGGAATTTTAATCTCAAACGTACTTCCTTTCCCAAAAGTACTTTCGAGACTTATTCTTCCGCCCATAAACGAAATTATTTTTTGGCAGATGGAAAGTCCTAAGCCAGTTCCGCCGTATTTCTTTTCGATATTTTCATTCGCCTGAGCAAACTCTTCAAAAACTAATTTTTGATTTCCTTTTTCAATTCCAATTCCCGTATCTTCAATTGTAATAATAAAGAAGTTTTCGTTTTCACTCACATACGAACTGATTTTGATATGGCCTTCTTCAGTAAATTTATAAGCGTTCCCAATAATATTCGTCAAAATCTGTTTCAGTCGAAACGGATCTCCAACAACTCTTGTATGAAGTTTGTCATCCACATTAATAATTAAATCAATGTTTTTTTCTTTGTAAACCGTTTGAATATTTCTGGCCGTATCTTCAATAAGTTCTGGAAGATAAAACGGAACTTTTTCAATCGTGATTTTTCCAGCTTCAATTCTCGAAAAATCCAATAAATCCTGAACTAGCTGCGTAATATATTCAGATGAATTTTTGATGTTTTTAATGAAATACGACTGTTTTGTATTCACATCAGAATTTCCTAAAAGTTCAGAATAACCCACAATAGTACTCAAAGGCGTTTTTAAATCGTGGCTTACTGTCGAGATTAACTGTTCGCGGCTTTTTAATAAATTCTTGGTTTTGAAATTCGCAATTTCAAGCTGTTTTTTATAAACCTGAGATTTAGAATAATCGCTAACAATTAAAACAGAAAAAAACAAAGTCAAAATTAAACCTGCAATTGCCGAAGCCGTTACAATCTCGTTGACTTTTTTAAGTGATTTTTCTTTTAAAGAGTTGTTCTTTATCGAATTGATTATAATTTCCCTTTCGATAATTCGAAGTACTTTTCGTAGCTGTTCAGAAATGGCAATTTCATTTTTCAGCAATTTATTTTCCTCAAAATTCAGCGTTTCTTTTTTCTTTTCAGCTTTTAATTTTACGTTACTAAGCAGTTTTTTAGAATTCGCCAAAATAGAATCCGAAGCTTTTTTACTCAACGTATTTGTGCTGTCATCCGGAATATTCTGATTTAAATAATCCACATATTTCTGCAGTACATTTCGCTGATAATTTCCTAATTCATTTGGGTTTTTGGTAAAATCCTGAAGTTCCAGTTTTCGAAGATTAAACTCCATTTTGGTAATTTCGTCAATAGCATTATTGACCGAAACTTCGTCTTCGGCTTTATTTTTTATCGTTTTTAATTGTCGGATATTTTCTGTTTTTTCAGATAATAAATACGTAACACTATCCAATAAAACTTTCTGATATTCTGTAGTAACGATTTGTTTTAAAGTATCAATTCTGGCTTTTAAAGAATCGGTTTCGATAAGGTAACTTTTAAAATCAGTTTCAGAATTGGTTTGAATCGTTTTCCTCGCTAAACTCTCTGTTTTATAAACATTCGAAAACAATTTACTTACGCGGAGAATTTTAGTTTTTTCCTGAGCAATTTTATCTTCGAGTTTATTGTAAACCACATTTTCAGAATATAGAAACCACCCCACAGTAACCACCAAAGCAAGTAATGCAACATAACTGAATAAAACCTTAAGTGCTGTATAACTTTTTTTGCTTTCCATAGTGTTTATTTGGCGTTTACGAAGTTTACTAAAATTACAATTCCCTGCAATTTATTTAAAATTTCCATTTAAGAAAAGTAAATGCAAATCAAATATTTACATAATTCAAAGGTTTTAAAAATAAAATAACCGCAGATTATATAAATAATGCTGCGGTTATTTTATTTTAATTTTATGATTTAAAGCGTTTCGTTCAGCCATTTAAAGAATTCTCCCTGCCAAACCTGAGCATTTTGTGGTTTTAAAACCCAGTGATTTTCATCTGGGAAATACACAAAACGGCTTTTGATTCCTCTTAACTGCGCTGCCTGGAAAGCTTCTTGTCCTTGTCCAATTGGCACACGGAAATCTTTTCCTCCCTGAAAAATCAAAATTGGTTTATTCCAGTTTTGAACTAAAGTTGCAGGATTAAAAGTAGTATACGCTTTTTGCGCCACAGCATTATCTTTCTCCCAATAAGGTCCGCCAAAATCCCAGTTGTTAAAGAAAACTTCTTCAGTAGTTCCTAACATACTTACCGTGTTGAAAACTCCATCGTGAGCGATAAAAGTTTTAAAACGGTTTTTGTGAATTCCTGCTAAATAAAATACAGAATATCCTCCGTAGCTTGCTCCAACGCAACCTAAACGACTTTTGTCAACATAACTTTCTTTTGCAACATCATCAATTGCAGAAAGGTAATCGTCCATAACTTGTCCGCCCCAGTCTTTACTAATCTGCTCATTCCACTCAACACCATGTCCTGGCATTCCGCGACGGTTTGGTGCCACAACTACATAACCTTTTGCCGCCATTAAAGAGAAATTCCAACGGAAAGAGTACGATTGTGTCAATGCACTTTGAGGTCCGCCTTGGCAGAACAATAAAGTTGGATATTTTTTAGAAGCATCGAAGTTTGGAGGTAAAATAACCCAAACCAGCATTTTTTTACCGTCAGTTGTCGTAACGTAACGTTTTTCTGTTTTGCTTAATGCTAAAGTTTTGTATGTTTCAGTATTGATGTTTGATAATTGTTTCCAAGTGTTTTTCTTCAAATTAAAAGAAAAAATCTCACCAGCATGATTCATGTCTGTTCTCGTAACGATGATATCATCTCCAGAAAAACCAACTAAATCATTTACATCAAAATCACCGTTTGTTAACTGACGAACTTGAATCGCGATTTTAGTTAAACCCGGAAAATTAACAGAGAAAAGCTGTTTTGTTCCGTCAATTGGCGCAACAAAAAATACCGTTTTTCCGTCTTTACTCCAGATAAAATTATCTACAATTCCGTCCCAATTTGCTGTTAAGTTCGTTTTGATTCCTTTAAACTCAACAATAATATCGTTTTTATCCGACTCGTAACCGTCACGTTTCATTTGCAGCCAAGATAAATTTCCTGTTGGAGAAAATTGTGGCGCCGTGTCGTAACCTAAATTATCTTCGGTTTTATTTGTCGTTTTTTGAGTTTCTAAGTTGTACTCATAAATATTCGTGTTTGTAGAAACTGCATAAGCCGTTCCTGCTTTTTTCTTGCACACATAAAAAATACTTTTGCTGTCTGGCGACCAGATATAATCTTCGTCACCTCCAAAAGGTTTCTGCGGAGAATCAAAAGTTTCACCTTTTAAAATGTCAATTCCTTTTGCACCGTCTTTGTTTTCTTTATAAAAAACGTGATTAAATTTTCCTTCGTTCCAGGTATCCCAATGACGGTAATCTAAACCATCATAAATTTGAGCATCAGATTTGTCTAACTTCGGATAAAAATCTTTACCTAAAACATTGTCGATTTTTACTTCTTCATTATAAACTAAATATTTTCCGTCTGGCGAAACATTTTTATCTGCTAAAACGTCTTTTGTGTCTTTAATTTCAATTGTATTTCCTCCGTTTACAGGAATAGTGTAAAATTTAGAGTGCGATTTGTTTTCTTCTACAGAAGGCGTTGAAACCTTAAAAACTACATTTTTTGCATCTTTAGAAATTCCAAGCGGAGTAACTCTGCCTAATTTCCATAACAATTCCGGAGACATAACATTCTGCCCGATAGCGTTTAAACTCATCATTATTAAGGTTGTTAATAATACTTTTTTCATAATAAAAATTCTATTTTTTTGTGCGCTAAAAATACAACATTTAAATCCCAATTAGTTAAATTTCAAATTCCAATTTATTGTTAAAATTCCAATCTTTTAAATACCAAATTCCAAAAGCCTTGTCTTTAAAATTTTATTCGCCACGAATTCACGAATTATTTTTTGATAATAAAAATATGCAGCTATTAAAAAATCAACAGCAAAGTTTGGAATTTGGAATTTAAAAATTTGTAATTTAACCCAAGATTGGAATTTGTAATTTAAATATTGGAATTTAATAAAGATATGGAACTAAGTTATTGGGAACTAAAAAACTGGTTCACAGATATTGATTATACAATTGTGGGCAGCGGTATTGTTGGTCTGCACACTGCTTTACGCTTACGTGAAAGATTTCCTGCCGCCAAAATTTTGGTTCTCGAAAGAGGAATGCTGCCACAAGGCGCGAGTACAAAAAATGCTGGTTTTGCCTGTTTCGGAAGTCTTTCTGAAATTTTAGATGATTTAAAAACGCATTCAGAAGAAGATGTTGTGGCGCTTATCGAAAAACGTTGGAAAGGTTTGCAGTTACTCCGAAAAAGATTAGGCGATCAAGCAATTGATTTTAAACCTCACGGCGGATATGAATTGTTTTTGAAAGAAGATGAATTTGGATTTAGCGAATGTATTTCGAAACTGCCTTTTATAAACGAAATTTTAAAACCGCTTTTTAAGGCCGATGTTTTTTCTAAAGAAACGGACCGTTTTGGATTTGGAAATATTCAGGATTATTTAATTTTTAATCCGTTTGAAGCACAAATCGATACCGGAAATATGATGCAGGAATTATTGAAGCAAGCCGTATCTGCAGATATTTTAATTTTGAATCAGCAAACCGTAACTTCTTATTCTGATGCCGGAAACCATGTTGAAGTGGTGCTGAACGATTTTAGTTTTAAAACTAATAAATTACTTTTTGCTACAAATGGTTTTGCAAATACTTTGACAAACGGAGCGGTAAAACCCGCGCGGGCACAAGTTTTAATTACAGAGCCTATTAAAAATCTGGATATAAAAGGTACTTTTCATTTAGACCGAGGTTATTATTATTTCAGAAATATTGGCGACCGAATTTTATTTGGCGGAGGCCGAAACTTAGATTTTGAAACGGAAACAACAACCGAATTTGGTCAGACAGAAATTGTTCAAAATAAATTGGAAGAGTTGCTTAAAAATGTAATTTTACCAAATCAGGATTTCCAGATCGCGCACCGTTGGAGTGGTATTATGGGAATTGGAAATAGTAAAAGTCCTGTTGTTTCTCAATTGTCTGAAAACGTGTTTTGTGGAGTGCGTTTAGGCGGAATGGGAGTAGCGATAGGCAGTTTAGTAGGAACAGAATTAGCAGATTTAATATAATGGCAGCAGCGAAGAAACCAGCACCAAAAAAAACAACAACCGCAAGTACACCAAAACCAAAAACGTCTGGAAAGAAATCAAACCGTTCTTTTGGAGAAAAGGTAAAATGGTTTTTGATTAAAACTGTATTGTGGTTTTTCGGAATTTCGATAGGATCGGTTATATTTTTTAAATACGTTCCCGTGCCTTTTACGCCTTTAATGCTTATTCGGGCGATTGAAAATAAAATGGACGGAAAAGAAGTTTATTTTGATCACGATTGGGAACCAATTGATAAAATCTCCATGAATTTACAAAAAGCCGTAATCGCGAGTGAAGACGGAACTTTTTTAACGCATAATGGTTTTGATTTTAAAGCGCTGCAAAAAGCCTATAAAAGCAATGAACGCGGACGCCGAATTCGCGGTGGAAGTACGATTTCGCAGCAAACGGCAAAAAACGTCTTTTTATGGCAGGGGAAAAGTTATTTCCGTAAAGGTTTGGAAGCTTATTTTACTGTTTTAATAGAAATCATCTGGGGTAAAGAACGCATTATGGAAGTTTACCTGAACAGTATAGAAATGGGCGACGGAGTTTATGGCGCGTATGCAGCAACAGAACATTGGTATCGCAGAGATGCTTCGAGTTTAACGCCAATGCAGGCTGCAGGAATTGCGGCGATATTGCCAAATCCGAGAAAATTTAAAGCTACAGGTTCGTCAAGTTATATTAACAGAAGAAAAGAAAGAATTGTTCGCGAGATGCGTTACGTAGGGAAAATCAATTATAGCGGGGATGGTAAATAAAAAAGCATTTTTTGCTTTTCTGATTTTGACTTCAACGTTAACTTTTGGACAAGGAAAAACTAAAGAAATAGGTTTTATAACCGACAATGATTTATATACTTCGTCTAAAAACGACATGTATTATACCAATGGTTTGGAGATTTTTTACCGATTTTTATCTAAGAATGAAAACGAAAAAATCAATAAAAAAATAACCGAATTTAGGATTGGGCAATATATCTATAATCCGAGATTTATTAATAAAGAAGCGGTTGATGTAAACGATCGTCCTTTTACAGGTTATCTTTTTGCAGAAGCTGGACGAAGCTTTTTCTATCAAAGCGAATCGGTTTTAAAGACTGATTTTCAATTGGGATATATGGGACCGAATGCTTTTGGAGAAGAAACGCAGGAAGGTTTTCATAAACTTATTGGCTATAAAACAGTTTACGGCTGGGACAATCAGCTTCATAATGCTCTTGCCGTTCAGGCGCATGTTATGTATTCGAAGAAATTATTTCCATCAAAACATAACGATTTTATAGATCTTCATTTTCAGTCTGAAGCAAATTTGGGAACTATTTTTACAGGAGTTTCAACTGGATTTTTAACCCGAATTGGTTTCAAGAGACTGACTCCAATTTACGATTCCAATCTTCACGATGCTTCGGTAAGTGCAAATGAGCAGCCAAATATTAGAGAATTTTATTTCTACGCGATGCCAAGTGTAAATTATCAGTTTTATGATGCGACGATCGAAGGCAGTATGTTTAACGATACAAGTCCGATAACTTTCGATCTGGTTCCGCTTCGTTTCAATGCCGAGTTTGGTTTGAAATACAGACACAATAACTTCAATATGTCGTATTCATTTATTTATCGCGGAAGGGAATTAGAAGGCGATGTTAATGATACGAATACGGGATACTTTTTTGGGTCGATTAGAATGGGGTTTTTGTTGAGGTAATATTTGCGTTTAAATAAATGAAAAGAAAGAATATTTTTATTGTTACAGCTTTAATTTTTACCATATTTGTTCATGGTATGCAAATTGGTGAAAGCAGTCTTCCGTTCGAAAACAACGATATAACAGTTGGAAAATTAATGGCCGGAATGGTTATTCTGTTTGTTTATTTTATACCTACAATAATCTGCTGGAAAAAGAAAAATAGTAAATATTTATTAATCTTAAATATATTTACCGCCTGGACAATATTAGGCTGGTTCATTTGCTTTATTTGGGCGTTTAATATAAATCGTCAACATGCAAGAATTGTTGCAGAGACGAAAAGAAAAATGAAAGAAGAAAAAAAGAAAATAAAGGAAGCGAAAAAAGTTGAAAAGCTTAAAGTTGATAATACAAATTTGTAAAAACTTCTTTCTTTCTTTATTAATCTAATCTAATGATATTGTGGGTTACAAATCCGTTCTATTGAGATATAAAGTCCCTACGGGACAAATGTTTGTGTGTGTAATGTTTTTTCTACCGATATGTAACTCCTAACGGAGTTTTTAAAATTAGATTTTAATGAATAGATATCATACACAAAATTCTACCAATATTTTCTGCCGATTTAATTGTTGCGAAATACTCCGTTAGGAGTTACATATCGGTAGATATAATGTAAACGCGTCCCAAATAATATCCCGTAGGGATTATATTTACAGTTTCAAATGTTACAATGTTTGTAATTTTATATTTTTCCATGTATTGATTGCCCAATCGAAATCTTCTTCCTCATCAAAATAAAAAGCGGTTTGAAGTACTTCTTTATCAATTATAGTAAAACCAAAAAGTACATTATATATTTTTTCTTCGTCATTTTCTTGTATCAGATATCCTATTCTTGAAACTTGACTATCGGAAAATTCAAATTGATCTAATGTTTTAGAAAAAGTTTCATCTCGATTAGTAATATCATGTTTGCATTCCTCATAAAGTTCGTCTTTCTTTTTTTGTAAATTCCATATAATTAACCTAATAGATTTGTCTCCTGTTGTATAATATAAAGTTCCATCTTCTTCAATTGTTCTTTCAAAGAGGTTGTTGATTTCAATTGTCCATTCTTCTGTTAATTTGTGAGTAGTCATATAATCATCTTCCAAATCAAAATCAGTGACTTTATACCATCCAGAATCATCACTTAATCTTTCATAAACAGAACCAATTCCTTTTAATAAGATATCTTTAAGCGAAGGGTCAATTTTTAAAATGGTAGAAGGATTATATATGCCGCTGTTGTCAGGATTGTCAGTGTATTCTTCTGATTCAAATCCTGTAAAAACTCTCCAGCCGCTGTCTTCGGGACGTGTTCTTTTTACACGATACAAAAATCGAGGTTTCATATTTTTGTCTAGAACCATTTTAGAAACCATAAGCCCTCCGATTGGAGGAAAGTCATCAAAATTATTCTCATTTTGAATTGATTTCTTTTTGAAAAATTTCATTTGATTATGTTTGAAGTATATAATAATAACTTAATTTAACGAAATACATAAATGCACTAATCCAAATTATCTAAATCCATTTCTTTCGCCATCTGATCCCATTTTTTGTTGAGAAAATCTTTTGTCTGTTCTGTAAACTTCGGATCTACATCTTTCAAAGTCTGCGCTTTTGGACTCAATATCGCTTTTCCATCTTCAAAATAAATGTAAACATGAACGGCATCATCTCCCCAAAAGAAAGGAAAAACAATCGCTTGGTTTTCTGTACTTTCAATCACGTATTTTTCCAGGCTTATGATAAAGGCGAACATGGGTATCATTTCTGTAAAATTCTGACTGAAAAATATCATTCCCCAATGCCATTCTTCGGCAGCTTCATCATAATCTGAAAAAGCCATTGCTTCGGGATAATCAATCCAACCGTCAATAACTTCTTCATTAGTATCGTCGTTATAAGTACGCAGTAATTCTGGAGTCAATTCCATTTTTGAATACATTTTGCGGCTGTTCCACCAATCGATCCAGTTTTTATTTAATTCCGGTTCTTCAAGCGGACTGTTTAAAAACTTTTCAAGCTGTGGTTTTGAGATTTTTACTTTACAATATAAAGAGCTTAATTCAGACATGATTTAAGGTTTTGAGTTGTACAATATTTGTTCGGTTTCTTAATGACGATTATCACATTGCAGATAAATTTCTTCGTTTGATTTATCGATAATTGAAATTCCCGGACATCCAAATGATTCATACAAAAAGCCGAAAACAACTTGCGGTTTGTCCTTAAAAAGTTTTCCTGTCCATTGGTTGGCATCGGGTCCATCTTCATAATTAAGCGGAGCAGGAGAGGTGCCTTCGCTTTGACTGTAAAGTTTTTCGATAATAATATCGTTGGTTTTAGAATCGGTCACCAAAAGACGTCTGGCATAAATTATTTTGTGATCATCAAGATAGTCTTGTAAAAAATAATTATAACTATCTGTTTTAAATAAATAGGTATTGCCTGATAATGTGTTTTTTAATAAAGTGCGGTCTTCATTTTTCAATGTTTTAGCCGGATAGTCTTTTTTGGCAATTTTTTTCCAGGCAATTGGCTTTAAACGTTCTTTTGAAAACGGATTTTCTTTGCCAACATACACTATAGCATCTCTATAATATTCGCTGAAACCGTTTAAATATTTTTTATTGATTTCGAAGCCAATCATATAATCATAGTTGTGATAAGGCCAATCTTCATCAGAAGAATATCCATTTAACAACGCAGCCGTTTTTAGATTTTTTACAGCAAAAGAAGCCAGTTTGTTTTTGGCATAATCTAATACAAAAACAGAATCATTTTCGGAGATATTCGTTTTGGATAAAAATCTTTTTCTGTAGATCTTATCAAATGTAAAATACTCAGCATTGTCTTTTCCAATTTTTTCAAGATTGGGCAGAGCAAGTGTATCTTTTTCGTCACCAATTGGGTATATGTCAGAAAGCGAAACAAAAGCAATATCGCTGCTGTCTTTTGGCATAATTGTAAATAAATTGATGCTTTCTTTTCTGGGAGCTGATTCTTCTTCGATTGTATCATTTTCTACCGTTGCAGTTTTGTCAACTGCTGGTATTTCTTTGTCATCTGTGGTTTTTTTATCGTTGCAAGAAAAAAAGAATAAAGCTGTCGCGGCGAGTAATGCTGGTATTTTAATATTCATAAACGTGGTATTTAAATGTGCTTTTTAAGTTTATAATTGATAGTGATTAACGATTATAAATGTAAAAAAAGTTTTCACAAAACAAAAAGCTTTCTAATTTCACCTCAATGAAAAAGATGTCTTTCTCTGCCTTCAAAGTGTAAAATAAAGTTCAAAAAATAATGCTTAACATTTTGATAATATGGCGTGTAGTTTAAATTTTTATTTTTAATTAAAATTTAAGATTATGGAAATTAATTGGATTGTAATAGGAGTTGTAGCCGTTTTGATTATTATTTTGGTTGTGCTAACAATTAAAAAAAACCAAAAGGAAAAAAAGAAACTTACCGATTTGCTGAATAATGATTTCAAAAAAGAAGAGGAAGTAGATGTTAATGCTGAGGATTCGGCGAATGAAAAATAAATTATTTTGAGATATAGATGCAGTTTGTCATTTCGACGAAAGGAGAAATCGTACTAGAGAATCGACAAAGATTGGCGATTAACTGTGCGGAAATACTAGTGCGATTTCTCCTTTCGTCGAAATGACAAGATTGTGCTGAAATGCTGGGGTTTTAGATTATAACTCTGAGGATTAAAATAAAAAACCTTGTAAAATTAAATTTACAAGGTTTTGTTTTTCGTGGAGAATACCGGATTCTCTATTAAATATAATAACTTGCTGTTTTTTAGTATTTTAAAATTATTTTATAATTTTTAATCCTAAAACAGTCCTAATTATCCTAAACGATACATATATTTGTATTGTAAAGTTATAGGATTATGAGCAATTATACAACACCCAAATTAAATAAAGGTAAAACGCCATTATCAATCCCAAAAGGAAGTAGTAAGTTGAAGGAACTAGCAAAAAATGTTTGGTATGTATCCTATACTTACGATGGTAAGCAATTTAAAGTAAAAGCAGACCTTAATAGAATCCATGACCCTTATGAGAAAGAATTAAAGGGAGAAATCCTATTAGAAAGTATAAAGCAGGACCTTAAAAATGGATATAATCCATTTAATCCTTTGCAATGGACTGAACAGTTGCGCAAAGAAACAATGACCTTAGATGAAGCGATAAGGCAATTTAAGGAATATCATACGAATTATCATTCGCGAAAAAAAACCATTCAGACCTATTTAAGTAAAGTTAATGCTCTCAGCAAGTATTTTCCAAATGTCTTATTGTCGGAAATAACTACAAAAAATCTTCAAAATTTTATCAAGTCTAAAATAGACGATGGCACTTATTCGCAGTACAGTGTTAGGAGTGCTAAACGCATTTTTTCAACGTTCTTTAATGTATGCATCAAATTGGAGCTTATAAAAACTAATCCCATGATTGGATTTGATAGCATGATTAGAAGTAAAAAGATAACGGATGAACGACACGTCCCATTTTCGGACGCGGACCTAAAAACAATATTAGAGTATCTTGATGCACATGATAAGTATTCAGCTTTTTTTTGTAGAATGATATATTACACTTGCTTGCGTCCTTCTGAAATTAGAGGACTTAAAGTAGAAAACATCGATATTAATGCTAATACAATAACAATTCCGGCATCTGTTAAGAAAGTTAACACCAACGATGAAAATGACTATTTGGAAATAAATTCAAGCTTTATTCCAGTATTAAAAGAATTAAATCTGGAACAATATCCGAAAGATTATTATCTGACAGGTTCTTCGGTTAATATCGTTGGAGAGAAAAAGATTGGAGAAAACACACCATATAATAAATTGATTTCGGCATTAAAAAAATTAGGACTAAATGAAAAAGGATACGATTTGTATTCTTTCAAACATACATCAAACATAACAAAATACAAATACGGATGGACCCTCAGCCAAATTATGAAAGCTAACAGACATACAAATATTAGTACTACTGAAATTTATTTGAAAAAGTTAGGTCAGTTCGTTGATATTAAGGATAAAGCTATTCCTGTGATATAAAGCTTAAACATAACAGAATTATGAAAGAAATTGATAAAATTGAAATTTAGAGTATGGCTTCAAGTATAGAATGGACGAATAAAACGTGGAATCCTACCACAGGGTGTACTCATATTTCGAAGGAATGTGATTTTTGTTACGCAGAGACAGAAACGTATCGGAAGATGCATAATCCAAATATGGAAAAGTATAAGTTAGGATTTGATGTAGTTGTTGAGCATCCATATACACTAAAAGAACCTCATAACTGGCTAAAACCAAGTACTGTTTTTGTAAACTCGATGTCCGATTTATTTCACAAAGATATTTCACTTGATTTCATCAAACAAGTGTTCCAAGTAATGAATGATACACCACAGCATACTTATCAAGTCTTAACTAAAAGACATGATATACTTGAAAAATATTCCGACCAACTTAATTGGACGGATAATATCTGGATGGGAGTTTCAGTTGGTAATCAAATAGCTACTAGAAGAATTAAATCATTAGTTAAATGCGGAGCTAAACACAAATTCTTATCAATTGAACCTTTTATTGAAGAAATCACAGAGATTGACCTCAAAGGTATTGATTGGGTTATTGTAGGAGGCGAAAGCGGAAGTAATGCTGTTAGACCCATGAAAAAAGAATGGGTTTTAAAAATCAAAGAGAAATGTTCTGAGCAAAAAGTTGACTTCTTCTTTAAGCAATGGGGAAAAACCAGAAATAACCCAAATCCAAATGACCCGACAATTAATAAGGCACACCGCTATTATTCAAAAGGAGGTAGTATGTTAGACGGAAAGGTATATTGGTCAAATCCATCAGTTAAAGATGATTCTATTCCTGTAGTTAATTTATTTGGCGATGAATATTTAATAATGGACGAATTGGATGATTTGATTACTATTTGGGAATTGAAATCATATCTTCCATTTGCTGATAAAGAACTATTTAATAATTTAAAAGAGGATATTCGAATAAATGGACTAAACGACCCAATTATATTTGTAACAACTCCTAGTGGTCAAAAATTAGTTATTGAAGGACATACTAGATTGATGGCTTTAAAAGCTCTTAATAAACAGCAAGTTTCAACGAAAGAATTAAAACAAAACTTCAATAATCTTGACGAAATCAAACTATGGATGGTCAAGAACCAATTAACAAGAAGAAACCTTTCCAATTTGGAAAAGATTAGGTTAGCGTTTCTTTCAAAACCAACCATTGAAAAGTTAGCTAAGGAAAATTTATCTAAAGCAGGAAGGGCATTTTCAAAAAAGTCATTTGAGAATAGAGGAGAAGAAATTGACAAGGTTGATACTTATGCTGAAATTGCCAAAATAGCCAACGTTGGAAGAACTACAGTTGTAAAATATTCTCAAATACTATCCAATGGTTCACAAACAATAATTGATAGCTTAAATAAAGGGAATATGTCAATTGGTTCTGCTCATGCTTCTTTAAAACAGGAAAAAGAAACTGTAGAAAAAAAAGAGATTATTCGACAAGAAGTAAGACAAATCGAATCTCAACAATCAGATAATATTATGATACTAAATAGTATTGACGAAGGAAAACAAAAAATATCGGATGGAGATATCGACGTGTTAATGATATTTAACGAAACTGATAAGTTGAATATTCTGAAGAAAAATACAAAAGTAAAAATTGGAGTTATTTATTTGACAAAGCTATAATTTACAAGAACCTTTGACCAAAGTGGCAAACCTTGTTTTTTTTAATTTGGAACATTGGAATGATTCTTATGATCCTGCTTCGCAGGATTATAAGAATCATATAATAATTAATCAAGTTAATTCAGATTCGTTTTTAGTCAACACTCCAATCTTTGACTAATTTTAATACTCCCAACCTTTCTCTAAAACACACTCAGTATCGCTATTAACCGAATTATTATCCTTAAAATTCAATGAGTTCCCGAACTTTGAATTGTGCTCAAACGTATATGTTCCGTAACTGCAATTACCTAATGTTCTATATTTTTTCTCATAAGATTTACTAGTTGCAGACTCTGCTTGAACATTTCCAATAGATAAAGCAACTGGAGTTTGTTCTTCCCACTTATCATCTCCCTTAAGCCCTGTTCCTGTACCGTCAAGAAAAGCAATTTGCTTCCAACATCTTATTTCTTGCGCTGTTATTTCAAATCTATAATATGTTATAACACCACCGCTTTCAACAGTTTCATCATGCCATTGACCAGTAATAAACTCTTTAACCTCTTCTTCAGATTGAATACTGGTTGTGTTGCAACTTGTCATTCCAATAGCTAATAGAGAAAAAATAGTGAATGCAATAAAATTTAAAGTTTTTTTCATTTTTAAAGTTTTAAATTGAGTCACAAACATATAAAAAAAACTCCATATTAAGAGTGGTTAAATTAGGAGTTACATAATTTGAAGACATTCTATTGATTTGCTTTATAAAAAGAGCGAAAAAATGACTTCAAAAAATAATGAGAATATTAAGAAAGAATTAAAAACGGAAGAATTAATCTATTTAAAAAAAATAGGTGAAAGACTAAAATATTTCAGAAAAAAAGCGGGCTATACGAACTCTGAATACTTTGCATACGAAAACAATATCAGCAGACCACAATATGGAAAATATGAAGCTGGAGCAAATATTCAATTAAATACGCTTATCAAAATTCTTAAAGCTATGAATGTTACATTAGAAGATTTTTTCAAAGGCTTTAACGAATATTAGAAAGTTTTAGCGTTTATTAACAAATCACTTAATAAAGAAAAAGGTCGTTGGATAGTTTCAAGAATAAGTAGAGATGATTTTGCGAGTGCTTATCAAGAGATGCCATATTTGGAAAATTAACTTTACCTCCGCATACTTGACTTCGCCAAATTTCGAGCATAAACTTTTCACTTGATGATAAACTATCTTCCATTTCAGAATTTTTACATCCAGTTATGCAATCCTTTGCAGTATCAATATACCAATAATCAGAAAAATTAGAACATAATGAAGTCTTAAAAGTATAATGCCATAATTTTTCCAACACATAAAGTTTGGTAAAAATGATAAAATGTTGAGATATTTTGACTTTCATATCAAGTAGGTACTTTTCATATTCATCAAGGCAATCTTTTAAATATAATAAGTCTATTGAGTCTTGTTTAATCTCTTTACGTTTAAAATCTACTTTTAAATTATTATGAATAAGTTCGTTTCTTCTTTCTTTAATTGTCTTAATCTTATCATCATTCGTAGGTTTTTCTATTCTAAGAATTTCGTAAAATAGCTTAGATATTTCCCAATATTGCATTTTATCAACATGCTTAGCAACTATATTTTCTAACAAATAAAAATCCTCATTTTCAATAAGTATTGCTGTTTCTATTTGAATTAATTTATTGGGAATTTTTTCAGGTTGATATTTTAGGTAATATTTAATAATTTCTTTTTGCATTGATTCGATATATGAAACAAGCATTAGAAAAAGTCCATTGAGTCTAATATCTGTTATCTCCATTTCTAGCTCCTTTCTAATCTCATAAACTCTCTTTTCAGTAGCAATTAATGGCATCAATAAATGCTCTTTTAAAATAATTCGAGGCTTTTTCATAGTTAATTGTCTTGTTGAAAGATTAGATTGAAAGCTTAAATAGCTTGTTATATCTAAAAAGGATTTTGTCTAATTGTTATGCTCCTGCTCCGCAGGATCATAACAAATTTATTGGTTTTTTATTTCAAGTTCTTTATTTCAACCTTAACTGTTTGGTGTTACTTCGTAGTTTTGCATATTTTCTTTCATAGCAACTACTAAAGCAACTACACTTGAGTTGTATTCCATACCGCACATTATAAATTCTGGCTCAGCATTTTTGTCTTCATTAACTAATTCAGTAAGTGTTAGAGATTCAACATCGACAGTTACCATTTTAAATTTAAAAACATTTTCATGACCTGAGACATCCCAGTTTTCTAATTGTTTAATTTCGTTAAGAAATTTTTCGCCAAGTTTAAGTTTTTTTTCGTCATGCCCAAGTGAATATACATCAAGTTTATATGAATTATCGAGAGGTTTTTTTGTAATTAAAGTATATATGCCCTTAAAGTTTTTTAGATGTAATTTATCAATAGTACTCATGTTGAAATTAAAATAGATACTATTTTCTTTAATTGACATTCTTTTATTTAAATCACCTTTATTCTTGAACATTTTCCTAACGGTCTTTGCTGTCAATTCTTTTTTCTCTGAATCAGATTCATTCGTTATTCCAATTAAGTCTCTTATGTAGTCATCAATTGTTGAGTATTCATTGTTGCATTTGAAACAGGCTGGAACAGTTTTTCTATTATTGCGATATTCTATAGGATAACCTTCAAAAAGAGCTCGGGCAGGAATGTGCTCTTTTGTCCTTTCATTTTTTTTTAGTTCCGATAAAGGTATTCCGCAGTTATAACATTGGTTCATCTTGTTAGGTTTTATGATGTTTTGCAACTCGTTTGTATCCGAAAAAAACTTTCGTCAATTAGCGTAGACGTAGTTTCTAGTTTTTAAACAAATCAAATATATGAGAATTCTCACGAATTATTCTATAAGTTTGATGTAAAAAAGCCTTGCCTACTGCAAGTGTCAATTTTAATAGCATGAGTAAATTCATTACAAGTATTTAACTATAAAACCAAATATTGTTTTATTATGTTGATCTGCTTCGCAGACCAACATAATAAAGTAAAAACTTTTTAGTTTGATATTTCTGTTCAAATATCTAATTAAATCTGTACTAAACTTCTTTGAATCATAGTATCGTTTTGCCAGCTAAGATGATATTGTAATGATGGCTTTCAAACAATTTTTCATGAATAGTACCTAAATTTTTAAGCTCATTGGTATAATTAACAATTTTCTCAGAGACATCATCTATAAAAACTATTGCTTCAGGATTTTTATCAAGGATGTTTGCCATTCTTAAACAAATATCAGATGCAAAGTCATTTGATAATGATGACAAAGATTCGTACGCATCTAGAATCCCAATTAAGAAATCTTGATGCCTTTCTAAAGACTGTGTTCTTTCGGCATATTTATTATTTATTATTTTCAAGTTGTGGAAATATAATTTTTCAAATGCTTTTTCATATTTTTTTTCATTTTCTTGCCCATCCGTTTCAATGAATACTTTAAATCTGTTTTTTAATCCGTTTTCCAAATTTTCTAAAATATTTGTGTAGGTATTCGAATCAATGTCATGCAGAAATCTATTTCTAAATATCATTAGCAAATCAATACTTAGATATTCATCTTTAGTAAACACATTGATGTCATATAATAAATCAAGTTTATTTTTAAATGAAATGCCTGCTTTATTACCAAAGTTTTTAGTGCTATTTTTGTCATCTGTAATTCCCAAATAGCTAAGAAGTAAAGTATTTATATAACTTTCCGTGTTCAAAGAGTAATATAGAACTTGGCTTCTTACTTCTAAATTTAAATCATCTTCCATATTTTTAATTCTTACTAATTGACGTTTTATTGATTTTTTTGTATTTAAGACTTTATAGTCTAGCAGGACAAATCTAAGAAATGTTTTTAATTAGATTTGAAATACTGTAGATGTATGTTTTAAAGGCATGGTTGAAAATGATACAATTATTTTGTCTAAATACCTGGTTTTTAGGTGTATAATTTTGCCAGTCTAAAAATATACACTATATTTGATATGAAATTAAATACAAGCCAACATGTCAAAAGTAAAATACATTAGAGTTTCAACATTAGAACAAAATACAGGTCGTCAAGAAGTGAATGCCAAAGAATTTTCAAAAATTTATATTGATAAAACATCTGGTTCAATCCAATTTACTGAACGAAAAGAAGCATCTAAACTTATAGCCGATATCGAAACAGGATTTGTTTCCGAAATTCATATCTCATCTATTGACCGCTTAGGGCGTTCAATAATTGACATACTTACAATGGTAGAGTATTTTAATCAGAAAGGAATAAGACTATTCGTTGAAAATATTGGCATGTTTTCATTAATTGATAATAAGCCGAATCCAAGCTTTAAAATGATAATTAGTGTTCTTGGGAATGTTGCCGAAATGGAACGATTAAACATGCTAGAGCGCCAACGACAAGGCATTGAGGTAGCAAAAGCAAAAGGTACATATAAAGGAAGGCTTTACGGAACAAGAATGACAGATGATGAAATTTTAAATAAATATAAATCGGTGGTTCGTGAGTTGAAAAATGGAGAGTCACTTAGACGAGCTTCGAAAATTGGAGGTTGCAGTCTTGGAACTGTTCAAAAAATACAAAAAATACTTTTATCATAATATTTTAAACAGAATGGATCGTGCAGAGCACGACCCATTTGTTTAAAATGAAACATTAAAGGCATTTCTTTACTGGAATACCTTTTTAAAGCTATTAAAACATTGATTCTAGAAATTACCACCTTTACTGAATACGTGCTAACGTAGGTACTTTTAGGAACATTTATTGCTAAAAAAATTAGAAAAAAAGTACTGGAACATATCCATACGTGGCGGTATTAGTGCTACAATATCCTTTTGTGCGGGTGGGTAACAAGACCTATCTTTTTTGATTGTAAGATAAGGAGGGGGGACGGGGTTATCCAATTTGCTCTATACGCTTGCGTATTTGTTCAATTTCTTTTTCCAACTGTAGTTTCTGTAATTGTTTTTGTAAATCTTGTTTTCGATTTGGGTCACTTTCAATAGATATTTCCAATTGTTTTAGCTTTATTTTATCGTCAGTGCTAATTACCATTGTAGCTCTAAATATTTTTCAGGAGTGTATCTGAATTTATAAAAATCACTTTCTTTATAGTAATCATCACATTTAAGCTCCCATACTTCCTTCAAAATCACATTTCCCCAATGCGTAGATACACTTAGTCCACATAATATTTTCCATTCTGAGCCATTTATTCTTAGTTGCCTATAAACATCTTCAGTTAAATTTCGGTTTATTTTTCTATATCGCTCAAAATTATATGGCTGTAATACACGTGGAGTTATTCCAAGTTTTCTTTTGAATTCATCATTATTAAATTCTTGTTTTTTCATATTTCTGTCTTTAAATAATCGTTATTTCACCACTTTTTTTAAGGTAACTGGTGATGCTACCATAATTATTTATTTTTTCGATTTGGCAACGATATTGCCCAGAATCAATATATTTATTAAGAATTCCTGAGACTGCAATTTCAACATTATCTTTAAATCCGTCAGTTATAGCGTGAAGATGACTTACACCACGTCCATCGGTTTCAATAACATAGCCTATGTTTACGGATGGTAACTTTTGCTTAACTTCTTTAATCAATTGTACATGATAATTAATATCGTAACTGTCTTTAGTATTCCAAGTCATTATGGTTTCCCATTTATGGTTAGTAAGATTCGATTGTTTCTTATTGTATTTTGGTAAGAACTCATCTATTAAAGTATAATGAATTTGCCATGCTTTGCCATTACGTTTTAGAAGACTAGGAATATTTGAATATTTTTCTTTTACCAATTTCATCCTATATTTTAGGGTCCTTGGAGACATTCCAGTTATTTCTTCTAATTGATTAAGTTGATAATATATTTTAGCTCTATTACTATTTATCTTATCAATAATATTTTTACTTTCTTCTATCATTAGTATTTTGTTTATTAGATATAATTAGGACAAGAGAGGTTTTATCCAATTTGCCCTTTATATTAAATATGCACCTAATCGAAAAAAATCAGATTATCGGCACTTATTTTCAACGATACTTCTAATTATTCAATAAGTCAATAGGTTGAGAGCAAATAAAATTTTAAAAATATTTAAAACAATAGTTTGATTGTGAAGTATAGAATAGAAACAATTGCACCTTATATTTCTTTAATTCTTGAAAAAGACCTAAGAATTTGTAAATTTGATAGCAATTAACCACTCCTAAAATAATAATCGTTATGACAATCATAAATTTAATAAATCAATTCGATATGATTTTCACTACAAGTTTTAAGTACACTAGTGATAAGCGGTATAGAGTTAAATTTACCAATAGTAATGTTTTGGAAATATTAGAAAAACTAAACACGCTTAAATATAATGTAACGAATAATATTATTACTGGAAAACACGTTGGCTCACCACTCGACACTAGTGATGTTCAATTAGCTTTAAATACATTAGAACAAATTGTTGAACACTATAAAAAAATTACTGGACTTGTAACATTATCAGTAAACACTAAAACTTATAAAATGATTTCCTATATCAGAGATAGCGAACGAGTTGATGTTAAAACTCTGGCTAAACAAGTTGTTGTTGAGGTGTTAAACCCCGAAACTGAAATTAAAAATCTCACAAAAAAAGAGAGAATAAAAGAAGGTGCGGTCCTACAATCACAAGAACGAAAATTAAAACTACTTAGAAAACAAGGTGGAAAGTAGGTTTGCATGTGTTTTAATAGAACTATTTCAGTCCTAGAACCGTCCTAATTTATCAAAAAATCACTATCTAAATCATATTTTAGCATAAAAAAAGCCTATAAATGTAAGATTTATAGGCTGAAAATTAATTGTGGAGAATACCGGATTCGAACCGGTCACCTCTTGCCTGCCAGGCAAGCGCTCTAGCCAAATGAGCTAATCCCCCAAAGCGTTAACAAATAAAGTCAAATATTTCTCAAAAAACAAATTTCAGAACCTATCAGATAAAATATTTTGCAAAAGCGTAACTTTACCTTTAAAAATATTTTTATGAGTTCAGAAAACACAAAAGGATCTTTAGAGACTTCTTTTCAAGATACAATTGCCACAGTGCAGTTTGGGCATCCTGCAAGTAATTCTTTTCCGCGTGAATTATTAAATCAATTGACAACCGAAATCAACGAATTGAGCCGAAACGAGAATGTTTCGGTTATCATTTTAAAAAGTCAGGGCGCAAAAGCTTTTTGTTCCGGAGCTTCATTTGATGAACTTTTACAAGTTGAAAATGAAGAACAAGGAGCAGAATTTTTCTCTGGTTTTGCTCATTTGCTAAATGCAATGCGCAATTGCAATAAATTGATTATTGGCCGCGTTCAGGGAAAAGCTGTTGGCGGAGGTGTAGGTATTATTGCGGCTTGTGATTATACTTTTGCAACATTGTTAAGTGATGTGAAATTGTCTGAACTCGCTATCGGAATTGGACCTTTTGTAATTGAACCAGCTGTTTCTCGTAAAATAGGAAAAACTGCAATGGCCGAAATGACATTGGCTGCCGAACAATGGAAAACAGCTGAATGGGCTTTTCAAAAAGGACTTTATTCTGTTTTATGTGATGCTTCTAATCTGGATAACGATGTTCAGAATTTTGCTAAAAAATTAAGTTCATACAATCCCGAAGCACTTCAGGAAATGAAAAAGATTATTTGGGAAGGCACAGAACAATGGGAATCGTTGCTAATTGAACGAGCTTCAATTACAGGAAAATTAGTTTTGTCTGATTTTAGCAGAAATGCTTTGAGACAATTTAAAAAGTAATCTAAAATAATCCGATTAATCCTTTAATCTGTGGCTAAATAAAAAATAACAATAAATATAAGTTCAAATGAAACTCATTTCATTATTTCAAAAAGTCGATGTTGCGGAGAAAATTAAAAATGCTCCAGACAGCGGTTATCAAATTGGAGTTTTGATTGGATCTTTTATTCCGTTCCTGTTTTTAATAGGAATTGCTTACTGGATGTATATCAGAGCCAAAAAAAGAGACAAAAACGGTTATTAATTTGTAAATTTGCAAATTTGCAACCTTAAATTAAAAATCGATGAGTAATATTAGAATTACAAAACAATTTAGTTTCGAAACCGGACATGCATTGTACGGTTACGACGGAAAATGCAAGAACGTTCACGGGCACAGTTATAAATTGTCGGTAACCGTTATTGGCTCGCCAATTACTGACAGGTCTAATGTGAAATTCGGAATGGTAATTGACTTTTCTGATCTAAAGAAAATTGTAAAAGAAGAAATCGTCGATCAGTTTGATCATGCAACTGTTTTTAACCAAACAACGCCGCATGTCGAATTAGCAAATGAATTAAAAAACCGCGGACATCATGTAATTTTGGTTGATTATCAGCCAACAAGTGAAAACATGGTAGTTGATTTTGCAGAAAGAATTATCGCAAGACTTCCTTCTGGAATTTCTCTTTTCTCACTTAAACTTCAGGAAACAGAATCTTCGTTTGCAGAATGGTACGCAAGTGATAATATTTAAATTTCAAAAAAGAAATTCCAAATTCCAAGTTTTTCGCTCATAACTTATAACTCATAATCCATAACTTCACGAATGAAAAAAGTATATTTTGCTTCAGATCAACATTTTGGTGCGCCAACTCCTGAGTTGAGCCTGCCGCGTGAGCAAAAATTTGTGGCTTGGCTGGATAAAGTTAAAGAAGATGCCGAAGCTATTTTTTTATTAGGTGATTTATTTGATTTTTGGTTCGAATACAAAACTGTTGTTCCAAAAGGCTTTGTTCGTGTTTTAGGAAAACTGGCTGAAATTCGTGACAGCGGAATTCCGATTTATTTTTTCGTTGGAAATCATGATTTATGGATGAATGATTATTTTCAAACCGAATTAAATATTCCGGTTTATCACGACAATAAAGAATTTACTTTTAACGGAAAAACCTTTTTAATTGGCCACGGCGACGGAAAAGGTCCTGGCGACAAAGGGTATAAACGAATGAAAAAGGTATTTACAAATCCGTTTTCAAAATGGTTGTTTCGTTGGCTTCATCCAGATGTTGGCGTAAGTTTGGCGCAATATTTATCAGTTAAAAACAAACTAATTTCTGGCGACGAAGATGTAAAGTTTTTAGGTGAAGAAAACGAATGGCTGGTTTTGTATGCTAAACGTAAACTAGAAACTAAACATTACAATTATTTCATTTTCGGACATCGTCATTTACCCATGATTATTCCGGTAGGAGAAGACTCAAACTATGTAAATCTAGGTGATTGGATTGGATATTTTACTTACGGTGTTTTTGACGGCGAAACTTTTGAGCTTCAAAAATTCGAATCGTAACTACTTTTTATTCGCAGGATAAATTCCAATTTTGTGCGTTCTCAGAATATATTCTGAAAGTTGTTTACTGTTGGAAAGCTGAAATTTAATTGCTCCTGATGCTTTTTTCGGCATATGACATTCTACACAATTATCTGCCAATAATTTCTCCGGCATTATTTTCAGCGTTTGTTGATTGTGTTTTAAACCTTTATGACAAGTCATACAGATTTTAGAATACGATGCCATATTCTTAGATGCATTTTCATGCGGATTATGACATGTAATACAATCCATTTTTTCGCTGTTTATAAAGCACTTGCTTTGCGCCATTAAACGAAACTGATTTCCGTGAACGTCAAAATTGGTTGTATCGTTAATACTTCTGGTTTCACGATAAAACTCAGATAAATTATCTCCCGGTTTAAATTCAAAGCGAGACTTCAATTTCATTCCGTCATTTCCAGCATGGCAAAGGGCACAAGCGTCTAGTTTTTGTTGCCTGTTAAGATTTTTGATACTTGTAATACTGTTAGCAACCTTTACGTTTGGATTTTTTAGATGAAATTCGACGTGTTTTTTTGCAGGGCCGTGGCAGCGCTCACAATCAATTCCGTAAACAATTGTTTTTTTATCGATAATATCTTCAACATCCATAGACATGAAATTTCTCTCCTCAGAATTTTGATTTACGCTTCTGCTGCTGGCATTTGATGCATGGCACGCATAACAATCCTTTACCACCATTCTGTCAAAATAAGGTTTATCAGCAGGAAATCCCGGACTTGTTGCCCAATTGTGTATAGAATTGTAATAAGAAACAGGTAATTCGTAGGTATTATTATTGCGCCAATAAACAGATGTCTGTGCATGTTTAGCACCAAATACTATTTCAAATCGATGCGCTTCGACTTCTTTTCCGTTTTTATACAAAACCTGATAAAGACTATCGTTGCGTTTTTCCATGACTAATTTGGTGTTTTTGTCATAAATAAAAGTATGATCGCCTTTGTCAAAATCGCCTAAAACATTTTCTGAAATTGCGGGAGCAGTAGCTTTAAAGTGAGAACTCTGCAATGCCATGTTGTATTGAACCTGATGACATTGAATACAGCTTTCAGAACCGGCATAGTCAGTTCCGCGCGGATCAATATATTCATCAGATTTGTTGCTGCAGTTCGTAAAGAAAACTGATAAAACAACAAGGGTAAAAAGAATGCCTATTTTTTTCATTGTTGTAAATATACTTTATTTTGAATACAATCAAAATATATTTGAATAATGAAAAAATGCTGTTAAAATATTTAGAATGTTTCTAGTTTAAACCGGCTCCGTAAACATATTCATCTAATTCAATTTTAAATAAAGAACCTTCAACCAAATCTTTAATTGATTTTAGTTCAGTCATAGAAACAGCAAGGTCTATTGAATTGCAAGGTGTTTTCAATAAAAATTTATGGCAGGAATATTTCATTTCGCAAGCTTCGCAACAAGTATTTTCCATCATGCTGTCTTCGATTAAATCACAAAACTGATTCAATTCTGATACACTAAAATAAAAGCCTGTTTCTTTAAATACCAATTGTACTTTGTCCAAAATGGTTTGGTTATTTTGTTTCCAGTAAAAGGCTATTCCAAAATTATTATGATATATCTGTTCTATTTCTCTCATCGTAAATCCTTTTATTTCAACAAATATAAATATTATTTATATTAATTCTAAATAAAAAATTCATAAAAATGAAAAAATGTTGAACCATATAAGTGATATAAGATAATTTAAGTTTGGCGTCAATTTTTTATTAAATGAACTTATATCACTTATATGGTTAAAAAAACTATTTAAGCCATTTCTTTATGTTAGACAGAAATTCAACTTGTTGATCAACAAAAAGATAATGTGAACAATTGTCAAGCAATGCGAAGTGATCTTTGCCCGCTAGGTTTTTAATTGAAGTAATTTGTGACGAAGAGAAAATACCATCATCTTTTCCGTAAATGGCAAAAATTGGAACTCCTTTGGCTTTAATTCTTTTTAAAAAAGGCCTACTGTCGATGTTATTTTGTTTTTCATTTTGATAAAAAAGCAAAGGTGCATTTTTGTTACGAATGTTGGTTTTAAAAAATTCTCCTGCTTCATAATTGGCATATAATTTTTTAGATGCTTTTGTTGGTTTTGGCATTTTAAAATAATTTTCATCACTTGCCAAGTCAAAACAATGTTTTCTATATCCAGCAGAATTTTTATCGAGTTTTTCTACATAAGCTATTTTATTCAGCGTTTTAGAATCACCGTCGTGGATTTTCTTTATAGAATTTAAAATATGGTCGTAAGTTTCCTGTTGAGAAAATAATGCTCCAGCCAAAACCAAAGCGCTTACATTCTGCGGATATTTATTGGTATAAAGTGTTGCAACCAAACCGCCAAAACTATGACTAAGTAAAATTGCTTTCTTTAAATGATATTTTTTATAGATTGAATTTAAATCCTGAAAAGCTTCTTCATAAGTAAATTTCGCTTCAGGATCTGCAGATCTTCCTTCACCTCTTCGATCGTATGCAATTACGTAAAAACCTTTATCAGCCAGATTTTGAGCTGTTGTTCCTTCAAATAAAGTTGCGTTGCCGCTTGGGCCTCCATGAATGAAAATTATGGGTTTATTGTTTTCGTTTCCGTATGTTTTGATATAAAGATTTTGTCCATTTGCGAAAAACGACATTGTTAAAACGAAAACAAGAAGCAATGATTTCATTATCTATAAATTAGTGTTTTAAAACGGTGTAAATGATTGTATCTGTTGTGATATAGTGATCATCTTCTTGGGGATGATAGTTTTTTAAAATAAGATGCATTTTTAATGTGTCTTTTTTAATTTGAATATCTTCTTTTCTGAAATACAGATTGCTTTCAAATTGAAATTCGGCTACATTTTTTTCAAATAAAAAGTATTTTTTTTCAATTACTTCATATTTACAGCATGCGCCTAAAAGGCCTGCAGTTTTTCTATTGATTTGAATTTGATCATTTTCAAACCGGTTATCATTTGGAACAAAGAAAAAAAGGAAAATCGATCCTAAAATAGCTCCAAAAATCCCATCGATTAACCAACTTATAAAAATGAAAACGGGTGAAAAGATATAAATTGAAAAATATAAAGCTCTTTTTTTAAATGGCTTCACATAAAAAAAGAATAAGATGCAAGCTGAAACATAAAGTAGAATTTTAAGAACTAAACGGATATTGGCAATTAAGCTAATTTCGAAAACAACATTAATTATGAAATTAATTAAAAGTATAATTAATGTTGTGAGATGAATTCTTAAAATTATATTTTTGATTTTAGCCATTACTCCTGATTGTGATGATCATCCATATCTTTTTTAAGATCTAGATTTCTAAAGGTAGGTGATATAAAACCAAAGCCTAAAACCGTCAAAAGCGTGATGCTTCCTCCAAAAATAACCGATGTAACTGTTCCCATCAATTTAGCAGTTGCACCACTTTCAAAAGCACCTAATTCATTAGACGATCCAACAAAAATTGAATTTACAGCACCAACACGTCCGCGCATATGATCGGGCGTTTTAAGCTGTAAAATGGTTTGGCGAATAACTACAGAAATTCCGTCAGCAAGTCCGCTTAAAAATAAAGCAAAAACCGAAAGCCAGAGCGACGTAGAAAGACCAAATAAGATGATTGATAATCCGAAAACAAATATGGCGACTAAAAGTTTCTTTCCTGCATTTTTGTATAAGGGCACATAAGCAGAAACGAGCATTGTAATAAAAGATCCAACTGCAGGCGCGGCTCTTAATATTCCAAATCCTTCAGGACCGACTTTTAAAATATCCTGCGCAAAAACGGGTAATAATGCTACTGCACCTCCAAAAAGTACAGCAATCATATCAAGAGATAAAGCACCTAAAACAATTTGGTTTTTAAATACAAAAGTCAAACCTTCTGTAAGACTGTCTTTTATCGATTCTCCAATCTTCGGATTTATGATTGGTTTTGTACTGATTTGTGATAAGGCTGCTAATGAAAGAAGAGAGAACCCAAAAACCAGACACATTGACCAGTGAACCCCAATCCAGTTAATGGAGAATCCAGCCAGCGCCGGACCCATCACGGCACCAATCTGCCAAACGGAACTACTCCAGGTAGCCGCATTTGGATATGCTTTTTTAGGAATAATAAGTGATAATAGAGAGAAAATAGTTGGCCCAAGAAAAGCTCTAACTAATCCGCCTAAAAAGACTAAAGCATAAATGGAATATAAAATAACAGTTGGAGACCAATCACCAACAACTTTTGGCCAGGTCAATAAAAACAATCCAAAACTGATTATCGAAAATCCCAGAATACATTTTACCAGTAATCCCTTCTTTTCTTTTTGATCCACAATATGTCCAGCAAATAAAGCCATACCAACGGCTGGAATAACTTCCATTAAACCAATAATTCCCAGCGAAAGCGGGTTTTTAGTTAAACTGTAGACTTCCCATTCAATCACGATAAACTGCATTGCCCAGGAAAAAACCATGCAGAAACGAAGTAATAAAAACACATTGAATTCTCTGTAGCGAAGTGCCTGATATGGATCTGGCTTGTTTGATTTAGTTGTCATTTGTTCTAATGTCTTTCAGCATAAGCTGTGTTGAAATAGTTCCGTTCCATTCATTTTCGGCAATTGTATACGCCAATTGAAACAGATTTTGATTTTGTGCTATATTGAGTTTTTTTCCGAGTCCGAAGCCAATGGCAGCAATTCCGTCGGAGTTTGATTGTTTAACGAAAAGTCTTAAATGTTCTTCTTCAGAACCCAAAGTTTTGGCATAACCAGTATCTTTTAGATCAGAAGTCATAAAAACCGGTGTCATATTTTGCGGACCAAAAGGCTCGAATTGTTTTAAAATCCGAATAAGTTTTGGAGTTATATCTGAGAAATTTATTTCGGCATCAATTTCGATTTCCGGAGTTCGCATTTCCGGTAAAATAGTTTCCTGTACACATTTCTCAAAAGCTTCTTTAAAAAGCTGATAATTTTCGGCTTTTAAAGTCATTCCGGCGGCATACATGTGGCCTCCAAATTGTTCCAAATGTTGGGAACACGCATCGAGTGCATTATAAACATCAAATCCTTTTACAGATCGGGCAGAAGCCGCATATTTGTCTCCGCTTTTAGTGAAAACCAAAGTGGGGCGATAATACGTTTCAATTAATCGTGAAGCTACAATTCCAATTACGCCTTTGTGCCAGTCTTCCTGAAAAACAACAGTAGAAAAACGTTCTTCTTCCTGATTTTCCAGAATTTGCTGAAAAGCTTCTTTGGTGATTTTTTTATCTAAATCTTTTCGGTCTGCGTTGTATTGTTCAATTTCTGAGGCGAATTGCTGGGCTTGTTCAAAATCAAATTCAGTTAATAATTCAACGGCGTGATTTCCATGTTTGATCCTTCCGGCAGCATTAATTCGGGGAGAAATAATAAAAACAACATCGGTAATATCCAGAACTTTCTTTTTTACCTGATGAACTAGAGCTTTGATTCCGGGTCTTGGTTCACTATTAATTACTTTCAAACCGAAATATGCTAGAACACGATTCTCTCCCGTTATCGGAACAATATCTGCAGCAATTGCCGTGGCAACTAAATCCAGATACGGAACTAAATCTTCGATAGTTTCATTTCGATTTTGTCCCAAAGCCTGAATCAATTTAAAGCCAACACCGCAGCCGCATAATTCGTCGTAAGGATAGGAGCAGTCTTCTCTTTTTGGATCTAAAATTGCAACAGCATCTGGAAGAAATTCTCCTGGACGGTGGTGATCACAAATAATGAAATCAATGTTTTTTGCTTTCGCGTAGGCGATATGATCGATTGATTTAATTCCGCAGTCGAGCGCGATAATCAATGAAATTCCATTATCGTCTGCATAGTCAATTCCTTTATAGGAAATGCCATAACCTTCGTCATAGCGATCTGGAATGTAAGTAGCAATATGAGAATAATGCGATTTTAAATAAGAAGAAACCAAAGAAACAGCTGTTGTTCCGTCAACATCATAATCGCCAAAAACTAATATGTTTTCTTGATTTTTAATTGCCTTTTCTATTCGTGCAACGGCTTTGTCCATATCTTTCATCAAGTATGGATCGTGAAGATGTTCTAAAGACGGACGAAAGAAATTCTTGGCATCTTCAAATGTATCAATGCCACGCTGAATCAAAAGTGTTGCTACAAAATCTTCTACATTTAAGGCTTGCGCCAAATGTTTGATTTTATCTTCAGAAGGTTTTGGTTTTATTGTCCAACGCATTTTTTATTGTAGATTTTAAACTTCAGATTTTAGATTCTCAAAACTGGCGTTTATTAAAACTATTAAATCTTCAGGGTTTTTATTTTGACTTTTGAAGTTGTGAAATTCATTGTTTATTGATTTATCTACTGCTTTTCCATTTTTAATTTTGATTAGATATGGAAATCCTTTTCGCTCAGAAATGCTCAGTAACATGTGTGCAATATATTCTCGATTGTCTTCATTTCTAATACGTTTACCTTCAAGAAAAACGGGTTCAATGTCACTTGCGAGATTTGGAATAATATTTTTTTCGATATAATGATGATTGTTTTTTCGGTTGTTGTAACAGAAGAATTTTTTTCCTTCAATCGATACTAAATAATTGCTATATCTTTTTTTGAATCCTTTTTTTTGAAAAAATTCAAATATCAAATAAACCAGAATTATAGGAAAGAATAATATGGACAAAGGAATGCCAATTATAAGCAGAAATATTATAATTGAAATTTCTTTTAGTCTTTCCTTCATTTTAAAAAGATCTTAGTATTTATTTCAGATTCAAAGCATTTCCTTCAAACTGGATTCCATCCCAGCCTAAGTTGATGAAATTTCTAATGTTTTGGTGGTTTGTTCCGTTTGGATCTCCTAAAACTTCTTCAAAATAAAAAGCACCAAAACAAGCCAAAGTTTCTTCTTTGCTTAAGTTTTGCAGTTTTGCAAAAGAAAATAATTTACAAGAACCTGAATTTTCTCCGGCAGCATTATGCTGTGTTCCGTTTTGAAAAGCAGTAGGTGTAAAATTGTAGTTTTCTTCAATAACCGCAATAGTTTCAGGAAATGTTATTTGGGTTGGTGTTTGTTTTACTTTTTCTAAAAAGGCTTGTATGCTCATGTTGTTGTGTATTAGTTTTTTTGCCACAGATTAAATGGATTAATACAGATTAATAAAAAATGTTGCCACGAATTACACCAATTAGCACGAATTTAATTAGTGAAAATTTGTGTAATTCGTGGCAAAAAAATAATCCTTTTAAATCTTTTTAATCTGTGGCATGAATAAATTATTCTTCTTCGTCTTTAGAAAATTTACTTTTCTTAGCTTCTTTTATTATTGTTTTTCCGGCAACCACAACGACAATTTCGCCTCGTGGTGCTGTTTTTTCAAAATGCGCTAGAACTTCTTTTGCCGTTCCGCGTACATTTTCTTCGTGTAATTTTGATAGTTCTCTTGACACGCAAACTTGTCTGTCTTCTCCAAAATACTGAATAAATTCGGCTAATGTTTTAACGAGTTTATGCGGAGAAACATATAAAATCATGGTTCGGGTTTCTTCGGCTAAAGCTAAAAATCGAGTCTGACGTCCTTTTTTATCAGGAAGGAAACCTTCAAAAATAAATTTATCATTTGGGAGTCCGCTGTTTACAAGTGCTGGAACAAAGGCCGTTGCGCCCGGAAGACATTCGACTTCAATTTTATTTTCAACACAAGCACGAGTTAACAAAAATCCCGGATCTGAAATTGCCGGAGTTCCTGCATCTGAAATCAAAGCGATGGTTTCGCCGGCTTTCAAACGTGCAATTAAATTTTCGGTTGTTTTGTGTTCGTTATGCATATGATGGCTGTGCATGTGCGTGCCAATTTCAAAATGCTTCAAGAGTTTTCCGCTTGTTCGGGTATCTTCAGCCAAAATCAAATCGACTTCTTTCAAAACCCGAATGGCTCTAAAAGTCATGTCTTCAAGATTGCCAATTGGCGTTGGAACGATATATAATTTTGACATATTTTTTGATATTATAACACAAATTTACTTCGTCTGTTCGCTTTCGCTCGAGTCACGAATTGACACAGATTACAAGTGCTTTTAAAAATTTCACAAAGAAAAAATTCGTGTTAATTCGTGAAATCTGTGTTTTGTTTTTTTAAGCGAATTTTTTCTCAATAATTCCAAGAAAACGTTCTGCGTAATCGTCTTTTCCTTCCCAATTATTATAATCCGGTTTCACCATGTTTTCGATAAAATCTTTAGCTTCTACATAAGAATCAAAAGTTAATAATTGGTTTAAAACGCGACTGTAATCTTCTGTACTGTTTCCGAAAAGATTTTTTGTAAAAGCGATTCTATCGTTCAAATCAATATGGAAACCTTTTGCTAATTTTTCGTTTAAAGAAACTGATTTCGGTTCTTTCGGAGTTTCTAAAACAGGGATTTCAAAATTCTTTTTCTCTTTTAAATCATTGTTTGAAGAAGAAACTGGTTCGAAACTGTCCACTTTTACAAATTGTGCATCGGCATAATTGATTCCGAAATCTTCAAATGCAATCGGAATTGGAGTTGCTTTTGATTCTGTTTTAGGTTCTTCCTCTTTTATTTCTTCAGTGTCTAATTCAAAAGCAGGTTTAAAATCCGGGATTGGTTTTAAATTATTTACAGTTGTGAACGAAAGTTCTTCGATATTATTTTTTGAATCTTCTGCTTTTTCAACTTCTTCTATAACTTCTGGCTTCGGAATTTCTGCAACAATTGGTTCTTCTATTTTTTCTTCAACAGGTATTTCAACAGTTTCCTGAACAGCTTCTGGAATTGTCTCTTGAGGAATTTCTGCAGCGACTTCTTCAATAACCGGAATTTCTGGAGTTTCTTCAGCTTTAACTTCTTCAACAATAGCTGGAGCAGCAATAGTTTCTGTCGAAACTTCCTCTTTTTCAAAAATAGTTTCGATTTCAGAACTAATTTCGCTGTGGCTGATTGTTGGTTTTACTTCGTCGAAATTTTCATCCACAAATTTTAAAATCGCTAATTTCTCGTATAATTTCTGAGTTTCAAGATATAATTGATTGATATCGGATTTATTTTTAAGTTTTAAAATTCGATGTGCAATGCTG
>NZ_DLHA01000006.1:68482-75507 GCF_002482975.1 Flavobacterium sp. UBA7680 | reverse complement strand
GCCAAACGCTCATGAGAAAGAATTGCTTTATCATTGCTGTAAATTCCGCTCCAGTCTGGTCCACGGTGACGAATGATTTTAGACATTTCTAATACTTGAGGTCTTAACGCTTCGGCTTTTTGCTTTAGATCAAAGGCACATACAATTCCACACATAATTTTATATTTTTAAACTTTTAATTTTATTTTGATAAGGCAAAGATGCGGTATTGGTTACAATTGAAAAACATAAATATTAATTTTAATTACAATTTAAAACCATAATTTAGTTTTTACATATAAAATGTAAAATTTTAGCATCAAAAAATACCCGAAACTTATAAATTTCAATTTTGAAGGTAAAATGCGAGTAAAATGGAAGGTTTTGAAGAATTCTTTGAATTAAATTTTGAGATATTTCAGAATCGTTAAAGATATTTCAAAGCATGAACAAATTCTCGAATGAAAAAATGGTTTTTCACAATATTGTCATTTCGATGAAAGGAGAAATCTCCGTAAGAAACTCTACAAAGATTAGCAATTACTTTACGAAGTTACTCGGAATCGAAAAAACATAGCCAATGGTTTCAACCATTGGAACGTAATATTGGCACGTCTACTATTTGTTTCCTGCGGTTGAAACCGCAGGCTATGTTTGAAAATAAAATCTCCAAACTTTGTCGAGTCTCTAGTGCGATTCCTCGTTCCTCGGAATGACATACTTTATGTACTACTTTGTCAAAGTTTAAAACTTTGACAAAGTTCTCACTAAACATTATTGTCCTGATTAATCTTCAAAACTAATTTTGGAAGAAATATAATTAGGCATTTTAGCTACTGCCAGTTGCAATTTAGATTGATTTAGCTTTTTTGCATTCTCATCTTTCAAATTATAATTATAATTTTCGAATAAATAATACATCAAAATTCTATTATAATCGTCCAACTCATTATCTGTAATCATATCCAGCAAACTTGTCTCAATTAACTGAGGATTTGCAGTTTCAGAAAGCGCGCGCCCCACTCTATTTATACTTGAGTAATAATGATTTTTTGATGGATTTTCAATGCGGAGCGATATTCCTAAAATCAAGTCCAGAACATTTATATCTAAAACTTCTATCTCTTTAATATAAGTACTTCTCGCCCCCTGAGCATAACTTCCATCACTTACTCTGTCAAAACGATCATTCATAATATTAAGGTGAGATCGAAGAAAAATCTCCCACTTTATAGTTTCTGCAGAAAGCATTGCAATATTCAACGCATGAACTCTCGGACTACTATCCATACTACATCCGCCTATAACTCGTCTGTTTCTCTTTAATTCGAGTTCTTCATTTTTACTTATATAACGACCTGCATATTCTTCAAATTCATCGTCAGAAGATTTTGTGACTTTTGATTCTTCTAATGCTTCTTTAAGAAGTAAATCAAAATTTTTATCTGCTTTTCTTAAAGAATCTAATCGTGTAAACTTTAAGGATTCCCAGTTTTCTAAATTTTTCTGGAAAACTTCAAATTCTTTTTCAGCTAGTTCTTTTTTAACAATATCCTCTTTATTTTTTTTCTTAGCTTTTTCATCAAAAGCCATTTCGTCAAAACCATATACAAGAGAAAGTTTTTCCTCGCTAAAACTTGGTTTCTTTAAAACTTGATCAATATAATCTTGAAACTTTTTTGCTTTTGTTGGTAAAGTATCTAAATAACGAACACCCGAATCTTTTGCATTTTCATAAAACACCTGAGCTGTTGTATCAACCAAACAATCTGAATATTGAATTAGTCTCGCATATTTATCAGAAATAGGTTTTGATTTAAATTCTTCAGTAAAATAAAAAGCTTTTAATGATTCTTTTGAATAACTGGTTTTTTCTTCAAATACAAAAAGCCATTTTCCTTTGAAATTATTTTTATAAGAATCAACATTCTTTTTACTTTCAGTAATTGATTCTTTGTCATTTTGTTTTCCTAATGGCAAACTTGAAAATTGAACTTTTTCCTCGTTTTTATAATCAGTATAAGCAGATTTTATAATAATCAAATCTTCCTTAAAATCAGCTTTTGGATATCTTGCTTTTAATTCTGAATATGAAATGCCTTTTTCCAGATCTTTTTTAGCTTTTACGGCATCTGATTTTTCTAATTCTACGTAATTGGCTTTGGCCTGACCAAAAGCAAAAAATGTTTTATTGAATTCGCACACTTTAAACTTCAAGTTCAATGAATCAACAATATGTTTGAGTTTATTCATAGAGTTTTCAGAATAAATCAAACCATTATCATAAACCTTAAATTCAGTATTTTGAGCAGTCAAATTCATGCTCATCAAAATCATAAAAGCAAAAAGTTTTCTCATAATTTCAGTTTTAAATTAATTATTCAACACTTTCAATCTATTAATTATTTTAACATTAAAATTAAAATTTAATCAAGGAATTGCTTTAAAAAAATAAACTATTCCACATATTATCAACATAATTATTCCGCCCCAATTTTTAAAGGATTGAACTTTTATCTGAAAATCATAAAGCTTATTATTTTCTGTAACATCTTTTTTCCACAATTTATGAATCTTATAAAAGGCATAAGAAGCTCCAAAAAATGAAATGCTGCAAATTAAGGATAGGTAATCCATTCTAAACTAATTAACTTCTTCTATCCTATAATGCGTCTTATTAATCTCAAACTGAAACCCAGCTTTATTTCCCATTAAATGATTTCCTAAAGGGGACTGCGGAGAAAGCGCAATAACATTAATTCCGTCAATTGTAATTTTTGGGAGCGCCACGCTTACATATAAATAAATCCCGTTTGCTTTTACCAAACTTCCTGAAATAATGTTTTCTGTATTTTTAGAAGAATCAATCTTATCTAAAACTGCTTTTTGAGCAATAGCTTCTTTGAGTTTATTAGTTAGTTTTTCCTGTTCGATATGCATCATTGATAAAGCCGTTTCGTGCTTATCGCCCGCCGAACCTTTGGCATCGTTTTTAGAATCTTCTGTCAATCCCGAAATCATGTCTTTAAAAACATCAATTCGGTCTTGGACCATTTGTAAGTAATGAGAATGTATTTTTTGTTTGAAAGTCATTTTTTTGAGGTACTGAGGTTCTGAGTTGCAAAGATGCAAAGGTTTTTGGTGATGCAGAAAAAAATAGCCACGAATTCACGAATTTACTCCAAAAAATTCACGAACTCATGGCTAAAAAAAAGGCACTTTTTATACTTTATATACTCTTTGTCCCTTAGTGTCTTTGCGTCAAATCTTCTTAAAAATCGAATTTATAATTTCCTCCCACTAAAACCTGGAAGCCTTGAACAGGATAATTCAGCCATCTTTCGTAAGCTTGATTTCCGATATTATTTAATTTTAAGAAGAAAGTCAAACGCTCATTATATTTATATCCTAAATGCGCATTGGCATCAAAATAACTTTTCAAAGTCGTAATTACAGGATCTGTTCCAAAAGTCAGATTGGTCTGCATGTCTTTACGTTCTCCAACATAAAATACATTTAAACCTGCATACCATTGTTCTGTAATATTTACATCAAGATTTGAACTCAATTTCATTGAAGGTAAATTCCAAGCTTCTAAACCATCTGTTTTATAACTGTTGAAAGTTCCATTGATTCCAAAAGAAACACTCTTAGAAAAATCAGCTTTCAATTCTCCGTAGAAACGGAAAGTTCTGATATCGTCATAAACTACACTAAACGAGTTTCCAAAACCATAATTCTGATTCGAAAAATCTTCTGTATAATCATTGCTTTTAAACAATGCTTTATCTTTTTCGTTTAAATAAGAACCAGTTACATTATAACTCACATTATTAGCCAGTTTTCCTTTTAAACCTGCAAAAACAGTATATTGATTACTGGTTGGTCTCATATTTAAAGTTGGAGACAAAAACGGATTTTCGGTTACAAAATCAGCATAGGAATTTTGATTTAAACTTCCGTTAACTCCAGTGTAGAAAATCATTAAATCGCCAACCAATTTGTATGAAGCATTTACTTTTGGATAAATATAAAATTTGTTGCCACTGTTTTCAGAATCCAAAGCATAAAACAAACCAGCACCTAATTCTAATGTCCAGTCGTTTTCATTAACCACAAAACTCGGTTCAATCCCAAAGTTTGTCAAACTGTATTTTAAAGGTTCAACATTGTCCCAAGCATAATTATGTTCGAAAGAACCGCTAACGTGATCTATAATAACATTAGTATTAATTGCCTGATCCATAACGTCAACTTTAAAAGTCGGTTTTAGATAAAAACGATTTTCAGAAGAAGAAAAACTATCCGAAAAGTTCGTAAATCTTGTTGAAATTTTACTAAAAACACCTTCCGTAAATTCGGCATTTCCGCCAACAGAAATCGTGTTATAAGAATGATTCGGATTAATTCCTCTAATCAAATCTTCCTGAGTTCCCGGCGCCAAAGTCATTCCGAAATCAGCCGGTAAACCATACCAATTGTATACTTGATTTTGATAACCTAAATCAACGCCCCAAGATACATCACGATCTTTTACACCGTAACCAATATTCAAACCGGTATCGTAAAATTCATCATTAAGATTTACATCTTTAATTCCGCCTTGCGAAGAATGATGACGCAGCATTCCAGCTAAATAATCGTTATTTCCTAAATCCTGTGTTACGAATAATTCAGCGTTTAAAGTTCCGTAATTTCCAACTCCAACCGTTGCATAATTATTAAACAATCTTTCTTTTTTAGATTTATCCACAGCTTGTGCATTTCCTTTTGACGGCGTAAAAGTCGATGCCACCGGAACAGACAAAATACTATATTTAATAGTTTCTTTTGGCTGATTTCCTGCATCGTCCAGCGAAGGCGTTTCTTTCACTTTAAAAGCGTCGGATATTGTTGGCGAATAAGGTTTTACTACGTTTACCGTTTCAGTTCCAATGCTTTCATTCTTCTTAACTTGCGAAAACGAAAGCTGGCAGACCAATAACACTAGTAAAACGATGATTTTATTTCGGCACTTAATTTTCATATTTATTTCTTTTAAGAGTATAGAGAAAAGAGTATAGAAAATAGACTTACACTATTTCTTAATTCTTAAGCTCAATCTCTTTGTTCAGTTTCTATATTCTAAAATCTATATTCTTTGTTCTTTGTTCTTTGTTCTTTGTTCTTTATTCTATTTTCTCGACCTAAGCTTCCCACTCTCCTTTAGCAACAAACTGAGCTTTTCCTCCAATATTAATATCAAACTGATTCTCGGTTAATTTCCCTTTGAAAAAAATCTGAGACGGACGCCCAATATAATCTCCCTGATAATTCGTTAATTCAAATTCAGGTTTATGGTATTTTAGCAGAAAAGCCTCCAAACATGTACTTGCACTTCCTGTTGCGGCATCTTCTACCAATTGATTGTGTTCAATACATAACATTCTGCTAAACAATTTTGAACCTTCCAGATAATAAAAATATAAGCCTCTATGATCTGTTTTACAATGATTTTTCATCCATTGATCTGCTTTATCTTTATCTAAAACCAAGTTTTCCAACGCTCTTTTACTGCTTAATCCAACCATTACAAACGCGCTTCCGGTTGTAACTTCCTGAATTGGAAATTGATTTTCAAAATCTTCTTTTTTCAGGTTACTGAATAATGTAAAATCTTCTTTGGAGAAAATATCCCAAAATTTTGGCTGCGCTGCTTTTAGCCAGATCAAATCTTCAGATTGCTGAATTTGAATTGGTCCAATCGGAACATTCAATGTTATACTTTCAGGTGAATTATCAAATATTTTATTGATCAAAACCCACGAAGTTCCAATTATCGGATGTCCTGCAAACTGCATTTCATGAGCCGGTGTAAATATTCTTATTTCTGCTTTATTGTTTTCTCTGTCCAGTTTGGTAATAAATGTGCTTTCTGCGAAATTAATCTCGCGTGCCATTTGCTGCATTTCTTCTGAACTTAAATTTTCAGCTTCTAAAAAAACCGCCAATTGATTTCCGGCATATTTTTTATCAGCAAAAACATCAACTATATAAAAAGGTAAACTCATTATTCTTATTTTTTTTGAGAAAATAGATTAAAGAATATAGAGAATAGACTTCAAATCTTTGCTTTCAATCTATTTTCTATCCTCTATATTCTATACTCTTTTTTTCTTATTTATTAATCGACGAATTTGTTTTTGATTCTTCCGCCTTAATCGCACTTAATTCTTTTTTCGCTTCTTCAACAACATCCGGATAATCTGTAAAATTGTTTATTACGTTATCTAAAATGTATGTTGCCTGATAGCTGTCTTTTAATCCGTAGAAGTTTTTCGCCATTAAAACCAATCCTTTTGCTCCGTAATATTTGTAAGCAGAATAGCTTTTTGCCAGTTTTTGAACTGCTGCATTCGAAGCATCAAATTTTCCTTCTTTGGTCTTAAAATAAGCATCATAATACAATGCTTCTGCTGCTAATTCTCCTTTTGAAGTTGTAGACAATTTTGCATACGCTGCTTTTGCTTTATCTTCATCTCCGGTTTGAATCGCCGCGCGCGCCACAATAATCTGTGCGTCGGCTTTTACGTTGGCATCGGCTTTTGGATTCGCTAAAACTTTATCTGCTGCAATAACCGAATTATCATAATCTTTTTTGTCATAATAACATTTCATCAAGTTTGCCTGAGCAAAGTTTTTGTTTTGCGGATAATCAGCTTCGCTTTCTAAACGAACTAAAACCGGAATTGCTTTATCACAATCTTTCGCTTTCAAATAAATCTGAGCCAGTCTATTTAAGGTTTGTTCTGTAAATTCATTTCTTGGCTGGTCGATTACATATTGATAATTTTGAGTTGATTTAGTTTCAGAACCTTCAGCATAATATAATTGTGCTAAATTGAAATTAGCTTCTAAAGCGTGTAATCCAGAAGGAAATTTGCTCACATAACCTGCAAATCCTGTAATCGCTGCTTTGCTGTTATTTTGACCATATTGTTTGTTAGCCGCATCATAAGTATCGTTATCCAATTCCGCATCTGTAACCGAAACGAAATCTAAAGTTC
>NZ_DLHA01000006.1:27180-68385 GCF_002482975.1 Flavobacterium sp. UBA7680 | reverse complement strand
CATCACGATCTGAATTGTAATAAATCAAACCTTGTTTCAAAATAGATTTTGAAGTAAAAGATCCGTTTTTGTATTCTGAAATTAACTGATCGTATGTTTTTATCGCTAAATCATTCTTTTTATCTGCCACATACGTATTTCCTAATTCGAATAAAGCATCATCGCGATATTCTGATTTTTTATACATTTTTAGGAAGTTGTTCAGCTCGTTGATTTTTTGATCATTTTTAGACATAAAACCATACGAAAGTGCTTTTTGAAACTGAGCATAATCGGCATCAACACTTTTTGCTTCCATTGCTTTTCCGTACGCTTCATTTGCCTGAGCATATTTAGAATTTACAAAACGTGAATCTCCTAAACGCAAATACGAATCGTTTAAACGAACCTTATCAGAAGGAGAATTATCGATCTGCGCCTGAAATGAGTTCGCCGCCTGATCGTATTCTTTCAGTTTAAAATACGTATAACCAATATTATAATTGATGTTTTTATATTCGTCAGTAGATTTTGCCGCAGGAAGTCCGGCAAATTGTTTGTACGTCAATAAAGCATTCTGAAAATCATCTGAAACATATTCTGTTTCTGCTTTCCAGAAAGTGGCACGCGCTGTAAATTCAGGTGTTTTTTGCTCGCTTATCGCGCTTTTAAACATTTTTCCGGCTTCCGTATAATTCGATTCATTATACAATTCAACTCCTCTGTAAAAAAGCACTTTTTGATACGCCGCTTTATTTTCGGCACTTCTGTTTTTTTCTAATAAAGCCAAAGCTTCTTTGTAATTTTTAGTCGAAATATAAGAGTCAACTAAAAGTTTTTCCACTTCTGCCCTGCTTGAATTGTTTGGATATTTTTTTAAGAAATCAAGTAAAATTCCCGGAACGGTTTGGTAAGCGTTTCCAATATCATAACTTACTTTGGCATAATTTAAAGCTGCATCTTCCTGAATCTGCGCATTGAAATCCATTTCTGAAGCATTCTTAAATGCATTCAAAGCTTCTTGTTTTTTACCTGTATTTAAATAACTTAAACCTAAATGGTAATAAGCATTTTGAGCTACGAAATCTTTTCCTTCAATAATTTTATTGAATTGAGAAATGGCTTTTTCGTAATTTTTCTGCTCATAATACGCATAACCCAATTGGTAGAAATCGGTATTATTCCATTTTCCTTTTTTACCAGCGTATTGTTCTAAATACGGAATCGCTTTTTCGTATTGTTTTAAATTGAAATAACTTTCCCCGATGATTTTATTCAATTCCGATTTTTCCATTTCATTTGATTTCGCCATTGCTTTTTGGCCCAAATCAATTGCTTTTTGAAAACTTCCTAATTTAAAATTCATATCAGCTTGATAATATGAAAGCTTTTCTTTGTATTTTTCTTCGCCCGAAACCTCATCAAAATATTTTGTTGCTTCTTTGTAATCGTCGCCTTCATACGCCATAAATCCTAAATAATATTTGGCTTGCGAACCAAATTCAGGAGAATTCACGACTTTATTAAAATACGTTGTAGCTTCTTTTTTCTTTTTAGCAGTAAAATAGCTGTATCCTTTCTGGAAATTAAATTTATCCGATTCTGATTTACTCATGTAACCTTCGTCAACTTTGTCAAACCATTGCAAAGCTTTTGGATAATTTCCTTGTTCAAAGAAATATTGCGCTACTTCAATATAAGCCTGATTTTGTTTGGTGCTTGTTGGATAATCCTCAACAAATTTTTCCATCAAAGCATCGGCATTGGGCTGATTGGTTCTAATGGCGCAATTGGCGATATAATAAGCGCAGTCTGATTTTACTTCTTCTGTTTGTGCCGTATTATTTTTTACATACTCAAAAATATGTTGTGCCGAAGCGTATTGTTTATCGTTATATAAAGCCTGTGCTTTGTCAAAATCCTTTAAATCGTAAGTATAAATAGCTGATTTTTGTGCCGAAACTATGGTCGAAGTAAGGATAATTTGGAATAAAAAGAACCAGGAAAGTCTATGCATTTTAGTTATATTTAGTATTCAAATTTATCATTTTATACCGTTTATAACGAAACGTTTCTTGAATTTATTATGAACAAACATGGAATAACAAACATTTTAGAGGTAGTTTAAAAAATTAAAATGAACCGTATAAGTTATATAAGTAATTATAAGCTAGTACCTTTTAGCAGATTATCTAAAATGAACTTACTTTACTTATATGGTTTAAATTTTCATTCCTTTTTCTACAAATTTTCTTAAGAAATGATTGAAATTTATTTTGAATCCAAACGTTATCTTATTACTTTTACCATTCAAATCAATTTTATTATGTCAGAAACCGTACTATCTCTTAAAGAAGTCACTATATATCAAGAAGGAAGAAAAATTTTATCTCATATTAACTTAGATGTTCAGCATGGAGAGTTCATCTATATCATTGGGAAAACAGGTTCCGGAAAAAGCAGCTTTTTAAAAACTTTGTACGCAGATTTACCTTTAACAGAAGGTGAAGCTCATATTGTTGACTTTGATTTGGCAACTTTAAAAGAAAAAGATATTCCGTATTTAAGACGTAAAATTGGGATTGTTTTCCAAGACTTTAAATTACTTCCAGACCGTTCTGTTCAGGACAACATGCTTTTTGTTCTTAAAGCAACTGGCTGGGTTGAAAAAGAAGCGATGGAATACAAAATCGATGAAGTTTTAGATAAAGTTGGAATGAAAGATTTCCTTAACAAAATGCCTCACCAGCTTTCTGGCGGTGAACAGCAGCGTGTTGCAATTGCAAGAGCTTTACTTAACGATCCTGAATTTATCCTTGCCGATGAACCTACAGGAAACCTTGATCCGCAGACAAGTTCTGAGGTTTTAGAAGTATTAAAAAACATCAACGCACTTGGTAAAACCGTTATCATGGCAACTCATGATTATGCTTTGTTGATGAAATTCCCTTCTAAAACATTAAAATGTGAAGATGAAAGAATCTTCGAAGTGGTTCAAAGAAGCGTATAAATCTTAAACTTTTTTTAGAATTAAAATATCCTGATAATCAAACAAGTCATTAACTGCTCTGTTTGACCAGGTTCCGTATATCTTATTTTCTAATTTTAACTGACTTGTTTGAATCATCTCAAAAAGCAATTCTTCTTTAAAAGCAATATTAGCAGACGGAACTTTTTCATTCATTAATCTGTAATTTTCTTTTTGGTAAGGAAAACAGAATCCTTTATTTTCTTTTGAAATGTATTCTTCATTTTGATCGTCATACAGAAAGAAAGTCGAAAGACATTTTCCATCAGGTTTTAAAACTCTGTAAATTTCATTTAAATAATTCTGAACTTCCTTTGGCTGCATATGAGTAAAAACTGAAAACAAGAAAACGGTATCAAAAGAATTGTCTTCATAAGGAAATTTAAAATTCTCTGCCTTTTGATTCGTCAAATTGTATAAATCATTATTGAGAGAAATATGCTGAAAATTAAAATTAGAGAAATCCTTACTGATGTTTTTTCTACACCAGTCAATTCCTTTTTTTACAACATCAAAGCCTTCGTATTTTCCTTTTGTTGACAAATACTGCGTTAAGGGTACGGCAGCGCGGCCAATTCCGCAGCCAACATCTAATAAAGAATTATCGGGCTGCAGCGATGTATATTCTTTTAAGAGTTCTAAATGATGTTTTCCTTGCGACAAGAAATCGCCGGAACCAATAAAAATGTCTCCTTTTTTAGGCTCATATTTGTTTTTCTTTCTATTTAAAGAATTCCAAAAATCGGCAGGAAAATAATAAATCTTACGAACCAGAAATCTTGACTTTGGAGAAATAGCATAATAAAGAGACCTTAAATTCATTTTTGATTTATTATTTTAATAAAAAACATTTCCTTTACAAATATATTTTAAAAAAGAGAATAAATGCTTTCTATTTTAATTCCGGTTTATAATTACAATGTATTTTCGCTTGTAGAAGAACTTGCTGAACAATGCCGTTTTACTGGAATTAGTTTTGAAATTCTATGTCAGGATGATGCTTCAAATTCTGTACTGAATAAAGAAAATGAAAAAATAAATGCTCTACAGAATTGTTCTTTTGTTTCTTTAGAAAAAAACATAGGATTAAGTTCTAACAGAAATCTTTTAGCATCAAAAGCACAATATGAAAACCTTCTTTTTATTGACGGCGATTCTATCATAATCAATCCCAATTACATACAAAATTATTTAGATAATATACAGGATTCTGATATTGTATATGGCGGCCGAATTCATCCTGAAAATGTTTATTCTGACAAACAAAAATTACGCTGGAAATACGGTCGTTTAGTAGAAGATAAAACGGTTTCTCAAAGAAATACCGCTTTGTATAAAACCCTGATGTTCAACAACACATTAATTAAAAAAGATTGTTTTAGCAAGATAAAATTTGATTCTAATTTAATTAAATACGGACATGAAGACACGCTTTTTGCTTATCAGGTAAGTCAATCTGATTTTAAGGTAAAACATATCGAAAATGCGATTCAGCATGGCGATATTGACGAGAATCTTATTTATATATCTAAAGTAAAAAACAGTTTAGAAAACCTGCTTATTCTTGATCGCAAAAAACAAATTGATTCTGATTTTTTAAAAATACTGAAGGTATACCATTTACTGAAACGTTTTAAACTACGTTATCCGGCAGGGTTATTCTTCAAGACATTTAATGCCCTAATTTTAAAACAGCTAAACTCTAAAAGCCCTTCTTTAAGGCTGCTTAATATTTACAAATTAACGTATTTGTGCAGTATAAAAACAAATTAGAAATTCTCTAATAAAGTTTTCCATTGTTTCATGACAGGATCAAGCTGATATTCTTTCATTTTTTCTTTTGATGCCGCGCCAAATTTTATTCTCAATTCTTCGTTTTCAATTAAAAAAGAAAGTTTTTCAGTAAACAATTCTAAATTTCCATCCGGGATTAAAAAGCCATTTTCATTATCTGTAATAATCGATCTCGGCCCCGAAGGACAATCATAAGAAACACTGGGCAAACCTAAAGACATTGCTTCTATCAAAACCATTGGGAATGCTTCAAATCGGGAAGTCATAATTAAAATAGAAGATTCAAGATATTTCTCTTCAATGCTTTTTACAAAACTAAAAATATTTATTGTGGAAGTTAATCCTAAATCAATCACAATATTGTTTAAAGAATCAACTTCATCTGTATAAATATCTAAAGTCCATTCTGGATGTTTTTGGGTTACTTTTTCCCAAATTAACAACATTCTGTCTAAACCTTTTTCATACGAATTTCTTGCAACAGCAATAACCCGTTTGTTTTTTAAAGATGCAGTATTTTCGGTTTTAATCCAGGTCGGATTCTGGATTATTACCGCATTATTAATATGCCAGTGTTTTAGATTTTCGGGAGATAAAACAACTACTTTAGTGTATTTTCGAGCGCCAAAATCTTTGAATCGGTATTTTAATTTTGAAAAGATATTTGGTTTTAATGATTGTTCTTCAATAAATTTAGAAGAATGAATCTCTAAAACAATTGGAACTTTCGTTTTAACTATTAATGTTAAAATAAAAGCTTTCAAACCATTATCGGCAACAACAATTACATCTGGTTTAATTGCTGCTATTTTTTGATTTAACTGCTTTTTATATGAATTTAGAAAATGAAAAACATTCCCTTCCAAAATCATATTATGAAAGATAATTTTAGAATTGAAATCGTAAAAAGGTGAATTTTCTTGTTCGTTTTGTGACAGAATATGAATTTCATAACCAAAGTGTTCAATAAAATAATTGGCTTTAATGGACAAAACTCTGGCAACTCCTCCCGCATTTTTTATGTTGGGAACAATATAAAGCAGTTTCATTTTTTAGAATTCAAGAAAGTTTCATAATCCCGAATATAATCTTTCTCTTCAAAAACATCTGATGCCAAAACAAGGCAAACTGCGCCCGAAGAAAAGTTTTCTAACTCTCGCCAAATTCCTTTTGGGAGATATAATCCAACATTGGGTTTGTTGAGCAAATAGCTTTTTTTGTCTTTTCCGTCATTTACCGTTACTTCAAAACTTCCGCTTAAAGCGATCAAAACTTCATGCTGAGCTATATGCGAATGTCCGCCACGAAAAGCGCTGCTTGGAACATCAAAAAGATAATAAACACGCTTAAATTCAAAAGGAAGAACTCCGCTTTGAATGAAGGCCAAATTTCCGCTCAAGTCTTCGACAACCGGAATTTTAAGTAATGAAATATCTTGAATTGTTGTCATATTTTTAGTGTTCCTCAAGCAAATTTAACCATTGCTGACCAATTTTTTCTAATAAAAAAGGTTCAATACTTTTTAATGCATTTTTTTTACAATGCTGATATAAATTTTCATCAGTCGTAAATAAATTCATTGCTTCTGTTAATTTGTCCCAATTTTGATTCTCGACTAAAATACCATTTTCAAAAGAAGTAATCATATCTCTTGGCCCAAAATCACAATCAAAAGAGACAACTGGAGTTTCGCAGGCTAACGATTCTAAAATCACATTTGGAAAACCTTCGTTTTTACTGCTTAAAACTAAAAATTTAGCTTTTTGTACATATTTAAACGGATTATTTTGATAGCCTAAAAGGTGAACAAACTGGGAAATATTATTTGCTGCAATTACCTTTTTGAGTTTTGTTTCGTCACCATTTCCTATAATTACCAAATGAATCTGTTTTTGAGCCAAATAAGATTTGCTGTAACTTAAAATCAGTTTATCAAATTGTTTGATTTCATTTTCATATTGACCAATTGCAATTATAAAATCAAATTCAAGCTCTATTTTTTCATCTTGTTTTTCCTTGATTTCTTCAAGATTTACCGGATTATGAATTGTAATTACATTTTGCAGTTTATGTGTACTTTCAATCAGCGTTTTCATTTCGTTTGTAATCGCCACATTCGCATAACAATGATTGTACATTAATCGTGTCAGCCATGATTTTTTTGGCATATAATGATCGATTAAAAAACTGTGAACCGTAAAAATAGTTTTGGTATTGTATATATATCGGGCTAAAATAAGTTCCTGCAGTATTTTGGTACGAAAGCGGAAATCAATAATAAAATCAAACTGATTTTGGTTTAAATAATTACTTAAAGCCTTTAACCTTTTGACTTTATTAAAAAATCCGTTGCTTTTATTTTTCAGCAATCCTAAGTTTACCAATTTTCCGGAATAGGGAAAACTCACTTCATCTATAACAATAAGTATATCAACTTCAAATCCCTGCTTTTCAAAAAAAACAGACAAATTTGCCATTACTTTATCGCTTCCACCTCCGCTTAAACGATAACCAATAAGAGCAATTTTCTTTTTTTTGTGAGATGATATCATTCTTGATTTCTTATTTTCGTATCAAATATATAACTCTAAAAACAATATGCAAGATAAATCAATAGTGAGCATTATATGCCTGTGCTATAACCATGAAAAATTTGTTTTGCAGAGTTTATTGTCTGCTCTAAATCAGGATTATCCTTTTATTGAATTGATAATTGTTGATGATTTTAGTACCGATAATTCGAGAGAAGTTATAAAAAACTGGATTATAGATTATCCAGAAATTCAATTTATCGAAAATGAAAACAATTTAGGAAGTACAAAATCTTTTAATAAAGCCCTAAAACTTGCTAAAGGCGAATATATTATTGATCTGGCATGCGATGATATTTTATTGCCAAATTGTGTTTCATTACAATTAAAAGCTTTCGAAAAAAACAGGTTTGAAAATCTTGGGATTGTTTACGGAAATGCTGAACTAATCAATGAAAAAGGCGATTCTTATTTTTATTTTTTTCCGGTTGATGAATTCAAAAAAACAATCGAAAAAAGAGAAACCGGAGACATTTATTTGAGTGTACTTTCGGGAGGAAATAGTATTTGTTCTGTTTCATCAATGGTTAAAAAATCGGTTTTTGCTGATTTGCAGGGTTATGATGAAAATCTGGCTTATGAAGATTTAGATTTATGGATTCGTGCTTCACGCAAATATGATTTCGATTATATCGATGAAATTTTAATTAAAAAACGAATTACGACCACATCTTTAGGAACTCATTTTTTTATTAAAAACGATTCCCGATCCCGAAAAATTAATTATTCTACTTATTTGATTATCAAGAAAGCGATTCAATTAAATAGAACTAAACAAGAACATAAAGCGATTTTAAAACGAATCCATTTTGAAATGTTTTTAAATTTTAAAACATCTAATTATAAACTGCTGTCAAAATATATTCTTCTAGAAATAAAACAGCGATTTAGTATTCTATTTAAATGATAAAACGATGTCTAGAATAGAACGCGGATTTTACGGATTCGCTAAAGCGAAGACGCGGATTAAGACGGATTTTTTTATTACCTGTTTAAAAAATAAAATCCGTCTTAATCCGCGTCTTTACGAAGTAAATCCGTTTCATCTGCGTACCATAAACGCATTTTTAAATCGTCAAAAAATCATCTAACTGCTCTTTTTCTCCGCTCCAATCGCGTGAAATATTACTTCGGATTAATTTTGCCGGAACGCCACCTATTAAGATATTTTCGCCAAGCGAAGTATAATCTTTTGTACATAAACTATTTGAGGCAACGGTACAGAAATTTGGTGTTTGAGTTCCTTTTAAAACAGAAACCCTGTTGCTCATAAAATTATAATTCCCAATACTAATTGGAGCTGATTTTTTAAGTTTTTCTCCAGTTTGAGTATCAATTAAATCATGGAAATTAGTATCAATAATCTGAGATTCAGAACCGAAACGGGCATATTCTCCCAAAACAATTTTTTCGGTACAAATTATTTTTCCGCTGGAAGCAAGAGAAGCCATATTTCCGAGTTCGCAAACCGCATTTTCTCCAATGAAAACAAAACAATCTTTGCCAAACTGGAATTTTCCTTTAAAAATTAATTTCCCTAAAATATTGATTTCAGCTATTCCTTTATGAACAGTATTCAATTCATAAGGCTGACCAAAGCCAATCATTCCTTTTTGGATTTTTCCATCTAATTGAATTTCGCCATAAATGGAAGTGAATTTTACTTTTCCGTAGAAGAAAACGGGCAGTTTTTTGGCGGTTTCAAAAGGAAATTTTTTAAAGTTAAAATACAGCGTTTTGATCCAGTTTACTTTCCAGTAAAACTTTAATTTATGATAGAATGATCTACATTTTCTATAACTATTCTGAATCATTATTCTCTTTTTTTCGCTGAACAAATGACGTAAATATTTCGCTTAAATTCATCTTTTTATCAATATGATACAAACTAAAACCGAAAGATATCAAAATCATGACTGATAATAAACCATATTTTAAAACCGATGTTTCGATAAATCGAAGTAAAAATGAAGCCATGCAAATTACCAAACAAACCAAATAGATTTGATAAAACTCTGTTTCAAAATAAAAATTATATCTTTTTTTAGTGATGATTTTTAAGCCGATAAAATGGCATAAAAAATAAAAGCAGAAACTAAAACCTAAACCTTCTAATCCGTAAAAATAATAACCTAAAATATTCATTACTAAAGACAAAACATTAAAACCAACGGCAGTTTTTATAAACATTCTTGAATCGCCTTTTGCAATTAAAATAAATCCCATTGCCCAGGAAACGGCGCGAAAAATCATTCCTAAAATTCCAATGCAGATCATGGGTAAAATAGCTTCAAATTTTAAGGTATAAAGCAGCTTAACTATAACTTGGCTAAAAGCAAGAAACAAAACAATAATAGGCGTTATAATCAAAACCGAAATAAAAGCCTGCTGCTGTACGCTTATTCTAACTTTTTCATTATCAGAATTTATTGAGGCCAATTTCGGGAAATAATCGGTACTCATAACCGTAAAAATAATTCCCACATAAGAGTTTAATAACGTAAATCCGGCGTTGTAAAATCCTACTTGTTCCAAGCCTCCGGTTTTTCCAATATAAATTTGAATTAGATAAGCTGTCAAAAGCGTTAAAACACTGCTTATGGTAAGCATAAAACCTAATTTTACAATTGATTTTCCTTCGGTTACAAAGACTTCTTTTGTAATTTCTCCTTTCTTACTTTCTACTCGTACTTTAGTTGAATAATAAAAAGAAAAAATTAATGAAGTTACAGATGCAAGTAAAATGGTTGGGATTATAGCATCGATTTTAAAATAAATATAGAGCGGAATTGAAAACAATAATCCGAATAAATTTCCATAAAAATTGGCTTTTGCCAAAAACTTCAAATGTCTTAAACCTTGCAAAACAGCCAATTGTCCGGAAGATAATTGTTTGAATAAAATAGTAAGAGAAAGAAATATAAACGAATACGTTTGGCTTGAATCACCAAAAGTCAGAATACTTAAAGCTTTTGAGAAAATTAAAGTCAATAGCATTCCCAATATTCCTGTAAAAAAAACAATTCTTTTTACAATCCGAATCGTTATTGAAACCATTCGAATATCGTCTTTATTGAAATTTTCTGAAATACTTTTGACTGCGCTGGTTTCGATTCCAAGTCCAGAAACACTGCTTAAAACACTCAAAGTAGAATTTAGCAAAGCAATAATTCCCATTCCGGCCGGACCTATAAAAACGGCAATTAATTTGGTGCGGATTATCGAAATTAAAATCGAAAAAAACTGAACGCCTCCAAAAAGTGAAGTTGTTTTTAAAATCTGCTGATATGATTTTTTGCTATCAGTCACGAATTAATACTGATTTAGAATTTCGATAATATAATTTACTTCCGTTTCTGTCAAAACGGGGCTCATTGGTAAACTTAAAACTTCATTGTGAATCTTTTCTGTAATAGGAAATAATAAGTTATTCCACTCTGGAAATGCGTTTTGTTTATGCGGTGGAACCGGATAATGAATTACGGTTTGAATATTATTTTCGGTCAAATATTGCTGTAAATGATCTCTGTTTTTAGTTCTTATAACAAACAAATGAAAAACATGATTGTTTGAGAAATCCCAAAATGGTAATTCGATTTTATCATTTTTAATTTCGGCTAAATAACGTTTTGCAACTGTTCTTCGCTTTTCATTATCAGCATCTAAATTGTGCAGTTTTACGTTTAAAAATGCGGCTTGCAATTCATCTAATCTTGAATTCACGCCAATATATTCGTTATAATATTTTTTCTCTGAACCGTAATTTCTAAGTGAAAACAGCACTTTTGCTAATTCTGGATCGTTGGTTGTAATTGCGCCGCCATCGCCAAGACAACCGAGGTTTTTTCCAGGATAAAAGCTGTGTGCGATTGCTGATTTTAGATTGTAGATTTTAGATTTTAGATTTTTTTCTACACCGTGAGATTGTGCCGCATCTTCAACAACAACAAGATTATGTTGTTCTGCGATTTCATTTATTTTATCCATTTCGGCTAATTGTCCGTAAAGATGAACGGCTAAAATGGCTTTTGTTTTTGATGTGATTTTTTCGGGAATTAAATCCGGATTGATGTTGTAGGTTTCTAATTTCGGTTCAACTAAAACCGGAATTAAATCTGCTTGCAAAATGGCTAAAATACTGGCAATATAAGTATTGGCAGGAACAATAACTTCATCGCCTTTTTTGAGTTTTCCCAGTTCTATATAACCTTTAAAAATCAAAACCAAAGCATCAAAGCCATTCCCTACTCCAATGCAATATTGAGTTTGGCAATATTCGGCGAAAGCTTTTTCGAAGGTTTCTGTTTCTTTTCCTAAAATGTACCAGCCATTATCTAAAACCAATTTCAGTTTTTCCTGAAAAGCAGTTTCATACGGTTCATTAATTTTTTTTAGATCTAGAAACGGTATCATTTTATATCCAATTTATAAAAATCCTGATTGTAAACTTTACAGCCTAATTCTTCTTTCTGCTTTAAAAGACCAGAATGATAGCCGGATTCATTTTGTTCATTTACAATTCCCATATCAAAAAAATGTTTTCCTGTTCGTTTATATCTATGAATCAAATTAATGAATAAAAAATCTAACGCCCGTGTTTCTTCCCCTTTTTTAGAAGTAGCGCCATATTGAGATTTTATTACATTTTCGGTTTCAAAAATGGTTATTCCCGCAATAATTTCATCATTTTGATAAACTGAAAATTGTTTGATATTTTTTGGGAATCGCTCTTTTAAAAGCGCTATTTCTTCTTTTGAATGAACTGGTTTTTCATTAAACTTTTCTAATAATCTCGGTTCTAAAACTTCATTCCAAAACGGTTTAAAATCTTCTTCTTCAATGATATCTAAATCGAGATTTTCAATTCTTCTGAAATGTTTTAATTTGCTTTTTGAAATTTTTAGAGGTGAATTTAAATTGGCTGCCAAATTCATTTCTTTTCGTTCTAAAACAGCGCCTCTTTTAAATAAAAAAAAGTCAAGTTCCTGATTTCCTTCGGGAAAATAAAAAATCGGAATGGGTTTGTAATAGAAAGTTTTTATCGCATTTTCTTTCAAAAATAATAAAACCGAATCCAGAATTGCTTCTGTTTTTTCGGCATTTAATTTTGACGAAAAAACCAACCCTCCGTAAGTCAGCCCCTGATGCGAATAAATGGAGTTTTCTTTTTTATTGGCTGGCAGAATGGCTCGTAACTTTTCTTCTTCAAAAATTAAAAGGGAAAAATCTTCAAACCGATCCTGGTGATATTCCATAAAATCACGATGAAATAAAAACGTTGCATTTTTGGCCTGAACAATAAAGTCATTCCACAATTTGTAATCGTTTTGATCGTATTTTTTTACGGTGTATTTCATTTTTCTGCTACTCCCGATAGCTATCGGGAAAAAAGATTAGAATGATTTTTAATTAGCAAAGAAAATCTTTTTAATCAATTTAATCTGTGGCTAAATTTAAAAATCTTTATTTATGTTCAAAAGCCGGCAGATACCATTTGTATTTTACCGCTAATAAACGAACTGAAATTATTACAACAGAAGTCACAAGGTACAAAACATCATCTTCTAAATTTAATTTCTTAAGTCCAAAGAATACAATACCACCAAAAATACAGATTGTTGCGTAGATTTCTCTTCTAAAAATCGTTGGAATTTCGGTACATAAAATATCCCGAATTACGCCGCCAAAACAAGCAGTCATGGTTCCTAATGCCACACAAATTACAGGATGAAGACCAGTTGTGATTCCTTTTTCAAGACCAATTAAGGTAAAAACACCCAAACCAATGGTGTCAAATAAAAACAGGGAAGTTCTTAGTTTATCAAACTTTTTTCTGAAAATAATCGCCAGAAAAAAACCTAAAATAATGATGTAAACATATTGAAGATTCATCATCCAGCCCACTGGAGTTCTTCCAATTAAAACATCACGAAGCGTTCCGCCGCCAACAGCGGTGACAAAAGCAATGATAAAAACCCCAAACGGATCGAGTCTTTTATGCATTGCTGTTAATGCTCCGGACATTGCAAATGCCATCGTGCCAATAATATCTAGTAAGTGAAACATTTTTTAAGGTGCAAAAATTTAAAGGTGCAGAGTTACAAAGATTAAATTAATTGCAGCTCCTCAATTTGTTATTTTTTTGTGTAAATAGGGCTTCTTTTCAACAAATAAGTAATCGAATCCATCCAGCTGTCTTTTATTGCTAAAAAAGGTTTACGTGTTTGCGAATATATTTTTGAAGCATTTTTATACATGTCAAAATAAACCGTGTAATAATAGTAAACTTGTGTACTTGCGGTTGTTGTCGAAACATCGCTGGTTTTAACTTTCTTATTATTGTCGCTTACTTTTGCATCTCCGCTGCTGTAAGTTGTGGCGGTTGTTCCAGAATTCATGCTATAGGAAACTTTTGCAGCTACAATATTATCTACTCCAAGAATTTTTTCAAGATCTTCAATTGGCGTTTCATCAATATTGTTGTGATCGATTCCCGCTTTATGCAGTAAACTATTTGTAGTTCTTAAATCCTGAACCGTCAACGGAAAAATATTTGATGATTTATCAATCAGTTTATTGTAAAGATCGTTCTGGGCAAATTTTGCCATGTCTTCTGAACTTTCCTGTGTATCTGAATTTAAATACGGAACCGGAAGTACGGCAATCCTATTGGGTTTTGTTTCTGCTGCAGCAATAATAGGCGAATTTGAAGATGCATTATTTCCCTGACTTACATCAAAAGTCTGTGAGCGTCCGCTTGCAAAATCGATTCTGGCTATTTGCGAAACATCGAGAGATATTATCAGCGTTTCTCCGGGTAAAGAATATTCAACTGTTTTATCAGATATTTTGCTAATTGTACCTTCAATAATCTGATAATCTCTTTTAATAATTTTATCTAATTTTTTTCCGCTTTGAGCAAAACTAAAAACGGATACAAAAAACAGTAATAATACGGCAGTTAATTTTTTAATCATCATATCATTTAGAATTTAATTTATAATCAGATTTTCCACGTCTGATAAATTTATAAAATTTAAATGGATAATTAACACTAAGAAACACAATGAATTAACCCTTTATCAATTCATTACATATGCTGCGTATAGAAATTGTAATCTTTTAAAATTACCCTGATAAAATCGTTATTATTTCCTGATTGATTTTTGATTCCGGTTACGCCTTCAATTTTTGCAACCAGTTTATAGATAATTTCGTGATCATTTTTAGCCAGCGCACTTTGATACGTTTCTTTAATAATTCTCATATCATTATCAGATAATTTAATTACCAAAGGATAAGTTGGCACATAAGCCTCGCCAATATCTTCAAGGATTGTATGGCTGATATTAATTTTATTTTTTAAAGTAATTACAGCTGTTCCGGCTGCCATATCTCCTAATCGCTGTGATTTTTTACTCGAAGCCACGGCAATTAAACCAATGATTCCGTTGAATAAACTAAAATCAATAATTCTAAAAAACCAACGAATTAGATAATCACCAAAACCAGCTTGGTAACCGTCTATTTTTACGACTTTAATTTTTACCAGTTTTTTTCCAAAAGACTGCCCTTCAAAAATACTTTCTAAAGTTATGGAGTAAATAATTAGCGGAAAAAATAACACCAAAAATATGGCTCCTCTAGACCACATGTCTAAATTTGTCATTAACCTATCGATGTCCATCCAGTAAAAAAATATCCAAATAATAGCGAATATATAAGAAAGTTTAATACCTAAATCGATGAAATAAGCGCCTAATCGCTCGCCTACAGAGGCCGCGATAAAATTTATTTTAACATTTTGTGTTGTGTTAATAGATAATTCTGACATATTTTATATTTTAGCCCTCAATGAGAGAAGTTGCCTTTATAAAACAAAATAAAGAAAAATGGCTGGAATTTGAGCTAGCTATTTTCGGTAAAGCTAAGAAAAATCCTGACGAATTAGCTAATTTGTACATTCAATTAATGAATGATCTTTCCTATGCGCAAACTTATTACCCTAAAAGTAAGACAGTTATCTATTTAAATCATTTAGCTTCACAGATTTATCAAAAGATTTATAAAACAAAGCGAACGGAAAAAAACAGAATTGTAGAATTTTTTAAAATAGAAGTGCCGCTTTTGCTTTTTGAATACAAAAGATATCTTTTATACGCTTTTGTCCTCTTTTTTGCCACTGTTGCAATGGGGGTAGTTTCTGCACGCTACGATCCAAATTTTGTTCGGTTGATATTAGGCGACGACTACGTCAATATGACTTTAGAAAATATCAAGAAAGGAAATCCAATGGCCGTTTACGGTTCTGGTTCTAACTGGGGAAGCTTTGTAGGCATTACAATGAACAATCTTTATGTTGGCGCAAAATGTTATATGTATGGAATTTTTGCAGGAATTGGAACCTTTTTGGTAGCAATGAACAATGGTATTATGCTTGGCTCATTTCAATATTTCTTTTATGAACAAAATGTATTCTGGAAAAGTGTTCGTGGTATTTGGATTCATGGAGCAATGGAAATTTTTGGTATTGTAATTGAAACTGCTGCCGGATTTATTTTGGGTGCCTCTATTCTGTTTCCTAAAACCTATTCAAGAATTAATTCTTTTAAAATTGGTTTTAAAAACAGTTTTAAAATATTTTTAAGCACTTTCCCTTTTACCATTGGCGCAGGTTTTCTTGAAGGATTTATTACAAGATATTCTATCGATATGCCCAACTGGTTAAGCAGTTTTATAATATTATTTACTTTAGGAATAATTTCATTTTATTACTTGGTTTACCCTACTATTGTCTACAAAAAAGTGCAAAAATTATCAGCCAAACCGAATTAATTAAACCAGTAATGAATAAAATTTTATTTATTTTATCTTTTTTCCTTTTCTGCAGTATTTCGAATGCGCAGGATTCTTTGGTGACAGAAGATCCACCAAAAATTGCTGCGATAAAATACACTGAAAAAGATATTCAAATTGATTCAGACTCAATTGAAGGCAAGACTTTTTCAAAAAATTACCAGAAAAAATATACCGATCCAGATTTTGTTTACGAACACAAAGCTCCCGAAAAAAGTCTTTGGGATCGTTTTAAAGACTGGCTTGCCAGTATTTTTAGAAGTCTGTTTTCATTTAGCACAAACGAAGCTTCTTTGAACTTTGTAGGTATATTGATCAGGATTATTTTGACGTTAGGAGTTATTTTGATGATTTATTTAATCGTTAAAGCAATTATCAATAAAGAAGGTCAATGGATTTTTGGTAAAAATTCAAATAAAAGAACCGTTTATTATTCTGATATTGAAAAAAATATTCATCTTCTTGATTTCGAAAAATTGATAAAAGAAAGTCTCGAATCTGGTGAAAAACGTGCTGCAATCCGATACTATTATCTTTGGCTTTTAAAAATAATGGCTCAGAATAATTATATCGAATGGGATATCGAAAAAACAAATTCAGATTATTTATACGAACTTCAAAGACCTGTTCATAGAGAAGAGTTTACATACTTGTCATACCTATACAATTATATTTGGTATGGCGAATTTGAAATTGATGAAAACACTTTCAACAAAGCACAAAGTAGATTTAAGAATGCAATAAAAACCTTTAGTTAATGAATAAAAGTATCAAAATATACATTTCTGTTCTGGTTTTTATTTTTATCTTAATTCTAGTTTCAGATTACAACAAACCAAAACCTATCGATTGGCGCCCAACTTATTCTGTCAACGACAAAATCCCTTTTGGATTATATGTTTTTGATAAAGAAATTGGCGGTATTTTTAAGAAGCAAAAAATTCAAAGAATTTCTGCAGTAACGCCTTATGAATTTTTAGATTCAAAATATGATGAAGATTCATTAGTCGAAACTTATTCTGTAAAAGGAACTTTTGTTAATATTTCTGTACAGAATAACATTGACGATCAATCAATGAAAGAAATTATGTATTTCGTTTCACACGGAAATAATGCTTTTTTAAGTATGGCAAATTTTCCAAAGCCTTTATTAGACAGTTTAAAGTTTGAGTATACTTCAAATTTCCGTCCAACAGATAGTTCATTAGTTTGGATGGCTAATAAAAAACTGAGTCGAAAAGCATACAAATCAACAGGCGATATTGCCGATTATTTCTCAAAAATTGATACGCTAAACACAATCGTTTTAGGTTATCAGGGAAATCCAAAAAAGAAGAAAAACATCAATTTTATACAAATTCCTTATAAAAACGGAAACTTCTTTCTGCACATGCATCCTGTTGCTTTTACAAATTATAATCTGCTCAAAAAGGATCGCTGTCAATATGCTGAAAATGTGCTTTCGTATATTCCAAAAGGAGATATTTTTTGGTATACCAAATCACAGACAGATGAAAACATTTCGTCTTCGCCGCTTCGATATATTTTTAGTCAGCCGGCCTTAGCATGGGCTTTGTATTTATCCCTGATTGGGATGCTGATTTTTATGATATTTAATGCCAAAAGAAAACAGCGAATTGTTCCTATTTTGCAGCCACTGTCTAATTTGACAATTGATTTTACCAAAACAATTGGTAATTTGTATTATCAGGAAGGCGATCACAAGAATATCATCGATAAAAAAATCATTTATTTCTTAGAAAGAATCAGAACTGAATATTTAATCGATACCACAAAACTGGACGACGAGTTTGTCAAAAAACTGCATCATAAAACAGGTAAAGATGAAAAAGATATTCAGGAACTCGTATTTTTAATTAACGAACACCGAAATAGTTATCATGACAGCATTGAACAGGATTTAATCCGAATTAATAATGCAATCGAAAAAATTATACATTAAATAAAATAGCTGCAGCAGATTTAAGATTACAATACATTTTCTAAAATCATTTTTAATCCTTTTAATCTGTGGCAAAAAAATAAAATAAAACGAATTAAAAAACACACCAAACATGGACGATATTAATACACCAGAAACAGAAATCACAAATGAAAATGTGAATTTTGAAACCAGAATAAATTTAGCTCCTCTTTTAGAGCATGTAAACGCCATTAAAAAAGAAATCGAAACAGTAATTGTAGGACAGCATAAAATGGTTGACCAGCTTTTGGTTGCTATTTTATCAAACGGACACGTTTTATTAGAAGGTGTTCCGGGAGTTGCCAAAACAATTACAGCAAAATTATTGGCTAAAACATTAAATATTGGCTTTAGCCGAATTCAGTTTACGCCAGATTTAATGCCATCTGATATTTTAGGAACATCTATTTTTAATTTAAAAAGTTCAGAATTTGAATTCAAAAAAGGGCCAATATTCTCTAATTTAATTTTAATTGACGAGATCAACCGTGCACCTGCAAAAACTCAGGCCGCTCTTTTTGAAGTTATGGAAGAGCGTCAAATTACAATTGACGGTTTTGGATATAAATTAGAAACTCCGTTTTTGGTAATTGCAACGCAAAACCCAATTGAGCAGGAAGGAACTTACCGTTTGCCTGAAGCGCAATTAGACCGTTTCTTGTTCAAAATCACGATTGATTACCCAAAATTAAACGAAGAAATCCTGATTATTCAAAGAGAACATTTATTGCAGGATCACGGGAAATTAGAAGCCATTCAAACGCTTCTTTCTTCTGCAGAAATAAATCAGTATCAGGCTTTAGTTAAACAAATTAGAGTAGAGCAAAATCTATTAGAATATATCGCAAGAATCGTAGTAAACACACGTGAAAATGCGTTTTTATACTTAGGAGCTTCGCCTCGTGCTTCAATCGCAATTTTGAACGCTTCAAAAGGTTTCGCAGCCATCCGCGGACGTGATTTCGTTACTCCGGAAGATATTAAAGAAGCAGCAATTCCAGTTTTACAGCACCGTGTTATCGTTGCGCCAGAACGTGAAATGGAAGGAATTACAAGTTCTGAAATTATCAAACAAATTATTGAAACCGTAGAGATTCCTAGATAATTCTCTGTTCCTGCGAGGTTTTCAAAACCTCGTAGGTATTAATCGTATAATTTATTCTAAGTCAAAAATACCTACAAGGTTTTGAAAACCTTGCAGGAAAACTTGAAACTTGAAACCTGAAACTATAAAAAAAAGTGAAGTTTATAAAAAGTCTATATCTCAATAATTTCTTCTTCTATGTGCTTTTGGGCATTGTAGCATTATTTGCCTGCGCTTTTATTTTTCCGAATTTGTACAATGCGGTTTGGTTTATTGTTTTGGTTTTGATCACTTTTGTAGGTTTGGATATTTTAATATTATATCTGGCAAAAACAGGAATTGAAGCCGAGAGAATTACACCGGAAAAACTTTCAAATGGAGATTTAAATCCAATAAACATTCAAATAAAAAATCATTATACTTTTCCAATTTTGGTCAGGATAATTGATGAAATTCCATTTCAATTTCAGGTTCGTAATTTTAAAATTGCAAAAAGAATAAAAGCTTCAGAAGAAAAAGAAATTGGATACGATCTTCGTCCAACAGAACGCGGCGAATATCATTTTGGTTATTTAAATGTTTACGTTTCTTCACCTTTGCGATTAATTTCAAGAAGATTTTCTTTTGCCAAAGATCAAATGGTGCCAACTTATCCGTCTTATATTCAATTGAGAAAATACGATTTATTGGCATTTTCAAATAATTTGTATCAATACGGAATCAAGAAAATCCGCCGAATTGGTCATACTATGGAATTTGAACAAATTAAAGAATATGTTCAGGGAGATGATCTTAGAACTATAAACTGGAAAGCTACGGCAAAGAAAAATGCGCTGATGGTGAATCAGTTTCAGGACGAAAAATCACAGTCTGTTTATTTAGCAATTGACAAAGGACGCGTTATGCAAATGCCTTTTGACGGTTTAAGCTTATTGGATTATGCGATAAATTCGACATTAGTTTTATCAAATGTAATTTTGAAAAAACAGGATAAAGCTGGAATTTTTGCTTTTTCTAAAAAAGTAGAAAACAGAGTTTTTGCAGAAAGAAGAGGTTCGCAAATGCAAAAAATCCTCGAAACTTTATACAATATCAAAACCGACTTTTTCGAAAGCGATTACAGCCGATTGTATGTTGATATAAAGAAAAACATCAACCAAAGAAGTTTAATTATTCTGTACACAAATTTCGAAACTATGGACGGTTTACATCGCCAACTTCCCTATTTAAAAGGAATTGCAAAAAGTCATTTACTGGTTGTCGTCTTTTTTCAGAATACGGAATTAAACGCTATCATTAATAAAAAAACAGATACGATTCAGGAAGTTTACGATAAAGTAATTGCCGAAAAATTCATGTTTGAAAAACGTCTTATTGCAAATGAATTGAAGAAATACGGAATTCATTCGGTTTTAACGCAGCCTGAAAATTTGACTTTAGATGCTATTAATAAGTATTTGGAGATTAAGGCAAGAGGGATTTTGTAAATCATTTATTTCTTCCAAAAATCATCAACCAAAATCATCAATCAAAAATCTAATCCATAAATGAAAAAGCGCTTTATTATTGCTTTATTATTTTTTACAGTAACTTTTTTTGGACAAATCCCGAACACCTTAACCCCAAGCGATAAAGTCTTCGGACTTTCAAAATTCTGGCAGGAAGTAAATTACAATTTTGTCTATCTTGATAAGGTCGACAGAACAATGTGGGACAATCGATACAAAGAACTTATTACAATTGTTCAAAACACAAAAAACGACTATGATTATTACCGTGAACTTCAAAAATTTTGTGCTTTATTAAAGGACGGGCATACAAATGTTTATTTCCCAAAAAGTACTGAACCCATGACTGGGATGTTTGGAGACTACAAACTTTTCATTAAAAATATTGAAGGTAAAGCTATAATAGTCCGAACAAATTACAGCAAAAAAGATGAAATTCCTGTGGGAAGCGAGATCATTGAAGTGAATGAAAAACCAACCCAAAAATTTATTAATGAAAATGTCGCTCCTTACATCTCTTCTTCTACCGACTATGTTTTACAAGATTGGAGTATTTCAAATCTATTAAAAGGGCTTGAAGGAGAAACTTTTATAGTTAAAATAAAAAAGCCTAATAAAAAGATTATTGAGCTTACATTAACGCATAAAAAAACGGAAGAAAAGGAAGTTTTCCCGGTAGAAACCGAAAAAAAACTTTTAGATTTTAAATGGGTAAATAAAGAAACCGCTTATCTTTCGCTAAATTCATTTAGTGATGAAAAAATTGATAGTTTGTTCGTTACAAAACTTCCTGAATTATATAAAGCCAAATCATTAATCGTTGATTTACGCAGTAACGGAGGAGGCAGTACAAATATTGGAACCGAGATTTTACAATATCTGACAAACGATACTATTCTTTACGGATCACGACAAAAAACCAGAGACCATCTTCCGGCTTACAAAGCATGGGGAAAATTTATTGATGCTAAAGATACTATTAACATTCCGTGGATGAAAAAAGCCTATTTATCTTATCATGATCAATTCTATTTTGATTTTGAATATAATCCAACTACAACTAAATTAAAAGCTAAACGAATTGTGGTTCCAACTGTAATTTTACTTGGTCATAATACAGCTTCGGCCGCTGAAGATTTCTTAATTTTTGCCGATAATCAAAAACATATGATTAAAATGGGCGAAAAATCATTTGGGAGCACAGGACAGCCTTTCTTATTTGATTTACCTGGCGGAGGTTATGCCAGAGTCTGTACCAAAAAAGATACTTATCCAGACGGAAGAGAATTTGTAGGCTATGGAATAAAACCAGATATAGAAATTGCACCTACTTTAAATGACTATTTAAACAATAAAGACAACGTATTAGAAGAAGCGATTAAGTATTTAAAAACTCAAAAAAAGTAATTTCACAATATAAGTTTTCAATAACCGAAGAAGTATAAAAAAATGTTTATTTCTTAAAACTGAATAATTAACCATTCTGTTTTTTATAAATATCTTTAAACTTTTAATTTGTAAAACTATAAGGAATGAAAAAGTCAATTTTAATTCTATTCATTTTAACAAGCTTTTTATCTTCTGCACAAAAAACAGAAAACATCATCATCATTACTACTGACGGTTTTAGATGGCAGGAAGTTTTTAAAGGATTAGATCCGGCGATTGCCAATGATAAAAAATTCAATCAGGGCGACAGTACTTATATTTATAAAAAATACTCCGCTTCAGATTTTGCAGCATCACGCCAAAAAATCATGCCTTTTTTCTGGACAGAAATTGCTTCGAAAGGGCAAATTTATGGAAATCGAGATCTTGGAAGTAAAGTAGATGTTTCAAATCCGTATTGGTTTAGTTATCCTGGATATAGCGAAATCATGACCGGAAATGTTGACGTTCAGATAAATTCTAACGGCTACAAACCTAATCCAAACGTAAATGTTCTGGAATTCCTGAATAAACAATCTAAACTAAAAGGGAAAGTTGCTGCTTTTGGTGCATGGGATGCTTTTGACCGAATTTTAAATGAAGAAAGAAGTGGTTTTCCGGTAATTTCGGCTTTTGATAATGTAGGCGGAAACAAACCTACAGCCTCTCAAAAACTATTAAACGAAATGCGAAATAATTCGTTTAAACCTTTTCACGAAGATGAATGTCTTGATGTTTTTACGCATTATGAGGTAATGGACGAACTTAAAACCAAGAAACCAAAAGTGCTGTATATCTCTTACGGCGAAACCGACGAGTGGGCGCATCATGGTCATTACAGATCATATTTAGATGCCGTAAATCAGGTAGATAAATGGATTAAGGAAATCTGGGATTTTGTACAAAATGATCCTCAGTACAAAAACAAAACGACTATATTTATTACCGTAGATCACGGCCGCGGCGACAAAGTAAAATCACAATGGACAGATCACGGAGCTGATGTTGCAGGCGCATCGCAAATTTGGTTCGCCGCAATGGGACCGGAAATTGCCCCAAAAGGCGAAATAAAAACAGATTCTCAATTCTACCAAAAACAATTCGCTCAGACTTTTGCCAAAATCATGGGATACAATTTCACCACAGACCATCCTGTTGAAAGCGAGATTAAAGAAATTTTTGAGAAATAACTGAGTTGTTGTTTGCCACAAATTACACGAATTTTCACGAATTTATTTTGATTGAACTCAATTATAATTCGTGAAAATTCGTGTAATTCGTGGCGAAAACTATAAATATTCAAAACCTTGCAGGAAGAAAAAAACTCTGTACCTTTGAGCCTTTGCAACTTTGAGACTCAAAAAAATGAAACAAATAACTTCAGTTCAAAATCCGTTTATAAAATCGCTTGCTTTATTACAGGAAAAAGCAAAAGCCAGAAAACAAACCGGAACTTTTTTAATTGAAGGACAACGCGAAATTTCATTAGCCATAAAAGGCGGTTACGAAATTGAAACCGTTTTATTTTTACCCGATTTAGTTACCGAAAATCAAATCAATAAACTGGTTGCTCAATCGGTTCAGTTAATCGAAATTAACAAAGAAGTTTATCAAAAACTGGCTTATCGCGATACAACCGAAGGTATTTTGGCTGTAGCCAAAACCAAATCTTTAAAATTATCTGATTTAAAATTATCTGATAATCCATTAATTTTAGTGGCAGAATCTCTGGAAAAACCGGGAAATGTTGGTGCAGTTTTACGTACCGCAGATGCCGCAAATCTTGATGCCGTTTTAATTGCAGACCCCAAAAGCGATTTATACAATCCAAATATTGTGCGTTCCAGCGTTGGCTGTTTGTTTACCAACCAAATCGCAACCGGAACAACCGAAGAAATTATTGCTTTTTTAAAAGAAAAAAAGATCAATTTTTATTCGGCAACTTTACAAAATTCAACTTCCTATCATACCCAAAACTTCACCACTCCAACCGCTTTGGTTGTTGGTACAGAAGCGACAGGCTTAACGCAAAAATGGCGTGACGAAGCAACACAAAACATTATTATCCCAATGCAGGGCGAAATCGACAGCATGAATGTTTCTGTCGCTGCTGCTATTTTAATTTTTGAAGCGAAAAGACAAAGAGGGTTCTGATTTTAGATTTTAGATTTTAGATTTTAGATTTATAAAAAATCGCTCGCTCTTTTTTATTGGAATTTGGAGTTTAAAAAATTGGAATTTATTTTCTGTCAGGCTGAGCAAAGTCGAAGCCATTTTCAACGACGAAAAATTCAAAATCAAACCCTCAAAAATCTAAAATCTTAACTCTAAAATCAACAATCCATTCCCTTGCGTATGTTCTAAGTTATTCTTATTTTTAGTACTTGAACTATGCCGTTATGATAGAAATAGATATTGAAAAAGAAAACAAAGCAATTACGCACGAATACAAGGAATTACTGCGAATTAGTTACCAGACTTTAACACCTGCCGACAAAAAATTAATTCGGAAAGCTTTTGATGTTGCTGTTGATGCTCATAAAGAACAAAGACGCAAATCTGGTGAAGCGTATATCTTTCATCCTATTGCAGTTGCGAAAATTGTTGCCTCAGAAATTGGTCTGGGAGCGACCTCTATTGCCGCGGCTTTACTACACGATGTTGTCGAAGATACTCCTATAACTGTTGAAGATATTGAGCGTTTATTTAACCCAAAAGTAGCGCAGCTTGTTGAAGGTTTAACTAAGATTTCATTAGTTCAAAAAGACTTAAATGCATCCATGCAGGCGGAGAATTTCCGCAAAATGATTCTGACTTTGAACGATGACGTGCGTGTAATTTTGATAAAATTAGCCGATCGTCTTCATAATATGCAGACCATGGATTCGATGGCAGAATATAAACAGACAAAAATTGCGTCTGAAACGCTTTATATCTACGCTCCTCTCGCCCATCGTTTGGGACTTTACAATATCAAAACCAAATTAGAAGATTTGGGATTAAAATACACAGAACCTGCTGTATACGAAGATATTGTAAGCAAAATTCGAGAAACGAAAGAAGAACAGGATGCTTACATTAAAGATATCTCTGATGTTTTGAAAAAATCTCTTGATGTTGAAAATATAGATTATATTATAAAAGGCCGTCCAAAATCTATTTATTCTATTCGCCGTAAAATGCGTGCGCAAAACGTAAGTTTTGATGAAGTGTACGACAAATTTGCGCTTAGGATTGTTTATAAATCAGATCCGCATGATGAAAAATTCATCGCCTGGAAAATATATTCCATCGTAACCGATCATTACAGACCAAGCCCAAGCCGATTACGTGACTGGATTTCATCTCCAAAATCAACCGGCTATGAAGCACTTCACATTACTGTTATGGGACCAAAAGGACGCTGGGTTGAAGTTCAGGTTCGAAGCGAACGTATGGATGAAATTGCCGAAAAAGGTTATGCAGCACATTATAAATATAAAAATGGCGCAAGCGAAGAAAGCGGCTTAGATGTCTGGCTAAATTTACTTCGTGAAGCTTTAGAAAATCCGGAGACAAATGCGGTAGATTTTGTAGAAGATTTCAAAATGAATTTATATTCAAAAGAAATTTTCATATTTACCCCAAAAGGAGAAATAAAATCATTACCAAAAGGTGCAACTTCGCTGGATTTTGCTTTTAGTATTCACTCTGAAATTGGAATTAAAACAAGAGGAACCCGCGTAAACGGACGTCTTGTGCCTTTAAACCATGAATTAAAAAGCGGTGATCAGGTTGAAGTTATTACATCGGCAAACCAAAAACCTACGGTAAACTGGCTGGAATATGTAACAACTTCAAGAGCAAAAAATAAAATCAAAAATGTTCTTAACGAGAACACGAAAAAAATTGGCGAGGAAGGAAAAGAATTACTTACCCGAAAACTTAAACATTTAAAAATCACACTTAACGAACAAGTTACAAACGAGTTAGTTAACTTTTTTAAATTAAAAACCAGTTTAGATTTATTTTATCGCGTTGGAATTGGCGCTATCGAAAATCAGCAGTTAAAAGATTACGCCGCACAAAAAGGAAATACGTTTATCAATTTCTTTAAAAATAAAATTAAAAGAAATAAAGACAACACCGCTGCCGAAGATATTCACAAACCAGTCATTAGCAGTAATTATGACATGTTGGTTTTTGGAACAGAACATGATAAGCTCGATTATAAACTTTCGCAATGCTGTAACCCAATTCCGGGTGATGATGTTTTTGGTTTTGTAACGATAAACGAAGGAATTAAAGTGCATAAAAAAGATTGTCCAAACGCTATTGGAATGCAGTCTAATTACGCATACAGAATCATGAGTGCCAAATGGATAGATTCTTCTCAAGAAGAATTTAAAGCCATTATAAATATTACCGGAATGGACGTTTTAGGACTTACAAATCAATTAACGCGAGTGATTTCAAACAATATGAGCGTGAATATTCAAAGTATTTCTTTGAGTACCGATGCCGGAATTTTTCACGGACAAATTGCTGTAATTGTTCAAAACAATACCATTTTGAAGAAAATGATCAATGCTATTAAGAAAATTGACGGTGTTGATAAAGTTACCCGAGAATATAGAACCTAGTCTTAAAAATATTTTACAAATTGAGTTATGAGTAATGAAAACCTAGAAATTCCCGAAGTTATTTTTGATGAAAATGGAGAACTTTTAATTGTCGCTTCTAAATCTTCTTCAAAAGATGATTTCGATTTTTTTCAGGGAAAATCGGTTATTCGTAACAAAAAATTAAAAACAAGATTTGCCAATTGCACGGAGTGGATCGAATTTCCTTCAACTCAGGAAATGTATAAAATTTTAAACGGAATTGGGAATATTGATAATTTTCTTGCCATTTTTGACGGTGAACCTTTTGAAGGAATGACCGTTAGATTATTTAATCCGAAGACAAAATTGTGGAGCATTTACTGGGCCGATTCCAATTCAGGAACATTAGACAAACCTGTTGTAGGCTCATTTGAAGATAAAATTGGACATTTTTTCTCTAAAGATATTTATGAAGGCAAAAATGTAATTCAGGTATTTAGATGGGATGCCCGTGACGAAAACAATCCGGTGTGGAGTCAGGCCATGTCTGACGATCAGGGAAAAACATGGGAATGGAACTGGTACATGTATATGTCAAAAACGAGCTGAAAATCTGTTATTTTTCTCCTAAATTAAAATAATTATGTTAATTAAGTTCTGTTGAACTTTGTAAAATATAATAGCGCAAAAGCCTGAATTTGGTACATTATCTGTTATCAAATTCCAGTTTAAACGTTAAACTTTAAACCCGAAACTTTTATTCATTAAAAATAAAAAATTATCTTTGCAGGATATGACACTTATTTCAACTGACAACACTAAGAATCAAGAAATTGTAAAAAATGTTTTTACAATGTATCTTGAACAAAAAGGGCATCGCAAAACTCCTGAGCGTTATGCTATACTTCAGGAAATTTACGATAGCGAGGAGCATTTTGACATAGAAAACCTATACATCAAAATGAAAAACAAAAACTACCGTGTGAGCAGGGCTACGCTTTACAACACGATCGAGTTATTGTTAGACTGCGCTTTGGTTAGAAAACATCAATTTGGACAAAATCAGGCTTACTACGAAAAATCATATTTTGATAAACAGCATGATCATATCATTATGACAGATTCTGGTGAGGTAATCGAATTTTGCGATCCAAGAATTCAAACCATCAAAAAAACTATCGAAGAGATATTTGATATTGAAATCACAAATCACTCGCTTTATTTCTACGGAAACAAAAAACAGAGTTCACAGTCTTAAAAGAAAGACTTTTTCAAAAAATTAAAAAAAAGAAAATTAACTACATAATCAGTAGGACAGCTTTTAATTGTCCTAACGCAAATTAAAAACAGAATGACGGTAGATTTATTACTAGGATTACAATGGGGAGATGAAGGTAAAGGAAAGATTGTTGACGTTCTTACCTCAAATTATGATATTATTGCACGTTTTCAAGGAGGACCAAATGCAGGACATACATTAGAATTTGATGGAATTAAGCACGTACTTAGAACTATTCCTTCTGGAATTTTCCATAAAGATTCAATAAATATTATCGGAAATGGTGTTGTAATTGATCCTGTAGTTTTTCAAAAAGAAATTGAAGGTTTAGAGAAATTCAACCTTGACATCAAAAAGAAATTAATCATTTCAAGAAAAGCGCATTTAATTTTACCAACGCACCGTTTGCTTGACGCGGCTTCTGAAGCTTCAAAAGGAAAAGCAAAAATTGGTTCTACGCTTAAAGGAATTGGCCCAACTTACATGGACAAAACAGGTAGAAACGGTTTACGTGTAGGTGATATCGAATTAGAAGATTTTAACGAGCGTTACAGAGCATTGGCTGACAAGCACGAAGCTATGATTGCTTTCTATGATGTTGCAATTCAATACAATTTAGCAGAACTTGAAAAAGAGTTTTTTGAAGCTATCGAAGAATTAAAAAAATTAGATTTTATTGACAGTGAAGAATATATTCACCAAGCTCAAAAAGCAGGTAAATCTATTCTATGCGAAGGAGCTCAGGGTTCTTTATTAGATGTTGATTTTGGAACTTATCCTTTTGTAACTTCATCAAATACTACTGCTGCCGGAGCTTGTACTGGTTTAGGAATTGCTCCTAACAAAATCAAAGAAGTGTACGGAATTTTTAAAGCTTATGTTACACGTGTTGGTAGCGGACCTTTCCCAACTGAACTTTTTGACGAAGTTGGTGCGACAATGGCAAGAGTTGGTAACGAATTTGGATCTGTTACAGGAAGACAAAGACGTTGCGGATGGTTAGACCTTGTAGCTTTAAAATATGCTGTTCAGGTAAATGGAGTTACGCAATTGATGATGATGAAAGGTGATGTTCTTTCTGGTTTTGAAACTTTAAAAGTTTGTACAGAATACAACTATAAAGGTCAAAACATTGCTCACTTCCCTTATAACATTGAACCAGAAAATGTTACTCCGGTTTACAAAGAGTTTAAAGGATGGAAAGCAGATTTAACAGGATTGACAACTTATGATGCATTGCCAATCGAGCTAAAAGAATATATTGAGTTTATTGAAAAAGAAATCGAAGTGCCAATCAAAATTGTATCGGTTGGACCAGACAGAAAGCAAACAATAACAAAATAATACATTTAAACGCTCTGATAATCAGGGCGTTTTTTTTTATGAAACTATTTTCGAAATGAGAAAAAATCCAGAAATTGAAATTAAAGAAACAAAGTTATTATCAGACAATTGGTATATTTTAAATCATGTTTCTTTCAGTTATAAAAAAGAAAACGAAGAGTCTGAAATACATACGCGTGAGGTATATGATCGAGGAAATGGCGCCGGAATCTTACTTTATAATTCAACTAAAAAAACGGTTATTTTAACGCGTCAGTTTCGTTTGCCTACTTTCCTTAACGGAAATAAAACAGGAATGATGATTGAAGTCTGCGCAGGACTTTTAGATCAGGACAATCCTGAAAGTGCTATTATTCGCGAAACAGAAGAAGAAACAGGTTATCGTATTTCCAAAGTCCAAAAAGTTTTTGAAAGTTATATGTCTCCGGGCGCTGTAACAGAAATTTTGTATCTTTTTGTTGGAGAATACGATGAAAGCATGAAAGTAAGTGAAGGCGGCGGACTTGATGCTGAACAGGAAAACATTGAAGTTTTGGAATATACTTTTGATGAAGCTTATGCTATGATTGAATCTGGAGAGATTACAGATGCTAAAACTATTCTGTTATTACAGCATGCAAAAATTAAAGGTTTGATATAATTATAGTTTTTAACAATTATCTTAACTAAATGATAACTAATAACATTATTGGGCGGACGTATTTCATTTCAATAAATGATGATGAAGGAAGTTCTTTTACTTTAGAGCATAATGACATACAATATCTCATTACCGCTAAACACGTTATTGATTCACTAAATTTTAAAAATGGTGACAATATTGAAATAAACATTTCTTATGATGAAAAGTGGCATAAACTAAAATGTGTAGCTTATCAACATCATGATCCAGGTATAGACATCGTAGTTTTAAAGCTTGAGAAGCCAACTTTCCCACAATATCCTATTAGTTTTGTTATGGAAAATTTGTATTACGGAGGAGATGTATTTTTTTTAGGATTCCCTTACGGAATGTTCACAAAAGATGATAGCAAAATTAACAATAAATTCCCTCTTCCTTTTGTAAAGAAAGGTATATTATCAGCAATGCAGAGAGAATTCAGTATTACAACTTTATATCTTGACGCTCATAATAATAATGGTTTTTCTGGTGGTCCTGTTATTACACTAAATCAAAAAAAAGAAGTAAGCATTGTAGGCGTAAATGTTTCGTACATTAAACACGAAAAATATTTAAATATTGAAGAATCAGACGAAGATGGCGAATTATTTGAAAAACAAGTAGATTATTTCGAAAACTCAGGAATTATGGAAGCACAAGGAATTAATCATGTCTTTGAAATATTAGAGCAAAATAAGTTATAACAAAAAGTTGCAAATGAAAATCAAGCAAACTATTCAAAGAATTATGTAACCCTTTTTAACTATCATATGTATAATTTTATTTCTATAAAATTACGACCTATGAAAAAGTTATATTATACAGCAAACGTATTCCTTATATTGATTTTAGGACTGTTAGTTTCTTGCAAAAAGAGCGACACAGCAAATCTTACTGAAAATAAAAACACTAAACCTAAAAAGAAAATAGAATACAAGAAACCAGAATCTACTATTTCTTATCAAATAGCTAAAACAAAAGACTGGCTTAAAACTAATGAAGCCGACAGCAGTAAACTGGATATTGTGTATGCAGTCAACAGAACTGATAAAGCAAATTTTAAGAAGTTAGATTCCGTAGTTATTCCGGCAGATTTTAGCGGAGATTTAGTTTATTATTTACCATTTCCACTGCATGTTGTTGCTTTAGAAGAAGTCTCTAAAATCATTATTTTCTCCTATCCTACCCAGACTTTTGCTGCTTACGAAAACGGCGAGCTAGTTTATACAGGCCCAACAAATATGGGAAGAAAAAAAGATCCAACACCAACCGGGTTATTTTTCACCAATTGGAAAGCAGAAAAAACAACAAGTACTTTTAATGACGAATGGGATTTAAAATGGAATTTCAATATCGAGAACAAACTCGGAGTTGGTTTTCACGAATATGAATTACCGGGTTATCCGGCATCACATTCTTGTTTGAGATTACTGGAAAAAGATGCCAAATATCTTTACAAATTTGCCGATGAATGGATTTTGAAAGACAAAGAAAATGTAAAAGTAAAAGGAACTCCCGTTGTAGTTTTTGGAAGTTATAATTTTGACGGTCCAAAACCGTGGCTGCAATTGGCTTCTGATCCAAAAGTTTTAAATATATCTGAATCTGATATTGAGAAAGAGGTAAAACCTTTTATTCAGAAGATTTTAGACAATCAAAAATTAAGGGAAGCAGAACAACAAACTACTGCTCTTTAATAAAATATTTTTTCATGAAAAGCAGCTTATAATTTATCTATAAGCTGCTTTTTTGTTTTAAAAATTTAGGTGAAATAAAATCCCCATTGATGATAATTTGTCTATTTTCGTTTCATAAAGCGTCAAATATTTATCTCCCTAACTTTCACACATGAAAAAAACTTTTTTACTACTTTTTATTTTTACAACTTTTCAAAATTACTGCCAGTCAAATCAAATTTTAGACTTCAAACCGGGTTACTCGCCTGAAACTATCTACAATCAAACAGTAACAAATTCTTCAGATTATGAAATGACATATTCAGGGTCAGAAAAATTACTGGAAGTATTAAAGAAAAATGGAACAGAAAATCCAGTCAAAATTAAGAGTTCATTTAATGTAGAAACTGTTTCTAAAACTGGTAAAATTGATAAAGATGGAAATTTCCCTATTACTATAGAATACCTAAAAGCTTTTGATAAAGATGGAAAAAGTGTAATTCCAAGCGGAACTCTTTTGTATGGTAATGCCACGCTTTCAAGCATGCCAAAATTGGATTCGATCGTGGGTAAAGGAATGGAAGAAAACTTTAAAAATAGTATTTTCCAAATGGTTCAAAGTACTTTTAATCAACTAGCTCTGCCGGAGAAAAAATTAAAAGCAGGTGAATCTTTTTCACAGGAAAGCCCGCTTACACTTCCTATTGCCGGTATTAATTTTGAAATGGTCATCAAAACAACCTATAATCTAAAAAGTTTTACTACAAAATCTGCCTTTTTTGATATTGTTCAGTCATATACAATGAAACTTGCTGATACTCGCTTTGAGTCGAGTGGTTCAGGAAATGGAACAGGAAAATTAGTCTATGATATCCCCAATCATTTTGTAAGTGAAAATACTTTAAACATGGAATTAAATCTTAACTTAAAGCATACCGACTTTAATATCGATTTAAAATCAAAAAGCGATTATAGTCAACTTGCTAAAATCTCCAAAAAATAAATCAAAAAAAGGCATAAGAACCAAACTCTTATGCCTTTTTTATATTTGAAAAACTAAAAATTATCTAGAATAATTTGGAGCTTCTTTTGTAATCGTTACGTTATGTGGGTGACTTTCAGTGATTCCGCTTGACGTGATTCTAACAAAACGTCCAGATTCTTGTAAAGTTGGAATATCTTTTGAACCACAATATCCCATTCCGGCACGAAGACCTCCAATAAATTGAAGCATACTTTCGTTTAATTCACCTTTGTAAGGAACACGACCAACAATTCCTTCCGGAACTAATTTTTTAACGTCGTCTTCAACATCCTGGAAATAACGATCTTTTGAACCTGTTTGCATTGCTTCAACAGAACCCATTCCACGGTATGATTTGAATTTTCTTCCTTCGAAGATAATAGTTTCTCCCGGAGATTCTTTTGTTCCTGCTAATAATGAACCTAACATTACACAGTCAGCACCTGCAGCAATTGCTTTAGGAATATCTCCTGTATAACGAATTCCACCATCGGCAATTACAGGAACTCCAGTTCCTTTAATAGCAGCAGCAACTTCTAAAACTGCTGAAAACTGAGGGAAACCAACACCTGCAACGATACGTGTAGTACAGATAGAACCAGGACCGATTCCTACTTTTACACCATCAGCACCATTTTCTACTAAATATTTAGCAGCTTCCGGCGTTGCAATGTTTCCAACTACTACATCTATTTGAGGGAATTTTGATTTTACTTCTTTCAATACATTTACCACACCTTCAGTATGTCCGTGTGCTGTATCAATAATAATAGCATCTACTCCGGCAGCCACTAAAGCTTCAGCTCTTTGAACTGCATCTCCTGTAACGCCAATTGCAGCTGCAACTCTCAAACGACCAAAAGTATCTTTGTTAGCGATTGGCTTTTGAGTCAGTTTTGTAATATCTCTAAACGTAATTAAACCAACTAATTCGTTTTTAGCGTTTACAACTGGTAATTTTTCGATTTTATGGCCTTGTAAAACTACTTCGGCTTGTTCTAGTGAAGTTCCTTCGGCAACCGTAACTAAGTTTGTACTTGTCATTACCTCAACGATTGGTCTTGCTCCGTTTTTTTCGAAACGTAAATCACGATTGGTAACAATTCCTTTAAGGATTCTGTTTTCGTCAACAATTGGAATACCGCCAATTCCGAATTCTCTCATGGCGTTTTTAGCGTCTGCAATAGTTGAATTCATTGGTAATGTTACCGGATCGATAATCATTCCTGCTTCAGCACGCTTTACTTTTCTAACCTTCGCAGCTTGCTGCTCGATTGTCATGTTTTTATGTAAAACTCCAATTCCGCCTTCTTGTGCCATAGCGATTGCCATTGCACTTTCGGTCACTGTATCCATAGCAGCAGATACGATTGGAACGTTTAATGTTATGTTTCTTGAAAATTTTGATTTGATACTCACTTCGCGGGGAAGCACATTCGAGTAGTTAGGTACTAATAATACATCGTCGTAAGTTAAACCTTCGCCGATAATCTTGGAGTTGTGTGCTATCATGGTGCAATTTCTAGTTGAATTGCGTGCAAATATAGTGAATAAATTGCTAACTTAAATACTAACTTATTCATAAATTTATATTTACAGGAAACATCTTACGATTTAAATTCCAAATTTTTAAATTCCAAATTCCAATTAAAAACAGCGAAATAAAGGTTTCACATTCTCAGAAATTGGAATTTGGAATTTAAATAATTGGAATTTTATTTTTTATCTTGAAAAATGAAGTTGAAACCGAATTGAAACGCAAGACTATGAGCCTTCGTTACATCTTTATATTCTAAAACATTATCGAATAAAGCATAAATATTAAATTTTCCGAGAGTTCCGGAAAGCCCCAAACCAATATTTTTATTCGAATACGGATCGAATGTATAAGTTACTTTAGCATCTAGTTTTTCAAAAATACTACGTTGATAAAAAGCCGTCAAAGCAGCGTAAGGTGTTTCGGGCATTGTCATTAAAAACAATTGCGCGCCAACGCCATTTAAATATCTTGTTTCATTTGAACCTTTACAATTACACTCTCCGTCATATCTAGATTCACCAAATGAATATTGAATGGAAGAATTAAATTTTACCGGACGCCAGGTTGTATATTTAGCATAAGACGTATCGCGCGGAATGGCGGCATCAAATTCATCAAAAATATTTTCCGGTTCATTTACAGCATCAAAATTTGGATTTACTCCGTCGTATCTATAGGCTCCTTTATACCTTAACGTCTCAATATCTTTAGTATGTTTTATAAAACCAACATCAAGAATGCTGGCAGTAAACTGTAGATTTTCTTTAATATTATACGTAATACCGGCATCAAATCCCAAACCTAAACTTCCGTTTAAAAAAGTATTATGTGCAATATCACCCGGAATACTTCCTTCATATTCATCTTTTGTAAATTTTCCGATGCCCGAAGTTTTAAGCTCTAAATTTGATTCGATTATTTGGGTATATAAATTTGTTCCCGTTCCTTGTCCGGTATAAATATATCCCGAGTTTTTAGTTGAAGTTGCATTGGCACCGCTGGAATAAATTTTAGCTCTTCCGCCTAAAACCAGTTTTTTATTTAGCCTTTTATGAAATCCAACATGAAAAACAGAAAGCACTTCGGCACGTAAATTTAAATCGGCTAAATTGAATGATTTTCCGATATAATTCTGATTTCCGTCTACGCCTAAAATGGCAAGATCTTTTGGGAAATACATTAAAAAATCAAATTCCTGATAAGCACCAAACGAAACATACGATTGGCTGTCTTCGCCTCCTACTCTAAATCCACCGGAAAATATTTCAAGCTGCTGGTTTACCTGTGTTTTATCATTTGGAGATGATTTATTGATAATATTTCGGACTTTATCATTAAAATCTACTCCATTATCTGCAAATAAATCATAGGCAGAAAAGCTGCTCGAACCAATATTGGCAGAAACTCCCGAAAGAAGCGGAACTCCAAAATAATATTTATAGGAAACATCGGCACCCGGATTTACAAGCAATGACTGCGGAATCGAAGTAAAATTGTACAACACTTGTTTATTTTGAGAATAACAAAAAAGCTGCAGCAGAGGCATCAAAATTAAAAGTCCTTTTCTCATTTTATCTTCATATAAACGGTTGCACCTGATTTGAATTTTAAATTACCTGTAATATCACCCGATCCAGATCCTGTTACGGTTGTTACTATAAAACCAATTTTTGTAGCCTGTTTTAATAAATTTAATCTTTCTCCTTCAAAAACTTCTGTTGGATATTTTATGATATTTGATCCTCCGGTATAAGTTGGAACAGCTAAATCAATGGTTTCTAATACCTGATTATTCTCATCTATAAACTGCAGTTCAATTTCAAAAGCTCTGTTTACCGTATTTTCGATTTCGAAATTAAGTTCGGCTTTTGCCAGATTATCTGTGAAAAATTTCTTTTTAAAAACATCAAAATCTTCAACATCAGGCGGTATTTGCTGTCCTGGCCCATTATCATTGATTTCATCAGCAGTAACAGTAAAGTAGGCTAGATTTGCCACAAAAACAGGTTCAAGCACAAAATCATCGATTTGGTCAAAGTCTAAATCACTTGAACAAGAGAGCAATAAAACTGCAGAAAAGAGTGTTATAGAGATTCTATATAAAAGATTTCGTTTCATTTTTTAATTTAATTAAAGATAAATAAAAACGCCTTTTCTTGTCAGATATTACTTATTTTACATTGTTTTTTTAATGAAATTTTCCAAATAATTTAGATGCTTCATTATAAGCACTTTCAAAACTTAAAGAATTAAGTCCTGTTATTTTTTTATTGGCAGTAAAATACGAAATCAATTTTTCTGTCGGCATGTTTCCGGTTAATTTATCGGTCGCCATTGGGCATCCTCCAAATCCCTGAATCGCGCCGTCAAAACGAATACATCCGGCTTTTGATGCCGCATCGATTTTTTCAAACCAGCTGTCTGGCGTAGTATGCAGATGTGCTCCAAACTCGATTTCAGGATATTTCGGAATTAAATTCGAAAACAAATACGTAATAACATCTGGCGTAGAACTTCCTACGGTATCAGAAAGCGATAAAATTTTAACGCCCATTCCGGCCAGTTTTTCGGTCCATTCTGCCACAATTTCTACATTCCACGGATCTCCATACGGATTTCCAAATCCCATGGAAAGATAGGTTACAACTTCTTTATTTTTTTTATCGGCGATTTCCAGAATTTCTTCTAAAGTAATTAAAGACTCGGCGATTGTTTTATGTGTATTACGCATCTGAAAATTTTCAGATATCGAGAAAGGAAACCCTAAATATTGAATGGCTTCATGTTCTGCAGCCTGAGCTGCGCCTTGTGTATTGGCAATTATCGAAAGTAATTTACTGGTTGTCTGCGATAAATCTAATTGTGCCAAAACCTCGGCAGTATCCTGCATTTGCGGAATTGCTTTTGGAGAAACAAAACTTCCAAAATCGATTGTATCAAACCCTACACGAAGCAAAGCTTGTATATAAGTTACTTTATTTTTTGTTGGAATAAAGGTTTTGATACCCTGCATGGCGTCTCGTGGACATTCGATAATCTTGATCTCTTTATTCAAAGCTTATTCTTTTGTAAAAGCTAAGTTAGCTTCTTTTTTAAAGAAATAAAAATTAACTCTTTGCGAATTATTTATTTTAACCTTATCAGGCTGTTTTTTTTACCATATAAGTTAATATAAGGTCATTTAAATTTAGTTCTTGAATAATTTTTGTTAGAGCAATATAAGTTTTCTGAGTTATTTTTTTTAACCATATAAGTTATTTAAGGTCATTTAAATTTTAATGCTGGATAGTTTCTTGTAAGTTAAATATAAGTGTATCTGTCTTTATTACGTTATATCGTAATAGATGCATTTATTACACAAAAACGTAATATTTTAAAATATTACCAAAAAGTGTAATAATTAAATTTATTACTTATATTTGTAATAGAATTTTTATTATTTTTTAATTATATTTGATTATGACTAGTGTAATTACAGGTGACATAATTGGTTCAAGACAACAGGAATCTCAGCATTGGGTCGAAGATTTAAAAAAAATCCTGGCTCCGCTTGGTCAAACGCCAGATGAATGGGAAGTATATCGTGGTGACGAATTTCAAATTGAAGTTAAAAATCCGGAAGATGCTTTATTGACAGCCATTTTAATAAAAGCGCATTTGCGAACCATAAAATCTGATGCACGAATGAGCATTGGTTTTGGAGATAAAACACATAATGCCGAGAAAATTTCTGAAAGTAACGGAACGGCTTTCATCAATTCAGGAGAACTTTTTGAGACTTTAAAAAAGCAAAAAGTGACTTTAGCATTGCGAACTGGCGATAATGATTTTGATGAAAAACTGAATTTAATGATTCAGCTGGCTTTGACTTTTATGGATAACTGGCTCGTGCAGTCGGCAGAATTTGTTGCAAAAGCTATAGAAAACCCAAGTCTTTCACAGGAAGAATTGGGACAAAAATTAGGTATTAATCAAGCTGCCGTAAGCCGAAGACAAAAGCGCGCTCAGTTTGATTTGGTTATGAATTTAGATCGTTATTTTAGAACACAAATAAAACAACTTACAGCCCCATGATTTTATTTATAAAACTGTTTTTAGCCCATTTATTAGGCGATTTTATCTGGCAGCCCAATTCATGGGTTATCGATAAAGAGAGTAAAAAACACAAAAGTATTTACTTATATATTCATGTTTTATTACACGGAGTTTTAGCCGCGATTTTGGCCGGAGAAATTAGTTTTATTCCGTATGCCGTTTTAATTGCTGTTGTACACGGCATCATCGATTTAATTAAACTGAATTTCCAAAAAGAGAAAACAAAACGCACTTGGTTTGTAGTGGATCAAATTGCACATATTTTGGTTTTAATAGGCGTGGTTCTTTTATACCAAAACAAAGGCATTATTTATTTTTGGCAGGATAACGCATTCTGGTTTTTGATTACCGGATTTTTACTGCTGACTAAACCGACTTCTATTTTCATCAAAACCATTATTTCAATCTGGGCGCCCGAAAACGAAAACAGCCATCAGGATAACTCACTGATAGCTGCCGGAAATTATATTGGTATTTTAGAACGCTTGTTTGTATTCGGATTTATCTTAACCGGACATTTTGAAGCGATTGGATTTTTATTGGCTGCAAAATCTATTTTTAGATTTGGAGATTTAAAAGAAGCCAAAGACCGAAAACTAACGGAATATGTTTTAATTGGAACATTAATCAGTTTCGGAATTGCGATTCTTGCCGGAATACTTGTTCAGGCACTTCTTTTACAACCCTAAAACTTTTTTGTTGATTGCTTTTATTAACGCTGGTCCTTCATAAATAAAACCAGTGTACAATTGCACTAAACTTGCTCCTGCATTTAATTTTTCGATGGCATCATCGGCAGAGTGAATTCCTCCTACTCCAATAATTGGGAATGCTTTATTGCTTTTTTCCGAAAGAAAACGAATTACTTCTGTAGAACGTTTTGTTAATGGTTTTCCAGATAAACCTCCCATTTCAGATTGGTTTTGAGACTGAAGTCCGTCTCTTGAAATAGTAGTATTTGTTGCAATTACACCCGCAATCTGTGTAGTTTTTACAATATCAATAATATCTAATAACTGCTCATCTGTAAGATCTGGAGCAATTTTCAATAAAATTGGTTTTACTTTTTGAGTACTTGTTTTTTGCTTTTCGACATTTCTGTTTTGCAGCGTTTGTAACAAAGCAGTTAAAGGTTCTTTATCCTGCAGTGCTCTTAAATTTGGCGTATTTGGAGAACTTACGTTTACTACAAAATAATCTACGTGATCAAAAAGTGCATCAAAACAAATGATATAATCGTCAACCGCATTTTCGTTTGGTGTCACTTTATTTTTTCCGATGTTTCCACCAATTAAAACGCCCGAATTCTTTTTCAAACGTTCTACCGCTTCCAAAACTCCGCCGTTATTAAAACCCATTCGGTTAATAATTGCCTGATCTTCTTTTAAACGGAACAAACGTTTTTTAGGGTTTCCTTCCTGACCAACCGGAGTTACAGTTCCAATTTCGATAAAACCAAAACCAAAATCAGAAAGTTCTTTGTACAACTTCGCATCTTTATCAAATCCTGCCGCAAGTCCAACCGGATTTTTGAATTTAATTCCGAAAACTTCTCTTTCTAAACGAGCGTCTTTTACTTCATAAATTGATCTTATAATTGCCGAAACTCCAGGGATTTTTGAAATGAATTTTACAAATGAAAAAGTAAAGTAGTGCACTTCTTCCGGATCAAACCAAAAAAGTATTGGGCGAATTATCAATTTATACATAAGAGTTGTGTTGTTGTTATTTTGGCTGCAAATTTAAATATTATAGTTTAAAAAGGTGCTGTTTTACAAAAACAAATAATTTCTATTTTATTCCATTCTTCAAAACTTATCTAAAAGATATGAAGTCAAAAAGCTAAAATTTTAGGTTGCAAGTTATAATATGAAACAACTTTAAATCTTTAACAGACTAAAATCAAACATCTATACCCTAATTTTGAAATACTTAACATAATATTTACTGCAAAATTCTTCATTTTTAAGAATAACAGAATTTAGCTTTTTTGATACCTCCCAAAATCATTTTATATAAGCACAATAGCGGTTACATTTTTTTAGAGATTAAATTTTATAGGAAATTAGACGATTTCCTTAAAATTAAAAAAAGAGTTAACACCATAAATAATCAAATTATGAAAACCAATACTATTAAGATATTTAAAATAAGTATCATTTTATTGCTACTATGCCTTGTGCCCGGTGTAGCTTTAAAAGTATCAGCACAGGTTGATCCCCAGCAAATTACCAAAGAAACTTTTAAAGGTAAAATTAGTCTGGATATTCGGGATTCTAAAGAAGACTGGAGTTCTTATACTCCTAAAACAGCTCCAAAAGGAGCCCCAAACATATTATTTGTATTATATGATGACACTGGTCTTGCGGCCTGGTCTCCATTTGGGGGATCTATTAATATGCCAACCTTACAAAAATTAGCCGACAATGGATTGATTTACACGCAATGGCACACTACGGCTTTATGTTCTCCAACTCGTTCTACTTTATTAACCGGACGTAATCACCATTTAAATGGAATGGCGGCAATTACCGAAGCTGCAGCGGGATACCCTGGAGCAAGTGGAAGACTGCCAAAACAAGTTGCTACAATTGGACAAGTATTACAAGATAACGGATGGAGCACTTTTTGGATTGGAAAAGACCATAATGTTCCTGAACAAGATGTAGCCTCTGGAGGAGATCGCAGTACGTGGCCAATGCAAATGGGATTTGACCGCTATTATGGTTTTCTTGGAGGAGAAACCAATCA
>NZ_DLHA01000006.1:0-27125 GCF_002482975.1 Flavobacterium sp. UBA7680 | reverse complement strand
TATCATTTATCTAAAGATTTAGCAGATCATGCACTAGAATATATTCGGGATCAACAGGCAACAAATCCTTCTAAACCTTGGTTTATGTGGTATTGTCCCGGAGCAAATCATGCACCGCATCACGCACCCGAAGAATATATCGCAAAATATAAAGGTAAATTTGACGAAGGATATGATGCTTATCGCAAATGGGTATTACCTCGTATGATAGCAAAAGGAATTATTCCGGCCGGAACTAAATTTGATAAATTCAATCCTCTGCCTCCCGGAGTTTCAAATCCTGGTGATGAAGTTTTAGATTGGAACAAATTAAGTGCAGACGAAAAGAAATTATTTTCAAGACTCGCCGAAGTTTATGCAGATTTCTCAGAATATACAGATGCTCAAGTAGGTCGTATAATTGATTATTTAGAAAAAACAGGACAATTAGAAAATACAATTGTTTTATATGCCGCCGACAATGGTGCTTCTGGTGAAGGTTCTCCTTCTGGTTCTGTAAACGAAAATAAATTCTTTAATGGATATCCGGATGAACTAAAAGAAAATCTAAAATATCTTGATAAACTAGGAGGGCCAGATACTTATGAACATTATCCAACAGGATGGGCCGCAGCATTTTCAACTCCATTTAAAATGTTTAAAAGATATAGTGAGTATGCAGGTGGAACTTGTGATCCATTGGTAATTTCCTGGCCAAAAGGAATTAAAGCCAAAGGCGAAGTTCGTAATCAATTTCATCATTCTACAGATATTGTCCCTACCTTATTAGAAGTTTGCGGAGTTGAAATGCCAAAAGTATATCGCGGTGTTCCTCAGTATCCATTATCCGGAGTTTCTATGAAATATACATTTGATGCTTCGCCAGATGCAAAAACACAAAAACACATTCAGTATTTTGCCATGTTAGGAAGCCGCGCATTATGGAAAGATGGCTGGAAAGCAGTAGCTTTACATACGCCACTTGTTGGAAAAGGAAATTTCGACAAAGATGAATGGGAACTTTACAATACTGATCTTGACAGAGCTGAATCTAATAATTTAGCTAAAAAATATCCGGACAAATTAAAAGAGCTTATTGCCGATTGGAATTCAGAAGCTGCAAAAAATCTCGTTTTACCACTTGATGACCGTTCTGCAATTGAAGTATTGGGAACAGAAAGACCTTCATCTGAAGCTCCCCGAGATCAATATGTTTACTATCCGGGAACCGCTCCCGTACCAGAAGGTGTAGCTGTAAATGTTCGCGGACGCTCCTATAAAATTGTTGCAGATGTTGATGTAAAAGACACAAAAGCATCTGGAGTATTATTTGCTCACGGTTCTCGTTTTGGAGGCCACACTTTATTTCTTAAAGGCAAAAAATTACATTATGTGTACAATTTCTTAGGAATTGCACCTGAGCAGCAATTTACTTCAAATGTTGACATTACGCCCGGAAAACATGTTTTTGGAATGGAATTTACTCGTGAAAAAGCAGGTCCAAACGGAGAATCTATAGGTAAAACGAAACTTTATATTGATGGAAAAGAAGTTGCTTCCGGACCTATGCGAACACAAACTGGTAAATTCACACTTTCTGGCGATGGTCTTTGTGTAGGATTTGACAGTGGAGATGCCGTTAGTAAAGAATATAAAACTCCAGGCGAATTTAAAGGCGGTGAAATTTATGGGATAGCTGTTAATGTTGGAAAAATCGAATATTCTGATTTAAACAGTGATGCAAAAAGAGCCTTAAATAGAGATTAATTAAATTTAGTTAAAAAGAGGTATTTAAATTGAACAGTAAAATGAACAATGAATACCTCTTTCATTTTTAATAAAATAAGCAAGCCAAATGCTATACAGAAATAACTTCTTAAAAAAGTCTTTTCTTTTACTCTTTCTTTTGGGTTTAACTGTTTTCAGTAATAAAAGTACCGCTCAGGAAAGCGAAGAAAAAACTTTTAGTCCGCATCATCAAATAGGGATTTCTATTAATCATGCCCATGTATTTGAAGGAAGGGATGACGAAGGAAATCGTGAAGTATTAAGTCTGCCCGCCTGGGGAATCGATTATACTTTTCAGTTTCATAAAAAATGGGCTATTGGCCTTCATACTGATTTTATAATTGAAAAATTCAAAGTCGAAAAAGTTTATGCAAGCGACAACGATAAAGAAACTGTTGAAAGAAGCTACCCAATCGCACCAGCAATTATGGGAATTTATAAACCAAGCGAATCCTGGAGCATTCTTTTAGGATTGGGAGGTGAATTTGCCAAAGAAGAAAACTATTTCCTTACGCGGGTTGGTGTAGAATACGGTTATGAACTTCCAAAAAACTGGGAAATATTTGGAACATTCAGCTATGATCTCAAATGGAACGCGTATGACAGCTGGGGAATTGGTTTAGGAATTGCGAAAAATTTTGGCGGAAAGTAATTAAAGGAAATACAAATTATAGATCGAACTTATGTATAACGCAAATAAAATAATTCGTATTTCAAAAAAAATCCTCTTACCATTAATCTTTCTATTTGTTTTAAAATCAAAAGCGCAGCAAGAAAAAGACACCACCAAACTACTTAACTTTAAGTATGGAGATAAAGGAATTGAACTTCGTACCAATGACAATAAATTTCTTTTTCAATTGCAAAGCCGGCTTCAGTTTCGGTTTTCTACACCAAATGATACCGATCCTTTGACTTATGACGATTACAGTCAGGATAAAAAAACAACTTTCAAAATTAACCGTGCGAGATTAAAAGTGGGCGGTCATGCTTTTGAGCCTTGGTTAAATTATTATTGGGAATACGAGCTCAGCCAGTCTAATTTATTAGATTTTAGAATTATGATTGAAAAATGGGAATGGCTGAGTCTTAAAGTCGGACAATGGAAAGTAGAATTTACAAGAGAGCGTTTCATAAGCAGCGGTGAACAGCAAACGGTCGATCGTTCTTTAATCAATCGCCCCTTTACTGCAGACAGACAAATGGGAGTTGAAGTCTACGGACATTTAAAAGGAAAAGGTATTGCCGATTTTAATTATTGGGCCGCTGCGCTTACCGGAACTGGTCGCGGAAATACTTCTAACGACGATAATAATTTGATGTATTTCGGGCGGGCACAATGGAATTTTTTAGGAAGATTTCTTGATTTTGAAGGAAGCGATTTAGAATTTCATGAAAAGCTAACTCCAATTATTGCCTTTTCAGCTTTAACAAACCGTAGTCCTTACACCCGATTTTCACAATCTGGCGGAGGATATTTAGAAGGATATGAAGATGGCGCGCCGGGACAATATCGGGTAAATCAGTGGAATTTAGAAACCGCATTTATGTATCAGGGTTTTTCCTGGCAAAGCGAAATGCATACCAAAAAAATCATTGATAAATTGAACAATGATGACGAAACTACATTAAAAGGCTATTATGTTCAGGCCGGATATTTTTTTCATAATGCTTTTAACTGGTAGCCCAAACATTTAGAAATGGCCGGACGACACGCCGCATACAGACCTGATAATAGTATTAGACAAAACCGACAAGATGAAACCACTATTGCTTTTAACTGGTTTTTTAAAGGTCATAAAAACAAATTGACTTCAGAATTTACCTATTTCAGTTTTCAGGATAAAACACTGCCTCTTGAAGCCGGATGGAGATTTAGGATACAATGGGATATTTCATTGTAAAATTCTTACTTCTTTTTTTAATATAAATTCATTTTTTTAATAACTTCATCTGACTTAAAACACTGAAAATGAAAAATATAAACAAAACAATAAGAAAAGCAGTAACAATATGTTTAGCCGGATCGTTTTTTTTGATTTCTATTGACAGCATAGCGCAGCGTCGTGTAGGCGGTGGCGGTGGCGGCGTTCACAGACCTAGCGGAGGAGCGCAGACAAGACCATCGGTAAACAGACCAAACAATCAGTCACGACCTGCAGTAAATAGACCTGCAACAACAAGACCTGGCTCTAATGGTTCAGGAACCAAAGTCACCAGACCAGCTAATAATTCAAACACAAAGATTAGCAATAGAACGAATAACTCAAACCGAAATTCTAATAATAACATTAGAAATTCCGGCAATAGAAACACTAACATAAGCGGCAATACCAGAAACGTTGACAGAAGCAGAGACATTACAATAAACAATAACAGAAATACGGTTGTTAGACGAAATACGGTTGTGTATGCACGTCCTCCATATGTATATGGCGGTTACAGATATCATGCCTACAATCCGTATTACTTTCATCCGTACAGACCCTTTTATTATGGTCCGGTTTGGCATCCGTGGGGATTTTTTGTAGCGACTTTAGCCGTGACAGCAATAGTCGTAAGTGTCGAAAGTACGCAATATCATTATGATCAGGGAGTTTGGTATGCGCCTTCAAGCGGAGGTTATACCGCTGTTCCTGCACCAGTTGGAGGAACGGTCAATAATATTCCAAGTGGTGCACAAACCGTCAATACAGGAACGGTTAACAATTATTATTACGGCGGAACGTATTATGAAAAAGACGGCAGTACGTATAAAGTTGTACCGCCAACAGCAGGAACTATTGTTGACAACTTACCCGAAGGCGGCGAAGAAGTTACCATTGGTGATGTAAAATATGTTAAGTTTGGTGAAACCTACTATCAACCTGTAAAAGTTGACGGAAAAGATAAATATGAAGTAGTTTTGGTTGAACAAGATAAATAACAAAATATATTTATTTTATTAATTCTATCAAACTAATATAACTTTAAAAGTTATTTTCATACTTTTGATTCAACTTATTGACAACCAATACAGCTCAAAAAACCATTACAATGAAAAATAAAACTTTTTGGATTTTCGCTATACTCACAATCTCCATAATTTCAATTACTTACGGTGTAACAAAATTAATTTCGCCAAAAGCAAAAGTAACAGAAGCGGCTTTAGATTGTCATGAAACTCCAAATACATCAGAACCATCGGCATTTAAACCAACAATCGAAAATAAAAATAAACCCGCAGGAAAAACTCCGGAAGGAATGGTTTGGATTCCGGGCGGCGAATTCTCCATGGGAAGCAATGTTGCAGATGAAAGTTTATGTAGTTTATCTGGCGTAACAAAAGATGCTGCTCCTATTCATCGTGTATATGTTGACGGTTATTATATGGATAAAACCGAAGTGACAAACGAAGAATATGAAAAATTTGTAAAAGCTACCGGATACATTACCGTTGCGGAAAAAAAACCGACTAAAGAAGAATTTCCAACAGCCTCAGAAGAAGATTTAATTACAGGCTCTGTAATATTTACACCTACTCCATCAGCCGTAAATTTGAATAATTTTTTACAATGGTGGTCATACGTTGGCGGAACAGATTGGAAACATCCGCTTGGTCCTCAAAGTTCTATAAAAGGAAAAGAAAATTATCCTGTTGTACATATTACTTATGAAGATGCGGCGGCTTATGCAAAATGGGCAGGAAAAAGACTTCCAACAGAAGCTGAATGGGAATTTGCAGCCAGAGGCGGAAAAACGGGAGAAATATACGCTTGGGGAAATAAGTTGAAACCAAACGGAAAATTTCAAGCCAATATTTACCAAGGACATTTCCCAATTAAAGATGGCGATACTGGAGAAGATGGTTTCAAAGGCATTGCTCCTGTCGCACAATTTGCTCCAAATGCTTACGGATTGTATGATGTTGCAGGAAATGTATGGGAATGGACAAACGATTGGTACAGCGTTGATTATTATAAAACATTAAGCGAAAGCGGAAAAACAGCTAAAAATCCGCAAGGACCGGATGCTTATAATGATCCTAACGATCCAACGCAGATAAAAAGAGTGCATCGCGGCGGATCTTTTTTATGTACTGATCAATATTGTACAAGATATATGGTAGGAACAAGAGGAAAAGGCGAAATTAGATCTGCTGCCAATCACCTTGGTTTTAGATGTGTGAAAAGTATTTAAAAGATAAAAATTACTATGAAAAAGGATTCTCAAAAACAGAATCCTTTTTTATTTTTGAAGATAAACCGCAAATTTACCTGCTAAAAAAATGTCTATATTTGCTAAAAATAAAAAGAAATGCAACATATCATAGATCGTTTTATCAGTTATGTAACAATTGATACAGAATCAGATCCGAATTCAAAAACAACTCCAAGTACAGAAAAACAATGGAATCTTGCCAATAAATTAGTTGAAGAACTAAAAACAATTGGTTTAACAGATGTTACGATAGATGACAAAGCTTACATCATGGCAACACTGCCAAGTAATGTGGATCACGAAGTTCCTACAATTGGATTTGTTTCTCATTTTGATACTTCACCAGATTTTAGCGGAGCAAATGTAAAACCTCAGATTGTAGAGAATTACGACGGAAAAGATATTGTTTTGAACGCTGAAAAAAACATCATTCTTTCTCCTAATTATTTTAAAGATTTATTACAATATAAAGGTCAAACGATCATTACAACCGACGGAACAACTTTGTTAGGTGCCGATGATAAAGCCGGAATTACGGAAATTGTTTCGGCAATGGAATACTTAATTCAGCATCCGGAAATTAAACACGGGAAAATCAGAATTGGTTTTACTCCCGATGAAGAAATTGGACGCGGTGCGCATCATTTTGATGTGGAAAAATTTGGCGCTCAATGGGCTTACACCATGGACGGAAGCCAGATTGGTGAATTAGAATATGAAAATTTTAATGCTGCCGGAGCTAAAATAACTTTTAAAGGAAAAAGTGTTCACCCTGGTTATGCAAAAGGAAAAATGATCAACTCAATGTTAATTGCAAATGATTTTATTAATGAACTTCCAAAAGGTGAAACGCCTCAGGAAACAAAAGGTTACGAAGGTTTTTTCCACGTCCATCACTTAACGGGAAGTATTGAAGAAACCGTTTTAGAATTAATTATCCGCGATCATAATAAAAGCAAATTTGAAAAACGTAAAGATTTAATTGGAAAAATTGCCAAAAAAATCAATAAGAAATTTGCGAAACAATTCGGTGAAGATATTGTAATTACTGAAATTAGAGATCAGTATTACAATATGAAAGAAAAAGTGCTTCCGGTAAAACATATTGTTGATATTGCTGAAAAAGCAATGCGAGAATTGAACATCAAACCAATTATAAAACCTATTCGCGGCGGTACAGACGGATCTCAATTATCATACATGGGATTACCTTGTCCGAATATTTTTGCCGGCGGACATAACTTCCACGGAAAATACGAATATGTTCCGGCAGAAAGCATTCAAAAAGCAACTGATGTTATTGTAAAAATTGCTGAACTTACAGCAATTCCGGGAATTTTTGATTCAAAAGAAAAACCTAAAAGAACAAGATAATTTGGAACCAGCTTCTGAAAATAAGGGCATGTGGAAATATAGCGGTCAATGGGAAGAGGAATTACTTCTCCTAAAAGCTATTATTGACAAAACCGAACTAAAAGAAACCACAAAATGGGGCGGTCCGGTTTATGTTTATGAGAAAAAGAATGTCATTGGCTTAGGAGGTTTTAAAGATTATTTTGCGATTTGGTTTTTTAATGGCGTTTTCCTGAAAGATGATAAAAAGAAACTTATCAATGCACAGGAAGAAGTTACAAAATCCTTGCGCCAATGGCGTTTTACTTCTAAAGAAGATATAAACGAAAAGGAAATTTTAGAATATATCTTAGAAGCTATTGAAAATGAAAAGCAGGGAAAAATCATAAAACCTTCAAAAAAAGAAGCCATAGTTTCTGAACTTCTTAATGCAGAAATGGTTAAAAATCCAACTCTGGCAGCAGCTTTTGAAAAGTTTAGTCCTTATAAACAATATGAGTTTTTAGAATATATAGAAACTGCGAAACAGGAAAAAACTAAACTTTCGAGAATTGAAAAAGTGATTCCGATGATTTTAGAAAATGTTGGGTTGAATGATAAATACAGATAGATTTTAATTTTAAATTTTTTAAAATTCCAATTACAGTGTCACTCTGAGCGAAGTCGAAGAGCTTTCAAACTTATACGAGACCTTTGTCAAAGTTTAAAACTTTGACAAAGGTTTTTTACGCCCGATTGTCATTGCGAGGAACGAAGCAACCGCACTAACATAAACATGCGTGATAAGCGTCGTGAGATTGCTTCGTTCCTCGCAATGACATTCCAGACGTTTAGTATAAACAAAAAAAAATCCCAAACTCCATATTTGGAATTTGGGATTTAAAATATTGTAATTTAAAAAAAACTTAAGCTTTTTTATTCAAAGCAGCGCTTAATTCTAAAGAAATAGCAGAACGCTCTAATTTTAATTTTCCTGACATAGTTTCGATTACAACAGTAGTTTCTGCTAATTCAGCAATTTTACCGTGGAAACCACTTTTAGTAACTATTTTATCACCTACTTTTAGGCCGCTTTCAAATTCTTTTTCGTTTTTTGCTCTTTTTTGCTGTGGTCTGATCATGAAGAAATAGATTACCACAAACATTAATAGAAATGGCGCAAATTGAGTTAATTGTCCCATAATTTAAATTCTGTTTTTTGATTTATTATTAATATTTTTTCTCTTCGATTTCGCTCAGAGTGACATTATTATTATTTTTTAAAATTCAACTTTACTAAATCCTAATCCGTCTTTGAATGCTCTTCGACTTCGCTCAGAGTGACACAAAGTTAATTGGAATTTGGAATTTAAAAAAATTGATTATTTAAATTTACATTAACCCTCTACCTACTTTTACCATCTTTTTATTGGCAGTAAGTTCTTTTACAAGGTTATCTAAAATTCCGTTGATAAAAATACTACTTTTTGGTGTAGAATACTCTTTTGCAATTTCTAAATATTCGTTAAGAGTTACTTTTACAGGAATTGAAGGAAATTTCAAGAATTCGCAAATTGCCATTTTAAGGATAATCGTATCGATTTCTGCAATCCTTTCACTGTCCCAGTTTGGCGTTTTATCATCGTATTCTTTTGCTAAAACAGCTTCGTTTAAAACTGTTCTTCTAAATAGATCTTTAGCAAAATCTTTATCTTCAACATCTTTATACAATTTAGGAACTCTAAAATCGTCTGGATCTTCGGTTTTAATTGCTTTTAATTGTTTAATGATATGTGTATTTACAACCGGAATATCATCAACCCAAGTCAATTTATCATCTTCTAAATACTCATATAATTTGTCATTTGGAACAATAACCTCAGCAAATAAATCAGCAATAAATTGTTTGTCTTCTTCAAAAGTATTGATATTATTGCTCATGTATTTTTTGTACAAATCGCTTGCTTTAATATCATTTAAAAGCAAAATGATATAATCGTCGTTTAATGACCAGTTGTTGATTTTACGATTTTCTAAAGCGATGCTAAGGGAATTACTTTCGGCAAGAAGCTGAAAGATTTTGTTTTTGATGAACTTTTCGTTCGGGTTACGTTCTGCTGCAGTAGCAAGATGTTTTTTGCTTGACAAATGCAAGAATACAGATTCTTTTTTGCAAATTTCAATCAATGAAGAAAGCATTATAAGATATAAGTCCTGAATATTATCAATACTGTAAAAAAGAAATTTCTCTTCTTTTTCCATATTATCAGAACCGCTTTGGTGCATTGCATAAATGGATTGCATGACTTTAACGCGTATGTGTCTTCTATTTACCACCTTGTAAGAACATTTAAAAATTAGTCTGCAAAAGTATAACTTTTAAGGCATATTTTAAAATTAATTCGCAAAAAAGTCATAGTTTTTAGTCGCAGTTTGCAGTCGCAGTCGCAGTTTTCAATAATATATTAGGAATTGTATAAAAGTCGCAGTATACAGTCGCAGTATTCAGTGATTTAGAAGCTGCACAAAAAAAATCTCAGTCTACAGTCACAGTTTTCGGTATAATTGAAAACTGTGACTGCAAACTGAGACTGTAAACTAAAACTAAAAAAAATTACTTCTTAGCAGCGTTTTCAATTTTTCTCGCATCGATACGATTTTGAGCAATTGTAAGTGCAGCTTTGTGAGTTGTCATTCCGTTTTTCACAGCATAATCGATAATTTCTAAAGTAGTATTGTAGATATTTTCGGTTTTAGCCATAATTTCAGCTTTTCCATAATGCTCTAATTCAGCATAAACATTGATGATTCCACCAGCGTTGATCAAGAAATCAGGAGCGTATAAAATTCCTCTTTCTTGTAATCTTGCACCGTGAACATTTTCATCAGCTAATTGATTATTTGCTGCACCAGCAATAACTTTAGCTTTAATTTTATCTACTGTATTATCATTAATTGTCGCTCCCATTGCACAAGGCGCATAGATATCAACATCTGCTGTATATAAATCTTCACCAGTATAAATTGCCGCATTGTATTTTGAAGCAACCTGATATAATTTTTCTTCATTGATATCTGTAATTGTAACGATCGCTCCTTCTTTAGTCAAATACTCAACTAAAGCTTCACCAACGTGACCAATTCCCTGAACCAAAACTTTTTTACCATCTAAAACATCAGTACCAAACTGACTTTTAGCAGCCGCTTTCATTCCTAAATAAACTCCGTAAGCTGTTACAGGAGAAGGATTTCCAGATCCGCCTCTTTCTTCAGAGATTCCAGTAACGTAAGGCGTTACGTCTCTTACAGTGTCCATGTCTTTAGTTTCCATTCCAACATCTTCAGCTGTAATATATCTTCCGCTTAAAGAGTGAACAAACTCACCAAACTTACGCATCAATTCAGGAGTTTTCTGCGTTTTAGCATCACCAATAATTACTGCTTTTCCACCACCAATATTTAAACCGGTAATCGCAGATTTATAAGTCATACCTCTTGAAAGACGCAAAACATCGTTTAAAGCTTCCCATTCCGTATTGTAATTCCACATTCTAGTACCTCCTAAAGCTGGCCCCATAACTGAATTATGAATACCAATAATTGCTTTTAAACCTGTATCTTTGTCATTGCAAAATACAATTTGTTCGTGATCGTCAAAAGATAATTGACCAAAAACAGGATCCATTTTTTGAAGTTCCTTTCCAGTTGCGAAAGTTGCATCCATAGCGTTACTATTTAGTTGTTTAAAATTATGAATTTGTCAAAAAGACAACTCAAACATAAACAAAAAATATACATGTGCTAATTTTTTATCTTTAAAATAACAATTATATAAAATATTTATTTTGATTAGATTGCATTTTATTATACTTTTAATTAAGAATAATTCATAAAATTAAATCAAGTCAATATCGAATCTCTTAAAAAAATGAAAGAATTAAGCTATTTAAACAAATATTTCATTAAATATAAATTCAGTTTTTCTCTAGGAATTTTAATCACCATAATCGCACAAATATTCTTTTTATTTACTCCAAAGCTGGTTAGCCACTCTTTTGACATTATCGAAAAGTTTTTAAAACTATCCGATGCCGATAAAAAATCTTCTATACTAGTCAACTTTTATCAGCAGGAATTAATTCATAACGTGCTCTTAATCACGGGGAGTGCAATTGTTGGAGGTTTCTTAACTTTTTTAATGCGCCAGACTTTAATCGTAATGTCACGCCATATTGAATTTGATTTAAAAAATGAGGTTTTTAGACAATACGAAAACCTTTCTCAAAATTTCTACAAACAAAATCGTACGGGAGATTTAATGAACAGAATTAGTGAAGACGTTTCTAAAGTTCGTATGTATGTAGGTCCGGCGGTAATGTATACTATAAATACATTTATTCGTTTTGCCATCGTAATATTATATATGTATAATGTTTCGCCTTTGTTGACTTTATATACGATTTTACCATTGCCAATTTTATCTTATTGTATTTTTAAATTAAGTTCAGAAATCAATAAACGAAGCACTACATTTCAGCAGTATTTATCTAAAGTTTCGAGTTTTACACAGGAAATATTTTCAGGAATCAGAGTTATAAAAGCTTATTCTTTAGAGAATCAGCATCAAAATAATATGGTAAATCTTTCGGAAGAAAGTAAACGCAAGAGTTTAGATTTAGCCAAAGTTCAGTCGCTGTTTGGGCCTTTGATGATTGCCCTTATCGGAATTAGTAATTTGGTTGTAATTTATTTTGGAGGTGTTATGTACATCAACGGAACGATTCCGAATATTGGTACAATCGCCGAATTTATTCTATACGTAAATATGTTAACCTGGCCTGTTGCTTCCCTTGGATGGGTTTCGTCTATGGTTCAGGAAGCTGAGGCTTCTCAAAAACGTTTAAATGAATTTTTGAAAATTGAACCGGAGATTAAAAACAACAATCAAAATTCATCAGATATACAAGGCTCAATTGCTTTTGAAAACGTAAGTTATACGTATGAAGATACTAATATTGAAGCTTTAAAAAATGTGAGTTTTACGGTAAAAAAAGGAGAAACTCTGGCGATTTTAGGAAAAACAGGTTCCGGAAAATCTACCATTTTATCTTTGATTTCCCGTCTTTATGATGTTACCGATGGAAGAATTACAATTGATCAAAACGAAATCAGTTCTTTAAATTTAAATGATTTAAGAAACAGCATCGGAATTGTTCCTCAGGATGCTTTCTTGTTTTCGGATACTATTAAAAATAACATCAAATTCGGAAATCAAAATGCTACCGACGAAGAAGTTATTGAAGCTGCAAAAAACGCTGTGGTTCATGATAATATCATTGCATTTAACAAGCAATACGATACTATTTTAGGAGAAAGAGGAATTACGCTTTCGGGCGGACAAAAGCAGCGAGTATCGATCGCAAGAGCGATTATAAAAAATCCGGCAATTTTACTTTTTGATGATTGTTTGTCTGCCGTTGATACCGAAACTGAGGAAACAATCCTACATAATTTGTTTGAAATTTGTAAGGATAAAACTACCATAATTGTCAGTCACCGAGTGTCTTCTGCCAAAAACGCTGATAAAATCATTATTATTGAGGATGGCGAAATCATTCAACAAGGCTCTCATAATCAATTAATAAATCAGGAAGGTTATTATGCATCGTTATATTTAAAACAACTTTCGGAAAAAGAATTACTTTAAATGTTGCGTAATAGATAAATTTTTATGATTTTTGAGTACTATTAATTACCAAAAATGATAGAACGTATTATGAGAGAAAATGACATGTTAGAAAAAGAAGAGATTTTTTCTAAAGTATTACGAGCAGGAAGAAGAACTTATTTCTTTGATGTGAGAGCTACTAAAGCTGACGATTATTATATTACGATTACCGAAAGCAAAAAGTTTACTGAAGAAGATGGTTCTTTTCACTTTAAAAAACACAAAATTTATTTATACAAAGAAGATTTTAGTGCTTTTGCCGAAATATTAGAAGAAATGACTTCATACGTTTTGAACCACAAAGGTGAAGAAGTAATCTCTGAAAGACATCAAAAAGATTTTAAAAAAGAATACGGTTCTGATAAAGCTGAAACACCAAGATCTAGCTTTACTGATATTGATTTTGACGATATTTAATCTTATATAACTTTTCTAAAAGTTCAAGTCCAATATGTGTAGCATTTTTGGACTTTTTTTATACACTTAAGTTCTCGATTTTAGATTTTAGATTTTAGACTGTAGATTTTTATATTTTGGGATTTGGAATTTAAAATTTGGAATTTAAGATTAATAAATGCACTTCAATTTTTTAAAAATGAAAAAGCTAACTATTTTACTTTGTTTCTTATTTATTGGGATTACATCATCTGCTCAAAAAACAGAATATGAAACAAAATCAAACATTCAGTATTATTCTTCAGAAATAAATAAATCCGACAGTTACATTAACGAAAGATGTGTTCTCGATATTTATTATCCAAAAAACACTAAAGGTTTTGCAACAATTATTTGGTTTCATGGCGGAGGTTTAACTGGTGGAAATAAAGAAATTCCCGAAGCTTTAAAAAATAAAGGTTTTGCAATTATTGGCGTAAATTATAGATTATCTCCAAAAGCAAAAACGGTAAAAGCGATTGAAGATGCCGCAGCGGCTGTTGCGTGGGCATTTAATAATATCAGCAATTATGGCGGTGATTCTTCTTTAATATTCGTTTCCGGTCATTCTGCGGGAGGATATTTAGGTATGATGATTGGTTTAGATAAAAAATGGCTGCAAAAAGAAGGAATTGATGCTAACAAAATTGCAGGACTTATTCCGTTTAGTGGACAATGTATTACGCATTTTGAAGTTAGAAGAGAAAACGGAATTCCGGAAAAACAACCTACAATTGATGCTTTTGCGCCTTTGTATCACGTTCGCGCCGATGCTCCGCCGCTTTTATTGATTACCGGAGATCGTGAACTGGAAATGTTAGGCCGATATGAAGAAAACGCATACATGGCTAGAATGATGAAATTAGTCGGTCATACGCAGACTAAACTTTACGAATTAGACGGCTACGGCCACGGAATGACTGAACCTGGTTTTCCGTTATTGGTAAACGAAGTCAACCGAATTTTAAAAGAGAAACAAACTAAAAAATAAACATATAATTCCACGGCAATGGAAACACAACTTTTAATTTTACCGGGATTAGGAAATTCCGGAGAGAAACACTGGCAGACCTTTTGGCATGAAAAATTTAAAAATTCAATTCGTTTGGTTCAGGACAATTGGGACGAACCTGTTCGTGAAGATTGGATTGCCCGTTTAGACGAAGCTGTTTCTAAATTGGAAAGTCCAACGATTTTAGTAGCACACAGTCTTGCTGTTTCTTTAGTTTTACATTGGGCAGAAAACAATTCGAATAAAAATATTATTGGTGCTTTATTAGTCGCTCCCGCCGATGTTGATTCGCCTGAACATACACCTGATATTATCAGGAATTTTTCTCCAATGCCGCTTTATAAACTGCCTTTTCCGTCGATTGTTGTGGCAAGCGAAAATGATCCTTACGCTTTATTCGAAAGAAAACAATATTTCGCTGAAAAATGGGGAAGTGATTTTGTAAATGTTGGTGAACAAGGTCATATAAACTCTGATTCTGATTTAAGATATTGGGAAGAAGGGCAAGTGATTTTAGAACAATTAATTGCGAAAATAGATACTAAAAACTAATGTTTCGCAAGCGAATTTAACCGCAAAGCACGCAAAGATATTACGCAAAGTTCGCAAAGTTTTTATTTAAAGTTTGCTGAATCTTCGATTCAATAAAGATCACAAAGCTGGGACTTAAAGAATAATTCGTGTAAATTGGTGTAATTCGTGGCAAAAATTAACCACAAAATCAAAAATCCTATTAATCTGTGGAATCTGTGGCTAAACAAAAAACTGCGACTGCGACTGAAAACTAAAAAACTATCCTATTCGAAGACCATTTGGTATTTTAAAATCTGGAGCTAATAAAATAACATCTCCCTCCTCGCCTACAGCACCAAGAACAAGACATTCACTCATAAATCTTCCTATTTGTTTTTTAGGGAAGTTTACAACTGCTACAATTTGTCTGTTTACTAAATCTTCTTTTTGATAGCGTTTTGTAATTTGTGCAGACGATTTTCTGATACCGATTTCGGCACCAAAATCTATAGTTAATTGAAAAGCAGGTTTTCTTGCTTCGGGAAAATCATTTACTTCGATGATAGTTCCTACGCGCATATCAGTTCTTTCGAATTCGTTCCAAGTTAAATCCATTTTGAAAATTGTTTATTTACAAACCTATAAATTTTGTAAGTAATACAACTAATTCTATAACCTATTTTTTTTACACTAGGGTTAATTTTACTACACATGCTTTAGTAACTAATTAGTAAAAAATATAAAAATGGAAAATAGTGTAATAAATGCCAATCCGACTCTAAGAGATTTAGATTTTGACATTCATCAATTAAATACAGATAAATTCATTGAAACTGCCACAAACGTAAAGCTTTATGTGAAAGATTACGGAGAAGGAAAACCAGTAATTTTAATTCACGGATGGCCGCTTTCTAACGAAATGTGGGAATATCAGGTTGAATATTTAGTTAAAAATAATTACCGGGTAATTGCTTATGACCGCCGTGGTTTTGGTAAATCGTCACAACCGTGGGAAGGTTATGATTACGATACTCTAACCGATGATTTAAGCGAAATTATAAACCAGCTGGAATTAGAGAATGTGACTTTGGTTGGATTTTCTATGGGCGGCGGCGAAGTGGTTCGTTATTTTAGCAGATATCAGGGAAAAGGTGTTGCAAAAGCCGCTTTGATTTCGTCGATTATTCCTTTTTTATTAAAAACAGAAGATAATCCAGACGGACATCCGAGAGAAAAAAGTGAAACTACCGCAGCAGCAATCAAGGAAGACAGAATTGGATTTGTTGATAATTTCGGAAAGACATTCTTTGGCGTAAATATTATCAATAAACCGTTAAGCACTGCTTTATTAGAATATTATAGAATGCTTTGTTCTTTTGCTTCGCCACATGCAACTTTAAAGTGTGCCGAATCGTTTTCATTTACTGATTTTAGAGACGAATTAAGCACTGTAACGGTTCCAACTTTAATCATTCATGGAAATGACGATAAAATTGTTCCAATCGATTTAACGTCTAAAAAAGCTTCTGAAGCTATTGCAAATAATACGTATATCGTTTATGAAGGCGCTCCACATGGTTTATTCTATACAGATAGAGACAAATTAAACGAAGATTTACTTGAATTTTTAAATTCATAAATAAGTTTAGCCACAGATTACACAGATTAAAAGGATTTTTTTTGCAGATTAAAACTGTTTTAAAATTTTATAATCTTTTTAATCCGTGTAATCTGTGGCAAAAAAATACAATTCTTCCTGTGCTCTTTTTTATACAAAATTTAAAAGCTATTTTTGAGTATTAATATTCTGTAAAAAATGGCACGTACTCCTTCAAATATGATTCCGCTTGGAACAATTGCTCCAGAATTTTATCTAAAAGATACGAATTCGAATCACACTTATTCGTTTGAGGATTTAAAAGGATCAAAAGGTACGCTTGTTATTTTTATGTGTAATCATTGTCCGTTTGTGCTTCATGTTATTAATGAAATCGTGATGATATCTAATGATTATCGCGTTCAGGGACTTGGTATTATTGCTATTTCGAGTAATGATATTGTAAAATTTCCGCAAGATTCTCCAGAATTAATGACTGATTTTGCTTTACAGCATAAAATTGATTTTCCGTATTTATTTGATGAAACGCAGGAAGTGGCAAAAGCATACGATGCAGCGTGTACGCCCGATTTTTATTTATTCGATAATCAGGATAAATTGTTTTACAGAGGACAACTTGATGATTCAAGACCCGGAAACGGAATTCCGTTAAGCGGAACTGATTTAAGAAATGCAATTGATGCCTTGATTTACAACCGAATTTTAAATGAAATTCAGAAGCCAAGCATTGGATGTAATATCAAATGGAAATAAAATTTGTAAGTATTAAGAAACTTTACCTATCTTTGCAGATCATAATTAACAATACTCATTGTGAGCACTATAACAATATTTACAGTTTTTAGACCAACGTTTTCTTGTAAGAGAAAACCGTTTTCGGCTGTATTTATTTCACATAGTAAGGCCTTTATTAATTAGGCCTCCGTCTATTTCAATTCTTCTTTCAGGCGGAGGATTTACATCAATTTAAACATTTATTTATTTGACAAAAATTAAATTTTGGTCAGATACTTTTTTGTTTTTCAAATTAAATACTTTACCCGCTTATCTTGTTTTTAAACAAGCTGAGCGACAATTCGCTTTAGAAGGCATAAAAGAAGAAAAATCATTCAAATTTTAAAACAATAAATTCAATATAGATATGAAACCAACACCCACTTTCTGTAAATCAGATTATCAATTTTTAAGGGAATTGATTTTAAAAAGTAAAAATTCGACAAATACTAAAGAAGCAAATCAACTTTCGCAAGAACTGGATCGCGCTGTAATAAGTAAAGAAAGCGAACTTGACAGCTCTGTTATTAGAATCAATTCTTTAGTAACAATTGAAGATGTAATAGCGAAGAAGCAAATGAAAATTCAGATTGTTTTACCTTCATCTGCTGATATAAAGCAATCTAAAATTTCAATTCTGGCGCCTTTAAGTGTTGCTATTATTGGTTTTAAAGAAAATGACGAAGTGGACTGGGAAATGCCGGCTGGTATCAAAACTTTAAAAATAATCGCAGTAGACAATACGGCTGTACATCATTCCTAACTTTTTAAACACCTCATTCTGTGAAGGTGTTTTTTTATATCTATTTGAAAAATAAAAAACCTGTTCAAATTGTTGAACAGGTTTTTTTATTATGTTTTTTAAGATAGAAAATTACAATTGTGAATCAATATAATTTGTAATTGATGCCATTTGGGTTTCATCTAGCTTCGCTTTTTTGCCCATTCTAACCAAAATTGGTCCCCATTCTTCTTTTGTATATTTCTTTGGATCTTTCAATTTGTGGCATTTTGCACAATTGTTTTCATACAAATCTCTACCTGCTTCTAATTCAGGAGTTAATGCCACCGTTTTTACAGGTTCAGCAGGAGTAGCTGCAACAGCTGGTGTTTTCTGAGTTCCGCAGGAAACTACAAATAAAGCAAGCGCTGCAAGGATTAAAATATTTTTCATTGTCTCTGGTTTTTTATAGTAAATATAAAAAAAATCCCATTCGGCTTGCGAATGGGATTGCTATTTAAAACAATACTAAATTGCTTGTAAATTCTTATTTTACGTCCATTAATTCAACGTCAAAAATCAAAGTTGCGTTTGGCGGGATAACTCCTCCAGCTCCAGATGGACCGTAAGCTAAATCAGATGGAATTACAAAACGAGCTTTGTCTCCAACTTGTAGTAAAGCAATACCTTCGTCCCATCCTTCAATAACCTGCCCAACTCCTAATTTGAATTCGATTGGTTTTTTACGTGGGTAAGAGGAATCAAAAACTTTTCCGTTTTCTAAAGATCCTTCGTAGTGAACAGAAACTGTTTTTCCAGCTTCAGCTCTTTTACCTTCTCCTTTTTGGATCATTTTGTAACGTAAACCGCTTTCTGTTTTATCAAAACCAGCAGCTAATTGTTCCATTTTTGCTTCAGATTCTGCTTTTAAAGCCGCTTCACGTTTTAGACGAGCACCTTTTAAACCAATGAAAGCTTCAATAGCATTCCATTTTTGAGCTTCTTCTCCAACTCTAATGATTTCTAAAGTCTCTAAAGCATCACCTTGAGCAACAGCATCCACTACATCTTGTCCTTCTATAACGTGACCAAAAACACTGTGTTTTCCGTCTAACCAAGGAGTTGGAACGTGTGTGATAAAAAATTGAGAACCGTTACTTCCAGGTCCTGAATTTGCCATAGATAAAACTCCCGGACGATCGTGTTTTAAACTTGGATCAAATTCATCATCAAATTTGTAACCCGGATCTCCAGTTCCAGTTCCTTTAGGACATCCACCCTGAATCATAAAATCAGGAATTACTCTATGAAAGTTTAATCCATCGTAGAATTTTTGTCCTTGAGGTTTTACTTTATTCTCCATATTTCCTTCTGCAAGAGCTACAAAATTCCCTACGGTTCCTGGTGTTAAGTCGTGTGTAAGTTTAACTAAAATCGAACCTTTGCTTGTGTTGAATTTAGCGTATATTCCGTTTTCCATGTTGTTATTTTTTAATTGAACGCAAATTTACAAATTAATTTTATATCAATTTGTGCTTTCTATTTTTTAGATTTTGATTTATAAGTCAATCCGTAAACAGTTAATGACAGCGCAGATAAAACCATACAGCCAATCGTTACAGCATGCCATCCTCCCAGTTTCCATAATAATAATCCGTAGGCAGATCCCGCAGCAGTCCCTAAAAAGCTAAACGACATAAATACCGTATTTAGTCTGTTTCTGGCATCTGGCAATAGTGAATACACTCTGGTTTGGTTTGAAATATGAACGCCCTGAATTCCGATATCAATAAAAACAATTCCTATCGCAATTCCGATTACGCTTTCTATAGAAAAATAAAAAATCAAGAAGCTTATCAGGATTAATAAACAGCCATAACCAACTGCAATTCTTGAATTTCCTTTGTCTCCGATTTTCCCAACCAAAGGTGCGGCCAAAGCTCCGGAAGCACCAACAATTCCGAACAAACCAATTGTGGCGCTGTTGAAATTAAACGGTTCTCCAGAAAGCAGTAAAACCATTGTGGTCCAGAAAGCTCCAAACTGAGCAAAACTGAAAACGTTGATTGCAGTAGCTTCACGCAAAACCGGCTGTGTTTTTATAAGTGTAAATAAAGACTGAATTAATTGACCATAAGTTCCCTGAAACTGTGGCTTATTGACTGGGAATTTACTCTGAATGACAAAAAAGATTAAAAGACAAATTCCGGCTGCGATATAAAACATCGATCTCCAGCCTAAAACTTCTCCAATAAAACCGCTTAAAGTTCTGGAAAGTAAAATTCCGACTAATAAACCGCTCATAATAGTTCCGATAACTTTTCCTCGTTGTTCAGGTGTACTTAAGGAAGCTGCTAAAGGCAAAATAAGCTGTGGTACAATCGAAGTGATTCCAATTAATAAAGAAGCAATTTGTAAAATAAGAAAACTTTTTGCTGTTGCTGCAATAAGCAATGCAATTACAGAGGCAAAAGTGGTGATTAAAATTTGCTTTTTTCGTTCTAATTTATCGCCAAGCGGCACCATAAAAAACAAACCAATAGCATAACCCGCTTGAGTTAAATATGTTATGGTTCCGGCGCTGGCTTCTGGAATTTTAAATTCGTTGGCAATTAAAACAATTAAAGGCTGGCAGTAATAAAGATTTGCGACTATAAGACCAGTGCAAACTGCCATAAACAGGACGTTGGTTTTAGATAAATTCATTTTACAAAAATACCATCAATATTTATAATTAAAGTTATTTTTTTTATAAAATCTGTCTAAATCTGCGTCTTCGCGATAGCGAATTTGCGTCATCTGTGTTCTAAAAATTGACGCGGATTAAACGGATTCGCTATCGCGAAGACGCGGATATTTACTGATTTTATTTAATTTATTTTAAGAAATCTTCTCTTGCTGGGCTAAAAACATCTGTGAGCATGCCGCTTTCTAGACATACTACGCCATGAATTGCGTGAGGCGGAATATAAAAACTATCGCCTTCTTTTAATGTTTGTGTAACACCGCTTATGGTTACGTCAAATTTTCCACTGGCAATATACGTTACCTGAGAATGATAATGTTCGTGTAAAACACCAATTCCTCCAGTTTCAAAATGAACATTTACAAGCATCACTTTATCATCAAAAGCCAGGATTTTACGCTTGATTCCTCCACCAACTACTTCCCACTCTATTTCGTCTCCTTTTATAAATTCTTTGCTTGTTTTGATATTCTGCATGATTTTTAATTTTATTCTTACAAAAATAAGATTTTTAAATGATTCTGTTTTAGATCAATTCTTTTGAAATAAAATCAGAGCTTGTTTTAATGGATTGAAAAGAATTTCCAGCATAATTATTTTCTTGCTCAACAAAAAAGTGAATCATTCCTGATTGTTTCGCTTCTTTAAAGAAAGGCTTAAAATCAATTGATCCTGAACCTATTTCGGTATTTAAAGCCTGATTTGCTTTGTCCATATCTTTTACATGCCACATTTTAAAACGTCCCGGATTTTCTTTGAATAATTTTAGCGGATCATTTCCTGAACGAACTACCCAATATAAATCTAATTCAAAATAAACCAGGTTTTTATTGGTTTCATTTAATAAGATTTCATAACCAGTAATTCCATCATGTTTTTGAAATTCGAAATCATGATTATGATACGCTAATTTTAAACCTGCTTCTTTGCACATTTTTGCAGCCTGATTTAAACGCAGCGCAATCTTTTTATAATCTTCGATGCTTTTTCTAAAAGGTTCATCGATCCACGGAACAGTTAAAAATTCGTTTTTTAAAATCTTTACTGCTTCAATTGCAGCAATTAATTCCGCAGTATTTCCGTCGTATAAATAACTTCCTAAATTATAATGTCCGCTAACCGCTTTTAGTTTGTTATCGTCCAATATCTTTTTCAATTCAATTGGAGACAATCCCCAAAACTGGTCTTTAATAGAAAATCCATACGTTTCTACATTTTTATATCCTGATGCAGCAACTTTTTCTAAAGTTTCTTTTACATTTTTCGGAAGTTCTTCACGCAATGTATATAACTGCAAACCTATTTCTTTTTTATTCATAGAAAATGCTAATGACGGTAAAGCCAGAACAGCCGTAGCAGCCAGACTTGTGTTTATAATAAAGTTTCTTCTTGTAACCATTTTTGATCTGAATTTTAGAAAAGTAAATCTACTATAAAAATTGATTCTCAAAATTATTTATAAAGTTTTGAAGTGCAATTTCTGTTTCTTCATTTATAATTTTTCCTTCAGCATCAATTTTTCCGCGAATGCCCTGAATCAAAAGCTGTGTATTATCGTTAAATTTGGCTTCAAGGGTTTTCATAATTAATAAAAGCTGTTCATGTCCCATTTCTCCAGAAGCAGAAGCGGTAATTAGTCCAACTTTTTTATTCGAAAAAATAGTAGTCGACACACACCATTCTAAAGCATTCTTTAAACTTCCGGGCAGACTAAAAACATATTCTGGCGTGCAGATTATAATTCCATCGGCCTCCATTATTTTATTTCTGAATAAACGAATTTCTTCCGGCGGATTCTCTGTATCTAAATCTGGATTAAAATGCGGAATTCGATCTAAATCTTCAAATATTTCAACTTCAAAATTCGGTTTTATATGTTCTGAAATATGTTTTAGAATTTTAAAATTACTTGAGTTTTTTCTTGTACTGCCTGTTATGGCAACTATTTTTATCACTTTCATTTTTATTGAATAACCGAGATATCTTTTTTCATTGCATCAGATTCCTCAGTTAGATTATTTCTTTTAAAAAATTTCTCTAAATCCGCTAATCTCTTTTTATTATCATATTGAATACATGAATTTAATTTTCTTTGACAAACAGAACATAATCGTATCGTACTTCTATCAGTTTCATACAAACCGTTAGTACCATTCATTACACAATTTGCATTAATACAATGGTGCATTCCAAACATGTGTCCAATTTCATGTGAACTCGTTTTGAGCAATCTTACCAAACACAAATCAAAATTTTCAGCAGTAAGTTTACCTTCTTGAAATCTGTAAATAGAGCTTACACCTACTTTATCTCTATAAGAAGCAAGTCCAAAAACAAAATTCCATTCGGGTTTAGGATATAAATCCAATTCTGAAAGTCCCATTAATGCAATTCTATTCTCCGGTTTTTCTTCTTTTAATACATCATTTAAAAGATATCCTGCTAATAATTGTTCATGACCTTCAGTAGACATTCTTCTTGCTGAATTTGGAACTATATCATTAGAAATTGGTTCTAATGTTTTTGTTTTTAATTGAAAAAAGAGCTCTAAATACTCATTAACAAGTTGAATCTGTTTCTTTTGCAGAGAATTAAAATTTCCAATCGGTTTTATGTAAATAATATTTTCCTCTTTAGTCGGAACAATGTGCTTAGATCTAAAATATTGTTCAAAAGTCTGTCCATCTTCAGGATGAGAAAACAGCCAATCTCCATAAGATGGTTTTGGTAATTTAACGTCATTAATTTTGATGTCCTTAAAATAGGACGCTTCTTCCGGAATTTGTTTTGGAGCTTCTTTTGGAGTTACTTTAGCTTTTTCCTTGTTACAAGCACATAATAATATAAGAATGAAGAAGATTATTTTTTTCATTTACGTTTTGGATATAATTAAAAAACCAATTTTAAATTAATTCCTTAAAAATAAACTTTTCATCATAATCAACTTCAAATTTTTCGAGAAAATTGATGTATTCTTCTTTAAAGGTTTTCTTTTTATGATGCTCTTCTTGATTCTCTATATAGTCAGCAACTGCGCTTAATTGAGATTTACTATATGAAAATGCTCCATATCCTTCCTGCCATTCAAAATGAATGTTGGTAAATTTATTTTCGTTTATCCATTTTGATGAATTTTGTTTTATGCTTTTCATTAATTCAGATATTGATTGTGCGGGTCTTATTCCAATTAAAATATGAACATGGTCTGAAATACCATTGATTGCTAAAACCTTATGATTATTGTTTTTAATAATTCCTGAAATGTATTTATATAAATCATTTTTCCAGTTTGTATGTATAGCCGCTTGTCTATATTTTACAGCAAAAACAAAATGAATGTGAATTTGGGTGTATGTATTTGCCATGATTGTATAGTCCTTATGGGACATTTTTTCTTAAATAATATTTTTTTCTACCGATATATTATTCCTAGCGGAATATTTTTTGATCGTTTTCAAATATATAAAAAAGAAGGAATATTCTTTCTTTTTATTTTAACAGAAATGTATAGTCCCTAACGGGACATTATGAATGTTGATCCATTTTTTTTCTACCGATATTTTATCCCTAACGGGATATCTTTTGAACCTTAACATTTTTTTCCACCAATATTTTCTCGCTAACGGGAAATCTTATTGATTTTAATTGGAATTTATTAAAATGGAATTACGACAGAAAGTTCCGTTAGGAACATAATATCGGTAGCAATATTTTATTCACACAGATTTTTGTCCCGTAGGGACTATATATCTAAATTAAAGAATAGAAATATTGAAAAAAAATTTATAATCATATCCAAAAAACAATACATCCAAAAACAAATTGTTCCGTTAGGAACAAAATATCGGTAGAAAAATTTGTATCAACATGATTTTTTGTCCCGTAGGGACTATACATTTTACATCTTCATTTTTAACTTCGTATCTTTGCCCAAATTATTGAAGAAAAAATGAGAATTGACATTGTTACACTTTTACCTGAATTATTAAGAAGCCCTTTTGAGGCATCGATTATGAAACGTGCCATTGATAAAGGCTTGGTCGAAGTACATTTTCACAATCTTCGTGACTACAGCACTAATAAACAAAAAAGTGTAGACGATTATCCTTTTGGCGGCGGCGCCGGAATGGTAATGACAATTCAGCCTATTGACGATTGTATTACACATTTAAAAAGTCAGCGTGAATATGACGAAGTAATTTATATGTCTCCTGACGGCGAAACTTTAAACCAAAAAATGGCCAACAAAATGTCGATGTACGAAAACATTATCATTTTATGCGGACATTATAAAGGTGTTGACCAGCGTGTTAGAGATCATTTTATTACTAAGGAAATTTCGATTGGTGATTACGTTTTATCCGGCGGAGAATTGGGCGCATTAGTTTTATCAGATGCTTTAATTCGTTTAATTCCTGGTGTTTTAAGCGATGAAACCTCAGCGTTGACAGATAGTTTTCAGGACAATTTACTTTCAGGGCCAATATATACAAGACCCGCAGATTATAAAGGATGGAAAGTCCCGGAAGTTTTAACCAGCGGACATTTTGCCAAAATTGATAAATGGCGTGAGGATAAAGCCTACGAACATACTAAAAACAGACGTCCAGATTTATTAGAATAAATTCCAAATTTTTAAAATTCCAAATTCCAATTAATCAACTAGTTAAGAAATTGGAATTTGGAATTTATTTTTATTGGAATTTTAAATATTTTAATTACATTTGCACCCGAATTAGACTAACCTCTGGCGAGATCCGTGAATGTTACTCTATTAAAACTATAATAATAAAATTATCATGGCAGATTTATTAAAATTCGTTCAAGACGAATTCGTTGCTAGAAAAGATTTCCCTGTATTTGGAGCTGGAGATACTATCACAGTATTCTACGAAATTAAAGAGGGTGAAAAAACAAGAACTCAGTTTTTTAAAGGAGTTGTTATTCAAAGAAGAGGTTCTGGTAACACAGAAACTTTCACGATTCGTAAAATGTCTGGAGCTATTGGAGTTGAGCGTATCTTCCCAGTAAACTTACCAGCTTTACAAAAAATCGAAATCAACAAAAAAGGTGCAGTTCGTAGAGCTAGAATTTTCTACTTCAGAGAACTTACTGGTAAAAAAGCTAAGATTAGAGATAAAAGAAGATAATCATTTATCAATCTGTTATAAAAAACTCGTTTCATGTTATTTGAAACGAGTTTTTTTTATGCCTTTATTTTAAGCAGTATCAAAACCGTAATTTTTTAATATCAAAATCATCGATTTAGCAATTTTACGAAATCGTATTAGCAATCTGATAATTTCAGCAATTATCAGGAAAACTAAACCGTTTTCGGACTGTTTTTATTATATTTGCTCCGCTCATTTTGAGCCAACTCATACCTTTTACATCGCCATTCTTTGACGACACGATTATAAAAAAAAAAAAAATGACACAGAATTCAAAAATTTTTTACACCTTAACTGATGAGGCGCCTTTATTAGCGACTTATTCTTTATTACCTATTGTTCAGGCTTTTACTTCAACAGCTGGTATTGCTATTGAAACTAGAGACATCTCTTTAGCAGGAAGAATTTTATCTAATTTTCCTGAGTCTTTAACAGATGCTCAAAAAACAGTAGATGCTCTTGCTGAATTGGGTCAATTAGCAACAAAGCCAGAAGCTAACATCATCAAATTACCAAACATTTCAGCATCTGTACCACAATTAAAAGCGGCTATTGCTGAATTACAATCTCACGGTTACAACGTTCCTAATTTCCCTGAAGACCCGCAAAACGATGCTGAAAAGGAAATTAAAGCAAAATATGCAAAAGTATTAGGTTCTGCTGTAAACCCTGTTTTACGTGAAGGAAACTCTGATCGTAGAGCGCCAAGAGCCGTTAAAAACTTTGCAAAAGCAAATCCACACTCAATGGGTGCATGGTCTGCTGACTCAAAAACTAAAGTGGCTTCTATGCCAAATGGTGATTTTTACGGAAGTGAGCAGTCACTTACTGTTGCTGAAGCAAATGATGTAAAAATCGAATTTGTTGCAAAAGACGGAACTACAACTGTTTTAAAAGCAAGCACACCGCTTAAAGCTGGAGAAATCATCGACAGCTCTGTTTTAAGTGTAAAAAAATTAAAAGCTTTTGCTGCTGATGCTATTGCAGAAGCTAAAAAAGAAGGTGTTTTACTTTCTGTGCATTTAAAAGCTACAATGATGAAAGTTTCAGATCCAATTATCTTTGGCGCTATCGTTGAAGTATATTTTGCTGATCTTTTCAAAAAATA
>NZ_DLHA01000053.1 GCF_002482975.1 Flavobacterium sp. UBA7680 | reverse complement strand
TGTTCGTGGAATAATTCAGAATCAAAATCATTTACTAATTTTTCCTTTGTTCTAAATTCGTGCAGATAGAAATGTAATTTGTTTTGAAACCATACTAAAAGTTGGTTTTCAGTAGTCATGTCCATATCTTCAAGTAAAAGATTGAGAGCAACGATATAAGATATGTCTTGATTGTTTGCATAATATTCTCTAAATAGAGATTTTGCAAGACGTTTTTTAATTGTTGTCGAAGAAAGAACAACCTTTTTTAAACGTTTAATTATAGGATTGAATTTGGTAATTTGAGATTGCAAAAAATCAAAATCAAAAAGGGTAATAAGCTTTTCTTTATTGATTTGACTTTTGCCAGTATTCTCACGAAGTTCAAAAAAACCTTTATTAGCAATCTTCAATAATTCATAAAGATTTGCTTTATCAAAAAGACCCCAAGTCATTGTTTGACTGATATTTATATCTAATTTAGAGTACTCGTTTAGACCTCTAAAAAATGCTGAATTTAACTGGTATTCAAAACGCCAAACATTCTCATTTTTCAAACCATTATTTGCGTAATATTCATTTATATATGGCTTTTCAGTTAATTGCAATGACAGCGTTTTGTTATAGCATCGGATTATTTTATCGGATGTTCTTTTTCCTATTTGGAAACCGTTAAGTATTGATTTTCCTTTGTACGTTTCAAAATAGCTTTGTAAATTTTTCGGACGACCTGAAATAAGGTAGTTACCTGCAACCACATTACTATATAAATTACGGTAAGAATTGTTGATATCAGACTTGTCAAGGCAAATATCCAGTCTATTAACAGACTTAAAAAAGTAGTTTGTTTCATCGCAAAAAGCGTTTATGATACCTCTTAAGGCATCGTTAGACAATGTGTAAAATAGATTGTTTTCAAATTGTAATTGTGCAAATTGATCGCTCATAATAACAGAACGAGGTTTTGCGGTATAAATACCGATTTTTAAATCTTCATAATATAAGTCTGCTCTTAACTCAAATATTTTAGTTCCGTATTCGTAAGATTTCAATCGAAATTTTGAATGTTCGGGAAACTCTCCAAACGGCTGACCCTCGAGATTAATAATTAAGTAGTCAATATTTATAAGAGTAGGTTTTAAATTGTTATTTTTAAATTTAGTCTTGGCTTGATGCCTTTCTTTATATGAAATCATAGTTTTTAGTAGGTTTGGGTGAGTTAGTTGCCGTTATACCCTACGGCAACAATTGAAAAATCGAAAGGGGAGTAGCAAAAAATTAATTTTCGGAATCCTGCCAAAGTGAATAATGATTTTTAGGTAAATCATGTATCGTGAATTCTTTCTTTGATATTGCTTCGGTTATTTTCTTTTCAACTTCAAAAAATTTTTGTTTATAGTTTGAAATCTGAGAATTAAAAAAAACATTTATCTGCTGACCAATATTTTTAATTTCTCTAATCGTAAAATCATGCTGATGTTTTAAACCCAATAAATCGACAGTCTCTACAGGATTTTTTGAATACTCGTTTAAATCATGATTTAATCCAGCTAATTCCAAAAGTAAATTTTCTCGTTTTTGAATTAAAAGTAAAATTGTAGACATATATTAAGGTGTTAAAAGATTATGTTTAAGAAGTTTTGAAATCAGCGTTTTCATGGAATTGCAATAAAAAATAAATTCATGAACACAAAAAGATTGAGTTACTATAAAGCAATCCGTACAAACTTTAATTGTAATTCCTATATTTGAACCACGGATTCTTAGAAATAATGTTTTAAACTTTAAATGTGAGGTTTTGCAAAATGGACGCATTTTTTTCAAAAATGTTTTTGCATTAAAGTTTGTGTGACGCATCTTGTTTAGTTCTACAAGTAATAGCGTGTAATTCTCTAAAGAGGAACGTTTTAAAGCCATTTGTAATAGTTAATAAGTTATATCACAAATGAACTATAATTTATATTATGTAAAATAGAAGATTATAAGAATCTTATACTGAATCATTCATTATTATAAATCCTGAATAATCTAAACTGCTGCCTCTTTCCCTAAACAACATAAATCGAATAATTTAGTTTATAAACTGATAAAACTGTAAATTTATAACAATGAAAATCAATCAATTATTTAAAATTGATTCTCAAAAAACTATTTTAAAGCCTTGAATTCAGTAAATCTTAACATTTCTTTAAAATAATTAGATTCTGAGCAAGATGGTTTCATTGTAAGAGTTTATTTTATTATTTTTACATTCAATATTTTAAAAGATATTATACCATATATGAATACAATTGCTGAGCATATTGCAGATTTTTTAAAAGAATACCCGCCGTTTGATAACTTAACTTTTCAGGAATTATCAGATATCGCTACAAATATTCGTGTCATTAATTTAGAAAAACATGCAGTATTGTTTCAAAATAATGATCCGCTTCACGACAGTTTTTATGTCGTGGCTTCTGGTATCATTAATTTAACGACAATTGCTGATGCTGAGGAAACTATCATAAATAAATGCCACGAAGGTGATATTTTTGGTTTACGCCCGTTTTTTGCTAAAAACAACTATATGATGACAGCAAAAGCGCGTGAAGAAAGCATTGTTTATGCTATTCCAATTGCTGTTTTCCGTCCGTTTGTAGCCAATAATTCAGATGTTTTAAACTTTTTACTGGAAAGTTTTGCAGTAAATTCAAGACATACACGAGATAATTCCCGTTCTAACGGAAAACTAGATCCAGACAGTAATTTTATGGATCAACAGAATGAGATGCAGTATATTCAGTCTCTTTCTTATAATAATTCTCCGCTAACAACAGAATCTCACCATATTGTAAAAGATGTTGCTATTTTGATGACAGAATCTATGGTGGATAATATTGTGATTTGTGAAAAGAATAATCCAATTGGTATTGTAACCCACGCCGATTTATCTTCAAAAATTGCAACTGGACGTTACCCTATTACAGAAACGATTGACAAGATAATGTCTTCGCCGGTTGTTACGGTAATTGAAAATGTTTCTCTTGCCGAAGCCCAGCTTTTAATGCTGAAACATAATGTTTCTCACCTTTGCGTAACTAAAGACGGTACAAGTAAATCTGCTGTAAAAGGAATTATTTCTGAGCACGATTTAATTGTGGCTCAAGCTAGTAACCCTGGTGTTTTAATTAAAGAAATTAAGCGTTCACAGCTTCCAAAAGATTTAAAACAAATTCGTGATCGTTTATCAGATTTGATTCAGAATTCGATTCAGAAAAATATACCAATTTCTCATGTTAGTAATATTGCAAGCGAAATTAACCTTGCCATTATAAAACGTGCGGTAGAACTATCAATTTTAGATTTAGGCTCCCCTCCTGCCAGATTTGCATGGTTAAGCATTGGTAGTCAAGGACGTAAAGAACAACTTTTATTGACAGATCAGGATAGTATTTTGATTTTTGAAGATGTTGCTCCGGAGAAATATCGTGAGGTAAAAGATTACTTTTTAAGACTGGCAAAAAGAACCACTGCCATCCTTGAGAAAGTAGGTTACGAATATTGCCCAAATGGCCATATGGGAAGCAATATGTTGTGGTGTAAATCATTGAGTGACTGGACAAAACAATACAACAGCTGGATGAATACTCCAGGTGAAAACAGCAACGATTTGAGCAGTATTTTCTTTGATTATGAGATCGTAATTGGTGAAGCAAAAATTGAAGAAGTTATAGAAAATGTGGTGTTTAAAAATGCTGTAAACAACACTTTATTCTTTGATTTTTTAGGAAACGACGCTTTGAAAAGAAATTCTCCTCTAAGCTTTTTCAAAAAATTCATTGTTGAAGAAGAAGGTCCACAAAAAGGAAAATTTGATATTAAAACCCGTGCTTTAATGCCACTTATTGACAGTGCACGTTTATTAATTTTGAGCGCAAACATAAAAGGAATCAAAAATACGTATTTAAGATTCAAACAATTAGCGATTACCGATTCTAAAAATGCTGAAATATATTTAAGTTGTGCCGAAGCTTTTTTAACGCTTTCAAAATTCAGAACGGTTGAAGGTTTAAAAAATGACGATTCCGGACAATATATTAATTTAAGAGAAATGTCTAAAACAGACAAAGAGAAGTTAAAAAATGCTTTGACTCCAATGAAAGACCTTGAGGAACTTATAAAGAGTAAATTTCAACTTACACAATTCTCATAAAATATGCTAGACTGGATCAAAAATATCAATAAGGATCATCCGGAATTCTGGAAAGAATACTTAACAAAATTAGAAGCAAAACCTACCAAATATGTGGTTTTGTCGACTGAAACTTCTGGCTTAAACCCTAATAAAGATGTTATTTTATCTTTAGGGGCTTTTTCTGTAATTGACGATAGTATTATAATTAAAGAGAATTTTGAAGCGGTTTTACTTCAGTATAAATTTTTAGAAGAAAACGGAATTTCTAATGAATTCATTATTGAAAGCAAAATGAATAAAATGCCTGAGGCTGAGGCTTTAGAAGCATTTATTAATTTTATTGGAAACGCAGTTCTGGTTGGTCATCATATTAATTTTGACATTGAAATGCTTAACGCTGCTTTAGAAAGATTAGATTGCGGAAGATTAAAAAATGAAGCGCTCGATATTGATGTTATGTATCGAAAATTAACCGATATTAATGACAAGCAGTTTTCTTTAAACGATTTATGCGAAATTTATAAAATCCCAAAAAGCGACAGAAATTCTTCTGCGGAAGATGCTTATAAAATTGGGCTTTTGTTTTTGAAATTGAAGTCGAGATTGGGGATAAGATAATTTTTTCACCATATAAGTTATATAAGAAATTCAAGTTTTGATTGTTTATTTAAGCAATTGTAATTGTCAGGCTGAGCGAAGTCGAAGCCCGTCATGCAGAATCACACACAATCTTGTCATTTCGAGGAACGAGAAATCTCCGTTAGTTGCTCGACAAAGATTGGCAATATGCAATGTCGAGTTTCTTGTGCGATTTCTCGTTCCTCGAAATGACAAACTACATGTTAAAACATTACGATTGTCAGGCTGAGCGAAGTCGAAGCCCCTCATGCAGAATCACTTTGCGAGGGCTTCGACTTCGCTCAGCCTGACATAGATTATAAATACTTAAGCTTTGTCAAAGTTTTAAACTTTGACAAAGCTGATTATCATAAAAACAAAAATGCCTCTTAAAATATTAAGAGGCATTTTTTATATACAAGTCTAGAATTAAGAAATTCTATTATTAAAAATTTCATCTACAATTTCAGGATTCAACAATGTTGAAGTATCTCCAAAATTAGAATTATCACCTTCGGCTATTTTACGTAAAATTCTACGCATGATTTTTCCAGAACGTGTTTTTGGTAAACCAGAAACGAATTGGATTTTATCTAATTTAGCGATTGGCCCAATATGATCAGAAATATATTGATTAATCTCTTTTGATAAATTCGTTCTATCTCTAACTTCTCCAGTTTCTTTCAGGATTACATAACCATATAAAGCGTTTCCTTTAATATCATGTGGGAATCCAACAATCGCAGATTCTGCAACCGCTGGGTGTTCGTTAATTGCATCTTCGATTGGCGCTGTTCCTAAATTGTGACCAGAAACAATTACAACGTCATCTACTCTACCCGTGATTCTGTAATAACCAACTTCGTCTCTTAAAGCACCGTCTCCTGTAAAGTATTTTCCAGGGAAAGCAGAGAAATAAGTGTCTTTATAACGTTGGTGATCTCCCCAGATAGTTCTGGCGATTCCGGGCCAAGGAAATTTAATACATAAACTTCCAACAACTTGATTTCCTTCAATTTCATTACGTTTTTCATCCATTAAAACGGGCTGAATTCCCGGTAATGGCAGGGTTGCATAAGTTGGTTTTGTTGGCGTAACAAAAGCAATTGGCGAAATCATGATTCCTCCAGTTTCTGTCTGCCACCAAGTATCCACAACCGGACATCTTTTATCTCCAACGTGGTCGTTGAACCAGTGCCAAGCTTCTTCGTTGATTGGTTCTCCAACAGATCCAATAACTTTAAGCGATTTTAGAGGATATTTTTGAATATAATCTAAGCTTTCTTTTGCTAATGAACGAATTGCTGTTGGCGCTGTATAAAATTGTGTGATTTTATGTTTTTCGATAATATCCCAAAAACGGCTAAAATCAGGATAAGAAGGAACTCCTTCAAAAATTACAGTTGTTCCGCCATTTAGTAATGGTCCGTATAAAATGTATGAGTGTCCTGTTATCCATCCAATATCTGCCGTACACCAGAAGATATCGTTTTCTTCATGGCTGAATACGTTTTTAAATGTATACGCTGTATAAACCATGTATCCAGCTGTTGTATGCACCATTCCTTTTGGTTTCCCTGTAGATCCTGATGTATAAAGGATAAACAAAGGATCTTCGGCATCCATAATTTCAGCAACACTATTATCAAGAGCAGCGTCTAATAAAGGCTGCAACCAAATGTCACGACCTTCTTTCATTGCCACTTCTGTTTTTGTTCTTTTTACCACTAAAACTTTAGAAACTGATGGACAAGTATCTAAGGCTTCGTCAACGATAGATTTTAAATCAATTGTTTTGTTTCCTCTGTAACCTCCATCAGATGTGATTACCATTTTACATTCGCTGTCGATAATTCTTGCAGAAACTGCAGAAGCAGAAAATCCGGCAAAAACTACAGAGTGAATCGCTCCAATTCTGGCACAAGCCAAAACAGAAACAGCTAATTCAGGAATCATTGGTAAATAAATACAAACGCGGTCTCCTTTACGAACTCCCTGCTCACGCAAAACATTCGCCATTTTTGAAACTCGTTCGTATAATTCATTATAAGTTATATGTAAAGCGTTTTCAGACGGATCATTCGGTTCAAAAATAATAGCCGTTTTTTCTCCTCTTTTGCTTAAATGTCTATCGATACAGTTTTTGGTAATGTTAACTTTAGCGTCAGTAAACCATTTTACTTCGGCGTCGGCCATATTAAAATCAACAACTTTTTCCCACTGTTGGTACCAAGTAAAATTTTCTTCGGCAATTTTCCCCCAAAATTTTCTTGGCTCTCTTATTGACTTATTGTAATGTTTAAAATATTGTTCTAAATTTTCAATTTTATAATAACTCATAGGTTTGTGGAATTTTTTTTTATAAATGTATTAAATATGCGTCTATTCTTAAAATTATTTAATTCATAAATTTTGTATAAAAAAAACATATAATAAATAAAATATATGTTTTTTTTAAAGTTATTCTAAAAAAAGACGTTTTAAGAAAAAATCTAAATCGCAAAAAAGGTATGACAAAGAAATTATCATACCTTTTTATTTAACAAATTTCAATAACAATTAATTTTGTAATTCTGCATTACAAATGCTTTCCCTACTTTGAAAATAGCAGCAGCTTTATTAATTATAATAGAAATTTCAACAAGTATATTTTTTGATTAAAAAATATACCCCAATTTTAGGGATCCGCTTCACTTAACTTACTTCTCACAGAAGTTAAGTGAATGCAAAATGCATCTATATCTATTTTCTTAATAAGTGCTTACTAATTCAAAATATTAATTTAAAACATTGATACAGAGCAAATTCCACTACATTCGGAATGCGTGGAAATTCCCAATTTTATTATACAATTTTTTTCATTGCTGTCATTGATTCTCTCAACCATGCTCCTACTTCTTCAATAGGATGCTGACGAATTTCTTTATTAACTGCAATTAAAATATTATTATCTACTCCATTTGAAGTTGAAAATGGTTTTCCAATAATATTTGTTTCTACTTTTTTCATAAATTCAGTCAACAATGGCTTACAAGCGTGATCAAATAAATAACAGCCATATTCTGCAGTATCAGAAATTACACGGTTCATTTCAAACAATTTCTTTCTTGCAATTGTGTTTGCAATTAATGGTAATTCGTGTAATGACTCATAATAAGCAGATTCTTCAATGATTCCAGCCTCTGTCATAGTTTCAAAAGCTAACTCAACACCAGCTTTTACCATAGCAATCATTAAAACTCCATTATCAAAATATTCCTGCTCAGAAATTGGAGCTTCTTGCGGAGCTGTTTTTTCGAAGTTAGTTTCTCCTGTTGCTGCTCTCCATTTCAATAAATTAACATCGTCATTAGCCCAGTCAATCATCATAGTTCTTGAGAATTCTCCAGAAATAATATCGTCTTGGTGTTTTTGGAATAACGGACGCATGATGTCTTTTAATTCTTCTGCTAATTCGTAAGCTTCAATTTTAGAAGGATTATTTAAACGATCCATCATGTTTGTGATACCACCGTGTTTCAAAGCTTCAGTGATAGTTTCCCATCCGTATTGAATTAATTTTGAAGCATATGCTTTATCGATTCCTTTTTCAACCATTTTATCAAAACATAAAATAGATCCAGTTTGAAGCAATCCACAAAGAATTGTCTGCTCACCCATTAAATCTGATTTTACTTCGGCAACGAAAGATGATCTTAAAACTCCTGCTTTATGTCCTCCAGTTGCTACAGCGTAAGCTTTTGCCTGATCTAAACCAAATCCGTTTGGATCATTTTCAGGGTGAACTGCAATAAGTGTTGGTACACCAAAACCTCTTTTATATTCTTCACGAACCTCAGAACCCGGACATTTAGGAGCACACATAATAACCGTGATATCTTCACGAATCTGCATTCCTTCTTCAACAATATTAAAACCGTGAGAATACGCTAAAGTCGATCCTTGTTTCATTAATGGCATAATCGCAGTAACAACAGATGTGTGTTGTTTATCTGGAGTAAGATTACAAACTAAATCAGCAGTTGGAATCAACTCTTCATAAGTACCTACTTTAAACCCATTTTCAGTTGCATTTTTATATGAAGCTCTCTTTTCAGCAATTGCATCTGCACGCAATGCGTAAGAAATATCTAAACCTGAATCTCTCATGTTTAAACCTTGATTCAAACCTTGTGCACCACATCCAACAATAACAACTTTTTTCCCTGCTAATGCTGAAATTCCGTCTGCAAATTCTGACTGCTCCATAAATTCGCAAACTCCAAGTTGCTCTAATTGTAATCTAAGTGGTAATGTGTTGAAATAATTTGCCATTTTGTTTTAAAATATTTAATGAAATGAAATTTAGTAATTAATTTATTTATAATTGGTTGTGATCGTGTAATATCACATATTAATTCTTTATTTGAAGGTTTCTAACAATGATGAAATCTCCATTTTTTCTTTAGAAACCGAAATTCTTCCCGAACGTACAAATTGCATAATTCCGTATGGTTTGAATTTTTGGTATAAATCTTCAATTTCTGAACGTCTTCCTGATTTTGAAATCACGAAAAAATCTCTTGAAACTGTTACAATCGTCGATTGGCTGTCTTTGATGATATTTTGAATTTGTTTTTCATCAAACAACAAACTTGAAGCGATTTTAAAAAGTGCATTTTCAAGATAAATTGTTTCTTCATCTGTATGATAAAATGCTTTTATAACTTCGATTTGTTTTTCAATCTGTCCTACAATATTCTGAACCCATTTCTCTGTTGTATTTACTACAATGATAAATCTTGAAACATTCTCTATTTCTGATTCTGAAACATTTAGACTTAATATATTAATGTGACGCTTTAAGAATATTCCAGATATTCTATTTAATAAACCCACGTTATTTTCTGAGTATACCGATATGGTAAATGTTTTATCTTCCATGTAATTTTTGTTTAAAGTTTATTTTTCCCGATAAAAATCGGGATTGAAACTTCTTTTTTAGCTTAATCTAATTTCTGATACACATGCTCCTGTTGGAATCATTGGGAAAACGTTGTTTTCCTTCTCGACCATGACTTCTAAGAAATAAGAATCTTTTGAAGCAAGCATTTCGGCAACTGCAGCATCTAAATCTTCACGATTCGTAACTTTCTTAGATTTAATATGATACCCTTCGGCAATTGCAGTAAAATTTGGATTAATCATTTTTGTTGATGCGTATCTGTTGTCAAAAAACAATTCCTGCCATTGACGCACCATTCCTAAAAATTCATTGTTTAGAATTACAATTTTTACCGGAACCTGAGTCTGGAAAATTGTTCCTAATTCCTGAATGGTCATTTGGAAACCTCCATCACCAATAATAGCTACAACTTCACGATCTGGTCTTCCCATTTTGGCTCCAATTGCAGCCGGAAGCGCAAATCCCATTGTACCTAATCCACCGGAAGTAATATTACTTTTTGTTGAATTAAATTTAGCATAACGACACGCAAACATTTGGTGCTGACCAACATCTGAAACTATAATCGCATCACCTTTTGAGTGTTTGTTGATCATTTCGACAGTTTCACCCATTGAAAGTCCCGGAGTTTCTGGGTTTAATTCGTCTTTAATAACTGTATCATATTCTATTTTAGCCAATTCTTTAAACTCATTATGCCATAAATCGTGAGATTTTGCATCCAATAATGGTAATAAAGCAACTAAAGATTCTTTTACATCACCTAAAACAGCAACTTCTGTTTTAACGTTTTTATCAACTTCTGCAGGGTCAATTTCGAAGTGAATTACTTTTGCCTGTTTTGCGTAAGTAGCTAATTTACCTGTAACACGATCGTCAAAACGCATTCCGAAGGCAATTAAAACATCACATTCATTCGTTAGTAAGTTTGGCGCATAATTTCCGTGCATTCCTAACATACCTACATTTAAAGGATGATCTGTTGGCAGAGCCGAAAGTCCTAAAATAGTCCACGCTGCCGGAATTCCTGATTTTTCAAGAACTGCTTTAAACTCGGCTTCAGCCTGACCTAAAATAATTCCCTGTCCGAAAACTATAAAAGGTTTTTTAGCGCTGTTGATTAACGCTGCAGCTTCGGCAACTTTATCTAATTTTAATTTCGGAACCGGAACATAACTTCTAATTCCAGTACATTTTTCATAACTAAAATCTAACTCATCAAACTGAGCGTTTTTAGTAATATCTATTAATACTGGTCCCGGACGTCCAGAACGAGCAATATAAAATGCTTTTGCAATGATTTCAGGAATTTGAGAAGCCTCTGTTACCTGAAAATTCCATTTTGTAACCGGAGTCGAAATTCCGATAATATCTGTTTCCTGAAAAGCATCAGATCCTAATAAATGTCTTCCAACTTGTCCGGTAATACAAACCATTGGAGTTGAATCGATTTGAGCATCAGCAATTCCGGTAACTAAATTTGTTGCTCCCGGTCCAGAAGTAGCAATTGCCACTCCTACTTTTCCTGTCGCTCTTGCATAACCCTGAGCAGCGTGCGTTGCACCTTGTTCGTGACGCACTAAAACATGGTGTAACTGATCCTGAAATTTATATAATTCGTCATAAACCGGCATGATTGCTCCTCCCGGATAACCATAAATTAAGTCTACTCCTTCTGCTAATAAACATCTAATAACGGCTTCGGCGCCTGATATCCTAATTGTTCCCATTTGGTATATTTTTTTTCAATCGCAAAAATCAATTTCAATATCAAAATTCAATGGCAATGCAAAAATCAATTTCAACTATAAATTTTAAATTGATCTTTTGTTTTTTTTACCTTTTCTTGCAATTAAATTTTGATATTGACATTGTTATTGAAATTGTTTTTTAAAATTGTAATTGAATGCTAGTTATCGGTAACACATCCTGTTGATGCGCTTGAAACCGATCTTGCGTATTTAAGTAAAACTCCCCTGTCAACTTTTAGCGCTGGTTGAACCCAAGCTGCTTTACGAGCTGCATATTCTTCATCAGATATCTTCAGGTCGATTGTATTTTTCACAGCGTCGATAGCGATTATATCTCCATCTTTTACTAGTGCAATACCACCACCATCATATGCTTCTGGTGTAACGTGTCCTACCACGAATCCGTGTGAACCTCCGGAGAATCTACCATCTGTAATTAGTGCACAGCTGCTTCCTAATCCAGCTCCAATAATCGCTGATGTCGGTTTTAGCATTTCAGGCATTCCCGGACCACCTTTTGGTCCACAACCCCTGATGACGACTACATTACCTGGTTTAATTTTTCCGGCCTGAAGACCTGGAATTACTTCAAATTCACCTTCAAAAACAACAGCCGGTCCTTCAAAATATTCTCCTTCTTTACCGCTGATTTTTGCTACTGCGCCTTCAGAAGCAAGATTTCCGTATAAAACCTGAATATTTCCTGTTGGTTTTAATGCTTTTTGAATTTCGTGAATTACTTCTTGTCCATCTTGTAAATCCGGAGTTGAAGCTAAATTTTCGGCAACTGTTTTTCCTGTTACAGTTAAACAATCTCCGTGAATCAATCCAACTTTTAATAGATATTTCATTACTCCCGGAATACCTCCCACTTCATGAATATCTTCCATCATATATTTACCACTTGGTTTCATGTCAGCAAGAACCGGAGTTCTGTCGTTAATAGCCTGAAAATCATCCAAAGTAATTGTGATACCAACAGAATGTGCCATTGCAATTAAGTGCATAACTGCATTTGTAGAACCTCCTAAAACTGCTACAATTGTAATAGCATTTTCGAAAGCTTTACGAGTCATAATATCTCTTGGCTTAATATCTTTTTCTAATAAAATTTTAATTGCAGCTCCGGCAGCAAGACATTCGTCTCTTTTTTCCTGACTTAAAGCAGGGTTAGAAGAGCTGTATGGCATACTCATTCCTAATGCTTCAATTGCAGAAGACATAGTGTTTGCAGTATACATTCCGCCACAAGCACCAGCTCCCGGACAAGCGTTTTGAATAACACCTTTAAAATCTTCCGGAGTAATTTCTCCTTTTACTTTTTTTCCTAAAGCTTCAAAAGCAGAAACGATATTTAAAGATTCTCCTTTCCATTTTCCAGAGTGAATAGATCCTCCGTAAACCATCATTGACGGACGGTTTAATCTTCCCATTGCGATTAACGCTCCGGGCATATTTTTATCACAGCCAGGAATTGCAATAATACTATCGTACCATTGTGCTCCTGCAACTGTTTCTATAGAATCTGCAATAACGTCACGAGACACTAATGAATAACGCATTCCTTCAGTACCGTTTGAAATTCCGTCACTTACACCAATGGTATTAAAAATAAGTCCGACCAGATCTGCATCCCAAACACCTTTTTTAACATCTTTTGCTAAATCATTCAGGTGCATGTTACACGTGTTACCATCGTAACCCATGCTCACAATCCCTACTTGTGCTTTTTTCAAATCTTCTTCAGTTAAACCAATACCGTACAACATCGCTTGCGCCGCTGGCTGTGTTTGATCTTGAGTGATGGTTTTGCTGTACTTATTTAATTCCATTATTGTATTATTTATTTTAATTTTTATTCAAAAAAAAACCTTCCAGTATTTGGAAGGTTTGTAATATAGTTTTTCAATTATATTTATACCATTCCCGATGCAGATGTGCGAAACACATTGACAACAACGACAGAAGTAATAATAATTGAGATTTGCATC
>NZ_DLHA01000036.1:311-108429 GCF_002482975.1 Flavobacterium sp. UBA7680 | reverse complement strand
TAACTTTCAGGCGATTTTACCATTGCGTGGTAAGATTTTGAATGTGGAGAAAGCAATGCATCATAAAGTATTCGAAAACGAAGAGATTAGAAACATATTTACCGCTTTAGGAGTTACTGTAGGAACTGCAGAAGACAGCAAAGCCTTAAATCTTGAAAAACTAAGATATCATAAAGTAATCATCATGTGTGATGCCGATGTCGATGGTAGTCACATTTCTACCTTAATATTAACGTTCTTCTTCCGTTTCATGAAAGAGCTGATTGAAGAAGGTCACGTTTATATCGCAGCACCACCTTTATACTTAGTTAAAAAAGGAAACAAAAAAGAATACGCATGGAATGATGTTCAGCGTGATCAGGCGAATGAAAGAATGGGAGGAAGTGCAGCTATCCAACGTTATAAAGGTCTTGGAGAGATGAATGCCGAGCAATTATGGGAAACCACAATGGATCCAAACTTCAGAACATTACGTCAGGTTACAATTGATAGTCTTGCAGAGGCAGATAGAGTATTCTCTATGTTAATGGGAGACGAAGTTCCGCCACGTAGAGAATTTATCGAGAAAAATGCTGTTTACGCAAATATCGATGCCTAATAAAAATTAACTTTCAATTCGTTTAATTGTTTAAATTTACTTAAACGATTAAACGAATTGTCAATTTATAAAACAAACAAAAAAACAAATTAATAACCGATAAAGTATAAAATATGAAAGTTACCATTGTAGGAGCAGGAAATGTTGGAGCTACATGTGCAGACGTTATTTCTTATAGAGGAATTGCCAGCGAAGTAGTGTTGTTGGATATTAAAGAAGGCTTTGCCGAAGGAAAAGCGTTGGATATCACACAATGCGCCACAAATACGGGTTTTAATACTAAAGTATCAGGCGTAACCAACGATTATTCTAAAACTGCCGGAAGTGATGTAGTGGTTATTACATCAGGAATTCCGAGAAAACCAGGAATGACAAGGGAAGAATTAATTGGTATAAATGCAGGAATTGTAAAAACAGTTGCTGAAAATGTACTAAAGTATTCTCCTGACACTATAATAGTTGTAGTTTCAAATCCAATGGATACTATGACTTATTTAGCTTTAAAAGCTACAGGATTGCCAAAAAACAGAATTATAGGTATGGGAGGGGCTTTAGATAGTTCTCGTTTTAGAACATATCTTTCTCTTGCTTTAGATAAACCTGCCAATGATATTTCAGCAATGGTAATTGGAGGTCACGGTGATACGACTATGATTCCGTTAACACGTTTAGCATCTTATAACGGAATTCCGGTTTCGCAATTCCTTTCAGAAGAAGTACTTCAAAAAGTTGCTGCAGACACAATGGTAGGCGGTGCAACACTTACAGGGCTTTTAGGAACGTCTGCATGGTATGCTCCGGGAGCTTCTGTGGCTTATTTAGTAGATAGTATTCTAAACGATCAAAAGAAAATGATTGCATGCTCTGTTTTCGTAGAAGGGGAGTATGGACAAAATGATATTTGTATAGGAGTACCGTGTATAATTGGTAAAAACGGTATCGAAGAAATTGTAGATATTCATTTAAACGACCAGGAAAAGGCTTTATTTGCCAAAAGTGCAGATGCAGTTCGTGGCATGAATGATGCTCTAAAATCGATTTTAGTATAATAAAAACAGGAAAAAAAGAAAAAGGCTGCACTTTTGCAGTCTTTTTTTTGAGATTAATTAATAAATAAATTGGTTAATGTTTTCGTTAATTATATATTTGCTCGATTTAAAAAAAATGTTGTAATTCGTGATCTCGATTTTTTAGTTTTAAAAACTCATGTCAGGGCTTATTTTTAGGGGATTTAAAACCAAAAACAAACATAAAACATAATTAATTTTTAGTAATAATGCAGAATAAAGGACTTATTAAATTTTTCGCAATTCTATTTGCATTGGTAAGTATTTACCAACTATCATTCACTTTTGTGGCAAACAATGTCAAAAGTGAGGCTAAAGCTTTTGCAGGAGATAATCCTGATAAAGAGCTAAAATATTTAGATTCTATTGGTAAAGAAAAAGTGTTTAATCTTGGTTTTACTGACTTCACTTATAATGAAGTAAAAAACAAACAATTAAATAAAGGTCTTGACTTAGAAGGAGGAATCAACGTAATTCTTCAAATCTCTGTTAAAGATGTTTTAAAAGGATTAGCAAACAATTCTAAAAACCCAGTTTTTAATAAATCATTAGCTGATGCAACTGCAAATTTAGAAGGTAATAAGACCTATTTAAATAAATTCTTTGAAGCTTTTGAAGCAAACTCAAACGGAACTACAAAATTAGCTTCACCAGATATCTTTGCAAACAGAAGTTTACAAGGTGAAGGTGGAATTGATTTCCAAATGACAGATGCACAAGCTCAAAAAGTAATCAAAAGAAAAGTTGATGAGTCTATCGAAAGTGCTTACAAAGTATTAAGAGAGCGTATCGACAAATTTGGTGTGACACAACCAAATATTCAAAAATTAGGAGAAACAGGAAGAATCTTAGTGGAGCTTCCAGGTGCTAAAGATGTTGACAGGATTAAAAAATTATTAGGTGGAAAAGCTCAATTAGAGTTTTGGGAAACTTATAAAATTGAAGAAGTTGGTAACTTCTTAGTTGTTGCTAACGAAGCTTTAAAGAAAACTGAAGTTAAAAAAGTAGAAACTAAAACGGTTGCTAAAGATTCATTGAATGCTTTATTAACTGATGCTAAAGATTCAGTTGATACTAAAAAAGGAAACAATCCTTTATTTGACAAAATGATCACTCAAGGTGGAGGTCCTGTTTTAGGATACTTCGCTACAAAAGATACTGCAACAATTAATGCTTATTTCAAAAGACCAGAAATTAGAATTTTATTGGCTGCTGACCAACACAATGCAAAATTTGTTTGGAGTAAACCAACTACTGTAAAAGATCCTAAAGCAAAAGATTTAGCAAGCGCTAAAGATATTGAAGCAGTTGAATTATATGCTTTAAAAGGTAACAGAGATAACGTACCAGCGATGAGCGGTGGAGTTGTAACTGATGCAAAAGATACTTTTGACCAAATGGGTAAACCAGCTGTTTCTATGCAAATGAACAGCCAGGGAGCTAAAGTTTGGGAAGAATTAACAGGAAGAGCTTTCTCTCAAAAAGGTTATATAGCTATTGTATTAGATAACATCGTATATTCTGCACCAGGTGTTACAAGTGGTCCTATTGCTGGAGGAAGATCTGAAATTACAGGTTCTTTTGATGTTGCTGAAACTAAAGATTTAGCTAACGTATTAAACGCAGGTAAATTACCAGCTTCTGCAGATATTATTCAATCTACTGTTGTTGGACCATCTTTAGGTCAGGCTGCAATTGATGCAGGAACAATTTCATCTGTATTAGGATTCTTATTAGTTTGTGTTTGGATGGTATTCTATTATGGTAAAGCTGGATGGTATGCAAACCTTGCTTTATTATTGAACTTACTTTTCTTATTCGGAATTATGGCAAGTTTTGGTTTTGTATTAACATTACCAGGTATTGCAGGTATCGTATTAACATTAGGTACTGCGGTAGATGCGAATATTATTATATATGAAAGAGCAAAAGAGGAATTACGTGAAGGTAAATCATTATCTGAAGCTGTAGCTGCGTCTTACGGATGGCACGGTGCAATGCGTTCTATTATTGATGCAAACGTAACTCACGTTTTAACTGGAGCGATCTTATTTATCTTTGGAACAGGTCCAATCAAAGGTTTTGCTTTAACATTACTTATTGGTATCGTAACTTCGTTGTTTACTTCTATCTTTATTGCTAGAATTTTCATTGACAGAAACATTGCTGGAAAAGGTGATTTAACTTTCTCTACAAACATTACTAAAAACTGGTTTACTAATTTCCACTTTGACTTTATTAAAATCAAAAAATTCACTTATATCTTCTCTTCAATTGTAGTAGTTGTAAGTTTAATTTCTATCTTTTTCGTTAACGGATTGGATGAAGGTGTTGATTTTGTTGGAGGAAGAACTTTCCAGGTTAAATTTGAAAAACCAATTGATGCTACAGTAGTTTCAGATGAATTATCTGCTGCTTTTGGAACTCCGGTTGAAGCTAAAATTTTAGGTGATGACGATCAGTTGAAAATCACAACTAAATATAAAATTAAAGAAGATGGTGTTGCTATCGATGAAGAAGTAAACCAAAAATTATACAAAGGATTACAAAAGTATTTCCCAAATACAACTTACGATAAATTCATCAACTCTTTTGACGGTAAAAAAGTTGGAGTATTACAAGCTTCTAAAGTTGGAGCTTCTATCTCTGAAGATATCAAAACAAACTCATACTGGGCAGTTCTTGGAGCAATGGCAGTTATTTTCTTATACTTAATGATCTCTTTCCGTAAATGGCAGTATTCATTAGGTGCGATTGCAGCTGTTGCGCATGACGTAATCTTTGTATTAGGAATTTACTCTTTATGTTATAAATTCATGCCATTCCACATGGAGATGGACCAGCACTTTATTGCTGCGATTCTTACTGTAATTGGTTACTCTATGAACGATACTGTAATTGTATTTGATAGAATTAGAGAGTTTATCATCGGAAACCGTAAAGGTACTTTCGAAGATATCGTAAACGCTTCTATTAACACTACATTATCTAGAACATTGAATACTTCATTAATGATGATCATTGTATTATTAACGATGTTTATCTTCGGTGGAGAATCAATCAGAGGATTTATCTTTGCCATGTTAATTGGTATTATTGTGGGTACTTATTCATCATTATTTATCGCTACACCAGTATTGGTTGACTCGATTTCTTCTGCTGATAAACACACAATCGAAGACAAGCATAACAAAGCATAATTAATTGCTTAAACTATATAAAAAAGATTCGGTGAAAGCTGGATCTTTTTTTTTGTATTATATTTAATGAACTTTAAAATGATTTATGGGTAGAAAATTACTTTTATGTTTATTGTTTCTTTTCAGTGTTTTAAAAATTACTGCACAAGAAGCTAATTCACGATTCTCTATTGGTTTTAATTATGGTTTTGGAAGTGAATTCAATAATAAAGATTACACTTTTGAAAATCACTTTTATAAAGTGCAGTTATATTATAAATTAAAAGAGACGAAGCATTTTCAATATGAAATTCTGGTTCAGCCCGAAATTAATTTTGCCAAACATCAATTGTTGAATTTCTATTTTGTTAAACCAGAAACTCCGGATTATCAAGAGAAAAGAGATAAATATACGCAGTTAAAAGATGTACGGGAATATGTACTGAATCTTGGTTTTTTAATTCGGAAACCAATTAATAAAAACTGTTCTTTTTATGCTTTGGGAAGTGTGGGTCCAATGATAACAGATACGAAAACCGAAAGAATGTCTAAAGGTTTTGCTTTTGCAGACGTTTTAGCGCTTGGTTTTTCTTTTAGAGTACAGAAGGTTCAATTTGATATTCGCCCTGAAATACGGCACGTTTCTAATGCAGGATTGAGTAGTACAAATGCAGGTTATAATACTAAAAATATAGAATTTGGGATTTCATATCCATTATAAAAAAAAGTCCAGTATTTCGAAATACTGGACTTTTATATTTTATTGATTCTTATTTAATATATTAAGAAGCGGCTAAAGGATTTCTTTGTGCTCTAATAATAAAGAAAAGACCAATTATAATAAATGGAATACTTAACCATTGTCCGGTTGAGAATAAACCTAATTCTTCTTCGATACCTCCCTGGCTTTCTTTTACAAATTCAACTATAAATCGAACAACAAATAAAAGAACTAAAAATAATCCGAATAAGTACCCTGACTTAAGTCTTGCATTAGTTTTCCAATACAAGAAATATAAAATTGCAAACACAAATATGTAGCAAAAAGCTTCATACAATTGTGTTGGGTGTTTTGCAGGAACTTGTGCTAATAAATCAGCAAATTTAGGTTCTGTAGCTATTGCATTATATGCGTCTTTTGGATTAGCGATTTGTGTTGCATTTACCGCTTCGGTCTTGCTAAACTTGTCGTGTAAAAAACGAATTCCGAAAGCCGATGTAGTTTCGTGTCCAATAATTTCTGAATTCATAAAGTTTCCTATACGAACAAAAATAGCACCGCTGGCAACGGGAATTACTACACGGTCTAAAATCCATAATAATGGACGTTTTAAAATCATTTTGCTGTAATAATACATAGCAAAAATAATGGCAATTGCCGCTCCGTGACTTGCTAAGCCTTGAAATCCAGTGAATTCAAATTTTGGTTCAAACTTAACAGGTAAGAAAATCTCAAGCAAATGATTTCTGAAATATTCCCAATCATAAAAGAAAACATGACCTAAACGAGCTCCAATTAACGTTGCTAAAACAGTCCAAACAAATAGTGAGTCTAATTTGTCTAACGATTCATGTTCGCGTTCGAAAATCTTTTTCATTAGGAACCATCCTAAACCAAAAGCAATTACGAACATTAAACTGTAATAACGAATCATAAAAAATCCTAAATCTATTCCTTCTGAAGGATTCCAAACGATGTTTAAAGGCTGTGTCATATAGAGTAATGTTTTTATATATGTTGTAAAAATAAATATTAAATGTGGAGCAAGTCTTTATAAAAAGTTAATGTTTATGTGAACATTTCTTCTCAGGAACGGGATCATACCCAGTTCTTCCCCAAGGATGACAGCTTAAAATTCGTTTCATTCCTAAATATCCTCCGTAAAATAATCCGTGCATTTGCAATGCCTGAATCATATAAGTCGAACATGTTGGCTCAAACCTGCACGAAGCGGGCGTAAAAGGTGAAATCGCAGTTTGATAAAAGCGTACTAATAAAACAAATGGCGTAATGACTTTCATGGTTTATTAGAATTTGTCTTTTAAATAGAGAAGCTCGTTCCTTCTTTACCGTCTTTTAGCTGAATTCCTAAAGCAATTAACTGATCGCGAATTTGATCTGAAAGTGCGAAATTTTTATCTGCTCTCGCCTGATTTCTCATTCCGATAAGCATGTTTACAACACCTTCTAATTTGTCGTTGTTGCTATCTGCTGCTTTCTCATCGCTTAAACCTAGAACATCAAAAACAAAAGCATTTATAGCTGTCGAAAATAATTTTAAATCTTCGGCAGAGATAGTTTCTTTTCCTTCTTTTAATAAATTGATGTAACGAACACCTTCAAATAACTGCGCAATTAAAATTGGCGTGTTAAAATCGTCGTTCATTGCATCATAACAAGCTTGTTTCCATGCAGTAAAATCAACAGAACTTGAAGAACTGGCTGTTATTGCTGGTAATGCTTCAAGAGCTTCTATTAATCTTTTATATCCTTTTTCAGCTGCTGTAATGGCATCATCAGAGAAATCTAAAATACTTCTGTAATGCGCCTGCAACATGAAAAATCTAGTTACAGATGCAGAAAAGGCTTTACTTAATATAGTATTATCACCGCTTAGAATCTCTCCCGGTAAAATATTATTTCCAGTAGATTTTGCCATTTTCTTTCCGTTAAGAGTTAGCATATTGGCGTGCATCCAATAATTTACCGGCGATTGTCCTGTGCAAGCTTCGTTTTGAGCGATTTCACATTCGTGATGTGGGAATTTCAAATCCATTCCGCCACCGTGAATGTCGAAATGATTTCCTAAATACTTAGTGCTCATTGCAGTACATTCTAAGTGCCATCCCGGGAAACCATCGCTCCAAGGAGAAGGCCATCTCATGATATGTTCTGGTTCGGCTTTTTTCCAAAGTGCAAAATCCTGCGGATTTCTTTTGTCTGACTGTCCGTCAAGATCACGGGTGTTAGCAAGCATATCTTCGATGTTTCTGCCGCTTAAAACTCCGTAATTATTAGTTTCGTTATATTTTACGACATCAAAATAAACAGATCCGTTGGCAACATAACCAATTCCAGTATCGATGATTTTTTTGATGATTTCGATTTGCTCAATAATATGTCCTGTTGCAGTTGGCTCAATACTTGGCGGTAAAAAGTTGAAAGCTTTTAGAATATCATGAAAGTCAACAGTATAACGCTGAACAACTTCCATTGGTTCTAACTGCTCTAAACGTGCTTTTTTTGCAATTTTATCTTCACCTTCATCAACATCATCTACAATATGACCAACATCGGTAATATTACGGACATAACGAACTTTGTAATCCAGATGTAAAAAATACCTGAAAATCACGTCAAAAGACATAAAAGTCCTCACGTTTCCTAAATGCACATTGCTATAAACCGTTGGTCCGCAAACATACATTCCAACATTTCCTTCATGGATTGGTTTGAAATTTTCTTTTTCACCCGAAAGTGAATTGTATATTTTTAGGGGTTGACTGCTATATAGTGGCATATTTTTTTAGTTGATTTTTTTTAGGAGCTATTCCTGCTGTCCGCTGTATCTTTTATCTCGTAATGACGAGACCATAAAAGGATGCCGCTTCCATCAGGGCTAGACCATAAATATAATAGAAATATCGTAAAAAATTAGAACTGAGTCTCTAATTTAATATAGTCTAAAAATTCTCTTTTAGTTTGAGGATCTTTGAATTTTCCACCGAATTCAGAAGTTACTGTACTGCTTTCAATATCTTTAATTCCTCTTGAGTTAACACAAAGGTGTTTTGCGTCGATAACGCAGGCAACATCTTCGGTTCCTAAAGCTTTTTGAAGTTCCTGAACAATCTGCATTGTTAAACGCTCCTGAACCTGAGGTCTTTTAGCATAATATTCAACAATACGGTTCATTTTTGATAAACCAATAACTCTTCCGCTTGAAATATAAGCAACGTGAGCACGTCCTATAATTGGTAATAAATGGTGTTCGCAGGTAGAATAAACGGTAATGTTTTTCTCAACTAACATTTCACCGTATTTATAATTATTGTCAAAAGTTGAAGCTTTTGGCTGTTTTGCAGGATTTAAACCACCAAAAATTTCCTTTACAAACATTTTAGCTACTCGGTTTGGAGTACCTTTTATGCTGTCATCTGTCAAATCCATTCCCAGCGTTTGCAGAATGTTTTCAACATCTTTTTTAATTTTTTCTATTTTTTCCTCATCAGTTATGTCAAATGCATCCGCTCTCAGAGGGTTTTTTGCATTACTGCTGAAATGATTGTCACCTATTTCGTCTAAAAAATCTTCGTTATTTATCATTAAAAACTACTATTATAATGGGTATATCTTTTTAAGGGGGTAAAGATAATTAATAAATAGGAAACCTTTTCTATCGTTTTTACTATTTAATTGATCCTTTTTGGATATAATTTAAAATTGGTCTATTTATGACTTTTTTAAAACGCAAAAGACAATAACACAAATGGTTATTGTCTTTTGAAAGTTTAAGTTTAGTTTGTTTTTTATTTACTATTGTACACCAAAAGAGCTTCTTTTAAGATATTTACAGCAATTACTAAGTCTTTTTTATTCAAAACATACGCAATACGAACCTGATTCAATCCCATTCCCGGAGTTGAATAAAATCCTTTTGCAGGAGCAATCATTACTGTTTCGCCATTTAAGTCGTAACTTTCTAAAAGCCATTGAGCAAAATCATCAGAATCTGAGATAGGTAATTCAGCAATACAGTAAAAAGCACCTTTGGGTTTGGTAACAATTACGCCTTCAATTTTATTTAGTTCTGAAATTAAAGTGTCACGACGTTCTTTATACTCACCAATTACTTCATCAAAATAACTTTGTGGTGTATCAATTGCAGCTTCGCACGCAATTTGTTCAATTGTAGGCGGGCTTAAACGTGCTTGCGCAAATTTCATTACTGTTGCCAGTACTTCTTTATTTTTAGTAATCAAGCATCCAATTCTTGCACCACACATACTGTAACGTTTTGAAACTGAATCGACCATGATTACGTTTTGTTGTACATCTTCTAAATTCATTACAGAATAATGAACATCATCACCATCATACAAAAACTCACGATAAACTTCGTCAGCAATTAAATACAAATCGTATTTTTTAATTAAGCCGGCTAATTGTTTAATTTCAGCTTCTGAATATAAATATCCGGTTGGATTTCCGGGATTACAAATTAAAATTGCTTTTGTTTTTGGTGTAATCAACTTTTCAACTTCTTCGATACTTGGCAAAGCAAATGCCGTTTCGATAGTAGAAACAAGAGGAACTACGGTTGCACTTGTAGAAGAAGCAAACGCATGATAATTAGCATAAAAAGGTTCTGGAATAATGATTTCGTCTCCAGGATCTGTAATTGTGGCCAGTGCAAACAAAAGGGCTTCAGAGCCACCAGTTGTAACAATGATGTCTTCTGAGTTAACGTTTACATTTTGGCGCTGGTAAAATTTTGCTAATTTTTTTCTGTAGCTTTCATATCCGGCTGACGGACTGTATTCTATAATACTTAAATCAATATTTTTTACCGCCTCGATGGCCACTTCGGGTGTCTTGATATCCGGTTGACCAATGTTTAAGTGATACACTTTGTGTCCTTTTTGCTTTGCTAAATCTGCATATGGAGCAAGCTTACGTATCGGTGATTCGGGCATGTTTCTGCCTTTGCTTGAAATTGTTGGCATGAGATTTTTTATTGAAGTGCAAATTTGCATTTTTTTTTCGAATTTAACGTAAACAATGCATAGACTTATAAAAATCTAACAATAATAAATATATTTACTAATTTTATAATAAAATATTGTCAATGAAAAAATATATTGTGTTGTTTTTTGGGTTATTGTTACCTTTTTGTGTAAAATCTCAGGATAGTTTTATTATCCAAAATAACAAACAAAAGGCTGTGATCCCTTTTAAATTGATAAATAACCTCATTTTTATTCCGATTAAAGTAAACGGAATCGAGCTGAATTTCTTATTAGATTCTGGCGTCGAAGAAACTATTTTATTCAGCATGGATGAAATGAAAGAGGTTAAATTTAATAATGTCGAAAAAATCAGACTTAGAGGATTAGGATCTGAAAGTGAAATTGAAGGACTTAAATCGACAAAAAATACTTTTGAAACACACGGATTAAGATCTGATAATCATATGTTGTTTGTTATTTTAGATCAAAGTTTTAATCTTTCGTCCCATATTGGTATTCCGGTAAATGGAATTATTGGCCATAAATTCTTTAAAAATAATATCGTAGAAGTGAATTATGAAAAGCGAAAAGTTATTGTGCATTCAAATAACGAATCGATTAGAAAAAAACTCAATAAAAAATTTAAAGCGATTCCTATTACCATTGAAAAATCTAAGCCTTATATTTACACAACTGCAGTTGTAGACAATGAAGAAATTCCAGCAAAGCTATTAATCGATATTGGTAATAGTGATGCTTTTTGGGTTTTTGAAAATAATAAAATAAAGCTCCCAAAGAGAAATTTTCCTGATTTTCTAGGAAAAGGTTTTAGCGGTGATATTGAAGGGCATCGTGCCAGAATTGAAAAATTTATAATTGATGAGTTTGAATTTAAGAAACCGATTGTAGCTTTTCCAGATTCGACATCTATCAGAAATGTAAAGATGGTTCCAGACCGTATTGGTTCTGTAGGCGGAGAAATTTTAAAACGTTTTACAGTAGTTTTAGATTATGCTGATAAAAAACTGTACCTTAAAAAAAATCATAAGTTTAAAGATCCTTTTACTTATAATAAAAGTGGGATTACAATTCAGCACAATGGACTACAGTGGGTTCAGGAAACGGTTCATTTAGAAACAGTAAAGGTTGCCGCATCATTAAGCGAAGGAGAAGCAAACCAAAATAATGGTGGGAATTTTAGATATAAATTTTCTTTGAAACCCGTTTATGAGATTGTCAATATCAGAAAACAATCTGCAGCAGAAAAATGCGGATTACAAAAAGGTGATCTTATTACTTCTATAAATGGTGAACGACCTTATAAATATTCGTTACAGCAAATTAATCAGCTTTTAAAATCTGAAGAAGATAAATGGATTAATCTTGAAGTAGAACGTAACAGTCTGATTTTGAAGTTTAGATTTAGGCTGGAAGATGAGTTGTAAATTGTAGATTATGATTCTTTAAATTTTTTAGATTAAAAGTTTTGTTTCATTAATGATTTTTAAAATTGATTGAATTTTGTGAAAAAATAAGTGTTAAAACTACTTTTTTGTTTAAGAAACATTAATAATTTATTAAGTTTATCAAAAAATAGCAGTTTATGGCCAAAAAATACAATGATTTCTTACGTATAATTTTATTTTTTGTTTTTTTATCATTTTTGCCTCAAATAGTAAATGCTCAATGTGCAGGGGATGATGCAGCTTTCACTGTTTGTGATATTCCTAATCCTAGCAGCAAAACAATAAATTTATTCTCACTACTAGGCGGATCTCCTGTTGCAGGTGGAGTCTGGAAAGATGATAATTCTTCCGGCGGACTAAATGTAGCAACTGGAATTTTAAATGCTCAGTTAATTAGAGCAAGCGGTGTATACCGTTATACTTATACTGTTACAGGAAATACTGGTTGTGTTGATAATTCTGCAACTGTTACAGTAACAGTAGGGGGATATTCAGGTGTTACTTCTCCTAATTTTTCAGTTTGTAGTTCTGTAGTTAATTTTAATCTTTTTCAGGCTTTTAATGGTGTTGAATTGGGACCACAGTCTAATGGACAATGGCATAATGATACGACAAATCAATATATTGGTTCTTCAGTAAATGTTGAAAATTTAGAAGGGGATTTTTATTTCACATATACTATGCCTGCAATTGGTACTTGTCCTGCAATGTCTTCAACAGCAGTTATATCTGTTTTTAGAGCTCCAAAGTCGGGAAATTCAATACCATTAGGTTTATGCGCAAGTGATGGTTTGTCAGCTTACACCAATTATGATTTATTTTCTTTAATTTCCGATTATGATGCTGGGGGTATGTGGGTTGAAGCTAACGGAACTAACGAATTAACTTTTACAGGCGATCATAATATTAATATTGAAAAAATATATAATACTTACGGGCCGGGTAATTATAATTTTACTTACAAAGTGCCTTCTAGTGATTTTGTTTGTCCAGATGATCAAACTACAGTAAGAATAAGTCTTGAAAACAAGCTAGATTTTACAGGTGCAATAGTAGAAGTTAATTCAGATATTTGTGAAACAGAAATCCCCACAGCTTCTTATACAGTGACTATTACCAGAGGACCGACAGCTATTCCGAATGGATTATATTATGTATCCTTCAATGTTTTGGGATCGAGTACAATAGAAACAGTTTCTGCTACTTTTGCAAATGGTGTTGCTACATTTCCCATTAAATCAGATTATTTCCAAAGAGCTGGTAGTTTTAAAGTAAATATCTTAAATATATTTTTGTCCAATAGTGCAAGATTGTGTCAAAACATTATAAATAACTTATCAGATAATTTGATCATTTACCCAATTCCAGATTTAACAGGAGCAGTAATTAGTCCTGCGGTAACTTGTCAAAATCAAGATGCTCTAATTCAAATTTCAAACGCTGTAAAGCTGGCTGATGGAGATTATGATATAGTGTATAAATTATCAGGTGCAACAAATGTCTCTTCACAAGTAGCAAGAATTACAGTGTCAGGAGGAAATGCAACTTTTGTTGTACCAGAAATATTTAATTCAAGAAGTGGTACTACTACTGTAACTATTACAGCAATTACACATGTAGTTTCACAATGTGTTAATGCAGCCAATTTATCTGGAGAGATTCTTATTAATCCTCTGCCAAACGGATCACTTTTAAGATTTGAGATTCCAATTGTTTGTTTTGGCGAAGCTGTGAGAGTTAATGTTTTTGGATTACAGACTTTAACGGACGTTACTTTATCTTATATTTTATCAGGAAAAAATACGTCTAATATCGAAACGGTTAATTTAACTGCAGAAAATGGAAGTGCAAGTTTTGTTGTTCCCGCTTCTTTATTGATCAATTCTGGTAATACAATAATTTCCATTGTTAAAATAAAAAACAATACTACAACCTGCGAAAATGATGTAACAGGAATATTTGGTACATTAATATTAAATCCAATTCCAGCTGCACCATTAGTAAATGATCAGGCATTTTGTAAAAGAGATCAATCGACTGTTGCAAATTTACAACCTCAGGGTGCTCAATATAAATGGTATATTTCTGCAACCGAAGTTACACCTCTCCCAAATACTTATGTTTTAAAATCGGAAGATTATTTTGTTAAGGAAACTTCTGCAGCGGGTTGTGTATCTCCTGCAGCTCAAATTACCGTAACAATTAACGATGTACCAGCGCCATCTTTAAACCAGGATGGGCAAAATTTTTGCGGCTTAGACAATCCTACAATTCTTGATTTGTCAAATAATACAGGATCTCCTTCAACAGTTGTTTGGTATGATGCACCAAATAATGGAAACCTGCTTTCGGCTACAACTCCTTTAGTCGATAAAGCAACTTATTATGGATTTGATTTTTCGCCGACACTAAATTGTGTTTCACAAGAAAATATTGCCATTACGGTTTCATTAATAGTTTGTGATTCTCCGGAATATACATTTTTTGTTCCCGACGGATTTTCTCCAAACGGAGACGGAATTAACGACACTTTTACTATTCCGGATATCGATTTTTTATACCCAAATTATTCGTTAGAAATTTTTAACAGATATGGAAACGGAATGTATAAAGGCTTTAAAAATAAGCCGGCTTGGGATGGAATAAATTACGAACAAAGTGGAATTGGCGGCGGAATAGCACCAAACGGAGTATATTTTTACATTCTCTATTTTAATAAAGACAATAGACCCCCACAACAAGGACGTCTTTATTTAAATCGATAATTTTTAATATAAATTTCAAATGAAAAAAATAATACTCTATATAACTTTCTTCTTCTATATAACATCAGTTTCCGCGCAGCAGGATCCTGAATACACACATTATATGTACAATATGAGTGTGGTGAATCCTGCATATGCAACCGGAGTTCCAGCTATGATGAATTTTGGCGGATTGTACAGAACACAATGGGTTGGGGCAGTTGGTGCGCCAAAAACTTTCACCTTTTTTGGTCACACGGCGATTTCAGATAAAGTCGAAGCCGGACTCTCCTTTATATCAGATGATATTGGTGATGGTGCTAAAAAAGAAAACAATATTTACGCTGATTTTGCATACGTTCTAAAATTGGGAGGAAAAAATAAACTTTCTCTTGGTCTAAAAGCTGGATTATCATCAATGCAAACCAATTTCAATGGATTTAAATTTAATGATCCTGCGACTGATATGGCTTTCGCCGAAAACATAAATGCGACTAAACCTAACATTGGAGTAGGGGCCTATTATTTTAGAGACAATTTATATGTTGGGCTTTCTGTGCCTAACTTATTGAAAACAAAATATATTGAAGAAAAATCGGGAGTAAATGCTTTTGGAGCTGAAAACATCCACACTTTTCTAACCGCAGGATATGTTTTCCAGGTAAATGATATGTGGAAAGTGAAACCTGCGTTTATGACCAAATTCGTAAAAGGAGCGCCAATTTCAATAGATTTAACAGCGAATGTTTTGTATAACGAAAAGTTTGAACTTGGTGCAGCTTATAGAATAGATGATTCGGTAAGTGCATTGTTTAATTTTAATGTAACACCTACTTTAAGAGTTGGTTACGCATACGATTATACACTTACCAATTTAGGTCAGTTTAATTCGGGAACACATGAAATTATGCTGCTTTTTGATTTGGATTTATTAGGTAAAGGATTTGATAAATCACCAAGATTCTTCTAAAATGAAAAATATGAAAAAACTACTCGTTATTATATTCGTATTTTCAATACAGTTTATAAATGCTCAGGATCAGGAATTGATTAGAGCAAAGAAATTTTTTGATAGAACATATTACAGCGAAGCTATTATTTTATATGAAAAATTAGCCGAAGAAAATCCATCTCAGGAAGTCATAAAAAACCTTGCAGATTCCTATTATTATACAAATGATTTAGTAAAAGCACAGCGTTATTATCGTTTGTTGTTTCAAAATTATAAAGACAATTTAGACAGAGAATATTATTTTAGATATGCTCAGACATTAAAAGCAACAAATGCATACAATGATGCAAATAATGTTTTAAAAGAATATTATACAAAATCATCAAATCCCGAAGATGCTGCTAATTTCGAAAAAGACGTTAAAACTCTAGAAAATGTTTCAGCAATTGGAAAACGATTTGACATTAAAAATCTGCCAATAAACACACCAAATTCAGAGTTTGGAGCTGTAAAATACAAAGATAATTTGGTTTTTGCAGGCGTTAAATTAAAACCGGGAATATTCGATAAAAAGTTTAAATGGGATGGCGAAACCTACTTGAATTTGGTTACAGTTCCGTTAAAAAATATTAATGCAGCAGATTCAATTACGCATTATTTTGCCAAAGAATTAAAAACTGGAATGCACGAGTCAAATGCCATTTTTACAAAAGATGGTAAGACAATTTACTTTACCAGAAATAATTCTAAAAACGGAAAGAAAAAGAAAGACGACAAGAAAATTTCAAATCTTCAGATTTTCAAAGCTGAATTAGTGAGTGGAAAATGGACAAATATAACATCATTACCTTTTAACAGTCCAAATTATTCGGTAGAACATCCTGCACTTAGTGCTGATGAAAAAGTGTTATATTTTGCTTCAGATATGCCGGGCTCAATAGGTTCATTTGATATTTATTCGGTAAATATAAACAAAGGAGCATTTGATACTCCAAAGAATTTAGGTTCCGAAATTAATACCAATAAAAGAGAACAGTTTCCTTTTGCTTCCGCAGATAATAAACTTTATTTTTCTTCGGATGGACATTTAGGATATGGATCTTTAGATGTTTTTGTTTCTGAAATAAACGGAAACGAATATTCAAAACCAATAAATATCGGACTTCCGTTAAATTCAAACTTAGACGATTTTGCATTCAATATCGATTCTGAAACTAAAGAAGGATATTTTGCATCAAATAGAGAAGGAGGAAAGGGCGGCGACGATATTTATCAATTTAAAGAAACTAAAGATTTAATTGTTGAAGATTGTCATCAGTTGATTGCAGGTATTATTACAGATATCGACACTAAATTGGTTTTAGAAAATGCTACCGTAATCTTGCAGGATTCAAATAATAAAACCCTGAATACAGCAACAACTTCTGCAGACGGAAAATTTAGTTTTAGAGTTCCTTGTGAAGCTTCGTATAAAGTTTCGGCTTTTAAAGAAAAATATACAAATGAATCTAAAACGGTAACTTTAGATAATATCAGAGATAAAGAAAATGACGCTTCTTTAGCATTAAAATCTTTGGAAAAAATCAAACTCGAAGAAAAAGAAAATGCCGAAAAGAAAAGACAGCAGGAAATTATTATAGAAGAAGAAAACAAGAAAAAAGAAGTTATTGCTGCTGTCGAATTAAAGCAGAAAGAGAAAAAAGCAAAAGAAGCTGAAATCGCTGCTGCAGAAATTAAAAAGAATGAAAAAGTAAAACAAATTTTAGAGCAGGAAAAAGATGTTGTTAGAGATAAAGATCGTTTAATTATCAAAACAGATCCAATTTATTTTGATTACAATATGTGGTACATTCGTAAAGAATCAAAAGTTGTTTTAGGAAGAGTTGTGGCATTGATGAATAAATATCCGGGAATGGTAATCGAAATAGGTTCGCACACAGATTCACGTGGAAATGCAAAATTCAATGAAAATTTATCTCAAAAAAGAGCCAATTCAACCAGAGAGTTTATCATTCAATCAGGAATTGATGCAAAAAGAGTTACTGCTAAAGGTTACGGAGAATCAGTGCCAATTATAAAATGTAAAACCGATGAAGCGTGCTCTGAAGAAGAACACGAATTAAACAGAAGATCTGAATTCGTAATTAAGAATTTATAATTTTTTAAAGTCATACCAAACCCGACAGGTTTTAAAAATCTGTCGGGTTTTATTTTTATAGAAAAGTTTCCTAAAATCTTTTTGTTGCCTTCTTTTTTATTTAATTTTATAAAATAACCTTGAAACAAAATATTGAAATATGAAAAACCTAGTTTTACCTTGTCTGCTAGTTATCTGCATTGGATTTCAAAGCTGCAAAAATGAAGAAAAACAAAAACAGGCAGAAGCAGCAAAAGCTGATGCTGAAATAGTTGTAAAAACAGAGTGTTATCAGGCCATATATGAAAAAGATACTCTTCAACTAAAGCTGAACACTTTAAAAAATGGAAAATTAAGTGGAAATATGATTATGAAAGTTGCACCTTCAACCGTAAGAACGGGTGAAATTAAAGGCGAATTTCATGGAGATACTTTATTTGCAGATTATACTTTTAAGGATTTAGCGACTAAAGATAAAACGTTTAAAAATCCTATGGCATTTTTAAAGAAAAACAAACAGCTTATTTTAGGAAACGGAGCAATGCAGACGACAATGGGAGTTACCTATTTAGTAAAAGACCAGCCAATCGATTTTGATCAAGTAAAATATAAATTTGATGCAGCTGAATGTGCTGTGAAGAAATAAAGAAGATTGCTAAACCCGACAGGTTTTTAAAACCTGTCGGGTTTAATTCAAAATAAAAAAAAGCCGTTTCTAAATTTAAGAAACGGCTTTTAATATTTATTAGATTTAATTTTTGTTATAAAACTTCACCTTTAATTTTTAAGGCAACGCGGCCATCAGGATAATTTACAGCATTGGTTTCAACGGTAATTGTTTTACGAATTGGGCCAGCAGCCATGTTATATTTAACATCAATTTTTCCTTTTTTACCAGGCATTACAGCTGCTGCAGGTTTTGTAACAACTATAGAACTAACTGTCGATTCTGCACCAATAATTAACAGCGGTGCATCGCCGGTGTTAGTAAACTCAAAGGAGCGAACTCCATTATCAGTCTTAGAAATTTTTCCATAATCAATTGTATTGTCCGGGGCTGCAAATTCAATTTTTGGGCCATTTTGTGCATAACCTATTGCGCTAAACAATACGACAGCAATAAAAGAGGCAACATTTTTCATCTTGAAATTATTTTTAAGTTGTAAGTAAATATACATTCTTTTAATTAACACACAAATTATTAATTCGCTTTTTATAGTGTACTTAATTATTTACTTTTGCTGTCAATTACAATTACAAAAATTGAACCAAAGTTTTTGGTTTATTTGTTTAACTGTTTAATCGTTTAGAAGAATCATTCGAAACGATTGACAAATAAACAAATTGACGATTAAACGAATTAACGATTAAAACAACCTATTTAAATGACAATTCCAGCACAATTTGACGCTAAGACGATTGAGAACAAATGGTATGATTACTGGATGAAAAACAACTATTTTCATTCAGAACCAGATCATAGAACGCCGTATACTATTGTAATTCCGCCTCCAAACGTCACTGGTGTCTTGCATATGGGACATATGTTGAATAACACTATTCAGGATGTTTTAATTCGTAGAGCACGTTTAAAAGGTTTCAATGCATGCTGGGTTCCGGGAACGGATCACGCTTCTATTGCAACTGAAGCAAAAGTTGTGGCTAAATTAAAAGCAGAAGGAATCAATAAAAATGATTTATCTCGTGAAGAATTTCTTGCGCACGCTTGGGAATGGACGCATAAATATGGCGGAACAATTCTTGAACAACTTAAGAAATTAGGGGCTTCATGCGATTGGGAACGTACTAAATTTACAATGGATCCAGATATGTCGGCAGCTGTAATTCATTCTTTTGTTGATTTATACAACAAAGGTTTAATCTACAGAGGATACCGAATGGTTAACTGGGATCCGGAAGCTAAAACGACTTTATCTGATGAAGAAGTTATTTATGAAGAACAACAAGGAAAATTATTTTTCTTAAAATATAAAATCGAAGGAACTGAGGAATTTTTGACCATTGCCACAACTCGTCCGGAAACTATTTTTGGAGATACCGCAATTTGTATCAATCCAAACGACGAGCGTTTTACACATTTAAAAGGTAAAAGCGCAATCGTTCCTATTTGTGGTCGTGTAATTCCAATTATCGAAGATGAGTATGTAGACGTTGAATTCGGAACAGGATGTTTAAAAGTAACTCCTGCACACGATATGAACGATAAAACGCTTGGAGAAAAACACAATCTTGAAATTGTAGATATTTTTAATGAAGATGCTACATTAAATAGTTTCGGATTACATTATCAAGGAAAAGACCGGTTTGTAGTTCGTACTGAAATTGCAAAAGAACTGGAAGAAATTGGAGCTTTGGCGAAGACCGAAATCCATTTAAATAAAGTAGGAACATCTGAAAGAACTAAAGCCGTAATCGAACCAAGATTATCAGATCAATGGTTTTTGAAAATGGAAGAATTGGTAAAACCAGCCATTAAATCGGTTTTAGAAACTGGAGATATTAAATTACATCCAAAACGTTTTGAAAACACTTATGCGCATTGGTTAAACAACATTCGCGATTGGAATATTTCTCGTCAGTTATGGTGGGGACACAGAATTCCTGCCTATTATTATGGCGATGCAAAAGAAGATTTCGTAGTTGCTGAAAGCATCGAAGACGCTTTAAAATTAGCACAAGAAAAAACTAACAATCAACAATTAACAATCGACAATTTAAAACAAGATGTTGATGCTTTAGATACTTGGTTTTCTGCATGGTTATGGCCAATGTCAGTTTTTGATGGTATTGTGAATCCTGAAAATGAGGATTTCAAATACTATTATCCAACAAACGACTTGGTTACTGGTCCGGATATTTTATTTTTCTGGGTTGCCAGAATGATTATTGCGGGTTATGAATATACTGGTGAAAAACCTTTTACAAATGTATATTTAACAGGTTTAGTACGTGATAAACAACGTCGTAAAATGTCTAAATCATTAGGGAATTCTCCTGATCCTTTAGATTTGATCGATAAATTTGGTGCCGATGGTGTTCGTGTAGGATTGCTTTTAAGCGCTTCTGCAGGAAACGATATTATGTTTGATGAAGAATTATGCCTACAAGGAAAATCGTTCACAAATAAAATCTGGAATGCCTTCAAATTAATTAAAGGATGGGAAGTTTCAGAAACAATTCCGCAGCCGGAATCATCAAAAGTGGCAATCGAATGGTACGAAGCGAAACTACAGCAAACGTTAGTTGACATTGAAGATAATTTTGAAAAATATAGGATTTCAGATTCTCTTATGGCAATCTATAAATTGGTTTGGGATGATTTCTGTTCTTGGTTCTTAGAAATGATTAAACCGGCGTATCAACAACCAATCGATAAAGCAACGTTTGATAAAGCAATTGAAATGTTAGAAAGTAATTTAAAATTACTTCACCCATTTATGCCTTTCTTAACGGAAGAAATCTGGCAGTTAATTGCTGACAGAACTCCAGAAGAAGCTTTAATTGTTTCGACTTGGCCGGAATTAAAGCCATTCAACGCTAGTTTAATTTCTGATTTTGATAATATTACAGAAGTAATTTCTGGAATTAGAACCATTAGAAAAAGTAAAAACATTGCGATGAAAGATGCTATTGAATTAAAAGCAATCAACAGCGAAAATCTAACAACGCATTTTGATTCAATCGTAACGAAATTAGGAAACGTTTCCGCTTTTGAATATGTTTCTGCAAAAGTTGACGGAGCATTATCTTTCCGAGTAAAATCAAATGAATATTTTATTCCAATTACCGGAGGAAATATTGATGTTGAAGCTGAAATCGCAAAACTGACAGAAGAATTGAATTACACAAAAGGATTCCTGAAATCTGTTGAAGCAAAACTTTCAAACGAAAAATTCGTAAACGGAGCTCCAGAAAAAGTTTTAAATATAGAGAAACAAAAACAAGCCGATGCTTTAGCAAAAATTGCTACAATCGAGCAAAGTTTAGCTGGTTTGAAATAAGAATCAGATTTCTATTAATTCATAAAATTAAACCCGACAGGTTTCAAAAACCTGTCGGGTTTGTTGTTTTTATACGTATCATTTTACGAAAAAATATTTTCATTTTTTAAATTTTATATCTCAAAAATGATATAATTTTAATACGATTTCTATTAAAATAAAATCTCTCTTCTGAATGAAAAAAATTGTGTTGTTTGTGTTTATTTCTTGTCTTTTTTTAGGTTGTTCTAATAAAGTAGAAAACGTTGAAAAATCGTTTTATTTCTGGAAAAGTAATTCTTGGCAGTTATCTGACAATGAAAAGGCAAGAATGCACGATTTACAAGTTAACAAGCTATATGTCAAATTTTTTGAAGTAGATCATGATGAAAATTATGGAGATTTTCCTATTTCAAAAACATCTTTGCGTTATTATGGAGAACAAATACTAACTATTGTTCCTACTGTATATATAAAAAACGAAGTCTTTAAAAACACCAATGAAAAAAGAATAGATACTTTGGCAGATAATGTAAACTTTCTTATAAATAAATACACGAAAGAGAATTTTGAGAAGGCTAATACTGTTACTGAATTTCAAATGGATTGCGACTGGACTTTAAAAACTAAAGACAATTACTTCTATTTTTTGAAGAAATTAAAAGCGATTTCTAAAAAGCAAATAAGTTGTACATTACGATTGTATCCTTATAAATATCCTGAAAAAATGGGAATTCCGCCGGTCGACAAAGCAACTTTGATGTGTTATAACTTAGTAAACCCGCTGGAAAATCATTCTAAAAATTCTATTCTGGACCTTAAGGAATTAGGTCTTTATCTTAATAAAGAAAAAAAATATCCGTTGCATCTCGATATTGCATTGCCCACTTATTCCTGGATGCAGGTGTATCAGAATAATAAATTCTCAAAAGTAATTTATGACAATCAGAAGGAAATTTTAGAATCATTAAAAAAAATAAAACCATTGTGGTATGAAGTCACAAAAGACCAGCTTGCAGGCGATTTTTATTTGAGAATAGGGGATAAAATTAAATATGAAGTATTGACTCCCGAACAAATAAACCAAGCCATTGAAATTATCAAGAAAAATGTTGTTTTTGATCCTGAAACAACTGTAACATTATTTCATTTGGATGAAGAACAATTAAGCAAATACAACGATGAAGCACTTTCTGGTTTTTATACTAATTTTAGCAAGTAATGCTATTTTTGCCTGCGGATTTTATCCTTATGGCGAAGATGTTCGTTTTTCGTTTTTTAATCCGGAAAACTTCAACTATTACTGGTATTCTGGTTTTGATTATTCTTCAGACTCTTTTGGTCCAAATCAAAAGTTTGCAGATGGAATAATAAAAATGGATGCAAATGAAAAACTTTGGATGCAATATTGCAGAAACAAAGTTTCTCTAGAATCGATAAAAGAGGTTTTGTTTGATTTTACTTTAGAAGATATTGCAGATAAAAGTACAAATGAAATGCTTCGTTATCTATATAAAATCAAAGATATTGACGCTGTCAATTATTTGAAGTTTGCCAAAAAATGCGAAGTTTTTAATATTTTTAATGAAAATCTTTGGGAGCATAATCCTGCATCATTAAAGGTTGAAAACAGAACAAAATGTATTGATGAGGCAATTTTGGTTTCAAATTCAATTAAAAACAAAAACCTTAAACAACGATATACTTTTTTAGCCATACGATTAGCGTATTACAATGGAGATTTTCCAAAAATCAGAACTTTATATACTAAGGTTTTCGAAACTCAAAAACAAGATAATATATTAAAATATTGGAGTTTGTATTTCAGGACGTTTGCAGAACCAAACAAAGCTGCTGCTAGTTTTTATGCCTCGCAGGTTTTTGCAAATGCACCGGATAAGCGTTTTGTAGTTTCATCTGCATTTAATTCACAAATTCCGATTGAAGCAGTTTTAAAATACGCCAAAACAAATAAGGAAAAAGCAAATGTTTATTTACTTGGTGGAATAAAAAAAGCAGACCGTTCGCTTAATTATCTAAAACAGGTTTATAAATACAATCCTGAATTGGATGGACTTTCATTTTTGCTATTAAGAGAAGTCAATAAAATTGAAGACTGGGTTTTTACACCTTATTATTCTCTTTTTAATCCATCGATAGTATCTTATGATGAAAATGAAAAGAATTCGGTCAAGGAAATTATGAAACGTGTAGAAAGGGACCGAATTTATGCTGGTGAAGTATTGGATTTTATCAAGAACCTTAATTTAAAAAAAGTACAAAATCCTATTTTTTGGAAAACTTGCAAAGCTTATTTGTCATTTGTAACAAAGGATAATCAGGGTTGTTTAAATCAAATTTCACAATTAGAGAAAAACATACCTAAAAAAGATTCACTTTATAATCAGATTGAGATTATTAAAGCTTTGGCATTAACAGCAAATCAAAAAAACGAAAAAGCAGTTATTCTGAATGATGTTAAACCTATTTTGCTAAAAAATAAAAATCACAAGAAATTTTTATTTGCTATTGGAAGAGAATTAGAATTTAAAGGAAATCGAATTGATGCTTCATTTCTATATTCGAAATTAGAGGAAAATCCAGATAATTATAATTATTATAATTTCGCTTATTGGAAAAGCTCAAAGGCGAAAGTTGGTTACTACACAGATTATTATTCGGACTATTTTACTTATATCAATGTTTTTTATTCTCCGGAACAAGTTCAAACCATAATTGATGAAACTCTAAAAAGTGAAAAAGATTCAGATAAATTTTCTGCTTGGAAACATAGTTTTATTAAAAAAGAAATTCCAAGACTTTACGATTTAATAGGCACAAAATACATTCGTCAGAATAAATTAGAACAGGCTTTGTTTTATTTTGAAAAAAATGATAACAAATCATATAGAGAAATTAATTATTCTGATTGTTTGTGGGAAAAAGAAAATTGTGACTATAGATTAAAAGACCCTTTTCTTGTTTTAAAATACACGCCAGAATTTGTTGTGCAAAAAAAAATATTTAGGTTTGATAAATATGCAATAACTCAAAAATTAATTTTGTATTTAAAACAAGCTTCAAATCCTGTAGAGAAAAATAAAGATTATTATAATTTTTTGGTTGCCAACTGCTACTATAACATGAGTATTTATGGAAGCCTTTGGCAAATGAGACGTTACGGACAAGGAGAAACAACTGATATTAGAGATTTTCCTATTGAAGATAACAATGAATATTATGAATGTAATCTGGCAAAAAAATATTATACACAGGCGTATAAAAATGCTAAAACAGCTAAGTTTAAAGCTTTGTGTCTAAGTATGATGGCCAGGTGCGAGGCAAATAAATTAGCTCATAAATATCCAGATGATTATAATAATCCAAAGAAAAATTATGAAACTTTTCTTTGGAATAAAAATAGATACTATAAGGATTTGGAATTAAATTATGAATATGATTATGAAAGGTTAGCTTTTGGTTGTAATGCCTTTGAAGACTATTTTAAGGCAAGAAGATAAATGATTAAACCTAACAGTCCCGAAGACTCGGGATAAAACCTGTTAGGTTTTTTTATGCGCAATATTTACTTTTTCTTCTTCAAAACCAAAAACAAAGGATAAGAAACTATAGTAATTCCAACGATAACAATAAAGCTTTTAGGATCGCTGTAAATAAAACCAGCCAGTAAGGCGATTGATGCGATAATTGCAATTATGGTTGTCCATGGATACCAAAATGAACGATAAGGTCTTGGTAAATCTGGTTCAGAAGTTCTTAGTTTTAAAAGTGAAAAATAAGCCAATCCCCAAACAATAATGGAGATAAAAGCGGCGAATCCAAACAAAACCTCAAAAGAACCTACAAAAATAATTAACAATAAACTGAAAAAAGACGAAACCAAAAGCGCCACAATTGGAGTTCCGCCTTTATTTACAGTAGTTCCCTTTTCGATAAAAAAACCATCGCGGCTTAATCCGTAAAGAATTCTTGGCGGAATCATCATAAAAGCATTCAAAATACTGATTAAAGAGAATATTGAAATTACCGTAACAATAATAGCGCCGTTTTCTCCAAAAAGAATTTTAGCAACATCGGCGGCAGCCAGATTGGATTTGGCTAAAGTTTCAATTGGTAAAACATGAAAAAAGGCCGCATTTACCAAAACATAAATCGCAACAACAAGCAAAACACCGCTGTATAATGATTTCGGAATATTTTTACCAGGATCGTCATTTTCTTCTGCAAAAAAGCAAACGGCATTCCAGCCATTATAGGTTCCAATTATTAATTGCAATGATTTGAAAAATCCAAATACTAAACCAATTTGAAAGAATGAATTATCCGTTTTTATAGGCGGAATTTCAACGCCTGAATACATAAAGCAAGCTACAACCAAAGCGACAAAACAAATCACTTTCAAAAAACTTGTAATCTGCTGAATTACGCTTCCGTTTTTTACACCGCTTAAATGAATCAATACAAAAGCCGCCAATAAAGAAATTGCCATTACAGTTGAATAATTAGCAAGAGCGGGAAACAAAATGACCATATATTCACTGATTACAATACAGTAAAATGCCGGCGGAATGGCATTTGTAATATAATCAAACCAACCGGATAAAAATCCTGCATATTCGCCAAAAGCTCTTTTGATATAATTATAAGATCCTCCTGCTTTTGGTAACATCGTTGCAAGTTCGGCATACGAATTAGCGCCAAATAAAACATACAAACCGCCAAAAAGCCAGGATGCAAGAATAAGCCAGTAATTATTTAATAAATCTGCAATCGAGCCTGGCGTGCGTAGGATTCCAACACCAATTGTTCCTCCAATTAATACGGCAATATTAAAACTTAAGCCTAAACTTTTCTTTAATTGGTTTTTTGTAGAATCAGACATATTTGGGTTTTGCGATTTAGAATGGTTTATACGAGCAAAAGTACTTATAAAATGAGACACATTTTTTAACAAAACAAAAAACCTCACCTTTTGCAAGATGAGGTTTAAAGTTTCCAAAAACATTCTAATTTATAATAATCAGAAAAATGCTGAATGGAAAAAATCTAATTCAAAATTTTAGAATTTATAACGTAAACTTGTCATTACCTGTCTTGGTGCAATTGGGTTTACACTGTAATTTTCGTGAACGGTATAATTCAATTCGTTTGTTATATTTGATAATCGGCATAAGATGGAGAATTTTTTCCATTCATACCCAAGAGAAGCATCTACAGTAACATAACCTTCCAAAGGAATATCACGATCTCTAATTGTTACCGTATATGTTTTTGGATTGGTTGAAGGTGTGTTTTCTGTCCATAAATAATCATCATTCCAACCTCCTGTACGATCTCCAACATAATTTCCAATCGCTCCAAAAGTTACTCCTTTTAATAAACCGCTAGGCAATTTGTAGAAAAAACTCAAATTAGCAGTGTTTTTTGGAGTTCTTGCTAAAACATCTCCAACAACAAGGCTTCCGCTTGTACCAGATGATTTAGATACTTTGGTTTCATTAAAGCTGTAACCAGCCATAATGTTCAAACCTTCTACGGGGGTCGCCGTAATATCTATTTCGACTCCTTTTCCTTTTGTAGCTCCAACTAATTCTTTTAGATTAGTATTAACGTTTTGTGTAACACCGTCTGATAAATATTGAGCTGTTTGTGCTAAATTATTATTGCTAATTTGATATAGTGTTACGTTAGTAGTCAAAAGACCTCTAAAAAAATCTTTTTTCACACCAACTTCATATTGATCTATAATAGATGGATCTAATGGTTTTGCATCTACTGTAGTTCCTGTATTTGGAGTAAAAGAGTTTGAGTAACTCGCAAACAACGATAAATCTTTAGTTGGCTGTACGACCAATCCTGCTTTAGGCGAAAAAGCTTTGTTTATAGTTTTTGCACCAGTTACAGGTATTGCATCTTCGTAAGCAGTTGTAATGACATTTACATTATTCTTTTTCTCAATCACTTCTTTTGTAGTGGTAACTTCACTTTGCTGCCATGACCAACGTAATCCTGCCAGAACTTTAATGTATTGATTAATCGAAACTAAATCTTGAAAATAAGCTCCAAAACGTTGTGTTTCTGTACTGGCTAATTGCGTAGTTCTTGTTGGATAAGGAATAACAGTACTTTGTGTGCTATAATCGTAAGTATATAAATTTATAGCCGTAGCTTCTGTTGTTAAAAGGTCTGCAGGTTTTCCAGGAGCATAAAATCCAAAAGTATAACTAGGTGCAAGAGAATTTTCATAATCCACTCCTGTAAATATTTGATGTTTAATGCTTCCGGTATTAAAATTTCCCTGTAGACTTAATTGGTCTCCAAATATTTGTTCGGCAGCATCCGCTTTTGTTAAACCACGTTTCCAGTTTCCATTTACATCAATTGTACTTAATTGAGCTGTAGAAGTTTGTGTTCTTCTATAAGATTGGTAAGAAGAATTAAAATTTAATTTCCAATTTTTATTAAAATCATGATTAAATAATAAAGAAGCGCTGGAAGATTTAGTGTTTGCAGTAGACCAAAGTGCTCCGAAGAATTCGTTACGAGGTAAGTCTAAAATTGTTTTTCCGTAAATTCCGGTTCCAAAATCCGGAGTCCAGTCAGCACTTAGATAATCTCCTTGTAATGTAATTTGGGTTTTATCTGAAAGATGAAATAGAAAAGAAGGGTTGATATAAATACGTTCGTTCTTTACAAAATCCCTAAAGCTTTCTGAATTTTCATAAGATCCTGTAAATCTGTAAGCAATAGATTTATTTAAAGGTCCGTAAAAGTCAACAGATGGTTTATAATAAGAGTAACTTCCGATTTGCATAGAAACCTCTCCACCGTTTGTAAATTTTGGCGTTTTGGTAACTAAATTCATGATTCCGCCAGGAGCAACATTTCCATACAATAAAGCTGAACCTCCTTTTAAAAATTCAACTTTTTCTAAAGAAGAAACTTCAGGTATAGAACCGGCATTATATCTAAAGCCATTTTTAAACATATTGTTAGCACTCATATCATATCCTCTTGAAAAGAATGATTCCTGCGCACCACCACGAGCAGATCCTACATAAACACCATTAAGGTTTTTTACTACTTCACTTAATCTAATTGCCTGTTGCTGTTCGATTACTTCGCTGCCAATAACCTGAACGCTTTGTGGCAAGTCCATTACTTTAATACCTGAACGTGCTGCTTCAACTGGTTTTTTAGGTTTATTTGCCGTAATTAATACTTCATTAAGAATTTCTCCTTTTTTGTTTTTTACGGTATCGGCTGCTGTACTGTTTTCTGTACTTGTATAGTTTTGGCTATAAGAAGAAGCAAAGCATAGTAAGGCTAAGAATGTAATTAAATTATGTTTCATGGTATTTATTTAGATTCAATAAAAATTATCGAATGCAAATATAGAACCTCAAATACCTTAACAAAAAATTATGAGGTGATTATCTTGCTTAAAGTTGTGTTAGTTTTATCTTAAGATTGGCTTAAGACTTGTTTTGTTTGAATTTTAATAGCTATATAAATCCTTAGAATTAAATAAACCTTTAAATAATTTATTTAGTTGATTTAGAATTTCTTTCCTAATATTTTTAGTGCAGTTTAATATGTCTTATTCTGATGTTATTTAGACGTTTACGATCAATTTTTTGTTTACTTCTGGATTTAAATTGCGAGCTAATTTTAAAAATAATGATGAAAAAAATTTGTGTTTTATTTATTTCGATCCTAACTGTTGGATCTATTTTTAGTTCCTGTAATAGTGACGAATTTGTTGAAAATGAAAAACAGAATGAAATTCTAGATGTTGCAGCACCTGGAACATTGCAGTGTGATTTTGATAATAAAACTTTTGTTTCTACATCTGTACAAGCATTTGTTGGAGATAACTATGTTTCAATTACAGCATTGCGTTCAACAAAAGGAGATCGTATTCAAATTATTTTGCCGTCAAATAAACTAGGAACATATACATGGAAAAGTGGAGAAAAAGGTGGTTTTGCAATAACGTACAGTCCTATTTCTACAGAGTATAGTTCTTTTATTAGCGGTTCAAAAGAAACTATCGATCATGATTTTGGAGTTTCAGATTACGAGGATACAGCAAGTGTAACGATAACTGCTATTGATGCAAAATCAAAAAAAATATCAGGTACATTTCAGTTCACGGGAGTAAGATTTGATTTGGACGCATTATTAAGAACTAAAAAAATTACTAACGGTTCTTTTAATGAAATTACTTTTAAAGATGATACATCTGTTTTAGGCAATAACAGTTTTGCAGCAAAATTAGACGGAGTTAATTTTAATCCTACCAATATAAGTGGAAGTTTGATTTCTGGATATATTACTGTAGTTGCTAAAAGCAGCGATTTTATAAACATTAAAATAAAGATGCCGTCAACAATAAAAGGAGGAGGTAATTATAATTATAGTACAGTATCTAATGAAGACGATATTTTGATAGAGTATAATGATGAAAAAGTGAAAAAGAATATGTTTATTTTAGAAAAAGGAACGATTGATATTTTAAGTCATGATACTGCCAGAAAAACAATCATAGGAACATTTACAGCATCTTTTAAACCCACTCAGCCAGATAAGAAACATGAAATTACTGATGGAGTTTTTAATATTTCTTATTAAATATAAAACTTCTGAAAATGAATCAAAATCCGCTATTATGCGGATTTTTTTATAAAAAAACCTTGCCCAAAAAGAGCAAGGTTTAATCGAAAATTAAAATCTAAAAAAGGTTTGAAAATTATTTAACGGCAATTAAATAGGTAGCCATTTTCCAGATTTCATCGTATTTTTTGCCGTTATGGTCTCCAGAAGATTTATCAGTATGAGCATATTCTACCATGTAATTTCCTGACCAGATTGGTGTAAAAGAAAATTCACCTTTTTCATTTGTCCATAATTCTTTTTCCCATCCGTTTGGAGCAATTACTTTAATTTTAGTTTCTTTAGCTATAGCTCCGTCGTAAGATGCAACTCCTGTAATCTTAGAATCTTTTTTGGCAGCATCTGCATTTTCTGAGAAAACAGCAATTTTATTCGTGTTAGATGCAATACTGTTTCCTGCATTTTTATTTCCAACTACAACAGTTGCGCTTGAGTTATAATCTAGTTTCATTGTACCGTAAACATCTTTTACTGTATGCTGCATTACGATGGTATAAACTCCGTCTTCATCTGGAGTAAAAAATGCCTGATATTTATTATCTAAGGCTTTTGAAGTAAGTTTTGTTTCTTTTTTTGATGGAGAAACCAATACTAAAGTAAAATCTTTTAAATCAGAGAACCATTTGTCTGCTTTTGTAATATCATTTTCTGAAAATTCTCCAAAATAAATTGAAATTTCCTGTGCTTTTCCTTTTGTTCCGGTTGCTTTTGTTTCGATCCAAAGTGCGTGAGCAAAAAGTTGAGGTGCTGCAAAAAGCATTAAAAATGCAAATGTTATTAATTTAAAAGTTTTTGATTTCATGATAATAAGATTTAAAATTAATATTGAAAAAATCCTGATAAACACTCAGAATTTTTGATTTATAGGTTATTATTTTGTGTAACAAATGTACTGTTTAATATTCGTTGCACAATGTTTATTTAGATCAATTATTAATAATATTTTTAAAATAATGTTACAAAGTTTTTAGAGTAATGAAAAAGGGACTAATAAAAATTAATCCCTTTTTTGATATTTAATTAGAATGAAATTGAGCTGTCACCCTGAGCGAAGTCGAAGGGCTTTACTGTGCGGAGGGCTTCGACTTCGCTCAGCCTGACAATGCATTCGATTTAGCTCAATCTGTCAATTTTTTAGAATTTATAAGCAAAACTCGCTACAACATTTCTAGGTTTTTGAGGATTTACTGTCGACCAGCCTCCATTGAAGTAATCTTTGTTTGCAATATTATTTACATTGAAGCTTATGCGGAATTTATTTGAATTGTAAAAAACAGATCCGTTTATAATCGTATATGCTGGTAAAATGAATTTTCCAGTTACAGAACTATCTAAAATAGCATTATCGCTAGCATAATTTCCTCCAAAACCAATACCGAAATTTTCTAATAAACCTTCGTCAAATTTATAAGTTGCCCAAAGATTTACTAAGTTTTTTGGTCCTGCCCAAAAAGGTCTTTGCCCTTGATCCAACCAAACATTTCCTTGATCTCCTTTTGTAATTTTACTATCATTGTAACTATATCCGGCAATAATACTTAAACCTTTTACAGGGGCAGCATTCAAATCAAATTCAAAACCTTTGCTTCTTGCTTCACCGCCTTGTGCGCTGTACATTGGGTTGCTTGTCACTAAATTAGCAACGTTAATAATATAAAAACTTGCAGTTGCCGTTAATTTATCTGAAAATAAATCAGTTTTTATTCCGGTTTCTAACTGATTAGCATGTTCAGGTTCAAAAGTTTGAGATCTGATAAAATTTCCATCATTATCATATATCGCCGACGGAGCTATATTTCTAAATCCGTTCATGTAATTGGCAAATACAGATAGATGGTCTTTAATAGGCTGATAAACAAGTCCAAATTTTGGTGACAAAGCCGTTTGGTTATAATTGTCATCGTTTGTTTTTACCTCTCCTTCAGTATCAAAATAATCAACTCTTAAACTTGCCATTGCTAATAAAGTAGGAGTGATGTTTAATACATCTGATACGTAAGCGCTGTAAGTTGCATCTTTAGAATGATAATCCGGTCCTGCTTCTGCAGCAAGAGCTTTATCTACAGATTCTACAGTTAGATAATTTGGATTAAGATCATCAAATTGTCTCACTTCTCCTTGTGCCGTAAGATTATAAAGTTTTGCATAACCCGTACCTCCAAAAGTTACGTCTCTTTTAAAGTAATCAAAACCAATAACAATACGGTTTCTCATAGGGCCAATTTTAAAATCGCCTGTAAAATTCTGCTGAATATCTGTCGTTGCAGTCTGCGATTTTTCTTTGGTAATCCAAAATCCAAAATCTTTGTTACCGTCTTCATTATCATAGATATAAGAGTAATAGCCGTTTGATTTAGAAGTTCCTCTTGAAAATACAGTTTGTGAACTCCATTTAGATGAAATCTTATAATTCATATGCGCCTGCAAATTGAATCGAGGATTTTTTATCGATAAATCATCATTGTAAAATGACAAATTGGTATTGTAATTTAACTCCGCCAAATTAGCATATTGCAAAGGTGCATCTCTTCCTAAAAACAACATTGACGGCGTTGTTTTTTCTTCCTGCATAAATTCTGTATTCAGTAAAAAAGAGAGTCTTTCATTTACTTTATAAGACAAAGTTGGAGCTATAAAATAAGAAGTTCGAAAACCGGCATCCTGAAAACTGTTTTCTGTTTGAAAAGAAGAATTAACTCTAAATAAAATGTTTTTATTATCATCCAGCGGTGTATTGATATCTGCTGTAGCTCTGTTTAAACCAAAGCTTCCAACAAGATAAGAAACTTCACCTCCAAAACCTTCGTAAGGTTTTTTGGTAACCGTATTAATCAGTCCGCCGTAACTAACCAAACTGCTGCCAAATAAAGTTCCAGATGGCCCTTTAATAACTTCAATACGTTCGATATTGGCAGGATCTAATGTTCCGCTAGTTAAACCCGGCAGTCCGTTTACGATATTCGCCTGAACTTCAAAACCGCGAAGCGAATAATAAGAACCTCCATCGCCGCCGCGTCCTGTAGATTCCCATAATTTCTGAATTCCGGGAACATTTTTCAAGGCGTCTTCATAATTCGTAATCGCTTGTTCTTTCATCAATTCAGATGAAACTATGTTGTAAACCTGTGGATTTTCAATGTTTTTAAGTGGAAGCTTCGAAACGTATGTACTTTGCTTAGGAAATGCTTTTCCTCTGTTAGTGGTAATGATAACTTCCTTTAATTGTTTGTTAGAAACGGTCAATTTTAAATTAAGAGAAGTTGTTTCATTTGCAGTTACATTTATTTGTTTTTCTAATGTTTCATATCCAGTTAATGAAACTTGCAGCGTGTAAGTATTAGGTTTTACGCGGTTAAATTCAAAAGCACCATCTTCATTAGTAATTGTGCCGTATTTTGAATTTTTAAGGATGATATTAACCCCAACGGCAAGTTCTCCGTCAGATGTAGTAATTACTCCTTTAATTTTACCTAAGTTTTGCTGTGCAAATACATTACAGCTGAAGAATAGCAGCAAACAGATTTTGGTAAGGATCTGTTTAAAGCTGAAATTTGAATAATTCATGGGATTTCTTTTTTTGGATACGTTTGTTATTTAGAATAAATAAAAACAATACAAATTTAAAAATTTTAATCTCTTTACCAACAAATACGGGACTTTTAAAGAAAATATTTTTAAAATTTAATGATAGAAATCTATTTTTAGAAAAATATAGGAGCATGGAATAAGAGTAATTGGAGGGAATAAAAGTGAAATTTACAGGTTTTTATTAAATGTAAAAAGGACAGTAATTCCCTTTAAAAGCTTTATTTTTGCAATCTGAAAAACAGACTTCATGATTTTACCTTTCTTCAAAAAAATACAAAATACACCTCGAGGATTTCGTATAGCAAATACTGTGTTTTTTTTCCTTTCCGGATTTGGCTATTCTTCCTGGGTATCGAGGATTCCGCATATACAGGCGCAATTGCATTTAAGCGAAGCTGAGTTTGGAGCTGTTTTATTTGCATTTCCAATTGGATTAATGCTTACAATGCCGTTTACAGGGAAGTTATTAAATAAATACAGCAGCCGTTATATTATGCTTTTAGGAGCGATTATGTTCAATATTGTGCTGTCTTTACCGGGTTTAGCTGCTTTTGTATGGCAGCTGGTAATTATACTTTTAATTTTTGGTGCTTCGCGTAATATTTTCAATTTATCGATTAATGCGCAATCTCTTGAAGTGCAGAAATTATATCCAAAATCGATTATAACCCGTTTTCATGCGGTTTGGAGTATTGCTGTTTTTTCAGGGGCTGGTTTGGGTTATGTGATGGTTACGCAGCATATTGCACCATCACATCATTTATTAGGAGTAAGTGTTTTTATGCTGGCGCTTACGGCTTGTTTTTATCCGTTGAGTATTCATAACGAACCTGTACCGGTTAAAAAGAAGTTCTTTTCGATGCCGGAAAAAAATCTTGTCAAGTTTGCCCTGATTTGTTTTGTTTCGATGGCTTGCGAAAATACGATGTATGACTGGAGCGGAATTTATTTCGAAAATATACTAAAAGCTTCACCAAAATTAACCAGCGCAGCGTTTGTATTTTTTGCTACAGCGGTAACTTTAGGACGTATATTTGGCGATTATGGTGTAATGAAATTTGGAACTAAAAAAATTCTGCTTTACAGCGGTATTTTAATCACTGTGGGTTTTGCTCTTTGTTTTATTTTGCCGTATGCTTATCCAACTATTTTTGGTTATGTTTTAATAGGGTTTGGGGTGTCCTGTGTGGTTCCGTTAGTGTTTAGCATTGCCGGAAGATCTTCGAAACTCAGCAGCGGTTCTGCCTTAACTTCTATATCTACTATTGGTTATCTTGGGTTTTTATTAGTTCCGCCAATGGTTGGTTTTATCTCTGAATATCTAAGTATGAAATGGGCGTTTTTAATAATGGCGCTTTTAGGTATTCTGATGATTTTTATGGTGAATAAGATAGGGGAAAATGAGTAGTTTTTTTGCTGGTTGATTTGTAAACTGGACTGAAGTCCAGCTCTACAAAATTTATCGAACCTCCGGTTCTTTTGATATTGTGAAAATTTAGGAGGAATGAATTATATTGCAGCAAGGGATTTCAATTCCTTTGGAATTGAAGTAGAAAAATTAAACCTTAAAGATTATTCTTAGTTTTGATTTGGATCAAAATCATACATAAAATCATTCAATTGTCCATCTGAACTTTCCAGACCTACAATATCCATTAATTCTTCAAAATAAGTACAAATCCTTTCACGATTTTCAGTATCCAATTTGAGATAAATTTCTGAAAATCGATTAAGTCCAGTTTTTATTGCATTTTGATAATCTTCATCTGTAGGATTGTTTGATTCTGCAACCTTTTTGAAATCATCTGCCGCTGAATTAATTTTTTCTGTCAAAATTGGTTTTAATTTTTCATCACCAATTCCTGGATAAAAAATGGTATTGTCTGGTAGAAATTTTTCTTTGTTTTTGAAATTTTCAAATTTAGGCATAGCATCAGTTGATGTTTTCATTTTAGTTTGTCCACAAGATAAAAATGAAAGTATTACGCTTATTAAAAGTAACCTTAATTTCATTATTATTTCTTCGTCATAACAAACTTCTCTGAACTGACTTTCCCATTTAATTTCCCGGAAATCTCAGCAGTTAAAGTATTATTTGCACCTTTTGTATACGTTATTTTTTGAGGATAATCGTGTTTTGTGTTTTCAAAAACCAATTGTTTGTCTGATTCTGCAGTTGATGGAAAAGCTACGGCTTTATCTTCGTTTTGTCCTTTTACGGTTGCGAAATAGGTTAGGGTTTCGCCTTTTTGAGCCAAAACAATAGTTTCAAAATGCAAAGTATCTTTTCCTTTTATATAATAAGAATAAGCATTGAAAGTACTGTCGTTTAGTTTTTCCCAGTTTTCAGTTAAAACACCGTCTGGTGAAGTATTTTCCCAGTTTCCAATAAGCCAGTCCGCGATTTTGATTTTATCTTTTTCAACAGATTCCTTTTTCTGGCAAGAAATAACAGCTAATACAAGCGCTAAAAGAGTAATTTTCTGAAACATATTTATGAGTTTTTGATCTTAAATGGAAGCACTAAAGTATGAAAAAAATTGTTGCCACAAATTACACGAATTTTCACGAATTTATTTTTGAAAAACTGGAAATGTTTTGCCACAGATTTAAAGGATTAAAATGATTTTGTCTCACGCAGATTCTGCAGATTTAGGCAGATTTAATTTTGATTCAGAATTATATAAATCTGCGAGTATCAGCTTAAATCTTTTCAAATCTGCGTGAAAATAAATTCGTGAAAATTCGTGTAATTCGTGGCGAAAAAGAAAAAAAATCATTTTAATCCTTTTAATCTGTGGCTAAAAAAACTAAACGCTTTCCTCTAAAATCGAATACACCAATTCTTTCGTTGGTTTTTGATCTTTTAGTTTAGCGCGAACTTCATCAAAAGTGACTTTAAAATCACAGCCTGATTTATATTCAGCACAGCCGTAAGCCGTTTTTCCTTTTAAGATGGTTCCTTTTTTGCATTTCGGACACATTAAAGAATCGGATGTTTCTTGCTTTGCCTTTTTTTCTTCGGTTTTCTTCGGTTCTAATTTAAGTTTGTAATTTTCTTCAAAACGAATTAAACCTTCAACAGTACCTGACTCGGTTTTGAAACCTTTTATGTTTACGGTTGAACCTTTTTGAACCAATCGCAAATACTGACTTTCTGTAATTTTTTTATCTAAAAAAACATAAGGAAGTACAAAATCACAACCCGATTTATATTCACTGCATCCAAAAGCCGATTTCCCTTTTATAAGATTCCCTTTCTGGCATTTCGGACAAGTTTCTGCCGAAATTCCGTCAGCTTTCTTTTTCTCTGGTTTTACAGTGGGTTTTTGAATCGTTGCAGCATGCGAAATATTAGCGTGTCTCGTTTCGCTTCGAACTTCTGTAACCAAAGCTTCAACCATGCGTTTCATATTTCTAATAAAAGCAGCAGCGGTAAAAGTTCCTTTTTCAATATCTTTTAACTGTTTTTCCCAAGAACCTGTAAGTTCAGCCGATTTTATCAATTCATTTTGAATCGTATCAATCAATTGAATTCCGGTTGTTGTTGGCAAAACCTGTTTTTTATTTCGAACAATATACTGACGTTTAAAAAGCGTTTCAATAATATTCGCACGAGTTGACGGACGCCCAATTCCGTTTTCTTTCATCAGTTCGCGTAAATCTTCGTCGTCAACTTGTTTTCCTGCGGTTTCCATGGCGCGCAGTAAAGTTGCTTCGGTAAAATGATTGGGCGGTTTGGTTTCTTTTTGAAGGAAAGAAGGTTCATGCGGACCTTTTTCGCCCACAACAAAACTCGGCAGTAAATCGGGTTCTTTTTCTTTTGCATTTGGATCTTCAAAAACAACACGGAAACCTTTTTTTAGAATTTCTTTTCCTGTCGCTTTAAAAGTTACATCGGCCGCTTTTCCAATAACTGTTGTATTTGCAACGAGACAATCATCATAAAAAACGGCAATAAAACGTTTTACAATAATATCATAAACCTGCTGCTGATTGTACGGCAGATTAATCTCAATTCCTGTTGGAATAATCGCATGGTGATCGGTTACTTTTTTATCATTGAAAACCTTTGGTGATTTTTTTATTTTCTTGCCTAAAAGCGGCTCTGTTAAATGCGCATAATGCGTCAGTTTTTGTAGAATTCCCGGCACTTTTGGATAAATATCTCCTGGTAAGAAAGTTGTATCAACTCTGGGATATGTAATGGCTTTTTGCTCGTATAAAGTCTGTGCAATTTTAAGTGTTTCTTCTGCCGAAAATCCAAATTTTTGATTGCAATATACCTGTAAACCTGTTAAGTCAAACAGTTTAGGGGCATATTCATTTCCGTTTTTTTTGTCAACAGAAACAATTTCGAAATCACTTTCTTTAACTTTTTCAGCCAGAATTTCTCCATCTTCTTTTTTCAGAAAACGTCCTTCTTCATAACTAAAAAGAGTTTCTCTGTATAAAGTCTGCAATTCCCAATACGGCTGAGGTTTAAAGTTTTCGATTTCTTTAAATCGGTCTACAACCATTGCCAAAGTTGGCGTTTGCACACGTCCAATAGACAAAACTTGTTTGTAACCGCCATGTTTTACGGTATACAAACGTGTAGCATTCATTCCCAGAAGCCAGTCGCCAATCGCTCTTGAAAATCCGGCGTAGAATAAATTATCGTAGTTTTCAGATGGTTTTAAGTTGTCAAAACCTTCTTTTATGGCTTCGGTTGTTAAGGATGAAATCCACAAGCGTTTTATTTCGCCTTTGTAATGCGCTTCGTTCATAACCCAGCGCTGGATTAATTCTCCTTCCTGTCCGGCATCCCCGCAGTTTATGACTAATTCGGCTTTGTCGAAAAGACTTTTGATGATTTTAAACTGCTTTTGAATTCCCGAATTCTGAACAACTTTGGTTTCAAATTTTTCGGGAAGCATTGGTAAGTTATTTAAATCCCAGCTTTTCCAGTGAGGTTTGTAATCGTTAGGTTCTTTTAAAGTACATAAATGCCCAAAAGTGTAGGTTACGGCATAACCGTTGCCTTCGTAATACCCGTCATGTTTGGTATTGGCGCCCAAAACGGATGCAATTTCACGTGCTACACTTGGTTTCTCAGCAATACATACCTTCATTTCTCTCTTTCTTATTCGAAAGCGAAATTAGGAATTTAAAAAGTGGTATTGAAATTTAAAGAGGCAAAGTTACAAAGTTGCAAAGCCGCAAAGGTTTTTTTGTTTCAAGCAGATTTAAAAGAGATTTGAGCAAAATCTGCACACTATAATTTAAAAAATCGAATAGAATTTTTAATCTTATGATTCATCAATAAAGCATAAAAACCACAAACAGAAGCTTGTGGTTTTTATATTGATTAGATTTAAAAGTAAATCAGCTTATTTTTTGGTTCTTAATTTTAGACGCAGATTGAATTGTTTAACAATGTCTTTAACATGTTCGTCTTTGATTTGTTTTCTGTTTAAACCTTGTAGATCTCCTACATATCCTGTAAATACATGACTTATAAAAAGAGGAGAAACATTTGACTTATAATATGTATTGTGACAAGAGAAACAATTAACAAGATTAGATACCGAATTTCCGTGTATTGATGTAGGGCTAAAACCTACCTGAACATAAGTTTCCATAGTAATATTATAGGCTGAAACCGAACCTCTGGTTAATTTTCCAGGAGCAGAATTTGAAAGATCATAACTCAAAGAATCTAATAAAGCCGCTTGTGCCGGAGTACTATTGTATCCTGCGGTATTTATCCATAATGAACCATTATAAAAATAATTGTTCCAAATACCTTTTAGCTGTGTTTTAACGCTTTGATTAATAGTACGAATATTATTTAAGTTTTGTGAACCATTTTGGCTGGTTTGCATAAAAAGCTGAACATTATGAGTGCCTTTCATTGCTTTTTCAACTGGAACACCATATTTGTAAACAGAAAAAACATCGGTATAAATTCCGTTTCCTGAGGTTATATTGGTAACCGTTGCAGTACTAGCTTTATTAAAAAATGGATAATCAACTGTACTGGTCACCGGCGCATCTGTTGTTGGTGTAGCTTTTGACCAATCGTAAGCAGGTGCAAGATTTTCATGTTCAAAAGTAGCCCACACAAATTCAGGATGATTTTCTACAATTCCCACTACGTGCATCCCCAAAAGTGCTACTTTTGTTTTTACTCCATTTATTACTCCTTGAGTAACAAAATAAGAAGAAGGATCTTTAAGAACGCTTGCATCAATCCAGGAAGTTTTAAGTTCTAATGAACCTACAGGAAAAGCTATATCTTTTAATTTAGTAGGGTCATTTTTTGCTATTGGACCATATTTTAGCATAGTTCCATACATAAGTTTATCCATAAATATAGAATAATAGACCGTAGTCGATTTAGGAACACCCGATGGATAATTTGGCGTTTTTAAAATATCAGTACTACCACTTGCCTGAGCAGTATCTGTTAAAACAATCCCGCTGCTTGGGTTTAATCTCTGACCAGCGGCATTCACCTGAATCAGGTTAGTCATAAAGAAAGGTTGTCCGTTGACCTCATTAGTCAGCCAAAGAAATTTTTGCCATGACCATTGATGAAAGTCGCAGTTTGTTACTGTTGCATTGTTAGCAAATACGCTTGTTGGTCCTTCATTTGGTGGAGGTGTTTGGCGAGTGTTGTTTACGATCGTAAACCAATTAGCAGGAGCTAAACACTCAGAAGCTGCAGCACTTTCTTTTACAGTTGTATAATTATCTTTTTCTCCCTTTGAGTCCTTTTTACAGGCACCAAATGAGATTATTATGATAAAAAGTAATACCATTTTTGTAGTTTTCATAATATGGAGCTTTAGTTAATTTTTGGTAATTATTTCTTTTTGAATACCTGAAAGTAGATAATTAAGAAAGTAACTACAAAAAAAATGTCGTAAGTCCGTCATATTTAGGTATAAAACCAACAAAAAGAGTTACTAAGGTTTTTAAGATACTAAGATCCTAAGTTTTTTGTTTTGGTGCGTTGGTTCTCGCGAAGCACAAAGTTTTGTCATTGGAATGAAGTAATCTCATTTAGTCTACTGCTAAATTATTATAATCGTTTTCATGATGTTTTCTTTTAGTACAAAGTAATATGTGTATTTTTAACGATAAAATCAATGGTTAATTTTAGTTTTTCTGGCTTAGTTAAGATCAAAATCCTTTTTTTATTAGCATTACTTTCATCAGTAATGAATATAGTAAAACAATTCTCAGAATAATTTAAATCAGGTTCCCATTTATGTAATTCTTTAATGTCGTTTGAATAGGAATAATTAGTAGAAAGTTTACCTTTTATTATGAAAAACTGTTGAAAATTTGATGTTTCGATAAAGTTTTTTCTTAATGTTAATCCAAATAAAAAAATAACTTTATATAGTCTTTGGTTTTCTACTGAAAACCCTTTTTTAGTGCATAAAATTAAAATGAATATAAGACATAATAGAAACAAAATAGTTTCAATAATATAATAAGATTTGAAACTTACGGAATTAATCATTCCAAGAAATATCATTCCAGTTATAAACGTCAGGATAATCAGATTTTGAAATTGTCTGAAATCTAAATTTCTTTCTAATATAATTTTCATTTTACAAATTGGTATCTATATAAATTACTTTCATATTTTTATAATTAGGATATTTTTTTCTGTTGATTTCTAAGCAAACAAAAGACGAAGCAGCTTCACCAACAGGTTCATGCATATAATTTCCTTTAAAATTTATTTGAATGGTATCGTTTTTAATTTCTGCTGAACAATTTTCTACGGGAACGTACATGCCACCACCTCCAATTATAAATAAATGTTCTGCAATTTCTTTATATAGACTATCTAAGTTTCTTTCGTTTAGATTTGAATCTACAAAAGTGAGTTTCGTTTTAAGAGCATCTTCTTTATTATCAATCCATTTGCTGTAATACATTGGATCGTTATATTGAGATTGATCAAATTCACAAGAATAAAATTTGAAGTCTGGATTTTCTTTCTTGCAGCTGGTTATAAAACCTATTAATAATATTATAATTCCAAATTTGAAGCCTTTTTTCATCGTTTATATTCTAAAAACATCAATTCTTTGCATCCAGAAAATTTCTGATTCTAAAAATTGAAGTTTAGTCTTCACTACTTTATCACTTTTATCTCTCGGATTTTTAGTTATAAATCTGGCTATAGAATTATTAAAATCTAAAGTGTTTTTTTCGTCAAAATCTTCTTTTTTGTTTGTTGAAAAAGTAATAAGATTGTCTTTTGCGCTCCATTTTCCTTTTCCATATTTATTTGCTTCTGGCGGAGTTCCGCCTTGAATTTTAGAATACGAATGAAATACAAATGTTCCATCTTGATTTAAGGTCAATTTGTACTCAATTATATGTTTTCCTTCTTCGCCAAGTGAACGGGAATAATCGCCCGCAAATTGATTTGATTGAGCAGATAAAGTAATACTGCAAATTAGAAATAAAGTAGTAATTAATGCTTTCATAGATTTTTTCAAGATTTATAAAATAAATTCACCTTCTAAAACAATCACCGCTTCTCCAAGAATATAAACTTTATCTTTTGAAAGTTCTGTACTCATAGTTCCGGTTCTTAAAGAAGATTGGTAAGCGTTCAATTTTGTTTTATTGAGTTTTATGGCCCAATATTTTGTCAAAAAGGTTTGAATTCCGCCCGTTACAGGATCTTCATTTGTTCCTGCCCAAGGCCAGAAATATCGGTAATGAAAATCAAAATTTTCGTTGTCTGAAACAGCAGTTACGAGAACGCCGTTAATTTCGGTATGTGAATTTATCAAAGCTGTAAAATCTGGTTTTAAATTTGCCAGTTCCTGAGCACTTTCAATTTCTACTAAAATTATTTTGTTGTTTGGACTGTACCTTTTTTCTACAGTTTCAGAAATTCCAAGAGCATCTAGCAGTTTTTGAGGAAGTTCTGTTTCTTCGGTATCATAAACAGGAAATTGCATTTTGATTTTATTCGCTTCTTTTTCAATATTCAATTCAACATTATCGCAGTTGATAAATTTTATGCTGTTTAATGCAGTGGTGCTGAAAAGAATTTTAGAAGAAGCCAATGTTGCATGTCCGCATAACGGAATTTCTGTTTTCGGACTAAAAAATCTAATGCTATATGTATTGTCTTTTATTTGTTTTATAAAGGCAGTCTCCGAAAAACCAATTTCGGTGGCAATATTTTGCATACTTTCTGTATCTAATTCTGTATCGGGAAGGCAAACCGCAGCAGGGTTTCCTTTAAATTTTTCATTGGTGAATGAGTCAACAAAATAAGTTTTCATTTTTATTTGGGAGTACATTAAATGCTATATTTTAGTTAAACGAAAATACGATTAAAAATCATATTCCTCTAAAATAGATTCAGATTATATTTACGAATTTGATGCTTGTTTGAGCCGAAAAAAATCTTCTAATGATTTCTAATTAAATTTATATATTTTTGATCAAAATAAAATTTAACTCCCAAATAACCACTTCAGAAACCTGCCAGCTTTATGAGTAACTCTACCCAAGAAACCAGTTTACCAAAAATTTATAATACTACCGCATTAATTGCCTACATCTACGCTGCCTTAATTATTGTCTTTGCCATTTACAAACAATTTTTTTATGTAGACAAAACCTGGTTTCATGGTTTTTTAGCAAATGGTTTTGCAGTTTTTAGTGCTGCGGTTTGGTTTGGAATACTACTGGTTTTTAAACTTTTTTTAAATAGAGTGCTTAAGTATGGCAAGGCCGATTCATTAATAATTATATCTTTAGTTTTCCTGGCAATACCAATTTATTCTTTAGGTTCAGTTTTATTCAGTTCAATACCAATATATTTCGCACAAGAAGAACAAGGTTTTAATTCATTAGCTTCTTTTGCTTCGACCTCTATTTCGAGTGCAATATTGCTGATTCTCTCTAATATTGTAATGATAGTGGTTACTATTTTATTAGGAAACCGTATCAGAAAAATTGATGTTATTCTGAAAGATCTTTTCATGATTTTAGGTTTTTCGCTTATAATACTTGGAGTTGGTTCTGCGTTGCAGGCAGTTTCTGTCATTGACAGCGATATCATTATATTTTTACCAAAAGCAATTGTGGCTGCCGTTTTAGGCTATATTTTGAAGGAGACTTATCAAATGAACTATGCTGAATTATCTTCGACGTTAAAAGTTGAAATAAATGAAAATGTGAACCTTACTAAAGCTAAAGTTTCATCTCAGAAGGAATATGAAAAAGTAGAAAAAATAAATGTTTCCAAGAAAAAAGAGGCAATTGTTACGGGACCGGAAGTAGTTTCTTATGTTGATATTAACGAACTCGAAAATAAGGAACAAGTACTTTCTTATTTTGATAATTTATCAACGGATGAATTAAACAGACTTGAGATTGTTGTGGCCAAAAATTATACTCAGAATTTGACCGACGATCAAAAAAAGAATCTTATTATACAATATATCTCAGAGAGGAAATCGTATGATCACAATCGTTATGCACCAAAGTAAAAAGGTGTTTTATAAAAGGATGAAAATGAAATAGAAATTAAGAATAACGATTTGTTATAGAATCGTTATTCCTAATTATTAATCATAGGATTCAAATTCTCATCTTTGTTGCGTAAATCTAAACCGCCTTCATAGACTGATTTAAGATTAACCAAGTAAAAACCCCAGCCGTTTGAACAGCCAAGCCTGATATATTGTTTAGAATAATCATCTGCAGCGATATTGTGCTGACGAAGTTCAACTACCGTATAACCATCTGTTTCGGTTAGTTTTATATCTACCAGACAATTTCCTTCAAAAGTAAATTGCAATTCGTCTTTTCCATTGGCAGAAATAAATTTCCCTTTCATGGAATCTTTATACAAATACCAAAGCCAATCATAAGTTGTGCCTTCTGCAGCATTTTTATCTTTGCTAATTGGTTCTTGATTTTTATCAAAAAAAGAAACTTTTTCGAGAAACCATTTTTCTAATTCATCCGCAATTGTCCATGCATTATAAATGTCGCTGAGTTTAGCCTTAATTGCTATTTTTTTTGTGAAGGATGTCCAGTCGAAGTTTTCCATGGTTTGGTTTTTTATTTTATTCACACAACAGAGTATCAAATTCTAAATGAAGCTGTGTTGCTTCATCACCAACATTAACCCATCTATAATTTCTTAAGATATAAGCATTTCCTCCATCTAAAGTTACCCATTCATCTATTCCTCTTGCTCCATTTCTTAAATCATCTTTTGCAAACAATCCAATTGGAGCAGTATAACTTCTATTTTTAGTTAGGTATTTACAATTGCTTGTTTCTATTTCTGATTGGGAAATGTACTTTGATTTTGTGAAAGTGGGAAGTGTATTATTCACTTGGATTGGAGACATTGAAGAAGAACAGGAACTAAGAAATAAAATCGCTCCAATAAAACTTAGGTAGATCAGCTTATTCATTGTAGATAGATTTAATTACAACAAATATAAGATATTTCTTGTAAGTTCTTATATTCTATTTATAAGGTAATCAAGAGGAAGAAATAAAAAAGCGCAAAGTCAGAGACATTTGCGCTTTATATTATTATAGCGAATTTTCTAATTTATATTTACCTTTTTTCATGATACTATAAACATTATAACTTTGATAAAGGTTTCCACTAGTATCTCGTATGGTAAGATATATTTTAAAATTAGAAGTTTGGTTTCCAGTGTCAGAATAGTAAGTGTCTGGAACAGACATAAAATAACCAGTTGCACCCCAGCCAATAGCATAAGGAGCTTCGCCGTTATTGTTTACTTTTGAATACCACCAAATAATGCTGTCTAAATCAGGATTTGGGATACTGCCAGTGTAAGTCCATGTAAATAAATTTGTTCCAGATTGAAGATAATCTGGTCCTGTAGCAGTTACTAGCGATGTCACCACGGTAGCAGTTGTGGTTTTTGATGTTTTACTGTCTTTTGATAACGCTTCTTTTTTTACTCCGTTTTCAATACTGTTTGAATCTGGGTTTTCTTCAGAACAATTTTGAAATAAAAACAGGGCTGAAATTGCAAAAGCAAACAGCATCGATTTACCAAATAATTGGTTTTTCATTTTTTTCATAATTTTCAAATTAATTTGTTTAGGAAATTTTTTGAAGCATTTATTATAAAATTTAGCTGCTAAACAATCAAAAGATGAATCTGATAGTTAAATATATTTCATAGGTTTTTTGAAATAATATAGTAACAATCTAAAACTTATAATAAACCTCTATCTCAAAATTAACTGCTTTAAAATCGATTATATTACGGAGAAACCGTAAAGTTGTTTTTGTAAGAAAAGAACTGTATATTGCATCGAAATTATAATTGTTATAATAATGGTAACTGCAAATTTTTATTTGGTAAATAACGGTTTGATGTGCTTGATGTACACCTTATTATATCTGCATGATGATACTTTCTTAAAAAACTCAAAAGAGTTTATCAATTGTGCCCTGTCGCAACTCTAGGCAGGGAAACCCTTTATTTATATAGTTCGTTTATTTAATCTTCAATTTTCATTCAGGATATGATATCACTGAATTAGATGGAGCTGCAAGATATTCAGTGAAGAGTTGTATATCATACTTTATGAAAGTGAAGCAAACAAGAAAGTCATGTTACAAAATATTATATTAACAACAGGAACATACGATTTAATTAAAGATCATGTAAGAAGAAAAAAAGTAACGCCTCAAGAGGAAGAATTGTTATTGAGCGAGTTAAAAAATGCCTCACAGGTATTGAGAAAAAATCTGCCTGAAAATATTGTTTCGGTAAACCGAAAAGTAACCTATAAAGACCACATTAATAATGAAGAAAAAACAATTCTTCTTGTTGGTCCCGAAAAAGTAAAAGTGAGTAAAAACAAAATTTCGGTTCTTTCTGATGAAGGTATTGCAATGGTTGGTTACAAGGTTGGAGATCTTGTAGAATGGCCAGCTAAAAAAGGCAATTTAAAATTAGAAATTTTAAAAGTAGAAGTAGAGGCCTAATACGCAGCTGTTTTCGATTTAAGTTAGTAACATCCCAAAAGAGTTTTCTTTTGGGATATTTTTTTATATCAAAACGAAAAAAAATAACAAGATAATTGCTTCAAAAAACGCATATTAAAAGATTAAAATACTTATATTCGTTCTTCTTAAAATTAACTATAACCAACTATAAACGATTATGAAACAAGCAAATACTATTGATGAAGTAATTCAGTTTTTGGATGAAATAATAGAAAAATCAAAGATTGATCAAAGCAATATAGGTTTATTTGCTATTTTGTATCGTGAAGTTACTATAAGAGTCAAACAAGGTATTCAGGCTGGTTCTTTTCAAAATGGCGAACGAATGGAAAAGCTGGATGTTATTTTTGCCAATAGATATTTAAAAGCTTATTATCAATATCAGGCCAAAGAAAAACCATCTGAATGCTGGGGATTTGCTTTTGAACAAGCCGAAAAGTTTTGGCCAATAGTTTTACAGCATTTACTACTCGGAATCAATGCTCACGTAAACCTTGATTTAGGAATTGCCTCGGCTCAAATTAGTACGGTAGAAGATATCGCAGATTTAAAACATGATTTTGACCAAATAAACGCTATTCTTAGCAGTTTGGTAGCAGGTGTCGAAAAATGTTTAATTAAAATTTGGCCAACACTTACGTGGATATTAAAATATACGGGCAAAATAGATAATTTCTTTATTGATTTCAGTATGGAAGAGGCAAGAAATGGTGCGTGGAAATTTGCCAATGAATTTGTGGCGGTTCCAGAAAACGAAAGAGAAGCCTGTACAAAACTAAGAGACGAAAGAATAACAGAAATCGCCAGATTAGTTTCAAACCCCGGATATTTTGTTAGTGCCGTTTTCAAATTTATTCGCTTATTTGAAAGAGGAACTGTCGCTCAAAAAATAATCGATATGCAGATAATGGAAGAAAAAAATATGGAATGTGTTACTGTTTGATTACAATTAGAAGGAAAGGGTTATCTCAAGTCTAAAATAAAACTAAGCAAATTCTCGACAATTATTTTGAGCCAGTTTTTCTTTTTGGGTTCAGTCATTTTATATTGGAATTATAGGGTTTTTAGATTTTTTTTGAGCTATTAAAAGCCCCCATATTGCAATTCCATAAATAGTTGAAAATACAATATCACTTTTATCAAAATTTTCAGAGTCAAATAAGAAGTTCATAATTACACTAGCGAAACAGCATATTATTAGTTTTAATAACTTGTTTTTTTAAGTTTTGTCGTGATAATTCCACTTTTGTTGTGGTATAGTTTTTTTCATTTTGGATTGAGATTAATCCAGTTTTTCTAAATTGAAATTAAGGCTAATTCCTTCAAACAAAGTTCTTCCTTTGGCTTTATTTCCATTTATATCAAATAATTCGACAGATATGGTTTTTCCTAAAAATTCGGGTCTCGGACATTTTGTAAAAGTGAATTCATAATTGCAATTGGATTTCCAAATAATTGAGCCTTCAATTTCGTCTTTTGATTCTTTTATTGTTTCGGTTTGGGTTGTTTTAGTTCGGGTTACAATTATATCCGGAAGTCCTTCGGCTGTATAAAGAAATTTTCCAGTTTTAAATTTTTCGCAATTCGATTCCTGAGAAAAACCTTTAAGAGAAAGGGAGCCAAGTAATAGAAAAAAATATACTTTTTTCACAAAATGAGGTTATAAATTATTTATTAAGATGCTGATTTTGATTTGTTTTCTGCAAATTTTCTTTGCAGCAATTCGTCAGCGAGGAAGAAAAAAATATGGAATGTGTTGTGGCGTGATTTTGTTGATCTTTATTCTTTTAAGATTTGGTTTTTATTGCTCTTATTAGTTTCTTATTACGCTGATCAGCTCTTGAATTCTGTAAAGAAATAACAGCCCAAATTGCTGCAGGAATCCAGCCAATTAAAGTTATTTGCAAGATTAGACAAATAATCGAAGTTAATATTTTTCCTCTCAAAAAGAAAGAAGCAAAGGGAAAGAAAATCGCAATTAGTGTCATCATTTTTTTTGTTTTCTGTAAATATAAAAAAAGTTACATGATTTTTTGCAAGTCTACTTTTCAGAATCCAATTGCCTGCCGCTAGCGCGAGCAGGAAAATCATCGAGCAGATTTCATAGCTTTTACTTTTTTGATTTTGGGATCTTTTAAAAACTTTAGGTATTCATCTGTTTCCATGCCAAAAATGGCTATTTTTCCATTATGGTCATTATGAATTCCAAAACCATATGTTTTTGGGAGGGGTGAGGCGCGAAAACAAGCTTGTCCTTTAGAAAAAAAATCTTCTCTGGCTTTTTCGTATTCGCTTTTTGTTAAATCATTCCGATCAGCAAATACCTGAAAAAGAACATCATCTGAGGTATATTTATACGGATTTTTGCTAATTAGCTCGTATTGCATTTCTGCAACTGTTTTTTTGTCTTTGCTTGGTGGTTTTGTTCCGTGAGAAACTTTGCTGTCTTCTGCTGTTTCTATAAAAGTATCAAAATAGTTGGTGGTGTGTATTTTCATCTTCCTATAAATTTGCTTTGTAAATATAGATTTTTCTTACGGGATATTTTTACCAACGAAAATAATGTTTTTTATTTAGTGAGTTATTATATTATGTTTTAACTATGAGATTCGCGCGCCAGCAGAGGTAAAATTTACTTCGTAATTTTAGAAAATCTCAATTCATATAAATGAAAATGGCGCAAAGTCATAGACATTTGCACCGTTTTTTTATTAAAACTCATTATGGTCTAATATTTTCTATTTTCTTTTTAGAAATTTCACAAGAAGAAATAAGAAATACAAAATAAATAAGAGAATTATTAAGATAAGGATTTGCCAAATCAATAATCCAATTTCGAAATTATTGAAAGTTTGTTTCATTTTTTTATAACGCATTTTTTAATATAATTCTCAAGTATTTGTTCTACTTGAGAATTATAAATAATTACTGTTTGGTTAGCATGAAGCCATCTTTAGGAAATAATTGTACTGCAGCACCATTAGGGCAAGTCTGAGAATTTATAAAACCTTGTCTTGGTGATAAAAATAATTTTAAGGTTTTGTAATTGGTACCTTTTTGTGCTTCAATAAATAACTCTCCTGCTTGTCCACAATCACTTTGACGTCCTTGATAAGTTAAAACGAAAAATGATTTTTCATAATACCGACTTGTTGCAATAAACGGACTGTCATTAGGTAATGATCGCGTATCTTCTAAAATTTTACCATTAGAATCAGTTATTAAATAGCGCATTAATAATTGATCTTCATCAATTATAAAATGATTAGTATAATTGGTAAAATATATTTCATAGTTCTTGTTATTATACGATCCTTTCCATACGCCAAGATAATTTTGTCTTATATTATTAACATCTTTGATATACATTGTTCGATCTGGTGCACCTTGATCTACTTTTACATAGTCAATTAATTTTTCCAGAGGCAGAACTTGAGATTTACAAGATATATTAGTTATGATTAAAATACCTAATAATATTATTTTTTTCATAGGCTCATTTTTTATAAAATCCTCAAGTATTTTTTACTTGAGGATTTTAGATATAAACTACTGTTTAGTCAACATTAAACCATCTTTAGGGAAAGTAAGTTCTGCAGCTTTAAATCCAGGACAATCTTGATCTGAAATCACTATTTTATCTGGCTCAAAACCAAATGACATAAGTGTATTTGCTGTATTTTTTATACGAATAAATACTGTTCCTGCATTTCCACATTTAGTATTTTTACCAGAAAAATCTAGTGCGTAAACAGCTAAATCTTTACCAAAATAAGAACCAGTAATGATATAAGGATTGGTATCCGGGAGACTCTGAGTATTTTCCAATATTGTGCCATTACTTGATGTAATTAAATAGCGAATTCGTAATTCATCAAAAGTTACTTTTTCAAAAGTATAAGTATATTTAGTTACGAACAGAGTATAGTTTTTGCTCCCGTAACTACCTTTCCAAGTCCCTGTATATTTTCCAAGCAAATTATTCACATCTTTTAAGTAGGTATTGTCTGGGATACCATTTCCAGCTCTTCTATAATCTATAGCTTTTTCGACAGGTACAATGGTTTGTGCTTTACAGGATATTACTGAAAGAACTATCAATCCTAATATAAGTATTTTTTTCATGTTTGTTTATTTTAATTACAGTTAATAGTTGCTACTTTTCCAGTGTTATCTAATACTTTTTTGGAATTTCCAGAGTTTTCAATTTTATACAATTCTATCCCGTTAATTCCTATTTGTTGATTTAAAAATTTTAAGAACCCTTCCTCTAAACTATTTTTTTTCATTATTTCTTTGTAAATTTTATCAAGGCCTTCATCCCAAGTTATACTGCTGCCTTTTACACTTACATCAGCTATGTTCCCTGTAAATCTCAATTGATAAATTCCTGTGCTGGATACCATTGTGCCATAAACATCGTTAATAGGGATGCTGTATCGATTAGCATTAAGAACCAAAATTAAAAACATTCTCACATCCTTAGGAGAAAATATTTTGATAGGTTCTACTGGGTCTATGTCTCTATTTGCCATTACTTTATCATAAGGGTCTAGATGAGTATGTATATATCCTACTGTATTCGAATCGGGCTGAAAATTCATCTTATCTGCATTATCTGTGCTTGAAGTTCCGGTTATTGCTGTAAAAGGTCCCTGTTTGCTTTGTGAGTATCCAGTTTCAACTTTTAAATTAGTTTTTTTCTTTAATTCGTCTATTTTGGCCGTGATATTAACAATTAGCATTTGTGCTTTTATTTTATCACAAGGATTATTTGTGTTATTTGCATTATCTCCACTTTCGCCTGTACCAGTACCAGTTCCATGATTTGTGTATCCGCCAGTAGTGTCACCTGTATAACCGCCGCCACTGTTATTATATATTATAATATAACCTGTGCCAGGGTTTTGGTAATTATTGTTTACAACTACCTCTTTTAACGGTGTTCCTCCACCGGGTATATCTGTATCACAGTCTGTTCCTACCGGACACGGAACTTGATTTGAAGGGGCTTTAGCAGTTTTATTTTTAGAACGCAGGTTAATAATACCATTCTCTACAAGTTTACCATTTTCAAACTTAGCCACTTTTAGAAACCCTTTTTTGAGATCGCCAACACTTATATAACCAGTAAAAATTTCACTTTCGATTAACGAGCTATCTGGATCTGTGTTATTTTTATCAGGATATATTTCAATCAATGAGGCTTCGTAATTATTTTCCGCCAGTTTATAAATGTACAGTTTTTGCTCCCAATTTTCTGTGGGGTCTTTTTTGACTTCATTAATGGGAACTATAATTGTTTTTGTCCCATCTTCTGAATTTGTAATTGCTGCATCGCTCCAGTTGTAGTCTAAATTCTGAAATAATGCATAATTACTTCCTTCGGTTTCATAGTTTTTAAACCATTGTTTGGCAGATAAAAGGGTTTTATCATTTGCCTGTCCTAAATCATCATCTTTCTGACACTTTGTGCAAGTGGCTAAAATCATAAAAACGACAATTAATCTTGCTGCATTCTTAAATTTTTTTCTCATAGTGTTATGGTTATAAGTTAATTAAAACCAATTTACCATGCTAAAAATCAATATCTTGCCACTAAAAGTTTAGAAAATATCAATATAAGACAATTCTCTAGGATTGAATTGTTTAAATTTCTTTGCAATAGTATTTATTCCAAAAAATATGATTTGAAAAGCTAAAAACAAACATAATTCATGTAAGTTTTAGGTTTTAAAACTCGGTTGTATACACTCGATTGTTTACAATCTCTAAAAAATAATCTGTTATTTCTAATTTCGTTTTGAAAAAAAATCATAGAAATGAAAAATAAAGAAAGAGCCGAAGAATTGTTAGAATTAATGAATAAAAGAAATTATTTCACCAAACTAAAACTGGAACATAAAGAAGACACTTCATTTACAATACCGCTAAAAGTTTCTTCTTATAACGAATTAAATCTAATAGTTTCAGATTTGCTTAAAGCCAGTATTGTTCTAATGAATAAAGAAGCGAGAAGTTTAGCCGTTTTTCATAAAGAAACAGATATTAATGTATTGACTTTACTTGAAATTGCATTACAGCTTCTGCCGGAAGAAGAAATGGAGTTATTGGATGATTTGCATAAGGTTTATTTACAGTCTGGTATATTATAAATTTTCTGCAGCTAGCGCAAGCGCTTGGTTCAGGCTGAAAAAGAAATGACTGAGTATTTTGGGAAATTGTTAGGGAAGTAGTTTCTTTTTTAATATAAAAGGAAATGCGCAAAGGATTTTTTAAAAGTTTTTGCGCATTTTTTTTAATTGTGAGGAATTAAATTTTATCTTAGGCTTAATAATTTATTTCGTATTTGATCCAATTTCATTATACCATGTCCAATATTTTCGTGGCGCACATAAACTTCATTTTCATCATATTTAATTCCCATAGATCTTCTTTCAAAATTTTGTAGTTCTTCGAATTCTTCATTAAACTCATTTATTTTGATATCTATAAAACTGATAAAGCTATTTATGAATTCTTCTCTATTTTTAAATTTAAGAATTTCTTTCTCACTTTTAAATAGAATTACATAATTTTCATTTTCCAGAACTACATTTTTTACTTGTAGAAAGTTATCAAAAACAATTGGACTATCTTTCAATTGTGCTTTAAACTTTAAATTAAAAAGGGAAGATAACTTTTCATAAATATCTTCATGGGATGGTTTGTTTTGTGTCATTGTAATGTTTTGAAAAAGAAATCTTGATCTACATAATGTTAATTTCTATTAACCTATTAGAGCGAATTGAAATCTGTGCTCACGGAAATTCGGTTTTTGGGCTTTGAATGTTAATATTATGTCTTATTATTGTGGATGCGGATTGCAAGTCCGCGCTTTTGAACATGAAGACATACACACAATCTAAAATTTTTACTTTATCAGTCTATATATTTAAATTCTTTATCAGGATTTTTACTGACAATAATTAAGCGATTATATGAGTCATGAATTCTTAAAAAATCAATTTCATTAAAATCTTCTCGATCTAATATTTCTTCTTTAGAAACTATTAAACGTTTATTTTTTGCTTTATTTACATCTGTTGCTAGATGGGTTACTATAAACTTTAGATCATGAAACTGTTGAATTTCGATAACTGAACAATTTGTTAAAATATCATTTTCAACTGTTCCCATAAAAGCTAAAATTACTTCAAGTCGTTTATAAAAAATTGAGACATTAGTTAAATTTCTAGCTTGATCTGCATGGAAAAACCTGTCTTTACTTTTCAAGGGATAATATTTTAATGGTGGTTTTGATGACTGTATGATTTTAATCAGTTTCGCCATTTTTTTTTTACTTTTCCAATTCTCTACTTGTCTATCTATATAAAATTTTATATACAATGCAATTACTCCTAGGGTGAAAGCAATTAATGGTCCTATTAATGTTCCATAATCTTTTAAAAAATCTTTCATTTTTTTAATCTTTTGAATCTATATATTATATGATCAATTCCCTCTGTCAGCGAGAGGGCCTTACTGTTGACTAATATGTATGTAAGTGAACAAACGTGGTGTTTACGTTAACAAGGTGTATAGATTATAAATTAATTACCCATTTCTTAGTCTTCAATTCTAATAAATCTAATTCTTGCAACTTTTTGATGTCTGGCATTGATATAATTCTTGGAAATTTTAATTCTTTAGAAATAAATAGTTCATCTTTCTCGTCTAAACTCCAAATATATTCCGGATTTGTTGATATAACTAAGGGACAAATATATTTTATATTTTCAGGTAATTTTTTATCTAAGTCATTCTTGTATTTGTGTATGAATTTTGCCTTTTCATTTACTTCCTTTAAGGCACTTTTCATTTTATTTATTCTATAGTTTACTGCGACTTCATCACCTTTATCAAAACCAAATGAAACATTTATTGCTTTTGCTTCGATCAAAAAAAGTACATCATCAATAATAAAGGAAGCGTCAATTTCCTTTTTAAATTTATTAGAAGTAATTTCATTTTTGCATATCCACATTTTTTCTTTGGTATAGATTGATTCTATTTCTGATTCTAAGGAGTTTTCAAAAAAAATGGCCCTCCTATTACCAATATTTCCATCAACACTAGTAATTTCTTTTACGATATATGAAATGATTTCTGTTAAACCGGAATAATCAACGACCATAAATTCATTAGATAATTGATATAAAAAACGTTTTGGACCTCTTGTCCATAAGTCAATATCATTTTTATTATCTTTTTGCAACAAGAATGTGTGAAATATTTTATTTGCTTCTATTTTATGGTCAATTTCTGTTTTAAAAATGACTCGATGAATTTCTATATATTTTTGTTCAAAATCTTTACTAAATTCATCAATATTAAATTTAGCTATTATATATGCTCTATTTAAAATTTGAAATTGTGATTCAAAATTAATTGAAATGTCACTTAAGACTTTGTTTCCTAAATATGCAAGAAATAATATAAAGTCTACAACTGCGAATGAATAAAAATCTTCAAACTCTTTTTCAAACAAAATTAAGAAATCATAAATATTAATAATGTTGTTTGCTCCTAATAAATAGTTAGTTGCAATTTCAATTTTGTCATTTTCTGTTTTAAATATTTTTGAATATTCGGTATTCTTAAAATTAAAAAATTTTGTTTTTATTTTATGATCTACATTCAATTGAAAATGAGGACAAAACCCATCGTTTTCTATGCTAAAAGTAGTGTCAACATAAGCCCCTATTCGTGAAAAAATATTTGAATTTATAAGCCTCTCATCATACATGTCAATAAGAAATTCAATATCTTTATTAGGGGCAGACATAATTTTTCTATTAATATTATCGAAAATTATAGTGCCTCCTTTATTAGCTATTCTATAAAATTGTGTTGCTCGTATATATAAATAGCTTAAGATTTCTATTCTAATAACATCAGAGATCACTTTGTAAATACTTTCAGGTAAATTTTCATTTTTAAGTTTGTCTAAAACTACAAGGTATTGTAAATCATTATATTGTTCCATGCTATTTGGGTGTACAGAATGATTTGCACCAATAAGAATATTTTCTTCACTTATTCCATATTTATAAAAACACAAACTTTGAACATCTCTATATAACATTACTGAAAGTTCTGAAATCTCAAAAATATTTAATGGTGCTAATCGTCTAGACCAAAATAATAATTCATAGGTAGAGTATTGTGAAGAGATATTTCTCATTAAGGTTTCAGTTACTCTTATATAATCTTTTAAAATATCGGGATTACTTTTCTTAGAAAATGAAATAGAATTGTATATTTCGGTTTCGTATTTTTTTAATTCTTTATCAACATCAATGTGTTGTTCGCTAATAAATTTATGAATAATTAATTGATAAATAGGAGGTAATATTGGAGTTGTATTATTTATTATCTTGTTTTTTTCTAAACAACAATTTTTGTATTTTTTATTGCTTCCGCAAGAATACTTATCATTTCTTCTTTCTTTCATAAATTGATTAGCTTAATTACTAGGTGTTTATTTAAATAGTTAACCCATTTACAATTAATTTTTTCGTTTTTGGATTAAATCCCTAATTTGATCACAAGCATCACTTACGGCAGATTGTAAATTAGTGTTAGTAGGATCATAATCAAGGCAAGTAATACCAAGAACATCTGTCATTATTTTAATATCGGCACCTCTTGGAACGATAAAAAATGCCTTTTTTCTAGTATGTTTACCTAAAAACATTCCATATTCAAAAATCACATTGTCTCTTGGAATTGACAATTTTTTACCGCGACTAAATATTGTATCGTCTGGATTGAATACAAAGATGCCATATTCATAATTTACTAATATATCTTCTAGTACTTCAATATAAGCTTTTCCTGGTTCATCAAATAATCCATCTGCCCAAGTGTCAACATGTGCATCATATTTCAGCCCAGTTTTTATCTTTCTTGCTATTGATAAACCTTCAGTTGAAGATCCAATAAATATTTTTGATTTAGCATTATCTGAGTTAGTAGATGTTTTTGGCTCGCCTTCTAACAATTGCCCCCGCTTTAGAAAGTAATCTATCAATAGACTGAAATTGAGATTCGGACATTTTTTTTTCATATTTTCTAATCTCTCTTCTACAATGATCACAAATTGCATTCGCTCTCATACTTTTAAGTATATCTATTTTTTGTTGCATAAAGTCAAATAAGCACCCCTTTTCAGATGGAATGTCATGGTTATATTTACCAATAAAAAGTAGCTTCATTAAAGTTCGAGCAAAATAATAAACAAAATATGCCTCAATTTTTTCTCTGGGAATAATTAGATCAGGAACGTTGTTAGTAGTAATTATTGAAACTCCATTTTCAGAATGAGTATGAGCAAATAAATTCCCCCAGCCATCTGCTTCCAATGGATTTCCAGAAACAAAAAGCATATATGGAAAATATCCAGATAAACTATTTTTAACTTCAAAAGAGTCATTTAAGAATTCATTACCGTCATTATTATCATAATGTATGAGTTTGAATTTTTGAGTTATAGTTTGATCTGATTTATGAAAAATAAAATCATGCTGAATTGCGTTCGCAATTGTAATTGCTGTTTCAAGCTCATAATCTAAATCTTCGTTGAAGTTTACTATATCCAATGGAAATTTGCTCATTTATTTTAAGAATGAAATTGTTAATATTTAACTTTTTATAAAAACAAACATCGGTTTTATTCTAAATTAATTACCACGTAAAAACACCTGATTTTCAATAAAAAAGGTCGTTTGATAATTTTTCAAACATAATTTCTTTAAATTCAAAATTCTTACGGGAAACCCGTAAACAATCTTTTGAAAACAATTTTTTAGCCCTGATAGAAGTGAAAATCCTTTTGTGCCGGGGTCCGGCACAAAAGATTGTAACGGATAGCAGGAAACAGCTCCTAAAAAAGATTATAAATCCACTAAAATTTCTCCCAAAACCACCCTCAAAATTCCCAAAAAATCAACACTAGAATTTTCCACAAAAATTTTGTAATTTTGCAGTCCAATAAAAGGAATTAGAAAATGTTAGATAGACTTCAATATGTAAAGCAGCGTTTTGATGAGATTTCGGATTTGATTATTCAGCCGGATGTTATTGCTGATCAAAAACGTTATGTGCAGCTTAACCAGGAATATAAAAGCATAAAAGCTCTGGTTGAAAAGAGAGAAGAATACATTCTTGTTTTAGCAAATATTGACGAAGCAAACGAAATTATTGCTGACGGAAGCGATGCTGATATGACCGAAATGGCCAAAATGCAGCTTGACGAAGCAAAAGAACGCTTGCCTCAACTTGAGGAGGAAATCAAATTTATGTTGATTCCTAAAGATCCTGAAGATGCTAAAAATGTAATGGTTGAGATTCGCGCCGGAACGGGTGGGGACGAAGCTAGTATTTTTGCAGGGGATTTATTTAGAATGTATACTAAATATTGCGAAGGCATGGGCTGGAGAACTTCGGTTGTTGATATGAACGAAGGAACTTCTGGAGGTTTCAAAGAGGTTATTTTTGAGGTTTCGGGAGAGGATGTTTATGGAACTTTGAAGTTTGAAGCGGGTGTTCACCGTGTACAGCGTGTTCCGCAGACTGAAACACAAGGTCGTGTGCATACATCGGCAGCTACTGTTATGGTTTTACCAGAAGCAGAAGAGTTTGATGTTCAAATCGATATGAACGATGTTCGTGTAGATTTCTTCTGTTCATCTGGACCTGGAGGACAATCTGTAAATACTACGAAATCGGCAGTACGTTTAACGCACACTCCAACTGGATTAGTAGCGCAATGTCAGGATCAGAAATCGCAGCATAAAAATAAAGATAAAGCCTTAATCGTATTACGTTCTCGTTTGTACGAAATGGAATTAGCCAAAAAACAAGAAGAAGATGCTACAAAACGTAGTTCTCAGGTAAGTTCTGGTGACCGTTCGGCTAAGATTCGTACGTACAACTATGCTCAAGGTCGTGTAACCGATCACAGAGTTGGTTTAACGCTTTACGATTTAGGAAACATCATGAATGGTGATATCCAAAAAATTGTTGCCGAATTACAATTGGTAAACAATATGGAGAAATTGAAGGAAGCGTCGGAAGTATACTAATCTAAGGTTCTGAGGTGCTAAGATACTGAGGTTCTGAGTTTTTTTTAGATTGTAGACTTTGGATTTTAGATTAAAATATAAAAAAGCCGAACTTATGTTCGGCTTTTTTTATTATCAAAAAAACTTAGCATCTTAGAATCTCAGAACCTTAGCCCCTTTCAAAAAAAGTATCTTTTTTATGAATCTAGCTTTTCTAATTATAAAGGTTTTCTGAGAAACTTAGAACCTTAGCATCTTAGAGCCTTAGAAACTTCCAAAAAATTTTATATTGTCATTTTTTATTTCATATTTGCGTTACTAATCAACCAATTATAGCCAATTTATGAAGAGAACTTTACTATTATTATGCTTCTTTGGAAGCTTTTTTTATGCCCGGAGTCAGTCTTATTTTGGGTTTCGGGACGACAATTACGCCGGAATTCAGGGAGTATTATTTAATCCGTCGGCAATTGTAGATTCTAAATACAGAGCCGATGTTACCATTGGTTCTGCCAGTGCAACGGCACAAAATGATTTGTACGGAGTTAATTTTGCCGAAATATTTGACGGCGGTTATGATCTCGATACAGATGCCAAAAAGAAGTTTAAATCGAATAATAGAGGGAATTTTAATGTGGATATTTTAGGCCCTTCTTTTATGATGAATATTAATGAGCAGCACAGTATTGGCATTTTTACGCGTGTGCGAAGCATAACCAATTTGGTTGATGTAAACGGACAGCTTGTTGATGAGGTCAATAAAGATATTGATGTTTCAAACAGTTTTTTAATATCGGGAGGAAATCCTAACGGTGTCTACAATTCGTGGGCAGAAGTTGGAGCCAGTTACGGAACGATTTTATTAGATCATGATGTGCATTTTCTGAAAGCGGGGATTACCGTAAAATATTTAATGGCAGGAGTAAACGGTTATATCAACGGAAATAATTTGAGCGTTGCTTTTAATAAAAATGATGCAGATCCAGCTTTGAGTTCCTATAACTCAACAGGAACTTTGAAAACAGCCGCAAGCTACGATTATGAAAACGGAAAAGATCCTGAATTTGATTTGGCTTCGGCTGGTGTCGGTCTTGATTTAGGCTTTACTTATGAATATCGAACCAATTGCCATACTTGTATAGGAAACAGATATAAGCTTAAAGCTGCTGTAGCTGTAACGGATATTGGTAAACTTAATTATAAAAATCTTACTGAAAATACTTATGATCTAACCGGAAATGTTACTCAGGAAGACATTGACAGTGCAGACGATGTTTTTAAGTTTTTTGATACTTATTATACCAAAATCTCATCCAGAAAAGGGGTAAAAGCAAATTTACCAACGGCATTACACACCAACTTCGACTGGAATATTGACAACAAGTTTTATTTGAATTTAAGCAGTGATTTTAGTTTAGTCGATGCAAAAAAAATCAACGGAACTGCGATTGCAAATTCGGTTACATTTACTCCCCGATACGAAACGAGACAATTCAGTTTTTATGTTCCCATAACTTATATGGAATACAGCGGAACGCAAATTGGAACTGGTTTTAGAGCGGGCCCGTTATTTATTGGTTCTGGATCTTTGATTTCGAATTTGTTTTCAAACAATTCTAAAGCAGCGAATGTATACGTTGGTTTGAAACTGCCAATTTATCAAAATTACAATTAAAGGTTCTGAGATGCTGAGGTTCTAAGGATTTAAAATGAAAAAGAGATTGTTTTACATATGTAAAACAATCTCTTTTTTGGTTTTGAAGCTTTATTTAAGCTTTGAATAAGAAACTAAAAATCTTAGCATCTTAGAACCTTAGCACCTCAGAACCTTAAAAATATATTAAAAGTATTAACTGTTTAACCGTTTGTTATAGCAGAAACGTATAAACGAGTTAGATACCAAAAAATACTCGTGTGTATTCAAAACATTTATATAGATTAGAGTACATGTATACACCGTTTTTTAATACTATGTGGCTTAACTTTTCCATAATGTTTAAAATTTAAGTTTAACAAATTACTCTTATGATGGTTCGTATTGTGATGATTCTTCTTCTTCTTCTGAAGTATCATGCGAAGATTCGCTTGGTTTCGAAACCAGATTGGTTACAATAAGCTGAACGATTGAGCCCAAAATTCCTTTAAACATCGAATCGCCTTTACCTACAATAAATCTTTTAGCCAGATATCCAATTCCGATGCTGATGGCAGATTGTGCCAGGTGGCTTTTAAAACCAACCGTTTCGTTGATTTCCTCGACCGTATTTCGAATGAGATTAATAGGTTTTAAATTCTCTTTAATATCCTCTATATGGTCTTTAACAGCGTTCCATTCTGTATCCTGACGATCTTCTAATAGTTTTATTCTCTGATTTAATTCATCAATAGTGTAAATAGGCTCCATAATAGTCTTTTTAAGTTATTAATAGTTTTAAATCAGTTTTATTTTTCTTTTAAAATGCTCGAAATAATCGAGTTACCAATTGGGGTTTTTATCAGCTTGTGATGCGATTTGTGCAGTACAATGGCAATAATTAAATAGAAAAGCGCCATGATAAAAAAACCGAAATAATATTCCCCAAGTTCTTTCCCAATCCATAAACTTAAACCAACATTAAGGAACAAGGTAAAAAATGCAACAACAACGCCAACTGCGATCTTTGATGCTAATGATGAGACACCATCGGCTACTGAACATACTGTTTTGAGTTTTAATAATTCTAAACTCGTTTTGGTATAATTTTCAGCTTTTTCATATAGATTAAAATCCTCGTTTGTTGTTGCATTTGGTTCCATGTTGTTGGTATTTATGGTTTGAAAAAATCACTTTGTATTAGTAGTTCGATTTTACAGTTTTAGCTTCATCTTTAACTGTATTGAAATCATCTTTTACCTGGTTGAATTTTGCTTTTCCTTCCTCGATGATGTCTTTACCGTTTGAAGTGATTGTGCTTACAATACCATCAAATTTAGTTTTGATATTATCTCCGTAATCTTTCGATTTATCTTTGATTTTTTTTCTAGTGTTTGAACCTTTGTCCGGAGCAAATAATACTCCTAATAATGCTCCTGCTGCTGCAGCTCCTACGATTCCTAAAATTGTGCTAGATGCTTTCATAATATTGATTTTTAATAGATTAATATATTTATTTAATGTTGATTAATTTTAAATCTCTCGGCCTTTGATAAGTCTCAGTAAAATGGCGATAATGGCGATTACTAATAAAATATGGATGATACTTCCGAAACTGTATACAAAGAACCCAAGAGCCCACAGAATAACAAGTATTACTGCTACGGTATATAATAAATTTGACATGGTTGTTTATTTTAATGGGTTAGTAATTATTTTTTAATTTAACTTATACGAAAGGTATAAAGTCAAATTGCTGTTTTTTGCGTCTGGAAACGTATACGTTGTTCCGGCAACAGTTCTTTCTTTTCCAACAGTTGTAAGACCATAATTGTAACGTAATCCGATGCTTATAGGGTTAAAATCTACTCCAACACCTGCGGCAATACCTGCATCAAATTTGTTTAAGTCATCTGTATCAATGTCTTCATTAAAATCAAAATCTCCGCTTCCTGTAACTTTAGAACTTACCAGATATGATGCATATCCACCGGCATGTACATTAAAGTTTTTAGTAATGTTTACTCTTACTAAAAGAGGAACTTCAATATAGTTTAATTTGAATTTAGCATTTCCTGATGCAAAAGCATTGTCGTATTCAAATTCAGAACCCTTTGTTGTAAATAAAATCTCTGGTTGAATTGCTACAAAATCTGAAATTGGTAATGTGGCATAAACACCGGCATTAAAACCGTATAGAACATTTTCATCATTAGGTTCGTTCTCACCATCAGATATTAAATTCGACATGTTGAATCCTCCTTTTACACCAAACTCTGTGTTTACATTATTGTCCTGAGCGTGCAGCATTCCAAATGAAGCTGAGATAAAAAGGGTTAAGGCGCATAAAAAATTGTTTTGCATTTTCATAATAAAATAATTTAGTTAGTAATCCGGGCTTTTAAATAATTCTCTTTTAATTTTTTTCATTACTGATTCTTTCGGTTTCCCTTAAGAGATCAAATTGTTCAGGCAAATACTTTAATACTAATTTTAAAATTATTTTATCGTTAGTTTCTTTCGAAACGGTTTCTAATAACTTAATTTGCTGTTCCAGGCATTCTTTCATAGAATTTAAATAAACTCTGTTGAAATCCTTTGGATTTGCGGTAATCAACTCATAAGTATCTCTTCTGTGTGTTGCATTTATTTCAGAAATTATAATGAGCTTTTTATTCGCTAATTCTGTTATTTCCTGCAGCAGTCGATTTTGATGTCCTTCGATATTTTTACCTAAAATCACTATTGAATTGTCTGAACTTTTTTGTTGTGCAATTTGACTTTTCGAAATAATTGTTTTTCCAAGATTTGCCGTTTCAATAAAAAAAAAGGCTATTGTTTCTTCCTCCTCGTTTTTTGTAAAAGCTTCATTTTTTTTTAATGTATTTTCTATCGAATTATTTTTTTTGCATGATGAAACACAAATTATAATCAATAAAATTAGTACCTTAAAAAAAGCAGCTTTTAGTACTTGGATTTTTTTCATTATTACTTCTTAAAGTATTACATTACAAAGATGCTAACGAATACAACGTTTTGCTTTACAGCATAAAAAAGAAACGTTATATAATTCCCATAAAGAATTTATATAACGTTTAAAATGTAGTGTTTTAGGGAGCTGACGAATTTAGTCAGGAAGAAATATGGTAAAAACAGAACCTATATTAGGTTCACTGTCGGCCATAATAAAACCTTTATGGTTCTCTACGATTTTCTTACAAATCGCTAAACCAATTCCGGTTCCGGGATAATCTGTTTTTGAATGTAAACGCTGAAACAAAATAAAGATTGTTTCCTTAAACTGAGGATCAAATCCCATTCCGTTATCCGTAAAAGTTATTTTGTGGAATTTTTTAATATTTTGATCTAATTTCGGATAATCTTCAGCATTGACTTTCGTACTTTCAATAGTTATAGAAGGTATAACATTTGGTTTGCTGTATTTTAAAGAATTTCCAATCAGGTTGATAAAAAGCTGTTCTATTTGATATGGAATCACGGCAAGCTTAGGAAGTTTATTCGAAACGATAACCGCGCTTTTTTCATCAATAATTTCGGTTAATTCAGATTCCGCATTTTCAAGCAATTCTTCTAAGTTTGTTTTTATAAATTCTTTCTTAGTCGTATTGGTTCTCGAAAATAAAAGCAAGTCATCAATCAATACACGCATTCTTTTTGCCGAAACTTCAATTTTATCAATATAATCTCTGGCACTTTGTGACATAACCGCTTTATCAGCATCAGAAACCCTCGAAATAAAAGTCTGGATTTTTCGCAATGGTTCCTGTAAATCGTGACTAGCAACGTGGTTGAAAGATGCAAGTTCCTTATTACTTTTTTCCAATTCTTTATTACGTTCCTGTAATTCAATGTTTAGCAAATGCTCATCGGTAATATCAAAATTAATTCCCAGTAAAATTTTACTTCCCTGCTGGTCCGTCAATAATTTCCCGGTAGATTTAAAATATCTCACTTCGTGGCTCGGAAGCAGTACTTTATAATACACAAACGGAAGCTGTCTGTTTTTTATAATTCCTTCAATAGAATTCGAAACATTTTCTTTGTCATCAGGATGTACAAAATCTAAAAAAGTTTCTTTTACAGGCACAAATGAACCCGGATCATATCCCAATAAACGATATTGATTATCAGAATAATCAATTTTATTAGAATCTAAATCCCATTGCCAGGTACTAAATTTCCCGATAGTTTCAGATTCTGAAATTAATCCGTTTGAAATTAAAAGTCTTTTATTGAAAATTTTTAAACGCTGAAAATCCTTGCTGATTTGTCTAAAAGCCAAAAGGATAAAAAATAAAGCCGTTAAAAAAAGAGAAATAGAGAAGAGCGGACTTAAAGAAATTTCGTCATCATAAATTTTAAGTCTGTTTTTTAAATACGTTTTTTCGATGTCGTTCATTTCGTCCACTTTAAAACGAATGTTTTCCATCAGAATTCGTCCCCCAAACATATGATTGTCGAGTCGTCGTTTATCATATGTTTTGGGATCGCTGTATTTTAAACAATTTTCGAAAGAAACAAAACGCTGAATAATGAGTTTAAATAACCTTCGAAGATTTGCCTGCTGAACGGGATTATCTGCAGTTAATTTTTTTAAAGTAATGAATGAAGTGTTTACCTTGTCTCGCGAATAAATATAAGGCGTTAAAAAACGGGCATTGCGGGTAATAATATAACCTCTTTGTCCGGTTTCGGCGTCCTTAATTGCTGACATTAATCTTTCTAACTGAATGTTTATTTCGTAAGTATGCATAACCAGTTTACTTGATTCGTTCAAGTCCTGATTATGTTTATAAGCAATAGAAGAAAGAAATAACAGAATGAAAACTGCGATTACAAAAATAACTCTCAAAGAGTTTGAAGAATTAAAATTTGGTATCCATTTCATTGGTATACTTTTATTTTAGTCGCAGCAAGAAATTATCACGATTTAACCCAGAGGTATGATAGTGCCAGTTTACGGTCACGACTTCATTAATTATTTTTTTCAGCGTATTAAAATCGCTTGGTTTTTTGATATAAATATTGGCACCCTGAATAAAAGTGTCTTCTATATCTTCTTCAGAAGATGAAGTAGAATAGATTGCAATAATTATATTTTTAAGATGCTCTGTTTTTTTAATTTCAATCAAACACTCTTTACCAGTTTTCTTTGGCATATTTAAATCCAGAAATAAAATATCCGGCAGTTTGTTATCCTGGTCCATTAAATGCTCCATTAACTGCATTCCATCATGAACAAATTCTACGTTTGTTTGTATCTTGATTTCTTCAAAAGCATCCTTAAAAAAAAGACGATCATCCTCGTCATCATCCGCCAGTAAAATATTTAATGCGTTTTTTTGCATTTTAGTGTGGTATTTGGTTTTTTATTTTAAATTTTCTCTTCGTTTCTTAATTATTCTTTGAAATGCCGACGGTGTAATTCCGGTCGTATTTTTAAACTGCGTGCTTAAATGCGCAACGCTGGAGTAATTTAACAAAAAAGCAATTTCTGTCAAACTCATTTCATTAATAATAATTAATTGTTTTGCTCTTTCTATTTTTTGTAAAATGATGAAGTTTTCGATAGACGAATATGTAACTTCTGAAAAAACATTAGATAAATAACCATAACTATGGTTGAGTTTTTCTGCTAAAAATACAGAACTTTTATAATTGTTACTGTCTTCCATAAAGACCAGTTCAATTATGGCATCTTTTATTTTCTGTACTAAAACACTTTTCTGATTTTCGACGACTTCAAAACCATGCGGAGTTAAATTATTTTTTAAAGTTTCGAGTGCATCAGCATCAAGATTGTCATCAATCTCAATCTCGCCAAATCCTAAACTGGTAAAATTTATATTTTGTTGTTCCAGGTTTTGTTTCAGATAAAGTGAACAGATGGTATTTATGTCGAACTTTATAAATAGCTTCATTTTTGTAAAAAATTTGGTTAAAGATAAATAAATTATTTGGGGTTACCGCGTTTAATGTTTTTTAAAAATCGATAAACAGTAATAATAATCGCTAAAAGTTTCAAAAAAATACCGCCTAATACATTTAATTACTAGACGGTATTTCCTGATTGAGCCAGAAGGTTTACAAATCTGACAAAATTTGATGAAATTCTTCCTTAGTTTTACCTAATTTTTGCTGAAGTTTTCCATACAATTCATCTTCTTTTCCTTCAGCATAAATTAAATCATCATCTGTCAACTCAGCATATTTTTGCTTTAGTTTTCCTTTTAACTCATTCCAATTTCCTTTTATTTCTGTAGTATTCATGATCGTGTTTGTTTTTATTATTACAATGTAAAGTTGCAGTTTCTCAATAAAATTTGTGTTACAGGAATTTCGATGATCGTTGCATAATTCACATTTTGCCTTTATTTACGCCTGATAACGACGTAAAACCCAAGCCATTTTTTCGTGTTCCTGCAGCAGTCCCGTAACAAAATCTGCAGATCCGGCATCTTTTGTTTCATTTTCAAAAACCGGAATATAACCTCTAAATTCGGTAACCAATTGTTCGTGGTTTTCCAGAAGTTCCTCAAGCATATGTTTTTGCGAAGTATATTCTTTTGGAGATTCTTTAAGAGTCGAATTTTCGATAAATTCCTTCATCGTGCCAATTGTTTTTTCGCCAAGCTGACTAATTCTTTCAGCAACTTCATCAATCTGCGCTTCTAAAATGCGGTATTGATCCTCAAACAATTTGTGCAATTCCATAAAACTATTTCCTGAAATGTTCCAATGAAATTTTCTCGTTTTAACGTAAAGTGTCATTTCGTTTGATAAAATCGTAGCTAATATAGTAGAACTCTTTTTTAAGTTTGAAGCAGATATTCCGATATGTGGAGTCATAATTGTTGTTTTTTTGGGTTCAGTTCAAAAATAAAAAGGAAGAGCTTGGCGCATCTTACATAATTAGTAAAAGATGTTACATGAATTCAATGTTTTCATAACATATTAATGATTCCAAAATTGTAGTTTTGCCGCCAACTAAAACTAAAACCCCTGATTAATGAAAAAACAGTTATTCATTTTATTTATTTTTATTACTTCCGTATCAGCCAATGCACAATCTTATTTAGGTTATTTTCAAGATAATTACGCGGGTGTACAAAGCGTTCTTTTTAACCCGGCTTCTATAGCCGATTCCCGTTTTAAAACAGATATTAATATATTTTCTGTTAGCGGATCTTTACAAAATGATTTGTACGGCGTTAAAATTTTCGATACTTATAAAAAAGGTTACGATTTTGACAGTGAGTCTAAAATGTTTCCAAAAAATGCCAATAATGCATTAGTAAATGTTGATATTATGGGACCGTCATTCATGTTCAATATTGCCCCAAAACATACAATTGCAGTGTTTACAAGAGCAAGATCAATTACGAATGCTAAGAAAATCAACGGATACTTGGTAGATCAGGTAAAAGATGGTTTAGATGAAGCGAGCGATTTTAATTTCAATTTAGGAAGTCCAAACGGATCTTCACATGCTTGGGGAGAATTAGGAATCTCATATGCGGCGGTTTTATACCAAAACAATCAGCACTTTTTAAAAGGAGGTTTAACTGCTAAATATTTACAAGGCGGAGCAAATGCTTATGTTCAGGGAAAAGATGTAAGTGTAAGGTATGTTGAGAACACAGCAAATCCGAAATTGGGAGTATTACAATCAAGTGGAGAAATTACAGTAGGAGGAAGTCAGGATTGGGAAAATAATGAAGATTATGATTTCGACTCTGCTTCACGCGGATTTGGTTTTGATTTTGGATTGGTTTACGAATGGAGACCAGATTACGATCAATACGATTTAAGAAATGCAAGACCTGCAGATAATAATTTCAGAGATTTAAATAAATACAAATTACGTTTCGGATTATCGGTTACAGATATTGGATCTATCAACTACAAAAATTCTAAACTGGATAAGTATAATGTAAATGGTATTGTAACACAGCAAATGATTGATGATGCAGACAATTTATACGATTTCTTAAACGATCATTATACTAAAGTTTCTACTTCAAAAGGAGTTAAAACAAATTTACCAACAGCGATTCATGCTGATGTGGATTGGAATATGTACAATAAATTCTATTTGAATCTTAACGGAGACATTAGTATGGTTTCTGCTGATAAATTAAATTCATACGGAATTGCAGATAGAGTAACCTTAACGCCTCGCTATGAAAGCAGATGGTTTAGTTTTTATGTTCCCGTAACGTATATGGAATACAGCGGTATGCAAGTTGGTACAGGTATACGTACAGGAGTTTTCTTTATAGGTTCTGGTTCTATTTTGAGCAATTTAGTTTCAAAAGAATCAAAAGGAGCAGATTTTCATATTGGGATGAAAATTCCGGTTTACGAAAAACAATTTAAAGATACAGACGGAGACGGAATTATTGATAAAGAAGACGCTTGTAAAAAAGTAGCCGGCCCTAAAGAAAATAATGGATGCCCATGGCCAGATACAGATGGTGACAAAGTTTTTGATAAAGATGATGCTTGTCCGGATATAAAAGGTCCAAAAGAAAATAAAGGATGTCCATGGAAAGATTCTGACGGAGATACTTTATTAGATAATGTAGATGCTTGTCCAGCAGTTGCAGGTCCGGTAGAAAATAAAGGATGCCATTGGCCAGATACAGATGGAGACGGCGTTTTAGATAAAGATGATGCGTGCCCAAATGTTGCCGGATTAGCAGCAAACAAAGGCTGTCCGGATCTTGATGCTGATAAAGACGGCGTTTTAGACAAAGAAGACGATTGTCCGCTTGTAGCTGGACCAGCAGATAATAAAGGTTGTCCTAAAGTAACCAAAGAAACATTAGCGCAATTAAAAGTGGAAGCGAAATCTATTTTCTTCAATACAGGAAAAGCAACTTTAGACAATGCTAAAATGGGAGAAACTTCAGGAAGATTAGACGCGATTAAAGAGATTTTGAAAAACTATCCAAACGCTAAATTTGCGATTAACGGACACACTGATAATGTAGGGAATGCAAAAGCAAACCAGAAATTATCTGAAGCAAGAGCAAAAGCCGTAATGGATCTTTTAATTGAAAAAGGAGTAAATCCTGCTAATTTAACTTCTAAAGGTTATGGAGCTTCAAAACCTGTAAAAACAAATAAAACCGCATTAGGAAGAGCCGAAAACAGAAGAACAGAAATTGTTTACTTAGGTAATTTATAATTGCTATTGAATATAAAACCAAAAAGCCATTCTTAATTGAGTGGCTTTTTTTATTTTTGCATACTTTCTAAAAAGAATAAAATCTTTGAAAAAGAACTAAAAAAACAATATGACTACACAACAACTACACGAACAAATTCTTCAAAAAAAATCATTTTTATGCGTAGGCTTAGATCCTGATCTGGCTAAAATTCCACCGCATTTATTAGAAACAGAAGATCCAATTTTTGAATTTAATAAAGCGATAATCGATGCAACTCACGATTTAACCGTTGGCTACAAACCAAATACCGCTTTCTTTGAAGCATATGGAATAAAAGGATGGATGTCTCTGCAAAAAACAATCAATTACATCAACGAAAATTATCCGGATATTTTTACGATTGCCGATGCTAAACGCGGCGATATTGGAAATACGTCGAGCATGTATGCCAAAGCTTTTTTTGAAGATTTAAATTTTGACAGTGTAACCGTTGCACCTTATATGGGAAAAGATTCTGTTGAGCCTTTTCTGGCTTTCGAAAATAAACATACAATCATGTTAGCTTTAACTTCAAATGAAGGTGCTTTCGATTTTCAGACTTTAAACACAAACGGAACAGAATTATACAAACAAGTTTTAGAAACCTCTAAAACATGGAAAAACAGTCATAACTTAATGTATGTGGTTGGCGCTACAAAAGCGGAATATTTTGCCGATATTAGAAAAATTGTTCCAGACAGCTTTTTATTAGTTCCCGGAATTGGCGCTCAAGGCGGAAGTTTATCTGAAGTATGCAAATACGGAATGAATGATAAAATTGGATTATTAGTAAACTCAGCAAGAGCCATTATCTACGCTTCAAAAGGAACTGACTTTGTTGAAAAGGCTAGGGAAGAAGCTTTATCAGTTCAAAAGGAAATGGCAGAGATTATTGATGCTAGGTTTTAAATAACTTTATAAATAAATTAACCGCAAAGTTCGCTAAGGTTTTAACGCAAGGTTAGCAAAGAAATAAACTTTGCGTTCTTAGCGTAAATCTTTGCGAACTTTGCGGTTAAAAAAGACAATCTAAATAAATGAAACAGTTAACTGATCAAATAGGAACCATTCATTCTTTTGAGACAGCTCCAAAAAGAATTATTTCTTTGGTTCCTTCTCAAACCGAATTATTATATGATTTAGGTTTAGAAGAAAAGATCATCGGGATAACAAAGTTCTGCGTGCATCCGTATCATTTAAAATCTACCAAAAAGATTGTTGGCGGAACCAAGAAAATCCATTTCGAAAAAATAAAGCTATTACAGCCCGATATTATTATTTGTAATAAAGAAGAAAACACAGAAGAAATTGTAAACCAATTGCAGGAAATCTGTCCGGTTTGGGTTACGAACATTGTTTCTATAGAAGATAATTTCCAGATGATTTCAGATTTTGGACAATTATTCAACTGCAGAACCGAATCTCAAAAGTGGAATGATAAATTGACTTTCGCCTTGAGCGATTTCAAAAAATATATTAAGGATATTGAAGTAAAAAAAACGGCTTATTTTATTTGGAAGAATCCTTATATGGTGGCAGGAAAAGATACTTATATAAATGAGTTACTAAAGCTGAATCATTTTAAAAACATCTACGAAGATAAAGGACGTTATCCTGAAATCGAACTTAAAAAAGTCCGTTTAGAAGGCGATCCGGATATCGTTTTTCTTTCCTCAGAACCTTATCCTTTTAAAGAAGAAGATGCTTTCGAGATTGGAAGGTTTACACATCACGCCAAAACCATCTTCGTCGACGGCGAAATGTTCTCCTGGCACGGCAGCCGATTATTAAAGGCTTTCTCTTATTTTAAACTACTACACGAAAGATTGAAGAATTAGTTTTCTTTTGTTTCAAGTTTCAGGTTTCAAGTTTGTTGAAAGCTTAACCGCAAAGAACGCTAAGATTTACGCAAAGTTCGCAAAGTTTTTTACACAAAGCTTTGCGAACTTTGCGTTTTATATAAGTCTGGTAGATAAAAAACCTTGCGTTCTTTGCGGTTAAATATGTTCAAAGTAAAGCAACATGAAACCTGAAACAAAATAAACCAAATTGGCACAAAAAAAGAATGCCGACATCACGAAGACGCCGGCATTATTTAACTAACCAAAACCAAAATAATAAATAACCAGTTTATTACATTACAAAGATCCGACATATATCAATCTTATGCTGTTAAGTTCTTGTTATTACTTTGTTGGAAATAAGTTAATGTCTAAGCTTGAATTTTTAATATATTTTTTTTTGCCACGAATTACACGAATTAAGACGAATTGAATTAGTGAAATTAGCGTAATTCGTGGCAAAAAAACTTAGCGAACTTAGCGTAAATCTTAGTGCTCTTTGCGGTTAAATTATACTCAAAGTAAATCAAGTTAGCACAAAAAAAGAATGCCGGCATCTCGAAGACGCCGGCATCATTTAACTAACCAAAACCAAAATAATAAATAACCAGTTTATTACATTACAAATGTCCGACATATATCAATCTTAAGCTGTTAAGGTTTTGTTATTACTTTGTTGACCATAAGTTAAGATTTGTCAAAACGCGTTTTTGAGCTTTCTGCAACGTTATATAATTTTTGATTATTAAAATATAATAACAATCAATTTTGTTTATGAATATCGTAGGAATTAGTTTGTATATTTGATAAAACATTAAAAATCAGCGATATGGATTCAAACAAAAAATTAACAACTGCTACAGGAACTCCAGTTCCAGACAACCAAAATATTCAAACAGCAGGTCCGCGAGGCCCCGTTTTATTACAAGATTTTTGGTTCTTAGAAAAAATGGCACATTTTGATCGAGAGGTAATCCCGGAACGTCGTATGCATGCGAAAGGATCTGGCGCTTACGGAACTTTTACGGTAACTCACGATATTACAAAATACACAAGAGCCGATTTGTTTTCGGAAATTGGTAAAAAAACAGAAATGTTTGCTCGTTTTTCTACTGTTGCAGGAGAAAGAGGTGCTGCTGATGCCGAAAGAGATATTCGAGGCTTTGCTTTGAAATTTTATACGAATGAAGGAAACTGGGATTTAGTTGGAAACAATACTCCGGTATTCTTTTTTAGAGATCCAATGAAATTTCCTGACTTAAACCACGCCGTAAAACGTGACCCAAAAACCAACCTAAGAAGTGCTGATAACAATTGGGATTTTTGGACATTATTACCGGAAGCTTTACACCAAGTGACAATTGTAATGAGTGATAGAGGAATTCCGAGATCATACAGACAAATGCACGGATTTGGCAGTCATACATTTAGTTTTATTAATAAACAAAATGAGAGACATTATGTGAAATTTCATTTTGTAACGCAGCAAGGAATTGATAACCTTTCTGATGAAGAAGCAGCTAAATTAGTAGGAGGGGACCGAGAAAGCCACCAAAGAGATTTATTTGATGCTATTGAAGAAGGAAACTTCCCAAAATGGAAATTATTCGTTCAAATCATGACCGAAGAACAAGCTGAAAATTACCGTTTTCACCCGTTTGATTTGACAAAAGTTTGGTTGAAAAAAGATTTCCCATTGATTCCTGTTGGAGAATTCGAATTAAACAAAAACCCTGAAAATTATTTTGCAGAAGTAGAGCAGGCTGCATTTAATCCGGCGCATGTTGTTCCGGGAATTAGCTTCTCACCAGATAAAATGCTGCAAGCGCGTTTGTTCTCTTACGGAGATGCACACAGATACCGTTTAGGAGTAAACAACTTCCAAATTCCGGTAAATTCAGCAAGATGCCCATACAATACTTTCCATAGAGACGGAGCAATGCGTATAGACGGAAATAACGGATCTAAAAAACATTATGAGCCAAATAGTTTTGGTGAAATGCAAGAACAGCCAGAATTTAAAGAACCACCATTGAAACTTCATGGTGATGCCTGGGCTCATAATTTTAGAGATGATGATAACGATTATTTCACGCAGCCAGGATTGTTATTCAATTTGTTAACCCCAGAGAAAAAACAATTGTTGTTTAAAAATACAGCAGGACAAGTTGGAGGAGCCCAAAAGTTTATCCAGATTCGTCACATCAGAAACTGCTATAAAGCCGATCCAGCTTACGGAGAAGGTGTTGCAAATGCACTAGGTCTAACAATGGATGAAGTAAATACTTTTGATGATCCAAGATTGTCGATTGTGGTTCGTTAAAAAAGGTTCTGAGTGGCTAAGTTTCTAAGATTCTAAGGTTTCTCTCGGATGCAAAACAATAAACCCGACAGGTTTTAAAACCTGTCGGGTTTGTTATTTAATATGAATATTATTTAAACTGGACTGAAGTCCAGCTCTACAATATAATTTGTTCCTTCGGAACTATAAAAGAGCCTTTGGCTCGATCCATATTGTAGGGCTGGACTTTAGTCCAGTTTTATATATACAAAAGAACCCGATGGAATTTTAAATCCCCTCGGGTTCTTATTTAGGTTCAAAGATTAATAAAATAAATCCGCGAAACCCCATTTTAGCTATTAAATCCGTGGGCAAAAATCTATACACAAAACCTTTGTAAACTGGACTGAAGTCCAGCTCTACAATATAATTTGTTCCTTCGGAACTATAAAAAGAGCCTTCGGCTCGATGCATATTGTAGGGCTGGACTTCAGTCCAGTTTTGTATGTACAAAAGAACCCGATGGGATTTTAAAATCTCATCGGGTTCTTATTTAGATTCAAAGATCAATAAAATAAACCAGCGGAAACCTGTTTATTCAGTTAAATCCGCGGGCAAAACTATAGACAAAAACCTTTGTAAACTGGACTGAAGTCCAGTTCTACAATATAATTTGTTCCCTCAGAACTATAAAAAGAGCCTTCGGCTCGATCCATATTGTAGGGCTGGACTTCAGTCCAGTTTTATATATACAAAAGAACCCGATGGAATTTTAAATCCCCTCGGGTTCTTATTTAGGTTCAAAGATTAATAAAATAAACCAGCGGAAACCTGTTTAATCAGTTAAATCCGCGGGCACACTATAGACAAAAACCTTTGCGTTCTCCAAATATATTTGTAAAACTTCAGCACAAATCTTTTGCGTCCTTTGCGAAAAAACCTTAGCGAACTTTGCGTTAAAAAAGCACTACGAAAAAACAACCGTCTTATTACTGTAAACCATTGTTTTACGTTCAGAATGTAATTTTATAGCTCTAGCCAAAACAATACGCTCTAAATCACGCCCTTTCATAATAAAATCTTCAACTGAATGTATGTGAGAAACTCTGGCAATATCCTGTTCGATAATTGGCCCTTCGTCTAATTCTTCGGTAACATAATGACTTGTTGCGCCAATAATTTTCACCCCGCGTTTAAATGCCGAATGATAAGGTTTTGCACCCGGAAAAGCAGGTAAAAACGAATGGTGAATATTGATGATTCTATTTTCGTAAAGTGAAATTAATTTCGGAGTAATAATCTGCATATAGCGCGCCAAAACAATAAAATTAATCTCATACCTTTTTAAAAGTTCAATTTGCTTCGCTTCGCCTTCTTCTTTATTATCTTTTGTAAAAGGAACACAGTGAAACGGAATATCAAAACGTTCAGCAATAGATCGTAAATCATTATGATTGCTTATAATAACCGGAATTTCAATATTCAATTCACCAGCACTATATCTTCCTAAAATGTCAAATAAACAGTGATCATATTTAGATACAAACAATGCCATTTTGGGTTTCTGCTCCTGATTATACAAATCCCACGACATATTAAAATCGACCGCAAGCGTTTTATTAAATTCGTCTTTTAAGGATTCAATGGTAATTTTCGGATTGGTAAATTCACATTCCAATCGCATAAAAAATACATTTTGCTCCACATCAACATGTTGGTCGATGTAGGTAATATTTCCTTCCACTTTCGCAATAAAAGTAGTTACTGATGCAATGATATTTTTTTGGTCTTTGCAATGAATCAGAATGGTTATTTTTTGCATTTGGTTATTGGTTAATCGGTTAATCGTTGATTTGTTTAATCGTTTAAATTCTAAATCGTAAATTCAGTTAAACAATTAAACGATTAAACAGTTCAACAAAATTACTTTCCGTCCTGCATTGCAAAAACACTTTTTAATAAAGGTGTTGTTCTTGCACTGATATTATTACGGATATCTTTTTCTTCTACGGCAATCATTTTAAAAACTCCTGCTAGTGCCTGATTTGTTGTATAATCAGTTAAATCAGGATTTACTTTTTTCACTAACGGAATAGTGTTGTATTTGTTAATGATTTTTGTCCAGACAACATCGGCACCTACTTTTTCAAAAGAGCTTTTAATTACTGGATTAAATTTTCCGTATAAAGCTGTTGTTGTAGTTCCTTGTAAATAACTTGTTGCTGCACTGTCGTTTCCTAACAAGATATTTTTAGCATCTGTAAAAGACATATTTTTAACTGCCGAAACAAATATAGGTGTTGCTTCTTTTACAGCATCTTCGGCTGCGCGGTTTAAAACTTTGATTCCTTCATCAGCCAGCGAGCTAAGACCAATTTTACGCAATGTAGCATCTACTTTTTGTAATTCTTCCGGCATTAAAATTTTTACGGCTTCATTTTTATAAAAACCATCTACTGCGGTTAATTTACTTACTTGTTGCGTAATTCCTTTGTTAAGAGCTTCTTTTAATCCAGAAGCGATATCAACGCCGCCAACTCCCGGAATCTGTGAAGATATTTGCGGTAATTGGTTTAAAGTCTGCTGTACCTGCGCACATGACGTTAGAGAAAATGTAATGGCTAATAAAAAAATCTTTTTCATTTATTGGGGTTTTATTAAGGTTCAAAAATACTACATATTCAAAAATAAAGCCACAATTTATTTAACGACACGTAACATTTTGTTTTATTATTAACAATCACAATGTTTTAATTTAATGCAAAATCAAATAGTAGAAAAAACTCAGCATCTCAGCTCCTTAGAATCTTAGAAACTTTAAAAAAACTATTTCTTAAATAAGTCAATTTCTTCTTTAGTTTTCTCAATATAAACAGACATTTGATCGTATTTCCATTCACCTCTTTTTGTTGCAACAACAAATAAAGTAGCTTTTCCTTTTGGGCCTTTTATCGGAATTTGTAAATCGCAATTTCCGGTATTGTTGTTTGTACTGATGCTTCCGGATATCATACCGTCGGTTTCAATTGGATTTCCTAATTTTTCGATTACAATTTTATTATGCTGAACAGCTGACATCGATTCTTTAAAAGCATCAGAATCTTTCATCATTGCTGTTACTCCAAAAAATATTCCGCCAATAAATAAAGCAAAAAGTATTATAAGACTTAAACATCCAGTTGGCACAAACCATTTCCAGTTTCTGTCCCACCAATTTTTTTGAGGTTGAAAATCATCATTCATAGTAATAAAGGTTAGTTTGTTGGTTAGGTTAATTTTCTGAAAGATATTAATTTTCAAATGAAACGAAAACAAAAAAAATCACCTTATAAAATTTATAAGATGATTTAATTTTTTGCTTTGATAAACAAATTACTAAAAAGCATTTTTTTCAGGCAGAGTAGGGATTGCCTGATTGTCTGGATAGCTTTTGGTTTACCGAAACATATTTATAACTAAGATTTTTAGGGACAAAAAAGGCAGTTTAAACGTATTGTAAGCAGTATAGGTTTGGGTTGTAGACAGGATTTATGGTTTTTAAATCTGCCAGTACTGCGTGAGTGTAATTTTGACCGCCAATAGCTAAATAAAATAAAGATTTAGAAAGATAAAGTGGTCTAAAGGGTATTGTATGCCAGCAATTTGCTATATTTTTTAAAAAGTGTTTTATGGCATATTTAAAAGTTTTTTCTTCGGGACGAACAAAATAAATAGTATAGCTTTTAAATTTGGTCATCATATTAGGAAACATTACAAATCTTGCTCCTTGTTGAATTAATAAATTTATTTCAAAAAGTGTTAATCCATCGATATTCTCTGTTTTCATGATAAATTGATTTTGCAATTAATATTAGTGGTAGTATTACACTGCAAAGTTGCGACAGAAATGAAAATATTTTTAGACTTAAAAGTTTTAAAACTAATAAGTTAGGTTGTTTTTAAAAAATGAAAAATCGAGAATCCATTTAACTGAATTCCCGATTTTATTTCATTTAAAATTTAGTATTATATTTAGTTTGAAGCTACGCCATCAACTGGAAATAAGAAATTATTTAATTCTGAATCTTTTTCATAAACATCCTGATAAAAGCTTATTTCTCCAGAATCATGAACCCATGAAGTAAAATAAGTAATGTAAATAGGCACTTTATTTGGCAGTTTAAAAGTTGTTTCACTTTTTCCTTCCATTGCAGTATTTATTTTTTCAGTTGTCCATTCCGGATAATCTTTAAGCATGGCAATAGCTAACTCTTTTGCTTTGTTTACGTTAATACAACCGTGGCTGAAAGTTCTTCTCTCAAAATCAAATAATGATTTTGCAGGAGTATCGTGCATGTAAATATCTTCTGGATTTGGGAAAATAAATTTCACTAATCCAAGAGAGTTGTTAGGACCTGGTTTTTGTCTTACTTGACCATTAACCATTTCCATATTTTTTTCTGCTAAATAATTAGGATCAGCAGCCATTTTCATTTTCAATTCGTTATCAACAATACTTTGAGGAACTGTCCAGTACGGGCTGAAAACAATTTTATCAATATTTCCGTTAAATATGGTTGTTTTAGTTACCGCAGATCCAACAAAAACTTTAGAGGTAAGTTCCGGTTTTCCGTTTTTTACATATACCAATTCAAAAGAAGGAATATTTACAATAATGTATTCTTTGTCTTTTAGAATTTTTGGAGAAATCCAACGGCATCTTTCCATATTGACCATCAAGGTATTAATCTTGTCTTTCAACGGAATGTTCATTTCTTTAATATGATCTTCAGACAGAATGTAATTTGGTTTAAACCCATTTCTAAGTTTATATTTCATCACACCATCCATTAATTCACGATCATAAAAATTACTTTTTGAATCATGATCTAAATCACCCAAAATAAATAATCTCGTTCTAACTTGTCCAATTGTAGGTGTATTGGCGTCAGGTCGTAAATCTTTATAAGGAGATTCGGCAACAATAGGTTTCCAAACACCAGCTTTCTCTATTTCTCTGTATTTTTTAAGAGCATCCTGCAATTTATAGTATTGGTTAAAAAGAAGTTCGTCGTTTTTCTCTAATAAAGTAGGTTGAGTCATTAGAGAATCTAACAAAGTATCATAAGATATTTCTTTTTTTGGAAGAAGCCATCCTGTTTTCTTAGCAGTTTCGGCATCTAAACCCACATACACACGGTTCATATATATAATGTATGCAGCGCTTAAAAGCATATCAGAATCTGCTTTTGATGGTTTATCGTTTGATCCTTTTTTGAAAATTTGATCAATTTCATATTTATAAGGAAGTTCAAAAATTAAACCTTCCTCATAAGTATCATTTAATTTGTCATACAAGGTTTTACCAAATTCATTGATTTTGTCACCTTCATACCAAATTGATTCATAAGATCTCGTTTTGTACAATGAGCTAACCTCGTTTTGATATTTTTTTAAATCAGAATATCTTTTAAAGAAATCAGTTAATACTTCACTGTCAACTTTTGTATCTGAATTGTTATTTAGATAAGATTTATTCAAACTTATGTTTTCTCTGGTGTTACTATTATTATGCTTTCCAAAAGATAATATAGTGAAACTTAGAGCTAAAATTATGCTTAGTGGATATGTCGTTTTCATTTTCATTTCAATTTTTACGTTACTACTTAGATTCGAAAGTTCTGGGTAAAAATTTGGGGCCTTTTCTACACTGCTAAATTACTTTAGGTTATTGATAATGAGTTGCTTTATTACATTTAGATTTTGCAAGATTGCCATGTTGTAGGTTTATATAGTATAAATCAGCAGGTTAGCATATTTGTTACCCTAGTTATTAACGAAATCGATATATTTTTTAAAAACATAAAGGTTTGATCATCATCAAATATTAAAATATTTTGTAAATTGCGTCCATAAAATTATCATATTCATAAAATGGAACAACAAATACCATATATTCCTAAAAATAAAGTAAGAATTGTAACCGCTGCTTCGCTTTTTGACGGCCATGATGCAGCGATTAACATCATGCGTCGTATAATTCAGTCAACAGGAGTTGAGGTAATTCACCTTGGACATGATAGAAGTGTGGAGGAAGTGGTTAATACCGCGATTCAGGAAGATGCTAATGCCATTGCGATGACATCTTACCAAGGCGGACACAACGAATACTTTAAATATATGTATGACTTGCTTCATGAAAAAGGAGCAGGGCACATTAAAATTTTTGGCGGCGGCGGCGGCGTAATTCTGCCAAGTGAAATTTCAGAATTACATGAATATGGAATTACCCGAATTTATGCTCCAGATGACGGTCGTTCGTTAGGACTTCAGGGAATGATTAATGATTTAGTGCAGCAGGCTGATTTTCCTATTGGAGATAAACTAAACGGAGAAATCGATCATATCGAAAATAAAGTTCCTACAGCAATTGCACGTTTGATTTCTGCAGCCGAGAATTTCCCTGAAATTGCAAAACCAGTTTTTGATAAAATTCACGAAAGCAATACCAATTCTATAATTCCGGTTTTAGGAATTACAGGAACGGGTGGTGCCGGAAAATCTTCTTTGGTTGATGAATTAGTTCGTCGTTTTTTAATTGATTTTCCTGAAAAAACAATCGGGTTAATTTCTGTCGATCCTTCTAAGAGAAAAACCGGAGGAGCACTTTTAGGAGACAGAATCCGTATGAATGCCATTAATAATCCTCGTGTATATATGCGTTCGCTGGCGACACGTCAGTCGAATTTGGCCTTATCTAAATATGTTGCTGAAGCGATTCAGGTTTTGAAAGCCGCAAAATACGATTTGATCATTCTGGAAACTTCGGGAATTGGTCAGTCTGATACTGAGATTATGGATCATTCTGATGTATCCTTATATGTAATGACACCGGAGTTTGGAGCGGCAACACAGTTGGAAAAAATCGATATGCTTGATTTTGCCGATTTAGTAGCTTTAAACAAGTTTGATAAAAGAGGTGCACTTGATGCTTTACGCGATGTAAAAAAACAATATCAGCGCAACCATAATTTATGGGATAAAAATCCTGATGAAATGCCGGTTTTCGGAACAATTGCTTCGCAGTTTAACGATCCGGGAATGAATACGCTTTATAAAGCGATTATGGATAAAGTGGTCGAAAAAACGAATTCTGAATTGAAATCGACTTTTGAGATTACGAAAGAAATGAGCGAGAAAATCTTTGTGATTCCGCCTCACAGAACGCGTTATTTATCTGAAATTGCAGAGAATAACAGATCTTATGATGAAATCGCGCTTTCGCAGCAAAAAGTAGCGCAGAAATTATATGGAATTTTCAAAACCATAGAATCGGTTTCTGGAAAAATGCCTCAAATCAATAAAGCAGGAATCGATGATTCGACTGTTTTACCAAGCGCAGCGCAGCCACATGACGAAAACAGAATCTTTTTAAATCTTTTACTAAATCAGTTTGATAAAGTAAAAATGGATTTAGATCCGTACAATTGGGAAATTATCCTGAATTGGGATGAAAAAGTAGCAAAATATAAAAATCCGGTTTACTCGTTTAAAGTTCGTGATAAAGAAATCAAGATTGCAACGCATTCTGAAAGTTTATCGCATTTACAAATTCCAAAAATTGCTTTACCTAAATATGAAGCGTGGGGCGATATCCTGCGTTGGAATTTACAGGAAAATGTTCCTGGAGAATTTCCTTTTGCTTCGGGATTATATCCGTTTAAACGTGAAGGCGAAGATCCGTCGAGAATGTTTGCGGGCGAGGGCGGACCAGAAAGAACCAATAAACGTTTTCATTATGTAAGTGCGGGATTGCCGGCAAAACGACTTTCGACTGCTTTTGACAGCGTTACTTTATACGGAAACGATCCAGATTTACGTCCGGATATTTACGGAAAAATTGGAAATGCGGGAGTTTCAATCTGTTGTTTAGATGATGCTAAAAAACTGTATTCAGGTTTTGATTTGGTTCATGCTTTAACTTCGGTAAGTATGACGATAAATGGGCCTGCGCCAATGCTTTTAGGCTTTTTTATGAATGCGGCGATTGATCAGCAATGCGAATTGTACATTAAAGCCAATGATTTAGAAAAAGAAGTTGAAGCTAAAATCAACAAAATATATGCAGGAAAAGGTATCGAAAGACCAAAATACCAAGGCGATTTACCAGAAGGAAACAATGGTTTAGGACTAATGCTTTTAGGTGTTACCGGAGATCAGGTTTTACCTTTGGATATTTATAATGAAATAAAAGTAAAAACGTTATCACAAGTTCGTGGAACGGTTCAGGCCGATATTTTAAAAGAAGATCAGGCGCAGAATACTTGTATTTTCTCAACCGAATTTGCTTTGCGATTAATGGGCGACGTTCAGGAATATTTTATTACTAAAAACGTTCGAAATTTCTATTCGGTTTCGATTTCTGGATATCATATTGCCGAGGCGGGAGCAAACCCAATTACGCAATTGGCATTTACGCTTTCAAATGGTTTCACTTACGTGGAATATTACTTAAGCCGCGGAATGAACATCAACGATTTTGGACCAAATTTATCGTTCTTTTTCTCAAACGGAGTAGATCCAGAATATTCTGTAATTGGTCGTGTGGCACGTAAAATTTGGGCAAAAGCCATGAAAAACAAATACGGAGCTAATGAAAGAGCACAAATGCTGAAATATCATATTCAAACTTCGGGACGTTCGTTACACGCGCAGGAAATTGATTTTAATGATATTAGAACGACTTTACAGGCTTTATATGCTATTTATGATAACTGTAATTCATTGCATACCAACGCTTACGACGAAGCGATTACAACGCCAACAGAAGAATCTGTGCGTCGTGCAATGGCGATTCAGTTGATTATTAATAAAGAATTAGGTTTAGCGAAAAACGAAAACCCAATTCAGGGTTCGTTCATTATCGAAGAATTAACCGATTTAGTGGAGGCTGCAGTTTTACAAGAATTCGACAGAATTACAGAAAGAGGAGGAGTTCTTGGCGCAATGGAAACGATGTACCAAAGATCTAAAATTCAGGAAGAAAGTTTGTATTACGAAACTTTGAAACACAACGGCGATTTCCCAATTGTGGGTGTAAATACTTTCCTGAGTTCAAAAGGTTCACCAACGGTAATTCCAGCAGAAGTTATTCGTGCTACCGAAGAAGAAAAACAATATCAAATTACGATGTTAGATAACTTGCATCAATTTCACGAAGCAAAAGTTAATGAGCATTTAAATAATTTGCAGCAAGCGGCTATTAAAAACGAAAACTTATTCGACCATTTAATGGAAGCTACAAAGGTTTGTTCTTTGGGTCAGATTACTTCGGCGTTGTTTGAAGTTGGTGGGCAGTATAGAAGGAATATGTAGATAATTTATTTTTTTAATGATATGGAAAAACCTCTCAGTAATGAGAGGTTTTTTTGTTTTTATGATTACAAATTTTATGACTTTACGGTTTTCCTCAATTTTAGAGGAAAATCTTTCTATATATTAGCATAGAAACTTAGTATTATATAAAAAATGGAAATTAATAGAGACTTTTTTGTTTGCAGTGTATGCGCACCGGGCGAAGATTATTGTAATGAAAATTTTAAAAGAATTATAGATAATAGAGGTTTTGTCTTATATAGTAAAACTCAGCAAAAAGGTACTTTTTTTGACATTAAAGTAAACGATATCTTGATTTTAAAGTACAATAATTATTTGATAGCATATGGAAAAGTAAAAAAAATTGAGGTAGGTAGAGATATTGGATGGAACCATTGGGCTTATGTAGATGATTGGGTATTTAAGAACGAAAACAATAAGGAAGACGGAATTCATAAATATGGTATTGGATGGAGCACTATTGGTGGTGGACAAATGGGAACTGTAAAAACTGTTATAAGTAAGTTTGCAATCGAAAAAATTAAAGCAATAAACAAGTCCTCTAACTTATTTTTAGAATTAAAACAAGAACTTAAAAGTAATATTGAAGCTGAAATTATGCAGGAAAAAATAAATATATTAGAATATAAGAAACAAATTATTCTTCAAGGACCTCCGGGAACTGGTAAAACTCGTTTAGCAAAGTTAATGGCTGAAGAAATGACTAAATCGTCAGAAATTATAAATCCAATAGAAAAAATTAATTTATTTTTTAATTCTATTAATACAGTTGATTCTGTTTTTTTAGAGAAAAGGCAATATCATAAAGATCTACTTGATAGGTTTCAGCAAAGATTTCCAATAGAATCACTATTAAATATTACAAAGGAAAATTATGCATTAGGAACAGGGTCTAATGATAGTTTTTGTTGGTGGATTGAAAGAGGGCTGAAACCTTTAGGGTATTATTTTCCCGGAAGTGCAAGATCTTACCTATTATTTTGGAAAAAATCAATTGAAGATTATAGCAAACATGGCTTTGTAAAGGCAATCGATGATAATGATGAAGCAATGGGGAAAATTGCTGAAAAACTTAATGAAGCTGTAAAAGACAAGAATTATGCAGATTTATCTAAATATTTTGGATATAGTTTTCTCCTAAAAGTGTTGCATAGTTATTATCCTTCAGAATTTTTTCCCATAAATAGTATTGTTTGTATTGAAAATGCATTAAAAATTTTCAATGTAGATTATTCTAATCTTAATCCCTTTGAAAAAAACATTAAACTTCAAGAAATATATCTTCAAAAGAAAAATGAATATAATTCAGATATAACAAATATTGAATTCATGAGATTTTTATTTGATCAATTTGAATTAAAAGGTAATATGGAGATTGACTCCAATAAATTAATTACGAAAGGAAAATATAAAATTGTTCAATTTCATCCATCTTTCAGTTATGAAGATTTCGTACGAGGAATTTCGGCAAAGACAAACTCAGAAAATAAAGTTGCTTATAAAGTTGAAGATCGAATATTAATGGAATTTGCAAATGAAGCTCTGGATAATTCAAAAAGTAAATACGTTTTAATTATTGATGAGATTAATAGAGCCAATTTATCATCAGTATTAGGAGAGTTAATTTATGCATTAGAATATAGATATAAACACGGTTTTGATAATAATGGAGAAAATGAAGTTGAAAGTTTATATGATATTTCTGAAGATGAGAATGAATCTAATAGAATATTAAAGTTACCTGATAATTTATATATAATAGGCACAATGAATACTGCCGACAGAAGTGCTGGTCATATCGATTATGCAATTAGAAGGAGATTTGCATTTTTAAATATATTGCCTGAAATATTAGATCAAAATTTTCAAATTGACAAATTTAAGGAGGTATCTAAATTATTTGTATCAAATCATGATGAATATATAAAAGATAAAAAAACGGTTTTAATTAAATCAGACTATTTATCTGAAGAATTTAAACCTGAAGATGTTTGGTTAGGACATAGTTATTTTATTTCTGAAGATGATTTTGATATCAGAATGGAGTATGAGATAAAACCATTGTTGTATGAATATGTTAAAGATGGAATTTTAAAACAGTCAGCAGAAAAAATTATCAATGAGCTATAGTATTATTGAAATACATGAACAATTTGGGTATAATAATCCTAAATGTTTAGAGATAGATATTTCAGAATATTATCCTATTTTAAATAAAAAAACATTTAAGAAAGAGTTTACTCAAAAATGGGGTAGAAAAAGTCCATGTTATCAGATCAATTATAATGAATTTAAAGAAAATTATATTTTTGAAGCATCATATTTTGTTGGAGTAGATTGGATTGTAGAGAACAAACTTCCTATTTACATAAAACCTAAATTAAATGATAATGAGTCGCAAGTCAATTACATTCGTATGTTATTTGATGCGGTAGAAAAGCTAGATAATTTTAATTATTTAGATCATCTATATGAAATTCGTTTTGATAAGCCAGCAATTGAAATAGATCAGGCAAAAGATTTATTATCTCCATTGCTAGTAATTCAATACTTACAGATATTGAAAAAGATAGTTCAAAAAGGTTTAAAAAAAAGTTATTATCCTGTAATTAGTGACCTTAATGCAAAAGTAAAAGGGAAAATATTGATTAATACAACCATAAAAAAAAATCATGTAAAAAATAAAATTTTAAATAATTATTGTAAATATGAAGAGTTTGGTATTAATTCTGTTGAAAATAAAATATTAAAGAAAGCATTACAGTTTTGTCAAATAGCTATGAAAAATATAAATGGAGTTGAGGTACAAAAACTCCAAGAGCTATTTAATTACATTCAGCCTGCATTCTACAATGTGAAAGATGAAGTAGAAATTGATCAGTTAAAAACGATAAAACCTAATCCATTATACAAAGAATACGAGCAAGCTTTAAAATTGGCAAAACTTATATTAAAAAGATATGGCTTTACTATTTCAACCATCAATTCAACCACAATAAAAACACCTCCATTTTGGATTGACATGAGTAAATTGTTTGAATTATATGTTTTTGCAAAATTGAAAGAAATATTTCCATTGAGAGGAGAAGTTAAATATCATTTTGCAACAAATTATCAAGAATTAGATTTTATTATTAATTCAAAAGATAAAAATTATCAAATGGTTGTTGATGCAAAATATAAACCGAGATATAATAATGATAATGTTAGCAAAGAAGACATTAGACAAGTTTCAGGATATGCGCGAATGAAGTCAGTTTATGAAGAGTTAGAAAAGGACCATGAAAAAAATGAAGTTATTGATTGCTTAATTATATACTCAAATCAGGACTCTGGAAGAAAAGATTTTGTAAATGATAATTTTAAATTTGAATCAGAAAAAAATTATGTGAAATTTTTTAAGATTGGAATTGAGTTACCAATAGTATAATCGAATCATAAAAAGCCCCCGCTCGTGAACGCAAAGAAATGTACGAGCGAGGCGCTCGCGTCAGCAGAAAATTAGCATTATTGAGTTTCGAGAGCGATTTCTCCTCCGTCGAAATGACAATATTGTGATTATTTTTTATAAAGTGGTATAAAGAGTTCCGAAGGAACGAAACATATTGTAGAGATGGATTTTAATCCATCATGACAAAGAAATTCCGTAATTGATTCCATTTGCTCGCACTAGCAAAACAATAAAATCCCATGAAGTTTGTCATTTCGACCGAAGGGAGAAATCGCACTAGAAGCTCGACAATGCAAGTCGCCAATCTTTGCGGAATTACTAGTGCGATTTCTCCCTTCGGTCGAAATGACAATATTGAGGTTATTTTTTATAAAGTTTTATCAAAAGTTCCGAAGGAACGAAGCATATTGTAGAGATGGATTTTAATCCATCATAACAAGAAATTCCGTAATCAAAATCCATTTGCTTACGCAGAAAAAAATCATCAGAGGATCATTCCTCAACAACCTCTTCAACACAACTCAAAAACTCCATTTCACTCAAAGGGAACATCTGCAAAACAGTTTCTAAAATAAGACTCACATTTATAGCTTGGTTTTTCTTTTCTGGAACATTATGCATATCGTGATCGAGTGCGAGGATGCATAATTTTAGCATATCGGTAATAACGAAGCCCAATTCGAGATAATTTAAAACCTCAATTTGAGCTATATAATTTTTAGATTCGTCATTGGCAGGTTTTAGAGTTCGGAAATGCAGGGCAGTTAATCTTTTTAGGTTTTTTACAATTTCAATTTCATTTGTTTCCATAAGGCGTGTATATTAATTGTGTTAGATAATTACTTTACAATTTGGCTTTTATAATTTGTTATAAGAAAAATTGTACTTTTGTTTGATTCGGCGAAGGAAGAAATACATTGTATTTTACCAAACCATTTCTGCTGGTATCGTACTTTACTAAATAAGTTAATTACCAAAGGAAGTTTTCACACTTAATTATTATCTTTGAATTATGAGCACACTAACAAAACCAAATCATATAGGGCGAAAAATAAGCCGTATTCGTGAACTTCGTGATATGAAACAGGAAGCTTTGGCGCAGGCTTTGGGAATAAGTCAGCAAACAATTTCGGCTATTGAAAACAGCGAAACAATAGAAGAAGAAAGACTTGTTGAGGTTGCAAAAGCTCTTGGTGTTACGGTTGAAGCAATTAAAAATTTTTCAGAAGAAGGTATGATTAATTACTTTAATACTTTTAATGAAACAGTTTCAAATAGTAGTTTTGGAAATGGAGCATGTAACAATAATTGCACTTTCAATCCATTAGATAAATTAGTAGAATCTTTTGAGGAAAATAAAAAACTTTACGAACGTTTGCTTCAGTCAGAAAAAGAAAAAATAGAATATTTAGAGAAATTGCTAAAAGGAAAGTAATTAGTATTTTTAAAATATAGAAAACCTCTCAGAAATGAGAGGTTTTTATTTTTGATGGAGAGTTAAAGAATACAATTCTATACAGTTTGTCATTTCGACGAAGGAGAAATCGCACTCGAAACTCGACAATGCTAATCACCAATCTTTGCGGATTTACTAGTGCGATTTCTCCCTTCGGTCGAAATGACAATATTGGGGCTTATACAGTTCTAAGGAAGTTCCGACGGAACGATGCATATTGTAGAGATGGATTTTAATCCATCATAATCCATAAAAAAAAGCAGCTCCATCTTATAGAGCTGCTTTCATTTTTTTTGTGGGGCAAAAAAAGTGGTTTAACGACGAAACCCAGGACTTTCGTTTACTGACTCGTCTAACTTAACAGTTTTTGCCTTTTTTGCAACAACTTTAATTTCGTGTTTAGCAACTTTGTCGTTTGCTTTAACTTCTAACACATAAGTTCCGGCTGGTAATCCTTCTAAACTTATTGTTTTCGAAATTTCTAATTTGTTTGCTGCAGAATCTCCCGCATAAAGTAAATTGTGGTTTTCATCGAAGATAGAAAAAGATGATTTTTCAACTGTGTTTAAAGTAAAGCTAACTACTTTTCCATTTCCAGTTTGAATGTGTAAAATGTAATCGCCTTTTCCATCAATCGCGTAAGAAAATAATGTTGCAAAAAAGAAGGCTACAACAAGACCCGTTTTGGTAAATTTTGTCATGTTTTTTTAAAGTTTTATTACTAAATGTGGAACGGTCAAAACTACAAATACAAATTTAATTTTCCGCAAAAAAATAGTATTTTTTGATACTTAAAATGCTGAATTAAAACTATTTCTGTGTTTTGTCTACGCTATGTACGTAAATACTGGGCTTGCGGTTTTTAAAAAAATGAAATTTTTTAATGCAATAAAAACCAGACACATACAATTATTAAGAATAATTTTTCAAAAATTTTAAATTTTTTCAAAAACCGAAAAATTTAACATAAAAAAACAGCTCAATAACCACAATGAGCTGTTCCTAAAACTTACGTTTTTTAACTTTACTAACTATCTAACCTTAGTTTTATACTTACAAGAAGTATAACTTTTTTAGCGCACTGCTACGCTTGAATTTTTTTCTGAAACTGTTTTATAAACAGATGAAACTGCTTTTGCAGATAATACAGTTGTATCGTCTGTAATTGTAATTTCGTGTCTCACTTTTTTTACATTGTCTTCAGCTTCTAAAAAGTAAGTCCCCTCAGGAAATTCTTCTAAGCTAAAAGTTCTTAATATTCCATCTTTACCTGAAGCAGTTTCAGAATAAATTAGATTTCCGTCTTTGTCATAAATTGCCAGGGTTGCTTTTTGCAATTTGTTGATCGCAAATGTGATAAGCTTTCCATTAGCTTTTATTACATGAAGATTAAAGTCTCCATTTCCATCAATTGCATATGTACTTCCTGTAAAAAGTACTGCACATACTAAACTCAATTTTAAAATCTTTTTCATAACTGTTAGTTTTAAATTTATTAGTTTAATTCTCTGATGTAAAAGTATTACAGAAATCCAGTTTTTTTAACAACCCTATTCTCCAATTTAGATGCTGTATTCTCATTTACGAAACCGTTATAGGTTAAAATTTGAATTATTTATATCGTTTTTGTTAATTCAGTTATTATTTTTTAATGTTTTTGCAAATATTTGAATTTACGTTTTTCTTACATTTTAGTAATAAACGAAACCATAAAGAAGTGAATTTGTAAACCAGGTTTTACCAAAAAGTAAAGAGCAAAAAAAAACAGCTCAATAACCACAAAGAGCTGTTTCTAAAACTTGCGTTTTCTAACTTTACTAACTATCTAACCTCATTTTTATACTGTATGCGAGTATAAATCTTTAAGTGTATTTGGGGCAACACTATATTTTTTGCAGAAATCTGCTTAATTAATTGATTTTGTAGACAAAACTGTTGCATCACTTGTAACGGTGATTTCGTGTCTTGCTTTTTTGAAGTTATCTTCAATTTCTAAAAAGTAAGTTCCGGTTGGAAATTCTTCTAAACTAAAAGTTCTCAAGATTCCGTCTTTACCAGAAGCGTTTTCAGAATAAATTAAATTGTTGTTTTTGTCATATATACTAATACTTGCTTTTTGAGTTTGGTTTAAAGCAAAAGTGATTAGTTTTCCGTTAGCTCTTAATACGTGAAGATTAAAAGCGTTGTTTCCGTCAATTGCATAAGTACTTAATCCTGATAAAAGTACAGCACATACTAAACTCAATTTTAAATTCTTTTTCATGGTATTTGTTTTTGATGTTATTATCTCTAATTCTCTGATGTAAAATTACTTCAGATATATATGTTTTATATCAACTCTATTTTCCAATTTCGATGCTGTATTCTCATTTACGAAACCGTTATAGGTTAAAATTTGAATTATTTTTATCGTTTTCGTTAATTCAGCTATTATTTTTCAAAGTTTTTGCAAAATATAATTTTAGGATTTATGTGCCTTAATATATAGGTATACAATGCAAAATTAACTTTGTGTTCCTGTGGTTAAAACCACGGGCTATATTGAAATTCGGTGTGATTTTAGGATATAAGATATTTATAGGTTTATTGTATAGATACTATTGAAAACATAGCCAGCGGTTTCAACCGCTGGGAAACGTAATGTAATCACAATACAAAATCAACTTTGTATTCCCGTGGTTGATAACCACGGGCTATATTGAAATTTGATATGACTTTTAAAATGTAATAAATGTGAAGATGTATAGTTAGAATTGAAAACATAGCCAGCGGTTTCAACCACTGGGAACGTAATGTAATCACAATACAAAATCAACTTTGTGTTCCCGTGGTTGAAACCACGGACTATATTGAAATTCGGTGTGATTTTAGGATATAAGGTATTTGTAGGTTTATTGTATAGATACAATTGAAAACATAGCCAGCGGTTGAAACCGCTGGGAACGTAATATAATCACAATAAAAAATCTGCTAAATCTGCAGAATCTGCGTGAAAACAAATTAAGCGCCTTTTCAAAAAGTAAAGAGCAAAAAAAAACAGCCCAATAACCACAAAGAGCTGTTTTTAAAACTTACGTTTTTAACTTTACTAACTATCTAACCTTAGTTTATACTTATGAGAAAGTATAAGTTTTTTAGCGTACTGCTACGCTAGTATTTTTGTCTGAAACTGTTTTGTAAACAGATGAAATTGCTTTTGAAGATAAAGTAGCGATTTCGTTATTTACATTAATTTCATATCTAACTTTTTTTGCATTGTCTTCAACTTCTAAGAAGTAAGTTCCGTCAGGAAACTCTTGTAAGCTGAAAGTTCTTAAAATTCCGTCTTTACCAGAAGCATTTTCAGAATACAATAAAGTACCATCTGTATCGTATATAGCTAATTTTGCTTTCTGAGTTTGGTTAAGACCAAAAGTGATCATTTTTCCGTTTTTCAATACATGAAGATTAAAGTCCTCATTTCCATCAATTGCATAAGTGCTGATTCCTGATAAAAGCACCGCACACACTAAACTTAATTTTATCTTATTCATAGTATTTGTTTTTAAAAATTATTATCTCTAATTCTCTGATGTAAAATTACTTCAGTTATGCGAAAATAATATCAACTCTATTTTCCAATTTATGTGCTATATTCTCATTTACGAAACCGTTATAGGTTAAAATTTGAATTATTTTAGGTGTTTTAGTTAATTACGTTGTTATTTTTCAATGTTTTCTAAATGTTAACGTTTTTAAAAACTTCCAATATTCTTACAGAAATAGTGAATGTCTATAAAAATGGTCGAATAAATACGATATCTTAAAAAAATCTGGAATAAAAATATGGGTTGTTTAAAAAAAGGCGTTTTGGTGATAATTTGTTAGATTATCTTTTTGTTATTTTAATGAAAAATTCTCATTTACGAAACCGTTATAGGTTAAAATTTAAATTATTCTAGGCGTTTTTGTTAAATTTGCTATTATTTTTTAAAGAAATTATCATGAAAGCAATTGCCCCAGCTCTTGAAGTGATAACTAACTCATACGGAAGTTCTTTTACCTACACTAAACACGCCGAAAAGACCAATAGCAAAGCTCATTTATGGCATTATCATCCAGAGATTGAGTTGGTTTATATAAATGGCGGGGCAGGAAAAAGACAAATAGGAAGCCATGTTTCCTATTATACAAATGGTAGTTTGATTTTGATAGGGTCTAATTTGCCGCATTGCGGCTTTACGAATGAACAAACGGGAAACGTAAACGAAACAGTTATTCATATTAAACCTGAATTTTTAGGGAATGGCTTTTTTGGAGTACCGGAAATGAGAAAGATTCAAAATGTTTTAAGTCAGTCTAAAGGCGGAATTGCTTTTGGCGGAGAAACTAAAAAACATATTGGAAAAAAAATCGAAGCAATGGAAGACCAGCTTCCGTTTGAACGTTTGCTTTCTCTTTTAAGTATTCTGGATGAATTAGATTCGTCTGAAGAATATACAATGCTGAATGCAGATGGTTTTGCAATGGAACTGCAGACTCAGGATAACGATCGTATGAATGTAGTTTTTAATTTTGTTAAAGATAATTTTCAGCAGTCTATCGCTATCGACGAAGTTTCGAATTTAGTGAGCATGACAACACCTTCTTTTTGTAGATATTTTAAAAAGATTTCAAACAAAACATTTACAGAGTTTGTAAACGAATATAGATTGGTGCATGCCTCAAAACTTTTAGCCGAAAAACCAATAAGTATAAATGAGGTTTGTTACGAAAGCGGTTTTAATAATTTCAGCCACTTCAGTAAATCATTTAAACAATATACAGGTAAAAGCGCATCGCAATACCGTCACGAACATAAGATTATTATTAGTTAATAGTTTTATGTTTTTGCCACAGATTACACAGATTAAAATGATTTTTTTTAGTTGCCACGAATTGCACGAATTTCCACGAATTAGTTTGTGAAGAATGTTTGATGTTTTTTGCCACCGATTAAAAGGATTAAAAAGATTTTTAGAATCCGTTTATAAGCCAAATTGAAAAATAAATTCGTGGAAATTTGTGTAATTCGTGGCAAACCAATTTTTCAAAGAAAATAATCCATAGAATCCTTTTAATCTGTGGCAGGAAAAATAACAAATCCATAATCCGATTAGTATAAAAGCTGGTCGGATTTTTCATTTAGTTTGTTCAGAAAAAAGGTATATTTACACTCCTTTAATCAAAAAAAACTATCAAAATGAAAAACCTTAAAATTTTAGTATTCTTTGTTTTTCTGTGTGTTTCGTCAATGACATACGCAGCAAAAGTAGATACTTTACAAATTGCAAGTACCGCCATGAACAAAACCTATAAGGCGGCTGTAGTTTTACCAAATTCGTATGCAAAAAGTAAAACCACATTTCCGGTAATGTATTTACTGCACGGCGCATACGGACATTTTGGTGACTGGTTGAAAAATACTCCAAATAAAAAACTGGTTCAGAATTTATCTGATCAATATAATTTAATCATTGTAATGCCCGAAGGAGAAACGTTTAGTTTTTATCTGGACAGCCCTGTAAATAAAGAAAGCCAATTCGAAACTTTTGTTACACAGGAAGTAATTCAAAAAGTAGACAAAACATACCGAACAATCAGCAATAAAAGCGGAAGGGTTATTACCGGACTTTCGATGGGTGGACACGGCGCTTTATATCTTTCTGCCAGACATCCTGATTTATTCTGCGCTGCCGGAAGTATGAGCGGGGCAGTTGATATGAGTACAATGCTTAACCGTGAATCTTCGGCGCAGGTAATAAAATTAATGCAGCCTGTTTTTGGAGACAGAAGTGATAATTCTGAATTATATGCACAGCATGCCGTTATGGGAATGCTTGATAAAATAAAAGAAAATAAATTGCCTTTAATTATTGACTGCGGAGTAGATGATTTCCTGATTGAGCCCAACAGAGAATTACACCGCCGATTAGTTTATAATAAGGTAGAACACGATTATACCGAACGTCCCGGTGCACATACTTGGGAATATTGGGAAAATTCACTACCTTACCATGTATTATTTTTTAGCAAAATTCTGTTTAAGAATCAGGTTGTTGCAAAAAAATAATACAAAATTTCATTTCAAAACCCATTTAACAAAATTTTTGGTTTGGTTTTTGGAATGCTTTTATAAACTTAAAAAAAATATATATTATGAAAAAGATACTTACGTTATTCGCTGTTGTTGGGTTATTTGCATTTACTGGTTGTGAAGGAGATCAAGGACCTGAAGGACCTCCAGGAAGAAATGTAAACGAGGTTTTTGAAATTTTTAACGCTGACTTTGGATTTAATGCTACTGATGGGTATAATATTTCTGGAAACTTTAACCCATTGTTAGCCGATGCTGATACTGTTTTAATTTATAGACTTGCTGGAACAATAGATGCAAATACACCTATTTGGCAGTTAATTCCGAGAACAATTTATTTGTCTAATAATAGAGAGTTAGATTACGATTATGATTTTAGTAGAGAAGATTATAAAATTTATGCAGCTGGAAATTATGATGAAGCTACTACACCAGATTTATTAGATAATCAAACTTTTAGAATTGTAATTGTTCCGGGTACTTTTACAGATAAATCAACTAAAAAACCTGATTACTCAGATTATTATGCAGTTATTAAGAAATATGGCATTGATGACACTAATGTGAAAAGATTAAATTAATTTGTAATCAAGCACAAGCATAAAAAAAGGAAATCTTACGATTTCCTTTTTTTATTTTAAGATTTAATTTTTAATAAATGTAAACTTTTGAGTTGTTTCTCCGTCTGCGGATTTAATGTTTATGAAATAATTTCCTATAGATAAGTTTGAAACGTCCACACTTACTAAATTAGCATTTATAATTGAAAAATTATTTGAAATTACAGGAACTCCCATAATATTTACAATGGTGATTATAGAATTACTTAAAGTATTTCCATTGTACGATCTTGTACTTGTGTTTTCTATGTTTATAATCGAAGTGGCAGGATTTGGGTAAACTTTTATAGTGGGAGTATTTTTATAACTTAGTCCAGATAAATTTATCTCATTACTATAAGAATATTTGCCATTATAATATTGTGGTTCTGTTACACGTCTATAATTATATGTTACAGGAGTTGTCCAGGTAGTTTCTCCTCTGCGATCGTTTGAAACAAGTTGAAGAGCAGGAGGTAAATAATCTTTTGATGTAGCTCCAGCAATATTTGACCAAGGACTAATTTTTCCTCCATTATTGTAATCAATAGATTGACTTTGCCATTGATATTTTAAATACCCTGCTTCGGGAGTTGCATCTGAACCAACAATAAGACTTGGGTTATCAATAGTATTTGAAGCTGATATTATAAGAGTTTGATCGCAACAAATTGTATTATTATTGCGAATAGTTCTTAATACTAGTTTTAAGGTATTACTTACCCTTTTTATATTTTGATAAATAGCAATTCTTCTTAATAAATAATGATTGTCTTCTGTAGTAGAAATATCTGAAGGATTAAAAGATTCTAGAAAATAATTGTTTTCTCCATTTATTGGTACCCAATTCTTAGTTCCTCCTAATACACTATTTGTTTTGGTGTATTCCCATTCAAATCTTTCAATATTTGTGAAACTATCACCTCTTTGAGAAGTGTGAAAAGGGTCTTGTAAAATAGTTAAGTTTACTAGACTTGTATATCTAGTACCGTTTATGCGTTTTGGATCATTGGTATTTATTATTTCTACAAAACCATTAGAATTTACTGGAGCATCTATAGAAATTTCATTTGTAAGAATTGGCGAAGGGACAACAGTAATAGTTGCTGCATTGCTTTTATAAGGTTTGTTAAGTTGGCTAGTAGAACCTAAGCTTCTAACTACTGTAAAATTTCCGGGCTGTTCTACATAGTCAAGAGTTAAAACTTTATTTACATCATCTAAATTTAAAATACTAACTGTAGGATTTCCACTTACTTCCCATGAAGAACCAACAGCCCACTGTTGTCCTTTATAAGGATCTAAATATTGTGATCCCGTTATCGGAGCTGGTTTATCTCCTAATCTAACTGTTTGATTACAACATAAAGTATTAGGGATTTTAGATGGGTCAGGAGCATCCGCAGGTGGTTGAGCAGTTCCACCGCCTTGTGTAGCATTTTTAGTAACAGCAAGATAAGTGCTTTTATATACAACACTCCCGCTGGTTTTATATTCAGCATAAATATAACTCCCAGAAGTAGCAAAAGAACTCCAAAGTAAGTTTACAACAAAACTACGGGATGCAGATTTCCCTTCACCAAAAAATAAGGTTCCTCCGTTTCCTCCGGTTACAATGTTGTCGTTTAAACCATTTATGGAATGAATGGTTATTGTTCCACTATTTCCTGGTATTACGGGCATTTCAACTGTAACGCCTAATCCGACGGTTGAATTTGGTGTGCCGCCTAAATTAATTGGTCCTCCACTAACGCTTTGACCATTTACTGTAGTTGGTGTGAGCGTAACTTTTTGCCCAAATGAAGTAAAGGCTAATAAGAAAACAAAAATGGCGTAAATGTAATTTTTTCTCATGATAAAAATTTATGGTTTATAATGAGATAAAAGTAGACTTTAAATATGTAATATCTTATTTTTAAAAGTTAAAATATAATATTTATCTTATATTTTAACAATGAGCTAAATAGATATAAAAAAAGGAAATCGAAAGATTTCCTTTTTTATGAATATATGTTTTGAAATAATATTACAAATCAGAATCAGTAAGTTCTTTTTCTTTTCCGAATTTAAGCGAAACCAAAATTCCAACTAAAAGTGAAAGCGCAATAAATCCTAACGAAGCCCATTCTGGAACGTGAATCCATTCGTGAAGAAGCATTTTTAAACCTACGAATGCTAAAATAGCTACTAAGCTATATTCTAAGAAACTGAATTTTGCCAGCATGTTTGCCAGGAAGAAATACATAGAACGCAAACCTAAAATGGCAAAAATATTAGAACTAAATACTAAAAACGGGTCAGAAGTAATGGCTAAAATCGCCGGAACACTGTCAACAGCAAATAAAACGTCCATAACTTCAATTACAATCAAAGCAACGAAAAGCGGCGTTGCTGCCTTTTTTCCTTTTTCGGTTAAAATGAAAAATTTCTCATGTTCCATGTGAGAAGTAATCGGGATAATTTTTCCTAATGTTTTGTATACAAAAGAATCTTTCGGGTTAAAATCTTCATCTTCTCCAGAAAACAACATTTTTATAGCTGTAAACACTAGGAATGCCCCAAAAACATAGGTTGTCCAGCTAAATCTATTAATCAGCATAACGCCAAAGAAAATCATTAAACCACGAAAAACAATCGCACCCAGAATTCCCCAGAATAAAACACGGTGCTGGTACTTTTGCGGAATTTTAAAAGAAGCAAAAATAATTGCAATTACAAATATGTTGTCAACACTTAAAGACAATTCGATTAAATAACCTGTAATAAACTTCATCGAAGCCACGGCAGGCTTTAAGCCGTCGGGATTTGCAATATAATCTGTAGTATAAAGCCAATAGATAACTCCAGAAAACAAAAAGGATAAAGTAACCCAAATCAAGGTCCATTTACTGGCTTCTTTGGTGCTGATAATATGCGGTGTTTTGTTGAATACACCTAAATCTAAAGCAAGAATAAAAACTACGGCCAATAAAAAGAGAGTCCAGACTATCATGATGGTTTTTTTAAATGAATTACAAAGATAAGTTTTGAAGTTTAAATTAAAAATTATTTATAAGAAAGGTACTTTTAAAATTAAGCAATTTTGTGAGATGGTGGGTGTGAGAGGTGAGAAGGTTCTTGACTTTATTAGAACTTTGTCAAAGTTTAACGCAATCTTGTCATTCCGAGGAACGAGGAATCGCACTAGTAATTCTGCAAAGAAAGTCGTCAATCTTTGTAGAGTTTCGTGTGCGATTCCTCGTTCCTCGGAATGACAAAACTACGTGTTTATTGAAAATGATAAAAAAATCTGTTTAAACCAGTGTTATCTGTGTGCCATTACACAAGCTTTGTACTTTTTGTTAGTGTGATTGCTTCGTTCCTCGCAATGACAAAAAAAAGTGCCAACAATTACGATGGCACTTTTAGGATATATTCTAAGCTTTAAATTATAGCGCTGATTTAACAGTTTTGATAATTCTAGCAGCAATTTTGTATGGATCTCCGTTTGAAGCAGGTCTTCTGTCTTCTAACCAACCTTTCCATCCTCTTTGAACAGTCATTAAAGGAATTCTGATAGAACATCCTCTGTCTGAAACTCCATAAGAGAAATCGTGAATAGAAGCAGTTTCGTGTTTACCAGTTAAACGTTGGTCATTGTAAGCTCCGTAAACCGCGATATGCTCAGCAGTAACAGGACGGAAAGCCTCACAAATTCTTTCGTAAGTAGCTTGATCTCCACAAGTTCTTAACACCTCGTTAGAGAAGTTAGCATGCATTCCAGAACCATTCCAGTCTGTATCTCCTAGAGGTTTTGGGTGATATTCTATATAGTAACCATATTTTTCAGTCAAACGATCTAATAAGTAACGAGCAACCCAAATTTCGTCTCCGGCTTTTTTAGCACCTTTAGCGAATAATTGAAATTCCCATTGTCCGCAAGCAACCTCTTGGTTAATACCTTCAAAGTTAATTCCTGCAGCGATACATAAATCAGCATGTTCTTCTACTAATTTTCTTCCGTGAGTGTTTTTTCCACCTACAGAACAGTAGTACATACCTTGTGGAGCAGGGTATCCTCCAACTGGAAATCCTAGTGGAAGTTGAGTTTTAGTATCCATGATGAAATACTCTTGTTCGAAACCAAACCAAAAATCATCATTATCATCATCAATTGTAGCTCTACCGTTAGAAGGGTGTGGAGTTCCGTCAGCATACATAACTTCTGACATAACAAGGTATCCGTTAATACGAGTTGGATCTGGATAAATTGCAACAGGAACTAATAAACAGTCTGAAGATCCACCTTCGGCTTGTTTTGTTGATGAACCATCAAATGACCAGTTTCCAAGCTCCTCTAATGTTCCTTTGAAATTTTCATGCTCTTCAACTTTAGTTTTACTTCTAAGATTTTGAGTTGGTTCGTATCCATCTAACCAAATGTACTCTAACTTAATTTTAGCCATAATAATATAAATTAATTTTTTTGTTTTTTTCGTTGGGTCAAATATAGATTTATTTTTTTAGCCGTAAAAATTAGGGGGCTATTTTGTTTATGTCTCTACTATTTTTTGGATAAGCGCAATTTTGAGAGGGGTATATTTTTAAAAAAGCAATTTTTAACACTATTAAAAAATAAATTCGTAAAAATTAGGGAGGTTTTTTGAGTTTCGGGGTTAAGGAATTATGAAAAAATGTTTATTTAATGAAGAATACTGATGTATTTTGTTACATTTCTTTAAATCAAATTCATTATTCTTTGAAAAAAGCTTCTTATGTTGAAAAATCGTCGAATAAAAATCTCAAATTTATCTTATAAACAGGCTTTTTATTTGTTTATATTTGTCGATCATTTTTTAGTAGAAATTATTACAAATTTTAAACTTATTATACATGTCAACATTACGTTTCCAGGCTTTAAGAGATGCTTCTACAAGAAAGCCAGTGCATTTTGAAGAAATCGATAGAAAATCTAATATTTTTGGTTCAAATGTATTTAATGAAAAAGCAATGAAGCAGTTTTTGACTTCTGATGCTTTAAAAGGAGTTAGAGATGCTATTCAGCACGGAACTAAAATAGAGAGAAAACTGGCAGATTATATTGCCATGGGAATGAAGGAATGGGCATTATCTAAAGGAGTTACTCATTATACACACTGGTTTCAGCCTCTTACAGGAACAACAGCAGAAAAACATGATGCTTTTTTTGAAGTTTCGTATGACGGAAGCGATCCTGTAGAGAAATTTGGAGGAGCACAATTGGTACAACAAGAACCGGATGCATCAAGTTTCCCGAATGGAGGAATTAGAAATACATTCGAAGCAAGAGGTTATACTGCGTGGGACCCAACTTCGCCGGCATTTATTTACGGAACTACTTTATGTATTCCAACAGTATTTATTGCCTATACAGGAGAAGCATTAGACAATAAAATTCCGTTATTAAGAGCTTTATCTGCCATAGATGAAGCCGCTACAGAAGTTTGCAGGTATTTTGACAAAAATGTAAAAAAAGTAACTGCTACTTTAGGCTGGGAGCAAGAGTATTTTTTAATTGATAAAGCATTAGCAAATTCTCGTCCTGACTTAATGATGACGGGAAGAACTTTATTAGGACACACTTCTGCAAAAGGACAACAATTAGACGATCATTATTTTGGTTCTATCCCAACGCGCGCCCTGACTTATATGAGAGATTTAGAGCAGGAATGTATGTTGTTAGGAATTCCGGTAAAAACGCGTCATAACGAAGTGGCACCAAATCAGTTTGAGTTGGCTCCAATTTTTGAAGAAACCAATCTTGCTGTAGATCATAACTCATTATTGATGGATGTAATGCAAAGAGTGGCAGAGCGTCATGATTTTAAAGTATTATTTCATGAAAAGCCATTTAAAGGAGTGAACGGATCAGGAAAACACAATAACTGGTCGTTGGCAACAGATACAGGAGTTAATTTATTGAGTCCGAGTAAAACGCCAATGAGCAATTTGCAGTTTCTTACTTTCTTTATTAATACGATAAAAGCAGTTAACGATTACGAAACGTTATTAAGAGCTTCGATCGCAACAGCAAGTAATGACCATAGGTTAGGGGCAAATGAAGCACCACCGGCAATTATTTCTGTATTTATTGGAGCACAACTAACAAAAGTATTATCAGAATTAGAGAGTGTTACAACAGGGAAATTATCTCCTGAAGAAAAAACGGATTTAAAACTGAATGTTGTTGGTAAAATTCCGGACGTTCTTTTAGACAATACAGACAGAAACAGAACATCGCCTTTTGCTTTTACAGGAAATAAATGGGAGTTTAGAGCAGTGGGTTCAAACTCAAACTGTTCAAACGCGATGACAACTTTGAATGCAATTGTAGCCAAACAATTAAAAGATTTTAAAATTGAAGTTGATACTTTGATCGAGTCTAAAGACATGAAAAAAGATGATGCTATTTTTAATGTTTTAAGAGAGTACATCAAACAATCTAAAAAGATTCTTTTTGAAGGAGACGGATACAGCGAAAGCTGGGAGAAAGAAGCTGCAAAAAGAGGTTTAAGCAATTTTAAAACGACTCCGGAAGCGATTAAAGCCAAAGTTTCGAAACAGGCTTTAGATTTATTTAGCGAATTAGGGATTTTAAATCATATTGAGGCCGAAGCGCGTTACGAAATTGAATTAGAAGAATACACTAAGAAAATCCAGATCGAAGGAAGGGTTTTAGGAGATATTGCCAGAAATCATGTTATACCAACGGCAATACGTTACCAAAATACTTTAATCGAAAATGTAAAAGGATTAAAAGAAATCTTCGGTGCAGCGTTTGAGACGATTGCAAAAGAGCAAATTGTTTTAATAAAAGAGATTTCGGGTCATATTGAAGGAATTAATTCTAAAGTATTGGCAATGACTGATGAAAGAAGAACAGCAAATCATTTAACAGATGCGCAAAAAATGGCCGAAGCATATTGCAATAAAGTGAAGCCTTATTTTGAAGATATTCGTAATCATTGTGATAAATTAGAGCTACTTGTAGACGACGAAAGCTGGACATTAACCAAGTATAGAGAGCTATTGTTTACCAAATAAATAGTAATTTAACAGTTCTACCAAGCCCATCGAATTAAGGTGGGCTTTTTTTTGCTGTAATGTTAAAATAAAGTAAAATTAATATTGATTTTTGCATTTCAAGGCATTAAATGTTAAGGAATTATGATAATGAAGTAATTTCCTACTTATATTTTTAACGGATTCAGTAGTTCATCGAGATAGTTTTACAGTTCATCGAAAAATGATTAAGTTCTTGTAAAATAGGTAATTATACTTGATTTGATTTTCGAGAAGTTTTCTAATTTTGGTCATGAAGAAAGAAGATAAGACCTAAAAATTTATTTTCGAATGATGATTGAATGATGATTTTTTAAAGCCATGATTTCCCCAAATCACACTGACCTACATAATAAGTTGTATTAATAACCAATTAAATATATCTATTATGAAAAAAGTAATTTTAAGCATCTCAGCGATGCTGTTTGTAGGGGCAATCGGATTTGCACAGGGAAACACTTCATCAGTGAATCAAGTAGGAAACTCAGATCAGGGTCTTGTTACTCAAAACGGTTCAAATAACGGATCGCTTGTTGATCAAAAAGGTGATAACAACAAGTCTGAAGTTTTTCAGGGAATTCAACCAGGATTGTATGCAGCAAAAGACAACAAAGCTGATGTGAAACAAGACGGTAATGGTAACGGGGCTTTTATTTCTCAAAGTAACCATGATAACGAAGCTTATCAAACACAAAAAGGAAATAGCAATAGAGCTACAATCTGGCAAGATCAAATTGTAAATGCACCAAGCTCAACAGGTGGATTTGACAAAGCCTGGCAAACTCAAACAGGAGACAGCAATACTGCTACTGTAGATCAAGGTACAACAGGTAATGAGAAACCAACAGGAGCTCCTTTTACTGCTGCTCAAATTGGGCATGTTAATGGTGTAGCTGTTCCAGTTGGACCTCATAACAACAATAAAGCTTGGCAAACACAAAAAGGAGATAACAACGTAGCGTATGCTAGCCAAGGAGGTCAAAGAAATGAGTCTACACAAACTCAAACTTCTCCAAGCGGTACTTCTGCAGCTAACAAAAATACTTCAAACCATTATCAATATGGAGATGATAACAAAGCTACATCTGTACAAAACGGTACTAAGTTAACTGAAGATACTTTGCAAATTGGTAACTTAAATAAAGCTACTGTAACTCAAACCGGAGCATCTCACTCTAGTATTGCATTTTCAAAAGGAAATTCAAATACAATCGTAGTTACTCAAACTAACTAATAGCATAAAATCAATAATGAGATAGTCATAGAACGTGACTATCTCATTTTTTAATCTAAATCAATCAGGATGAAAACTTTCATTTTAAATATTGTATTGCTTTTGCTTTTTTCTCCTGTATTTTATGCACAGGAAAAAGAAGATAATTCAGATTTTAAACCTTACAGCTCCTCCGTCTTTAATTCAAAAGAAAAAGCTTTTAGTGTGGTTTCGAGTATGGATAAAAAAGCACAGAATGATTTAAATCAAAAAATTCAGTCTGGCATTCAAATCCAGCAAATAGGAGATTTAAATAAAGTAAAAGCATTTTTAAAATCAAACGAAACAAAAGTTGCTGTCAATCAAAATGGAGATCGTAATGAATTGTTTTTGGATAAAAGTGCTAAAACATTGACACAAAACATTGTTCAACAAGGAAACAACAATAAGATTAACGATTTTACATTAAACACAAATTATAATGTAAATATGGAAATGATCCAAAAAGGCGATAATCAAAACATTCAAAATATTGGAACCAATTCACTGTCAAAAAACATGAAAATCACTCAGACAGGAAATGGCGCTTCAATAATTCTTATTAATAAATAAATTTAAACATGCGTTTTTTATACCGACATATCATTTTTGTTTTTCTGGTTTTTACTGCCATAGTATATGGTCAGGTCCCCCAAGACAAAATAAAAGCAAAGCTGGAAATTGAAAAAGTTGAGGGTAATGTAAAAATTACCGGTACTGCCGAAAATCTTACTGATGTCATCCGGAGTGCCGCCTACAGAATGTCTGTTATAAAAAATAATAATAAAAGTAATAATCAGTCTAATAATGACCAGGTTGGTGTTTTTACCTTACAGCCAAACGAAAAACAAAAGTTATCTACTTCTCAGATTAATTTATCAGAAGATGATGAGGTAGTCGTACTATTATTGTTCTACGATGAAGACAAGCAAATAATAGCGAAAGATCGTGTGGTTATAGGTGAAGAAAAAAAAAAGATGTAATTGTATTACCAGTTGACGGATTTGTGTTACGAGGAATCATTACAGACGATACAAAAACCAAAATAGGAAAAGATTTTTACGACAGATATTATTACAAGTACAATGATATTGGAATAAACGCTGAAAAAATAGTCACAATAGGTGAAGAATATAGTTTTGCAAGAAATACATCCATAACCATAAGTATCGACAACGAAGTTATTTATGAGTTTCTGGCCAGGCCAGATGATGAATTTTTAGATGCAGTTGCAGAAGAATCTGTAAATGCCACCTTCACTTACCTGAAAGAAAAAGAAAAAGAGCGCAAATATTTCACTCAGTATTAATTTTATTATTAACGACATGAAATTTATAATCACCCTCGCAGTATTACTGCTTGCTTCTCCGTTTATAAATGCTCAGGCATTAGTTTATAAACCCGTAAATCCGGCTTTTGGCGGAGATACCTTTAATTATCAATGGNNAATGGCTTTTGAGCAGTGCAGAAGCTCAGAATAAGCAAAAGGATAAAACAGCTGAAACGAAAACGCAAACTGACTTAGAACGGTTTAAAGCCAATTTAAACTCGCAATTATTAAGTCAGATTTCAAGCACACTCTACAAACAGCAATTTGGTACTGATGGTATAAAAGAAGGTTCCTATACTTTCGGGAGCTATTCAGTCGATGTTTACCCCTCTTCAGACGGCCTTACTCTGAATATTTTAGATACTAATACAGGCGAACAAACTCAAGTAATTATCCCAAATAAATAACATGAGATTACATCACTACCTATTTATAGTATTCGGATTTCTTTTATCGGGTTGCGGTGCTTATTACAATCAGCCAACCGGAGTTCAAAAAGCAGTTTTAGGAGAAGGAACTCCTGCAACTTCATTATTAAAAGATCTGCCAAAACCAAAAGAGCAAGTTGTCGTAGGTGTCTATAAATTCAGAGACCAGACCGGACAATATAAACCGCAGGAAAACGGAAGTAGTTTTAGTACCGCCGTAACCCAGGGCGCCACTTCTATATTGATAAAAGCTTTAGAAGATTCTAAATGGTTTATACCTATAGAACGTGAAAATATTGGAAATTTACTTCAGGAGCGAAACCTTATTCGGGCAACACGCCAGGAATATGTAAAAAATGCCAATCCAAACGAACCTCAGTTAACGCCTTTATTATATGCGGGAGTTTTATTAGAAGGCGGGATAGTTTCATACGATTCTAATATTATTACCGGCGGTTTTGGAGCACGATATTTTGGAGCAGGAGCGTCTGTGAAATACCGTCAGGATCGTGTTACCATCTATTTAAGGATGATTTCAACCTCAAACGGAAAAATTTTAAAATCAGTTTATATATCAAAAACAATTCTATCGCAGGCAATTGACGAAAGCTTGTTTAGATATGTCAATTTTAAAAGACTTTTAGAAGTTGAAACCGGCTACACTACAAATGAGCCTGTACATATGGCAGTAACCGAAGCCATCGAAAAAGCGGTAGAATCTCTGGTTTTAGAAGGTATAAAAGATAATATCTGGGAAGCAGATGCACCCAAATGGCAAGTCGATAATTTGATTAAAGCCTATAATGAAGAAACTAAAACTGCCGATGTAACAGCGCTTTATGACAGAGTGCTGGAAAACAGAAGAAGTAAGTTTGCCATAGAAATTTCAGGAGGAGCTACGTTGATGGATGGTGATTATCAAGATCCGCTGCTAAGACCTTTTGGCCGGGGAGCGTTAAAGTATTTTATAACGCCCAGCATTAATTTTAGTGCTTCTACCAATGTCGTCAATCTCGCCAATAAAAATTTACTCGATGTAGGTTACATTACCTATGATCTTAATCTCGAATGGGTTTTACTCCCTAAAGATCGTTTTACCCCTTATCTCTACGGAGGCGGAGGATATGCAACGAACCGGAAATTCGAGAATGCTTATGGTAAAGTTCAATACGGTTTGGGGCTCGAGTATCTCGTTTCTGATAAAATAGGAATCAAATTATTTGCAGAGCAAAATATCAATTTTAGTGATAATGTCGATTATATAAAGGCAGGAACCCGTGATGATTACTATTATAAATTCGGGTTGGGACTAACTTATTATTTTACCAAAAAGAAAAAGTAATAATTAGAAAATCAGAATTTTGAAAACATAACGATGAAGTTTAAATTTAAAAACAAAGTAATAATGAAGTATTTATACAAAATAGCAAGCGTACTTTTTTTATTGTTTTTGGTTTCATGCAGTGAAGAGAAAATAGGAGAAACGTCATATGGTACCGTTAGCGGAAGAGTAGTTAATGCAGATACATTTGAACCTATGGAGAATGTAAAAATCCTCTCGAGCCCAACCACCAGTACTGTTTTTACAGATGAGAACGGTAAGTTTACGGTTTCGAATGTAAAAGTAGGCGAATACTCGTTTCAGGCACAAAAAGACGGTTTCGTAGCAAAATTTGAAGCTACAACGGTTACAGCAAACAATACATCAGAAATTGTTTTTGAACTTAAAAAAGCAACAGCCAACAATAAGCCGCCAACAGTTCCCGTATTAGTAAGCCCCGTTGATAATAGTACCGCTCAGGCCGTGTCATTAGACTTAACCTGGACAGCTACAGATCCTGATAATGATGCTCTCACTTTTAAGATAACACTTAGAAACGACAGCAATAGCGAGGTGAAAATTTACGATGGAATAAAAGAAAAAAAGTTAACCCTTACCAATTTAATATACGGAACAAAATACTATTGGCAGGTTGAGGTTACTGACGGAACAAATACGCCTGTTTTAAGTGCTGTAAGCGCTTTTTCGACGATACCATTTCCGCTAACCCGATATTTGTTCGTAAAAAATATAAGCGGCAATAATGTGATTTTTACTGCCGATGATGCAGGAAAACAATACCAGCTAACAAGTTCAGACAAAAATTACTGGCGTCCGAGACGAAATAATCAGGCTAATAAAATTGCTTTTATAGGTACAAATGGTTCTCAGAACGATATATATACGATGAATTTTGACGGAACCGAAGTTAAAAAAGTAACAAGCTCAATTCCTGTCGCTGGTTTTAATTCAGATTATCTCAATTATTCCTGGAATGCTTCCGGAAGCGAATTGATTTACCCTAATTTCGATAAATTGTACAAAATTAATAGCGACGGAAGTGGTTTGACCAAAATTTTCCAGACACCAAACGGTAAATTTATATCAGAGTGCGATTGGAGCGCCGATGGAAATAAAATTGCTTTAAAAGTAAATGATGCCAACGGTTACAATGTAGAAATTTATGTTATCAATCCCTCCGGAACCGTAACAGCAACTATTCTTTCAGGCCAAACCGGAGCTGCAGGTGGACTGCACTTTTCAATAACAGGGCAAAAATTGGTATATACCAGAGATGTTTCCGGTTTCGAAAATTTAAATTACCGCCAATTAGATTCCAGAATTTTCGAATATAATTTTGCAACAGGAAATTCAACCCAAATCATAACAGAGAAAACCTTAGG
>NZ_DLHA01000036.1:0-304 GCF_002482975.1 Flavobacterium sp. UBA7680 | reverse complement strand
CAAACGATCTTGATGTTCGCTATTCACCAAACGAAGCAGAACTCATATTTACCAATACCTCTAACGATGGTATTTCAGTAAAAAATATAGTAAAAACAACCATCGGAGTTCTCAATTCAAGAACATTATTATTCTCAGGAACTTCAATGCCCGATTGGGAGTAACTTTTAGGAGCCAAAATTTTTATAACCAATTTTACTCAGGAAATTCGGCAGCGCTTAAAAAACCTGCCGAATTTTTTTTGCGAGTCAAATATTCAATTTTAAATAGTATAACCCCGAGAATTAAAAAAAGGGATTATCTT
>NZ_DLHA01000047.1:6355-6615 GCF_002482975.1 Flavobacterium sp. UBA7680 | reverse complement strand
AATTTGACCACCTAATTCCGGAGTAAATTGACCACCCGTTCCGGAGCAAACTGACCACCTAATTCCGGAGCAAATTGACCACCAGGTTTTGTGGTTAATTAACGATTAAAAACTATTGATTTTTTCATGTTGTTAGAACCATACATTCGTTAAAAATATACGGATTATGGCAAACAAAATAACAGACATGAGTAAAATTAGAAAAGCAATTAAATTCTATTGTAATGGAAAGAGTAAGTTATTTATAAGTAGCTACTTAT
>NZ_DLHA01000047.1:0-6319 GCF_002482975.1 Flavobacterium sp. UBA7680 | reverse complement strand
CTTTCAAGAAATACGGTAAAGAAATATATTTCCTTATTTGAAGTTCTCGGATTAAGCTTTGAATTAATCGACCAAAAAACCGATGCAGAGCTGGAACTTTTATTCTCCCAGACTAGTGTAGAGGCCATTAGCCCGAGATTACAGACACTTTATGATTTTTTTCCTAAAATGGAACGTGAACTAAAAAAAGTTGGCGTTACCGTACAGCATATGTGGGAACAATATATTGCTGTAAATCCAGATGGTTATCGAACTTCACAATTTCACTATCACTACAATATATGGGGCAAACGAGTTAATCCGGTCATGCATATGAACCATAAGGCTGGTGATAAAATGTATGTTGATTATGCCGGAAAGACACTCTCAATTATTGATATAGATACGGGAGAGGTCAAAGAAGTACAATTTTTTGTAGCAATATTAGGAGCCAGCCAATACACGTATGCTGAAGCTTCCATGAGCCAGCAAAAGGAAAACTTTGTTGACTCGGTAGAGAATGCCATGCGCTTTTTTGAAGGCACTCCTGCTGCCATTGTTCCGGATAATTTAAAATCTGCAGTAATAAAAAGCAGTCGTTTTGAACCGACAATCAATGAAACCCTGGCTGATTTAGCAGAACACTACGAAACTACAATTCTGCCTGCCAGAGCTTACAGGCCCAGAGACAAATCATTAGTTGAAGGAGCTGTTAAGATATTATATCGAAGGATTTATGTAACCATAAAAGAAACCAAGTTCTTTTCTCTGGAAGAATTAAATCAGCAGATCTGGGATTTACTTGACTCTCATAATAACAGAAAACTAACAGGACGGCCTTATTCCCGCTTTGAATTATTTTTAGAAGACGAAAAAGAAAAACTGCGTCCACTGCCACAAGATCGTTTTGAAATTAAATATCAATCTTTTGCAACAGTAATGCAAAACGGTCATGTTCAATTAAGCCAGGACAAAAACTATTACAGCGTTCCGTATCAATATGTAAAAAAGAAAGCAAAGCTGTTATATACCAAATCAACGGTAGAGATTTATTATAAATACAATCGAATAGCTGTACATCCAAGAAACTACAAACCTTATGTCTATACAACAACCCCTGAGCATTTAGCAAGTACACATCAATTTGTAGCCCAATGGAGTGCTGCCCGCTTCATTGAATGGGCTAATAATATTGATGAGTCAGTGGGAGAATATATAATGCAGATAATCGAAAGCAGAAATCATCCGGAACAGGCTTATAAAAGTTGTTTAGGAATACTGAATTTTGAAAAAAAGGTAGGCAGACAGCGATTAATAAATGCCTGCAGGCGGGCACTTGATTTTAAAATTTACAATTTTAAGACCATACAAAATATTTTAGAAAACAACTTGGATCATATTGATTTTGATCAAGAGCCTGAGCAGGAACTTCCCGATCATAGTAACATAAGAGGAAAACATTATTATAACTAAATTAAATCTTGAAAAAATGAATGAATCCACAGTAACCAAAATGAAACAAATGAAGCTTTATGGCATGTTTAATGCTTTTAAAACAGCCATTGAAAGCGGAAAAACAGATCATTATACCCTTGACCAGTTTGTATCGATGATTATTGATGCAGAATGGGATGAAAGGTACAATCGTCGTATTGAACGAAGTATCACTAATGCCAAATTCCATTACAAATCAAATATTGAAAGTATCAATTTTGATGTATCACGTAATCTGGACCGAAACATGGTACTGCGTCTGGCAGAATGCGAATTTATAGAGAAAAACGAAAACATTTTAATCACTGGAAGCACCGGTGTCGGTAAAAGTTATTTAGGTACTGCATTAGGTTATCAAGCCTGTATACAGGGTTTTAAGGTCAGCTATTTTAATACCTCAAAATTGTTTGCTAGACTAAAAATGGCTAAAGCAGATGGCACTTATCTGCGGGAACTTACCAAAATACAAAGACAGGATGTTATAATACTTGATGATTTTGGACTCCAGGCACTTGACAGCCATAACCGAATTACTCTTTTAGAGATCATAGAGGACAGGCATAATAACGGCTCTATAATCGTGACATCACAAATCCCAGTTCAGGGCTGGTATGACATAATTGGAGAAAAAACGATAGCCGATGCAATATTAGACAGACTTATACACCAATCTCACAGGCTTGAATTACATGGAGAATCGATGAGAAAGAAAAGAGGAATAAACAAAGAGTGATATTTTATTATATTTGAATACTAATTAACAGATGAAAAAATATAGTTTTTAATCAAAACGGAGGTGGTCATTTTGCTCCGGAATTAGGTGGTCATTTTGAACTGGAATGAGGTGCTCACTTTAAAACGGAATGGGGTGATCAATATAACCGGAATTTGCAATTTTACTCTTTAGCTTTCTCATTTCATCACTTACTTTTCGTTGAACTACCTTTCCATAGCTTTCCTGAGTAATCAACATGTTTGAATGACCAAGTAATTCTGAAACTATTTCCATCGGAACGTTATTAAAAAGCAAAACAGTAGAAGCAAATGTTTTTCTTGCAGTATGGTGAGTTAATCTCTTTTGAATCCCTATAATATCAGCAATTTCTTTTAGATAAGAATTGAATTTTTGATTGCTTATAGATGGAAATATTAGATTAAGATCAGTAGAATATTTATCAATGATTTCTTGAGCTTTTGGCAAAATAGGGATAGAAATTTGACGTTGTGTTTTTTCTCTTCTCATCTGAATCCAGTTAACATCATCAAAACCAATTTGAATATTCCCTTTTTCAAATCTACTCATTTCACTATATGCAAGACCTGTATAACAGCAAAAGATAAATAAGTCTCTGGTCAGTTGTAATCTCGGCTGAAATATTGAAGTTTCTTCTATTAACTTTAATTCAGCAGTAGTTAGAAAAATTACATCTTTTTTTACTTTCTTAGGCTTATAGAGAACAAATGGGTCTTTGTTTAAAACATCTTCAGCTACCGCAATCTTGATTAATTTACGAAACCTCTGTATTGCTTTATTAATAGTAGACTGACCTTGATTCTGTTCAGTTTTGAGATAATACTCAAATTCATTTAAAAACTGTAATGTAATTTGTTCTAAGGGAAAGTCCTTCTTTTTATACTTCCATTTAATAAACCCCATGACTTGAACGTTTACATAGTTGTATTTTTTCCAAGTTGCTAATTGCAAATCTTTACCTATTAATTTATAAATCTTATCTAAGTACTTTTGAAAGTAAATGACAACGAATTCCTTTTCTTTTAGAGGTTTGCCTAAATACTTTAAATAGACATCATTTACACCAAAGTCTTCACTTTCTAAGAGAAGTGATAAATAAGAGTTTTTGATTTTTTGTTTAATTAAATCTAACTGTGCATTATTATTAATAGCACCAAATGATTTTGAGTTTATAACTTGTCGACTTGCATCCCATTTTTTAGGCTCGACAAAATAACCTGTTGCATTTTCTTTACGGACACCCCTATAAGTAACCCGTACATTGATTGGACATTGTCCTTTATTGTTTAGTCTAACTTTTTTTAAGACAAACAAAATCGTGAAGTTTTCTTTTTTCATAGCTAATTGATTTTAAATTAATTAGCATACTTTCAGGACTTGAAAAATTGCACCCCTCGTAAAATGACATTGTGCCCCGAGTTGTACCCCTAGACTTTTATAAGAAAGTAGATTGTTTTAAATCATCCATTTTTAAAAAGCCCATGAATACTGGGTTTACGTCAAAAAAAAAGCCTCTACATTTCTGTAAAGGCATTTTATGTGGTCCCACCTGGGCTCGAACCAGGGACCACCTGATTATGAGTCAGGTTTAATATATTTTACTATAAATTATTTTTAATTATTATACCTGTAAATCAATTAGTTACGCCTTAAAAAATAAATAATAAATCATTATTTCTTATTTTAATTGTACTTTTGCTCGTCAAATGTTCGTCAGTTTTTAAGTTATATTTTTCAATAATGGTATCATACAAATTTACATTAAAGGCAACAGGAAATGCACAAGGAGAGTACTTCATTAATCTTGTCTTAATTAAAGACAGGATTAATACTAGTTTGTCTATCAGGAAAAAATGCAAATATGAAGATTGGTCATTCGAAACAGAGCGTCTTAAAAAATCTCACAAAGAATACAAGCAAATTAATGATCTGATTGAAAAATATTCGGGCCGGGTTAACGATATTATTCATGAATTCGAATTAGATGAAACACCTTTCACCTTACAGGATATTGTAACCAAATTCAAAAAGGCTTCAGGAAAACAGCAAGCCTTAAGCTATACAGCTTTTCACGAAAGCTTAATTGAAGAAATTAGAAATGCAGGAAAACTATCAAGCTACAACATTGAAAAAGACACCTTAAAATCGATTCAACGGTTTTTCAACAGAACCGAAATTACTTTCAGGGATTTATCTGTAGATGCAATCTATAAATATCAATCCTTTTTAAACGGCAACAATAATAGCCAAAGTACAATTGGCATAAGAATTCGTACTTTAAGAGCAGTTTTTAACAAAGCTATTAATCGCGAAATCATTCCCGCAACAACATATCCTTTTAATAAATTTAAAGTATCAAAAATCAAAGAAAGTGGTAAAAAAGAATATTTATCCGAAGAAGAACTCCTATTATTGAAAAATGCACAATTACTAAAAAAAAATGATGTTTTTGCAAGAGATATGTTTTTGCTAAGCTTTTATGGAAGAGGAATTAATTTCATTGATTTAATGCAATTAAAAAAAACAGATCTATATAAAGAAACAATTACTTATAAAAGAAGCAAAACTGAGGTAATAGTAAACTTTAAAATAAACGATTTCTGGAAACACAAAATTGCAGAGTATACTTCACCAGCCGATTCACTCTATTTATTCAATATCATTCATAATAATCAGAACTCCGAAATTTATATAAATAACAAAAAAGAAAAATATCTCAAAATTTATATAAACACACCACTTAAAAAAATTATTACTGACTTGGGCATTAAGAAGAAAATAACCTACTACTGTGCAAGGCATTCATTTGCAACTATTCTGAAATTTAATAATATTTCACTAGACATCATTAAAGAAGCTTTAGGCCATAAGGACATTAAATCTACAATGTCTTATTTAAACACACTTCCAAGTAACACTTTAGACAAAATGATTGATGATATCATTTTTTGAATCAGATTTTGATTCAATATAAAATTACCTTTACAAAATAATTACGAGGTTTTGCCTAAAGTTCTGACAAGCCTGTAAATTTGGATTACTTTATTCACAAATTAATAAACCTCGCTTTAATTTAAATGGCATCAAAAAAAATTATATTTGAAGTTATAAAGACAAACCTTAAATGAAATATCAAAATTCAGCTAATTTCAATTACTATTAAAGCATAACTTTTGTTTATTGATTTGAATTTTGTATACCAACAAATAAAATCAACTCAAATGCTTAAATTTTTAGGAAAGAGAACGAAATGAAAGTTTTAATGTTAGTAAGAATGACAAAAGTTGAGAATAAAATAAAAGATTTATGAAAAATTGGATACCAAAAGCAGTTACCTACCTGGAAAAATCATTAGGAAAAATACCTAGTGAACTTAATGAAATTGATTGGAAAGCCTCTTTATCGCCAAAAAACGATAAGTTATGCAAGCATATTACGGCTTTTTCCAATTTACCTGGTGGTGGTTTTTTAGTTTTCGGTGTAGATGATAAAACGGCAACAATTTTAGGGATTACAAAAACAGACGCAGATGTCATTATTGAGCGTTTGGCTTCTCTATGTAGAGATGGCGTAGATCCTTTGGTTAGTATTGATCACAGTATTGAAACCTTTAGAGGACAAGAACTATTGTTTGTTTACATCAAAGAAAGTGCCATAAAACCGGTTCATATTAAAAGCCAAACGATTGAAGAGAGTTATATTCGAAGCGGAGGAACTACTCGTAAAGCCTCTCGCCAGGAAATCGGAGCTTTAATGCTCAATAGTAAAACACCAACATGGGAAGAGTTACACTCTTCTAAATTGCTGAATGAGGTTGAAGTCATTACACTACTTGAATACGATAAAATTTTAGATTTACTTAAAAAACCGATACCTAGCAATATTCCGGAAATTGTCAAGTGGTTGGAAGATGAAAAAATGATTGTTGATGTGGATGGAAAAGGCTATTATATAAGTAATTTTGGAGCTATATCTGCCGCTAAAGATCTTAATAAATTTGACGGATTAAGCAGAAAGGCTCTCCGGTTGATAAAGTATGAAGGTAAAAATAAATCCGCAGGAAGTAAAGAATATCCAGGAACAAAAGGTTAT
>NZ_DLHA01000019.1:360393-691076 GCF_002482975.1 Flavobacterium sp. UBA7680 | reverse complement strand
AATTATCTGATACTTTAGTAAAACGTTCTATGGAGCCAGTTGCTAAAGCATTAAAAGATGCAGGTTTATCTACATCAGATATCGACGAAGTAATCCTTGTAGGAGGTTCTACTCGTATGCCAAGAATCGCTGACGAAGTTGAAAAATTCTTCGGTAAAAAAGCATCTAAAGGTGTTAACCCTGATGAGGTTGTTGCTATTGGAGCTGCTATTCAAGGTGGAGTTTTATCTGGAGATGTAAAAGATGTATTGTTACTTGACGTAACGCCTCTTTCTTTAGGTATCGAAACTATGGGTGGTGTATTGACTAAATTAATCGAGTCTAACACAACTATTCCAACTAAAAAATCTCAAGTATTCTCTACTGCTGCTGATTCTCAACCATCTGTTGAAATCCACGTATTACAAGGAGAAAGAGCTATGGCAGTTGATAACAAAACTATCGGTCGTTTCCACTTAGATGGTATTCCACCAGCACCAAGAGGAGTTCCTCAAATCGAAGTTACTTTCGATATCGATGCTAATGGTATCATCAAAGTTTCTGCAACTGATAAAGGAACTGGAAAATCTCACGATATCCGTATCGAAGCTTCTTCTGGATTAACAGCTGAAGAAATCGAAAAAATGAAAAAAGATGCTGAAGCTAATGCTGATGCTGACAGAATTGCAAAAGAAAGAGCTGAGAAATTGAACGAAGCTGATAGTACTATTTTCCAAACTGAAAGTCAATTGAAAGAATTGGGAAGTAAATTAACAGACGATCAAAAAACAGCTATCGAATTTGCTTTAACTGAATTAAGATTCGCTCACCAATCTCAAGATCTTGAGGCAATCCAAAAAGGATTAGACAATGTAAATGCAGCTTGGAAAACAGCTACAGAAGCAATGTACGCTCAAGGTGGTGAAGGTCAACAAGCTGCTCCACAACAAGAGCAATCTGGAGACAATGTTGAAGACGTTGAATTCGAAGAAGTCAAATAATTACTGATTAACATCAGTTAATAAAAAGTGTTAAACCGCTGTAAACGAAATGTTTACAGCGGTTTTTCTTTTTTATTCTTTTTTGTTTTTGCTGTTTTTTAATCATTTTTTGCCATATATTTGTACCATATTTGTACCGGCACTTAAAAGGCGATAATGTGGCACTTATGTATACTTATGGCACTTAAATTGGGGATAAAGGTGATGAAAAGAATAAATAAACAATGTCTTGTCTGCGGGGAAGTGTTTCTGCCCAAGACCGTAACTTCTGTCTACTGCTCACAAAAATGCAGTAAAAAAGCATACAAGCAGAAGATGAAGCAGCTTAAAAATGAAGCAGAAATCAAAGCGATGATAGAGAAAATACCGCAGGACAGGGCATTTCTTTCCGTCTCTGAGGCTGGCATGCTTTTTGGCATTGCCAAAAGAACCCTCTATAGGCTTGTCGGCCAGGGAAAAGTTCCGTCAGTTAATCTTGGAACCCGCCTTGTAAGGATAGACCGCAGCGTCATGGAAGGGATGTTCGGCCCTGAGCGCAGCCTGCCGCAGGCTGAGAGTATACCGAAGAAAAAATTATACAGCCTTGAAAAAGAAGACTGCTATTCCATCGGTGAAATAGCTCAGAGATTTCAGATATCAGAAGGTTCTGTCTACAGCCATATCAGGAAATATTCAATACCTACCAGGCAGATCGGAAAGCATGTATATGCTCCCAAAAGCGAAATTGATAACTTGTATAACGGAAATGATTTTATATGAAACAATTAGCAAAAACCAAGGTGACTGTGCGTCTTCGAAAAGCAGAAGACCGAAAAGAATGGTATGTTTACATAGAAAGCTATCCTGTTGAGGTTTCAGGAAAGAAAACGCCCCAGAGAATCCGTGAATATTTAAACAGAACCGTAACAACAGTAGAGTGGGACAAGAAAAGAACTGCCCGCACAGATGCAGAGGGCATAAAATCCTATAAACCCAGACGCAGCGATAACGGAATTATAATGTGCAGCAGCGAAAGCGACCGTGAAATAATGCTCTATGCTGACGCAGTGCGTAATATCCGGCAGAAAGAATACGATAATACAGATCTGTACAGTGATGCTGAGAACCTGTTGGCTCAACAGAAAGAAAAAGGAAATGAGGATTTTATTAGATATATTGCTGCGGTGGCGGCTAAAAGACACGCCCGAAGTTCAAAATCCATTAAGATCACTTGGGAGCGGACCAGAGAATTTTTAAAGAGCTATTCAGCGGGCAGCCTTATTTTTTCACAGATTGACAGCAGAATGGCTGAAGATTTTAAACTGTTTTTATTATCAGCTCCGCGAGGAGGAGGTAAGAAGGGAACTATTTCCTGCAACACTGCGGCAACCTATTTTTCCATATTTAAAGCCGCTTTGAAACAGGCCTTTATAGACGGATATTTAACCGTTGATTTATCTTCAAAAATTAAGGGCATCCCGGAGCAGGAATCAAGACGCGAATATCTTACCATTGAAGAATTGAATGCATTGGCCCAAACGCCCTGCGAAAAAGACGTCCTTAAAAGAGCCGCGCTTTTCTCAGCGCTTACAGGTCTGAGGCATTCCGACATTCAGAAGCTCCGGTGGAAAGAGATAAGTCTGGAAGACGGCAGGGCCAAACTGCATTTCACGCAGAAAAAGACAAAGGGTGTCGAATACATGCCTATTTCTGAGCAGGCTTTAGATCTCTGCGGAGAACCGAGGCTTCCCGGACAGCTTGTCTTTGAGGATCTGCCGGATCCGTCGTGGATTTCACGCCCTCTGAAAAAATGGGTTGAATCTGCAGGCATTAAAAAAAATATTACCTTCCACTGCTTCCGCCATACATTTGCAACACTGCAGCTATCAAGCGGGACAGACATTTATACGGTCAGCAAAATGCTGGGGCATACCAACGTAAAAACTACTGAAATCTACGCTAAAGTAATAGATGAGAAGAAAAACAGAGCTTCGCAGGCAATACAATTGGAATCTTTAAAGAAATAAGCGCAATGAAAATTAAATACTTTGAATATATCACAGTTTACCTGTCTGTTTTTTTAGTCTGCGTCTTTGTCGGTGTAATCGGAAGACTGGTGCTGCTGGAAAAAGGTGCGGATGAATATACGGCCGGCGTTTTTTTCTGGATCAGCACTGGATTTGGAATTTTAATGTTTGCAATTCTAAGTTTATTTCTTAATGATTTGGCTGAGAGATTACTGAATCGTTTTTTGAGTGCAAAAAAAAATGAATCGCCTGAAAGCCGGATTCCAAATGAAGACCTTGAAAAAATAGAAGAGGAGTTGCAGGATGCTTTAATTAAGCCCGAAATGCCTGAAAATAGAAATGCAGCCATCGATATTCAGCAGTTAAGGGAGCAGCAGCAAAATACAATCAAAAATCAAAAACAAGCCAGAATTGATATTGCCATCCGTTATGCACAGCAGGAGTTTGCGCTGTATGCGTCGGATGATGATTTGAAGCAATTGGGCAGGAATATAATCATATATGCTGAAGGCATAAATTTTGAAAAGATTAAACCGGTAAAAGTTAAAGATCTGTCCAATCTGGATCTGTATCATTTTGGCTGGAATATCTGGAATTTTTTTAAAGTCAGCAGGCAGGACGGAGCCGCACAATTTTTAAAACTGACTTTTGCTGACGCTTTAAAAGATGTTGAGCAGAACAGCATTAAAACGCATCTCAAAGATGATGAACAGAAAGGGCTTATAAAGATTATGGAAGATTTTACCGATTTTTAAATGCCAATAACTATAAAGCATTGTATTTTTCAAGTGTTTTTGCTGTGAAGAAGGACACAGCAGAAACACTTTTTTCATTTGCACCATAACTGTTAAAAACGATAGCTATGGACACAAACGAAATCTCTTTTGAGAACCTGCCCAAAGCAGTAGCACACTTAGTGAAAGAAATTGCCGAGATTAAACTTATGATTCAGAATGTACAGGTATATGAATCGAAAGAAAAAAGTATTCCTATTGGTATTGAAGAAGCAAGCCGGCTCATAGGAAAAGCAAAGTCTACAATTTACACTCTTGTAAGGCAGAGAAAAATACCGTGCTATAAGTACGGTAAAAAGCTGTACTTTTTTGAAGAAGAACTTTTAGAATGGATTTCTAAAGGCAAAAAGAAAACAATACATGAAATCGAATCAGAAGCGATGAAATCTAATCATAACCGGAAGAAATAGCCAGCAGAAATACTTATATCACTCTATTGGATAATCAAAAGGCATTTAATGGAAAGCGATATTTTATCTAAATAAAAATACAGTGTTTTTTGCTGTAACACGATTTCAAATGTTTCAAAGAGTGCAGGATTCTAACTTTATCGCTGAAGTCTTGTCTATACTGGATTTTATAAAATGTCTTTGAACAAAGTGCACCGATTCTGCACCCAAATTCAAATTTTTACTATTTCAATATTAAATAATTACAAAAAACTTCAAAACTAACTAATAAAAAGACAATAGTATTATTCTTTTTTGTATTACAAATAATTTAAAATATTGAATATTTCTAAATAAGAAATTAAAAGCTCTATTGCACAGTCGCAAAAAAGGTATCAACTCCAGTTCTCCCAACTGAGTTTTTCTTTTAGATATTAGCACAACCTTGACTTCTCTAAATTTGTGTTAAAGTTTTTGGTGGAGCCTTGTAATACAGTAAATTTGGACTCGAGAATTCTATCCAAAAATTAACTTCTCAATTTTTGCCACCCAAATGAAGTGTCTTAAAATTTTTTACATTATTCTGTTTTGGATTTCAGTTTGTGGAAATGCTTTTGGTAAGGCAGCAGAACCTGTATGTGAAAATTTTACTGCAGAAAATACTTTCGTAAAGGAAAAGTTTTTAGGGACTGAACTTTGTTTTTTCGAAGTGGTCAAAAAAATAAACTATCGTAACGATCATACACTAGATAAAATTGAGGTATTGCATCTATTAGCCCCCAAAGCTATCAATAGAAAGGCAATTCCTGAAGATAGTTTAGACAATTACCTGTTATCGGATTTATATTCCAGTGACTGGATTACTTTAAAATCTCTATATGATACCAGAAGATGTGAGGGTATTTTAAAAAAATATACTTCGAGAAACAATTACCTGCATCTTTACCAGCTCTTCTAGCACAATCGTATTACTTTACAGATTCTATTTGGGATGTGCTCACTTAGCGCGGAGTTTTAGTTAAGGACAAAATCTTAACTGTAGACCATGAAAGAAAATCTCAAAAATTACAACCGCATTTTCCAAAGAGAAAGCAGATCAATTAAGTTATGAAAGAGATAATATCTCTCAACTTTCTAAGGAACTTGAGGTAACAACTGTTTTGCGTTATAAGTGGCGCCAAAATTATCAAGAATTTAGAACTGGAAGTTTTCCTGGAAAAGGCAATAAGCATTTTTTCCAAGGGAGGTCGATGATTTATCTTTTCATAAAAGACCATGAAAAAATATATTCGATTGAAAGAGGTGCAAAGTTTTAGAAATAATTAACAGCCGTTACTATAAATGGAAAAACAAGTTATTTCAGGAATAGATAAAGGAGTAATTTTAATAAAAGCAACAATAACCTCCGTCTATTTTGCTGATAAACAGTGATATGGGAACCCTAGGATTACTTTAGAGCTGCAAAATATTGGGTATCAAATATCCAGAATAACGGTAGCCAAATACATGAAGCAATTAGGTTTATACAGTAAATTGAGTAAGAAATTTAAAGTAACAACCAATTCAAAACATAATCATTTCGTTGTTCCAAATATTTTAAAAAGAGAATTTACAGTGAAAGAACCTTCTAAGGCTTGGGTTTCAGCTTTACCCATATCAAAAATAGTAGAGGTAGTACAACATAGAGACATAATAAAAAAGTCCTACCGAAGCAGGACTAAAGATTTTCATCTACGGCATATAGCCTTATTGTGATAAGATTAAAGATTAGAAATTTTAATCAGTTACAAATGTATAGAAAAAATAAATTGGTTTGAATAAGGAAAACAGTAATTACTTTATTTTTTTTTAATGGTAAAATCCATGCAGATTAATTTTAATGACTATGGCAAGAATTTTAGGATTAGATTTAGGGACAAACTCAATAGGTTGGGCATTAATTGACGATAAGCTAAATAAGATTTTAGCGATAGGAAGTAGAATATTTCCAATGGGAGTTGAAAATCTTGGCGATGGTGATAATGAAATTTCTAAAAATGCAAGTAGAACTGGTGCAAGAGGAGTTAGACGTCAATTTTTCAGGAGAAGATTAAGAAAGAAAATTTTACTTCAAAAACTTTCTGAAAATAATATGTGTCCAATGGATGCTCAAGATTTTGAAGATTGGAAAAAGACAAAATTATTTCCAACAGCTAAGCTAGTAAAATGGTTTGCATTAAACCCATACGAACTTCGACACAAAGCCTTAAACGAAAAATTATCATTAGAGGAAATTGGCAGAATTTTTTATCATTTGATTCAGAGACGTGGATTTTTGAGTAATAGCAGAAAGGGGGGTATTGATGACGGAGCCATTTTTAAAGGAAATCAAAAAGAAGGAAAAATAGGAATTGATGATACATTAGAGAGTATAGAAGATAAAACATTGGGTGCATATCTATTTGAAATATATCCAAAAGAAAACCGCCCTTTTCAAAATGGTTTGGAAAGAATTAGAAATAGATACACAACACGGAAAATGTATGTAGATGAATTTGAACTAATATGGAGTAAACAAGCACAATTCCATACAAATTTAAATGAAGAATTGAAAATTTTATTTGGTGGAAGGAAATTAGATGGTTACAAAGAAGACGGAATTTTATTTCATCAGCGACCTTTGCGCTCTCAAAAACATTTGGTTGGTAAATGTTATTTTGAGCCAACTAAAACTAAATGCCCAATTAATGCGATTCCTTTTGAAATGTTCAGGATTTATCAATGGGTAAATACAGTTGAATATAATGGAAAGAAAGTATCTAAAGAAGAACAAGAAAAATTAATTGAACAACTATTATCATTTGAAAAAATAGAATTTAAAAAATTGCGAAAAGCAATTGGCAAAGAGAGTGCTGAATTTAAATTTAATTATAAAGATGATGATAAAATTGTTGGAACATACACTATTTCTAATTTATCAAATAAAAAATTCTTTGGTAAAAAATGGTTTGAGTTTTCAGATAAACAGCAAGAAGATATCTGGCATGTTTTGTATTTTTTTGACGGTAAATCGAATCTTAGAGAATATGCGGTTAAAAATTGGAGTTTTACAGAAGAGCAAGCTGATACAATATCAAAGTTCAATGTAAAAGATGGTTATGCGAGTTTAAGCAGAAAAGCTATTGGTAATATTTTGCCATTTATGCGACAAGGATATACCTATGATGTTGCAGTTGTAATGGGAGGCGTTAAAAATGCTTTTGGAGATAAATGGCAAAACGATACTGTTGAAAATAATCGAAGGCAATTAGATTTAATTGACAATATTGAAGGAATTATCAGGTCAAAAAAATCCGGAAGCTTTATAGATACAGTAAAAGATTTACTTCGTAAAGAATTTGAGTTTGATGACAAACTACTAAAAAAACTCTATCATCATTCTGTTGCAGTTGATGTAACATCAGTGTTCGACAAATTACCAATTGGAAAAAAAGCGGACAAGGAAATTCAGGCTATTAGAAATCCTATTGTTATTACTGCGTTGTTTGAATTGCGTAAGCTCGTTAATGAATTAATTGATGACCACGGACAATTTGACGAAATAAAAGTGGAAATGGCTCGCGATTTAAAAATATCTAAATCACAACGAAATAAAATCCGCAGGGATCAAAAACGGTTAGAAAGAGAAAACGATAGAGTTAAAGCGGAAGTTGAAAAATATACAAGAGTTTCTCATGATAACATTCTAAAATTTAAGCTTTGGGAGGAGTGCAAACAAACATGTGCATATACTGGAATTCCAATTCCTATTGCTAAATTATTTACAGGTGAAATTCAAATAGTACATATTCACCCTTGGAGTCGCTCATTAAATGATAGCTTTAATAATAAGACATTATGTTATGCTGATGAAAACATACTTAAAGGAGACAGAACACCCTTTGAGTTTTATGGAAATGATGAGTCTAATTGGCCAAGTATTAAAGAAAGGGCATTAAAATTATTTTCTGACACAAAGGAGTATCCAAATGCATATCAAAAATTTAAAAGATTTGTGCAGCAAAAATTTGATGATGATTTTTCATCTTACCAGTTAAATGATACTCACCATATAAGCAAGGAAGCTAAAGATTATTTGTCACTAGTTTGTAAAAAAGTAAATGTATCACCCGGGCAACTGACTTCTAATCTGCGTCAAAAGTGGGGATTGAACCATATATTAAATACAGATAACAATGCTAAATCTCGCGAAGATCACCGTCATCATGCTATTGATGCGTTAGTTATGGCATGTGTAAAGACAAGTCATTTGCAAGAATTATCGAGATGGAATCGATATGACAGGGAGTCAGAATTAAAGAACTGCTCATTACCTTGGGTTGGATTTAATTTTGATGCAGAAAAAGCGGTTGACAAAATATTGATTTCACACAAAAGACTCAATAATATTGTAACTATTAAGGCACACAGAGTGAAAAAAAATGGAGTTGTTTTTGAAAATATTGGAGTAGCAGCAAGAGGACAATTGCATAAAGAAACTGTTTTTGGAAAGCGAAACTTTAATGGAGAGGAAGCATTTCATGTTAGAAAGGCAATTGATAGTTTAACAACTGAAAAGCAATTAGAAAAAGTAGTTGACCAAACAATTAAAAAATTAATACATAAAAGAATTCAAGAATTAGGTGGATTTGCAAAAGGCTCTATTCCTTCAAATACATTTTTTAACGTTGATGAAAATGGAATTAAACATCCACAAATATTTTTGCCTAATAAAAATGGAAGTCCAGTTCCTATTTTAAAAATAAGAATGAAAGAAAATATTGGTGGAGCCGAGCAGTTAAAAGATGATATAAATCAATGGGTAAATCCCAGAAATAATCATCATGTATTAATTTACAAAGATGAAAAAGGGATTTTAAAAGAAGAGATAGTTACATTTTGGACCGTTGTAGAAAGAAAAAGAAAAGGGTTTCCAATCTATCAATTACCAGCAGATGGCAGTGAAATACTTACCACTTTGCATATTAATGATATGTTTTTACTCCGTTTAAATGAAGAGGCAATTGATTGGGAAGATCCAGATTATGAAAATTTGAAAGAGAATCTATTTAGGGTGCAAAAGTTATCGTCTAAATTTTATGAATTTAGATTAAGTTCGGAGTCATCTATACAGAATAATTTTCAACCTTTTTATGTTAGAATTCAAAGTTTTGGTGATGGAAAAACGGGATGGGAAACTTTTAAACCAATTAAAGTAAAAGTTTCAGTTTCTGGAAAGATTCAAAAAGTATAATTTAAAAACAGTTTTTTAATGCTATTTTCTATCTTAAACATCCACACCACAACTATAATCGATATTCGATTTTGGTTATAACCATTTACGTTTTCTGATTTGATTAAAGATTAGAAAACACGATATTTCTTAGCTAAACCACTAATTATGGAATCTAGTTGTGGTTTGATTAACGATTAGAAAACACGATATTGAACCAAAAGAAATAGATAAAGAAAGATCAGTTGTGGTTTGATTAAAGATTATAAAACACGATATAATTGATTTTTTATCCATTGATATATAGAGTTTTGGTTGTGAATGTCGTTCAGAAAAATGCCTCTTTTATGGATTGATAACCCATAATTGCGGCATTTTTTCTATTGTAAGGTTTAGTAAATAAGCTTTGGGACGTTGATATACTATTCATAATTGTAAATGCAGCAGCAGTAAAATAATTCCAATTGTGTGGATAGAGGTGCTGATGGTAATGCTGATTTCCCTCAAAAAAATAAAGTATTGCCAAATTGTTTATTGGTTATTCGAAGTACACTTACTTTTCCTAATGGCGGCAAAAGTTTGTGGATTCTCTTTTCATGAATATTGGCTCTTTCACAACTTGCGTAATTGGATCTGCTAACTTTGTTTAAAAATCCGAATTAAACCATTTTAAATAAAAGCAGTCTTATTAAAATAATCTTAAAATACATAAAAAATGAAGACCCCAATTTTATTTGTTATCTCTTTTTTTCTATTATTATCCTGCTCAAAAAATGACGCAGATGAGTCAAATCAAGATTCTGCATATATAGATGATGATTTGGCAGGGCCTATTTCCAGGCCAAAAACAGGATATGGTTCGGACGGCAATTATCAGGTAGCAAAAATTAGTTTTCCAAGCCCCTTATACAGTGGGAAAAATGTTGAAATATTTTATCCAAAGGATATTACTTCACCGAAACCTGTTATTTTTTATTCGCACCCTTACGGAGGTGAAGAAAGTGCATATAATATAGGCCTGTATGAGTTTATTGCAAAGAAGGGGTATGTGGTAGTATTTGCTCCATATCCAACCACGGGTGTAACGGTCGATGAACGATATGAGACGCTATGGGAAAGTTTCAAAAAAGCTGTTACAGATTATCCTGGTATAATTGACACAAAAAAAGTAGGTTTCATGGGGCATTCCTTTGGTGCAGGCGCCTCTTTTGCTTTGGCTCACAGAGGATTTATTGACGAAGGATGGGGGCAGAACGGACGTTTTATTTTCGCAATGGCACAATGGTATTCTTACCAAATTACACAGGCTGAATTACAGGAATTCCCGGAAAATACAAAATTAATAACCCAGGTCTATAATGATGACGTAACAAATGATCATAGGCTGGCAATTGATATTTTTAAAAATATAAATATTCCAAACTCTGAAAAAGATTTTATTTTAATAAAAAAATCAGTTTTACCGACTTTTACTTACACGGCTGAGCATAATCTTCCTAATACGCAAAGTTCGTATGATGCATATGACTATTATGGTATTTACAGATTACTTGATGCCATGATTGATTATAGTTTTAATGGAAATTTGACTGCCAAAAATACAGCCCTTGGCAATGGATCTAAAGAGCAGGTAACAATGCCGAGCTATAATGGGCAGCCATTGTCTCCATTAGAAGAGACCGATAATCCTTCTCCATTATATCCACAGAGTAAATATTCTTTCCAGTGTGGTGCATTAAATAATCCCCGGATTACAAATTGTAATTAAAGATCAGGATACCGTATTTTTTGTTTCACTTTTCTGTTTCCGCTCTGGTTAAAATAATAAGAACCCTAAATAATAAAGTAAGTATTATTATATAGGGTTCCTATCGCTGTTGTTTATTTTGTGGTATTAATTTTTACCAGCTTTATCCCGATATTGTTTTAACAATTTTCGGTTAAAATCATTTTCAGATTTTTTAAGCTTTAATATTTTTTTTGCCGGAAGTACTTTTTGAAGACTGCTGATATAATTTTTTTTCAATAAATATAACTCCCTATTGGTACTTTCTATTTGTGACAATAGTATTGCTGCTTCTTTTTCTGAAATTGAATTGATATTATCATCATTGAGTTTTCGTAAATATGTTTTCATTTTTTCATGACGCAGCTTATATTGTTTATCGTCATACGTATTATAAATAGGCCAAAATTTCTCCGCTTCTGCCGAAGTAAGTTCAAGATCTGCCGTTAAAAAGGAAACTTTATAAGCTTTAATTTTCTCGAGTTTTTCGTTTGTTTTTTCATTTTGTGCATAAAATGAGAAACTCGTCAAAAATAGAAGTATCGGCAGTATGTTTTGGATTTTCATTTTTTTTTTAGTTTTTGTTGTGAAATTAAATTTCCAATATTTAGGTTACCTGCTGTTTTCCTGCTCTTGATTGAGTTTTCGAGGTTTTCCATCATTACATTATTTAAGTGCAGCTGCAGCTTAAATTCTTTTACATATTATAAGATATGTTTTACAGCAAAAGGTTTAATTTGAGCAAGCAAATAATTTATTTTTTTATTAAGGGTTCAGCGGAAGCTTACAGCCATAAATTTATGTTAAAGTTTATGGTTTAGCCTTGTAATGCAGTAAATTTGATCCCGAGAATTCTATCCAAAAACTAACTTCTCATTTTGACGCCCAAATGAAATGTCTTAAAATTATTTACATTATTCTGTTTTGGATTTCCGTTTGTGGAAATGCGTTTGCTAAGGCAGCAGAACCTGTATCTGTAAATTTTACTGCAGAGAGTACATTTGTAAAAAAAATGTTTTTAGGGACTGAACTTTGTTTTTTAGAAGGAGTCCAAAAAATAGATTATTCTAACTATCATGCACTGGATAAAATTGAAGTATTTCATCCACTAGTTACCAAAGGGATCAATAGAAAGGCAATTCCCGCAGATAGCCTGGACAATTACCTGTTATCGGATTTATATTCCAGTGAATGGATTACTTTAAAATCTTTTTATGATACCCAAAAATGTGAGGGTATTGTAAAAAAATACGCATCAAGAAACAATTACCTGCATCTGTACCAGCTATTCTAGCACAACTGTACAATTTTACAGATTCCTGATTATCAATTTCTTTAACCTCTTGAGTTATTAAGCTTCTGCTTTTTTTACTTGATGTTTTATATGCTGATGATTTACATATTCTGTAAAATTTCCAATTCCTTTTACATCGCCTATCCTAATTTGCAGATCGCAGTTTATTTTTCTGGACCTTGTATTGCGTTTTCGTAAAATTTTATGAGATTGAAAATGGCACAGATTCTTCTGCGCACATTTCCATGTATGCTTTTTTCTTATATGGATTCAATGAGATCAAGGGGCAATAGAAATAAAGACAATAACTGTTTTCTATTGCAGGGTAAGGTATGTTATAGCTATAGGGCGTTAATGTCCGTTCCCTTGTGCTTAAAGGAAAATCTTTTTATCCCATAATCTTTAATATATCATCATGATGCATTATCTAAAACAAAGCGCATTTATTGCGTTATGCCTTTTTGCAGCCATAACCAGTCATGCACAGCAGCATATTACGTTAAAAGAGCTCCTTAGTAACGTCTATAAAAAAGCTCCAGGCTTAATTGCTGACTCTGCTTCGATTGCTATTGTACAGGCAAGGTCCAATGAGACCCGCGCCAGCTGGCTGCCTACTTTAAAGCTTAATTACCAGGCTGATATAGGCACAAACAATAATACACCGGGACCTTATTTTGGTTTTGGTATTGTCCCGTCCAACTCACGCGGTGTGCGTACTGAAAACAACACAAGTGCTGTACTTACAAATTTAGGAATTGCTGCATTAGACTGGGAAATCTATAATTTCGGGGCTTATCAGGCGCAGAATAACTTAGCCAGATCGGACATCGAAGTTGAAAAAAATAAATTCCAGCAGGCCAAATATAAACTCGAGGCCTATACCATAGGCAATTACCTGCAACTGCTGCGTTTAGAGGATTTTCGCTCTATACAGTCCCACGCTATAAAACGTAACGAGGAGATAGTGCGGTCCATTAAATCCCTTGTCAAAAGCGGTGTGCGGCCCGCTGTAGAAAGCAGTATTGCCGAAGCGGAGCTTTCCAAAGCACGCTTAACTTATATTGAACTTGATAATGAGTTAAAACAAACCCAGCTGCAATTAGCAGCAATCAGTGATCTGCCTTTTGAAAATATCCTACCCGATACCCTGGCAGAAACACGGCTTATAGAGCGAGCCGATATCTCCGGGCTTATGTTTTCCGATACCACTAACCACCCTATAATTAATTACTATAATTCTCTTGTGAGCAACAGCCGTGATAAAGAAAAACTTGTCAAAAAACAATATAACCCTAAGGTTTTACTAGAAGCAGCTGCATGGGAGCGTGGGGCAAGCGTGGATGCTGAGGATCATTTCAATAAATTATCGACCGGTCTGGATTTTGACCGCAGCAACTACCTGATTGGTCTGGGAATCTCTTACAGCCTTTTTGATCTGAGGCATCAGCAATTAAAGTTACGGACACAGAAAAAGGCTACCGACTATGCCTTAAAGAATCTGGCTGCCCAGAAATCATTGCTGGCATTAGGAGTCAACCAGGCTGACCTTGATTTAAAAACCGCCCAGCAGCGTCTGGCTGAAATTCCAAACCAGCTTCAGGCTGCCAAAGCCGGATACCGCCAAAAGCTGTCTTTACATAAAAGTGGTCTGACTGACATCATTGATCTCAACGCAGCACTTACTATTTTATACCGTTCCGAAACTGATTATGCACAGGCACGGTTCTCTTACATCAGCGCCCTATTTCAAAAAGCGGTTACTACAAATCAAGTCAGCTCGCTTTTAAACCTTTTAAATTAGTTTATTATGTCAATGGTTACCTCAGCACTCAAACGGCCTATTACTACAGTGGTCATTACCTTGAGCCTCTTGATTTTCGCGATACTAAGCGCTGTGAAGATCCCTATAGATATCTTTCCGCAGCTCAACCTGCCCACGATATATGTAATAGAATCTTACGGCGGTATGTCGCCACAGCAAATGGAAGGCTTTTTCAGCACCCGTCTGCAGGATCAGTTCCTGTACGTTAATGGAATAAAAAACATCTCTGCCAAGAACATTCAAGGCCTTACGATGCTTAAGATCAGTTTTTATGAAAATACAAACATGGCCGAAGCGCAGGCTCAGGTTGCCCTGCAGGTTAACCGGGCAATGAAGTTTTTCCCCCCCGGTGCGCTCCCGCCTCAGGTAGTGCGCTATGACGCTTCCTCATTACCTGTGGGACAGCTGGTGTTGTCAGCTCCAAACCGAAGCCTGAAAGAAATTTATGATATGGCAGCTACCCGCATCAGGCCCATGTTTGCTTCTGTACCCGGATTATCAGCGCCGCCTCCCTTTGGGGCTAATTCACGTTCGATTACCGTGAATATTGATCCGGCTAAACTGCGCAGTTACGACCTTACCCCGGACCAGGTCGTCGAAGCGCTTGCTAAATTCAATGTGATGTCGCCTTCGGGTAACCTTCGCATTGATAATACGATGTTTACCACTACAATTAATTCACTGGTAAAAAAATCAGAAGAGTTCGGTGAAATTCCAATCAAAACTAAAAATGGAATTTCAGTATTGGTAAAAGATGTGGCGCGTGTAGCCGATGCATCTGATATTACCGTTGATTATGCGCTGATTAATGGAAAGCGTTCTGTTTATATCCCGGTTGTAAAAACTGCCGATGCCTCTACCTGGTCTGTCGTGCAGGGCCTGAAAAGCAAACTGCCCGAGATGCAGAGTTTGCTGCCTGATGACATAAAAGTATCATACGAATTTGACCAGTCTGTTTTTGTGATTAATGCGGTGAAAAGTTTGATAACCGAGGGCAGCCTGGGGGCCTTGCTGACAGGATTGATGGTACTGTTGTTCCTTCGTGACTGGCGTAGCAGTCTGATTGTAGTGATTACTATTCCGGTATCTATTTTATTAGGTGTTATGCTCTTAGGGGCCTTTGGACAAACCATCAATATTATGACCTTAAGCGGTCTGGCATTGGCTATTGGTATCTTAGTGGATCAGGCAACAGTAACGATAGAGAATATCCACCAGCATCTTGAAATGGGCAAGTCAAAAAAGAGGGCCATTTATGATGCCTGTGAAGAAATAGCCTTCCCGCTTTTACTTATCCTGCTGTGTATCCTGGCTGTTTTTGCACCCTCATTCCTAATGAATGGTGTGCCCAAGGCGATGTTCCTGCCCTTATCAATGTCAATTGGCCTAACGATGATCGTCTCCTACATCCTTGCCCAGACAGTGGTGCCTATTCTAAGCAACTGGCTGATAAAAGAAGAGCAATACCAGCATTATGATCATAAGCAGCTTCACGCGCATGCCGGGGAAGCACTGGATAAGCAGGAAATAATTCAGGTAAATGAACATTTGGAAAATGAACTGGAGCATCCAAAAGACAATGATTTTTTTGAGACTGTTAAAATGAAGTTTATGGGAATCATTACAAGCTGGATGCCAAAGAAAAAGCTTATCGTTTCTGCTTATTTAGCTGCTGTTGTTATTTTAGCAGGGATTGGATTTGTTGTTATTGGAAAAGATATGATGCCAAAAGTGAATAATGGCCAGTTTCTTATCCGAATTAAGGCTCCCGATGGTACGCGCCTGGAGCGAACCGAAGATAAGTTTAAGCAGGTATTATCCATTATTGATAAAACAGTGGATCACCATATTGAGATCAGTTCGGGCTATGTGGGAATAATTCCAAGCAGCTACGGGACCAGCAACCTTTATATTTTTAATACCGGTACCCACGAAGCTGTACTGCAGGTCAAACTGGATGAAAATTATAAAGTGAATATGGACGAGCTCAAAGATGCACTGCGAAAAAACATACTTCATGCCAGACCTGAGCTTCGTATTACCTTTGAGCCTATAGACATGACCGAGAAAATAATGAGTCAGGGAGCTGCCACACCAATTGAATTAAGGGTAACAGGGAAAAACATGCAGGAGATTGAAAGTTATGCCCATAGGGCAGTAGCCAAACTCAAAGGGATTTCTTATCTGCGTGATGTGCAGATCGTGCAGCCGCTGAAAATACCGGTAATTGATATTACACTTGACCGAAAAAAAATCTCGCAATTTGGACTCAATGTGACAGATGTGGCCCGTTCTGTTACAGCCAGCACCTCCTCAAGCCGTTTTACCGAGAAGAACCAATGGCTGGACGAGGATAAACAATATACGTATCAGGTTCAGGTTCAGATACCTGAGTCTACGATGAATACTATAGAAGAATTAAAGGAAATCCCACTGCTGAAAGGACAAAACACACCCACGCTTGGCGAAGTGGCAGATTTTAAAATAAATTATGCCCCGGGTGAATATGACCGCTCCGGACCAAGACGGTTTTTAACTGTGAGTGCCAATATCCATAAAATGAATCTGGGTACTGCCACAGCTGATGTTGAAAAAGCCCTTAAGGGATTAGGAGTACCGCCAAAGGGGTTGGTATGTGAATTAAAAGGAATGTCCAACTTACTGACCGAAACCATGGATAGTCTGCAGGTGGGTCTGGGTTTTGCCATCCTGGTTATCTTTTTACTGCTGGCGGCAAATTATCAGTCATTTAAGCTCTCACTTACCGTACTCTCAACAGTGCCGGCCGTAATTTTAGGCTCCTTAACGGCATTAATGTTAACAGGATCTACACTTAATCTGCAGTCTTACATGGGGATGATAATGTCGACAGGTGTGTCTGTAGCCAATGCAATTTTGATTGTGACCAATGGCGAAAAGCTTAGGTTAGAATTTCAAAATGCAACCCGCGCCTCTATTACCAGTGCCGCAATACGTTTACGTCCTATCCTTATGACCAGTTTAGCCATGATGGCAGGTATGGTGCCTATGGCAGCAGGAATGGGAGAGGCCGGCGAGCAGACTGCTCCACTGGGACGCGCTGTAATTGGGGGATTATTTGCCTCAACTCTGGCAGCTTTATTTATACTGCCGCTGGTATTTGCCTGGATGCAGGAGAAGTCAACTTATAAGTCGCCCTCACTAATGCCCGAAGAATCACCTATTTTAAATTTAAACGATGTAAAGAAATGAAAGCAAAATTAAGTATACTGGGTTTATCCCTTGTTGTTTTGGCTGGCTGTGGCCAGAGTGAAAAACCGGTAGACCTGACCCAGACAAAGCAAAATAATTCAAATCAGTATGAAATTGGAACCATCACAGAGAAAGCATTGTCCAGTTATGTTCGTCTGCCCGGACAGTTGAACCCCTTTAATGAAGTAAATTTGTTCCCCAGGGTAAATGGGTTTGTAAAATCGATCTATGTTGACCGTGGTTCAAAGGTTAGAAAGGGAGAACTGCTCCTTACACTGGAAGCCCCGGAGATGGAATCACAGCTTCAGGCAGCAAATTCGCGCTATCTGCAGGCACTGGAAACTGCAAATGCGAGTAAGGAAAAGTATAACAGGCTCAAAGAGGCCGCGGCCGAACCGGGCTCGGTATCGAACCTTGAACTGGACAGCGCGATGTCCAAGATGAAATCTGATATGGCAGTGGCTAATTCTGAAAAATCAAATGTCCAGTCGGTAAAAACCATGCAGGGCTATCTTAATATATATGCACCTTTCGATGGTATGATTGTAGAGCGAAATATATCCCCGGGGGCCCTTGTTGCACCAGGGAAAGCCAGTGACCAGCCCATGCTGGTTTTACAGGATACCAGAAAATTACGCTTAGAGGTTGCTGTTCCCGAAAACTATGTGGATAAAGTTGACCTGAATAAAGCCATAACCTTTAACTTTAATGCAATACAGGGAAAAGAGTATACGGGAAAGATAAGCCGTGTTGCCAATGCTTTGGGAAGCATGAGGTCGGAAGCCATAGAAATAGATGTGATCAACAGCGATAATAAACTAAAACCCGGCATGTACGGAGAGGTTAAAATTGCTATGGTATCGGGGGCAAAGTCCCTGCTGGTGCCCAATACGGCGATTGTTCAGACAACGGAAAAAGAATATATCATTGTAGTTAAAAAGGGCAGGGCATCTTTTGTTGATGTTAAGGAAGGCATGACAAGTAAAGATGATACAGAAATTTTTGGGGCTTTGTCACCATCAGACCGTATCATTTTAAAAGCCGGGGAAGAAATAAAACAGGGTGAAATCATCAAGTAATACAGGAAGCAAAAAAATGGAATTAAATCCCCGATGCTCCTAACTGACTCATATTATTTCTAGTAGATTAATAAGGCTGCCTTCAAATAGTGCAGCCTTATTATTATCTGGTCTTGTCTTTAAATATAAATTCTGTTTTTAAGTTTTCAGTAAGCTATTATTCTTCGTGCATTATATTTTATATCACAAAAGCTTTAAAACCAGCTATTCACTATTTTAAGCTTTTATTTTTAAAGGACTTCCCCTTTAATTCTTAAGGCAACCCTGCCGTCAGGATAATTTACGGCATTGCTCTCCACGGTAATTGTTTTACGAATCGGGCCTTCAGTCAGATTGTTGTATTTAATATTAATTTTGCCTTTTTTACCCGGCATAATTGCCGAAGCAGGTTTTGTAACAACGATTGAACTTAGTGTTGATTCTGCGCGTGTGATCAGCAGCGGTGCGTTTCCAGTGTTTTTAAATTCAAATGAACGAACTTTATTATCCGCTTTGGAAGTTGTACCATAATCTATGGTATTATCCGCATCTTCAAATTCAATTCTGGGACCATTTTGGCAGTAACCAACGGTGCTGAATAATACTACTGCAATAAAAATGTTGATATTTTTCATTTGGATTGTTTTTAAGACGTAAGTAAATTTACTTTCATAATTAAATAAAAAAAACTGTTTTCCCTATACAATATAAGTATTGATTATCTACTGGCCGCAATTTTAAAACATGGTTATTATTAATAAATAAGTTGTAGTAAAGGGGCTGTAATATAGTGATTTAATATAAATAAATTGTATGTATATCAGTTCTTAGAAAGTGATTTTCTTTTATGTGATCTGAGAATTATAAAAAAACCGACTAAAATGAATGGGATACTTAGCCACTGGCCCGTTAGCAGTACAGGGTCTTTTCCCTCAAATCCTCCCTGGCTGGCCTTTACAAATTCTACACAAAAGCGGACTGTCCAAAGTAAAACCAGAAAAACTCCAAAGATCAATCCAGGCTGGGTCCGTGCATCGGTTTTCCAGTACATATAGTAAAGGATTATAAAAACAACGATGTATCCTGCGGCTTCATAAAGCTGCGCGGGATGCTTGTAGGGTATGGCAGCGAGAATATCTGAAAACCTGGGATCTTTTGCAATTAAATCATAGGCCTGGTTGTAGTCTTGTTTACCAGTTATGCTCATGGCTTTGGCCCTGGAAAGATTGTCTTCATCCCTTATGAACTTTATTGCTGTAGGAAACGTGGAGGATACTGGTCTTCCTGTAATTTCAGAATTAAAAAAATTTCCCAGCCTTACAAAAACCCCTCCGCTGCTTACCGGTATGACGATACGGTCCAGCACCCAGAACACAGGCTTATGGATTATTTTTTTGCTGTACCAGATAACAACCAGAATCACTGCAATGGCAGCCCCATGACTTGCAAGTCCTGTAAAACCTGTATATTCAAATTTCGGACTAAAACGGAAGGGAAGCAGGATTTCCTCAGGATGCTTAGAAAAATAATTCCAGTCGTAGAAAAAAACGTGTCCTAATCTTGCGCCGACTAACGTCGCCGCTATTGTATAGATAAAAAGTTTGTCGAGCTTTTCTACAGGTTCATTCTCGCGGTCATATATTTTTTTCATTATAAACCATCCGGTACCAAATGCAATGAGAAACATAAGGCTGTAGAAATGAAGTGTAAAAAAACCGATTTGAATCCCATCTGAGGGGTTCCATATTATAGCAAGTGCCTGTATCATAATTATCTGGAAATATATAAAAAAAACAGCTCTTTTTTTGCTTATATAGTGCGCTGCCTTGCCAAATCGATATCTTCAAAAAACAAAATCTCAATAAATGTTTCTGAAAAATCATATTTGTATTTTTCAACAATATTTTTTACAAGCGCGGAATAGGAAGCTGTCTGAATCGAACAGGGAGTATATTCTAAAGTACTGTTCAAATCAGCCCCTGCATCCCTGGCAGTGATATATTTTTCTGCTGTTTGAGAATGACATGAAGCATCCATTTTGATACTCAATTGAGTAGTAGTATGCTTTTGTAGCTCATTTTCAGGTGTTTGTGAATTGCAGGTTTGTTGATTGGAAAAGGGTTTGATTTTTAAACTCTGCGCAGATAAACTAGCGGCAGCAGGAGAAATAAAACATAGTAAGATTATAAAATATTTTTCTAGAGGTAAGGCCATTATATTTGGTTTTTTTTGGTCTTGTTTACGACGAATACATAAATGTGAAGGGCGCCACTTAAGCAGTTTGGCGCCCTTGAATATAAAAAAATTATCTGTTTCCGCTGGAGGCTGTAATTTTGCCTAATTGTAATCGGAAGTCCGGTTTTTTTGCATTGAAAATATCAACGAAGGTTTCTTTGTTGTCGCTTTGTGCGGAAACATTAAAAAACAGGCTGTTGCCGTACCAGTGCTCTAAATCGTCATTGTTTGTATTGTACTCGGTAAAAATATTCCCGTTACACATGTTGAAAAACATTTCCTGAATTTTTATTTTTTTAAGATTAGCATCATTAACCTCTGTTTTGCTGTCCAATAAAACAGCAGGGCTGAATCCTGAAATTACGCTGCGTTTCATTTCAAGGAAAGCATTTTCGGCTACGTAAACAGCTTCTTTTACCAGACCTGACTGAATATCGGCTTTGATGTTATCGCTGTCGTTAAGCATTGTAATATTGGAAGCGGTAACAAAAGTCTGGTTTTTGGTAAAATCGGTCTCGTTTTTCTTTTCGTATGATTTTACTTCCATGCAGCGTGATCCGTCTTTATTACTTGATAAATAAGAAGATCTTACTGCCAGTGAGTTGTACAGGCGGCATTGAATGCCCTGGGTGAATTTATAATCGTCATTGATTGATTTATAAGAAACAAATTTTGTGGCATTTACATCACCTCCGTAAAAGGCAAATGAATCACCTCCTGAGTAGCTCACCATTATGTTCTCCAATATGGTCTTGTTTCCAACTCCTGCAATGGTAAGGCCGTTAAAAGTATCGGATCCTTTTACTTTTTTTCCGGCAAATTCAATTCTGACATATCTTAAAATACCGGAATTTGATGCGGCATTATCGCCTCCATAGGTGGTAAGTGAAGGGTCAAGATCTAAGTTGTAAGAACCGATATTTCCGAATTTATTGATCGGAGCATCACCAAGGATTACAACCCCGCCCCAGTCGCCTGCTTTTTTCATGCTGCGGTTAGAAGTAAAAACAATTGGGTCTGTTTCCTGCCCGTCGGCAATTATCTGCGCTCCTTTTGTTACCACAAGTGTGCCTTTTGTTTCAAAATCACCGATAATTAACGTACCTGGTTCAATGGTTAAAACAGCATTGTTTGTAACATACACGTTTCCCTGTAACACATAAACATTCCTCTTGAGCAATTTTGTGTTGACAGAAATATTTCCTGCTAAAATTTGGTTTGGATCGCCGTGCTCTGTTTTATGAGGTTTAAATTCGGTCCAGTTGTCCAGCCAGTTGCTGTAGCCTATAATTCCTTTCTCCTGCTGGGCACTCATACTGGTTACTGTCAAAATAATACAGATAATCTGAGTAATTTTTTTCATGATAGGGCGTATTTAGGTTAATATGTAAACTTGGGTCAGGCAATTGCTGTAAGCCAATTTAGTCAGGTAATCTTGATGGTGAAAATCCTTGGTTACACTCATTGCTATACAAACAAAAATAAATAAATAAAGTTAAATATTCGGGAAATTGTTTTTCTTTTTTTTAAAATAGCTGGTATTTATTTACTTGTTTATCTTTTTTTACCTGCTGGAACCAATAAAAGCAGTGTGCTTAAAATTTACATTTGCAGATGTATATTTACAGGGCAGTTTTTTTCTTTTAGAAGATAATTTTATTTTAAAAAGGGATATCTTTGGTACCATATTGTATCAATCCAATTGTAAATATGCCAGTATGTAATCCGTAATTCTATTGATGAAAAATTTTAAGTTCATAATTGCCGTCCTACTTCTCTTTTTTGCTTTTCTAAGCAGAAAAGAACAAAGTCGTCAGCAGGTACTTACCGGACTTGAAATGCAGCAGGTTTATTCGAAATTCCAGACACTTCATTTTATAGATTCAGGCTCCTTTGCAGCCAATAAAACGGATCTGCATACCAAGGTAAAAAAGAAAGTAAAATATAGGGCTACAACTTCTGATCCTTTTATTTTAAAGACGGCTTATTTCCATCAATTAATCCGTTTTGGTATTTTTAAAAACAGTTTAATTTACGGAATTGCCAAATTATACCAAGTGGAGAGGCATGCCCATCTTCACCTGTATCAGCTTTTCTAGGTTTTAATACCGGCTGTTTTTCCGGCAGAATTACTCTGCTCTGAATGATCTTCTGCTTTTCTTTAAGAAGCCTTAAATTAAATAAGTTAAGGAGCATTAGTCCTGATATAGGGCTGGCGCTGAATTTATTTATCCTAAAAACGGTAAGATTGAAAATAAACCGGTGTGGTGGTGCATCAGGTGCTTTATCAGCAGTTAAAGTCTTTTATTTTACTGGCTTTTAAATGTGTTGTGCCTGTCTGTATCAAAGCATATGTAATAAATAAAATCTACAGCCTGGAAGTCAGGTAGAGAAAAAAATCCACTCCCTGCAAAACCGGGTGCATAATCCCAATTGTTATAAAATAACAGTATACAAAATAATATAGATATGTTTAAATGTTTTTTAAAAAAACAAGCTTTCCTTTTTTTACTCTTTATGCTGGTTTCCTGTGAGAATCAGAATTTAAAAAGCCAGTTGTTTTTAGAGCATAATTTCCTGAAAATAATTGATGCAAAAGCTCATGCTGAAGGTTTTTTGCAGAAAAAATCAACAAAATTTAAAAAAGGTGAAAAAAAGATAATTGAACTCAATCCCAGGATTGCCTATAATGAAGATGCAGATGAACTGTTGGTTGATTTTTTTGATAAGAATCCCTTTTATAAAGATCAGTTTAAAGATCTCATCTATGATATTTCCTATAATGAATTTTCAATTGATCATAAATTTGCAAAACAAATTGGGGGATATTCAATTCATTTTAATAGCAGTAGTATTCTCACTGATGAACTGCAAAATAAAAATACAGAAAGATTTACTGTAGAGAATTTTAAATCCTTTGACAACAAGGCAATGCTGGTGCTTTCTAAAGCGGAGGATAAACATATTATAGTTTCTGTATTATTGTTTGTAAAGGACAAAAGTAAATGGAATATTGTAAAAAGGGAAATCCTGGCCAAGACATGATCTGGAAATTTATTAAAAAAAGAGCATAGCAGGCTGCTAAGCAAAAAAGACAAAAATTCAGTTCATTGGAATTTTTAAATATTGCCAGCCCGTGATGTAATGCTGTAAATGCAGAAGCTTTATAAATTCGCAAAAACCATCAACCGCCATGTACGACAACTTAACACTTTTGAAAGACATAGTAGAGAACACGCCATTACCCATAGGGGTTTATGTCGGAGAAGAACTAAAGATAGAATTAGCCAATCCCGCAATGATACAGATTTTGGGGAAAGGTAGTCAGGTAATAGGAAAAACGTTTAAGGAATTACTGCCTGAACTGGAAGCACGGCAGATATTTGATCAGGTAACTGGAGTTTTTAGGACCGGTATTGCTTTTCATGCCAAAGACAAAAAAGTAGAACTGGTAATTGACGGCATTGCCAAAACGCGTTATTTCAATTATAGTTTCGTCCCTCTTACTGACGCGGAAGGCCGAATTTACGGCGTGATGAATACAGGAGTGGACGTTACGGACCTGTATCTGGCAAGACTGCAGGTACAGAGCGCAGAGGAAAAACTCCGCATAGCCATTGACGCCTCTGGCATGGGGACCTACGAAATAGATCTTAAAACACAACAAATCACAACCTGCGGAAATTTTAACGCTATCTGGTCTGCTGGCCAGAATATCACTAATAAAGAGTTAATTGCAAAACTGCACCCTGAGGTTCTGGGGGTACGGGAAAAAGCACATAAGGAGGCTCAAAAAACCGGTATAATAAGCTATGAGGCCCGGATAATCAAGGAGGACCAGTCCATACGATGGGCGAAAATCAATGGGAAAATTATCAAAGATCTAGACGGCAGAGCAGTCACCATTATTGGAATCATCCAGGATATAAGCGGGCAGAGGCAGTTTGAGCAGGAACTAAAAAAGCAGGTCACCGAGCACACCAGAGAGCTTCGCAGATCCAATGACGATCTGCTGCATTTTGCCAGTGTAGTAAGCCATGATCTTAAGGAGCCTGTGCGAAAAATTATGATATTTAATGCCTTTTTGAGAAGTGATCTGGAATCTGGTTCCTTGCAGAGTGCGGAAAGATATCTGGGAAAAATTGATCATTCTGCCCTTAGGATGCATGCTGTCATAGAGGGAATCCTTGATTATTCCACAATTGACAAAACAGCACAGCCGGTACAAAAAATAGGCCTAAATGAAATTATGGAGCATATAAAAACGGACCTGGAGCTGGTTATAAAAGAAAAAAACGCCATATTGATCGTAAGTGAGCTTGCTGAGATAGAAGGGGCTCCGATACTCATTCAGCAGCTTTTTTATAACATAGTGCACAATGCACTCAAGTTTTCAAAGTCAGATCAGCCGCCGCGGGTAATTATTTCATCGGCGCTGGTAGAAATTAAGGGCAGTGATTTTGTACGTATAAGTATCAAAGATAATGGGATAGGGCTGGATTCAAGTCATTTTCAAAGCATATTTAAGGCCTTTGAGCGACTGCATTCTAAAGATGAGTATGAAGGAAACGGACTTGGGCTTGCACTGTGCAGAAAAATAGCCAAAAGGCATAACGGAACTATTGAGGCCTTTGGTGATAAAAATAACGGAGCAGAGTTTATAGTCACTCTGCCTTTAAAACAGTTTAAAACTGCCATTTAGAATGTCAGGTATCAGGCATTTACTCAAGATATTAAGACTGCAAAACATACCACAAGCTCGCAATGTCCGTAATTGGAATTGGCGGCAGCGGATATGAAATCTAAAAAAAGAGAAAATTTAACAGTATTTTAAAAATATAAACTATGATAAAATTTTGGTTGATTACAATTTTGATCTTTACTTTTTCAACCTATGTACTGGCGAGATTAACTTTAAAATCATACAGGCAAGAAGCGGGAGAGAGAATTTGGCGGTACGGCAATGGAAGATCCACTTACTGGCGTATTCTCACTTGGTGCAGTATTGCAATAACCATTGTAGTTATGCTTGTGTTTTATTGGGCAGGAATTCCTATTGTATAGCAATATAAAAGCTGCAGTTAGATATAACTGGAAGTATACTTAGATACCTCTTAGCGATGAGTTTACTCAATACATTTCCCGAAGCAGAGTTATTTTTTAAGAGTGAATTCATAATCTTCAGAGCTGCTGCAGGTATATAGATGTTATTGTTGTTTTAAGCTGTTTGTATTTCTGAATAGTACAACGCTATAAAACTTGCTATCCAAAAAGTGATTTAGATTATCCAAGTCTGCCCGCAGGATTATTGCAATTATGCCGGTCGAAATTTACATAATAGCTCTTTTCAGGAGCTTTTCCCGCTATCCGTTTTAATCTTTTGTGCCAAAGCCCGGCACAAAAGGATTTCACTGCACACCAGCGAAGCGAACTGGTGAAGCAATCGGGTCTAAGGGCCGCTAAGGGCCCAATTTTATATTTAGGACAAATGACCATAGGCTGGCAATTGAGATATTTAAAAATATAAATATTCCAAACTCTGAAAAAGATTTTATTTTAATGAAAAAATAAGTCTTGCCTAATTTTACTTACACAGCTGAGCGAAATCTTCCCAATACGCAAAGAGCGTATGACGCATATGACTATTATGGTATTTACAGATTACTAGAGGCCATGATTGATTATAGTTTTAATGGAAATTTGACTGCTAAAAATACAGCCCTTGGGAATGGCTCTAAAGAGCAGGTAACAATGCCGAGCTATAATGGGCATGTACGATCTCCATTGGAAGTAACTGATAATCCTTGGGCATTATATCTACAGAGTAAATATTCCTCGCAGTGTGGTGCATCAAACAATCCCCGTATTACAAATTGTCATTAAAATAGGAGTATTTTAAATAGATATATAATACAATAAGTCATTTTTTTTATTCCTTATAAATGATTCCATTTGTTTTATAGTATTTTTACTTTTCAAAAAATCATTCTAATGCACGAATCTATTCACAAAATATTTCCTTCTTTTTCAAGCTTACTTATAGATGATATAGAAAAAAATGCTGTAATACAGGAATTTAAAGCCGGTGATGTTTTAATGAGGACGGGGCAATATATCAAAAGCACTATGCTGGTGATTAGCGGTAGAATAAAGATTTATAGAGAAGATGATAACGGCGGAGAGTTTTTCATGTACTACCTGCAACCTGGGCAGGCTTGTGCCATTTCGATGATTTGTGCCACTAAAAATAAAATTAGCCAAATCATGGCTAAAGTAGAGGAAGATGCAGAACTTATTATGGTACCGTTGCCCTTAATGGATAAATGGATGATGCAGCATCGCAGTTGGTATGAATTTGTGATCGAAACTTATCGCACCCGATTTGAAGAGGTCCTAGATGTAGTAGATAATATTGCTTTTAAGGCAATGGATGAGCGATTAGTTTTTTATCTAAAACGGCACCAGGAAGTCAGCAAGACCAATGTTTTGAACTTATCGCATCAGGAAATTGCAATCGAACTTAATACTTCAAGAGAAGTAATATCACGACTACTAAAAAAAATGGAGCAAGGGGACTTATTAAAACTACACCGCAATCAAATTGAACTACTAAAATAGTCCTCTGTGATAAAAGTTACTGTGAACTGCTATATTTTAAGATAAGTTTGCCCATTAAATTTATTCAAATGGAATACATCGGTTATATAGCATCAATCATTATTGGAATTTCTTTAGGCTTAATAGGGGGAGGCGGCAGTATTCTTACTGTGCCTATTTTAGTATACCTTTTCAAATTAAACCCTGAAAATGCGACCAGTTATTCCCTTTTTATTGTAGGTACAACTGCTATGGTGGGAGCTTACAGACATTATAAATTGGGAAACCTAAAAATCAAATCAGCACTTTATTTTGCCTTGCCTTCTGTTATTTCCCTGCTCTTTGTCAGAAAGATGGTAGTTACAAAGATACCTGCTGTCCTATTTTATATTCAAGGGTTTGAAGTGTCTAAAGATTTCCTGATTATGTCAGTTTTTGCCTTATTAATGATCGCAGCCTCTACATCTATGATTCGAAAAACTAAAACAGGGTCTCTTTCCAACACAGTAAACTATTCCCGTTTGGCTATCGTCGGATTTTTAGTAGGTCTGCTAACCGGTTTTTTAGGAGCTGGTGGCGGTTTTTTAATCATTCCGGTACTTATTTTTTTTGCTGATTTATCCATGAAGCAAGCCGTTGGAACTTCGTTGTTAATTATATTTATAAATTCACTTATTGGTTTTACAGGTGATATGATTAATGGTGTAGAGGTTAATTATAAATTATTATTTACCATAACCGGAATTGCCATTGTCGGAATGCTGATAGGAACCCAATTATCAAAAAAAATAAATGGTTCCAAATTAGAGCCTGCTTTTGGTTGGTTTGTTTTAATTATGGGGTGTTACATCATAGCCAAAGAAATCTTCTTCAAATAATCTCGTGCTGTGTAAATAGCCTTTATCTCAATGCTTTTACTTTAAAAGACTAAGAAACACGGCTTAGAGCAGAACAGGCCCCAACATCCATTTTCAACTCAATATGGATAATCAATGACCAAAGACTTTGTGATTATTATACTAAAAATAAAATGAAGCTCTCTTTCGCCCAGAGAAAAACAAGAGGGTCTATGGTAATACTAAAAACTAAAGTTTTTTTGTGTTATATGAGAATAGAATTCCAGAAGGTAATGCCTAACATTGAATTTAAACAAAAGCTTACTTTCAATTTTTAAAATGGATTTTTTATGAGCTATGTAACTAATATCACAGACTATAAGAAGTATTGGTTTTAATTTTACAAAACAGATATCAAAAATTTTGTGACAATAAAGTGGCATTAAGTAAGATAGAAATTAAATCTAAAATAAGATGGAAATAGAACAAATATATACTGGTTGTTTAGCACAAGGAGCTTATTTTATTACTTCTAATGGAGAAGCTGCTATAATCGATCCCCTTAGAGAGACACAGCCATATCTTGAGAGATTAGAACGTGAGGGGGTGATTTTAAAATATATTTTTGAAACCCATTTTCATGCTGATTTCGTGTCAGGGCACATTGATTTAAAAAACGAGACAGGGGCACCAATCATATATGGTCCCAATGCTGCATGTGAATTTGATTGTGTGTCAGCAAAAGATGGACAGGAATTTAAACTAGGTAATGTAAAGATAAAAGTTTTACATACACCGGGACATACTATGGAAAGCACCTGTTTTTTACTCATTGATGAAAACGGGAAAGATACAGCCTTGTTTTCAGGTGACACACTGTTTATTGGTGATGTAGGCAGACCAGATTTAGCCCAAAAAGCAGCGGACATGACACAAGAACAATTGGCCGCTGTCTTATTCCGTTCCTTAAGAGATAAAATAATGACTTTAGGAGATGACGTCATTGTATATCCTGCTCACGGAGCTGGAAGTGCCTGCGGTAAAAACATGAGTAAAGAAACCGTCTCAACTATTGGAGAACAAAAGCAATTTAATTATGCGCTAAGAGCCAACATGACCCAAGCCGAATTTATAAAAGAAGTTACCGATGGTTTAATGCCTCCACCTGCTTATTTCGGAATGAACGTAGCGATGAATAAAAAAGGATATGAAAGTTTCTCTACAGTATATAATAACGGAATGAGAGCTATTAAAGCAGAGGAATTTGAAGCTGTAGCCGACCAAACCAATGCTTTAATTCTCGATACGCGTAATAATGATGTTTTTTCAAAAGGATTTATTCCACAGTCAATCAATATTGGTATTGATGGCGATTTTGCTCCCTGGGTAGGTGCATTGATTGCAGATGTAAAACAACCTATACTGATCGTTTGCGAGCAGGGTTTTGAAAAAGAAACTGTTACCCGTCTAAGCCGTGTTGGATTTGATAATTTAATAGGACACCTAAATGGAGGTTTTGCAGCATGGCAAAAAGCAGGAAAAGAAATAGATACAGTAAACAGAATTTCAGTAGAGCAATTTGTAAATGAAGTAAAAATTGGGGAAAGTAAAGTGATTGACTGCCGAAAAGAAAAGGAATATGAGGCAGAGCATTTAGAGGATGCCTATAGCAAACCTTTAGCTAACATCAATCAATGGATAAAAGAAATCAATACTGAAGAACATTTTTACTTACACTGTGCAGGCGGCTATCGCAGTATGATTGCCGCTTCTATTTTAGAATCCAGAGGCTACAGAAATTTCACTGAAATTGCAGGAGGATTTAATGCTATAGCAAAAACCAAACTTCCTACCACCGATTTTATTTGTCAAAGTAAAATTTTAAAATAATTAATAAACTTTTAAAAATTAAGAATATGTTCGAAATACTCAAAAATATGTTTTCAAATAAAAGAAACAACAATTTATCCGAAATAGTAAACGATGGGGCATTTCTGGTGGATGTACGTTCGTCTTTAGAGTTTTCCTCCGGAAAAGTAAAAGGCTCGGTAAACATCCCTGTAGATCAAATCCAAAATCAGCTGGCTAAATTCAAATCCAAAAAGAACATTGTGGTGTTTTGCAGAAGCGGTGCCCGAAGCAGTCAGGCAATAGCCATTTTAGAGCGAAATGGAATTACAAATGTGACTAACGGTGGTACTTGGAAGAATGTCGGGTCACTTTTAGTAAAATAAAAAAAGAAATCATGAAAAAAAATATGGGAAGAAAAGACAGGCTAATGCGAATTGTGTTAGCTGTCGTGGTGGTAATTTTATATTTCACCAATACCATTAGCGGGGCTCTCGCAATTGTTTTGGGAGCCTTAGCTGTGATTTTTGTATTAACTAGCTTCATTAGTTTTTGCCCCCTATATGTTCCATTTGGCATCAATACATCTTCTGAAAAGTAAATTTTATATGAAACAACTTCTATTTACAAATTGGTATATCATGCGTTGGATCAGATTGGGTTTGGCTCTTTTTCTATTCTTTCAGGCATACAGTACACACGAATGGTTTTTTCTGGTCTTTGGAGTATTCTTTTTAGCTCAAGCCATTTTTCACTTAGGCTGCGGTGCGAAAAGCTGTCAGGTTTTCTATACTAAAAAAGGTAAGCATGAATGATTCATTTCAGGATATTATAAATTCCGACAAACCTGTTTTAGTAGATTTTTATGCTACCTGGTGCGGCCCTTGTCAAATGTTAGTTCCCGTCCTCAAACATGTAAAAGACAGTTTAGGGGATAGAATTACGATTATTAAAGTTGATGTCGATAAAAATGAAAAACTAGCATCTAAATATCGGATTAAAGGAGTACCAACCATGATGCTGTTTCAAAGTGGTGTACAACTATGGAGACAATCCGGAGTATTATCTAAAGAAGAGATCATTGAGGTTATTTTTAAATTTAGTAATAAAAAAAATACGGAATAAAACTCTGAGGGATATCATATCAAAGTGTTTTTGTTAGAGCAGAGTTCACTAAAAAAAACTTAGCAATTTTATTTTTATTTTCCTGAAATACATTAGAGAGGTGACTGTAATTACAAAGCAATCACAAAAGAAATTCTAATCTACGCACTTTAAAGTCAAATTAATAAAATTAGTTTTTTGTTAATCGGTCTATTTTATAACATTCTCATTGCACCTACTAGCGGGCTTCAATAATACTTAAATGCAAAAAAAATCAAAGAGAAAGCAAAACATTAAAAAACTGTTTGGGAAAAATGGGAAAACGCCCTAAGGATGAAAAAGAAGTGCTTTGGGTTAAATAGTTTTGTTTTCAAGGGTTGATTATAAAAGTGTCTTAGTAATAAGACACTTTTTTTTGTTACAGATCACTTTTGAATGTGATCAATATCATTTCTATTGGTTAATCCTCGCAATACCTTTACCATAAAGGGTTATTGTTTATGATAACACCACTTAAAAAAAAACTGAATATGGAACCAATCGAACAACAAGTAGTCTCAATGCCCAGAATTGGGGATAAGGCACCCGAATTTAAGGCAGTAACTACACAAGGAGACATTAATTTTCCTTCTGATTACAAAGATAAATGGATTATTTTCTTTAGCCATCCTGCTGATTTTACACCGGTATGCACCTCTGAGTTTATGACATTTGCCAAAAGGGAATCTGAGTTTACAGCACTTAACTGCCAATTAGTGGGGCTTTCGATCGATGGTTTATTCAGTCATATTGCTTGGTTAAGAACCATAAAAGAAAAGATCGAGTTTAAAGGCATGAAAAATATTGAAGTGAAATTCCCATTAATTGAGGATATAACAATGGAAGTAGCAAAGAAATACGGTATGATTCAACCTGGTGAGAGTACCACTAAAGCCGTAAGAGCCGTTTTCTTCATCGACCCAAAAGCAATGATACGCGCCATTATTTACTATCCGCTTTCCATGGGCAGAAATTTTGACGAATTAAAAAGAGCCTTAATAGCCATGCAGACAGCAGATAGCTATGATATTGCAACTCCTGCCGATTGGCAACCTGGTGATGACGTAATTGTACCAACAGCTGGTTCTTGTGGTCTGGCCAAAGAAAGAATGGAAGACAAGCAGGAAATGACCTGCTATGATTGGTTTTTCTGTACCCAAGCCCTGCCTTTGGAAAAGGTGAAAACAAAATAATTCAAAATAACAATTATCATGTCAAAACCACATATAGTTATCCTAGGCTGCAATTTTGCAGGACTAACCACAGCAAGGTATATACATGCTGTGGTTAAGGACAAAGCTGATATTACGATAATAGACCGAAAATCGCTGCTCACCTTTGTACCGAACATCCCCATGCAGGTTTTGGCAAATGTCAATCCTGCAATTGACTTACAGTTCAAATTCATGTCGTTTTTAACCCATGATGGCAGCGAGTTCATTCAGGCAGAAGTAACCACTGTTGATCCGCAAACCAATACAGTTTTTTATCAGCCAAATGAACGTGCAGGCCATCCGGTTCGCAGGCTGCAATACGATTATTTGGTTGTAGCACTTGGTAATCGCCTGGCATACGATAAAATTGAAGGGTTTAATGAAAATGGCCATAGCGTAACTGATGTGTTCCTTGGGAATCGCTTACGCAATTATTTGCACAAAGAGTATAAAGGCGGTCCCATTGCTATTACTTCCGATATTTTTCATCAGGGCAAAAGCGATAAATTACCCGCGAATTTACCGATTGCCTTAACGGCTTGTGAAGGCCCGCCTGTCGAGATGGCTTTTTCATTAGCACATTGGTTAGAAAAGCAAAACAAAGGAAAAATATCGACCATATTTTTATCAACGCCAGCTAAAGTAATTGCAGAAGATGCCGGAGAAACAATTCTGAATCAGTTATTGCCAATGATGGACAGGATGGGCTACAATTATCAGGCAAATACCCAAGGCATCAAAAAAGTGCATAAAGGCGGTATCGAATTCAATGACGGTTCTACACAAGAAGCAGAAGTAGCCATACTGTTCCCAGACTGGCAGGCGCATGATTTCTTAAAAGCGCTCCCTTTTACTGATGATATGGGTTTTGTAATCACTGATTTATACATGCGCAATCCTGATTATCAGAATATTTTTGCAGTTGGTGATGCAGCATCCATTACAGTTCCCAAAATTGGTTCATTAGGACACATGGAAGCTGAAGTTTTAGCTAATACTTTGGGAAAAGAACTAGGTATCATTAAAGGCGATATCACCCCTATGGAATTCGAATTGCTTTGTATGGGAGATATGGGGGGTATAAAAGGATTTTATATGCGTACTAATGAATGGTGGGGCGGAAAAGAAAGTCATCTAGAAATGGGATTAACACCTTATGCGCTCAAAATGGGCTTTAAACAAATGTATTATACCCTTGGGGGTAAAATTCCACATTGGGGTTTGGCGCTAAGTGAAATTATTGGTGACCATACAGTAATTTAAAGCCTAATAAATAGACTTCGGTATAGTTTAATATGATTTTAATATGGTGTCTAAAAAGTATAACAGCCTCTTTTTTTTGCTGTGTGACAAGAGTTACTGACCAAAGAAAATAGCAGACCTAACTTTGCCTAATCATTCAGAAAAACAATTATGAAACATAAATTTCTTATCACGATCGGAATTTTTAGTTGCTCACTTTTGGGTTACAGTCAAGATACAATTACTATAGCTAAAAAAGACCTTATTGAAAAAGTTTCTCAGGCCAATTTGCAAATACAATTGGCGCAAAAGACTTATCAGGCCTCCAAGGCAGAGTACCAACAATCCAATGCACTTTTTTTGCCCAGTATTGCAGCAAGTCATACTGCTATTTCAACCACAAATCCATTAATGGCTTTTGGTTCCAAACTAAATCAGGAAATTTTAACAGCTTCCGATTTCGATCCAGCGCTGTTGAATGATCCTGCAAAAATCCAAAACTTTGCCACAGTGATCAGTGTGCAGCAACCGCTGCTGAATGTGGACGGACTATACGAGAGAAAAGCAGCTAAAGCTAAAATGATAGCTTATCAACTCCAAAGTGAACGTACAGTAGAATATATCCAATTAGAAGTCAGTAAAGCCTACATGCAATTGCAGTTGGCTTATAAAGCAGTTTCTGTATTAAGCACAGCAAGCGCAACAGCTAAAGCAAACCTAAAGTTAGTGGAGAATTATTTCAAACAGGGTTTGGTACAAAAAACAGATGTTCTGAACGTGCAAATTCGGGTTAATGAGGTTTCCAATCAATTCCAGTATGCCAAAAGCAACATTCAAAATGCATCAGATTATTTGTGTTTTCTCTTAAATGAGGATGTTAAAAACAAAATATACAAACCTTCGGATGAACTGGAAAATTCAATTGCAGTAACCGCTACAGCAACACAGGTACCTCAAAGCAGAAAAGATATACAAGCGATGGTGCAATCAACGTCTGCTTATCAAAAATTATATATGTCAAGTAAAATGAATTTCTTACCAAGACTGAATGCCTTTGGGAGCTATGAAATGTATGACCAAACATTATTTGGCACCAAAGCCAACGGGTATATAGTCGGGGCACAATTATCATGGAATGTATTTGACGGCTATAAATCCATCGGTAAAATGGCCAAAGCAAAAGCTGATTTTCAAAAAGCAGCTTTGGAAAGCGAACAATATAAAAAACAGAGCCAATTAGAGGCCAGTAAGACCAATCGCCAATTACAGGATGCGGAAAACAAAGTAAAACTCTCGCAATTGGCTTTTGAACAATCAAAAGAAGCCTACCGAATCCGTCAAAACCGTTTTGTACAGGGCTTGGAAAAAACTACCGATTTACTGCAAGCGGAAACCCAAATGATTCAGAAGGAACTCGAACAGCTGCAGGCAGTGTTCGAATATAATTTTACTAAACAATATTTACAATTTTTAACCAATTAATGATGAAAAAGATATATATACCATTACTTACAGTGGGATTAGCACTGATGGTTTCCTGTGGAAAAGAAAACAAAGAAGTAGTTAGTAACGAACCGGTAATTTTAGTGAAAGTTAGTAATATCGCAGCCAATAATAATGGTGAATTTATAACAGCAAGTGGAAAAATAGAAGCAGAGAACAGTGCTAATATTAGTACTCGAATGATGGGATATGTGACTAAGGTTCATGTTAAAGTAGGGCAAAAAGTGGCAGCACGACAACTTTTGGTCAGTATCAATAACACTGAATTACAAGCCAAAAAAGCTCAGGTAGATGCTGCTGTTTTACAGGCTGCGGCAACTTTTAATAATGCTAAAAAGGATTTTGAGCGTTTTACGGCTTTGTTTAGCCAACAAAGTGCTTCCCAAAAAGAATTAGACGACATGACCTCTCGCTACCAAATGGCAAAAGCTGGTTTAGAAGGTTCCAAACAAATGCGTAACGAAGTTATGGCACAATTCTCCTATTCCAATATTATCGCTCCATTCTCAGGGGAAGTGACCAGTACCTTTGTCAAAGAAGGCGATATGGCCAATCCGGGCATGCCATTAGTAAGTATTGAAGGTGCCTCACATTTACAAGTAACCGCTATGGTTTCAGAGAGTGATATCACTTTGATTAAAAACGGAATGGACGTAAAAATTCTTGTAAAATCAACTAATCAGGAATTGACAGGAAAAGTAATTGAAGTCAGTGGCTCGGCCAGGAACACTGGTGGGCAATATTTAGTGAAAGTCAATCTGAATGCTACCGGAAGTAAAGTCTTATCGGGTATGTTTGTAAATGTACAATTCCCATTGGTATCCAAAAAGCAAACTGCAGCAATATCATCCAGTAAAGTTATTGTGCCCGAGAGTGTTTTAGTGCATCAGGGACAACTGACCGGAATTTATACCATAGGCCATGGAAATACAGCCATTTTAAGATGGTTACGCACCGGTAAGACGTACGGTAATCAGGTAGAAATATTATCGGGTTTATCCACCGGTGAACAATATATTGTTTCAGCCGAAGGAAAATTATATAACGGTGTACAAGTGAAAATTGATTAATTCATTTTCAAATTCTCACATTCTCACATTCTCAAATTATAAATCATGCAAGAAGGTATATCAGGTAAAATAGCCCATTTTTTTATTCACTCCAAATTAACCATTTTATTAATGGTGGGTTTGATGATAATAGGCGTTTATAGTTCATTTTTAATTCCTCGTGAAGAAGAACCGCAAATCAATGTGCCCATGGCAGATGTGATGGTGGGATATCCGGGAGCTAATCCAACAGAGGTAGAAAGCCGTGTGGTTAAACCCTTAGAGAAGGTCCTTTCCAATATCAAAGGTGTAGAACATGTGCATAGTATGGCCATGAACGGACAGGCCATGTTGATTGTTCAATTTTATGTAGGTCAGGATGTGGAACGATCCTATGTTAAATTATATGACGAATTGGCTAAACATGAGAACATGTTTCCCCAAGGCGTTTACAAACCTATCGTAAAAACCCGTTCTATTGATGATGTTCCGATGTTAGGATTAACGCTTTGGAGTGATAAATTAAGTGATTTCGAATTGCGCCAGGTCGCTGAAGAAGTGACATCAGAAGTGGAAAAAGTAAAAGACGTAGCGATCACTCGTGAAATTGGTGGCAGAAACAGGGAAGTAAAAGTGGTGCTCGACAAAGATAAAATGGCCGAAAACGGTGTGGATGCCTTGACTATTATGCAAATGATTCAGGCTAATAACGGCAGCGCTCAATCGGGTAGTTTTGTAAATGACGATAAAGAATATTTAGTCACTACTGGACAGTTTTTAAAATCATCACAGGATGTTGAAAACCTGGTAGTAGGAGTTAATGCCAATATGCCGGTATATTTAAAACAAGTAGCCAAAGTAGAAGATGGGCCTTCAGCGCCAAAAAGTTATGTGTCTTTTGGCTATGGCAAAGCGAATGAAAAATTTAAAACGGCAAAATCCGAATATCCTGCAGTAACTATCTCCATCGGGAAAGTAAAAGGTGCTGATGCCATGAAGATTTCGGAAAAGATATTGGAACGTGTACATCAATTAAAGAAAACTATTATCACCGATGATGTTCATGTTGAAGTAACCCGAAATTATGGAGAAACCGCTTCAGATAAAGTAGGTGAGTTGCTAATGCACTTAGGCATTGCCATTATTGCCGTGACGATTTTGGTGATTCTGGCGATGGGCTGGCGTGGTGGACTGGTAGTGTTTTTTTCAGTACCGCTAACTTTTGCCTTGACTTTATTTGCTTATTATCTATTAGGTTACACACTAAACAGAATTACGCTTTTCGCCTTGGTTTTTGTAGTTGGTATCGTTGTGGATGACAGTATCATCATCGCCGAAAACATGCACCGCCATTTCAAAATGAAGCGGCTGCCATTCAAGCAAGCAGCAATCTATGCTATTAATGAAGTTGGCAACCCAACCATTTTAGCCACATTTACTGTTATTGCTGCGATATTGCCAATGGCGTTTGTGTCAGGTATGATGGGGCCTTATATGAGTCCGATGCCAATTGGAGCTTCGATTGCGATGCTGCTTTCTCTTTTTGTAGCTCTAACAGTTACGCCTTATTTGGGGTACCATTTATTGCAGGAAAAAGAAACACAAGAACACAAAGCTGAAGATGGTTTAGAAACCTCATTCATTTATAAAATCTACAATAAACTTGAAAGGCCTTTATTGGAAAGCAGTAAAAAAAGAAGACTTTTAGTGGGTATTACGGTGTTGCTTTTACTAGGTTCGGTAACTATGTTTTTTACCAAATCGGTAGTCGTAAAAATGTTGCCTTTTGATAATAAAAACGAATTTCAATTGGTGATTGATATGCCTGAAGGAACTACGCTGGAAAGAACAGCAGCGGTGACACAGGAAATAGCGCAATACCTTTCAAATGTTCCTCAGGTAGTCAACTATCAAAACTATATTGGCACATCAGCCCCCATTACGTTTAACGGATTGGTTCGCCATTACGATTTGCGTGGCGGTAGTAACATGGCAGATATTCAGGTTAATTTGCTGCACAAAGAGGATCGCAAGATGCAAAGTCACGGTATTGCCAAAGAAGTTCGCCCAGAGGTGCAGAAAATTGCCGAAAAATATGGGGCAAATGTCAAAATCATTGAAGTCCCGCCAGGACCTCCTGTGCTATCCACTTTAGTGGCTGAGGTTTATGGGCCAAATTACAAAGACCAAATCAAGGTAGCCAATCAAGTCAAAAACATTTTGGCAGCAACTCCTGATATAGTAGATGTGGATTGGATGACCGAGGACAATCAAACGGAATACAGACTTGAAGTTGACAAAGAAAAAGCTATGCTCAACGGTATTGCTCCGCAGCAAGTAATAGGAAACCTTACTTATCTTTTAAAAGAATATCCGGTTTCTAACCTATATGATGAAACCTCAAATGACAATGTGGCAATAGTTTTATCCCTTGATGACAAAGATAAAACCAGTTTGCAGGATATTGAAAACTTGAAAATTAAAGGAAATCATGCTAATATGATACCTGTTAGCGATTTAGTAAAAGTCGTTCAGGACACTTTACAAAAAACAATATACAGAAAAGACCAAAAAAGGGTAGTGTATGTAACGGCAGATATGGCGGGCGCGTTAGAAAGTCCTGTATATGCTATTTTAGGCATGAATGAAAAACTGGCAAAAATGAAATTACCTAAAGGTTACAAAGTCAACGAACTCTATATGGAGCAGCCTGCTGATGAAAGCGATTTTACAGTAAAGTGGGATGGTGAGTGGCAAATTACCCTAGAAGTATTCCGTGATTTAGGAATTGCTTTTATGATTGTTATTGTGATTATTTATATGCTGATTGTGGGTTGGTTTCAGAACTTCAAAACGCCAATGGTCATGATGATGGCCATTCCACTTTCCTTAATCGGAATTGTATTGGGACACTGGTTATTGGGAGCTTTCTTTACCGCTACTTCTTTTATCGGAATGATTGCGTTAGCCGGAGTTATGGTAAGGAATTCGGTACTGCTCATCGACTTTATTGAAATCCGGTTACAAGAAGGGATCCCTTTAAAACAAGCCATTATTGAAGCTGGCGCCGTGAGAACTACTCCAATATTATTAACCACCGGAGCTGTAGTAATAGGGGCTTCTATTATCTTATTTGATCCTATCTTTCAAGGATTGGCAATATCATTAGTATTTGGCGCCATAGTATCAACCATACTGACACTATTGGTTGTGCCGCTGATCTATTATGTTACTGAAAGGAAAAAATGGGAAAAGTAATTCTTTAAAAAGTAAGAAAAATGAAATTAGTAATTATCACCTCCAATATAGCTTTTCAAAAGGATATCAAAGTCATTTTGAAAAAAGCAGGTGTCAAAACCTACTCGTTCAGTGAAGTAACAACTTACATGGATTTTTCAGATACAGCAACCACTGAGAATTGGTTTGCCTCTGAAGTAAATGAAATGGAATCCATTTTCTTTTATGCTTTCGTTCAAAAAGAAAACGTGGATGAAATTTTTCAATTGGTCAGCAATTTCAATGCTGTTCAGCAACCCATATCACAAATTCGTATAGCGGTTCTCAATATAGAAAAATCAAATGATCTAGGTGCAGGAGCACCAAGCGAGCTGACGCGGTAATCTAGAAGTATAACATTAAAAAAAATAAAAAAATGATCAACAGAATAATAAGAGCCATAGCTGGAAGCTTTATCTTAATTAGTCTTGTATTGGCTATTTACATCAATCAAAATTGGCTTTGGTTTACTGCCTTTGTGGGAGCTAATCTTTTGCAGTCATCTTTTACCAAATGGTGTTTAATGGAAGAAATTTTAAGAAAGTTTGGTATCAGAGATTAAAAATTAAAAAATGATGTAGTTTGCTATAAAAGCATTGAGTAAAAAAAGGAAGAGTATATTTGATTAAAATAACTACCATTCCTAGGGCCAGCAAATTCAAAGAAAATACAGAATAGCAGCCTGGTGTTCAAAATGGTTGTGTTCTTATTAGCGCACGGGTGCCACGGAATTTTTTGTTCAGAACTCTTAAACCTAAATCCACAGCGCAAGTGTATAAAACCGCTGTGGATTATAACTGTTTTAAGCAGATGCTTTAATGAAATAATCTAATGGATTACCTGATTTCAGAATGCCTGATTTCTCCTCCTGTTGTCCCTGTTTGCTGCGCAAAATATAGTACTACAAAGCGGTACGCTATTAAATGTTTGTTAATAATAAAGTTAATGTGATACATATCATACTTCTCCTTTGGTGTAGTAAGTACTTTTGAGTGAAGTTTTTTTTACAAATTTAAACTAGTTAATCATGAAAAGTTTTAAAAACAAAGTATGGATTTTACTCTTTGCATTGCTGCCAGTCATTAGCATTGCACAAGGAGGAAGTGGTGGTTGGTGTTCGAATAATAATTACAGCAGGCTTTTTAATCCAGCAACTATCGTTGAATTAAAAGGAACTATTGTTACTGTTGAAAAAATAATTCCTGAAAAAGGAATGTCAAATGGCATTCATCTTGTCTTAAAAACGGAAGCTAAAGAAAATATAACTGTTCACCTTGGTCCAGAATGGTATCTAGACAATCAAGACATTCTATTTGCCGCTGGCGATAAAATCAAAATAAAAGGTTCTAAAGTTACTTATGAAAATAAAATGGCTATAATAGCAATGACGGTATGGAAAGGAGATTATCATCTCGATTTAAGAGACGCTAAAGGAAATCCCAAATGGAATGGATGGAAAAGAGCGCAAAAAAACAAACCTAACAGATAATCATACTCTTAAAACTGACTTAAAACAAGGGAATTCTTTATTCTTAATAAACTAGTTTTTAAAAGAGTGTTAGAGTATTTTAGCACTCTTTTTTATAATTATCCCTGCAATGTGATTGATATCACTTCTACAGGTTAGAAGATGCAATACCTGGCTCTGTAGCATCTGGGAATAACTTTTATCTTTAGAATTTTAAACGCATCGAAAAATGAAGACGAAGGTCATTGCTATCAGAAGTCTATTATACTGCAGGCAGCATATTTTAAGGTTAGGTTTACATTAAGTTATCGGGATGTTGAAGAAATAATGAAGATAAGGGGAGTGATTATGATCATGCCAGGATCCAACGCTTAGTTTCTAAGTTAAATCTGGTTCTGTCGCGTCTGGGAATAACTTTTATCTTTAGAATTTTAAACCGATCAAAAGATGAATACTAAAGGTCATTGTTATCCAAAATACATAATTCTTCAGGCAGTATATTTCAAGCTAAGATTTACACTAAGTTACCGGGATGTTGAAGAACTAATGAAGATTAGAGGAGTCATTGTGGATCATGCCACGATTCAGCGTTGGGTTTATAAGTTTGCACCTTTGCTTGAGGCAGAGATGAAGAAGAGAAAAGGCAGAGTGGGGGCAAGCTGGAGATTGGATGAGACCTACATCAAAGTAAAAGGTATTTGGTGTTATTTATATCGAGCAGTAGATAAATTAGGCAATACAGTTGACTTTCTTTTGACCAGAAAAAGACAAAGAATGAGTGCTCAGTCATTTCTAATTAAAGCAATTGCTAATAATTACCGGCCAAGAGTAATAAACATTGATAAAAGCGGTTCTAATACCGCAGCGATCAAAGTATATAATAAACGTTCATTCACAAAGATTAAAATCCGGCAGTGTAAATATCTCAACAATATTGTAGAACAGGATCATCGTTTTATAAAGTGGCGTATACAAAACGGATTAGGTTTTAAAAGTTTTGAATCGGCCAGACGAACATTGAGCGGAATTGAAGTTGTGCATATGCTGAGAAAGAATCAAATGGTTAGACCAGGGATAACTATGTTTAAATCATTTTGTAAATTGGCAGTTTAACTTTTAAATCATTTAAAAACTTATATTTTATTGTGACAGATGCGACAGAACCATTAGTGATCATTATAGTTTTTTCTGCATTAAAAAACAAAATAATGTCATGAAATGATGGGACTAAAACAAAGACTGCTAGATAAGGCAGATGTTTCAGGTGAGTTAACTTTACTGACAATTGAAAGAATGGAGAAGGAGCTAAATAAAATGAAAGAGAAACTTGCTTTAATTAATCAGAAGTGAATGAGGTAATAAAAACGATGGATCTAACTAAGAGGTTTTACATTAAACTAGTCTTTTAGTTTTTGTTTGTATAGTCAAAAAAAAACGGTAGATTGGTTCTTTAAACTAATCTACCGTTTTTGCTCTTCTTTTAATTTTTTATTTTGAATATTCGTTTAAAGAAACAGGTATAAATACTCAGTGGTTGATATCTCTTAATCTTTATATTTGAAAAGACAATATGGTTTTCCGTAAAAAAGATTCATAAATTATAATAATATTTGTTTTTAGCACTAAATTCTAATTAGCAAGTTAAAAAATTATTAGATATTGAAGAATCAAATTGTTAATAAGAGTAATATATGTTAGTAAGAAAGTCATTGAATGTTTTATAAAAGCAAGTTAAGATATGAGTAATATAGATCAAGAGTTATTGAAAATTTACACTTCAAAATCTCAAGCAGACAAAGCTATTAGTTCTCTAAAAGGATTATTGGTGGGTATTAAATCTGATGAAGAAGTGAATGAAAAAGAAATTAATGAACTTAAAAAATGGGTTAATACACATAAGGAATTAATAAATCGTAATCCATTTAATGAGTTCATGACAATTATTGAAGAAACTATTTCAAATAAAATACCTCCTAAAGAAACAATTGAAGATTTATTTTGGCTGTGCCAAAAATACGAAAGTGATAATTATTACTATAACGCGGTAACTACAGATCTTCAAACTTTGCAAGGTATTTGTCATGGAATATTATCTGATGGAGAAATCAGTGATAAGGAGATATTTGAATTGAATACTTGGCTTTCTGAAAATGAACACCTAAATACATATTATCCCTATGATGAGATTAGAAGTTTAATACTATCAATATTATCAGATAATCAAATTGATGACGAAGAAAGAATAGTTCTTAAAGCCTATTTCAAGCAATTTGTAAAACTGCAGGATTCAGAATTACAAAAACAAATTGAAATAGAAACATCTGATATTAATATTTCTGGTCTTTGTACAAGTGAACCAATCGTTGATTTTGATGGTAAAACATTCTGTATTACAGGAGTATTAAAAAGAGGTAATAGAGAAACCTTGCAAAATCAGATTAAAAAATTAGGAGGAATACCCACAAATAGCATTAATAAAAAAACGGATTATCTAATTGTAGGAGATAATGGAAATCCAGCTTGGGCATTTTCCTGTTATGGGCGAAAAGTAGAAAAAGCTTTAAGTTTACGAAAAGATGGTCATACAATTACAATGATTCATGAATTTGATTTTTCAGATATTATAGATGACCTAATTTAATTACAGATGACAATAATAATTATAATCTTTATAATAATTGTTCTTGTTTCGGTAGGAAAAAAGAAACCGGAGCCTAACAAAGTAAATTATTATGATATAGCGAAGAATCAACGAACAAAACAGATTTCGTCTATTAATAGAACAAATATGATCAATGTCTCTGTCACTAAATCGAGTTCAAAAATTGATGATTCAATTATAGATGTTGGATCACAATCTTACAGGATTGATTCAGATTATGGATTAGAATCAAAAGTCCCTTATTGGTCTCATAGTTATGTTTACTCTTATTCAGAAATTAATTATGCTACATCTAACCAAAAAAAGTTTTATCAATATTATAAAACTCAATTTTTGAATGGTCAATTTATAGATTTAGAGGGCAATACTAATTATGCCTTTATTTTACTTTTCGATCTGTTAAATGAGTTTGACCAGCATAAAAACATTATCTTACTTGAATCACAATTAGAAATTTTAGGTAATCATTATCCTAAAACTAAAACCTATGGAATTAATTTTCTAATTAAAAAAATGGAGCAGGTGGGAGATACTGATGGCGTTGCCAGATTGAGGGAAGATCATTATGATTATCAATATACTCAAGTTAATTATTCGACATTTGAATGGAGAAACAAATACAAGAAAAAATTAAATCTCACAAAAGACGAAACGAATGTTTTAGATAAAATATGGTATTCGAGTAATAATTTTGTAAATATTGAATATTGCTGTGTTGAAGTAATTAGACTTTATCTGGCAACAATGAATAGTTTAAAACAGCTATATGTGGATAATGGTTCTTCAATAGAAAAAGAATTTGAAGAAATTGCAGATGTTGTAGTTAGAAAACATTTTAGATACAGGAAAGGCAGTAATAATTATAAGCACGCCATCCAATCTTGCGAGAATGAGTTTCATACTAATATTTTTAAATTTTGTGAAAATACGGTAAGAGAAAAATTTGGGCATAAAAGAAAAATAACTATTGATCCCTATGCATCATCTTTAGATGCAAAAGAAGAATTTGAAACAAAACTAATTAGTAAAATTGCCCAGATTCATTTTGTATTAATTTCAAAAATAAATTTACCCGATAAGGAAACAGAAATAAAACTCAACCTTCAGAACACAACACGATGGAAAGCTAAATTTGAAGAAATTAGTTCCGGTTTCAATAAAGACTCAAAAGAGTTTCTGGATCAAATTATCGAATTAGGAAAATTAAACAAAGAAAATCCTTCGGTTGAAAATATCTTTTTTGAAGCTTCTAAATTTATTGCTAAGTATGATCAGGAAACGGCTTTGTCATTATATTTACACTATCTTGATCATGATTTACAGTCAATAACTTTTGATAATAAACAACTGACTAAGACTATTCAAAAAAGCCTTTTTAAAGATAATATTCAGCTAGAGAATTTTGAAAGAATAGTTAGTGAATTTATATATGATAAGGATTTGAGGAAGGCACTTAGTTCAGTTCCGCAGGTATATGCTGTTAAACGTAAAAAAATTCAACTTGATAAATCTCTAATTAAGGAAGTTCAGCAGCAACACTCTGGTACAGTAGAACTATTGAATGAATATTTAAGAGATGAAAATTCAGAAGAACTAGACAGCAAATCAGTATTAGATGAACAAATTGAAATTAGTATTGATCATAGTAAAACCGAAGAGACGATCTCAATATATTCAAAAGATTTTGTCTTTAAACCAATTCATACTTCAACATTAGAGTTTTTTTCAAAAAACAATTATTCAATACTTCAAAGTGAATTTGAAATTTTCGCGAAATCTAAAGGAGCCTTTAAAAACCAATTAATAGAAAATATTAATGAAATATGTTTTGAGAATCTTGATGATCTTTTAATTGAAGAAGACGAAGAATATTACACTATTAATCAGGATTATTACCAAAAACTTTTAGCAAAATGATAGATAACATTAAACCCAAAGAAGCTACTTCAATTATAAATTCACTAATAGGAGGTGTGGTTCCTAAGATTGGAGTTCAGCATATCACTGTAGGACGTTCTGAAGAAATAGCGTCCTTTGTAACAGCTTTAGAAGATGTTAAGAATGGACATAGCATGGCAAAATTCTGGATTGGAGATTTTGGTTCAGGAAAATCTTTTATGCTTCATCTACTTAACACAGTTGCTTTAAAACAAAAATTTGTTGTTGCTAATGCTGATTTTACACCTGATAATCGACTGTATTCAAACGATGGTAAGGGTGTGATGCTCTATTCTGCAATAATGGATAATGTTGCAATTCAAACAAAACCTGAAGGAGGAGCTTTGCCAACTTTACTTGAAAAATGGATTGAGCAGATAATCACCAAAACGGCCGAAGAAAGCAATATTTCTTTAACATCGATTCGAGATGAACAATATTTAGGTTTAATTCAAAAAAACCTGATGAAAACTATAAGTGAAATAACTGAAGTTGGAAGTTTTGATTTCGGAACTGTAATAATGAAATATTATGAAGGTTACATAAAGGATGATGAACACCTTAGAAGAAATGCTTTGAAGTGGCTGAAAGGAGAATATAAAACCAAAACTGAGGCCAAACAAGAGTTAGGTGTAAGGGATATAATTAATGATCTTAATTACTATGACATGCTTAAGAATTTCTGTAAGCTGTTTGTAAATATGGGATATAGTGGATTCATGATAAATTTAGATGAAGCAATAAATTTATATAAAATTTCAACCTCTGTAATGAGAGAGAAAAATTATGAAAAAATTCTATCTATTTATAATGATTGTTTTCAGGGAAAAGTAGCTAATCTGTTTTTTAATTTTGCAGGTACGAGAGAATTTTTAGAAAACGAAAGAAGAGGTTTGTTTAGCTATCAAGCGTTAAAATCTCGTTTGGAAACAAATAAGTTTGAAACTCTGGAAGTAAGGGATTTTGCACAACCTGTCATTCGTTTAATGCCGCTAAATCATAATGAAATTTTCGTTTTACTTAAAAAACTTAAATTAATTTTCGACTATAATTATAAAACAGAAATTGATATTTCAGATAATGATATTCAACAATTCATGGAAGAAATTTTCAATAAACCTGGTGCTTCCGAGTTTCTAACACCTCGTGAAGTTATCCGAGATTTTTTGAATATACTTAATATTATTAGACAGAATCCTGGCGTTGATAAAAATATATTATTTGGAGAAATTGAAATATCAGATGAAAGACCAGATGAGTTATCTTTAATCAATAGTATTGAAGAAATATAATGTCATCCTATAATTTACTTTCAGATCCTATAAAAAAATATGTCAGGGATAAGAGATGGGAAGAATTGAGACCTATTCAGGATGCTGCAATTCAAAGAATCATTTCCACTAATGACAACTATATTTTGGCCTCAAGAACAGCTTCGGGTAAAACTGAAGCTGCTTTTCTTCCTATACTCTCAAAAGTTAATTTTAATGAATCGGGTATTCAGGTATTATATATATCACCTTTAATAGCTCTTATTAATGATCAGTTTTATAGAATAGAAGAACTTTGTAAATACCTTGAAGTTCCAGTTACAAAATGGCATGGAGAAGCCAATAGAACACTGAAAGAAAAAATAATAAAAGATCCTAGTGGCATAATGCTGATCACTCCAGAGTCGTTGGAAGCTATGTTTGTTAATAGACCACACCATGTAAGTCATCTGTTTTCTAATCTTAAGTATCTTGTAATTGATGAGATACATTCCTTTATAGGATCGGGAAGGGGAGCTCAATTAAAATCTATTTTGTCAAGATTGCAGGATTTGAATTCAAAAAAATTTAATATAGTAGGATTATCAGCCACTATAGGAGATTATGAAGAGGCAAAGAAATTTACTGGAGATGAATTACATACAAAAGTTCTATTAGATAAAACATCTAAAGAAATAGAAACTGAGTTTAGATATTTTAAAAATGAAGGTATTGAACTGCCTTTAGATCTTTTAAAGGATTTGTACTTAGAAACCAGAAATAATAAAGTTCTGATTTTTCCCAATAGTAGGGGGCGTGCGGAAGAAGTAGCTGTTAAGCTTAAAAAGATTTCGGAAAAGGTAAAAGGACATACGAACTATTTTTCACATCATTCGTCTGTTGATAAGGAAGTAAGGGAATATGTAGAATATTTTGCAAAAAGTAATAATAGGCAAAATTTCTGTATATCCTGTACTTCAACATTAGAGCTGGGAATTGATATTGGTTCAGTTGATGAGGTCGTTCAAATAGATGCTACCAATAGCATTGCTTCTTTGATACAGCGCGTTGGGAGAAGTGGTAGACAAAATGGTGCAAAAAGTAATCTTTTTCTATATGCTACAGATAAATGGAGCTTATTGCAATCGTTAGCGTGTTGGCAATTGTATAAAGAGAAATTTATAGAACCTTCGGAGCCTATGAATCTTGTTTATGATATTTTATTACATCAGGCGCTATCGATAACAAAAGGATATTCTGGTATTAAACTTGTGGATTTGGTTAAGCGGTTGAATCATAATTTTGCATTCAATGATATTGAAGTTTCTGATATTGAAGAAATTTTAAATCATTTGATTTTAATAGACTTTTTGGAAAAGTTAGGAGATGAGGTTATTATAGGAGTTGAAGGTGAAAAAATCGTTAATAATAGAGATTTCTACAGTGCTTTTACCGTTGAAGATAATTTTAAAGTTGTAAGTGCAGGTAATAAAATTGGGGAAATTCCATTTTCACCACAAGTTAAAGAAGATGAGAATATTTTATTAGCAGCTAAAATATGGAAAATTAAGTTTGTAGATTTTAAAGCGAAAAAAATAGAGGTAATTCCAACCAATGATGGTAAAAAACCAAAATTTTCTGGAGAAGGAGGTATTGTACATCCTGAAATCAGAAAAAAAATGCTTGAAATAATCTATCAAGATGAAATTTTTAGGGAGCTAGATCAAAACTCCTCAGAAGAGCTAGAGAGGATGAGAAGAGAATTTTCTGTCTTTGATTTACATAGTATTGAATCAGAAAGACTACTGCTGGTTTCAGAAAAGAAAGTCTTATTTTATACTTTTACAGGCACTAAAATAAATAGGACATTAAAGCTCCTTTTTGATGCAATTGAAATTAAAAATATTTTAGATGATAGAACAAGTATGTTTTATATCATGATCTCAAAAGAAGAATTTCTGTCAAAATTAAATCTCATAAGTTCGAAAATTGAAATTATTGACGAGATTGTCACAAAAGAATTAGAAAAAAATCCAGAATCATTAAGTTTAACTAAATGGGGTGTTTATTTGCCGATAAAATTTCAAATTAGATTGATGAAGCAAAATTATTATGATATAATACAAACTCAGGAATTTTTACTAAATGTTACCAGTATTGTAGAAAATTTATAATATTTCGTACTATCATTATGATGTTTGAAAGTAGATTTTATACAACAGTATTCATAAATCAAAAGTTTTTTTTAAGAAATTATAGACCACAATAAAGTTGTTTAGCTTGTCTGTGGTCTATTTCGTTTTTCTATCCAATTGTTACTTGAAAACTTTTTAATCCCGCTTTTATCTTCTCTCCGTCAAGATTTTTAAATCCATCTATTATATCATGAATTAAATTCGGAGCAAATCGATAAACTTTATTTCTTGCAAAAGCAGCTAATTGATAATTATTATATTGCTTTGAATTGAGTTTATAATATGTTCGGTATCCTCGAAGCTCCATTTGAGCTCCTGCAAATTCTATTACCGGTTTATCAAGCAATATCATTACGATCTCTTCTAGAGTTCCGGGACCCTCTATATTTTCTATAAGAACCCATTGCCAATACCAATTCAAAAAACGATTCATAGATCTTACTTGTATTATATTCAGGTCATCACCAGTGTCTACAAAACTCCACATAGTTTCAACGGCAGTTTCTATAGCATCACAAAAAAATGATTTAAACCCCTTTTTTAAACGGCTAGATTCGTACATAGAACAGTATTTATATTCAGTCAACAAACCCCAAACATCCGCTTGATAGTCGGCTTCTTCAATAACTTTAGGGAATTGGCCAATCCCGTTAGCAACTTCTCTTGTCAATCTATGCCCTTCTTTACTATAATGTAATGCCTCATGAAAGAAAAACAATCTTGCAGCCTGCATAATATCAGTATCTCTTTTCGTTTTTAATCTCTTACTGAGACCAAATAAGAAGCCATCATCCAACAGCCAAGTATTTGATTTTTCAATATATTCAAAACCATCTTCCACATCTGTAGTTTCAGTATCTATTGTATCATGCTTCAAACTAGTTTTGTTAATATCGGTAACAGTTGTCCAAGGATGACGGAAATGTTTAATAACAGTACTATATTCATCATCAGTAGCGCAAACCATTTGAAGCCAATTATCTGTTGTTCTGCCAGATATAGTTTTAATAAAAGGCTTTAATGTGTTTTCTAATTGTTCCTGCCATTTATCGCGTATTTCTTTTGCTAAAGTTCTGTCAGCCTCAGAAAGCACGACACGATTATCTACTTCTTTCGTCACCAGCACTGCTTCCTTATATTTTGGAGTTTCATTCCTACTGAATTGATAGGTTTGAATATAAGGATAGATGTTAGGATTAATTCTGGTTCCTAAAGCAAAAGGCAAACCTGAAGAAGAAGCAATAAATAGGTGAATTTTTTCTCTATCACTTAATTTATTAGCATAAACATTTAAAATTTCCTGAAATGAATTTACCACATCGCCTATCTGCTCTTGATCAAAAAGTGAATCTACATCTGGCGTTTCTAAACTTACATCAAATTCATTTTCGGGATTTGGAACTACTTCGTAGGTCGATTGTCTGTCTATGCTAAAAGAAGTTGCAACACGTATCGTAACATCACCTTTACCTTTTTGGGTCTCATTTGGCAACATTAGGGGTTTAATCAAAAATTTATAATCTATTGAAGGTTTGTCTGTTTCTTGATACCATTTATGTTGTTTGTGATGAAACTGATATATAATATATGGATGAGTATTACCAACAAGATATCCTAAATGAAAAGATATAGGTATGGGTGTAAATCCAAAATATGCAATAGATGCATCTGGATTTGCATCAAGCACTGGTTTTAAAATATCTACAAATTTGCGTTGCTGAGATAAGGCGATATTGTCAAAAGAAAGCTCATACAGCTCACTCAATTTTGCATTTCCCGCTTCAAAATCAATAAAAATGACTTTAGTTTTTTCATCAGATGATAAAGCTGATACACATTCTTCTTCTGTAATCTTTCTATCTAATCCATAATGCGCAATGATTATGGTTACTTTATTTGCTGTCATATTTATTTTATCAGTGGTGAGGGTTTGGTATTTTTAATTGTTTCGACATAAACATCCTTGCCGAAAGGTTGGTTACTCTGAATAGCTTGGTACAAAGACTGTTTGCCTACTTTCTGTATTAAGTCAGAAAAACTATATGGTGTATCTGGATGAGTGCTTGCCTCAACAAGATCTGAATAATCCTTTTCAGACAATTTAGAACCGCTGAAAATACATTGAAATACAAGTCTTCTTGCATTTTTATCGGGTCTAATAAATTCTATTATCTGGGTAGCTCTCCTAATAACTGCTGGATCTAATACCTTCAGTCTATTTGTAATCAAGATAACAGCTAAGGAAATATTTTCCCTCCCAATTAAATCAATTTGTTTAATTAATACATTAAGTCCAGCACGATCTTCGTGATGCGCTTGATTTTGATCACGGTCAGTAGCCAGGTCATCAGCCTCGTCTATTATTAGAATTCCCATCTGGCCAGACTTAATTTTAGATTTGACCTGTTCAAAAGCATCCGTAATGCGGTTTGAGATTTCTCCTACTCTACCGGCACCACGAATATTAGAGGGAGTTTCAAAAACAACAACGCGTTTATCAATTTGCTTTGCCAATGGCGTACCTATTGAGTGAGCCAAGGCTGTTTTACCACAACCAACATCGCCAGATAAAATAATTAATGGTGTACCACCGACTAAATTTTGAAAAAAATCTAGACCTTCTGGATGATGTTTTTTCTGCCATTGTTCAACCTTTTCATTATTAAAAAATAGTTCCAATGTATTTAAAAGAGTATTCTTTTGCTTATCAATAGCAATCAAATCTTTGTAAGCGGCCTCGGCTGTTTGATTTGGGTGCTTGTTCTCCTGTAGTTTAACTTCCATGTTATTTTGTTATGACAGACCTTTGCAGTCTTAAATTATTGCTTATATAGTTTCTATCATGGGTTTCGGTACCTTGTAAAGCACTACCTGTTCCCCATCCTCGCTTTCGCAAATTCTCATTTACTACTGTCGCATTAGGATTTGAAAGATCAAGATCAACATACAAAGTTGCATTACATCCACTGGGTATACCGAAATAATTTATACCTCCTGACGCTGCTCCTGTGGATAAATAGCCGTAATTGTCAACCGTATATTTATAACTCATAAATTTTATCCCTGAGGCATTATTTATTTGAATTTCAAAGAATTTTACAACCTTTTGATTCAGAACATAAGTAAGGTCTTCAATCCAACTTTCTGCACGGGCATATGAAATAATCTGCCTGTTTGCAAATCCTATAATATCCTCATACGTATTTTGCATTACTGCTTTAACATCGGACTCTGAATAACTTTCAGTTCCGCTAAATGTATATGTACTCATATCTTTATTTTTAATTAATCGCAGTGAGAAGAAAAGATTTTACCAAATAACAATTGCATATGCCCCAGACTATCGGCGTCTCTTCCTTGCAAATCTGCAACAATAGCTCTATTCATAATCTCAGACGCTTCTTGTAGCCAGTCGGCCAATTCATCAACTTGGTAATTTGGCCAAGACTTTACAATATTATTGTCATCCATAACAGGATCAAGCACGTTCCAAGGTATGTAGAGATCTGGTTTAGGAGTTTTGTAATAGTCAGTAAACGAAACTGTCTCTTTGTTTTTGACAATATAAGCAAGGTAGGAGAACCAGTTAGCTAACGTTTGTGGATATGTCGTGTCATCACCGCAGTTATCAAATGCCTTAGCACCTAGAAGATTTATTAAAAAACTTGGAAGACATACGTTTTCATTTGTTTCGATTTCTTTTACCTTGCGCCACCATTTAAAAAGTCTGATACAATCATTGAAGGTCACAATACCTGCTGTTTCTTTTGTTATTGCAGTGCGTTTTCTAATAAACTCGCGGTGTTTTTCTATAGATGTAGTTATTACGTCACCATTACCTCTTATTAATACCTGATAATCAGTGTTATCTGCTTCAAACATAGGAACAATATCAAAGGATAGCTTTTCCTTCTCAAAAACAATATTCACAGAACTTTTAGTTACCTCAATGATATCATCCGGATAACAAGTTTCAGCATACTTTTTAAAACGATTTATTAACGGACCAAATTCTGTTTCTTTGTCCTTTCTAACAACAAAAGGCAAATCAATATCCTGCCCTTCAGTAGTTGTGTTGCCTCGCATATTGCGTCTTAAACCTGTTCTAGTTGAAAAAGAACCTGAATAAGGCATTTTAACAACTGTAAGCCCATCCTTTTCAGCTTCAGCTTTTATACATTTTCTTACTTCATCAGATTTTTTTTTGATATTATCACGTGTTTCAGACGGTGGCGCGATCCAAGAAACAAAATTCTTTATTCTTAAATGCAACGTACTTTTTGTTTTATATGAGCTCATAACTTATTAATTTTAAACAAAGAAAAAGTTTCATCACGAAATGGAATTTCGCGATGAAACTTTTTTTATTTTATTTGACTTTATTTATATCTATTAGATATTGATAGTATTTTTTGAGTAAATTCATTTACAATACTGGGTGGAGATAATATTTTAACACTATCACCATACCCTAATATTTTTTCATAAAATTCCCATGAAGGTTTAACTCTCACTGAAATTTGAAACTCTTCAGCATTGTCAAAAAGTATTTTCTGAGTTGGGTGTAAGCTTAATGTTTTGAGATAGTTACCTTGTTTTGGAGTAAACGATAACTTTACTTCAATAGGATCGTCGTTAAGGACTGTAATTCCAAATGAATAACGAAAATATTCTTCAAAATCCAAGGTGCAGGATACAAATTTTTCAGGGAGTTTTTCGATAGCTATTATCCTATCAAGACCATACGTTACAATACCCTTGTCGTTCATTCCTATAAGGTACCAACGATGCCTGTCCTCTTTCAATAAATAAGGATGAAGTTTAGTTCTTTTAGGTTTAGCTGCTCCGAACTTTTGATAGCTGATCTCTATAGCGAAACAACTGTCAATAGCTTCTACAATTACAGGGATCCATTCGTTACCAGTAAATTTTTGATTATTATCCGTTAAAACAATTACTCTGTTATCATTTGTTTCTGAAATACCCTTTCTAATATTTACTGCATCCAGAACTTTATCTATCGCATTTGTAAAATCTTTAAAAATATGATAATCTTTATATTGGCTTATAGTCTTTGCATAAAACATTAAAACACTGATGTCTTCTTCACGCAATCCAAAAGCCCGAATGGTATAGTTTTGATCTGAATAATAATAAGCTTTTCGAGAATTACAATATTCAATTGGGGCATTATAATTTAATACATTATCATCCTTCATCGCTATAATGTCATCATTAATCATTCTTAAAGAGACATTGATTGATAAATCTCTTTCAATAATTCTTTTCAAGTCTTTAGTCTTAACATAATCTTGTGATCTCATTTCTCTGTCTATGATTGCATAGCGCCCCAAAGGATGTTTACTTATAGCCATTTTCTACTTCTTTTTTTAAATGTTCATATAGCATAACCATTGCAAGTGTATCAAGTTCACAATACTTTAATAATGCTGTACTTAACTCGTTTAACTCTGCATCGCTAATGTCAGTGTATTGCATTTTGCCATAGGCAGTTAATGCTGCTCCACCATCTGCAAGTTCTTCCATTCCGGAGACAACTTCATCAATTTCTTCAGCTGTCCAATCTTCAAAAAGGTTAGGTAATTTTTTATATGGATTATCATACACTCCACCAGTATTAGACAACCAGATATGATTATCTTTAAAGTTTAGACTACTTAACTTTATCTCCTTTAAAGTTTTAGTGTATTTATTTTGAAGATATTCACAACTGTTAAGAATAGCTGGTAAAACGTACTTAAGAGAATTTGAACCTTTAGTCAAAGGATTGTAATAATACTTTTTGACTATTTCCCATAAATCCACCATATCTCTATCACCATTCCATTTTTCGACACTATCACTTTTAGAATGAGAAATACTTTTAATAAAATGCACTAATTCGCTAGCATCAGATTCATCTGAATTTAATAGTTGCAGATAAATTGCATTTACTATAGTGTTTTCATGATTAGAATACCTAAATATCGTTCCATTATCATTATTTAGTGAATCCCTCAAAGCTCTTATAAAATCAAAATTAGGAAAAGCCCCTTTAATATTATTAAGATATTGTTGGGTATGTTCAATCCTTCCGTCTTCATAATAAGTATGTATCGAAAACTGAAAAGCAATTTGTTCATAAGGCTTCCTACCAGCATTAAATGGTAAAGGAACAGCACTAGTTTCAAAATCAATAAAATGTAATGGGTAATTCCAAGAATTCATTTCAGCTTTTAATCCCTCTATATCAATATAAATTGAATTATCCTCCTCAATTTCCTTTTGGATTTGAATCCATTGTCGAGCGCTCATACTTAATTTGCCTACCTCTTCTTTTAAACCGATATTATCCTCAGTCAATTCATTCATAAAATAGACACCTTTGTTAAATAATTCATTTCCCTTTCGAAATGACCAAACATCAAAAGTCTTAGGTTTACTAAATTCTGAATCACCCCATTTATGTTGCTTTTGAAAACATTCTTTAAAGCCAGACTTTAAACCATCTGTTCCATCAGTTACAAATTCACATGATTTGCAGCTATAAGAAGTTGGCCAATTAATATATGTATCCGTCAAATAGTTCTCTTTGAAAATGGTGAGAGCATTCGAAAAATTTAATTCCGAAGAATAGGGATACTTATCATTTATTATATCAGCAACTAAAGAAGTAACGTCTTTGCTCCCAAGTACACTATCACCTGTACTATCTATAGAATCAATTATTTTAATGACTCCTGTTCTATTTCCTGCTTTTTTACTAACTCTGAAAAATTGGTTAAGACCATCAACAGTAGCAATTTTTGATTTGTCTGCCATCATGATGGAAGAATTAATTTCCCAATCAGGAAAACATGATTGAATTACATATTTTTGAAAAGAAATATCAAATAAATAAGGCTTCCATGATGAAACAAGACCGTCACGCTTTCCAACAAATAAATAATCATCCTTTGGATCAAAAGATTTAGATTTAACTTCAATGAGTTTAATATTAGTTCCAATTTTTATAAGAATATCTGTTCTTACGAACAATCCATTATGTAAAAAAGCAGCTTCATATATTACAACATTTTCTAATTGTAATAATTCTTGAGTTTTTCCCCATAAATATTCATAATCACCGTCCTTACCTTCCAATAAAACTCCACCTGGATAATGCATTCGAGCATACTCTTCAATTTGAAAACCTCCTTCAGCTAAAGCTAGTAAAAAAGGATCTTCTTGTTTTTTATTAGCATACTCCTTTTTCCCTGTATAGTATAATTTATTAGGACATTCCAGTCCTAATTTAAATCTTGACTTAGTTAGAACTTTCATAAATATTTTTGATTAATTATTTAATGGTAGTACTGAAAAAAAATAAACTAATTGTTAAAAAAGTGAATGTATGAACTTACGTTATATAATTTATAAGTAAAAATACCTGTTTTCCGTATCTATGGTTAAATCGAAAAGATTAGTTCTTAAGTTGTGAGTAGCTAAAAAACATGTTGTTTTGTGAAATAAAATAATTACTTTGTTCCATATTTGTACCATTTTGATGTAATGTATTGATAGTCAGTTGCCGTTATTTTTGAAGAAGTAAAATAATTCTTCTTTAACAATAATGAAAAACCGAGTCAGAAATGACTCGGTTTTTTTATGCGTATTCTTTACGTGCGCGTTAAACCCGACAGGTTTTTAAAACCTGTCGGGTTTGCTGTAGAGGATATGATTGATTTTTTTATTCTTGGTCTTTTAAGTTATGAATTGGATTTGGTCATGTTTTACGTTCAGTTAAAGCCAACAGGTTTTAAAAACCTGTCGGGTTTGCTAATCGTTATAAATTGAGAAACTGTTCTAATGGAGTGAAATTTTCTCTTTGATTATGAGAAGCTTCTAATGAAGCTCTATTATCAAATAAAGAAATTACTTTTTCACGTTTTAATTTAGTTGGTTTTTCAGAAATACAAGTTAGGTAAGAACTCCAGGGATATTCAATTGGATGTTCACAAAATCCGTGATTTACCGGATTGTAATGAATATATTTTATAACAGAACGTAAATAGGCTTCATTATCAATCAATTTCCTTTTAAAAGGTCTTTCAAATAAAGCACCGTGTCTATTGTAGCCTTTATTGATTGCTTTTGTGTAAGCATTAAATAAATTTCCAAAAGATTGGTGTGGAGGAATTATTTTTTTGATTTTGTATTCATTTTGATTCTTTAGAATTTCTTCAAAAGTTTTAACTTTTACCAATAAGTGGAAATGATTTTTTAATAAACATCAAGCAAATGTTTCTGCAATTGGATCAATATGTTTAGCATAAAGCATTAAAAAATACTCATGATTTCTATTTTCTTTAAATATATTTTCACTATTAATTCCACGGTTGTAAATATGATAATATTTTCCAGATTCCAGATTTTCAATCTTATGCATATATCTTTTCGGTTAGAAACCCGACAGGTTTTTAAAACCTGTCGGGTTTAATTATAAAAAGTAGTAAAAATACTATATTTTTAATTGTTTTAGTTTTTTACAAAATGATAATTGTCATTTCCTGTTCGGATTCTTTTTCGTAATATTACTATTGTAAATTTTTTTGAATGAGAAAGATTAAATACAAAAAAGGACGAAAGCTTCAACATATAACTTTAGAATATACAGGCTCGCATAAAGAACAGGAAGCCGAAATGCAGCTTTTTGTCTATGATGATGCCGATGTTGTTGAATATGATAAATTTACAGTCTTGGCTTTAAATTCCTGTTTTGATTATTCTAAAAATAATTGGCTCAATGTTCATGGTTTAAATGATATTAGTTTGCTTAAAACGATTGGTACGCATTTTAAATTAGATGATTTTTTACTTGCCGATATTTTAAATACAACCAAAAGAACCAAGTTAGAAGAACAGCAAAATGTTTTATTCTTCAATATAAAATCACTTTTACCTTCTGAATATTCAGATAATATTAGCGTAGAACAAATTAGTTTTATTTTAAAAGAAGGAATTCTGATTTCGTTTCAGGAAAAACGAAGCGATTTCTTTACCCATATTCGTGAGCGTCTTCGCACGCATGCAGGAATTGTTAGAACTAAAAAAGTAGATTATCTTTTGTATTTACTTTTAGATGCTGTAATGGAAAACTTTTACATTACAATTGAAGATGAAGAAGATAAGATCGAAGAATTAATCAATTTAACCAAAAAAGGAGCTGATCCTGTTATTTTAGAAAAAATTGAGAATCACAGGGATAACTTTAATTTTTTAAAACGTTCCATTGTTCCGCTTCGGGATTCTTTGTATTACCTAAAAACGATTAAAGATGACGATGAAAATAACGGTTTGATTCAGAAAGAAACGTTTAATTTCTTTATCAGACTTCATCAAAAAAGTTTAGAGCTTTTAGAACAAATAGAATCAGATATGAGTTCGCTCGAAAGTGCCTCTAATTTTTATTTTTCGGAACAAAGCCGAAAAATGAATGAAATCATGAAAACTCTGACCATAATTTCAGCCATATTTATTCCGCTGACCTTTATAGTTGGAGTGTATGGAATGAACTTCGAAAACATGCCGGAACTCAAAACAGAAAACGGCTATTTTGTAGTGATGGGCATCATGTTTTTATTAGTGTTGGGATTAATCATTTATTTCAAGAAAAGACGTTGGTTTTAACGTTTATTTCGGCTAAGAAAAATTTGATTTTGTGTAGATTTAGTATTTAGAATAATATAAATAATTATGAGTAAAGCGATATATATAGCCACCAGCGATCAAAACAGCGGAAAGTCGATAATTACACTCGGCTTAATGAGTATTTTGATTGGTAAAACGGCTAAAGTGGGTTATTTCAGGCCTATAATAGAAGATTTTGTTGATGGTGAAGTAGATAATCATATCGAAACAGTTTTGTCTTATTTTAACCTTGATATTCAGTTTGAAGATGCATACGCTATCACAAAAAGCAAACTCATTAAAAAGAAAAACAAAGGTAAAATTGGAGAGGTTTTAGACTTAATTATTGAGAAATATAAAAAACTGGAAGAACGATTTGATTTTGTTTTAGTTGAAGGAACTAGTTTTACCGGAGAAGGAACTTCTATCGAATTAGATTTGAATGTTTTAATTGCAAAAAACCTCGGAATTCCAACCATAATTATTGGATCAGGAATTGGAAAAACTTTAGAAGAACTCGTTGACAGTTTGTATTTAGTTTACGATTCTTTCAAAGTAAAAGAAGTTGAAGTTTTATCTGTTTTTGCCAATAAAGTACAACCCGAAAATATTGAATTAGTTACCAAAAGTCTTCAAAAAAGTCTACCTCCAAATGTTTTAGTAAATACAATTCCGTTAGTTTCAAGTTTAAACAATCCTACCATGCAGGAAATTGTAAATGAGCTTGATGCAAAAGTTTTATTTGGAGAAAATTACCTTAATAATGAAATTGGGCATTTTAGTGTGGGAGCCATGCAATTGCATAACTATTTGGTTCACTTACATAATAATGCGCTTGTAATTACACCAGGAGATCGATCTGATATTATTCTGGGAGCTTTGCAGGCAAATGAATCTGCAAATTATCCAACCATTTCAGGAATAATTCTAACAGGAAATATAGTTCCGGAGGAAAGTATTTTAAAACTGATTGAAGGACTTTCGGCCATCGTTCCTATTATTGCTGTTGATGGCGGAACGTATCATATTACAAACAAGATAGGATCTATTAAATCTGAAATCTACGCTAACAATACGCACAAGATTGAAACCTCAATAACTACATTTGAGAAATACGTTGATAACGACGCTTTATCGGAAAGATTAATCACTTTTGAAGCAGAAGGCATGACGCCAAAAATGTTTCAATATAATATGGTTAAAAGAGCCAGACAGCATCGCAAACATATCGTTCTTCCGGAAGGAAATGATGACAGGATTATTATCGCAGCTTCAAGGCTTTTGGCGATGGATGTAGTTGATATTTCGATTATTGGAGACAAAAAACAAATTGAAAATAAAGTTACTGAACTGGGGATTTCATTAGATTTTTCGAAAGTAAAAATTATAAACCCAACAGAATCTGAACTTTACGAAGATTACGCCAATACGTATTACGAACTTAGAAAAGCTAAAAACGTAAGTATTACAATGGCAAGGGATTTAATGGAAGATGTTTCGTATTTCGGAACAATGATGGTATATAAAGGTCATGCAGACGGAATGGTTTCGGGTGCGGCACATACAACGCAGCATACTATTTTGCCAGCGCTTCAATTCATTAAAACGAAACCAAATTCATCGGTAGTTTCATCCGTGTTTTTTATGTGTTTAGAAGACAGGGTTTCTGTTTTTGGAGATTGTGCCATTAATCCAAATCCAACGGCAGAGCAATTGGCAGAAATTGCAATTTCATCAGCAGAATCAAGTTCAGCATTCGGAATAGAACCGAAAATCGCCATGCTTTCGTATTCTTCAGGAGCTTCTGGAAAAGGAGATGAAGTAGATAAAGTGAGAACTGCAACGGAAATTGTAAAACAAAAACGTCCGGATTTAAAAATTGAAGGACCAATTCAATACGATGCTGCAGTAGATCGCGCAGTTGGAAAAAGCAAAATGCCGGATTCTGAAGTAGCAGGGCAGGCAAGTGTACTTATTTTTCCTGATTTAAATACCGGAAATAACACCTATAAAGCCGTACAAAGAGAAACAGGAGCTTTAGCAATCGGTCCAATGTTACAAGGTTTAAATAAGCCTGTAAATGATTTAAGCCGAGGCTGTACAGTCGATGATATTATCAATACGGTTGTGATTACGGCAATACAAGCGCAGGGATTATAATCAATTAAAAATTTGGAATTAAAAATTAAAAAATAGAACGCGGATGAGACTGATTCGCTACCGCGAAAACACAGATTTACACGGATTTTATTTTTGATAGAATAAAAAATCCGTTTTTAATCCGTGTCTTTACGAAGTAAATCAGCATTATCCGCGTGCCAATCTCGACAACAAGATAAAAAATTAAAAAATAGAACGCGGATGTGAATGATTCGCTACTGCGAAAATGCAGATTTACACGGATTTTATTTTTGATAGAATAAAAAAATCCGTTTAATCCGCGGATTTACTTCGTAAAGACGCGTCATCCGCGTGCTAATCTCAATAATAAAAAAAAATCAGTCTTCGAGATTAAAATAAAACTTAGTGACTTAGCGCCTTTGTGGCAAAAAACATAAAAAATGAAAATACTCATAATTAACTCAGGAAGTTCATCCATAAAATACCAATTAATGGTTATGCCGGAAAACGAAGTAATTTGTACCGGAATGATCGATAGAATTGGTTTAGAAACATCAAATATTACGTTTAAAACAGCTTCAAATTCTTATGAAGAAATATTGCCTATTCAAACACACAAAATTGGTTTGCAAAAGGTTGCAGATATGCTTTTAGATGCTGAAAAAGGAGTTATAAAAACAACTTCAGAAATTACGGCAGTGGGACATAGAGTTGTGCATGGCGGAAGTTATTTCTCCAATACAACCATAATTACCGAAGAAGTTAAGGAGAAAATAAAAGAACTTTCAGAGCTGGCTCCACTTCATAATCCTGCTCATTTAGTGGGGATAAATGTAGCCGAAGAAATTTTTTCCGGAGCAAAACAAGTAGCCGTTTTTGATACCGCTTTCCATCAGACGATTCCTGTTGAAGCTTATAAATATGCTATTCCAAATTTCCTTTTAACAGAACATAAAGTTCGTGTTTATGGTTTTCACGGAACAAGCCATAAATATGTTTCAGAAAAAGCAATTGGTTATTTAGAAAAAGGTTCAAGAATAATTACAATCCATTTAGGAAACGGCTGCAGTATGACCGCAGTAAAAGACGGAAAAAGTATCGATACAACGATGGGATTTTCTCCGGCAAATGGCTTGGTTATGGGAACTCGTGCGGGTGATATTGATCAATCTGTTATTTTTTATATGGTTAAAAATTTAGGTTATACACCAGATGAAGTAAATTCTATTTTGCTGAAACAAAGCGGAATGCTTGGTTTAACAGGGTACAGCGATCTTCGTGATATCGAATCTAAAGCAGAAGAAGGAAATAAAGATTGTCAATTGGCTTTATTAATGAATGCCTACAGAATTAGGAAAACTATAGGTTCATATACAGCAGCTTTAAACGGATTAGACGCGATCATTTTTACGGCAGGAATTGGTGAAAACTCTTCATACATGCGTAAATTGATTTGTACTGATATGGATTATTTTGGAATTGAAATTGATCCCGAAAAAAATCAAATTCGTTCAAAAGAAATCAGAGAAATTAGCACAGCAAATTCAAAAACGAAAGTTCTGGTTGTACCAACTGATGAAGAATATGAAATTGCCAATCAGGTTTATCAATTATTAGAAAATTAAAAAGATAAATTCTGTTTATAACGTAAGCCTCTCAATCGGGAGGCTTTTTTGCGTCAAAAAATGAATATTTGTCAGTATCTTTGAATTTAAAACCGAATATCTTGAAATCGATACTTTTAAAATCAATTTTCTTGTTTTTCGCTGCTTTTCAAATTCAAGCACAAGAACTTCTTCCTTTCGTAGAAAATTATAATAAATCAGACTATCAGGGCGACAATCAAATCTGGAATGTTGCTCAGGGTAAAGATAAAGCCATGTATTTTGCCAATAACCATTATTTATTGCGTTATGACGGCGTTATTTGGGAAAAATATGCTCTGCCAAACAAAACTATTATTCGCTCAATTTTAATAGAAGGAGACCGAATTTATTCCGGTTCATACAAGGAATTTGGATATTGGTACAGAGAAAATGCTAAAATGCGTTACGTTTCTATTACCAAAAGCCTTCGTTTATTTGCTGAAAAAGACAATGAAGAAATCTGGAAAATTTTCAGATTTAATGGTTCGTTGTATTTTCAGTCTTTCAATGATGTTTTTATTTATGATGGAAAACACATTAAAAAAATTAAATTCCCTTTTTTAATTTCTTACTGTTTTGTTGTTGATAAAGATCTGTATGTGGCTTCGGTAGATAAAGGCCTTTTTAAAATGAAAGGTTCCAAAATTGCAAATCCAAAAGGCTGGGATATTTTAAAAAATACGGTTGTTCACGCTATAGAAAAGGATAAAAACAAAACCTATGTTTTTACACAAAAAAAAGGAATTTTCATTGTTGAAAACGGAGGTTTAAAACCCTGGAATAATCCATTAAATGAAACTTTAAAATCAAACGGAATCAATGTAGCCAAGTTTATTAAAAACAATAAACTGGTTATAGGTACTGGAAATAAAGGCGTTTTTATATACGATTTCAGTAACAATACTTTTAAAAATATCGACCGAAATAATGTTTTAATGAACAATTCGGTTTTAAGTATTGGTTTTGATAAAGAAGAAGATTTATGGCTCGGGCTTGACAACGGACTTGCTCATGTTGAGGTAAATTCTCCTATTTCATTCTTCTACGATAATTCTGGGATTCTAGGATCGGTATATTCAGTTGCGACTATTGATAAAGGGTATCTAATTGCTTCAAATCACGGAATTTTTGAATTTGATTCGGGAAATTTTAAAATGCTGCCAAATACACAAGGGCAGGGTTGGAATATTACTAAAATTGGAAGTAAATATGTTATTGGACACAACGACGGAACTTTTTGCTATGAAAATGGAGCTTTAGCAAAAATAAATAATGTGAGCGGAGGATGGAATTTATCAAAAAGTACTATTAATGATACTTACTTTCAGTCTACCTACAGCGGAGTTTTGGTTTATGATGATGCGTCAAAACTTTCCCAGAATATAAGGATAAATGATCTTTCAAAACCCATTAAATATGTAGCTCAAAATAAAAAAAATGAGATTTGGGCAGCTGATAATTACCGCGGATTATATAGAGTTTTTCTCGATGATAATTTTAAAACTGTAAAAGTTGAAAATATCACGCAGCAAAGTAAAATCAAAAATGATTTTGGTGTCAAGATTTTTGAATTTAGAAACGAAATACTTTTTCTAATTAATAACGTTTGGTATACGTTTAATTCTATCTCCAATAAATTAGAAGAAAACGAATTGTTCAATACCAATTTCAAAAATATCTCTGACGTTGTAGCCATCGATAAGGATCATTTTATGGTTCTTCAGGACGGAATTTTATATCATATCTATTCGCACGGTAATAAGTTTATCTGGAATATTATTCAGGAGAAATATTATAAAGGAAAACTCATTAACGAAAACCTGAGAATTTTTAGAAGTCAGAATCATTATTTACTCAATCTTGATGATGGTTTTATTTCACTTCAGTTAGGATATCAAAACGAACAAAACAAAGGCGTTAAAGTTGAAGCTTACAATGATAACGAACTGCTGGAAAACGATGGAAAAATAAAACATAATACAGAACTCCGAATAAATGTTATTTCCGGAATTTATGGTGCAAGTAAGCCCAATTTATTTTATCAGATTAATAAAGGCAAAAATTATATTCCAATTTCAAATGGAGCTATAGTTTTAAATAATTTAAGCAGCGGTTCGCATTCTATTGTAATTTTTAAACACGACGGAGCCAATTATGATAAAGTTTCCAGTTTTGATTTTAAAGTTGCGCAGCCGTGGTATTTCTCTTTTTGGATGATTCTTCTTTATTTATTATTAATAGGGGCAGTATTGTTTTTCTATTATAAATGGAATAAACTTCGTTATACCCAAAAATTAAAATTACAGGCCGAAGAATTAAAACACCAGCGTGAAATTCTGGAAATGGAATTAAAAAAGGAAAACGAATTAAATATTCAGGAATACGAAAAACATATTTTAGAACTGGAACTGCAGACAAAATCTTCTGAAGTTGCCGGAAAATCATTGTCTATTGCTAAGCAAAGTGAAATGATTGAAAATATCCAAAGCATTTTAGATTCTGAAAAAGATTTCAATAAACTTAAAAGCGAAATCAAAAAAGCCATCAAGATTAATGAAGTAAATAAACACGAATGGGAAATATTTGAGACCAATTTAAATCAAATTCATAACGAGTTTATTATAAACCTTTCTAAAAAATATCCTCACTTAACTCCAAAAGATATAAAACTGTGTGTTTATCTTAAAATGAACCTTTCTTCAAAGGAAATTGCGCCTATGATGAACATCTCTTTTAGAGGTGTAGAACTGCACAGATATCGTCTAAGAAAGAAATTAAATCTGACTCAGGACGAAAACCTGTCAAAGTTTTTATTAACTCTGTAAGAATTGAGTTTGTTTTTTACAGAATTTATATTTTTCTACATCAAAATTTACATAATTCCAATACATCATTACTACATCATAAGGTTATGTTAATGAAATTAATTTAACATTTATAGTGTTGATAATCATTAGTGTACGCTTATATTTTAACATAATGATGTAGCTATGCTGTAGTGGTATTTGATGTACTACAACGTTGTAATTGCTTAATTTGGCTCTACTAACTTAAACGATTACAAACTGTATGAAAAATTTTATTTTTAGCTTATTTGTGCTCTTATTGTTACCAGTCTATATGTCTGGACAAGCACAAGCAATTAAAGGGAAAGTAGTTGACAGCAGCGGAATGGGAATTCCCGGAGCAGTTATTGCTTCATCTGATGCCAGAGCAACTGCTGATGCAGATTTCGACGGAAACTTTACCATCAATGCAAAGCCTGGAGACATTTTAAAAGTCTCTATGTTAGGTTTTGATCCAGTTTCTGTACCGGCAACGACCGCACCAATGACAATTACTTTAAAGGAATCAAGTGATACTGCCTTAAAAGAAGTTGTTGTAATTGGGTACGGTACGAGAAAAAAAATTGATAACACAACTGCAATTTCTTCACTAAAAGGGGAAGAGGTAGCAAAAACAAAAGTTCTAAATGCATCTCAAGCTATTCAAGGAAAAGCGGCAGGTGTACAAGTAACTTCTTCTGATGTACCAGGGAGTACCCCTTCTGTAGTAATTAGAGGTTTGGGTACTGCTTTAGGGGGAAGATCGCCCTTATATATTGTAGATGGAATGGCAACAGAAAACATCAACAATATTAATACAAATGATATTACTTCGTATGACATTTTGAAAGACGCTTCTGCCTTAGCTATTTATGGTACTAGAGCAGCAAATGGAGTAATTATTATTACAACTAAAAAAGGTAAAGGGGATAAAGTTTCTGTTGAAATTGAAAGCTTTGGTGGTGTAAGAACGCCGCTTAAAAAAGTAAAAATGGCAGGAAGTAATAAATTCGCACACTACACTAATTCAGCATTACAATCTACTACATTTTCTCAGGATCAACCGGTTAATACAGATTGGTTTGATGAGATTACAAGAACAGGAAGTTATACTCAAAATAACATATCTGTTTCTGGTGCTACAGAAAACATTAAATACTTTTTCAGTTTAGGAAATTATGAAGAAAAAGGGATATTAAATGGTTTAGATTATGGGCGTACTACTTTTAGAAATAATAATGAATATAAAATTTCTAAGAAATTGACTTTAACTCAAAACTTTAGTTTAACATCGACTAAATCTGCTCCACAACCATTATCAGCTTTTACAAATGCTTACAAACAATCTCCTGTTGTTCCCGTATATTTTGCAGATGGTAAATATGGAGTTTCTCGTGTAGGTGATGATGGTTTTGCAAGTGAAACCGGAAACTCAATTAATAATGTTGGAAACCCAGTTGCTCAATTAGATTTCTTCGACGAACAACAACGCAGCATTACTTTACAAGGAGGCTTAAAATTAGATTATGAAATTTTAAAATCTTTAAAATTTACTTCTCAATTTAATGGTGAATATTATACTTGGAAACAATATAATTTCGAAGACACTAAGAATATCTGGTTAGCAGCAAATCCTAACAAAGTTTCAAGTGATTATGAAAAGGAGTTTCCAAATGCCAATATCAACTTATTAACAAAAGGAAGAGAGCAATATTATAACTGGAGTTTGTCTAACTACTTAACATATAATAAAGTATTTAATGAAATACACGATATTGAAGTTACTGCGGGTATTGAGACATATGTTAAAGGATCAAGAGAGAAGTTGACTATAAAAAGAAAAAATGTTAATGCAGATGCAAATTATTGGTCTTTAAAAGATGTTGAATACGCAACAAATGTAACAAGTTATAAAGATGAAGTTTTTAACGAAACTAAATTAGCATCTTACTTAGGTCGTTTCCAGTATAAATTATTAGACAGATATTTGTTAACAGGAACTGTTAGACGTGATGGATCTTCAAATTTTGCTAAAGACTACCGTTGGGGAACTTTTCCAGCTTTTGGAGCAGGATGGATTATTACCAAAGAAAGCTTTTTGGCCGATGTTAAAGGAATCGACTTGTTGAAATTAAGAGGAAGCTGGGGAAAATTAGGAAATCAAAATGTACCACTTAACAGCCAAGGTTATACTTCAGGACTTAATGCTTATTTAGGGGGTTCTATTCTTAATGAAGGAACAACTATTAATTCTCAAATTGATCCAAGTTTATCTTGGGAGGTTACAGAAGAAACTTCTGCAGGTTTAGATTTTGAATTTTTAAACAGCAGATTAAAAGGAACTTTTGATGTATATGACAAAAATACAAACAATGTAATTTTAAATACAAAACCATACATTACATCTGGAATTACTACTGCATCACCAGCACACGTAGGAGAAGTATCTAATAAAGGATATGAAATCTCTTTACGTTGGGATGATAAAATTGGTGAAAATTTCAGCTACTATGTTGGAGGGAACTTTTCTAACAATAAAAATGAACTTACAGGTTTAAAAAATGTTGTTTTGTCTCCAGTTATTGGTGGAGGATTAGGAAATGGACAGGATACAAAGTTACTTGATAACACTACTATCGGTCAGCCATTAGGTAGTTTCTATATTTATGAATACGCTGGTTTTGATCCTGCAAACGGAAATATGTTATACTACAACGCTGCGGGAGATAAAGTAACTCAAGATGCTTTGAGTGCTACAGCTGATAAAAAATATGTTGGTTCAAGTTTACCAAAATCTAATTACGGAGTTTCTTTAGGATTCAATTACAAAAACTTTGATTTTTCTGTTGATGGTTATGGTACTGCTGGAGCAAAAGTATATAACGGAAAAAAAGCACAGCGTTTTTATGGAGAAAACATAGAAAATTCTATCGCTACAGATTTTTGGACACCAAATAATGTAACTGCTTCAAATCCTGCACCATTTAATCAGGTACCCGTAGCTTCTACTTATTATTTAGAATCAGGCGATTTCTTTAGAATTAACAACATTACACTAGGATACAAATTACCATTGCAAGAAGGTAGTTTCATAAGTGCATGTAGAATTTATGTAAATGCGATTAATCCATTTATCACACAAAAATTCTCAGGATTCTCTCCAGAGTTAAACGGAGATGGGAATCCTTATGGAACTCAAGGTGTTGAGCTTGATGCTTACCCCACTTTAAGATCATTTGTACTTGGTGCTAATTTAAAATTTTAATATTATGAAAAAGATATATATAGTAACGTTTGTATTATCAGCGTTCTTTTTTACAGCATGTGCAGACGATTATTTAGATGTAGATCAAACAGAATCTATTTCGACAAGCGATGTAGAGTTATTTAATAACGATGCAGGGGCAGCTCAGTTCGTGACAGCAATTTATAACAAGTTTTTAAATTGGGATATGACTTCATTTGGTTGGATTGGGCTATCAAGTATTACATCTGATGATGCTGATAAAGGATCTTCTGCCGGAGACACAGGAACAGACAAAGATGTATTGGATGCTCTGACTTATAATGCATCTAATCCTTCTGCTGAAAGCACTTTTATTGCTAATTATGATGGAATAAACAAATGTAATCAGGCTTTAAACATACTTCCAAAATTAGATAAAGTAGATGCTAATTTAAGAAACAGATTAGCTGGTGAAGCTAAATTTTTAAGAGCTTTTATGTATTTTACTTTGGTAAAATGTTACGGTGGAGTGCCAATTGTAGATCATTTACCAGTTCCGGGTTCAGACTCAGACAGAATTATGCAGTTAACACGTAAAACATCTGCTGAAGTATATGCTTTTATTGAAGCTGATTTAAATGACGCTATTGCAGCATTACCTGAAAAAACTGCTTACGGAGCTAACGATAAATCAAGAGCTTCAAAAGGTGCGGCATATGCACTTTTAGCAAAAGTAAGTTTGTATCAAAAGAAATGGCAGCAAGTAATTGATAATACTAATAAAGTTACAGGTTATTCTATTGTAAGCGATTATGCTTCAATGTACAGAGCATCAGGGAAATTTGATTCAGAATCTATTTTCGAAATTTATGCACAAGGCGCGGTTCCTGCAAAAGGAATTGAAGGTTATTCTAACACGCAAGGTGCCCGTGGTACCGGCGGTTGGGGCTGGGGTTTTAATACACCATCTCAAAGTTTAGTAAACGCTTATGAAGCTGGTGACGTAAGAAAAGCAGCAACAATCATTTTTAGAGGATCAACTTTATATGATGGAAGAGTAATACCAACAACAGTTGAAAATGAAAGATACAACTACAAAGCATATTCATCAGCTTACACAGATGCATGGGAAACAGATGTTGATATTAAATACTTAAGATTTGCTGAAGTAATTTTAATGAAAGCAGAAGCATTAAATGAATTAGGACAAACTTCAGATGCTATTGCTTTATTAAATCAAATTAGAAAAAGAGCTGGTTTAGGAGATACTCCTGCAGTTTCTCAAGCAGATGTTAGAATTGCAATTTGGAAAGAAAGAAGAGTAGAAATGGCTTTTGAGCACGACAGATTTTTTGATTTAGTACGTACAGGTCAGGCTAAAGCTGCTTTTGCAGTAGACGGAAAAACTTTTACTGAAGGTAAAAACGAATTATTTCCTATTCCTGCATCGTTCATCAAACAAGCAGATGGTTTATCAGCTCAAAATCCTGGTTATTAATTCTTAAAGACATTAAAAATGAAAAAAAATAAATCTATTTTCATGCTTTCTTTTGTTTTAGTTTCAGCATTATTTGCTGGTTGCGAGGATAGTATTGATAAAGTAAACAGTCCAATTCCATATGAGTCAATTGGAGGATATGAGAATTCAGACGATGTTGCCGCTGCTCACTTAGTATCTAAATTTAGTTTTGATGGTAATATTGCCGATTCAAAAAATAGCATAACAGACGGATCAGCTACAAATGTAACCTATGAAACAGGTATAAAAGGAGAAGCATATAAAGGATCTCCAAGTTCTTTTATTTCTTATAATACGGTTGCAAATTCAGTTGTAAACCTGAAAAGTGTAACAGTTTCAATGTGGATTAAAACAGATCCACACACAGGTGGTGCACAGTCATTGTTTATGCTTCCTAAAAAAACAGATTTTTGGGGAAATATTTTTACCCTTATTGAAGGAACAGGACCAGCAACAACAATGTTGTTGAAAAATCATATTCAAAAAGATGTTACGCCAAGTATTCCTTGGGCAGGACAATTTATTGAGCATGGAGGAACAAATGTTTTAGCCAATATGTTTGGAGCATGGAAACATTTAGTTTGGACTTACAATGGAACAAGCTCTACATATAGTATTTATATCGATGGACAAAAGTTAAATATTCCTGCATCTATTGCAAAAAGATATGCAAGCGATCCTGCAACTGGAGGAGGTCCTTACGGAGAATTAGCAAACTCTGAAGTTTCTAAATTTATTATTGGAGGTTATCAGCAGCATTTAGGTGCTCCTTGGGGAGCGGCTGATGGATGGATGCTTCACTATACAGGTTTAATGGACGAATTCAGAATTTATGATGCAGCTCTTAACGACAATGAAGTCGTAGCTCTTTATAAATTAGAAAAAGACAAAAGATAAGCATTTTTTACACACCTGAAGGTTTATCCTTCAGGTGTATTTTAATTAGTTAATACATTATTTATCGACATGAAAATTTCAATATACATAGTTTCTCTTTTTAGTTTTTTCAACTCATGTTCATCATCAGGACCTGACGGAACAGGAGGAGGAACTCCTTTACCAACAACTCCAACTACACCAACAAAGCCTTTAACAGATACTGAAGCTATGGATCAGGTGCAGAAAGATGCAATAAAATATTTTTGGGAATACGCAGATTCTAATTCAAAACTTGCAAGAGAAAGATATCTTACTGAAGATCCTAATTTTGAGTCAAATATTGTAACTACAGGTGGTTCAGCTTTTGGTTTAATGAGCATTATTGTAGGCGTAGAAAGAGGTTTTTTACCAAGGGCAGAAGCTGTTTCTAGACTTACAACAGCCTTAACCTTTCTTGAAAAAGCAGATCGTTTTCATGGAGCATGGCCGCACTGGATGGACAATAAAGCAGGAAAAGTAATTCCGTTTGGAACAAAAGATAACGGAGGAGATTTAGTAGAAACTTCTTTTGTTTGCCAGGCATTAATTACAATCAGAGAATATTTTAAAAACGGAAGTACAGCTGAAAAAGAATTAGCGGCAAAAGCTGATGAACTTTGGAAAGGTGTAGAATGGGATTGGTACACACAAGGGCAAGATGCATTATACTGGCATTGGTCACCAAATTATGGCTGGGAAATGAACTTTAAATTAGAAGGGTATAACGAATGCTTAATTACCTACGTAATGGCAGCATCTTCACCAACGCATCCAATTTCTGCAGAAGCTTATCATAAAGCTTGGGCAAGAAATGGCGCTATAATAGATGGCAGATCTCAATACGGTATCCCGGTAGTTTTAAACTACAATGGAGCTTCTGGAAATGTTGGGCCAATGTTCTGGTCGCATTATTCTTATTTAGGTTTAGATCCAAATAACTTGAAAGACAAATATGCAGATTATTGGCAGTTAACTCAAAACCACGCTAAAATCATGGTTCAGTACAGCATTGCCAATCCAAAAGGTTTTAAAGATTATTCAGATAAATGCTGGGGATTGACAGCAAGTTATACCAGAAATCCTGATGGAACAACAGGCTATACAGCACACCAGCCAAATAATGATAATGGAGTAATTTCACCAACAGCAGCGTTATCATCATTTCCATACACACCAATAGAATCTATGAAGTTCCTGCATTATTTATATGATGAAAACAAAGCAAAATACGTTGGAATTGCAGGGCCTTATGATGCTTTTTCACCACAATACAATTGGGTAACCGCTCGATATTTAGCGATTGACCAAGGAACAATAGCACCAATGATTGAAAATTACAGAACTGGTTTATTGTGGAAATTATTTATGAATGCATCTGACACAAAACAAGGTCTAAAAAAACTTGGATTTACATCAGGAAAATACGGTATTTAAGAAATAATCTATTATGAAATACAAACTAGGTCTATTATTGCTGTTTATTTCTGCATTGGGTTTTGCACAAAGTGAAACCACCGGAAAAATAAAAACAGTTATTGTAACGAATAATGAATTAGGCTACCTATTACACAAACCAGCCAATACAAAAGATAAAAAGCCATTAATAGTTTTTATTTCAGGTGATGGAGAAAAAGGGACAGACATTGAAAAAGTAAAAATTCATGGACCTTTTAAATATCTAAAAACGCATCAGTTAGACGCTTATGTTTTAGCGCCGCAATGCAAAGAAGAAGAGAATTGGGATACAGAATCAATTTACGAACTGATTTTAAAAATTCAGAAGGAAAACAAAATTGATTCAGAACGAATATATGTTACTGGTTTGAGCTCAGGAGGTTGGGCATCGTGGAATTTGGCTTTTGCACATCCGGATCTATTTGCCGCAAACGTACCTGTCGCTGGCTTTGTAGATTTAATTCAGTTAGAAAAAACTTGTGAAATAGCCAATATTCCAACCAGAATTTTCCACGGATTATTAGATGATGTGGTAAAAGTAGATTATGCCATAAGCGTTTACAAAGAATTAAAAAAATGTAATGCAAAAGACGTTCAGTTAACTATTTTTGATGATGCTGGACACGACAGCTGGACACGAGTTTACGACAATCCCGAAATTTATGACTGGATGTTGAAACAGAAAAAATCGAATACGAACAAATAAATAAAATAGAATGAAAAACAAATTAGTCTTACTTTTTTTAGGATGTGCTGTTTTGGGTTACGCTCAAAAAAAGAGCACAAAAAGTACAGTGAAAATTAAACCTAAGTCAGAGTTTGTAGCAGAATTAATGTCAAAAATGACATTAGAAGAGAAATTAGGACAGTTAAATTTACCAACATCTGGTGATATTACAACAGGACAGGCAAACAGCTCAAATGTTGCAAAAAATATTGCAGAAGGAAAAGTGGGCGGTTTGTTCAATATAAAATCTGTACAAAAAATTAAAGAAGTACAAAAAATCGCCGTCGAACAAAGCCGTTTAAAAATTCCATTACTTTTTGGTATGGACGTTATTCACGGTTACGAAACAACATTCCCAATTCCGTTAGGATTATCTTGTACATGGGATATGGCTTTAATTGAAAGAAGCGCGCAGATTGCAGCAAAAGAAGCAAGTGCTGACGGAATCAACTGGACATTCTCACCAATGGTAGATATATCTCGTGACCCGCGCTGGGGAAGAGTTTCTGAAGGTTCAGGAGAAGATCCGTACTTAGGAAGCCAAATTGCAAAAGCAATGGTAAACGGATACCAACAGCACGATCTTTCTAAAAATAATTCCATTTTAGCATGTGTAAAACACTTTGCATTATATGGCGCGCCTGAAGCAGGTCGTGATTACAACACAGTTGACATGAGCCATATCAGAATGTTTAATGACTATTTCCCACCTTACAAAGCAGCAGTTGATGCTGGAGTAGGTTCAGTTATGGCTTCTTTCAACGAAATTGATGGAATTCCTGCTACAGGAAACAAATGGTTAATGACAGATGTTTTAAGAAAGCAATGGGGTTTTAAAGGTTTCGTAGTAACCGATTTTACAGGAATTCCTGAAATGATCGAACACGGAATGGGTAATCTTCAGGATGTTTCTGCTTTAGCATTAAACGCTGGTGTAGAAATGGATATGGTTGGAGAAGGTTTCTTAGGAACTTTGAAAAAATCATTAGACGAAAAAAGAGTTTCAATCGAAACAATTGACAATGCCGTTAGACTTATTTTAGAAGCAAAATATGACTTAGGATTATTCCAAGACCCATATAAATATTGCGATGAAAAAAGAGCTAAAACGGAGATTTTCACAACAGACAGCAGAAAAGAAGCGCGCCAAATCGCTGCACAATCTTTGGTTTTATTAAAAAATCAAAATCAATTACTGCCTCTTAAAAAATCAGGAACAATTGGTTTAATCGGGCCTTTGGCAGATGCTAAAGAAAATATGCCGGGAACATGGAGTGTGGCTACAAGAATGGAAAATGCTGTTTCATTATTGGCAGGAATTAAAGAAGTTGCAGGACCATCAACAAAAGTTTTATATGCTAAAGGAAGTAATTTAGATTACGACGAAGAGTTTGAAACTAAAGCAACAATGTTTGGAAAAACATTACACCGTGATGCACGTTCAAAAGAAGAATTATTAGCTGAAGCTGTAAAAGTAGCACAGCAATCTGATGTAATTATTGCTGCAATTGGAGAATCTGCTGAAATGAGCGGAGAATCAAGCAGCCGTACGAATTTAGAAATTCCACAAGCACAAAAAGACTTATTAAACGCGTTATTAAAAACTGGAAAACCAGTTGTTGTAGTTTTATTTGACGGACGTCCGTTAGTAATTACTGACGAAGAAAAAACAGTTCCGGCAATTTTAAATGCTTGGTTTGCTGGTACAGAAGCAGGTTACGCAATTGCTGACGTTTTATTTGGAGATGTAAATCCTTCTGGAAAATTGACAACAACTTTCCCAAGAAGCGTTGGTCAATTACCAATTTACTACGCACACAAAAATACAGGAAGACCACTTTCTAACACAGAAGGTAAATTCGAAAAATTCAGATCAAACTATATTGACGAAAGAAACGAACCATTATTTCCATTCGGATTTGGTTTAAGTTATACGACTTTTGATTATTCAAACCTGAAAATTTCTTCTGATAAAATGAATTTCAGCGGAAAATTAAAAGTAACGGTTGACGTAGCCAATACTGGAAATTTTGACGGAAAAGAAACAGTTCAATTATACATTAGAGATTTAGTTGGTTCAGTAACAAGACCAGTTAGAGAATTAAAAGGTTTCCAAAAAATAGCACTTAAAAAAGGTGAAAAACAAACAGTAAGTTTTGACATTACTGTTGAAGATTTAAAATTTTATAATTCTGATTTGCAATTCGCAGCAGAACCTGGACAGTTTGATATTTTCGTTGGAGGAAATTCAACTGCCGACAAGAAAGTTAGTTTTGAGTTAACTAAATAGTTGGTTTATTGATTAGTAAGGCCCTCCGTTTGGTTGACGGAGGGCTTTTTTTATAAAAGAACATTTTTTAAAATACTATAAACTTAAAATAATGGATACTATTAAAACCTTTAAAATACCACTTTTTTTAGTAATTGCGATTGTTTTTCAATCTTGTTGTATTAAAGAAAATGCAATCGTAGCACATCGCGGCGCGTGGAAAAAGAATAATCTTCCCGAAAATTCTATCGCATCTTTAAGACATGCCATTGACTTGAAATTGCCCGGATCTGAATTTGACGTGTGGAGAACCGCAGATGATTCGCTTGTAATCAATCACGATGCACATTACAACAAATTGCTTATCGAACAAACCAATTACGCTGACTTAATAAAATTTAAGCTTTCTAACGGAGAAAAACTTCCAACATTACACGAATACATTTCAGAAGGAAAAAAGAATAACAAACAAACTCTTTTAGTCTGCGAAATAAAACCTTCGGAAATAAGTAAAGAAAGAGGACAAAAAACAGCGTTAATGTCTGTTGAAACCATCAAAAAACTAAAAGCAGATAAAAACACCTGCTACATAAGTTTTGACTATGAAATTCTAAAACAAATTAGACAAGTTGACCAGAAAACGGTTTTACAATATTTAGAAGGAAATAAATCTCCAAAAGAAGTAAAAGCAGATAATATTAATGGAGTTGATTATCATTATTCAGTTTTTAAAAAACATCCTGAATGGGTGAAAGAAGCAAAAGAAAATAAGATAATTCTAAACGCCTGGACAGTTAACGAAGCGGCTGATATGGATTGGATTATAACCAATAAGTTCAATTACATTACCACAAACGAACCTGAACTTTTAAGCGAAAGATTAAAAGAGAAAAAATAGATTTTCATCATCATTTTACTAAAAGATTGAATTCTATATAAACTTAAAAAGAATACAAATGAAAAAGATATTGATATTGCTTTTAGCTACCTGTACAACAAGTATTTGGTCACAAAAAGCGAATATTCCCGGAAAAACAGATTGGTTTGACCCAAATAAACCAGCAACAACTTATTGTAATCCAATCAATATTGGGTACAATTTTACCACTCACAATCATAACGGAATTCCTGAATCGCGCCGTTCCAGTGCCGATCCGGTAATTATTACCTATAAAGGCGAATATTATTTATTTGCGACCAATCAGGCAGGTTTCTTTTGGAGTAAAGACATGTCAGACTGGAATTTCGTTTACGGAAGTTTTCAAAGAAAACCCGGCGACGACGACCAATGCGCACCTGCGGCGTGGGTTGTAAACGATACTTTATTTTATGTGGGTTCAACATGGAATAGAGATCATCCAATTTGGAAAACGGCCGACCCAAAATCGGGAAGATGGACACGTCACGTAGACAAAGCAATGCTGCCAACTTGGGATCCTGCTATTTTTCAGGATGATGATAAAAAAGTGTATATGTATTACGGTTCAAGCGGAAAACTGCCGCTTGTAGGTACAGAAGTTGATTATAATACATGGCTTCCAAAAGGAAACCAAGCTGATTATGCACAATTGTACAAAGCAACAGAAGTAGAAGATATTCAGCGTCCGTATGGACAGATAAAAGAAGTTGCTATTTTAGATCCTTCTGCGCACGGCTGGGAGCGTTTTGGTCCAAATAATGACATGGAGCCGGCACCTTGGGGAAATTTCATTGAAGGAGCGTGGATGACCAAACACAACGGAAAATATTATATGCAGTATGGCGCGCCTGCGACGGAATTTAAAGGATATGCAAACGGAGTTCATGTTGGAGATAATCCGCTTGGGCCATTTACGTATCAAAAACACAATCCTATGTCTTATAAACCGGGCGGATTTGTAATTGGTGCAGGACACGGAAATACTTTTGCAGATAACTACGGAAATTACTGGAACACAGGAACATGTAAGATTTCTATAAAAGATCGTTTTGAGCGTCGTATCGATATGTTTCCGGCAGGATTTGATAAAGATGATGTCATGTATTCGATAACTTCTTACGGAGATTTTCCAATTGTTCTTCCTACAGGTAATCGTGATCAGACAAAAGGCGCTTCATCTGGATGGATGCTGCTTTCGTATAAAAAGCCTGTAACCGTTTCTTCTTCTGAAGAATGTTTGGAAGTTGAAACACACAGAATGGATAACGGCGAAAAAAAAGTCTACGAGAAATTTTGTTATGGTCCTGAAAATTTAACCGATGAAAATATCCAAACGTATTGGTCTGCAAAAACCAATAATCCAGACGAATGGCTTCAAATGGATTTAGGCCGTCAAATGGAAATTAAGGCGCTGCAGATCAATTATGCAGATCATAAAGCAACACAGTATAACAAAGCAATGGACATTTATTACCAGTATAAAATATTTATGTCTGATGATGCACAAAACTGGACTTTGGTTGTAGATAAATCTAAAAACGATAAAGATGCACCGCATGATTATGTTGAATTAACAAAATCATTTAAAGCGCGTTACATTAAAATGGTCAATATTCACAATGCCTCTGGATTGTTTGCGATTTCAGATTTCAGGGTTTTTGGAAATGGATTATCAGAAAAACCAAAAGCGGTTACGGCATTTAAAGTAGACAGAAATAAACTGGATTCAAGAAACGCTATGATTTCCTGGAAAAAGCAAAATGATGCTGTAGGATATAATATTTATTACGGAATTGCTCCGGATAAATTATACAACAGTATTATGGTTTATGGAGATAACGTGTACGATTTTAGAGGTTTAGACAAAGGAACAAAATATTATTTTACAATTGAGCCATTTAATGAAAACGGAATTGGCACAAAAAATAAGATTATCGAAATAAAGTAACATTATTTTAAAGAAAATAAGAAAAACTCTAATTATGAACAAAAAAGGTTTATAATTAGAGTTTTTTTTTGAGAAAAGGCTACGAAAAAACTCTGACAGTTCTACAGAATTTTGTTTCTTTGTAAGAGAAGCCAAAAAAGCAATATAACCCCAAAATGTTATTACAATTATGAAAAAAACGATTCTTTTAACTGCTTTAGTTTTAAATGGATTGACCGCATCTTTTGCTCAGTCAAATGATGAAAAAAACATTAAATTATTTTATAAAAAAGCTTTAACCGAAGCTAAATGTTATTCTTGGTTAGAATATCTTTCAAATGATATTGGAAGCCGTTTATCAGGATCTAAAGGTGCTGCAGAAGCTGTCGAGTATACAAAAAGACAATTAGAAGGTCTGGGACTTGATAAAGTTTACCTGCAGGAAGTTATGGTTCCTCACTGGGTTCGCGGTGAAAAAGAAACTGCTTTTATCTTAGATGGAAAAGTAAAAACTGCTGTGCCAATTTGTGCTTTAGGCGGATCTGTTGCGACTGCAAAAACAGGACTTACAGCAGAAATCATAGAAGTACAAGGAATTAAAGAACTGAACGAACTTGGAGCTGATAAAGTAAAAGGAAAAATTGTTTTTTATAACAGACCAATGAATCCTGAAAATATCGAAACATTTACGTCTTACGGAGCTTGTGTAGACCAAAGATTTACTGGTGCAAAAGAAGCAGCAAAATTAGGAGCTGTAGGAACAATTGTTCGTTCAATGAATTTACGTTTAGACGATTTCCCTCATACAGGAGCTCAGAGTTATGGTGATTTGCCAAAAGAGCAATATATTCCAACTGCAGCAATTAGTACAAATGGAGCTGAATTATTAAGTAAAACTTTAAAAGTAAATCCAGCTATAAAATTCTATTTCAAACAATCGTGTGAAACTTTACCAGATGTATTGTCTCATAACGTAGTTGGAGAATTAACAGGAACTGTAAACCCATCTAACATTATGGTTGTGGGCGGACACTTAGATTCTTGGGATTTAGCCGATGGTTCTCATGATGATGGAGCAGGAGTAGTACAAAGCATGGAAGTAATAAGAATTCTTAAAAATTTAAATTACAAGCCTAAAAATACAATTCGTGTAGTTTTATTTATGAACGAAGAAAATGGCGGAAAAGGCGGTGTGAAATATGAAGAAGTTTCTAAACAGAAAAACGAAAACCATATTTTTGCTTTAGAAAGTGATTCAGGCGGATTTTCTCCAAGAGGATTTTCTATTGAAGCAGATGATGCTAATTTGAAAAAAATACAAGGGTTTAAAGACTTTTTCGAACCTTATTTAGTTCATAGTTTTACAATTGGACATGCAGGTTCAGATATTAATCATTTAACGTCTAAAGCAATTGTAAAAGCAGGTTTAAAACCAGATTCACAACGTTATTTTGATTATCACCATGCAGCAAACGATAAATTTGATGCCATCAATAAAAGAGAATTAGAACTTGGTGCAGCAACAATGACTTCGTTAATCTACTTAATAGATCAAAACGGAATCGTTCTTCCATCTGCAAACTAAGATTTTTAAAATCGATATATCTAAAAGCTGCGAGTATAAACTCGCAGCTTTTTTATTGGATGAAATTCTAAAATTTAATTTTTCATTACTAATAAATAATAGAAAAACGTAATTGGAATATTAGAAAGCAGAATTAAAATTTTAACCGCAATATCCCTTCTTTGTTCAGAAAGATGAATAAACCGGTCTGTTAAATGAACGAACATTATCAAATTTACGATTATTGCCGAAAAAGCAAACGGCCACGCAATGACAAGAATATTTGGACTTTGATTTGTGACAATATAAAGTATAAATAGTATTGTAATGATAATAAAAGATCCAATTGCTAATTCAGTAGATTGTTTTTCTTCAAATGATTTATGGTTGATTGTTTTCATAAGTTTTAAATTTTAAAAGTTTGTTGAATAGATACTATAGGCATTAAAAGCAATTTTGAAAAATCAAGATAATAGAACGAATGTGCTTGTTTTCCTCTTTTAAATTGCTGCATGAAATATTTTATTTTCTTAGGATAAAATAATGTCCCAGTTAAAATAACCATATACAAATACAAGCTTTTTTTTCCGTTTCCAAGAAGATAATACTGCATTCCAATTTCTTCATAAACAGAAATTCCGGTATTCGTTAAAACATGAATAATATCATGATCTTCCAGTTTTTCCTGAATATCAAAATGATTCTTGAAGAGAAAATTTCCTAAACCATAACCCAAACTTTCTTTTGGGAAATGGATTAATTCCGTTTTATTGATTTCCCACGGTTCATTCTTCTTAAAATACTTTTGATACGGCTTTTTAGTGGTTTCGTATAATTTTTCAATTAAATAATCTCTCATGTTTTGGTTGGTTAAAAGTTCTTTGAATTTCAAAGTAAATAATCAAATAAAAAAGCTGATTGGTTTTAAAATTAGCTTTTATCAAATTTTAATAATTATCAATTATAGTTTTAAGCAAATTCGAATCGTCCAGGTCTGAAGGGGCAACCACTTTTTCCTCTAACGGAATTTCATTCCCATATCTTTCTTTTAATATTTTTTGAACTCTTGGATCTTCTAAATTAAAACTCTTTAATTCTCTTAGTTTTGAAAGCTCGATTCCTGCAGCATTTTTATAAATTTTCCAAACCAATTCAGAACAATAAATTCTAGTATCCGTCCATTCAAAATAAGCGTCATATTCTTTTCCATCAAACTGCTGGCTATACTCTTTCATTTTTTGAAGAACAGCCGGAGTCAAAACTTTATCAGCATTTTTTAATCGCTTTACAACATATTTATTGTCTTTTCCGTGCTGAATCCATTCATCAAAAGGAGTAAGTTTTACAGGCTGAACAGCTTCAAAAACAAACCAATTTCCGTTTATATCATAAATAATTCCGCAATGAGAAAATTTAGAATTGGTTGCAATTCGTACCGCTTCGCATTGAGGCGATTGTGAAGTTTGAAATATAATATCTCCATCCTGAATTTTACTCGATTCAGTTTTCGTTTCCGTCTTTGTTTTCGAAAACGGATTATTTGGAAAAACTTTCATTGCTACAAACAACGCCAAGCCAAAACTTAATGCGAATGTGATGATAAGGAAAATATATTTTTGTTTTTTCATGATATGTTCAAATAGAAAATAAAGTACTTTGAAATACAAAGTAAATAATAAAAAAAATAGTTACCAAATAAATGATAACTATTTTTAAAATATATTTTTGAAGAAGTATTAGATTCTAAAGATTCCTCCAACAGCAATAATTCGCTGAACGAATGTAAAATGCTGCGAAGCTTTATCGTCATTGCTTACTGTTGTTCTAATATCCTGCATATTGATATAACCGGTTTTTAACTCTCCTTGTAAATAGAAATATTTGAAGAAAGTAAAATTAATTCCCGCTTTTGCAGATACACCATAACCAGAAACGTGAAAATCATCATGACGTTCTTTTCCTAAAACGGTTGCATTTGTTTTTGGGTATAAAACTCCGGCACCTAAACCTTCAGTTAAGTTAATCTGAAATTTATCTGTATTTGGTAAACCAAGCCATTTCGAAATGTCATCATGTCTGGAAACCTCAGTATTAATATAGTTCAAACCATCTGTATGTTCGTACATTAAAAAAGCAGGGCCATTTGGATTTGTCACACCTTTTTCATAACCACCTTCTATAGCACCTCCTTGAGACATATCTACAGGCGTATTATTATACTCTCCGTTGTAAATATGTCCGGCCTGATCAGCAGGTAAATTAATAGAACCCGTAACATTAGCTATCTGATTTTGGCTCATTACATATTTCATGTGATCCCAGCCAATAGAAACACTGTAATGATCACTAAAGAAATATCCCATTCTAAAATTAGTCTGTGGAATTGTCATATTTGCGGGATTGATATAATCAATATGATATCCTTTTGGTTTATCGTGAGCCACCATATTATTAACGGTAAAGTTATAATCTTTACCTCTAAAATTCACATCAGACTGGCTGTAACTATCTCTGTTTCCTCCCCATGAAATAAAGAATTTTCCTTTATTATGTGCTGTGTACCTTTCTACTGCGATTTCTTCCTGAGCAAAAGTGTTTAATGAAAAACACAATAAGAAGAAAACTAAAATATTTGTTTTCAATGAACGTAATGTATTAAATTTAAAATGAGTTAACTGTTTTTCTGATAGCAACAAGCTTATTCATTAAACCTTCAAAATAGTCTAAATGAAGCATATTAGCGCCATCACTTTTTGCGTTTGCAGGGTCAAAATGTGTTTCGATAAAAATTCCGTCAACACCAACTGCAATACCAGCTTTAGCAACAGTTTCAATCATATCAGGTCTTCCGCCCGTAACTCCGGCAGTTTGGTTTGGCTGTTGCAAAGAGTGCGTAACATCCAATACCGTTGTAGCATATTGCTGCATAGTAGGAATTCCTCTAAAGTCAACAATCATGTCTTGGTAACCAAACATAGTACCACGATCTGTAACGACAACATTTTCGTTATTACAGTCTAATACTTTTTGTACCGCGTGTTTCATACTTTCAGGACTCATAAATTGTCCTTTTTTCAAGTTTACCACTTTTCCGGTATTTGCAGCTGCCACAACTAAATCAGTCTGACGAACTAAAAATGCAGGAATTTGTAAAACATCAACGTATTGTGCTGCCATGTCAGCATCTTCGTTAGTATGAATATCTGTAACTGTTGGAATGTGAAAAGTTTCTGAAACTTTTCTTAAAATTTTTAAAGCTTTTTCGTCTCCAATTCCAGAAAAACTATCAATTCTAGAACGGTTTGCTTTTTTAAAAGATCCTTTAAACACATAAGGAATCTTAAGATTGTCGGTAATACCAACTAATTTCTCAGCAATTCTAAGAGCCATTTCCTCTCCTTCAATAGCGCAAGGTCCCGCCAATAAAAAGAAATTCCCGCTGTCAGTATGCTTAATTTGTGGAATATGTTGTAAGTTCATAAAATTATTTTTTTGCACTGCAAAGGTAGTTATGATTTGTGAATAGCAGATGAAGATTTAAGATTATTTTAAGAAGCTAATCCTGCTATCCGCTGTAATCTTTTTCTCCAAATCCTTTTTTTCTTGGTCTTTGCAGGAGCTTCCGTTGGTCGCTCTGCAAAAACCAGAAAAAATAGTATTTCTCAAAAAAGGATTTCCGCTGCTATCAGGGCTAAAACCGTAGTGGAATTATAGGATTTCATGGGGAATATTTCCCCAATTGGTCTTCTATTCTAACGTCAAATTAAATTCGGTTTTCAGAATAGTATCCAATTGATCATCTTCAAAAGGAATAAGTTCAGTAACTCCATTTGTCACTGATTTTATCGAATTTTTAAATAGTATTTTTTTGCCCAAAGGATTCTGTAAAACCACAATTAAATTTTGTGTAAAAAATGAATCCGGATGCGAGTAATTATAGTGATTGGCAGGTTTAAAATCAATCCATCTTTGAGGAGTCAAATCAAACGAATATAAGTTAGACCATTCTTTTCCAATTTTTATTTGCAGTAAATAGTCATCATCTTCTGTTTTTACCAAAGTAAAAGTGTCAAAATCCTGCTGAATTTCAGTTCCAATTTCACTCAGTTTCAAAGGTTCTCTAATACTGTTACCTCCAAATCCTAAATCGATCAGATATTCTTCATTTTCAATTATCGCAATTATTGCCAGATGCGTTTTAGCATTTGGAATAGGATTAACCAAAGGTCGTACCGCAATATAATAATGCGGAAGACCAATTTCCTGAAGTAATAAAGAAAAGATTCCGTTAACTTGATAGCAATAGCCGCCGCGATTTTTAGCTACGATTTGGTTTACAATGTCATCGCCGATAAGTGAGATTGTTTTACCAGCCTGTACATCAAGATTTTCAAAAGGCACACTAAATATCTGACTTTGCATCAGTTTTTTTATACCCGCTAAATCTAATTTAATTTCTTCTGAAAAATTGATTCTGTTTAAATATTGCTGTAAATCGAAACTTGGAGCTTCAATTTTATATTTTTTTGATTGTTGCATTTTGATTCAATTTTATTTGTTTCTAAGAGAAACAAGAGTGTTAGAAGTATATAGAAAATGCTTACTTGTAAAGTTACAAATTCAGCGGGTTTTGAATTTGATTTTTCTGGTTTTTTCTTTTGGCAGCTGTTGCTAGCGCATGCGGGACGTTAGCGCTAGCGAAGTTTTTCAAATAATAAACAATTTGATATCAAATGGCTTATGTATGGAAGTTATAACTTTTAGTAGTTTTTACACGGTAGCTTTTCTCCATTTATACAGCATTGCTCTTTTACGATTGTCAATATCATTAATTCTAAACCCTGTAATATCTTCAATTTTATAAACTACTAAACCTTCGTCTTGACCAAGTTTGCCAACACAATGTAAAACAAAATCACTTTCTGAAACTTCCATAATAAATCCCGAAAAATACTCAGAATTATTAATTTCAATACTTGTAAGAATATCTAGATTGCCTTCCAATTGCTTGATAATTTCATAATCCCAATTTTCATTTTCAGGTAATGAAATATTAATCTTTTGCTCTTTTTCTAATTCTTGTGAATAATCAATTACAACTTGCATAGCTCTGGCATAATCATCATTAAAATCCACATTTTGAATAGCCGAGATTTGGGCAACTATTTGCCCATCAAGTTTTCCATAGTTAGTAAAATGTTGAATTTTAACTAATGTTTCGTTATAATCAAGAACAAAACCGCACCAGAACTTTTCATTATCTCTATATTTCCATATTCCAATTAGTTCCTTATTTAATTTAGATCTTTCTAAGATTTGATTGAAAATGCTCATTTTATTTTTACGTGTATTAAATTTATAGATTTACTTTGTTCTTTCTTTAAGCTTGTTCTTCAGCTTGTAACAGCAATAATAATCATTAAAGTTTATTTTTATCTTTTCAGAAACGTGAATGATTTTTTAAAGTGAAATTTTAATCATTAACAATATTCTTTTTTGCTAATACAGCATTTAATACATTTAATAAAACGGTAGTATTCCAGTCGTTTAAATAACTGTAACCACGATTAACATTAACGGCATCATCTTTAGAATAAATAGCAAAATAGGTTGAATATCTTTTAGTTCGAACTTTTTCCCACGGAATTAGTACACTTTTTTGTTTTAAAGATGAATTGCTAATTATGCTTAAGCCATCTTTATTAAAAATAACTTCACCAATTTTGAATTCTTCGCCTTGTTCTGATTTCTGGATATAATTTGAAGTTAAATCTCCAAAATAAAAATCCCAAAGAGAAAGTAATATTTCATTACAAAGTTTATGGTATTCATCTTTCTTTCTGCCAAAGTAAGTTTTAAAATTAATCTTGATAATTTGATTGTCATTACTTCGAATTGAAATTATATACTCACGGCCAAAAGTAAATTTATATTGCATCCACTTTACTCCGTAACTATATTCTAAAATTTGATCTTTTTTGAAGGTAACAAATGAATCATTTCTTAGATCTTTACTCTCGAATTTTAACTCGTTTTGATTAATGAATAATTTTCGAGGATAGTTATCTGTAATTCCTCTTCGTATAATAAACTCTTTTTGATCCATTTTATTTATCACAATTGTTTTTTTAGTTTTTGGTAATGTAATCCAAACAAAATTTGTCCAGTAAAAAATAGAATGTTAATGCAAATATTTATAAAGACAATTATTTGTATAAGATTTACAAAACTATCAGCATCTAAAGAATGAAGATCAAATAGTTCAAAAACGCTTAACCGTCCAATAAAAACTGCAGGAAATGTCATTAAAAAATGAACAAGGAATTTTTTTAAATTTAATTTGTCTGTAATTTTAGAAAGTTTCCAATAATAAACCGTGGTTACAAAAAGAATAATGAACTTAATTAAATTCGAAATTGTTCTCCCTGCAATAACATTGGTATGCCAGCCTGGAATCATTGATGATAAAAAATCTGATTGCAAATAGATGATGTAATAAGGAAATAGTAGAAGTAATAGAATTAAAAAAATAATAAAGGCTGATTTCGATTTGATCATTTTATAAGTCTAATTATTTGTAATTTTTTTTAATAAAATACTGCACAACAATTACAACAAAAAGAATTAAAGCAGAAATAAAAGTAAGTCCAATTAAACCAACAAATGGCATTCCGCATCTTGGTGAATTTGGATGTTGTTCAAAGTATTTTGAAAAATTATAAGAAGCAATACAATAAGAAGTAATTGCGAAAACAAATTGAAGAACTATATTAATTATACATACGGTTTTAAACTTAAATGAATAATTTCTGAAAACAGAGATTGTTCCAAATATTATTTGAAATAATAAAGGAAGAACGATTAAAACGAGAGGAGTTATTCCTAACATATAGGGTTTAATATATAATTATTATTTACTCCTTCTTCAAACTCAATCCCATCGGAACCATCAAAATTCCTTTTTCATAAATATTCAAATACAGCGTTATAGGCTTTTTTTGTCCTTCCCAAGTTAGTTCGTATACATTTAAAAATCCGGCTCCCATACTGCTTCTTTTAGTTGGAAAAGGGCAACAGGTTTCTAATCGTTTATAAGTAATTTTTTCGCCATTTGGTCCGGCTAACGCATTCAAAAAACGAACCTCATTTGTCGCTTCATCCTGTGTATTTCTAAAAAATATATTTACAGGATAATCAGGATCATAACCGTATTTTTTGTCTTTACTATACTGTGTAATAACAAACGTATTATTCTTATTTAAAATTAAATCAGGGGCATTATCATCTACATTTTTCAAAGTAGATTTTGTACTGATACAAGAAGTTACTGAAATTAATAGAACAATAAAAAGACTAATTTTTTTCATGGTTGAGGTTTATTTTGGTCACACAAATGTAAAAGGTTTTTTGTCACAGATTATAAATTCAAAAAGAAAATAGAATAAAAAACTCCGTGATAATTTGTTTAATCTGTGTTATCAGCGAGCTATTATACTTCCTTCTTTGAATTCAGTTTCAATATACCTTTTACAATCAGATATTGTGCCACAAGATAAGTAAGCATAATAATAAACGAACTTTTTTGAATTGGCATATGAAACTTGTTGATTGCCAAAATACTATCAGAAATAACAAAAAACAGCGCTCCAAAAAAAACATATTGATTCGCAGGTTTTTTCCAGATTAAAAGTCCGTTATAAGCAAACAAAAGCATAACAGAAATTACGCTGGCATAAACAATAACCGGAATTTTTAAATCGCCTAAAGCGGGTAGTAAAACCGATAACATTCCGATTAAATAACAGGCAATAATAAGGCTTCCGAAAATAAAAATTATAGTATTTTTTCTGATTTTCTCTTTAATCTGTCTGTTAAAAAGTACGCAATAAATGATGTGAGAGATTAGAAAAGATACTAGTCCCAAAATAAAATAGATTTCGGCAATGTCTGCAAAAAGTAGAATTACATCGCCAATCCATGAAAATACCAATGCCGTTAAAAGAATATTCTGTGTTGGAAATTTTTTAGAAAAATACACTCCAACAATTAATAACGGAATTAAAGCCGGTTTTAAGTAACAGTCTAAACTTTCATATCCCAGATATAAAAGCAGTAAATAAATAAAGCTGAAAGCAATATAAATTTTAAAGAATACAGCGTTTTTCATTATGTGGTTTGTGGGTTTATGGTTTGGTTTTGGTTAGTTTTAAAATCGATGGTTACAAAGTAAATCGTGGTTAAAAACGATACACTTAAATAGCCCAGAATTATATAATTACTAAAGGAGAAAACTGAATTTAAACCAAACCAATCGCCGTAAAATACTATAATTATAATAGCGATCGACAACCTGAAACCTTCCCAAAAAATGGCAAACCTGCTTTTATCCATTAACTCAGAATTGCTGTAAATGGTAACGAGGATAAAAAATCCGTAAACAAAGATATTGGGCAGACCGATTTTAGCAATATTGTCAAAAAGAAAACTCACAAACAAAAGCGTAATTAGAATTTGCGTAACCGACCAATAAATTAGTTTTTGCGAATTTTGTGTTCCGTATTTATCAAAATTAAAAACATCTTCAATTTTGTTTACAGGATATTTTTGTTCGAAATTTTCAGGTCGCCATCCGGTTGGTTTAAACCAGATTGTAAGTTTGTCTTTCCAGCTTTCGGCACGCCATGCATCTTTTATTAATAACGTCAAATGCTGAAAATTTATTTTAATTGGATTCCAAGTATTAGCTGGTCTTGTAATTCCGTAAACTGGCGGAACATCATCTAATTCTTCCTGAAAAGTACCAAAAAGTTTGTCCCAGAAAATAAAGATCTGTGAATGATTCTTATCTAAATATTCAGGGTTTATAGCGTGATGAACACGATGATGCGAAGGTGTTACTAAAATATGCTCCACAAATCCCATTTTTTTGATGTGTTTGGTATGATACCAAAATTGCAAAAACAAGTGGAGTGGAAGCGTAATAGCAATTACAGAAGCTGGAACGCCCAGTAATGCTGCAGGAATCAACAGAAAAGTAAACAAATTAACTAAACTCGCAATGGGCTGACGAAGCGCGCAGGCAAGATTAAACTCTTCACTGCTGTGATGAATGGCATGTTTGTTCCAAAGGAAATTAATTTGATGTGCCAGTCGGTGGCTCCAATAGCCATAAAAATCGATAACGAAAAAGGCAATAAAATAGGAAAGAATATTGGCTTCCTGATGAAAAATGGCGATTTTAGAAACCATCCATTCATAGGAAAGAAAAGTTATACTCAGCCCTAAAACATCTTTTACAGAATTAGTAATTCCGGAGCTGATACTGGAAACGCTGTCGATTAATGGAGCAGTATCGTTCTTTTTGTAAATGCCGTATAGTTTTTCAATTACAATTAAAACCAGGAAAATCGGCATTGCGATAATTAATATTTTTCCATATTCTTCCATAAAAAAACATTCTATTTTATTTCAAATATAAAATAAAATAGAATGCATTTTGAATTATTTGCAATTAACTGTTTTCACAGTTATAAATATGCAATTTCTAATTAGTAATTAAAATATTATTTAAGTTCTTTAGAAAAGTTAACAGAATAGAATTTTGTTGTTTTTGGGTTTTTAATTTCAAATTTTACCACTTCTTTAATTATATTAAAAGTATCATACTTTAAATCAAAAACAACTTGATTTTCGGCATTTATAATTCCATATTTTTTGTTTTTTTGAACGATAAATTCTCCCGTAGAATAGATTTGAGTAATGGAATCAAATTCAGATGGAATCATAATTTTATTTTCAATACTAACTACACCAAATTTGTTTTCATTTTTAAATATCTGATATTTACTTTTAGACATTCCTAATGAAAAGTATTTGTTTCTCACAAATTCAGTAACAGGAACTTCAACTTCATTGTAGTTTGTTCCATCAATCGACAGGATGTAATTCTTATTTTCTTTTACAGCGAAAATTTTATTCTGATAGCCATTACAAAATTCATAATTTTCAGGAATTATAACTTCACCTTTTGTCGAAAATATTCCATTTTTATTACTCAGATTGGTTGTAATGTAAAAATCAGAAAAATCTTTTACCGACTTATAAGCAATGGGAATTATTTCTTTTTCTAAAAATGGATTTATAACACCTTGTAAATTTCCTTTTTGAGCAAAATATTGATTTTGAAATTGAATGCTGTCTGTATAGGAAACCATATAAATATGATCGTAGAGTAAGGGTTTTAAAATGGAGTCTTTTTTATTGATAAGACCATCTTTTTCATTATTTCTAACAATATAAATTGAATTAGATGGCAAAATTTCATCGTATTTACATTCAACTTCATATTTTCCGAAAGAATTTATTACCCCTTTTTTCTTTGTAGTTGTATTTTTTATAAGATAAGAATTGGGTTCAAACACTTTTTCGAATTGATGATTTGTAATGGGGTTTAAAATTATACTTCCTCTGTCGTCAATTATCAACGTGTTTTTATTTTGAAGAGTTACAACAGACCTTTTATCTTTAAAATAGTCAATATCTGCAGCTTGAAAATTTGTAAGTTGTTTTCCTTTAGAATCAAATAAATCTATTTTATTATTAGTCTGAACAAATAAAATACCATTTTGCTTTTGTATGTAATCATATTTTAGAGGCAGAATTATCTTGTTTTCCATATCTACAACGCCTGTCTTTTCATTTTTTGAAACCCTGATTAGGTTATTTCCAAAATAAAAAACATCATCGTACTCAAAAGGGATTATTACTTTTCCTTGTAAGTCAATAAATCCTCTTTTATACTTTTTATTTGATATAATACCAGCTTCAAAGATGTTTTTAAGGTCTTTATGGTTTTTGATATACTCATAATTTGGTTTTATGATCACATTTCCCAGAGTATCAATTAATCCCATTTTGTTATTGAAAGTTCTAAATTCGGCATAATTATTCTCGAAATTATAAACATACTCATATGTTTTATTTTCTGTTAATTTTTTTCGAAGAGGTTCAAATTTAGACTGTCCATTTGAAATAAAAGACAGTAAAAGAAATATACAAAGCCCAATAATTCTCATAATACAAATGGATTGAAATAAAAACGCATTCTATTTATTTTCTAATATAGAATAAAATAGAATGCGTTTATAATTTATTGGTAAATTAAACAATTTCGGCGCTCAGTCCGGCTTCCAAAAGTTGTGTACATTGAGGTTTTAATTTATCCATTGGCCCTGTTTTTACAGTGCATTTTCCGTTGTAATGTACAATTAAGGAACATTGTTCTGCTTGTTCAGGTGTGTGGTCACACACGCGCATTAAGGTGTCAATTACGTGGTCAAAAGTGTTTACATCGTCATTATACACAATGATTTCGTTATTGAATCCTGTCGCTTCTTTTTCGCGAACTCTTTCTCTTACTTTTTCTTTAGTACTCATTTCTTTTTAGTTTTTTGTACTGCTGTAATTACTACTAACTAATTTACGTATTTTAATGAAACCCAGTTGTTTCTTTGAAGTTTTTTAACATAAGTCAATCCTTTTTCAGTGCACGAAGCATCGATAAAAGGAATGTCTTCTTCATAAAAACCGCTAAATAATATAATGCCGTCTTTGTTTAAACAATCTACATAGCTCTGCATATCGTTTAGCAAAATATTTCTGTTGATATTAGCAATAATCAAGTCGTATTTTTTTCCGGCTAATAAAGCAGCATCGCCTTCGTAAACGCTAATATGTTTGCAATTATTGCGTTCGGCATTTTCGATAGAATTTAAATAACACCAATTATCAATATCAATGGCGTCGATTGGTTCTGCGCCTTTCATTTCTGCCAAAATAGCTAAAATGGCAGTTCCGCAGCCCATGTCTAAAGTTTTAAGACCTTTAACATCCATTTCTAATAAATGCTGAATCATCATGTGAGTTGTTTCATGATGTCCGGTTCCAAAACTCATTTTAGGTTCGATTACAATATCAAATTCAGCATCGGTTTTTGGGTGAAAAGGAGCGCGAACGTGGCATTTTCCGTCAACATCAATTGGTTCAAAATTCTTTTCCCATTCTTCGTTCCAGTTTACCTGATCGATTTCTTCAATTGTATATTCAATTTTAAATTCTTCTGATTGTAAAATATAAATATCATCCAGAATATTCTCATCCCATAAATCTTTCTTCACAAAAGCCGAAATTCCGTTTTCTGTTTCTGTAAAACTTTCAAACGCTTTTTCGCCTAATTCAGCCACTAAAATTTCTGATCCAAGTTCTTTTGGCTCAATTGTAAAATGATATCCTAAATAAATATTCGACATAAATAATTTTTTTGCAAAGGTAAGAATCCAAAGCAGAAGTTGTTTAAAAATCTAAGCGAACATTATTAATTTAAGAATTATTTAAAACGAAAAAAGCGACACTATTTAAGTATCGCTCAGATTTTTTTTCTGCCACAGATTAAAAGGATTAAAAGGATTTTTTTTCTGCCGCGAATTCACGAATTTTTTTAATTTGAATCCGTGAATTCGTGGCGAAAAAACACAGAAAATAAAATCTGTGTAAATCTTTTTAATCTGTGGCTAAATTATTTTTAGATAGCCGTTACAATTGCTAAGAAATCATCTGCTTTTAAAGCAGCTCCTCCAATTAAACCACCGTCAACGTCTGGTTTAGAGAAAATTTCTTTTGCGTTGTCTGGTTTTACAGAACCACCGTATAAAATAGAAACTTCATCAGCGATTTCAGCTCCAAAAGCTTTACGGATCGTTTCTCTGATAAATTCGTGCATTTCCTGTGCTTGTTCTGGCGAAGCAGTTTCTCCAGTTCCAATTGCCCAAACCGGCTCATAAGCTAAAACAACTTTTGACCAAGATTCTTTTGCAATGTGGAAAATCCCGTCACGTAATTGGTTTTCAACAATATTGAAATGATTTCCTGATTGACGATCTTTTAATTCTTCTCCAAAACAGAAAATTACAGTTAAATCATGTTTTAAAGCTGTATCTACTTTACTTGCGATTAATGCATCAGTTTCATGGAAAATAGCTCTACGCTCAGAGTGACCTAAAATTACTGTATTAACACCAATACTTGTTAACATATCTGCAGAAATTTCTCCTGTAAAAGCACCGCCTTCAGCCTGGTGAACGTTTTGAGCAGCAACACCAATAGTTGTGTTTTTTACTTTTGCAACAGCAGCTTGTAAGTTTACAAATGTTGGAGCAACGATTACTTGTGCAGTAGTTTGCGCTGGTATTTTAGTGATTAATTCGCTTAACAATTCTTCAGTTTGTGCTGCGTTTTTATGCATTTTCCAGTTTCCTGCAACAATCTTTTTTCTCATTTTGGTAGTTTTTGTTATTTTTTAATTTTTTGCTTTTTGTTATAATTTGTGTGCTGTTTAAGCTTGTTTTAAACTTTTTAAAGTTTCATTGATTTTATCAAAATCAGTTTCGATAGCACGGTACAGAACAATTTTTCCTGTTTTGTCAATGATAATGTATCTTGGAATCCAGTCTAAATCGATCGCTTTTCCAAAAACACCTTTCATTCCGTCGTTCATCATAAAATGATCGCCTTTTAATTCATGTTTTTCAATTCCAATTTTCCATTTGTCAGCCGTTTTATCTGCAGAAAGGAATAAATAAGAAACATCAGGATTATTAGCTTGCAGCTCCTTAACTTTTGGCATTGCTTTTACGCAGTCGCCACACCATGAAGCCCACACTTCAATGACTAAAGTTTTTCCTTTATATTTTTTTAAAATGCTTTTGAAAGAAGTCTGATCTCCTTCAAGAGTTAATAATTTTTCAGACAAAGCTTCTTTAGAAAAACTTGTTTTCTGAGCTTGTGTGCATGAGAAAGTTATAAATGCGATAATAAGTAGTGCCGTTTGTTTCATGTGATAAATGATTTTTAACAAAGTTAAACAAACAATTGGAAAGCCAAATACAGATTAACAAAATTTGAAGAGTCGTTTATTTTGTAACAAAAAGTTATTTTTCGGTTAGAAAAACAGGAATGAAATCGTAATAGTTGAGGATGAAATTCAGGATTTTTTAAAATATATTTTTTAAAAGTGAAAAAAAATAAAAGAAAAACTTTTATGAAGAAGATTTTCAAGAAAAAAAACGTCTGACTTTTGCTTTTTCAGTGATTCAATTTAAAAAAAAAGAGCTTAAAAATAAGCTCTTTCGAAATATATTATAATGAATATTAATTTTTAGTATTGATCAAAATTTTATAAGCACCTGTTGTGGTGTCTAATTTAGAATCAGCATTCTTAATTTCAAAAGAATTAATCCTGCTGAAACTGCATCCATTTTCACTCAGTCGCTCTGCAGAAACATGTAATTCAAAAATATCTTTGCCTTGAATAGCTATAGAATAATTAAAATTTCCTGATTGAAATCCAATAGAATTAATGGCTAAACGGTTTAAATTATCAGCATTCAAATAAGAAGTTTGAATTATTTTTTTTGTATCCAGATCAGTTACGGTTACGCCTTGTTTTGCATCGAAAGTCCCATTTGTAAAAAGATTTTCTCCAGAATCTTTGTCTACAAATTCGAAAACCAAAGATACAGGCGGACTTGTACAGTTACTAGCTTCACCGGAACATCCAAAAGTTGTAATTAATAAGAATAAAACAATTGATGATTTAAGTAATCTTTTCATAAGGTATGGTTTTGTTTGGTATAGTCAAATGTAAGATTATTTTTCTTGTCTCAAAATCACAATCTCTTTACAAATACAATCTTTAATTCAAATCATAATTTTCATTTGCCCATTTTTTACAAGGTACAATCCATTCATCTAAAGCCTTATATAGAAAACCATGTTTTAAATTAGTATTCAGTTCAACTTCTTTAAAATGATTTATTTTGAGTTTTGAAGTTTCTTTTCTTTTAATTGCCGAAACACCAAAAACATCTGATTTTTCATAAATGGTTAAAATGTTTCCGCAGAAATTAATATCCGGAATTTCTTCAATATCTACATCTCTAAAACATCCAATAAAAACAAAATTCACATCAGGATTTGCTAAATAAGTTGAAACATATTGTGCAATATAACCGCCTTTTGAAGTTCCAATTACGGTTATTTTGTTTGGCGAAACTCCTTTTTTTAAAAGCGTTTTGATTTGTTTCACGACTTTTTCTGCGTAATCAGAAGCATTTGTATTTTTCTTTCTTTTTTCGCTAAAAACAATAAAATTATCTTTTCTAAATGATTCTAAAATTTCATTGTATTCGGCTTTGCCATATTCAGGATGCGGAGTATTCAAATCATTTTCCTCTACGAATTTATTGTGAAAAAAGAATATACACCGCTGATCTTTATTTATTGTTTTTCCCTGGCTAAATGCGGTGTTGTTTAATAGAAAAACTAATAAAAATGCAAAGAATAATTTTTGAAATTGTTTCATAGAATCAGGTTGTTTTTTAGAAATGGTTTTTAATAAATGTAAACAAGAAATATTCTAAGTTATTACTTTTATGTAACTTATTATTCAACAGTCAACGGTTGCGGAGCATCATTATAAAAGCTTAAAACTTCCTGAGCCTCTTTTTTAGAAAGGTATTTTAAATTAGAATTTTTAATCGCTTCTTCAGCACTCATCATAGATCGGGATAAAATCAGTTTAAAAACTTCTCTCTTTTCCTCGAGATTTTTTTTGTTTTTGCTGAGGTAGCCTTTGTAAGCTTCAGCCATCTGCATCCAAATTTTAATTTCGTTCTCTGGATGCCTGTCTCTTTTAAAATCAGTTATAGTTTGTTCTAAACTGCTTTTGTCAACTTCAGCAAAAATCTCATGGATATTTTTTATTTTTTCAATTTGTTCCGGAGTCAAATCCGAAACAACTTCATTCAATTTAATATTTTCAGGATTGATTTTCTCAATTTTTTCGTACTTATTTTGGCAGGATATAAATAGAAAAAACAATAGGAGATAGGCATAATTTTTCTTTCCGATAAGATAATTGTAAATACTTATGATAAAAGGGAAAATTACAAATGATATCCAGATTAAAAATTGTTTAGGAACAATTTGATAATAATAGTTTAAAAAGAAGACTGTGCCAATAAGGACAATACAAATCAGGGAATGAATTAGCGGCACCTGTTGATCTGAATATCTATCAATATGCTCGTCTTTGAGTTCTCTGAGTTCTTCAAAATATCTTGAATTGAAAAATCTTTTCCATCTTGGCAGAAAACCAATAAGCATCATGAAATTCTGAATCATATAAATACTTGAAACCCCTAAAAGGAAATATTGAATTGCAACGTATATTCCCTGTAGGATATCATCTGAATTAGCAGTATTTCGATTTTCATAAATTGAATTTAGATTATCTATAGCAAAAAACATCATGATTATTGAACTCCAGGTGCTTAAGATAAATTTGTTTCTGTCTGATAAATGAGTTTTTGTAAAAGCATGAAAAAAAGAAAATAACGAAAATGAAATCCCAATAACCATTAAGGTTTGGGAAATTATGTTGTCAAAGTTGATAAAACCGTTATCAACTACCCAATATATCATGGCAATCGAGAGAAATAATGTGATGCCTTCTGTTAGTTTTGGAGTAATATTTCGTTCGTTAAATATTCGAGAATAAATAACATAGAAGACGAAGAATATAAAAGGCCAAAATACAAGGCTTCTATTCAAAATAAACTCAAAGCCACATTCTGATTCATTAACTATGGTGCATAAAAAAGAACCAAGGAGAAATATAAAAATAAAAGAAAGGATTCCTATAAAAACGGATGTTGTCCATTTATTTGAAATTCGTTTGCTTTCAAAAATTACTCCTGCAATTAATGCCAAAATCTGAAGAGAAACTAAATGTGTACCAGAAGATTTGTGAATATAAAAATCATACGCTGTATAGATAATTAAAAATAGTATAAATAAAAAAAGAAAAGGATTTGAAAAAAACAGTCTTAGTAATTTTGCTATCATAATTATAAACAGGTTTTTTTAAGATTTGGTTTATTGGTTTTGCTGCTAAAAAAAAACGCCAATATATCTAAAAAATAGAATATTGGCGTCGTTTATATTGTTAGAAATTTTTAAATGCCATAAGCAACGTCAGATAGTTTTAAATCATCAACATCATTGTAATGTACTTTTTGAAATACAGTTCCGTTGTGTAAAACTACGATACTAGGATTTGCTCTTTCGACAGTTTTTAAAGCTGTTGCATCACAGAAATAAAAGTCAACATCTAAATTGTATTGTTTTTTAGCTTTTGCAATTTCCTCAGATCCAGAAGCTGTCATTGCAATTACTTTATAACCTTTTGCCTTTGCATCTGCAGCAACTTTTGCTAGTTTTTTCATTCCATCAGGATTTGATAAAGCCAAATCATACGTTACAAAAATTAAAAGTTTAGGTAGTTTTAATAATTCTGCTTTGTAATCAGAATCATCTTTTGTCATTGTGAAATCGTGAATTGGCGGTACGTAACCTTCTGTAATCACTTTATCTTTTCTGTCCACAAAAGTAGCTCCTTCCGGAATTTTCATTAAATCTTTCTCTGTAAATTCTTTATCAACGCCGTTTACTTTATAAATAAACACCATTTCAACTACAGATTTTGGAGCGCCTTCAGGAATTTCCATTCCTTTTTCGATGTTAGTTCCAACTTTGTAAGGACGGAAATCTTTTATAGGATTATGATTTAAAACCCAATACGCCATAATTGCACTCAAAGTAACGCTTATTATAGTAATTGCATTGGTAACCGTATTTGAAAATAAAGGTTTTACTAATTTTTGATTGATAAATAAAATCAAAATAAAGAATAATAAAACAACATCTTTTGTGAATGACTGCCAAGGAGTTAAATGCAAAGCGTCGCCAAAACATCCGCAATCTTTTACCACATCAAAATAAGCAGAGTAGAAGGTAAGGAACGTAAAGGAAACGATTAAAAGCAATAATGCCCAAATTGTTGTTTTAGCTTTATATCCAACCAATAACATTACACCCAAAACTACTTCTAAAATTACCAGAAAGATAGCTAAACCTAAAGCCAATGGCTCTAAAAATGGCATATTGAAAACGGGTTCACTAAAATATTCTGCCAATTTATAAGAGAAACCAACCGGGTCATTCAATTTTATTAATCCGGAAATGATAAATAATACACCGACAAATAATCGGGAAAATTGAGTAATGATGTTTTTCATGGGGTAGATATTAAATTTGAAATTCCAATATTTGAAAACCCAAATTCCAAAATCTTGTTTAAAAATTGGAATTTGGAATTTATTTTTTGGAATTTTATTTGTTTATAGGGTTTAAAATCAAGGCAAAAACAGAATAATTAATCATATCCTGATAATTGGCATCGATTCCTTCAGAAACTAAAGTCAGGCCTTTATTATCTTCGATCTGTTTTACGCGAAGTAGCTTTTGCAAAATTAAATCAGTTAAGGAACTCACACGCATATCACGCCACGCCTCGCCGTAATCGTGATTTTTAGCTTCCATTAAGTCTTTAGTTAACTTTACTTTAGCATCATATAATTCGGTTGCTTTTTCAACATCCAAATCCGGCTGATCAACAACGCCCAATTCTAACTGAATTAAAGCCATGATAGAATAATTGATGATTCCGATAAATTCTCCTTTTTCATCTTCATCAACTTTACGTACATCGTTTTCCTGTAAACTTCTGATTCGTTGTGCTTTTATGAAAATTTGATCCGTCAATGATGGAAGCCTTAAAATTCTCCATGCACTGCCGTAATCTTTCATTTTATTGATAAATAAGGTTCGGCAAACCGTAATTACATTATCAAATTCAAGGGAAGTATTCTTCATTTATTGCTGTATATTTGCTAAAATTTCTCCAAAAATAAGGATAATTTTTTAAGAGTTTCAAGTTTAAGGTTTTCTTTGTTTCAAGTTTTTTCTAAACAAATTGTTAATGCCGATAACTTGAAACTTAAAAATATTGTTTCAAGTTTCAGGTTTGAAGTTTCAAGTTCTGAAAGTTACACAATCTGCGTCAACTTGAAACTTGAAACCTGAAACAAAAAAATAACAAAACAAATGACAATTAACTGCAAAGGCGAGCTTATAGATTTATCGATTCCTAAAGTAATGGGAATTTTGAATGTTACGCCAAATTCTTTCTTTGACGGAGGAAAATATAAAAACGAAGATGAAATTATTTCTCAGGTTGATAAAATGCTATCTGAAGGTGCTTCATTTATCGATATTGGTGCTTATTCAAGCAAACCCAGCGCCGAATTCGTTTCGGAACAAGAAGAAATCGACCGAATTGTTCCTGCCATAGAATTGATTTTAAAGCATTTTCCGAAAGCTTTATTGTCGATCGATACCTTTAGGTCCGAAGTTGCAAAAGCGAGCATAGAAAGCGGCGCAGCGATTATAAATGATATTGCAGCCGGAGAGTTAGACGATAAAATGTTTGATGTTATTGCAAAATACAACGTTCCGTACATTATGATGCACATGCGCGGTAATCCGCAGACGATGCAGAGTTTGACAGAATATGAAGATATTGTAAAAGAGATACTTTTCTATTTTTCTGAAAAAATAAAGAAAGCAAGAGCTTTAGGAATCAATGATTTGATTCTGGATCCAGGATTTGGTTTCGCCAAAACAACCGATCAGAATTATGAAGTCATGCAGAAAATGGAACTTCTTAATCTTTTAGAATTGCCTGTTTTAGCTGGAGTTTCAAGAAAATCAATGATTTATAAAACACTTAATATCACGCCGCAGGAAGCTTTAAACGGAACAACGTTTCTAAATACAATTGCGTTGACAAAAGGCGCGAAAATTCTTCGTGTTCATGATGTGAAAGAAGCTGTTGAATGTGTGGCTTTGTTTAATAAGATGAATTAATAGAGTTTATTTTTATTCATGATAAGTTTATGGAAAAGCAAAATATTTTAAATACTTTGTATGTCCTTCAAAAAGTTGAAATAGATGAAAACAATGATGTTCTATTTTATTTTGGAGATATACCTAGTTGGACAAAAAATGAATATATGCAGGAAATAGGCGGCCCTGTAGACTTTTATGAAGTATTCAAAATAAATCTCAATTTGGATCATGCAGATAAAGTTAGTTTATATTGGAAAGTTACTAGATATGTTGGTGAAAAATTTCTCATAGCTATTGATAAAAACAAAATGAATATTTGGAATGGAAATAAGGATGAAGATATAGAACAATGGAATTTTTTTGATGATTTAGATGATGAGATTTTAATTTTGAACTATTCAAAGTATAATGTTCCAAAAAATGTTCAAGATTGGAAAAATGATTACATGAAATTAGAAAAAAGATATTATTCATTATTAAATGAAAAATCTAAAATCAATAAAGGTGCTAATTAACATATTATGAAATACTTTACTCTAATTATTGCTTTTCTACTTTTCTCCTGCGGAAAAAAACAAGATGTTTTACTTCCAAAATCAAACATAACAATTGTAAAAGATGTACAAGATCTATCACCAATTTATATCTTTTTTGAAACCGAAGGACAGGATACAATTGCAGATGTAAACCGTAAAAGTGCGATAATTTCAACTAATTGGATTTTTAATATTGACAAACGTCTGCCTTTGAAATTGGTAATTCCGGAAGTAATGAAATTACAGGAAAAAAAGAGAGTCGACAGTGCCCATAAAAACGAAAATGCCGAAAATTATTATTCTTATGCAGATTCTGTTGGGAAGAATTTAGCTTTTGTACCTTTTACGAAAGTATATTATAAAATGGAAAAACCAAGTAGAGAAAATCTTGTTGTTTATTTTAGAAAAGGAAAAAAACAGGTTTTCATGGCAAATAAGGAAATAAAAATTTCAGAAATATTACAACGTTTCTACACTATAAAATTTGAAAGAGTGCCAGATTTGGTATTTTTCTTCGATAAGAATATGAGTTATGAAGAATACATCCAATATAAAATTCTGCTGCAAAAACATGTAACTTACAATCTTGATAGGCTTCCAGTAGAATTCATTAACTAAAATTTGAAACAAAGAAAACCTGAAACAAAAGAAACAAAAACGCTATTGATGATGATAAGGTTCATTCCTTAAAATCGTAAATCCCCGATACAATTGCTCGATAAAAAATAAGCGAACCATTTGATGCGAAAACGTCATCAGCGAAAGCGAAACTTTTCCCTGTGCTTTGCTGTAAACCGTATCAGAGAATCCGTATGGGCCGCCAATTACAAATACAAGAGTTTTGATTCCAGAATTCATTTTCTTTTGTAATTCTTCAGAAAACCCAACACTGGAGAAGTTTTTTCCATTTTCATCCAATAAAATTAATTGATCGGTTGGTGAAAGTTTTGACAGAATTAATTCGCCTTCTTTTTCCTTTTGCTGACTTTCAGATAAGTTTTTTACATTTTTGATATCGGGAATAATCTCCAAATCAAATTTGATATAAAAAGACAAACGTTTGGTATAATCGTCAATCAAAGTTTGAAGCGATTTATTATCAGTTTTGCCAATGGCGATAAGTTTGATATTCATTGGTAAAGTTTTTTGCCACTAATTACACTAATTGGCACGAATTTTATTTTTATTTTTTTGCCACAGATTAAAAGGATTAAAAAGATTTTTTAAATTAATTCAGTGTAAATCCGTTGAATCTGTAAAATCTGCGGGCTTTATTTTTTATTCTCAAAAACCGTTTCAAAATGCTCTACAATAGGAAACGGTTCGTAATAATGATGCAAAATCTTTTTCCATTCCAGATAAGCTTCAGAAGTTCTAAAACCTATTGTATGATCTTCAAGTGTATTCCAATCGACTAATAAAAGATATTTATTTTCAACTTCAAGACATTTCTCTAAACGATGCCCTAAATAACCTTCAATTGACGAAATATATTGGCTTGCTTTTGCAAAATCAGCTTCAAATTGAGATGCTAATTCAGGTTTAACAAAAAGAAATGCGGCTTCAAGAATCATATTTATAAATATTTTTTTTCACGCAGATTTTGCAGATTTAAACAAATTTTATTTTTGATATTTTAGCTAAAAAAAATCTGCGTTGATCAGCTTAAATCTGTTTAAAATCTGCGTGCAATTTCGCAAAGATGAGACAGTTTTAGTTTTTAGAAAATTTTGCCTCAAAAATCTTAAATCTATTATCAAGATCTTTGGTCAATTGTTTTTTAACCGATTCGTCTTGGATAAAACTATAATTAATACTGTTGTAAACGTATTTCTTTATTGTTTCATAATTAACGTCAGGATATCTTTTAGCTAATAAAACATATTGTTCTGTCATATTGCTTCTTAAAATTCCTGCATCGTCGGTACTGATTACAATTGGCACATTAAATTCTTTATAAAGTGTAAACGGATGTCTGTTTTCTTTTACTTTCAAAATGAATTCATTACTCACTAAATTGATCTCAATTGGAATATTGTTTTTAGACATATATTTCAATAAATCGTATGAGTTTGCTTCGTAAGCGATATCAACTCCGTGACCAATTCTATTTGCGCCGGCGATATGAATAGCGTCGTTAATATGCCAAGTTAAATCTTCCGGCTGGACTAAACCTAAAGTCAATTCTCCGGCGTGAAGCGTATATTTTACATCTGGAAATTTAGAGTGGCAGTATTTAAACATTTCCATGTGTAACCAATAATCCTTCATCGAATTTTCTCCATGCTCTGGAGAAACGATGTTTACACCCGCAGTAAGTTTACTTTCACTTGAAGAAATAAAAGCGATAATTAGATTTTTAAATAAATCTACAGGTTCCATAAAACGCAGTACAAAGTTTTGATAACGCATTGTAAAACGTTCATCGTCCATTTTTAAATCTTTGTGAAGTTTTGCTATGAAATTATTGTTGAAATCATCAGCATATTTTTTTGCCTCTTTTTTCTGAATCGATTTATACAATTCATCTAAAAGTTTTGTAACCGCTTTTTCATCTTTTTGATTGGCTGCCTGACGCAGTTTTGTATTGAAATCATTTAAATCTGAAACATTCATATCGCACGGAATAGTTGATAATTGTGTCTCGATATAACTTACATTTTCGGCAATGGCGCGTTTTTTTAATTCTAACATTCCTTCTGCAAAATGGCCTTTTATGGTAGGCTCGAATTTTTGAAAAGAATCAAAAAACTGATCGTCAGAAGGAACAGAACCGTTATAATCTTTAACTGACCAGGTTTGCATTACTTGCTGTTGGTAATAATCTAATTTGCCATCATTTTTTAGAGAAGAAAAAGTCTGCCAGTTTCCTTTTTCAGGTTTGGTTTTCGAAACTGCCATAGTTTCTAAATTCAAATAAAAATCTTCTGCAATGGCTCTTTCTAAAAGCGGTTCTGCATAAACTGATCCTGAAAAATGGTGGTGTAAATCGCCTCCTTTTGGCATTTGTTGAAAAAAAGCTGTTAAGAGAGCTTCATTATTTCTGATTTTTTCTAAATAACTTTCAGCTGTTTGAGAAAAGCCGATTTGTGCTATAAAAATACAGAAAAGCGTAATTATCCTTGTCATACTCTAAGTTTAAATTACATGCAAATGTAAGAGTTTTAGAGGAGATTAAAAAATTGATTTTTGTGTGGTGGGTTTTTAACGCAAAGAGCGCTGAGAATTTTCGCAAAGTTCGCAAAGTTTTTTTGTAGAGGTTGTATAAGATTTTTGAAGTTCACTAAGCTGTTGTGTGAAGAATTTTTAAAAAGAGTTCCGAAGGAACGGTAAATATTGTAGGGATGGATTTTAATCCATCAAGGCAAGCAAAATAATCATTATGCGTGTTGTTTTTTTAACGCAAAGAACGCAAGGTTTTATTCCAGACATAGCTTAATACAAACGCAAAAGTTCGCAAAGCTTTGCCTAAAAACTTTGCGAACTTTGCGTATTCTTTGTGTGCTTTGCGGTTAAAAAAAATCTTAGAATCTTAGCAACTCAGAACCTTAGTATCTCTTTTAAGAAAGCACATCACGTATTTCCTCAACCTTATTAAAAACACTTTTTGCAAAAGGACAAAGCGGAATAATTTTTACATCGTTAACTCTGGCATATTCTACAGCGGCCATTACCAATTTTTTACCGACACCTTTTCCGTTAAAATCTGGACTTACTTCAGTATGGTCGATAATGAATTTTGAATCTCCCGCCCAGGTATATGTCATTTTTCCGGCTTCTTTCCCGTCTTCTACAGCTTCAAAATATCCTTTTTTTGTATCGTTAATTTGTTGAATTTCCATGATTATATTAATGTGGTTTTAATTTCTATTGAATGTGTAAGTGTTTTGTGGATAGGGCAGCTATTAGCAATCGTTTCTAAACGTTGTCTTTGAGTTTCGTCAACTTCGCCAATAACTTCGATTTTTCTAGTAAATACGGATACACTTCGTTCAGAATCTCTTTCAAAATCAATTTTGACATTAATTTCTGAAACGTCCCATTCTTTACGGTTGATGTACATTCGCAAAGTAATTACAGTACAAGAAGCCAATGATGCGGCCAGAAGTTCCGTTGGATTTAATCCTAAATTTTTTCCGCCCAATTCCTGTGGTTCATCAGAAATTAAAACATTGTTGCTTGCTGATGTAATTTCCGTTCGATACAAACGAGTATCTATTTTTGCTGAGATTGTGTCCATATTTATTTGATTCTTGGTTCTGGTAATGGAACAAATTCAGTTTCGCCCGGAACTTTAGGGAAAGTCTGTTCTGTCCAGTCTTTTTTTGCTTTTTCGATGAGGTTTTTGTCCGAAGAAACGAAATTCCAAAAGATAAAATGTTCTTCAGGAAACGGCTGTCCGCCAAAGATATAAACCGTAGAATTTTCGGCAATTTCAAACTCGCAAAGTGTGCTGTCGGTTGTAATTAATATTTGTTTCGGATCGTAAACGTGTTCACCACTTTTAATACTTCCTTCTAAAATATACAAACCGCTTTCGCCGAATAAATCTTTACCAATATTGATTTTTGTAGCCTCAGTACTTTTGATTTCTATAAAATAAAGCGGACTATAAACAGGAACTGGAGATTTTTTACCAAAAGCTTCACCGGCAATTAATTTATATGAAACGCCGTCTTCTTCCCAAGCCGGAATATCATCAGCTTCAACATGCGCAAAATTCGGATCCATTTGCTCCAATTCTTTAGGAAGCGCAACCCAAATCTGCAATCCGTGTAGCATTTTATCGGAATGTCTTAAATATTCAGGAGTTCTTTCGGAGTGCACAATTCCTTTTCCGGCTGTCATCCAGTTTACGGCACCTGGTTTTATTTCTAATTCTGTTCCTAAACTATCGCGGTGCATAATGCTTCCTTCAAATAAAAAAGTAAGCGTTGAAAGTCCGATATGCGGATGCGGGGGAACATCCATATTTTCATGATCACTTAAATGTGCAGGTCCCATATGATCGATAAATACAAATGGTCCAACTGCTCTTTTTTCACGGAAAGGCAATAAACGGCCCACCATAAAGTTGCCAATATTGGCAGCACGTTCTTCGATAATTAAACTGATATTTGACATGGTATTTTTATTTGATTTGAAAACAAAATTAGATTAACTGTGCTTGTTTGTAACTTAATTTAGATTAAGAAACTTGTTTTTTAGATTTATAAAAGTAACGAAAATCGTTGATTATGTTTTGATTTAAAAGATAAGATTCGTAAAATGAATATTTATGTATTTTGTAATCAGGGTTTTGAAAAAAAGCTTTATTTGATTACTTTGATTTCTGTATATAAAAATATTTTTGCAGGTTTTGGATCTCCTTTTGTTGTAAAGTCTTTAGGAATTCCTGGTTCTTTTTTAAAATATCCTTTTATTTTTAATTTTAAAGGTAAAGTTTTTCCATCCCAAATATGATCAGCATCTAATAATTTGCTATTTACTCTCTCAAGATAAATGTTTGATGTATTGTTTTTATTCTCGATTTTCCATTGAGCACAAGGACAGCTTATCGCAGAATAGGAAACGATTAATACCTCTTCATTTTTAGTTTGAAAACTGAAAATAAAAAAGGAAAGAAGTAAGCAAAATAAAAAACTCAGCTTAAATATTAATTTTCTGGTATACCACATGAATATTTTTTTATATAAGTTATTTAACCAATTCAAACTCTAAAACCTCACTCTCAGTTCCATTTATAATAATCGACAACTGATGCGCTCCTGTATGAAAAACTCTCGTTGTAATCAGTTTAAAAGATTGATTTCTTTCAATTTTAGTTAATTGATTAGGTTGGTAAATTTTCTCACTGATTTTAAAGACTTTTTTCGCTAAATGTCCTTTTGCTTTTTTATAATGAACGGCATATTCTAAACGAATTGTTTTAGGCTCTTCGTTTTTATTATTCAAATGAAATTGAAACTGAAGATAATCCCCAATTTTTACAATTGGCGTTTTAATTTCAAATGAAGAAAGCTCAATATTAGTGCTTTCTAAACCATAATGACCTAAAATTTCCGGATGACCTTGTTTCAATAAAGTTCTGCAGCCATGTTTAATAATTCCGTCTGTTTCTTTGCTGTGTCCTTTCCATTTTGAAGCAATTTCAAGTACAATTTGCGGATTATCTTTTGCAATATCATTTAAATTATTAGCAACGCTTCTGCGGACATATTCTGAAGGATCGTTTTTTAGATTCTCTAAAATTGGAAGAATAGAAGAAGGATCTTTTTTAAGGAACGGAATTGCCATTGCCCACGGTAATCTCGGGCGTGAACCTTCACTGGCTAATCTTCGAACGTGATGATTTTCGTGCAAAGACCATTTTGTCATCTCTTCAATCATTTCTTCTTTATATTTTAAGATAAAAGGACGAACAGCAAATTCACAGCTTATAAATTGGGTTATAGAAACAAAGGCTTTCGCCGAAGTTTTAAAATCGTCTAAACCGTACATTTCGATATAATCGGCAAAGAAAATAAAAGCCAGATTGCTTTCTGCAAAGTTGTTTTTTCTTAGGTTTTTGATGATCTTATCAATTAGGGAAACAGCTTCAGGAAAATTTTGAGGCATAAATTGATGAAACACAACTGTGGTATGTTTCATTCTCTCTTTCCATTCTTTTTGAGCAAAATCACCTTCGTAAATTGCTTTTATAAATTTTTGTTTGTTGAATGTTGAATGCACTTCGGCGACAGCCTGACTGAATTTTTCGTAAAAAGAAACCGAATAAATATCTTTAATTAATCCCATAAATTTTGCTTGATTGAACCTCAAAGATATTTAATGTTTTTGAATTGTTGAGGGAGATTTTGCTTGAAAACACATAGACTTTAAATATTCCTGATAAAGATTTATGCCACAGATTAAAAGATTAGCACAGATTTTTTGAAATCATTTTAATCTTAATAATCTGTGGCTCATAAAAAATAGTTAATAAGAAACTTTTAGCAGAAAGGAAACTTTTAAATCCATAAAATAAGTCCTAATTTAGCATATTATTAAAATTATAAAAATGATAAGCGAAGCTCAATTTCAAGCAGAATTGCAACTTTTGATAAGTAATGCCATTAGAGAAGATGTTGGTCCGGGTGATTACAGTTCACTTGCCTGTATTCCGGATACTGCACATGGACAGGCAAAATTATTGGTAAAAGATCAGGGAATAATTGCCGGTGTTGAAGCTGCCAAAATGATATTTGAACATGTTGATCCAAAACTAAAAGTAAAAACTTTTATAGAAGATGGAACACATGTAGAATATGGTGAAGTTGTTTTTGAAGTTTCAGGAAGCTCACAGTCTATTTTAAAGGCCGAAAGAGTGGTTTTAAATACCATGCAGCGTATGTCTGCAATTGCGACAAAAACCAAACATTTAATGAAACTTTTAGAAGGAACAAACGCTAAAATATTAGATACACGCAAAACGACGCCAAATTTTAGAGTTGCTGAAAAATGGGCTGTAAAAATAGGCGGAGGTGAAAATCACCGTTTCGCCCTTTATGATATGGTTATGCTAAAAGACAATCATATTGATTTTGCCGGCGGAATAACACGTGCTATTTCAAAAACTAAAGAGTATTTAAAAGAGAATAACCTGGATTTGAAAATCATTGTTGAAGCCCGTAATTTGGATGAAATTAGAGAAATTTTGCTGAGCGACGGCGTTCACAGAATCCTGATTGATAACTTTAATTATGAAGATACAAAAACGGCAGTAAATTTGATTGGTACAAAATGCCAGACAGAATCTTCGGGAAATATTAGCGAAAAAACAGTTCGCGAATATGCTTTATGTGGTGTAAATTATATTTCTTCAGGCGCTTTAACGCATTCTGTTTACAATATGGATTTGAGCTTAAAAGCTTTTTAATGAAGTTATGAATTTTGAGTTATAAGTTATGAGTTTGTTTTTGAAAACTATTGATCATGAATAAATCTAAAATCTAAACTCAACAATCTAAAATCAAAAATATATGTCGAAAGAAATAGAAGAGCGCATTGAAAAATTGCCCGTAATACGCAATGTGGCCCGACTTTTTAAAAGAATAAAACTCCCTTGGTTAGAGGGATTTTCTTTGTATGATTTACTCGAAATGTACACTTTAGGAATTCTTGAAGGTGCTTTTTCGTATCATGCAAGCGCGGTTTCTTTTAGTTTTTTTATGGCTTTGTTTCCTTTTGCCTTATTTATTTTAAACTTAATTCCGTTTATTCCTATAGATAATTTTCAAAATGATTTTCTGCAGTTTGTGCAGCAAGGTGTTCCTCCAAATACCTATGATGCGATTAGTAAAATCATCAGTGATATCTTAAATAATAGTCATTCAGGCTTATTGTCTTCGGGATTTTTGCTTTCTATCTTTTTGATGGCTAATGGTATTAACGGAATTTTAAGCGGTTTTGAATCCTCTAAACACGTATTTGATAAACGTGGATTTTTTAGTCAGTATCTGGTAGCATTGGCAATTTCACTTTTAATGACCATAATACTGTTTGTAACTGTGGCTACAATTGTTGTTTTTGAGGTTTTTATTCAAAAAACAATCATTCAGGATGTATTGAGTGATCGCATTCCGCTGATTATTTTAGGACGATATTTATTCGTTGTTCTGATGATTTTGATAACATCTTCAATATTATTACGTTATGGTACAAAACAGTACAACAAAGTGCCTTTTATAAGCATCGGATCTGTTTTTACAACGATACTAATTGTTATATCTTCGTTCTTTTTTGGGATTTGGGTTATAAAATTTTCAAAATACAACGAACTTTATGGTTCTATTGGAACATTATTAATTCTAATGTTTTATATTTGGATAAACTGTATGATTCTGCTTTTAGGGTTCGAATTGAACGCTTCTATCAGAAAATTAAAACAAAAAAAAAAATAAATAATATGAAAAATTGGATGTTAACGATTGGTGTGTTTTTCTTTGCGATGAGTATTCAGGCTCAAAGTGTTATAGGAAAATGGAAGACCATAGATGATGAAACGGGAGAAGCTAAATCTGTAGTTGAGATTTACGAAAAATCAGGAAAAATATACGGGAAGATTACAGAAATACTTCGCGAAAATCATAAAAAAGATGTTTGTGTAAAGTGTGAAGGTGCCGAAAAAAACAAACCAATTTTAGGAATGACCATTATAAACGGTCTTAAAAAAGACGGTTCAGAATATAACGGAGGAACAATTTTAGACCCAACAAGCGGTAAAAAATACAAATGTTATATCTCATTAGATTCTGCAGATAAATTAAAACTTCGCGGATATGTAGGAATTTCTATTATGGGAAGAACACAATACTGGACACGCGTAAAAAACTAATTCAAAATTAAATGCGAAAATTAGCTTCAATAGTTTTATTCTTGGTCATAAGCTTAAATAGTTTTGGACAAAAGAAAAATTCGCCATTACCAATAAGTCATCTTACAGGTGATTTTTATGTTTATAAAACATTTCATGATTACAATGGAACGTTGATTTCTGCGAATGCCATGTATCTGATTACAGATAAAGGTGTTGTGTTGTTTGATGCGCCTTGGGACGAAACTCAGTTTCAGCCTTTATTAGATAGTATAAAAGCTAAACATAATAAAGAGGTGATAATGCTTTTTGCGACACATTCTCACGATGATCGTGCGGGAGGATTTGAATTTTATAGAAAAAAAGGAATCAAAACATATTCGATTAAGTTAACGGATGATATTCTTAAAAAAGAAAACAAACCGAGGGCAGAATTTATAATTCCAAATGATAAAATTTTTACAGTCGGGCAGCATACTTTTGAGGTTTATTACCCGGGAAAAGGCCATGCATCTGATAATATTGTAGTTTGGTTTGATAAAGAAAAAGTGCTTTACGGAGCTTGCTTTATAAAAAGTGCCGATGCTAAAGATCTTGGTTATTTAGCAGATTCTGACGTAAAAGAATGGAAAAAATCGATTGGAAAAGTGAAGGCGAAATTTAAGAATCCAAAATATATTATTCCGGGTCATGAAGACTGGACTAATACAGAATCTTTAAATCATACTTTGAAATTGGTTGACGAGTATTTAGCTCAAAAATCTTCAGGAAAAAAGTAACTTTGCACTCATATATATAGTACATGTTTTTTATCGAAGTTATTTTACCGCTTTCGTCGGTTAAACCTCTTACTTATCGTGTTTCTGAGGCCGAATTCCATTTTATAAAAAAAGGAATGCGGGTGGCGGTGCCTATTAAAAATAAAATCTATACAGGACTTGTTTTAGATATTCATGAAAATGCTCCGAATTTATATGAAGCCAAAGAGATTCATGAAATTTTAGATGAAAAACCAATTGCAACCGAAACGCAGATTAAACATTGGCTTTGGGTTGCCAATTATTATATGTGCGGTATTGGCGATGTGTATCGCGGAGCGTTCCCAACCGGATTATTATTAGAAAGTGAAACAATTGTTTCGCAGAAACCAGAAGCTGTTGTCAATGATTCAGAACTTTCTGATGATGAATTTTTGGTTTACGAAGCGCTGCAACATCAAAGTTCGCTTAAAGTTCAGGAAATTGCTTCCATTTTAAATAGAAAAAATATTCTGCCTATTCTTCAAAAATTAATAGCAAAAGATATTATTGTTTTAGAAGAAGAAATAAAAGAAAGCTACAAACCAAAACTGGTTCGATATGTGAAATTACATTCACAATACGAAACAGATCAAGGTTTGATGAATTTGCTGGATATTTTGAGAAGTGATAAGCAAAAAGAAATTGTTTTAGCATATTTTCAAATAAGTGCTTCAGAAAAAAAGCCCATAACAGTCAATAAACTGGTTGAGGTTTCAGGCTCAACTTCGGCTGTTGTAAAAACTTTGATTAAGAATGAAATCTTCGAAGAATATTATTTACAGCAAGATCGTATTTTATTTAACGGAGAAAAAACAGATAAGGAATTACAATTAAGCGAAGCACAGCAAAATGCTTTTACCGCAATAAAAGAGAGTTTTTCTGAAAAAGAAGTCTGCTTGCTTCACGGCGTAACTTCAAGCGGAAAAACAGAAATCTACATTAAATTAATCGAAGAATATCTGCAGACTGGAAGACAGGTTTTATATCTGCTTCCTGAAATTGCGCTTACCACACAATTAGTTTCACGTTTACGGCTTCATTTTGGAGATAAAGTAGCTGTTTTTCATTCCAAATACAGTAATAATGAAAGAGTTGAGGTTTGGAAACAAACACTCGAAAATTCAGAAAAAGCACAAATTGTAATAGGAGCGAGGTCGGCATTGTTTTTACCTTTCAATGATTTAGGTTTATTGATCGTTGATGAAGAACATGAGCAGACTTTTAAACAGACAGATCCTGCGCCGAGATATCACGCCAGAGATGCTGCAATTGTTCTGGCTAATTTTCATAATGCCAAAGTGCTTTTAGGTTCGGCAACGCCAAGTATTGAAACCTATTTTAATACGCAGAGCGAAAAATACGGTCTAGTTACGCTTACAGAACGTTATAAAAATGTTCGAATGCCAGAAGTTGTTTTGGTTGATTTAAAAGACAAGCATTTCAGAAAACGAATGACGGGGCATTTTAGCGACGTTTTAATAGAAGAAATTGCTGAAGCTTTATCTTTAGGTGAACAAGTGATTTTGTTTCAAAACAGACGGGGATATTCTCCTATAATAGAATGTATCACCTGCGGACACGTACCGCATTGTCAGCAATGCGATGTGAGTTTGACTTTTCATAAATTTAAAAACCAATTGCGCTGTCATTATTGTGGATATTCGATTGCAAAACCAACGCATTGTCACAGCTGCTCCAGCATTGATTTAACGACTAAAGGTTTTGGAACAGAACAAATAGAGCAGGAGTTGTTATCGCTTTTTCCAAAAGCTAAAACGGCTAGAATGGATCAGGATACGACTCGTGGTAAATTCGGCTTTGAAAAGATTATCGATACCTTTAAAAATAGGGAAATCGATATTTTGGTTGGAACACAAATGCTCGCAAAAGGTTTAGATTTTGATAATGTTAGTTTAGTCGGAATCATGAATGCCGATAATATGCTGCATCATCCTGATTTCAGGGCTTTTGAGCGCAGTTTTCAAATGATGACACAAGTTGCGGGAAGAGCAGGAAGATCAGAAAAACAAGGTAAAGTTGTGATTCAGACTTATAATCCAGATCATAATACAATTCAGCAGGTTACAAACCATAATTATATAGGTATGTATAAGGAGCAATTGTATGACAGACAGATTTATAAATATCCGCCGTATTTCAGGATTATTAAACTAACAATAAAACATCGAGAATTTGAGAAATTGAAAGAAGGTTCGATGTGGCTGTATCAGGTTTTAAGCCAAAACCTGAATATGCCGGTTTTGGGCCCGGAAGAACCGGCTATCAGCAGAATCCGAAATGAATATATAAGGACTATATTAATTAAGATTCCGCAGAACCTGCATTTAGGAAATACAAAAAAAACTATTCAGAAAATGTTGAATAGTTTTGAAGCAGTTGCTCAGTACAGAGCTATAAAAGTTGTTGTCAATGTCGATTTCTATTAATTAGATGTCGACAATGCTTTTACTAAATCTTCTTTTTTGTTTCGACTAAGCGGAATTTTCGTAATTCCGATTTCTGCAAATTTACTATTAAAGCGTTCAACCTTATCAATATTAATGATATACGATTTGTGTACACGAATGAATTTGTCTTTTGATAAATCATTTTCAAAAGATTTCATTGTTGAAAGCACCAGATTACTGTCGTCTTCGGTAACCACTCTTACGTAATCTCCAAAAGCCTCAATCCATTTGATTTTAGCCGTAAATATTTTAAGTTTTTTAAGGTTGCTTTTTATAAAAATATGTTCGCCTTCTTCTTCTTTGACTTCTTTTTTAAGCAAATGCATATCAATTGCTCTTTTTACAGAAGCATTAAAACGGTCTACAGCGATTGGTTTTTGCAGATAATCAGTGGCATCATAATCAAAAGCTTTTAGTGCATATTCAGCTTTAGAAGTGATAAATATAATTTGTGGTTTAGATTTTAAACCATCAAGAAAATCAAAGCCATTAATGACAGGCATTTCTATATCAAGAAAAATTAAGTCGATATTATTTAATGAGATACAACTTTTTGCTTCTATTGCATTAGAAAAATCCCCGATTAAGTGCAAACCTGGGTGATTATTAACTAATTTTGCAATAATTGTCCTTTGTATAGAACTATCATCCACAACAACACAGTTTAGTTTCATAACATTTAAATTTAGAATAAATTCAGGATAGCAGTAGTAAATGTATAGTTTTTTTGGAAAAAAAACTAAAATAGACGTATAATTTTTGCATTATGACGAATAATAGAAAAAATGTGTTGTATATTTAAAAATAATGGTTACTTTTGCACCCAATTTTAACAAATAAATTTTTTATTTATGAATCATTATGAAACTGTTTTCATTTTAAATCCCGTTTTATCTGAGGTTCAGGTGAAGGAAACAGTAACGAAATTTGAAGAATTTCTTACTAGCAGAGGAGCTGAAATGGTATCAAAAGAGGATTGGGGTCTTAAAAAAATGGCTTACGAAATCCAAAACAAAAAAAGTGGTTTTTATCACTTATTTGAGTTCAAAGTATCAGGAGAAGTTCTAATTGCTTTTGAAACTGAATTTAGACGTGACGAAAGAGTTATGCGTTTCTTAACTGTAAGTTTAGACAAGCATGCTATTTCATGGGCGGAGAGAAGAAGAGCAAAATTAAAATCTACTAAAGCTTAATCATTATGTCTACAATAGAGCAATCTGCAAAAGGAAAAAAAGACGGAGATATCAGATATTTAACGCCTTTAAACATTGAAACTAACAAAACTAAAAAGTATTGCCGTTTCAAAAAATCAGGAATCAAATACATCGATTATAAAGATGCTGATTTCTTATTGAAATTCGTAAATGAGCAAGGAAAAATTCTTCCTCGTCGTTTAACTGGAACTTCATTAAAATACCAAAGAAAAGTTTCTGTAGCTGTAAAAAGAGCTCGTCACTTAGCTTTAATGCCATACGTGGCCGATTTATTAAAATAATTAAAAACTCTAGTCGCTGGTTTCTGTTCAATCAGAACCTAACTTCTAAAATATAAGGACAACAACATGGAACTTATTTTAAAACAAGACGTACAAAACTTAGGATTTAAAGATGATGTAGTATCTGTAAAGCCTGGTTACGGTCGTAACTTTTTAATTCCTCAAGGTTTTGCTGCATTAGCAACTCCTTCTGCTAAAAAAGTTTTAGCTGAAAATCTAAAACAAAGAGCACATAAAGAAGCTAAAGTTGTTGCTGATGCTAAAGCATTAGCTGAAACTTTAAAAGCTCTTGAAATTAAACTTACTGCAAAAGCTGGTGGAGAGAAACTTTTTGGTTCTATCACAAACATCGACATTGCTGAAGCTTTAGAGAAATCAGGTAACGCTATTGACAGAAAATTCATCACTAGTGGTATTGTAAAACGTACAGGAAAATATACAGCTAGCATCCGTTTACACAGAGATGTTATTGTTGAATTACCATACGAGATTATCGCTGAAAAATAACATTTTGTTAACTTCTTGTTAATAAAATATAAAAACCACTCTTAGGAGTGGTTTTTTTTTACCTAATTTTAAGGGAATTAACTCACTCAAAACCAGGAAAATGAAAAAACTATTTGCATTTATGTTATGTGTGTTGGGACTCGCCTTAGCCACAGGACAGACTACAACGTCGAGTATAAAAGGTATTGTAAAGAGTTCAGGTAATGAACTATTACCGGGAGCTGGTATCTTAGCAGTTCATACTCCAACTGGAACTAAATATTCTGCCGTTTCCAATGAAGATGGAAGGTTTAATATTTTAAATATGAGAATTGGCGGACCTTACAAGATTTTAGTAACGTTTGTTGGGTATCAAAGTCAGGAATATAATGACATATATCTGGATTTAGGAAAACCATTTAATATTGATGTACTTCTCGCTGACGAAAGTCAGACTCTTGAAGAAGTTAAAGTAACCTCAAAAGATAAAGTTTTTAAAAGCGGAAAAACCGGTGCAGAAACAACAATTGGAAGGAGAGAGCTAACAGCTCTGCCAACTATTTCAAGATCGGCAGAAGATTTTACCCGTTTGGAACCAACAGCGAGCGGCGGATCTTTTGGCGGTAGAAATGATCAATATAACAATTACTCTTTAAACGGAGCAGTTTTTAATAATCCTTTCGGACTTGATGCTGCAACTCCCGGAGGACAAACGGGTGCTCAGCCCATTTCATTAGATGCAATTGAGCAGATTCAGGTTGCTACAGCTCCTTATGATGTAACATTGTCTGGTTTTACAGGAGCTTCTGTAAATGCGGTTACCAAATCAGGAACGAATGAAATTCACGGAACTGCTTATGCTTTTTACAGAAATCAGGATTTAACAGGAAGTAAAATTAAAGGAGAGAAAATATTTGTGCCTTCATTAGAGCAGACTCAGGCCGGATTTAGTTTGGGTGCTCCAATTATTAAAGATAAATTATTCATTTTTGGGAATTTTGAAATTGATAAACGAAGTGATTTAGGATCTAATTTTGTGGCTAATAATAATGACGGTGTAACTGGAATTAATGAATCAAGAGTTTTAGAATCTGATTTAATCGCAGTTTCTGATGCTTTGGCAAAATTAGGTTATAATACTGGAGCGTATCAGGGATTTAAGCATGAATCAAATTCAAGTAAAGGAATTATAAAAGTAGATTGGAATATTAATGATAATCATAAATTAGCGGTTATTTATAATTTCCTTGATGCCTCAAAAGATAAACCAGCTCACCCAACAGCTTTAGGTTTTAGAGGGCCAAATGCTTCTATATTACAGTTTCAAAATTCAGGATATCAAATCAATAATAAATTGAGTTCCTTTTTGGTGGAGCTGAATTCTAAATTTAGTGAATCGGTATCAAACAAATTACAGGTGGGTTACACTCATTTTAATGATTATAGAGATCCATTTTCTGTTCCAGCGCCTGTTATTACAATTCAGGATGGGGCAGGATCAAATTATATTATTGCGGGACATGAGCCATTTTCAATAAATAATACCTTAGATCAAAAAGTAATTCAAATTACTGATAATCTAACTTATACTATTGGTAAACACGCTTTTACTTTTGGAACTTCTTTTGAGAAATTTGCTTTTAAAAATTCCTTCAATTTAGCAGGTTATGATAAATTTCGTGATCCTGATACGGATCCGGTTCCGTATTATGGTACTTTTAGACCTTATGCAAGTGTAGCGGATTTTTTAGCGGATGCAAGTTTGCCATTAGCATCTAGTTCTTTAGTTCAAAATTTGCAATATGCTCAAGATACGCATGATGCAAGAAGTCAATTTGCTGTAGGCAGCGACGGCGGCTGGAAATTGGCGGAACTTAATGTAGGGCAATGGGCTTTATATGCTCAGGATGATATTAGTGTAAGTGATGATTTTAAATTGGCTGTAGGTTTAAGAATTGATAAACCTTTGTATTTTAATACTGCAGATTTAATACAAAAATATATTGATACTGATAATGGCGGGGCAGGTAGAAATAATGATATTGATTATTATGATCCTCAAACGGGAGAAGCGGTTAAATTGATTTCGACAGATTTACCTAGTGACAGGATTTTGTGGTCGCCTCGTATAGGTTTTAACTGGGATGTAAAAGGGAATGCGACTTCGCAGCTTAGAGGAGGATCTGGAATTTTTACAGGAAGAATTCCGTTTGTTTGGTTAGGAAATCAGGTGAGTGGTGCAGATGATGGCTTTTTGCAAATTATGGATCCGGATTATAAATGGCCGCAAGTGTGGAGAACAAGTTTGGGTTACGATCATAGATTTGAAAGTAATTATATTGTAACGCTTGATTTATCGCTTAATAAAGATATTAATGCGGTGCATGTGCAAAACTGGGGATTAAAACCTCCAACGGGAGTATTGGCTGGCGTGGATAACAGACCAATTTATGTGGCAGCAGATCATGGCGCGAATAATGCGTATGTAATGACAAATTCTGATAAAGGAAGTGCTTTTAATGCTTCGGTCAAAGTGCAGAAAACTTTTGTAAATGGATTGTATGCAAGTGTTGCTTATAATTATATGAAATCAAAAGACGTTAACTCTATTGAGGCAGAAATTACCGGAGATGCTTTTTCTTTTAATCCGGCTTTAGGAAATGTAAATAATGATGTGCTTTCGAATTCTAAATATGGCGATAATCATCGTTTTATTGGTGTAGCTTCAAAAAAATGGAAATACGGAAAGGATAAATGGGCAACTACAGTTTCTGCGTTTTTTGAATATGCTCAGGGCGGACGTTTTAATTATACTTATGGAGGAGATATTAATGGAGACGGTTCTATTGTAAATGATTTGATTTATATTCCAACAACTGCAGAGATTGCTCAAATGACTTTTAGCGGCCCAGGTCAGGGTGAAGCTTTTGATAAGTTTATTTCGCAGGATAAATATATGAAAGACAGAAGAGGGCAGTATGCAGAGCGTTATGGTGCTATATCGCCTTGGAGAGGACGTTGTGATATTAAGTTATTGCAGGATTATAATTTTAAATATTCATCAGCATCTGAAAAGACAAATACTATTCAGTTTAGTATTGATATTTTAAATTTCGGAAATTTATTAAATTCTGATTGGGGAGTTGTTCAGGTACCAACTAGTGTTCAGCCTATTGGGGTAACTGTTGTTGGAAATACACCAACTTATACCTTTAATAATACACAGACTAAAACATTCAGTTATGATGCCAGTTTAACCTCAAGATGGCAGGCTCAATTTGGTGTTAGATACATTTTTTAGTAATGATAAAAAAGTTATAAATTTGCCCTCGCATTTGCGAGGGCTTTTTTTATTATTAAAAGTTCTTTTTAAAGCGTTTAAACAATAAAAAAATAATGAAGTACGCAAGATTAACAAAAGAGCAGTTTGATGAATTGCATGCAGAATTTGCCAGTTTTTTAGCAACTCAGGCAATTGATAAAGCAGAGTGGGATTCTCTTAAAATAAATAAACCAGAAGTTGCAGAACAGGAACTGGATGTTTTTTCAGATTTGATTTGGGAAGGTGTTTTGGGCAGAGCAGAATTTTTAGAGCATTTTTCGAAGAATCATATCTTTTTATTTCAATGTTTTGATACTTATGTACAATCTATAGTTTTGAAGTCATTACTTCCGGAAACTGATTTTTTAAGTAAAGAAGGTTTGCAGTGGCTTAGTGATAATATGTTTACTGAAAATATCGAAATGAAAGTTGGAAAAAAGGTCTTCACTGAGGATAGAAATTCTTCTATTTTTGAATTGATCAAACAGGGTGCTTTTTTAAGTGATGGACAATTATTTACTCAAATTAATACAATTTTAGAATCTTAGGTTGTAATAAGTTCATTTTCAAAATATTATAAAAGGATAGGCGATTGTGTTAATTGTTTATCCTTTTTTTAATTTTTTAACTATTGTTTAAACTTTTGTGTTTTTTGATACCCGTATTTTTACGCGGTTTTGTAATAATAATTAAAATTTTAAGATTTTATTTTATTTCAGTAAGATTTAGATTATAATATGCTTAAAATTGTTAAATATCAATCGATTGCGTGATTTATATTGTAACCATAAACTTACAAATATTAAATTTAACAGAAAAACGTAAATATTTTTAAGCCTTGAAAAATGGGACGTTTCTGTATTAAAAAAGCCGTATTTTCTTATATTAAGGAAGATTGGCTGTTTTTTAATTTTCACTTCACATCAAAAAAATAAGAATTTTATACTTGTTTTATTGTTTTGTTTTTTCTAATTTTAGAATACAAAAGTTAAACAAAATGTTTTTGAGGTTTTCTTCAATAAAATCAAAAGAAATTTATCTGTTGAACTTTTAAGATCAAAAAAATATAGTATGTAATAATTATAATCGAATAGACTTTGTAATAATAACTTTTAACCGCCCTGCTTATGGAACTGACATTTACTTTCTTTATTATTGAGTTTGCATTAGGTCTTCCTATCATTTTAGCTTTACATTTTATTATTCTGAAGAAAAACAAACTTCTTCATTCTTTTGATTACCCTTCTTTTATTGCAGACTTTTTTCAAAAGTTTTTAATATTCAATTCTAAATATTTAAAGTGTTGTCTACATTGTGTAGACGATCATGTTGTCCATTAAATTTTATTTTAGTGGACAAATCTTTAATGTCTAATTAATTCAATTTAGGTTTTGATTTTAGATAAATCAAAATCATAGAAAGAGTAATCAACTTTCTATTTGAAATTGATTAAATATTATTGAATTCAAATTCTCCCCCTACACTTTAAATTTTCTTTTATGAAAATTAATTTTAAACAAATCACTTCATTTGGAAGATTGGTGTAGATCAATATTTCCCAAAAGTTTCGAGATTTTTTTTATTTGAAGAAAATAAAAAGACCTCAATTGTATACTTCGGTATACCAGACACAACGTAATTTTTTTATAAAAATTTAAACTATAGTCTTTATGTGCTAAGGATTTGTTTTAGAGTTTAACTAATTGATTTTTAATGTTTTTTTTTAATTGCCTAAGCATACGTGCTTATGGCAGCAGGTATTTTATTGTCCATTTTCTAATCTTCCAAATTATGAAAAAAAAATTTATTTTTTGTAGTCTCAACTTTCAGAAGAGATTATTCGGACTATTATTTTTATTCTTATTATGCACGAATTCATTTGCGCAGACTATTTGCAGACCAACGTCTCAAACAAATAGTCAGGGCGGATTATTGTGCGTAGGATTAAATGTAGATAGTCCAGCCAACGCTTATGACAGCGCGGGCTTAACGACTTTTGCAACCCTGACCAATGCTGTTGGAGTAGGCTGTTTCGTCGAAGAAACATTGACCTTGAACCAGACGGCAAGAGCAGGGGATCAAATTGCAATTTATTTTGGTACAGGAAATGGTTTGCTGGATGTTGGATTGTTATCTAATGCATCTCTTCAAACCAAACTGGCTGGTGTAAATGTAGGTTCAAGTGTAGCTTTAAATAGCCCGCTCCTGAACTTAAATTTGCTTAATGGAAATACGATTGCAGTTGCAAAGTACACCTTAACTGGTGATGCAAATCAGGTACAAATTCAGGTTGGCGGACTTTTAAGTCTTTTAGTCAGCTTACGAATTTATGATGTCCGATTAGAGTTTGCACAGCCAACAGTAGCCGGCGGTTTAACGCAAACGGTTTGCGCAGGAGCTACACCAACGCTTACAGCAACTCCAGCTGCAGGAACTACGCTTGCATGGTATAGCTCAGCAGCGTCGACAACACCATTAATAACAGGAAACACTTTTACAACTCCTGTATTAAATGCTAATACTACTTATTATATTGGTATTTCCCGAGTTGCCGGATGCGAAGGCAATGTTCGAGTACCAGTAGTTCTTAATGTTTCTAATCCAGTTGCACCAGCGGTTAACAACGCTGGAACTGCTATTTGTTCTACAGGAGCAACACAACAGACAACTTTAACACTTTTAAATCCTATTCCTGGAACAACATATTCCTGGTATTCTGTTGCAAGTGGAGGAGTAGCATTAGCAACAGGAACAACATATTCACCTACAGTACCTTTGGGTACTACAACTTTTTATGTAGAAGGAGCGATAGGCAGTTGTGTAAGCCCTACGCGTACTACAGTCAATGTAGTTTCTACAGCAGTTCCTGTAACACCAACTGTTTTAACACAAAGTGTTACGATACAGTCAGGTCAAAATGCAACTTTAAATGCGACAACGCCTGAAGTAGGTGCACAATTAAATTGGTATGATGTGCCTACAGGCGGAACACCAGTTGCAACAAATACAGCAACTTTTACAACACCTATTTTAACTGCAACAAAAACATATTATGTTGAAGCACAAAGCCCAAACGGAAGTTGTGTTAGTGCAGTAAGAGTTCCAATAACAGTTACGGTTCAGCCTGCAGCTTTAGGCGGCTGTCTTGAGGCGAGCAGCCAGCAAACAACCCAAAATGGTTTATGTTTATTATGTAGTTCTACAAATCCAAATAATTCGGTAGATGGAAATCCTGCAACAGCAGCGAGACTTACCGTTCCTATTGGTTTAATTAATGGATGGGTGCAACAGACATTACAATTTACGAATCCGGGTAAAACGGGTGACATCGTTGATGTTGAATTAGAATTACCAGGCGGATTAGCCGATCTTTCCTTATTAGGAGCAGTTAGTCTGGCAACGTATAATGGAGCAACTTATAATAATGACAGAGTTTCAATTAACAATCCGTTAATTACTTTGCAATTATTAAGCGGTGATCGTTTTAGAGCAAGCGTAGTTGCGGGAGCAAATTTTGATCGTGTAGAAATTCGATTAGGAGGTTTGGCAACAGTACTGACAAATTTAGATATTTATCAGGCTACATATAGATATAAAGCTCCAGTTATAACAGGAAATACAACAATTTGCAGCGGGCAGACGACAACATTAACCGCGACTCTTGCAGTTGGTGAAACTGTTAATTGGTATAGCGCTGCGACTGGCGGAGCTTCATTAGCTTCTACAGCTGCATTTACAACTCCGGCTTTAACAACAGCAACAACTTATTATGTAGAAATAACAAGAAATGGCTGTGTTAATAGTGAAAGAAATCCGGTTCAGGTTTTAGTAAATAATCCTGTATTGCCGGTAATTGATGTTTCTCCATCAACAATATGCAGCGGAGGGACAACGACTTTAACGGTTCAGACTCCGGTAGTAGGTACAACTTATAATTGGTACGATGCTGCGTCAGGAGGAAATTTGGTATTTACAGGAACTTCATTTACGACACCAGCTTTAACAGCAAATACAAATTATTATCTTGAAGCAGTTGTTGGAAGTTGTTCTACGCCTACACGTACGGCTGTAAATCTAACAGTAACTCCTTTACCAGCTGTACCAACTTTTGCTTCTCAGGATGTTATTATACAAACTGGACAAACAGTTACATTATCAGTTTCAAATCCGGTTGCGGGCGTTTACTACAATTGGTATGATGTTGCAACTGGCGGTTTACCAATAGCAACTAATACGCAAACGTATACACCAAGTCCGGTTTTAACGGCAAATAAAACCTATTATGTTGAAGCAGTTGATATAGCAACAGATTGTAGAAATGCTGTACGAGGTGTAATAAACGTTATCGTAATAAATACTATTAGTACTTGTTTGCAAGCCAACTCTCAGGCTATTACAAGAGGAGGAGTAGTTTTAGGCTGTATTACATGTACTTCAGCTAATGACGCAGCTTCTGTTGACGGTAACAACGCAACAGCAACTACACTTACAATTCCATTAGGATTATTAGATTTTATACAACAAACCTTAACTTTTACATCTCCAGGTCAAGCTGGTGATATAATTGATGTAGAGTTGGGAATTCCTGTTGGTTTACTGGATATTAGTGCTCTTTCTAATATTAGTTTACAAAGTTTCAACGGTGTAACTCCTAATGCAGATCAGTCTAATATCAGTAATCTTGTTAATGTTCAGCTTTTAGGTGGTAACCGTTTTAGAGCTAGTTTTGTTGCGGCCGGTCCATTTACAAGTGTACAAGTTAGATTAACAGGAATACTAAGTGCTCTTGTATCTTTAGATATTTATGATGCTTCTTACAGATTTCCAAATGCTACAATTACAGGAGCTTCAGCACCAATTTGTTCAGGACAAACTGCTTCTTTAACAGCATCTTCAACAGGTACAGAAACCTTTACTTGGTATGATGCACCAACAGGCGGAAATATTGTAGCCGTTAATCCAACGCTTCCACTAACTTCTACTACAACATATTATTTAGAAGGAACTCGTGGAGGAACTTGTATTAATAGTTTACGTCAGGCTGTTACAGTTACAGTACTGCCAATTCCTACAGATGCTGATGTTACCATTACAACTCCAGTTGAGGCGACTTGTGCGGGAGGTGCAGTTTTAACTCCAACATCATCAACAATTGCAGGAGCTGAGTTTAAATATTATACAGATCAAAATAAAACTCAGGAAATTATAACAGGCACTACAGTAGCAGCTCAGCCGGGAGTAACATTTACTAAAGATGCTATAACAGGAGAACTTACTATAGCAGGCTTAAATGCTGCAGGAACACCTTATAATTATTTCGTATCCATTTTAAATGGCGGAACTTGTGAAAATGTAAACGGAACATTAAAACAAGTAACCGTTAACTTCCCTTCAACTACTGTTTTAACTGTAAATGCAACGTTAGCAGGTTGTGGAAGTGTTAATTTAGGAGATGCAATAACTAATTTTGATTCAACAGGAAATACAACTTATACTTTCTATGATCCATCGAATAATGTAATAACTGCAGATGCTGCGGCTAATATTACATTAAGTGGTGTTTATTCAATTTTAGCTCAGGGTAATGGAGTTACTTGTCCATCTGTACAGCAATCTGTAACTGTGACAATAAATGCATTACCAAGTTTAGTTGTAACAAATCCATCAGAATCAGTAAATATAGGATCAAACGTTACCTTAACAGCAACATCAACCGGAACAATTTCATGGTTTGATCCGCAAGGAAATGCTTTAACAGGACCAACATTTACTACCGGAGTTTTAAACACACCGGGAGTTTATACTTATACAGTTGTTGCCAGCGACGGAATTTGTTCCAGAACTGCAACCAAAGTAATTAATGTAATTGATCTTAGTAACTGTCAATCTTTAACAGAAAGAGTTTATGCAACAGCACAAACAATGGGATCAATAGTTACAGGAACGGTTACTGACGGAGCAAATGCAGTCGATGGTGATCCACAGACATTCTCTACCATTACTACAGGTTTAGGACTTTTAGGAGTGGGTACAACCTGGCAAAATTTAACTTGGCCAGCACCAATCGTAAAAGGAACACCAGTAACGATTAAATTGGGTTCTGAATTAAGTTTATTAGCAGTAGGCCAAAATTTATCAGTAATTGGAACAATTGGAGGAGTTGATATTGGAACAATGCAATCTGTATCGGGTTCTTTATTGAATTTAATTTCTGGAGATAATACCTATGAATTTACTTTTGTTCCTTCAGACGCTTCAGGTCCGCAGGATTATGACGGAATTCGTATTCAGTCAGCTTCACTATTAAGTGTGGCTCAAAATACGAAAGTATTCGATGCACATTATAACAGATCCGTTTCAAGTGTTGTTTGTACGCCTGGAGATATCCGTGATATTTTTTATGGCGCAACTGATTTAGGAATTGGAGCTGTCACAACTGCAGTAGGAGTTAACGATGCATGGAATATTGCAGACAATGACATTACAACTTTTGCAACAATGTATAGCGGATTAGGAGTTTTGGCTGCTGCCGATTTAACAGTTGAATTCAAAACACCATCTGTTGTAAGTGATACACTAAGAATTGTGATCTCAAAACCGGGAGCACTTTTAGATGTTAATTTATTGACAGGATTTAGTATTCAGCGTTATTTAGGAAGTGTTGCCGTTGGGGCACCAATTCAAAATACAAGTACATTATTGAGCTTAAGATTATTGCCAGGAAATTCAATGGCAGTGGCACTTGTTACTTCACCAACAGAAGTTTACGATAGAGTAAGAATTCGTTTGGGAGGAGTTGCAGGAGTATTAGATTTCTTAAGAGTTCATACAGTAGAAAGAGTTGCAAACACAACCGTAATAGGAGCCGATCCGGAGAATAAAATAACGGTCTGCCCGGGAACAGATATAACCCTTCAAATACCCGAAGAAGCCTGTTCAACTTACATTTGGTATGATGCACCAACAGGAGGAACTGCACTTGCTACAGGAATTACTTATACAGTACCAGCAAGTTTAACAGCAGGAATCTATAAATACTACGTTCAGCCAGTACGTTATGGTTGTGAAACTTTTGCTAGAGGAGAAGTAACAGTTGAAATCAAAGCTTCGACTCCGGTAAATGCTTTAACAAATATTACTTTAAATGGAGGAACAACAACTTCAATTTGCTCTCCTTCAGGAACTGTAACATTAGCAACAAGTTTAAGCGGAACACCAGTTGTAACAAACCCTGTTTATTACTGGTATAGCTTTAACGGTACTACAGCGCAGTTGATTCCTGGAGAAACAACGGCACAGTTAATCGTTAACGGATTAGCTCCGGGAACTTATACTTATTATGTAGGGGTTAGCGGAGATCAATTTTGTGAAACTGCAGTTGCAGACAGAAAACAAATTACATTTACAATTCTGCCTCCTTCAACAGTCAATGATATTTTAGTTGATGATTTAACAGTTTGTCACAGTGTGCCAGCATCATTAACTCCAACTGCACCAACATTAACAAATCCGGTATTTACCTGGTATTTAGATGCAGCCAGAACACAGCCTATAACAAACGGTTCAGTTATAGCAGGAGTTACTTATACAATCAATGCTGCAGGTGTTTTAACAGCTGTAGGATTGACAAAAGCAATGAGCCCAATTACTTATCATGTGGCAGTTGCCAGCGATAATACTTGTGAAAATCTTGCAGGAACATTACAAGATGCCGTAATTATCATAAGTGATCCAAATACACCGACAACCACAGATGCTACACAAGATTTCTGTTTAGTTGATGCGCCAACAATTGCAAGTATTCAGGTAAATGAATCAAATGTAGTTTGGTATAATGTTTCAACAGGCGGAATAGCGATTCCATCTACAACAGCATTAACAACAGGAACTTATTATGGAGCTGCAACAGATGCTATTACAGGTTGTGAAAGCAGCGTAAGATTAGCAGTTGCAGTAAGTGTAACTGATCCAGGAACACCAACTACAACAGATGCAACACAAGATTTCTGTTTAGTTGATGCGCCAACTGTTGCCGACATTCAGGTTAACACACCAGCGATAGGAACCATAGTTTGGTATACAGCTGCCACAGGCGGAACAGCGATTCCAACTACAACAGCATTAGTAACAGGAAACTATTACGCTTCAATTTTAAATGGAACAACAAACTGCGAGAGCAATGTAAGGTTAGCCATTGCAGTAAGTGTAACAGATCCGGGAACACCAACCACGACAGATACGACACAAGATTTTTGTTTAGTTGATGCGCCAACCGTTGCAGACATTCAGGTAAATACACCAGCTGTTGGAACAATAGTTTGGTATACAGCTGCTACAGGCGGAACAGCGATTCCAACTACAACAGCATTAGCAACAGGAAACTACTACGCTTCAATTCTAAATCCAACAACAAACTGCGAAAGCAATGTTAGATTAGCGATTGCCGTTAGTGTAACAGATCCTGGAACACCAACAACTACAGATGCAACACAAGACTTCTGTTTAATTGATGCTCCTACAGTTGCTGATATTAAGGTAAACACACCAGCCGTTGGAACAATAGTTTGGTATACTGCCATAACAGGCGGAACAGCAATCGCTTCTACAACAGCTTTGACTACTGGTACTTATTATGCATCAATTTTTAACGGAACAACAAATTGTGAAAGTGCTGTAAGATTAGCTGTTGCTGTAAGCGTAACTGATCCGGGTACACCGACAACTACAGATGCAACACAAGATTTTTGTTTAGTTGATGCGCCTACAGTTGCCAACATTCAGGTAAATACGCCAGCCGTTGGCACAATAGTTTGGTACACAGCTGCTACAGGAGGAACAGCGATTCCAGCTACAACAACATTAGTAACAGGAAATTACTACGCTTCAATTCTAAATCCGACAACAAACTGCGAAAGTAATGTTAGATTAGCCATTGCAGTTAGCGTAACCGATCCTGGAACACCAACCACAACAGATGCAACACAAGACTTCTGTTTAATTGATGCTCCTACAGTTGCCGATATTCAGGTAAATACACCAGCCGTTGGCACAATAGTTTGGTATACAGCTGCTACAGGCGGAACAGCAGTTCCATCAACAACAGCTTTAGCAACAGGAACATATTACGCTTCAATTTTAAATCCGACAACAAACTGTGAAAGCAATGTTAGATTAGCGATTGCCGTAAGCGTAACTGACCCTGGAACGCCGACAACTACAGATGCAATACAAGATTTCTGTTTAGTTGATGCTCCGACAGTTGCCAATATTCAGGTAAACACGCCAGCTGTTGGCACAATAGTTTGGTATACAGCTGCTACAGGCGGAACAGCGATTCCATCAACAACAGCTTTAGCAACAGGTAATTACTATGCTTCAATACTAAATCCAACAACAAACTGCGAAAGCAATGTTAGATTAGCCATTGCAGTAAGTGTAACAGATCCAGGAACACCAACTACAACAGATGCAACACAAGATTTCTGTTTAGTTGATGCGCCAACCGTTGCCGATATTCAGGTAAATACACCAGCCGTTGGAACAATAGTTTGGTATACAGCAGCAACAGGCGGAACAGCGATTCCAACTACAACAGCATTAGTGACAGGAACTTACTACGCTTCAATTCTAAATCCAGCAACAAACTGCGAAAGCAATGTTAGATTAGCAATTGCGGTAAGTGTAACAGATCCTGGAACACCAACAACGACAGATGCCACACAAGACTTCTGTTTAATTGATGCACTAACCGTTGCTGATATTCAGGTAAATACACCAGCAGTAGGTACAATCGTTTGGTATACAGCTGCTACAGGCGGAACAGCAGTTCCTTCAACAACAGCTTTAGCAACAGGAACATATTACGCTTCAATTCTAAATCCGACAACAAACTGCGAAAGCAATGTTAGATTAGCAATTGCTGTTAGTGTAACAGATCCTGGAACACCAACGACAACAGATGCTACACAAGATTTCTGTTTAATTGATACTCCAACCGTTGCCGATATTCAGATAAATACGCCAGCAGTAGGAACAATAGTTTGGTACACAGCTGCGACAGGCGGAACAGCGATTCCTACTACAACAGCATTGGTAACAGGAAACTATTACGCTTCAATTCTAAATCCAACAACCAACTGCGAAAGCAATGTTAGATTAGCAATTGCAGTAAGTGTTACTGATCCGGGAACACCAACTACTACAGATGCTACACAAGATTTCTGTTTAATTGATGCACCAACCGTTGCTAATATTCAGGTAAACACACCAGCTGTTGGAACAATAGTTTGGTATACAGCTGCAACAGGTGGAACAGCGATTCCAACTACAACAGCATTGGTAACAGGAAACTATTACGCTTCAATTTTAAATCCAACAACAAACTGCGAAAGCAATGTTAGATTAGCAATAGCCGTAAGTGTAACAGATCCGGGAACACCAACTACAACAGATGCCACACAAGATTTCTGTTTAATTGATGCGCCAACCGTTGCCGATATTCAGGTAAATACGCCAGCGGTAGGCACAATAGTTTGGTATACAGCTGCTACAGGCGGAACAGCAGTTCCAGCAACAACAGCTTTAGCAACAGGAAACTATTATGCTTCAATTTTAAATCCGACAACAAACTGCGAAAGCAACGTTAGATTAGCAGTTGCAGTAAGCGTAACAGATCCGGGGACACCAACAACTACAGATGCAACACAAGACTTCTGTTTAATTGATGCGCCAACCGTTGCCGATATTCAGGTAAACACTCCAGCAGTAGGTACAATCGTATGGTACACAGCTGCTACAGGCGGAACAGCGATTCCAACTACAACAGCATTAGTAACAGGAAACTACTACGCTTCAATTTTAAATGCTACAACAAACTGCGAGAGCAATGTAAGATTAGCCATTGCAGTAAGTGTAACAGATCCGGGTACACCGACAACTACAGATGCCACACAAGACTTCTGTTTAGTTGATGCGCCGACAGTTGCTGATATTCAGGTAAATACACCAGCAGTAGGTACAATAGTTTGGTACACAGCTGCCACAGGCGGAACAGCGATTCCAGCAACAACAGCTTTAGCAACAGGAACATACTACGCTTCAATACTAAATCCAACAACAAACTGCGAAAGCAATGTTAGATTAGCGATTGCCATAAGTGTAACAGATCCTGGAACACCAACTACAACAGATGCGACACAAGACTTCTGTTTAATTGATGCTCCTACGGTTGCCAATATTCAGGTAAACACGCCAGCAGTAGGTACAATAGTTTGGTACACAGCTGCCACAGGCGGAACAGCGATTCCAACTACAACAGCATTAGCAACTGGAACTTACTACGCTTCAATTCTAAATCCAACAATAAATTGCGAGAGCAATGTTAGATTAGCCATTGCAGTAAGTGTAACAGATCCGGGAACACCAACCACAACAGATGCTACACAAGACTTCTGTTTAATTGATGCTCCGACAGTAGCCAATATTCAGGTAAATACACCAGCGGTAGGAACAATAGTTTGGTATACAGCTGCGACAGGCGGAACAGCGATTCCTACTACAACAGCTTTAGCAACAGGAAACTACTACGCTTCAATTCTAAATCCGACAACAAACTGCGAAAGCAACGTTAGATTAGCAATTGCAGTAAGTGTAACAGATCCGGGAACACCAACTACAACAGATGCAACACAAGATTTCTGTTTAATTGATGCTCCGACAGTTGCGAACATTCAGGTAAACACACCAGCCGTTGGTACAATAGTTTGGTATACAGCTGCGACAGGCGGAACAGCAGTTCCAGTAACAACAGCTTTAGTAACAGGAACATACTACGCTTCAATTCTAAATGCTACAACAAATTGCGAGAGCAATGTTAGATTAGCAATAGCCGTAAGTGTAACAGATCCTGGAACACCAACTACTACAGATGCCACACAAGATTTCTGTTTAATTGATGCACCGACAGTTGCGAACATTCAGGTAAATACACCAGCCGTTGGAACAATAGTTTGGTATACAGCTGCCACAGGCGGAACAGTAGTTCCAGCAACAACAGCATTAGCAACTGGAACTTACTACGCTTCAATTCTAAATCCAACAACAAATTGCGAGAGCAATGTAAGATTAGCAATTGCAGTAAGTGTAACCGATCCTGGAACACCAACCACAACAGATGCTACACAAGACTTCTGTTTAATTGATGCGCCAATCGTTGCTGATATCCAAGTAAACACACCAGCAGTAGGCACAATAGTTTGGTATACAGCTGCTACAGGCGGGACAGCGATTCCTACTACAACAGCTTTAGCAACAGGAAACTACTACGCTTCAATTCTAAATCCGACAACAAACTGCGAAAGCAACGTTAGATTAGCAATTGCAGTAAGTGTAACAGATCCGGGAACACCAACTACAACAGATGCCACTCAGGATTTCTGTTTAGTTAATGCACCAACTTTTGCCAATATTCAGGTAAATGAATCAAACATTGTTTGGTACAGTACAGCCACAGGCGGAACAGCGATTCCAGCGACAACTGCCTTGACAAATGGAACTTATTATGCAGCCATTTTAGATCCGGCAACAAATTGTCAAAGTACTGTAAGATTAGCAGTTGCAGTAAGTGTAACAGATCCTGCTACACCAACAACTACAGATGCTACACAGACTTTCTGTTCTGGAAACGCACCAACAGTTGCTAACATTCAGGTAAACGCACCAAATGTAGTTTGGTACACAGCTGCTACAGGCGGAACAGCAATTCCAGCTACAACAGCTTTAGCAACAGGTAATTATTATGGAGTAATTCAGGATCCGGTAACAGGATGCGAAAGCAGCGTGAGATTACTAGTTGCAGTTACAGTTGGAAACACAATTAATCCAACAACAACAAATGCAACTCAAAGCTTCTGTTCAACAGCATCACCAACAATTGCAAGCATTCAGGTAAATGAAAGCAATGTAACTTGGTTTAGCACAGCAACAGGTGGAACAGCAATTCCGGCAACTACAGCCTTAACATCAGGTATTTACTATGGAAACATTGTAGATCCGGCAACAGGTTGTGAAAGCTCAACTCGTTTACAAGTTACAGTAACAGTAACAGATCCGAGTCCAACGCCAACTACAACAGATGCAACACAGGATTTCTGTTCAATCAATGCACCAACAGTTGCTAATATTCAGGTAAACGAAGCAAATGTGATTTGGTATACTTCTGCTACAGGCGGAACAGCACTTCCAGCTACAACAGCTTTAGCAACAGGAACATATTATGGAGCTGTGTCAAGTGCTATAAATTGTGAAAATCCAGCGAGATTAGCAGTTGCAGTAAATGTAAATACTCCGGGTATCATTACAACGCCAAACACAACGCAAACGTTCTGTTTATCTAAATTGCCAACATTAGCTAACATTTTAGTTAACGAACCAAACGTTGTTTTCTATGCCACTGCAACAGGCGGAACACCACTTCCGGCAGGAACATTGCTCACAGCAGGTACGTATTACGCTGCCGCACTTAGTAACACAACAAACGGATGTGAAAGCGCGACAAGATTAGGTATTACAATTGCCTTTGAAAATGATGCTTTAGTACAGCTTACAACTACAGACGACACACCATGTGTTTTCCAAGGAGTAACCTATTCAATTGCAAATGGAAAATCAAATTATGTTTGGTCAGTTACAAACGGAACAATCACTTCTGGCGGAGGAACTGCAGACGGATCTGCAACAATCTCATGGTCAGATATTGGACCGGGAAGAGTTGAGGTTACTTACACAAATACTTGTGACGAAACCACAACTAAATTCTTAAACGTAACTGTAGCAACATGTTCTGATTTAACAATTACGAATGTGGTTGATAATCCAACGCCAAATTTTGGTGACAATGTAACATTTACAATAACAGTAAACAATGTTGGCGAAGGAGGTTTCATAAACACACTTGTTAGTGATTTATTACCAACAGGATATAATTTAGTTAGCTCTAATACATCAACAGGAACATTTAATCCGGCAACAGGACTTTGGACAATTCCAACACTGCCAGCAGGACAAAGTGTAACGTTAACAATAGTTGCAGAAGTACTTTCAAGCGGAAACTACTTAAATGTTGCTACTATCGAAAACTCAACTCCTTTAGATGTCGATGCAACAAACAATTCAGCTTCAGCTTCGGTTGAGCCAATTTGTTTGACAGTTTACAATGAGTTTACACCAAATAATGACGGAGCTAATGACTTGTTTAGAATTGATTGTATCGAAACACATCCTAACAACGAGTTAAAAGTTTTTAACAGATATGGTGCATTAGTGTACAGCAAAGCACACTATGAGAACGATTGGGACGGAACTGCAAATGTATCCGGAGTAGTTAATAGAGGAGATATGCTGCCAACAGGTACTTATTTTTATGTGATTACCATTGGAGATGGAACGGTTAAAAAAGGATGGTTATCAATAATGAGATAACATTCTATTAATCATCTAATTAATTAAACTAAATAAGTATCGTTATGAAACTATATATAAAACCATTAGAAACGTATTTAATTTTAATATGTTCTCTTATTACAGTATGTGTCAGTGCACAACAAGATCCTCAATATACGCAGTATATGTATAATACAATGGCGGTAAATCCGGCTTATGCCGGGTCTACCGGCACTCTCGAAGCCACACTTTTACACCGTTCGCAATGGGTAGGCATTTCAGGAGCACCAGAAACACAATCGTTTTCCATTCACGGACCGCTTTCAAACGAAAAAATCGGTTTAGGATTGAGTGTAGTTAACGACAAAATTGGTCCTTCAAATGAATTATACCTTGACGGAAACTTCTCTTATTCATTACCTCTTGGGTACGAAAAAAGATTAGCATTTGGACTAAAAGCAGGTATGAGAATGCTAAATATAGATTGGTCAAAAGGAAGATATTACGATAACAATGATGTTCTCCTAAACCAAAATATAGACAATCAAATGAAACTAGCAGTAGGAGCCGGAATTTACTATTACACAGAAAAATGGTATTTAGGATTCTCTATTCCAAGTTTTATTTCAAACAACTATTATGATGATGTGCAGGAATCAATAGATTACGATCGTTTGCATTATTATTTAATGGGAGGATATGTTTTTGATTTGAACCCAAATTTAAAGTTCAAACCAGCATTTTTAGTAAAAGCAGTAAGCGGAGCACCTTTAACTGCTGATGTATCGGCGAATTTTATGATAGCTGAGAAATTTGTTATTGGAGGATCATACAGAACAGACGATTCTGTAAGTATTCTGGCAGGTTTTCAAATAACACCTAGTTTTTATCTAGGTTATGCTTTTGATTACACCACAAGTCAATTGAATAAATACAACGATGGAACACACGAATTCATCTTGCGTTATTCATTCAACAAAGGACAAAGCAAAATTAAATCTCCTAGATTCTTCTAAAAACAAAACATATGAAAAAATTATATATCCTAAGTTTAGTCTTGAGCATTACGTTTAGTTTTGCTCAAAAGACTAATTTAAAGAAAGCCGATGCTTTGTTTAGAAATTATTCATATACAGATGCATCAAAGGCTTACGAAGAAATATTACAAAATATTAAAAGTCCGTCGACACAAACATTAAAAAATGCCGCAGACTCGTATTATTTTATTTCTGATGCACGAAATGCCCTAAAATGGTATAGAAAACTATACGAAGCACAGGGCAATAATCTAACTGATATTTACTATCTAAGATACATTCAAACCATGAAAGCAGTCATGGATTATGATGAAGCAGATAGAGTAACCAAAGAATATCTGGACAAAAAAGGAGATCAAAAGGAAATAGACCGTTATGTTGCACAGAAAAAGCAATTGGATAGTTTAGCGAAAGCAAAGCCATTGTATCAAATTAAAAATCTGGATATCAATACCACTAAATCTGATTTTGGAACCACTTTTTATCAGGAAAAAATTGTCTTTACTTCGGCAAGAGACACAACCAAGTTTAGCGAAAAACTATACACTTGGAACAATCAGCCCTTCCTGAATTTATATGTTTCTGAAAGAAATCCTGCAGATGGAAGCCTCTTCAACGAAAGTTTATTCATTCCAAACGTAATGAGTAAATATCACGAAGCAACAGCCACATTTGATGCAGCAGGAAAAACAATTTATTATACCACTAACATTTTAAAGAAAAACAAATTAGTTGTTGATGGCGATAAAGTCAATAATTTTCAAATTGTTAGAGGAGATGTTGTAGATAATAAATTAGAAAATCCGCAAAACGTATTCTTTAGCAGCGATGATTATTCTGTAGGACATCCTTCTTTAAGCGATGACGGAAAATGGCTTTTCTTCGCATCAGATATGCCGGGCGGATTTGGTGAAACGGATTTGTATGTAGTAAAAATTTCAGATGACGGAACAATGAGTACACCGTTAAATCTGGGACCAAAAATCAATACAATTGGTAATGACCTTTTTCCTTATTACAGAAACGGAATGCTTTATTTTTCTTCAGATGGACATTATGGTTTAGGAGATTTAGATGTTTACGAAAGTAAATTTTTATCAGACGGAACTTTTACAACACCAAGAAATCTTGGCGCTCCAATAAACAGTAATAAAGATGATTTTGCTTATATCGTAGATAAGTCAGACAGTTACGGTTACGTTTCCTCAAACAGAGCAGGAGGAAAAGGCGACGATGATATTTATTCTTTTGTAAAAGGAAAACCGGTTTGTAACCAAAGTATTTCGGGAATTGCCGTTGATAGAAAATCAAAACTTCCATTATCAGATGTTACCGTTATGGCTTACAATTCTTTTAAAGAAGTTTTAGGCGAAACCAAAACAAACTACGAAGGAAAATACGCCATTGTTGTTCCGTGTAATAAAGTGGTTAATATGATTGCTGCCAAACCAAATTACAGCAGCGACGAAAAAACCGTAGAAACTACAAAAGAAAATGAAGGCGAAATTCCAAATATCAATTTTGAACTTAGCAATTATGACGATTTAGTGGTAAAAAAGAAAGGTGTTGAAAAAGTAGATGTTAACCCAATTTATTTTGATTATGACAAATACGACATTACACCTTTGGCAGTCGAAGAATTGACAAAAGTAGTTTTCATTATGCAAAAATTTCCAAACATCAGAATCAAAATTGAATCACACACAGACTCAAGAGGGAAAGATGCTTATAACTTAAAACTTTCAGATAACAGAGCAAAATCAACAAGAGATTATATTATCTCGCAGGGAATTGACGCTTCAAGAATCGAAAGTGCCATTGGTTACGGCGAAAGTCGTTTAATCAATAAATGCAAAAATGGAGTGAAATGTACTGAAGAAGAACATTTGTTAAACAGACGCTCCGATTTCATCATTATTCAAAAATAGTACTATATTTTCGATCTAATTTATTGATAATCAGATTTTAAGATATAGAACGTAGAAACCATTTGGAAGTTGGTTTTTTAAAATTCTTTTTTAAGAATAATGGACAAGGAGAAAATCAGGCCGCAAATTTTTGCAGCCTGATTTTTGATTTTTATAAAACTTTTGTGTTTAATGTTGTATGAACAAAAATAATCCTAATTTTGATATACATTTATTTTCAAATCAAAATCAGCATTATTTTAGCATTTTATGAGTATTCAGGAAACCATTCAAACCTTAAGAGACGAACTTAATCAACACAATTACAATTACTACGTGTTGGATAATGCCACAATTTCTGATTACGATTTCGATATTAAACTAAAGCAGCTTCAGGATTTAGAAAATAAAAATCCAGAGTTTTTTGATGAAGATTCGCCAACCCAAAGAGTAGGCGGAGCCGTAACAAAAAACTTCAAAACCATTGCGCACCAATACAGAATGTATTCTCTTGATAATTCGTATTCAAAAGAAGATTTAATCGATTGGGAAAACAGAATTCAGCGCGTTTTGGGAAATGTTGACCTGCAATATACCTGCGAATTAAAATACGACGGAGCTTCAATCAGTATCTCTTATGAAAACGGAAAATTAGTTCAGGCGTTAACACGCGGTGACGGTTTTCAGGGAGATGAGGTGACCAATAACATCAAAACAATCAAATCAATTCCAATCAAATTAAAAGGAGATTACCCTGAAAAATTTGACATTCGAGGAGAAATTATTCTTCCGCATGCAGGATTCGAAAAAATGAATCAGGAATTGATCGAAATTGGCGAAACTCCATACTCAAACCCAAGAAATACAGCATCAGGAAGTTTAAAATTACAAGATAGTGCCGAAGTTGCGAAACGTCCGCTGGAATGTTTACTGTATTTTGTAACAGGAAATAACCTTCCGTTTAAAACCCAATACGAAGGATTAGAATCAGCCAGAAAATGGGGATTCAAAGTTCCAAACGAAGCCAAGTTAGTCAATAACATGCAGGAAGTTTTCGACTTTATTGACTATTGGGATGTGCACCGTCATCAATTACCTTATGAAACAGACGGTGTTGTAATCAAAGTAAACAGCATACATTCTCAGGAAGAATTAGGCTATACAGCAAAATCACCACGCTGGGCAATCGCATACAAATTTAAATCAGAGCAGGTTTCAACCAAATTAAAATCAATATCTTATCAAGTTGGGCGCACAGGAGCCATTACTCCCGTGGCCAATTTGGAGCCAGTTCAATTGGCCGGAACCATTGTAAAAAGAGCCTCTCTTCATAATGCAGACCAAATTGAAAAACTGGATATCAGAATAAATGATACCGTTTTTGTTGAAAAAGGAGGAGAAATTATCCCAAAAATTATTGCTGTAGATTTAGAGAAACGCCCAGAAAATTCAGAAATAACACACTACATAACGCATTGTCCGGAATGTCAGACCGAATTGGTTCGAAATGCCGGAGAAGCAAACCATTATTGCCCGAATTTTTACGGCTGTCCTCCGCAGATTATCGGAAGAGTACAGCATTATATTTCGAGAAAAGCAATGGATATCGAAGGACTTGGCGGAGAAACAGTAGCGCTGCTCTTCAAAAATAATTTAGTTCACAATTATGCCGATTTATACGAATTGAAAGTCGAAGATATTTTGCATCTGGAAAGAATGGCGCAAAAATCAGCCGAAAATTTGGTAAAAGGAGTAGAAAAATCAAAAGAAATTCCATTTGAAAGCGTACTGTTTGCACTCGGAATTCGTTTTGTTGGAGAAACCGTAGCCAAAAAACTGGCCAAACATTATAAAAATATCGACGCTTTAAGCCAGGCCTCTTTAATGGATTTAATTTTAGTAGATGAAATTGGAGAAAGAATTGCCAAAAGCGTAATAGAATTTTTTGAAAACGAAGAAAATAAAATCATAATTGAACGTCTTAAAAGTTATGGAGTTCAATTTGAAACCGTAGAAAGAATAAACCCAAATGCTACCGAGAAATTTATTGGAAAAACTTTTGTTGTTTCAGGAGTTTTCAGCCAATTTTCGAGAGACGATTTAAAAAAGACGATTGAGGATAACGGTGGAAAAGTAGGAAGTTCGATTTCTGCAAAAACCGACTTTGTCGTGGCGGGAGATAACATGGGGCCGGCTAAATTAGAAAAAGCAAATAAATTGAATATTCCTATACTATCTGAAGATGATTTTATAACTAAACTGAATGAAGGCTAATAAACCATCGTTAATTTTATTCTTCCTGGCGTTACTGTTTACAATTATTTTTGATTGGACAGAACAAGACTTCCTTGCAATTTATGCAAAGGCAATAGTGCTGCCTGCCATTTTCATTTATTTTTTAATAAGCAGTGAATTCAAAATCAAGAAAACAGAAAGCTTTATTTTTGTATTTTGCTTTATAGGCCAGGTTTTCGACCTTATGGATGTTGAGGTTTCAGAAATTGGAGCCGTATTAAGTTTTCTTGTTGTCTACGCCCTAATCATGAAGCTTTTTATAGTAGAACACGAAAAAATTAAACTGCAAAAAAAGGATATTTTACCAATATCCTTAGTTATAATTTTTATTGTTTACCTGCTTATTTCAGTACTCAGTATGAAATTTGACAACACTAAAAAGTTCGATTATATCTATATTATTTACGGAATAATTCTGAGCTATATAAGCTATTTCTCTTTTGTAAGTTATATTACAAAAGGCACATTTATAACCCTATTAATGTCATTAATGGCAGTTAGTTATATATTTTCAGATATATTCTACATCTTCAACGAATACTTTTCACACTCCGTAGTTTTAGTTTTAATTCGTGATATAACACAAATTTTAGCCTACTACTTTATGGTCGAATATTTCCTCGAAAAAATAAAAATGCATAAAAGAGCTTTATACAATAATTGATGTTGCTTGATTACTGTGCGCTTTATCCTTATCAAAATAAAAATCGATACGGCCTAAATTGATTCCGTAACAGCCAACCTGATTAACCAATACCTCTTTTCCGGCTTTGTTTTTTACAATAGTTGGTTTGTCAAGAAAAGTGTGCGTATGTCCGCCAATAATTAAATCAATATCCTGCGTAAGTTCCGCAAATTTTAAATCAGAAATTTTCGAAGGCTCATCTTTATATTTATAACCAAGATGCGAAAGACAAATTACTAAATCGCATTTTTCTTCCTGTTTTAATAAACGTGTCATATCCTGAGCAGCTTCAACAGGATCATTATAAACAGTTTCTTTATAAAGTTGTTTATCAACCAAACCCTGAAGTTCAATTCCCACACCAAAAACACCAACCTTAATTCCGTTTTTATTGAAGATTTTATACGGTTTCACCAAACCGTTCATTACGGTATTTTTAAAATCGTAATTAGAATTTATAAATTCAAAAGTAGCATGAGGCATTTGAGCATACAAACCATCAAGACCATTGTCGAAATCATGATTTCCAATAGTAGAAGCATCATATTTCATCATACTCATCAGCTTGAATTCTAATTCACCACCATAATAATTAAAATACGGAGTTCCCTGAAAAATATCACCCGCATCTAACAAAAGAACATTTGGATTTTCCCTGCGAATCGTTTCAATAAGCGCCGCACGACGAGACACGCCGCCTTTATTTGGGTTACGCGGATCATCAGCCGGAAACGGATCTATATGACTGTGAACATCGTTTGTATGCAGAATAGTTAAGTGTTTTATATCGTCAGTGCCAAAACTGCTCAACGACAATCCTAAACTTAATAAGGCAGTACTTGCAGCTGTTTTTTCGATAAATTCTCTTCTTTTCATTTTGTATATTTTTTGCGGGGAACTTTATATTTTGGTGATTTTTTCGGCCACAAATTTTAAACTATCAAAAAAATAATTCGTGTAAATTCGTGCAATTCGTGGCAAACTTTTTTTACTCTTCTGTAATACGAATATCTTTAGGAACCGGGATTGTATCAACTTCCTTGAAATAATCAATTAAAACATTTCGAAGTTTGTAATTCAAATCATATTTCTGAATATTTTTTGCAAAGAAACTCATGTTATCGCCGCCATTTGCCAAATAATCATTTGTAGCAACATAATATGTTTTATTTACATCAAGCGGTTTTCCCTGCACCAGGATATTTTTTGCCGTATTATCTTTTGCAATAGTAAAAGTCATTCCAGACAAAGGATGCGGTTTTTTTTCTTTTATAATATAAGACGTTATTTCTAAAATTTGTTCCCCTTTTAAAGCCAGAACAACCATATTATTTTCAAAAGGCATAATTTCAAAAGCAGATCTCGTCGTAACATTTCCTTTAGGTAAAATCGCTCTGATACCGCCATGATTTAAAAAGCAGATATCAATACTTTTATTTTCACGCATTTTAAAAACTTTATTACCTCTTTCTAAGCAGACATCGGCTAATAAATTTCCAATAGGAGTCTGCCATTTTCCTGTACTTTTATCAAGAGTTTCAGGACAATATGCCAAAACGCTGTCTAAATCCTTATTAATTCTATCGCGATAAGGTTTAATAAAATTCTCAATTTCTGGAGTTTGTGCACTATTTTCTGCAACTGGAATCTGTTTTCCTTCTATCTTCGTTAAATTATAATTCTTGGGGCTGCAAGAAAATATTGTAGTTAGTGTTAAGAATATAACAAAAAGTTTTAAAAATCGGTTATACTTTTTTAGTTTTACCATTTTAAATGCGGCTTAAATAATTAATTTTGTAATTCGTAAAAGTACTATGTTTTTAGATTATATAAGAGAATTTTTTGTAAAAAAATCATTAAAAAATAACTTGAATACTATCAAAAACGAGGTTTTTACAAGCAATATACAAACCATTGGTTTGCTGGTTGATGAGAGTAATTTTAGAAATTCAAAAGAGTTAATAAAAGAACTTGAATCGAATGGAATTGCTCCGGGAAACATAAAAATTGCTGCGTACAGACGTAAATTCGACAAGAAAAAAGAGTACTCAAGACCAACTTTCGGTAAAAAACATATCGATTGGAAAGGGCAGGTTACAGAAGATTTTTTAAATGAATTTACAGATACAGAATTTGATCTTTTGATTAGTTATTATGAAGAGGAAACTCCCATTTTAATGATGATCACAAGCAAGTCAAAAGCAAAATTTAAAGTAGGGTTTTCTTCTGTCGATGATAAATTAAATCGCTGGATGATTAGTACTACAATGGAAGAGTATAAACTTTTCATTACAGAATTGTTTAAGTATTTAAAAAGTATAAAATAAAATTATAAATCAAAATATGCAATCATTAATAGGAACTGGTGTTGCGCTTGTAACCCCATTTAAAAAAGACTTTTCAGTAGATATCGAAGCGTTGCAGCGTGTCGTTAACTTTTCGATTGACGGAGGAGTTGAATATCTTGTTGTTATGGGAACAACAGCAGAAAATGCTACCTTAACATCAGAAGAAAAAGAGTTAGTTATCAGCACCGTAATTGATGTTAATAAAGGAAGACTGCCATTAGTTCTTGGAGTTGGAGGAAATAATACCATGCAGATTGTTGAAGAATTAAAAACAAGAGATTTTTCTGCTTTTGAAGCCATACTTTCAGTTTCACCCTATTATAATAAACCAACACAGGAAGGAATTTACCAGCACTTTAAAGCAATTGCAGAAGCATCTCCAATTCCTGTAATACTATATAATGTTCCTGCAAGAACATCAAGCAATATGCTTCCGGCAACTGTGGTTCGTTTAGCAAACGATTTTAAAAATATCGTAGCTATAAAAGAAGCGGCAGGAGACATGGCCCAGGCATTAAAACTTATAAAAGATGCTCCAAAAGATTTTCTGGTAATTTCTGGAGATGATATGATTGCTTTACCTATCGTTTTAGCAGGTGGAGCAGGTGTAATTTCAGTAATTGGACAAGGTTTTCCAAAAGAATTTTCAGAAATGATACGCTTAGGATTGAATAAAAAAGCCGTTGAAGCGTTTAAAACACAATACTTTTTAGCAGATTGTATCGATATGATTTTCGAACAAGGAAACCCTGCCGGAATAAAACAAATCTTTCAAGCCCTTGGTATTGCTGAAAATGTGGTACGTTTACCTTTGGTTTCTGTAGATGACGCTTTAGCAGCAAGATTAAATGAGTTTGTAAAAAATAGCATTAAATAATTGTTAAAGTGTTAGTATTATAAGATACTAAAAAATTATTTTGCAGTCGCTAAATTAATGACTAAATTTGCACCCGAAAGCTTCGGTGTGATTTTTACTTTGGCATAATGTCTAAGAAAATCATAATAAAAGTAAATAAATGAAAAAAATAGTATCTCTATTAATTGTTGTAGCCCTTTTTTGTTCTTGTAGTGATTACCAAAAGGCATTAAAAAATGAAGATGTTGCAGCAAAGTTCGAAGTGGCGACAAAAATGTACGAAGCAGGCAAGTATAATAAAGCCATTCGTCTTTTTGAACAATTAGCGCCAACATATAGAGGTAAACCTCAGGCTGAAAAACTTTTTTATATGTTTTCACAGTCTTATTACAAAACAAAACAATATTATTTGGCAGGATATCAGTTTGAAAGTTTTGTTTCAGGATATCCGCGAAGCGAAAAAGTACAGGAATGTGCTTATTTAGGAGCTTACAGTTATTCAAAATTATCTCCGGTTTACAGTTTAGATCAGGCTGATACCGTAAAAGCTTTAGAAAAATTACAAGCATTTATTGATAATTATCCAAATTCAGAATATATACCTGAAGCAAATAAAACGGTACAGGTTTTAAATGGAAAATTAGAGAAAAAAGCATACGAAAATGCTAAAGGATACAACACGATTTCAGATTATAAATCAGCTCTTGTAGCTTTTGATAATTTTATAGCTGATTTTCCAGGGACTCCTTTTAAAGAAGACGCTTTGTTTTACAAATATGATTCAGCATATAAGTTAGCAATAAACAGTGTTCCTTCAAAAATGGAAGAACGTTTAAATATTGCAAAAACAGCTTATGCAAACTTAATCAAGTACAAAAGCGATACAAAATATAAAAAAGAGGCAGACGAAATGAATGCCAGAGTTGAAACGGATTTACAAAAATATACTAAATAAAAATAAGTCATGGATTTAAAAAAGACGAATGCTCCTGTTAACACAATAACTTACAATAAAACAGTTATTGAAGAGCCAACAGGAAATGTGTATGAAGCAATTACCATTATGGCTAAAAGAGCAAACCAGATTAATTCTGAAATCAAAAAAGAATTAACTGAGAAATTAGAAGAGTTTGCTACTTACAATGACAGTCTTGAAGAAGTTTTTGAAAATAAAGAACAAATTGAAGTTTCTAAATTTTACGAAAAATTACCAAAACCACACGCTTTAGCTGTTCAGGAATGGTTAGACGGAAAAACTTACCACAGAGGTTCAAACAAATAATATAGTATAAATGTCAGTTTTAAACGGAAAAAAGATTTTACTGGGAGTTTCCGGTGGAATTGCAGCGTATAAAACAGCCTCATTAGTACGACTTTTTATAAAAGCAGGTGCACATGTCCAAGTGATAATGACACCTGCTTCTAAGGATTTTGTAACGCCACTTACGTTATCTACCTTATCAAAAAATCCTGTACATTCCAGTTTCTTTAACGACGACAATGAAGATGCTGTATGGAATAATCACGTTGAATTAGGCCTTTGGGCAGATTTGATGCTGATAGCTCCTGCAACAGCAAATACAATGTCTAAAATGGCAACAGGAAATTGCGATAATCTTTTAATTGCTACATACTTATCGGCTAAATGTCCTGTTTATTTTGCTCCCGCAATGGACTTGGATATGTACAAACATCCGTCTACAATTTCTAGTTTCAATGCTTTAAAGCAATTTGGAAACATTATTATTCCTGCTGAAAAAGGTGAATTAGCAAGCGGTTTATCTGGAGAAGGCCGAATGGCTGAACCAGAAAACATTATAGCTTTTCTTGAAGCAGATTTAGAAAGCAAATTACCCCTTAAAGGAAAAAAAATACTAATAACTGCAGGTCCAACATACGAAGCAATAGATCCCGTACGTTTTATAGGAAATCATTCTTCTGGAAAAATGGGATTTGATATTGCAAATGCAGCAGCAAATCTTGGAGCGCAGGTTGTTTTAGTTTCAGGGCCAACACATTATAAAACTAAAAATCCTTCGATTGAAGTTATAAATGTAATGTCGGCACAGGAAATGTACGATGCCTGCCACAAACATTTTGATGATTCTGATGCAGCAATCGCAGCAGCAGCCGTAGCAGATTACAAACCAAAAGAGGTTGCGTTACAAAAGATTAAGAAAAATGCAAGTGAGTTTTCGATTGAATTAGAGAAAACAAAAGATATCTTATCCTCTTTAGGAGCTATTAAAAAAAATCAGTTTTTAATAGGTTTTGCCCTTGAAACAGAAAATGAAATTGAAAATGCTAAGCTGAAAATCCAGAAAAAAAACTTAGATTTGATAGTTCTAAATTCTTTACAGGATGAAGGTGCCGGTTTTAAAAAAGAAACCAATAAAGTAACATTTATTGATAAAAACTTTAATATCGAGCCAATGGAATTAAAATCGAAAGAATTTGTAGCAGTCGATATTTTAAACAAAGTGATTTCACATTTTTCAAAATCATAAAGATTTAAAATATTTTATAAAAAGTAAGAATAGTTGTTCTATTTTTGCTACTAATAAAATTGTATTTGTATGAACAAAATAGTTACACTTTTCGTATTTTTTATTTTTGGCTTTACTCAGGCGCAGCAGCTAAATTGTACAGTAACTATCAATACTGAAAGGCTTCCTACACCAAATCAGCAGGTTTTTAAAACGCTGCAGACTTCTTTATCTGAATTTGTAAACAAAACAGACTGGACAGGAACTGGATCTGCCTTAAAGCAGCATGAAAGAATTAATTGCTCAATGTACATCACATTGTCATCTTATAGTTCTGATCAGTTTACAGGAACTATTCAGGTACAGTCTTCAAGATTAATTTACAATTCAACTTATTCTTCGCCTGTTCTGAATTTTAATGACAAAGACTTTAATTTTAGATACACAGAATACGAACCATTATTGTTTAATCCAACTGTTTTCGAATCAAATTTAGTATCTGTAGTATCTTTTTACAGCTACATAATTTTGGGTATGGATGCTGATACGTTTCAAAGCGGTGCCGGAAATCAATATTTTGAAACAGCTCAAAACATTGCAAGCGTTGCTCAGCAAGGTGGCTTTAGAGGATGGAGCCAGACAGACGGGCTTCAAAACCGTTATTATTTAATAACCGATATGCTTTCTCCTATGTATGCTGATTTACGTCAGACAACCTTTTTATATCACACAGGTTTAGATACCATGAGTAATGATTTAAAAGGAGCAAAAGAAAAAGTAAAATCTTCTTTAATACTAATTGGAAAAGTAAATTCAGTTAGGCCAAATGCATTTTTAACCCGCGTATTTTTTGACGCAAAATCAGATGAAATAGTTTCTGTTTTTTCTGGCGGCCCAAGTATTCCTGTTACGGACTTAACCGATATTTTGAATAGAGTTTCGCCTTTAAATAATTCAAAATGGTCACAAATTAAGTTTTAATAACTTAATTTTTTTTCCTTTCTTCGTAGCACTTTATTTTTATAATTTCCCTTTATGATAACTTCACTATCGATTAAAAATTATGCTCTGATTGAAAAGCTTTCTATTGATTTTTCAAAAGGTTTTTCTATAATTACTGGTGAAACAGGAGCAGGAAAATCGATTATATTAGGTGCGATTGGACTCGTTTTAGGAAAAAGAGCAGATTTAACTTCATTAAAAAACAAAGAAGAAAAATGTGTTATTGAAGCACATTTTGAAATTTCTAAATACAACTTAAAAGATTTTTTTGCAGAAAATGATCTCGATTATGAAGATGAAACCATAATTAGACGTGAAATTTTACCTTCGGGAAAATCAAGAGCTTTTATAAACGATAGTCCCGTAAATCTTCAGGAATTGCAGGATTTGAGTCTTTTTTTAATAGATATACATTCGCAGCAGCAAACTCAGGAATTGTCTGATGAAACGGTTCAATTCAAAATAATTGATGCTATTGCTGATAATTTTGATACAATTCTAACGTATCAAAATCTATTAAAAGTTTATAAATCAGAGAAATCAAAATTAAATGCTTTACTAAAAAAACAAAGCGATTCAGGAAAAGAGCAGGAGTACAATACTTTTTTATTGAATGAATTGGTTTCGGCTAAATTAAAATCTGGAGAACAAGCAGAATTAGAAGCTGATTTTGAAAAACTGAATAATGTTGAAATTATCAAAGAATCAATTGATAAATCGCTTGTAATTGCAAACGAAGAACAATTTGGTGTATTTCATAATCTTAATGAAATTAAAAACGCGCTGCAAAAGATTGCTCCGTTTTCAGCAGAATATCAAAACTTTTTTGAACGAATCACCAGTATTTCAATTGAATTTGATGATGTTTCAAAAGAATTGCAAAACGCTTCTGAAAAATTATTAAACGATCCGGAACAATTAGAATTAGTAAGTCAAAAACTGCAGTTAATTTTTAATCTGCAAAAGAAACACCATGTTAATTCTGTAGACGAATTGCTTCAAATTCAGGCAGATTTAGGAAATACACTTTTAGAATTAGATAATATCGAAGAAGAAATCGAAACCTTATCTAAATCAATTGAACAAAAAGCAAATGAATTAGATGCTTTTGCAACAACAATTCATCAAAATAGAATAAATGCTATTCCGGTTTTATCCAATCAGTTAATATCGATTTTAGAAACATTAGGAATGCCAAATGTTCGTTTTAATATGGAACTTTTACCATCTGAAACTTATTTTCAAAACGGAAAAGACGAATTACAGTTCTTGTTTTCTGCCAATAAAGGAACTGATTTTGGTTTGTTGAAAAAAGTAGCTTCAGGTGGGGAAATGTCACGTATTATGCTGGCAGTAAAAGCAATTTTAGCGCAGTATTCAAAATTACCAACCTTAATTTTTGATGAAATTGATACCGGAGTTTCGGGAGAAATTGCCATTAGAATGGGAGAGATTATGAAAGAAATGAGTGCTAAAATGCAGATTTTTGCCATCACACATTTACCGCAGATTGCGGCAAAAGGCGATTCGCACTTTAAAGTTTCTAAAGCAACAGTAGGCGATCATACACAATCAGAATTAAAGTTACTGTCTCAGGACGAAAGAGTTATAGAAATTGCTCAAATGTTATCAGGAGCAGTCGTTTCAGATTCGGCTTTAAATCACGCCAAAGCCTTGTTGAACTAAAGAAATACTTTATATTTGTCATCGAAAAATAATTAAACAAAACAGGCATAAGTTGTCATTTATCTTGATAATGATTAATTTATGAGTAAATAAAAAGAGTATGATTATAGAACCTAGAATGAGAGGATTTATTTGTTTGACTGCCCACCCAAAGGGAGCTGAGCAAAACGTTAAAAATCAAATTGAATATATCAAATCAAAAGGTGCAATTGCCGGAGCAAAAAAAGTATTAGTTATTGGTGCTTCAACAGGTTTCGGATTAGCTTCAAGAATCACAAGTGCTTTCGGATCTGATGCTGCTACAATTGGAGTATTTTTCGAAAAACCACCAGTTGAAGGAAAAACAGCTTCACCAGGATGGTACAATTCTGCAGCTTTTGAAGCAGAAGCTCACAAAGCAGGTCTATATGCAAAAAGTATCAACGGAGATGCTTTTTCAAACGAAATAAAAAGAGAAACTTTAGATTTAATAAAAGCTGATTTAGGACAAGTAGATCTTGTAATTTACAGTTTAGCTTCTCCAGTACGTACAAACCCTAATACAGGAGTTTTACACCGTTCGGTTTTAAAACCAATTGGACAAACATTTACAAACAAAACAGTTGACTTTCATACAGGAAATGTAACTGAGGTTTCAATCGCTCCTGCAAATGAGGAAGATATTGAAAACACAGTTGCTGTAATGGGAGGTGAAGACTGGGCAATGTGGATCGATGCTTTAAAAAATGAAAATTTATTAGCAGAAGGTGCTGCAACAGTAGCTTATTCTTATATTGGGCCAGCATTAACAGAAGCAGTTTACCGTAAAGGAACAATTGGTCGTGCAAAAGACCATTTAGAAGCTACTGCATTCACTATTACAGATAACTTAAAATCTATTGGTGGAAAAGCTTATGTTTCTGTAAACAAAGCATTAGTAACACAAGCAAGTTCTGCAATTCCGGTTATTCCGTTATATATTTCTCTTTTATATAAAATCATGAAAGAAGAAGGTATTCACGAAGGATGTATCGAGCAGATTCAGCGTTTATTCCAGGATAGATTATACAACGGTTCTGAAGTTCCTGTTGATGAAAAAGGAAGAATTAGAATTGACGACTGGGAAATGCGTGACGATGTTCAGGCAAAAGTGGCTGAACTTTGGAAAGAAGCTACAACAGAAACGTTACCGGCTATTGGAGACTTAGCAGGTTATAGAAATGATTTCTTAAATTTATTTGGATTTGAATTTGACGGAGTTGACTACAAAGCAGAAGCTAATGAAGTAGTTAATATTGACAGTATCAAATAAAAACATAAATCTTACAACAAAAACCATCAACCAAAAGTTGGTGGTTTTTTTATGAATATAACCTATCTTTGCTCAAATTTTTAAAGTTTAGAATATTCCACTTAAAACCGCATTCCCACTATGATTTTTTCTTTAATTATACCCGTGTATAATCGACCGGACGAAGTTGACGAACTTTTAGAAAGTCTTACAAAATCTGATTACAACGAACCTTTTGAAATTGTTCTGGTTGAAGACGGATCATCTATTCCTTGTAAAGATGTTGTAATGAACTATGATGGGAAATTGAATATCTCATATTATTTTAAACCAAATTCTGGTCCCGGCGACTCCAGAAATTTTGGAATGCAGAAGGCGAGAGGGGATTATTTTATCATTTTTGATTCAGATTGTATTATTCCTCCAAACTATTTAACTGAAGTTCGTAAAGCTTTAGATGAAAAATATGTAGACTGTTTTGGAGGTCCTGATAAAGCCTTGAAAAGCTTTTCTAGTATTCAAAAAGCAATCAATTTTGCTATGACCTCTTTTCTTACTACAGGAGGTATTCGCGGTGGTTCTGAAAAGATTAATAAGTTCCAGCCAAGAAGCTTTAATATGGGGATTTCGAAGAAAGCTTTTGAAGCTTCAAAAGGTTTTGGAAACATTCATCCCGGCGAAGATCCCGACTTATCGATCCGTTTATGGAATTTAGGATTTGAAACCAGACTGTTTTCTGAGGCTTTTGTGTACCACAAACGTAGAATTGACTGGGAAAAATTCTCTATTCAGGTAAAAAAATTCGGTATCGCCAGACCAATATTAAACAGTTGGTATCCAGAACATAATAAGCTTACTTTTTTCTTTCCAACCGTATTTATCATAGGTTTATTGATAGCTTTTTTACTATTAATTTTCAATATTGATATTTTATTACAATTATATTTTGTATATTTCGTTATTATTTTTCTTACAGCAAGTATTCAAAATAAAAGTATTAAAATTGGGTATTTATCGGTTATTGCTGTTTGGAAACAATTTTACGGTTACGGAACAGGATTTTTGGAATCTTTTGTAAAAGTTATTTTATTAAAGAAGAAACCACAAGAAGCTTTTCCTCGTATGTTTTTTAAGATATAATATGACAAAAATTATCGGCTTAACCGGCGGAATAGGAAGCGGTAAAACAACAATCACTGCTTTTTTTAAGGAAATGGGAATTCCTGTTTACATCGCAGATGATGAAGCTAAAAAGATAATGCAGTCAGCAGAAATTATTGCTGAAATAAAAAATGCTTTTGGAGAATCGCTCTTTGAAAATAATGTTTTAAACCGGGCAAAATTAGCTGATATTGTTTTTAATGATGCAGATAAATTAACAGTTTTAAATTCGATTGTACATCCGGCAGTAAAAAAGGATTTTCAATTTTGGCTGTCTCAAAATAAAGAGGAAGCTTTTGTAGTTTACGAAGCTGCCATTTTATTTGAAAGCGGGAAATACAAAGAATTTGATTATATAGTTACCGTTACTGCTCCAGAAGAAGTAAGAATTGAAAGAGTGATGAAACGTGATAACACAACACGCGAACACGTTTTAAGCCGAATGAAAATGCAGTGGGATGATAAAAAACGAATTTCTTTGAGCAATTTTGTTATTAATAACAGTAATCTTAAAATTGCTAAAGAAGAAGTAGTTGAAATTCTTAAAATTTTGAAAATAAAACAAAAACAGTCTTAAATGTTAATATTTGGTTAATGTATTATTTAGTATATTGTTAAAATATTAATTTTGTTTCGATGAATAAATTATTTTTTAGAATACTTGTTTTACTGATGAGTTTGTCCTTAATAGGGATAATTCTAGTGCAGGTATTTTGGTTTAACTCTTCATTTAAAAATAATGAAGAGCAGTTTAAATACCACGTTACCCAAGTTATCGGAAATGTAGCAGACAAACTTGAACAGCAGGAAGAATACAGTTTTTACGATAAATACAACCGCATAAAAGACAGCACAGGTAAAATTCCCAAAAAAGAGGACTTACTTCAAGTGTTTTATGTGCAGAGAAATGCAAAAACAAATAAAACAATTGTTTATTCTAATACACTGACTTCTGAAGATTACGATATAAGCGGATCGTTTTTTAATAAAAAATTCAGCAGTGAGCGATTTAAGAATTTTAGCTCTAAAAGAGTAACCGAAGTTTATAATAATAATAACGGAATTGATAATAACAATTTAGGTCAAAGTATTATACCGGATCTTACAATTGAAAAATCAGGAAGTTTAGATATTTTAAATAAAGTTCAGCAGCAAATTCAGTATAAAGATATTGCGTCCTTAACTCCAATTGAAGGAAGAATTACTAAAGATAAACTTTCTAAGCTTTTAAAGAAAGAATTACAAGAGTACGGAGTTAAAACCAAATTTGAATTTGGAATTTATAGCAGTGGTGTTCCAACCAAAATTAAATCGGATGGATTTCACTACGATAAAGAAGCAACTTATAATATTCCGATATATACTGATAACGAAGGAAATAGCAGATATGAATTGTCAGTTACATTTCCTCATAAAAAGAAATTTTTATTATCTGAATTATTAAGTATTACTATTTTATCAATAGTTTTTACATTAATTATAATAGTTGCATACACAAGTGCATTAAATCAATTGTTGCGTCAGAAACATATTTCTGAAATCAAAACAGATTTTATAAATAATATGACGCACGAGTTTAAAACTCCAATTGCGACAATAAATTTAGCACTTGATGCGATTAGAAATCCTAAAATTATTGAAGATAAAGACAAAGTCTTTAGGTATCTTCAAATGATAAGGGATGAAAATAAAAGAATGCATGCGCAGGTTGAGAACGTTTTACGTATCTCTAAATTAGAAAAACGAGAACTTGATATTACGAAAGAGCCAACCGTGGTAACTGATGTAATTGATGATGCAATTGAGCATGTAAACCTTATTTTAGAAGATAGAAAAGGTACGGTAGTAAAACATTATCATGCAGCAAGAACGACTTGTTTAATCAATGAAGTTCATTTTACAAACGTTCTGGTTAATATTTTAGAGAATGCCATAAAATATTCACCTGACATTCCTGAAATTGAAATTTTTACAGAAAATGTAAAAGACATGATTTTGATAAAAGTAAGAGATCATGGTTTGGGAATGAGTAAGATAGCTCAAAAACGAGTGTTTGAGAAGTTCTATAGAGAACACACAGGAGACCTTCATAATGTAAAAGGGCACGGCTTAGGTCTGGCGTACGTAAAAAGAATTGTAGAGGACCATAATGGTCAAGTATATGTTGAAAGCGAAAAAGGAAAAGGTAGCACCTTTATAATAAAAATACCATTAATAAATTAAAATATGGAAAATACTAACAAAAGAATACTTTTAGTAGAAGATGACCTAAATTTTGGGGCGGTTCTTAAAGATTATCTAATGTTAAATGACTTTGAAGTTACTTTAGCTAAAAACGGTATGGAAGGTTTCGAGAAATTTAAGAAGGATGTATATGATTTATGTATTCTCGATGTAATGATGCCTTATAAAGATGGTTATACTTTAGCAAAAGAAATTAGAGAAAAAAATAGCGAAGTGCCAATTATCTTCTTAACAGCAAAATCTATGAAAGAAGATGTGTTAAAAGGATATAAAGCTGGTGCTGACGATTATTTAAACAAGCCTTTTGACTCAGAAGTTTTATTGATGAAAATCAAAGCGATTATTCAAAGAAAATCAGCTGATACAAAAGCAGAACAAGTACAATTTGAATTTAATATTGGAAAATTCCACTTAAACTCAAAACTTAGATTCCTGACTTTCCAGGATGAAGAGCCAATTAAATTATCTCCAAAAGAGAATGAATTGCTTAAAATGTTAATTCTTCATGAAAATGACTTAATGCCAAGAGAATTAGCTTTGACTAAAATCTGGAGAGATGACAACTACTTTACTTCAAGAAGTATGGACGTTTACATCGCTAAACTTAGAAAATACCTTAAATCTGATGAAGATGTTGAAATTTTAAACATTCACGGAGAAGGTTTCAGATTAGTTGTAAAAAGCAAAGTTTCTGAATAACGAATTCACCTAAAAACAATATAAAGGCTCTGAGAAATCAGAGCTTTTTATGTTTAGAAAGACAATTAAATGTCGCCAATCTTTGGTTAGATGCACTGCAGTGCATCTCTACGTTAAAATTATGATTGATTTATAGATAACGTAAATCGTAGAGACGCACAGCAGTTCGTCTACGCAAAGAGATTCACCAATCTTTGTCGAATTATGATTGTATGACCTCCTTCGTCTGTGCTCTTTTTTATGTTTAAAAAGAATATCACATCTAATTTCGCCAATCTTTGGTTAGATGCACTGCAGTGTATCTCTACATTAAAATATGATTAATTTATATTAGAATTGTCATTGATTTATAGATAACGTAAATCGTGTAGGCGTATTGCAGTGTGTATCTCTATATTAAAATTGATTTATAGATAACGTATATCGTAGAGACGCACAGCAGTGCGTCTACGCAAAGAGAATCACCAATCTTTGTCGATATACGTGTGCGATTTCTCCTTTCAGTCGAAATGACAAAAAAGACATATAATACTAGAATTTTTAATTTTATTTCTAGAGAATATATTGTTCTCATTTTCAAAGTAATAACTTCTTATTTATTGAAGAATTTAATACCAAAAATATTTTTCACACAACTTTTCTGAAAAATAAATTTGGAAAATCAAAAAACAATTCTGAATATTTGCAGACGAAAAAAATAATAACCCTTTAAAAACGAAGAAAAAATGTTTGTACTTACATTGACATCACAAAGCTTCACACCAAACGGATTTGGTGTAGCACTTCTTCGTGGCTTATTTCAATCTTAGAAATACATTTTTAGATATATAAAAAAGCCCGAAGACATTTAGTTTCGGGCTTTTTTTATTCTAGACACTTCAAAATTTTCCCGAAGAATATTTTACAAACTATCCGAAAGGATAAAAAATCCGCATGCTTATTTCATTTTTGAATCCTTTGTTGGTTTCAACCTGACTTAGCTGTGCATCAACATAATTATAAAAAATTTATGGGAAATAAATTAACTGGAAAAGACCTGATTAAATTGGGATTTCCAAAAAACAATTCAATAAACATCGCCTTAGGGCAGATAAACAGATATAGAAAAAGAGAAAAAAAGGAATCTATTCTAACAGAGGCAAAAGACGTTCTGCTGAATCCTGAAAAATTTGAAGGTCACGGAACTTGGGGAAAAGTTGCTGAAGGTTTGATAAAACCGGTTCAGGTAAGAATGCATCAGCTTAAAGCAACAAGAGCTCCTTTTACGATTTTTGGTGAAAATGAAATTGATCAGCAGGCAAAATTTCAATTGTATGATTCGTTGAAACTGCCAATTTCTGTAGCCGGAGCTTTAATGCCGGATGCACATTCGGGATATGGATTGCCAATTGGTGGAGTTTTAGCAACAGATAATGCTGTAATTCCATATGGAGTTGGAGTTGATATTGGATGCCGAATGAGCCTTTCAATTTTTGATTTACCAGCGTCGCATTTCAAAGGAAAGGAACATCAGTTAGAAGCAATTTTGAAAGACAATACAAAATTCGGAATGAATGAAACACACGCTTCAAGAGTAGATCATGAAGTTTTTCATAAGAGCGAATTTCAGGATATTCCGCTGCTAAAGAATCTTTTACCAAAAGCTTATAAACAATTAGGAAGTTCAGGCGGAGGAAACCATTTTGTAGAATTTGGAATTGCTAAAATTGATAATCCAGAGAATGAATGGAAGCTTGAAAAAGGCGAATATTTCGCAGTTCTTTCACATAGCGGTTCACGAGGTTTGGGGGCAAATATTGCAAAGCATTATACTTATTTGGCAACAAAACAATGTCCGTTACCAAAAAATGTGCAGCATTTGGCCTGGCTGGATTTGAATACACACGATGGTCAGGAATATTGGCTGGCAATGAATTTAGCTGGAGAATATGCAAAAGCCTGTCACGATGATATTCACAGACGAATAGCAAAAGCAATTGGGAAAAGGGTAGTGGTTACAATTGAAAACCATCACAATTTTGCATGGAAAGAAATGGTAAACGGTCAGGAATGTATTGTGCACAGAAAAGGAGCAACTCCAGCGGCACAAGGTCAATTGGGAATTATTCCTGGTTCAATGACCGCACCGGGTTACATTGTGAAAGGGAAAGGAAACGCAGAGAGTTTAAATTCTGCATCGCATGGCGCCGGACGTTTGTTTTCGAGAGCAAAATGCAAAAGCACTTTTACGCAAAGCGAAATCAAAAAGGTTTTGAAAGCCAATGACGTAACCTTGATTGGAGGAAATATTGATGAAGCTCCAATGGCATACAAAGACATTACAAAAGTAATGGCAAACCAAACTGATCTGGTTGAAGTCATAGGAACTTTTACGCCGAAGATTGTTAGAATGGATCGCTAAAAAAGTAAAATTATGGAAAGATTTCAAGATGAAAATAAATGGTTGGGCAGTTTTGGAGATATTATCAATGTAAAATGCCCAAAGTGTGCTTCAAAAGCAATTGTTAGAAGAACTTTTGTATCTGAATGGTATTACTCTGATAAAAGAATTTTAGAATGTAAAAATTGCTATTATTCTCAAAAAGAAGTAGCTGTAAAGTATCTTGCTTATGTAGATGCATACTGCTGTAATAATGAGGATAAGATACAGTTTCAATCGCAATTACTAAATGAACAACCAAAACAAATTAAGTTAAAATGCCCGATTTGTAGTGAAGTTAAACATTATAAACCAAGAATTGACATGGTTCCTTTTGTATTTGATAGAGATAATTCTAAGATGTATGATACAAATTTTAATGTAGAAATCTGGTATCAAAAAGATTTTGGGAAATCAATTTTTTGGGCTTACAATCAGATACATATAGAGTATTTGGAAAGATATATTAAAGCTGGTTTAAGAGAAAGAAATAATAATGGTAGTGGTAATGGAACAATGGTTTCAAGACTTCCAAAATTTATAAAAGAAGCGAAAAACAGAGAAAAGCTTCTTAAAATATTAGAAAAATGGAAAGAATAATTCAAATAACAGCGGGTCGCGGACCTGCAGAATGCACTTGGGTTGTCGCCCAAGTGCTTAAAAAAGTGTTGGAAGAAGCGCAGGATCAGCAATTAGATGTTGTGCTGCTACAACGGGAAGTTGGAGAAGAAAACGGAACGGTTGAAACAGCTTCAATTTCGATAAAAGGAAAAAATGCAGAACAATTTATAAAATCCTGGATTGGAACAATTCAGTGGATTGGTCAGAGTCAGTTTAGGAAAATGCACAAACGCAAGAACTGGTTTATTGGAATTTTTGAAATCGAACCGCAAAAAAATGCATCAGTTTCAGAAAATGATATTCAATATCAGGCAATGCGTAGTTCGGGAGCTGGCGGTCAGCATGTAAACAAAGTGAGCTCGGCAATTCGGGCGACGCATATTCCAACAGGAATTGCAGTTGTTTCTATGGACAGCCGTTCGCAGCACCAGAACAAAAAACTGGCAACAGAAAGATTATTAAAAAAACTAGAAGACGAGAAACGGGTTCAGCTTAAAAATCATGTGGGTAAACAATGGGAAAATCAGCTTAATATCGAGCGTGGAAATCCTGTGAGGGTTTTTACCGGAAGTGATTTTAAAAAGAACAAAGTAGAGAAAAATTACAAAGGAACTCGTCAGAAATTAAAAAACGACTTACGACATGAAAACAATTGATAAATACCTTTTTCAAGCTTTGGATAACTATCCGTATTCGCTTGAAGAAACGATTGAATCTTTAGATTATGCTTTTTCTTATGATGCAAAAAATACAATGGTTTTGTGTTTGTACGGAAGAATTCAGGCAGAACAATTAATGAATTATGAAGAGGCAAAATCCTATTTTCAGGAGGCTTTATCGATAAATATTCATGCGCTTGAAGTTTATCCGTATTATTTGCAGACTTTAATTTTAAACGAAGATTATGAAGAAGCACAAAAATTAATTGATTTTGCTTTAACAATAAAAGGAATTAATAAATCTGATATTTACGTTAAAAAAGCGATTCTTTTTGAAGCACAACATGAGTTTAAGAAAGCATTAAAGGAGATTAAAAATGCTAAGCTTCATTCTTTACAATTTGCATACGAATGCAATATTAGCGATGTAGAGAAAAGAATTGAAGGCAAAATTGATTTGCTAAAGAAGAAAAAGAAATCTAAAAAAGATTCTAAAAAGAAATCGAAATGATTTTGATTGAAAGAAAAAACGATGCGGTTATTGAATCGCATCGTTTTTTATGAATACAATATTAGAGATGTCCCTACGGGACATTAATTGTTGTGACGCACATTAATTTTCTACCGATCTTTAACTCCTAACGGAGTTCTTTACTTAGAAATAATGAAGATAAAATTATCTCGTAGAGATTATATCTCGGTAGAACATTATAAAAGAAATGATTTTTGTCCCGTAGGGACTATACAAATTTTAAGTTTTATAGATCAAAAAGTTTTAGCAGCGAATTGCTTCACCTGTTCACTATTGCTAGAATCACGTTTTAAATTAAAAATCTGCGCTAACCCGTTTAATCAGTTTAATCAGTGGGCAATTTTATTTCCAATGAAGTTCCAAAGCAAAGCAAGTTTTTTCACCTTTTGTAATGCTAAATGTTGCTGTTGTATGATCATCATCTTCGCTTTCATGAATTACAACATTATCTTTTAATGAAAGCTCTTTCATGAAATTCATTTCGAAGCTTTTAACTTCTTGTTTCATGATTCTTTTTGGGTCAACGTGATCAAGGCACCATTCCAGATATTTTACGTTATTTACGTGATTTACAATGTCTAAATCAGATAAATAAACTGTTTTTTCAAAAACGGCTTCTTTTTCGTGATTGATGTTTATTTTAGAAAAACCTTCTTCTGTAGCTCTTTTTTCTGGGAATAATTCGAAATGCTCGTACGGAAGTGCTAAAGCTTCTGGACGGCGTGCCTGTGTATTAAAAACAGCCCAATACGTTTCGCAGCCGACGATTTTTTTTCCGTTTACATACATTTCTAACGCACGAACTGAACGTGAATTTTCTAAACTATTAATCCATGTTTTTACGGTTACAACATCCTGCCATTTTGGTAAAGCGTGAACTTCAACGCGCATTCGGCTTAAAACCCAGGCTTGGTGAAATTCCTGCATATCATAAAAACTAATTCCTCCAATTTCAGAATGTGCTGCGGCGGTTAATTGTAAAATATTACACAAATCGGTATATTTTAAGAAACCTGTTGGCGTGCATTGTGTGAAATTGATTTCCCAGTCTTTACTTAAAACTGATGTGAAATTTGGAGATATTGGCATTTTTTAATTTTAGATTTTAGATTGTTGAGTTTAGATTTTTTCTATTTGAGAATAGAAGAAAGATGAAAGAGAATAGATTTTAAATTTTGGATTTTTTGAAATATGCTGATACTATTTTAAAGCTTATAAAAATAAGACCTAATACGATTATTCCAAAAATTATAAATCCTGTAGTATCTAAATTTTTAAAATTTGGTTTTTCAATTTTTTCCTTAAGTGTTGTATAGAATGCTGTAGTTAAAACAACTGTGCAGAAAACAAAGAAAATATCTCCTATGAGTTTTAAAAATTTCATTTTATTACAGTTTCTATATAACTTAAAATTTCTTTTCTATCTGTCGCATAATCAAACCATTTTGTGTTTTCATTTCGTTTGAACCACGTTAATTGCCTTTTGGAGAATCTTCGGGTATTTTTTTTGATTTCTTCAATGGCAAATGGCAAGGTGAATTCTTCGTCAAAATAACTAAATAATTCTCTATAACCCACGGTTTGAAGTGCATTTAACGCTTTATTAGGATACAATGCTTTGGCTTCTTCCAGTAAACCTTCGTTCATCATAATGTCAACACGCTGGTTGATTCGGTTGTAAATGATTTCTCTGTCAGCGTCTAAACCTATTAAAATAGGAGTGAAGTCTCTGTTGTTTTTCTTTTGATTTAAAAAGGAAGAATAGGGTTTTTGAGAACCAATGCATACTTCTACAAAACGCATTATTCGCTGTGGATTTTGCAGTGTTTGTGGGTTTTCTAAAGTTATTTTTTGATAATATTCTGGATCTAAAATTTTTAATTGTTCCTGAAGATATTCAATTCCGAGTTTTTCGTAATTTGAATTTACTTGAGAACGAACTTCTGGATCAATTTCCGGAAATTCATCGAAGCCTTTTAAAATTGCATCAACGTATAAGCCAGATCCGCCAATAAGGATTACAAAATCATTGTTTTGAAATAGTTCTTCAATTTTAGTTAAAGCTTCTTTTTCGTAATCTCCAACTGTGTAATTTTCGAAGATGGATTTATTTTGAATGAAATGATGTTTGGCTGAATTTAATTCTTCTTGATTGGGAACTGCGGTTCCGATGGTCATTTCTTTAAAAAACTGACGACTGTCGCAAGAAACGATTTCACATTTAAAATGTTGTGCCAAAGCAATACTTAAGGCTGTTTTGCCTATAGCTGTTGGTCCGACAATGGTGATTAGGTATTTCATATTTTTTAGCCCAGATGGAAATGGAAACCCCGGACTTATATTTGTTCGTTTTTTTTGGTGTAAAAGAGCGACCAGCGGAAGCTCCTTTTATGCCTTAAAAAAACAACAAAGATAAGGAGGAGTTGCAATGTACAGCTGGATTAGCTCCATAAATTAATTATTTGGCAATTGGGTTCCGCATTCGTAGCAGTATTTGGCATTGTCAAAATGTACTTGCGATTGACACTTTTTGCATGTTTTTTTGCTATTTATAGTATTATTTTTTAGGCTGCTTTTTGCAAATTCTGCTGTTACAATTCCGGTTGGAACTGCAATGATTCCGTAACCTAAAATCATTACTAATGCTGCAATAAACTGTCCTAAAGGTGATTGAGGTGAAATGTCGCCATAACCAACTGTTGTTAAGGTTACTATTGTCCAATAAATTCCCATTGGGATACTGGTAAATCCTGATTCTTTGCCTTCGACTAAGTACATAATTGTACCAATGATTACGGTGCTGATGAGTACAAAATAGATGAATACTAAAATCTTTTCTTTACTGGCTTCAATCGCATCCCGAAGCTGTGCCGATTGATGGGAGATTTGCGGAATATGTAATATTTTGAATAATCTGAAAAAACGTAATGCTCTAATAACAGATAAGACGCTTGCGCCGGGGAAGAATATTGATAAATACATGGGCAATACGGCGAGTAAATCGATGATTCCGTAAAAGCTGAAAATGTATTTAATGGGTTTTTGAATGGATATAATCCTTAAGATATATTCGATTGTGAAGAATATAGTTATAATCCATTCGCAGATAATAAGTTGTTGATGGTATTTTTGATTGATTCCCTGAACGGTTTCCATCATAATCAAAAGAACGCTTAATAAAATCAACCCTAAAAGAACTAAATCGAACATTCGCCCTAAAATGGTGTTTGTGCCATAAAGGATAATTTTGATTTTTTCTCTAAAGATTTCGTATTTTGATTTTCTGTTTTTCATATCTGCGAAGATAATGAAAGTTTTGTTTTGTTAAAAATTGAGGATTTTAAGAGATTTACTCTTGCGAATGTAGTTTTGTATAATGTTTTTTACATCGCGGTTGTGTTGCATTGGTATTAGAATATTCTTTAGGATATCTATATTGTTAATCTGATAGTTAAGATCGTAATAAGCATAACCTTGATAGGTTCCGTTTTCAATTAAAATAGCGCTTCTTTCGTTTACATTTCGACCTCTGTCTATTAAAATCATGCTTTTGTTTTCGAAACTGTTTTCAGAGATAAACTGCTGTACTCTTAAATTATATATTTCTGGAGTAACTTCGCCAATACAAGCGCCGTCGCATTCCTTTATTTTATATTGAAAACACTCTTTTTTACTTTGATATAAGCCAGTTAATTTTTGACACAAATGATATTTTGAAGTGAATTTAAAAAGTGCATTTTTGCCTTCCTGTAAAGAAGCATAAGATGTAATTTCTTTTTTACGTCCGTCGGCTTTTTCGAGTTTTAAGTTCAAATAACCATTAGCATCTTTTTCAGCATATAAGGCAAATGGGAAAAATGATTTTTTTTGCGAACGATTGTATCTCGGACGGTTTATTTTTACTTCCTGACTTTCTTTTAAAAGTGCGATTAATTCGCTTCCGGTTTCATCATAGGTTATGGTAAAAACTTCGGTTTGTATTTTTTTACTTTTGGTTGTGATTCCGGTAAAATGCTGATTGATTCTCTTTTTGATATTTTGGCTTTTGCCAATATATATTAGAGTTCCGCTTTCATTATAAATATAATAAACGCCGGTTTTAGTAGGCATTTGACTTAAAAGATCAAGGAATTTTGGTGCAATTCCTTTTTCGATTTCAAGTTTTATAAAGTCTTTTACGATTGTTTTTTCGACATCTTTTTCAAGAAGCATTTTGAAAAGCTTTGTGGTTGCCATTGCATCTCCGCTGGCGCGATGTCTGTCGGCCATTGGAATTCCGAGTGCACGCACTAGTTTTCCTAAACTGTACGATGGCTGTTCTGGAATTAGTTTTTTGGCTAATTCTACTGTACAAAGTGTTCTGGCTTCAAAATCGTAGCCTAAACGTCTGAATTCTGTTCTTAAAATTCGGTAGTCAAAAGATGCGTTGTGTGCGACAATAACGCAGTCGGTAGTAATTTCGATAATGCGTTTGGCAACTTCGTAAAACTTTGGAGCAGAACGTAACATAGCATTGTTGATTCCGGTCAGTTTTACTACGAAAGGCTGAATGGGAATTTCAGGATTGACAAGGCTTATGAACTGGTCTATTACTTCATGTCCATCAAATTTATAGATGGCAATTTCAGTAATTCCTTCTTCATTAAACTGTCCTCCAGTAGTTTCTATGTCAAGTATTGCGTACAAATTAAGTGTTCAGTCTCAGTTTTTAGTATTCAGTTTTTTGTAGAGGCGCACCGCAGTGCGTCTTACGATTGTGGCTTTTGAAAAATTATCTTCCTCCAAAAATGCTGCTTCCAATGCGAACCATTGTACTGCCGCATTCTATTGCGAGTTGATAATCTCCGGACATTCCCATAGAAATTGTAGATACGCACTGAAGTGCGTCTTTACCATATCCATCAATATTTTTTAATGAATCAAAAATCGATTTTAAATGGGTAAATTCTTTTTTTATTTGATTTTGATCTTCTGTAAAGGTTGCCATTCCCATTAAACCTAAGATACGAATATTTTTTAACTCTTTAAACTCCACAGAAGTTAAAAGTTCATTTAGTTCGTTTTCGTCTAAACCAAATTTAGATTCTTCTTCGGCAATATATATTTGAAGAAGACAATCTATTGTTCTGTTATTTTTTAAAGCTTGCTTGTTTATTTCTTGTAATAATTTCAAACTGTCAACACCGTGAATCAAACTCACAAATGGTGCCATAAATTTGACTTTATTTGACTGAACATGACCAATCATATGCCATTGAATGTCTTTTGGCATTTGTTCCCATTTCTCGGTCATTTCCTGAATTTTGTTTTCTCCAAAAATGCGCTGGCCAGCTTCATAAGCCTGTACCAAATCTGAAACAGGTTTTGTTTTTGAAACGGCAACAAGAGTTACGTGTTCAGGAATTGTTGATTTTATTTGAATCAGATTTTGCTTTATTGCACTCATTTTCGATTGTAAATCTTTAATATTTCATTATTTTGTTCGCTTACCCAGCTTTTTACATTAATGAAAGAACTTTTTATTTCTTTTGGATCGTCTAATTCTGCAAGACTTAAGCTGATTGTTTCTGAAATATCTTCTTTATTATTTTCTGATTTAATAATTCTAATTTTTACATAAAAAAGCGACGTTTTAAAATAATAAAACTCACCATAAATATTTTCAGTATATGCATTTTCATAGTGAATTGCCTGATGGTATTCTCCTTTTATTAAATTAGTGTATTTATCAAAATTATATTTTCTTTGTTCTATTTGTGATAATGCATTGTATTTCTCTTCATTAAAATGATACTGATAAAGATTGTATGAGAAACCTCCGCTTCCGTTTAGAATTTTTGTCTTTTGCCTCTTAGCTTTAATTTCGAGAGTCGCTTCTGTTTTTCCTTCAGAAATTATATATCTGCCATTTTTTTCAGAGATGCTGTCAATTTCATGAATTGTAAATTGTTTATCAGAATTTGGATCTGTGTTTTGAGATATACAAATTGTTGCTGTAAAATACACAAAAATTAAAAACAGATTCCTCATAATTGTTTAGATTATTTTCTAAATAAACTGCTTCGAAATTTTCTCTGCTTTTTTACTTTCGCTGTAATCGTAAAAACCTTCTCCAGATTTAACACCCAGTTTTCCGGCTCTAACCATATTAACTAATAATGGGCAAGGAGCATATTTTGGATTTTTGAAACCTTCGTACATTACGTTTAAAATAGCAAGACAGACGTCAAGACCAATAAAATCAGCTAATTGAAGTGGTCCCATTGGATGTCCCATTCCTAATTTCATTACGGTGTCAATTTCGTAAACTCCCGCAACTTTATTATATAACGTTTCGATTGCTTCGTTTAGCATTGGCATTAAAATTCTGTTTGCTACGAAACCTGGATAATCGTTTACTTCAACAGGAACTTTACCTAATTTCTCAGATAAATCCATGATGATTTTTGTTACTTCATCGCTGGTATTGTAACCGCGAATGATTTCAACCAATTTCATAATTGGCACCGGATTCATAAAGTGCATTCCGATAACACGTTCAGGATGTGCAACAACAGAACCAATTTGAGTAATTGAAATTGAAGATGTATTGGTTGCTAAAATGGTATTGTGAGAACAAGCTTCGTTTAACTGCTTGAAAATGTTTAGTTTTAATTCTACATTTTCGGTTGCAGCTTCAACAACTAAATCAGCGCCAACAACGCCGTCTTTAATATCAGTATAAGTAATAATATTGGTGATTGTTTTAGCAACATCTTCCTGCGTAATTGTTCCTTTTGAAAGCATACGGTCTAAATTGGCCGCAATAGTTGCCATTCCTTTATCTAATGATTTTTCAGAAACGTCGATTAGTTTTACAGTAAATCCGCTTTGTGCAAATGTATGAGCAATCCCGTTACCCATTGTTCCTGCACCAATTACAGCTATAGTTTTCATTTTGTTTTTGGTATTTAAATTTTAAAAGTTAAGGTTTAAAGTGGCTTTTTTGCCAGCTTTAAACCTTAAAAATAATGAGTTATATTTTTATATTATTTATCGAAACAATCAATAATTTGATAAGCAACACGCAATGCATCTGTTGCTTGTTCAAGCGTTACAACCGGAGTTGTATTGGTATTGATTGCGTGTGCAAAAGATTCTAATTCGTCAAGAATTGCGTTGTTTTGCTCCACATCAGGATTTGTAAAATAGATTTGTTTTTTTACACCTTCGGCATTTTGCAGGATCATGTCAAAATCTCCCGGAACTTCCGGTGCATCTTTCATACGAACTACTTCACATTTTTTCTCTAAAAAGTCAACTGAAATGTAAGCGTCTTTTTGAAAGAAACGTGATTTACGCATATTCTTTAAAGAAATTCTACTGGCAGTTAAATTGGCAACACAGCCATCTTCAAACTCGATTCGGGCATTGGCAATATCCGGAGTTTCACTAATAACCGAAACACCGCTTGCATTAATATTTTTTACTTTTGATTTTACAACACTTAAAATTGCATCAATGTCATGAATCATTAAATCCAGAACTACAGGAACATCTGTACCACGCGGATTAAATTCGGCCAAACGATGCGTTTCTATAAACATCGGATTTTCGATCATGTTTTTTGTAGCGATAAAGGCTGGATTAAAACGTTCAACATGACCAACTTGTCCTTTTACGTTGTATTCTTTTGCTAAAGCGATAATTTCTTCGGCTTCTTCAACGGTATTGGCAATTGGTTTTTCAATAAAGATATGTTTTCCTGATTTAATTGCCACTTTTGCACATTTATAGTGAGAAAGTGTTGGAGTAACAATGTCGATTACATCGACAGCGTGTATAAGTTTTGCAATTGTGCTGAAATTTTTATAGCCAAATTCTTTTGAGATTCTTTCGGCATTTTCTTGATTTTCGTCGTAAAATCCAACTAATTCGTATTTGTCAGATTGTTGTAATAAGCGTAAATGTATTTTACCAAGATGACCAGCACCTAAAACTCCTACTTTTAACATGAGAATGTATTTTAAACAAAAATATAATTTATTTGTCGAACGTGAAAATGAATGCAGTAAAGATTTAGCGATTTAATAATTAAAAATCAATATTTGATTTCCTTTTTAGTTTCTTTACTTTTGCGAGAATAAAACCTACCCATTTTGAAAGACACTGCCAAACATCAAGGACTTCGTAATCAATTAGTAAGCACTTTAGAACAAAAAGGGATTACTGATAGAACGGTTCTGGATGCGATAAAAAAAATCCCAAGACACCTTTTTTTGAATTCAAGTTTTGAAGATTTTGCCTATCAGGATAAGGCTTTTCCTATTGGCGCGGGGCAGACTATTTCGCAGCCGTACACTGTGGCGTTTCAATCGCAGCTACTAGAAGTAAAAAAAGATCACAAAATTCTGGAAATTGGAACTGGCTCAGGCTACCAAACGGCAGTTTTATTTGCTTTGGGTGCAAAAGTATATACTGTAGAAAGACAAAATGAATTGTTTAAACAGACTTCAATTTTATTTCCGAAGTTAAATATTCGACCGAAACATGTTTCTTTTGGTGATGGTTATAAAGGTTTGCCGCATTATGCTCCGTTTGACAGTATTATTGTAACGGCAGGTGCGCCATTTATTCCACAGCCATTAATGGCACAATTAAAAATAGGAGGAAGGCTGGTTATTCCGCTTGGAGAAGATGTTCAAATTATGACTTTATTAATTAGAAAGAACGAAACTCAATTTGAAAAACATGAGTTTGGAGAATTTAGATTTGTTCCTTTATTAGAAGATAAAAATTAAAAAGAAAGCCCAGTTTTAGCTGGGCTTTTTTTATTGAGCGATAATACCAATATATCGTTCCAGATTTTCTTTTTCTATTTTAGCAATGAATAGCAGGAAATCTTCCTTACTATCTTTAGTTTGTGCTGTTTCCAAAGTTTGGTAATATTGCATACGACAATCATAATCGCCTTTAATATTTGCAATAATGTATCCTTTTTGAAGCAAAATTAAATTCATGACCAAACGCGAAGTTCTTCCGTTTCCATCAATAAAAGGATGAATAGTAACTAATCTTTCGTGCATTTCGGCAGCCAAAACAACAGGGTGAAGTTTATTTTTATTAGTTTCATACCAAATAAAATAATCTTCCATTTCTTTAGCAACCATATAAGGTTGTGGCGGCATATGACTACTGCCTTTTATCATGACCTGTACTTTTCTGTAACGTCCGGCATCTTCAGGAATAATTCCTCTAAGAATTAGATTATGAATCGATAACAATTCACGTTCGTTTAAGGAAGTATTTCTCTGCATTAAATCTTTAATAAAACCAATAGCTTCCTGATGATTTATGGCTTCAAGATGCTCCCGCATACTTTTCCCTGAAATGGTCAATCCTTCATTGATAACCATATCTGTTTCACGTAAAGTCATTGTATTTCCTTCAATTCTATTGCTTTCAAAGGTATATTCAAGTTCTAAAGCTTCCCTGATTTTAAAACTATCAAATTGCTTGTAAGAGTCTAATTTTTCTTTTAGAAGATCAATTTCTTTTAAGATTTTTTCTAAAGAAGTTGATAGTTTAAGATTTGATACAGTTTTGTTGTATTTGATTTCATCTTCTGCCATTTTTAAAGCTTTCAAAGCAAATTCTTCATCACCAATTTCATAAAGAATTTTTTCTTTAAGCCACGCAATCATCAAAGTTTCGTAATCAATTTCTAAAAGCTGGGCGAGTTTTATAATTTGATCTTTGGTAGGTTTTCGTGTTCCCGATTCAAATTTGCTTATTAATGCCTGATCAATTCCGGCAAGCTGCGCTAGTTCACGCGTTTTTAAGCCCTTTTGTTCTCTTGCATTTTTTAAAAGTGATTTCATTTTTGATGAAAATTTAAGTCTTGACAAATTTAGTCATTTTTTGAATTATAAAAAAAGCAATAATTCAAATATTGCTTTCTTTTGAATTTACTTTGGAGGTAAAGAACCGTCTTTTCTCATTTCTTTAACCACAGCTTGCATAATAGCATCTACAGTTTGGCCTAAGTCTGTAACATAATCTGATTTTGTAGTTCCGGTCCAGATTAGTTTATTTTCTTTTAAAGAAAAAATATTGGTTTCAACCATATAATAAGTTGTTTCCTGATAATACCCGGGATCATAATAAGCAGGAGAATACATTCCGTACCAGTTTCCGAAACCATAACCGTAAACTCCGGAATATAAGCCGTCAAAACCGCCATAATACATTCCGGTATAAGATCCGGGAACGTAAGTAGTTTCTTTTTCCGTGCTTACTAAACGCATTGTTACAACTCCGTCAAAATTTTCGTCCTGAAGAATTTTTAGCTTTTGTTCTTTCGTAAGCTCTTTGGTAGTTTCGTTTAAGTATTGGTAAGAAGTTTTAAAAATCGGATTACTTGATGCAATTCGATTTTCGGTAATTCTTCTCGAAGCTTCATCTTTAACTAAGGCGACAACTAAGACTTTTTTAAAGTGTTCCTGAGCAACTGTTATTTTTGGATCTCTCCAGCTATTTACAATAGTAGTGTTACTGCCACAACCTGAAAGTGACAGAATTACAAGGAGTAGAATTAAGTACTTTTTCATATTTTACAGTTATATTGTTTGTAGTAAAAATAACTATAAAATTTTGATAAACACAGGTTTAGCTAAAATAAATTGAGCTTTAGTTGTACGCTTTTTTAATTCTGTCTAAGTCGCGTTTTGTATCTTGTTCTTTTAGAGATTCACGTTTGTCGTAGTTTTTCTTTCCTTTACAAAGACCAATCTGCAGTTTAGCAAGACCTTTTTCATTGGTAAACAATTTAAGCGGAACGATAGTAAGACCTTTTGCCTGCACGTTTTTATGAAGTGTTTTTAATTCTTTTTTGTTTAAAAGCAATTTTCGCTCACTGCGTGATTTATGATTAAATTGATTTCCAAAAGAATATTCCTCTATGTAAGTATTGATGGCAAAAAGTTCCAAACCGCTAAATTCGCAAAAGCTTTCTGTAATATTTGCTTTCCCTAAACGTATTGATTTGATTTCGGTTCCCGCCAAAACAATTCCGGCAGTATAAGTGTCGATTATCTCGTAATCAAAACGAGCTCTCTTATTAAGTATATTGACTGATTTTAACATGTGTACAAAAGTAAGGAAAATTGTAAAACTTAATGTGATCAAATATAATTAAAGATTTTTTTTTAATTTATTATTTTAATCAGCTTTAGCGCTGTTTTCTTTTGGATTTAAATTCATATTCTAATTTAGCGAATTGTATTAGGCGAATTCGTTAATTTTGCAAAAAAGACCGTTCTTTTTGAGGACGGTCTTTTGTATTATTTAAATTATATAAAATGGAAAGTAAATCTAAAGATCCGCTACACGGAATCACACTTCAAAAGATTGTAGAAGCCTTAGTTGACCATTATGGTTTTGATACTTTAGGAGAATTAATTCCTATAAAGTGTTTTATATCCAATCCAAGTGTAAAATCAAGTCTTACTTTTTTAAGAAAAACCGATTGGGCTCGAAAAAAAGTAGAAGAATTATATGTAAAAACGCTTCCTAAATTCAGCTGATTTTAGTTCAGTTTATACGAAAGCATTACACCGCCGCGATACGGAAGCCATTCTCCGCTTTTGTTCCAGTTTGGAGCTTTTTCATATCTGCCTGGCGTTCCGTCATTATAATATCCGTGGTAAAAACCTTGGTGCCATCCGCCTCCGGCAAAAATATCCAGTAAAAATTTATCGTTTAATTTGATATTATAACCTACTGTAACTCCTAAACGGTAGCCAAAACCATGCTCATATTTATTAGTATCCCAGTAATTCCATTTTTGTAATTGATAGAAATCAGGACCAGCGTGAGCACCAACATAAAATCCGTTGTATTTTTCTTTAAAATGATAACGAACTTCTGGAGTAAAAGTGTAAAACTCCATTGGATTATTTCCGTTAAACGATTTCCAGAAAGAAGCCATTACATCAAAGCTAAAGGTAGTTTTTTCGCCAATACTTGTCTCGATACCAACGTTTGGAATCCCAACTAAAGCTGTAGCTCCGTTAAATTTTATAAAGGTTTGACTTTGTAATTGTATGGATAAAAAAAGAACAATAAAGGCGAATAATTTTTTCATGGTATTTTTTTGTGATCGCGGACGTAATCTGTTTTCGGCCACAAATATAACGCAATAGCGCATTTACTATTGCAGGAATAGATGATTTTAACAAGAAATGTTTTTTGTCAGGAATAGTAAAATACTTAATTCTGAAGCAAAGAATAAATTACTTTATCCAGAAATTTGCCTTCATAAAGTTCTGCTTCTTTTAAATGAGCTTCCTTTACAAAGCCGCATTTTTGTAATACTTTTTCAGATGCATAGTTTTCCGGATCAATTACCGCTTCGATCGAATGCAGTTTTAAATCTTCAAAACCATATTGTATTAATCGGTTTACAGCTTCAGGAATAATTCCTTTTCCGTGGTAGTCAGGAGATAACATATAGCCAATTTCTGCACGATGATTTTCGGGTTGCATTCTGTAATAACCAATAATTCCCAGAAGTTTAGGATTATCTTTTAGGGTAATTCCCCAATTAATTCCAACATTGGTTTCTATTTTTTCCTCAATCATAGCAATATGTTCCAAAGCATCTTCATTATTTTTAACTAATGGCCTCGGAATATATTTCATAGTTTCAGGATTCGAACGCAATTCAAAAATTTCATTTACATCATCATTCGTAATTCTTCTTAAAAGTAAACGCTCCGTTTCAATTACCGGAAATGGGTGAAAGTTAAATTCTAACATCTTAAATTATACTATTTTAATACTGAATTTTGAATGAAATGACTGATCAACTTCTAAAATCAAAATCCCTTCTTTTTTAAACAAATCTCCTGAATTATCTGCTGTATCCGAATATCCGAACCAAGGCTCAATACAAACAAAAGGAGCCTGATCTTTTGTCCAGATTCCTAAACTCGGAAAATCTTCAAATTCAACTTGTACATAAGGTTTTGAATTTTCAAGAATAGTCAATGAATTAGATTCTAAAGTTTTAAAAACCAAAGCATCATTTTCGAAAAGTTTATAGTTTAACGGAACTACATTTTCGGTAGTTTTTAAAGTTTCGGTTTTATTCGAAATCAAATCATTTTCAAGAAGATTATATTTCAAAGGTTCTGCTTTTTCAAACTTAAAAGCATAGTTTTCAAACTTTTCAGGAAGTGCAATTGCCGGATGCGCACCAATCGAGAAAGGCATTTTTGATTCACTTTTATTGATGACTACATATTCTATGTTTAACGTAGTATTTTCTAACGTATAAATAAGCTGCAGTTCAAATTCAAAAGGATATTTTTTTAGAGTTTCGGCATTTGATTCTAAAGAAAAAACAGCGCTATTGCCACTTTTTTCAATAAGTTCGAATTCCATATCTCTTGCAAAACCATGTCTTGGCAATTGATATTCTTTTTTATCAATAGAGTAAGTATTGTTTTTTAATGTACCAACAATAGGGAAAAGAATAGGAGAGTGTTTACCCCAAAAATCAGGATTTCCTTCCCATATATATTCTTTATTTTGATTGTCTTTTAAAGAGAACAATTCTGCTCCGGCATTTTTAATCGAAGCCTTAAGTGTTGAATTTGATATAGTTGTGCTCAAAATGTTGTGTATTGAAAAGAATTAGTCTTAAATCTTGATGTAAATATATTTTATAAATTTTATTTTTTAGGAAAAAGCTTAGAATTATTTTTTTAATAAATTTTTGCTAAAATTAAATTTATCCTTTTCATTTTCTCTGTAAATAGCTTTTTTTTTCATTAATTTGCTACATAAACAGCTAAAAAATATGAAAAAACAATCTTCAAGAGCCTTTTTAACCATGGCTTTACTTGTTGGGATTTCTTCTGTTTGGGCGCAGCAGACTCCGCCGGCGACGACAGCAAATCCAGCAAACAATTATAATTATCATGATGCATTTGCACCACATTTTTATACTAAAAACGGTACTTCAACGCGTACAGCGAGCGGTCAGCCGGGAGTTGAATACTGGCAAAACAGAGCTGATTATCAAATAACGGCGAAGCTAAACGGAACTACAAATGAGATTGTAGGTACAGATGAAATTACATATACAAATAATAGTCCTGATAAACTTGGATTTCTTTGGCTGAATTTAGATCAAAATCTATTCAAAGAAGATTCTAGAGGAAATGCTGTTGTGCCTTTAACCGGAAGCCGTAATGGAGCTCAAGGTCAGGTTTTTGACGGAGGTAATAAAATAAAATCTGTAAAAGTAATTTCTGGTGGAAAAACCAAAACAGAAGTTGAGGCAAAATATATCGTTACAGACACCAGAATGCAGATTTTCCTTCCACAGGAATTAGCAGCAAAAGGAGCTTCTGTAAAAATTAAAATAGAATTCTCATTCATTGCACCATTTGAAGGTTCAGACAGAATGGGAGTTTTAGAAACTAAAAACGGAAAAATATTCACAATCGCACAATGGTATCCGCGTATGTGTGTTTATGATGACGTACGAGGCTGGAATACGGCACCGTATTTAGGAGCTTCTGAGTTTTATTTAGAATATGGAGATTTTGATGTAAAATTGACTGTTCCTGCAAACCACTATGTTGTAGGTTCTGGAGAATTAGTAAACGGAGCAGAAGTTTTTTCTGCAGAACAATTGAAAAGATATAAAGATGCTTCTCAAAGTGATAAAACTGTTATAATTCGCTCTGCAGATGAAGTTGCTGCAACGGCAAATAGCAATGCTTCGGCACAAAAAACTTGGCATTATAAAATTAAAAATGCACGTGATTTTTCTTGGGCATCATCTCCGGCTTTTATTTTAGATGGAGCAAAAATAAACTTACCAAGCGGAAAAAAATCTTTAGCATTATCTGCATATCCTGTTGAAAGTTCAGGAAATGATGCTTGGGGACGTTCTACAGAATATACTAAAACATCAATCGAAAATTATTCTAAAAGATGGTTTGAATATCCTTATCCTGCAGCTACAAACGTAGCAGGAAATGAAGGTGGAATGGAATATCCTGGAATTGTTTTCTGCGGATGGAAATCTAAAGGAGATGATTTATGGGGAGTTACAGATCACGAATTTGGACATATTTGGTTCCCAATGATTGTAGGTTCAAACGAGCGTTATTTTGCTTGGATGGACGAAGGTTTCAACACCTTTATTAACTCTGTAAGTTCTTACGATTTTAATAATGGCGAATACAAACAGCCTGCATCTAATTTACATGAAGAGGCAGAATATTTCACAAGCCCAAAATTAGAAACGATTATGAGTTCTCCTGATAATATGAAGGAAGCTAATATTGGCGTTTTATGTTATGCAAAACCAAGTGCAGGATTAGTTATTTTAAGAGAGCAGGTTTTAGGACAAGAGCGTTTTGATAAAGCATTACGCACTTATGTAGAGCGTTGGGCTTACAAACACCCAACTCCGGACGATTTCTTTAGAACAATTGAAAATGTTGCCGGAGAAGATTTAAGCTGGTTCTGGAGAAGCTGGTTCGTAAACAACTGGAGATTTGATCAAGGAATCAATTGGATTAAATACGTGAAAAATGATCCATCAAAAGGTGTTGTAATCAATGTTGAGAACTTCGACAAAATGCCAATGCCAATTGTTTTAGACGTAAAAACAAAAAGCGGAAAAGTAACGAGAGTTAAACTTCCGGTAGAAATTTGGCAGCGTAATAACGAATGGTCTTTCAAACACAATTCAACAGAAGAAATAGAAAGTATTACACTAGATCCAGATCATGCTTTCCCAGATTATAACGACAGTAATAATGTTTGGACAGCGGGAAAGGGAAAAGTTGAACAGGATATCATTCTAGATGGTTTCGTAGGGAATTATGTTACTGCAAAATCACCTTTAACAATTGAATTGACTGAGAAAAACAGTGTTTTAAACGCAGAACTTCCAAACTATCCAAAATTTACTTTAACTCCTGTAGCAGGTGAAAAAGATACATTTGAATCAAAAAGAGCAGGATTGAAATTTAAATTTAATGAAGCCAAAACAGGTTTCGATATGACACTTATAGATAATGGACAAGTAATTCCATTTACGAAAAAGTAATAATTCAAAAATTGAAATATTTAAAAACCCGATAGTTATAATGACTATCGGGTTTTCTTTTGTTTTTAAGTTTCAAGTTTGCGTGCTCGAATTTAAAATCTTAGAACCTTAGAACCTTAGCAGCTTAGAATCTTAGCATCTTCCAAAAAATAACTTTTCATTAAAAAAATGTTAGAATTTTGATTTTTTGTTTTGTGAATAAAAAAATAATGTACTTTTGCACCGATGAATAAAATAAGTTTACATACAACTTCTTTGTCACGGACAAACTCACCTAGTACTTCTCCCGAAGTACGGATACTATCTCTATAGTATTCACTGAGTTTTATAGCCGTATATTTATTCATATCCATTTTTCATTTTGAAATCACATAATTTGTCCATTGGACAAACATATCCTAAAAGTATTTATTATTTTGTAAATTTTCTTGATCAACTTTTTGATTTTGAATATGTTACTTCTATTTTGCTTAATTTTATTGGATTCAATTCTGGATTTCAAACTAAACAATATGCTTTAATTTTTAACTCTAACTTCAATTATTGAAATGAAGATCTCTATTGTTGTTACTCAGGAAGAACACTTCAAATTCGCACAAGAAATTTGCGATACGATAGAATCATCTGCCTTGTTAAGAGGTACGGGGATTGCTAAAAGAACTCCTGAGTATATTCAGAAAAAAATGTCGAATGGTGATGCAATGATTGCTCTGGCAGATGGGAAATTTGCAGGTTTTTGTTACATCGAAAGCTGGCAGCACGGAAAATTTGTGGCACATTCTGGATTAATTGTGCACCCTGACTACAGAAGTTTAGGTTTGGCAAAAAAGATAAAATCTAAAGTTTTTGATTATTCTTTGAAGAGATATCCTGATGCTAAAATATTCGGAATTACAACTGGCTTAGCAGTTATGAAAATCAACTCTGAATTAGGTTACAAACCCGTTCCATTCTCAGAATTAACGACAGATCCTAGTTTTTGGTCAGGTTGTAAAACTTGTACTAATTACCAAATCCTACAAAGCAAAGAAAACAAAATGTGTCTTTGTACCGGAATGTTATACGACCCAAAAGAAAAACAAAAAACGCCGCCAAGACATCCTTTTAACGAGGCTGTTTTAAGCAGACTTAAAAAAATTAAACAGGCTTTATTCTTAAACAAAATATTGTCATTTGTTTTTTTATTTAAAATTTAACCAAAAAGAAATCTCAAACTGCTAAATACGAAAGTATTGGCCAAAATTATAAAAAATGAAAAAAGTAGTATTAGCTTATAGCGGAGGATTAGATACCTCGTATTGTTTGAAATATTTAAAAAATGAAAAAGGATACGAAGTTCACACTGTACTTGTAGATACAGGAGGATTTGACGCAGAAGAATTATCAGCCATTGAAAAAAGAGCTTACGAATTAGGAAGTGCACAACACGCAAACCTTACAATCGTAGACAAATATTATGATAAAGCTATAAAATATTTGATTTTCGGAAACGTATTAAAAAACAATACTTATCCATTATCAGTAAGTGCAGAACGTGTTTTTCAGGCAATTGAAGCTATAAAATATGCTAAAAAAGTTGGAGCAAGCGCGATCGCACACGGAAGTACAGGTGCAGGAAATGATCAAATTCGTTTTGATTTAATTTTCCAAACCATTGCTCCGGAAATTGAAATTATTACACCAATTAGAGATTTAAAACTTTCAAGACAAGAAGAAGTAGATTATTTGGCTCAAAATGGAGTTCACTACTCTTGGGAAAAAGCACAATATTCTATCAATAAAGGACTTTGGGGAACAAGTGTTGGAGGAAAAGAAACTTTAACTTCAGGACAGCCGTTACCAAGCGAAGCTTATCCATCTCAATTAAAAAAAGAAGGAGAAGAAAAAGTAACGTTACATTTTGAGAAAGGAGAATTAGTTGGAATAAACGGAAAAACAGATAAACCATCTAACAATATCGTAGCTCTTGAAAAACTGGCAAATGCTTACGCAATTGGTAGAGATATTCACGTTGGAGATACTATTATCGGAATTAAAGGAAGAGTTGGTTTTGAAGCCGCAGCACCTTTAATTATTATCAAAGCACATCATTTATTGGAGAAACATACGCTTGGAAAATGGCAGCAATACTGGAAAGAACAATTAGGAAACTGGTACGGAATGTTATTTCACGAAGGTCAGTTCTTAGACCCAGTTATGAGAAACATTGAAACTTTCTTGCAAGACACTCAAAAAACAGTAAACGGAACTGTAACGGTTTCATTAAAACCATATCATTTCTCACTTGACGGAATCGAATCTAAAAATGATTTGATGAACACAGGTTTTGGTCAATACGGAGAAATGAACAACGCATGGACATCTGATGATGCAAAAGGATTTATCAAAATTCTTGGAAATGCACAAAACATATTTTCATCTGTAAATCAATTAGATCATGATTAATGTCGGAATAATTGGTGGTTCGGGTTATACAGCCGGAGAACTCATCAGAATTTTAATGTATCACCCAAAAGTAAACATCGATTTTGTTTACAGTACAACAAATGCCGGAAAACCACTTTCTGTGGCACACCACGATTTGATGGGTGACATCGAAATGAATTTTACAGATATAATAAATCCTAACGTAAATGTGGTGTTTTTATGTTTGGGTCACGGAAAATCAATTTCATTTTTACAGGAAAACGCATTTGCAAGCCATACTAAAATCATCGATTTAGGAAATGATTTCAGATTGAATAAAGATGCACATTTTCAAGGAAAAGATTTTGTTTACGGTTTGCCTGAATTGAATAAAGCAAAAATCAAAAAAGCAAATTATATAGCAAATCCAGGTTGTTTTGCAACAGCTATACAATTGGCTTTATTGCCTTTAGCTAAAAATAATCTGCTAAATAATGATGTTCATATTAATGCTACAACCGGAAGTACAGGTGCAGGTGTAGGTCTTGCCGAAACTTCTCATTTTAGCTGGAGAAACAATAATATGTCGCATTATAAAGCTTTTGAACATCAGCATTTAGGGGAAATCGGAGAAAGTTTAGTTCAATTGCAAGATGATTTTGATAGCGAATTGCTTTTTATTCCGAATAGAGGAGATTTTCCAAGAGGAATTTTTGCAACTTTATATACAGTATGTGATGATAGTTTGGAGCAATTAGTGGAGAAATACGAAGATTTCTATAAAAACGAACCTTTCGTAACCGTTACCACAACAAACATCAACATGAAACAAGTGGTGCAAACGAATAAATGTATCATTAGTTTATTGAAAAAAGGAAACCGGGTTCTCATAACATCAATTATAGATAACTTAACCAAAGGTGCTTCGGGACAAGCAATTCAAAACATGAATTTAATGTTCGGTTTAGAAGAAACCACAGGTTTAAATTTGAGACCAAGCGGATTTTAATAATAGTTTCAAGTTTTAAGTTTCAGGTTTCACGTTCTGTACGTAACCTGAAACTTGAAACCTGAAACAAAATAAACAAAAACAAAAATGAACTTATTCAACGTTTACCCATTATACGACATAACTCCAGTAAAAGCAATCGATTGTACAATTATAGATGATAAAGGAGTAGAATACTTAGATTTATACAGCGGACATGGTGTGATTTCTATCGGACATACACAGCCGGATTATGTAGCAAAATTGAAGAATCAATTAGACCATTTAGGGTTTTATTCGAATGCGATTCAGAATCCTTTGCAGGTTGAATTGGCTCAGAAATTAGGAAAACTTTCTGGTTTAGAAGATTACGAATTGTTTTTATGCAGTTCTGGTGCCGAAGCCAATGAAAATGCTTTAAAATTAGCCTCTTTTCATAACGGAAAATCAAGAGTTGTAGCTTTTGATAACTCTTTCCACGGAAGAACTTCTGCAGCCGTTGCCGTTACAGACAACAAAAAGATTGTTGCACCATTAAATGCACAGCAAGAAGTTACTTTTTTACCATTAAACCAAATCGAATTGGTTGAAGCAGAATTGGCTAAAGGTGATGTTACGGCTGTAATTATTGAAGGAATTCAAGGAGTTGGAGGTTTAGATCAAGGAACAACTGAGTTTTTTCAGGCTTTAGAAAAAACATGTAAAAAATACGATGTTGTTTTGATTTTAGATGAAGTGCAGTCAGGATACGGAAGAAGCGGGAAATTCTTCGCGTTCCAACACCACGGAATCAATGCTGATATTATTTCGGTTGCAAAAGGAATGGGGAACGGATTTCCGGTTGGAGCTATTTTGATTTCTCCAAAATTTGAAGCAAGTTTTGGATTATTAGGAACTACTTTCGGCGGAAGTCATTTATCTTGTGCAGCAGGAATTGCAGTTTTAGATGTAATCGAAAAACTAGATTTACAAAAAAATGTAAACGAAGTTTATGAATATTTCTTAGAAAAAATCAAAGAAGTTGAGGGAATCAAACAAGTAAAAGGAAAAGGCTTAATGCTTGGAGTTGAATTTGATTTTGATGTTGCCGCTTTAAGAAAGAAATTAATCATCGAAAAACATATTTTTACAGGAAGCGCCAATAATAAAAACCTGCTTAGAATTTTACCACCATTAACAGTAAAAAAAGCTGATATTGATACGTTTATTGTAGCTTTAAAAGAAAGTTTAGAAGAACTTAAAAACTAAATTACCATGAAGTTTTACCTGACGGGTTTTTAAAACCCGTCAGGTTTAAAATATAAGTTTCTAAAAAGAAACTAAACCAAAAAACAACCAACCAACTACAAATTATGAATCCATTATCAATTGAAAAACGCAATCTCGTTTTGCGGTCTATGGCAAAGCTGGTCGAGCAGGAGCGGAGTCAGATAATCCTAACAAATCAGGAGGATCTTGCTGATTACGATGGCTCAGATTTAGCAATGGAAGAACGCTTAAAAGTAGATGATAAAAAAGTCGACGAAATGATTTTATCATTAAACCAACTAGCTTCTCAAGAAGACCCCGTTGGCGTTGAGCGTTTTCATTTTACGCATGATAATGGAATAAAAGTCATAAATAAAACGGCTGCTTTCGGAACGATTTTAATTATTTACGAATCTCGTCCAGATGTTACAATCGAAGCGGGAGGAATTGCCTTTAAATCTGGAAATAAGATTTTATTAAAAGGAGGAAAAGAATCTTTAAAATCAAATTTAAAAATCGTAAGTCTTTGGCATAAAGCTCTAGAAGAAAACGGCGTTTCAAAAGACTGGGTTGAATATCTGAATTATAACAGAACAGAAACTCAGGCATTTTTAGAAAAACCAACTCAAAAAGTTGATTTAATAGTTCCAAGAGGCGGAGAAAAGTTAATTGAATTTGTAAAAGCGCATGCAACCTGCCCAGTTATAGTAAGCGGACGCGGAAATAATTTTGTTTACGTTCATGAAAAAGCAGATACAGATTTGGCTTTAAAAGTAATTTTAAATGCTAAAACAGCTAAAATTTCAGCCTGTAATGCTTTAGATAAAGTTTTAATAGATTCTAAACTGCCAAACTTTGAAGGTTTTGCTGCAATGCTTATTGAAGCTTTAATAGAAGCAAAAGTGGAAGTTATTGTAGATAAATCATTAGAAAATTTCGAAAACACCAAAACACTTCAAAACGAAGATATTTGGTACGAAGAATTTTTAGATTATAAAATTGTCATTGGAACAATTGATTCTCAGGATCATGCAATTGATATGATTAATAAATATTGCGGCGGACATTCTGCAGCAATCATTTCAAGAGATAACGAAGCCGCACAGCAATTTATGGAAGCCATAGATGCCGCAGCAGTTTACCAAAATGCATCAACCCGTTTTACAGATGGCGGACAATTTGGTTTAGGCGGAGAATTAGCAATAAGCACCGATAAATTACATCAAAGAGGACCAATTGGTTTACAACATTTGGTAACGAACAAATGGTACGTTTACGGAGAAGGACAGATACGATAATTTTAGATTTTAGATTTTAGAGTTCAGATTTTAGATTGATGATTAACGATTTTTGATTTCAGATTATTGGAATTTAATATAGACAAAGCTTTGCGAACTTACCGTTTGCAAACACAAACAATATAAAAAAACCTTGCGCCCTTTGCGTTAAAAAAAAAAACTTAGTGCCTTAGCGCCTTCGTGGCAAAAACAAAAGACATGGCAAAAAAACGGATTTTATTAAAAATAGGAAGTAATACTTTAACCAAAGAAACCAATCACATTTCGCGGGGAAAGATTGAAGACCTCGGAATACAGATTGCGGCTTTAAACGACGAATATGAATTTATTATAGTAAGTTCTGGAGCAATTGCGGCGGCAAAGCAGTTTGTGAAGCTGGACAATCAGGATAAAGATGTTTTCGTGAAACAGGCTTTGGCTTCTATCGGGCAGCCTCATTTAATGCGGATTTACAATGAAAATTTTAAGGATTTAGGATTAAATACTTCGCAGTGTTTACTTTCCTATTCTGATTTCGAAAAAGAGCAGACCAAAAAGAACATTGTAAATACGATTAATGTATTGGTTAAAAACAATTACATTCCCATTATCAATGAAAATGATACCGTTGCTACAGATGAGATTCGGTTTGGAGATAATGACAAATTAGCGGCGTTGACAGCAGTTCTTTTAAATGTTGATATTCTGATAATTGCAACCAATACAAACGGGATTTATACGAAAGATTCAATTCACGATGAAATTCCAGAAACAATCAAGTTGGTAAATGATTTAAAAACACTCGAAAAAGAAATCGGCGAATCAAAATCATCACACGGAACAGGAGGAATGCAATCAAAAATAGAAGCAGCTGGAATTGCAAAAGCAGCTAATATCGAAACTTGGATTGTAAATGGATTAAATGATAATTTTATTTTGAAGGCATTAAAGGATGAGATTTCTTTTACCAAGATTGTGTGATATGAACGCGGATGACACGAATTCGCTATCGCGAAGACGCTGATTTAAACGGATTTTATATTTGATTTTAATTTTTATGTAGTATATTTCATTCAAAAATATTTTATGGAATTATTGCATCGAGAGTTGACCGAGGTTATTATCAAAACTTTTTATGAAGTTTATAATGAATTAGGGTATGGGTTTTTGGAGAGAGTTTATCAAAATTCCTTGTATTTGGAATTGAAAAACAAAGGTTTGTATGTTGAAGCTCAGAAGAAAATTAAAGTTTATTATAAAGGTATTGAAGTTGGAGAATATTATGCAGATTTAGTAGTTGAAGATTTAATTATTTTAGAACTAAAAGCGGCTAATTGTATTGTAATCGAGTTTGAAAATCAAATTTTGAATTATTTAAAAGGCACAAATTGTGAAGTAGGTTTACTTCTAAATTTTGGAACAAAACCAGAATTTAAACGAAAAGTATTTGAAAATAGTAGAAAAATAAGAATATAAAAAATCCGCGTCAATCTGCGTCTTCGCGAAGCGAATCCGTATAATCCGCGTCTAATTTTTTAGAAACCAATAAGAAAAACAAAAAGCAAAAAGATGAATTATATTTCAATAAAAGATATCGACTCATTATCAAAATGGGTAAAAAACGCGATCAAGATCAAAAAAGATCCGCTTAAAAACAAAAAATTAGGAAAAAATAAAACCTTAGGAATGCTATTCTTCAACCCGAGTTTAAGAACGCGTTTGAGTACTCAAAAAGCGGCTTTAAACTTAGGAATGAATGTTATGGTAATGAATTTTACTAACGAAGGCTGGACATTAGAATTTGAAGACGGAGCAGTAATGAATTCCGGAGCTTCAGAACATATTAAAGAAGCTGCAGAAGTAGTTTCGCAATATTGTGATATCATTGCAATCCGTGCTTTTGCTGGTTTAGTAGACAAAGAAAAAGATTATCAAGAAACTGTAATCTCAGGATTTTTGAAATATGCAACAGTGCCAATTGTAAACATGGAAAGTGCTGTGCGTCATCCAATGCAATCATTGGCAGATGCGATTACAATGGAAGAACATAAAACGAAACATAAACCAAAAGTGGTACTTTCGTGGGCACCGCATCCAAAAGCTTTACCGCAGGCAGTTGCCAATTCATTCGTAGAAATGATGCAGATGCAAAAAGACATGGATTTTGTAATCACACACCCAGAAGGTTACGAACTAAGCCCGGAAATCACAAAAGACAGCAAAATCGAATACGATCAAAACAAAGCTTTCGAAAATGCTGATTTCGTTTACGTAAAAAACTGGAGCAACTTCAACGATTACGGAAAAGTAACCAACAGCGATCCAAACTGGACCGTTACAGCCGAAAAAATGGCTTTAACCAACAACGGAAAATTCATGCACTGTCTTCCAGTTCGTCGTAACGTAATTGTAAGCGACGAAGTTTTAGACGGAGAAAATTCAATCGTAATCGAACAGGCAAATAACAGAACGTATTCGGCACAATTAGTTTTACAAAAGATTCTTAAAAAAATATAATTTTTTTAAAGTTGCTAAGATTCTAAGCTACTAAGATGCTAAGAAACTTTGCGTAGAAAAAAACTTAGTATCTTAGAATCTCAGAACCTTAGAATCTTATGAAAGTTACCGTAATAAAAATAGGTGGAAACATCATCGACAATCCAGCAGAATTAGAACAATTCCTAACCGATTTTTCTAAAATTGAAGGCTATAAAGTTTTAGTTCACGGCGGTGGAAAATCGGCTACAAAAATGGCGCAAAGTATTGGTTTAGTACCGCAAATGATTGATGGACGCCGAATTACAGATGCTCCAATGCTGGATGTTGTAGTAATGATTTATGCAGGACAAATCAACAAACATATTGTAGCACAATTGCAAGCGAAAAACAATAACGCGATTGGTTTTTCTGGAGCAGATGGAAATTTAATTCAGTCAGTAAAAAGAAATCACCCAACAATCGATTACGGATTTGTAGGCGATGTAAAACAAATCAATACCAAATTATTGGCAACTTTATTAGAAGCTGGAGTTGTTCCTGTTTTCTGCGCGATTACACACGATAAAAACGGACAATTATTAAACACAAATGCCGATACAATTGCAAGCGAGTTATCAATTGCATTATCTGAAGTTTTTGATGTAACATTGACATATTGTTTTGAAAAACAAGGCGTTTTGCAAGATTCAGAAGACGATTCATCTGTAATAACAGAAATAAACGAAACATTATACAATAAGCTGAAAGATGAAAAAGTAATCCATTCCGGAATGATTCCGAAACTGGACAATTGCTTTAACAGTTTATCAAGAGGTGTACAGAAAATCAAAATCGGACATCATAAAATGCTTCAAAATCCAGATGTTCTGCATACAACGATTACGTTATAAAAGTTATAGCCACAGATTAAAAGGATTTTCACAGATTTTTTAATCTTTTTAATCCCTTTAATCTGTGGCAAAAAAATAGCATAACGCAAGCCTTTTTAAAATTTAATTTAAGAAATTTGCGCAAATTAAAAATGTCACGATTTTATTAAAAACTTTGTGACTTCGAGCCTTAGTGGCAAAGAAACCAAACCTATGAAAAATATTGCAACGCTTACCCAGGAAGCAATTAGTTTATTAAAAAGCTTAATCGAAACCCCTTCATTTTCAAGTGAAGAAGATCAAACGGCTTTGTTAATTGAAAATTGGTTCAATCAAAACGAGATTCCTTTCAAAAGAGAAAATAACAATGTGTGGGCTTTCAACAAGTATTTCGACGAAAATAAACCAACACTATTACTAAATTCACATCACGATACAGTAAGACCCAATCAGGCTTATACAAACGATCCGTTTAAAGCGATTGAAAAAGACGGTAAATTATTCGGATTAGGAAGTAATGACGCAGGTGGATGTCTAGTTTCATTATTAGCAACTTTTGTACATTTTTACGAAAATCAAAACCTTTCACATAATATTGTTATTGTGGCTTCCGCCGAAGAAGAAAGCAGCGGAAAAAATGGTTTAAACAGCGTTTTAAAACATTTACCAGAATTAGATTGTGCGATTGTTGGAGAACCAACTTTAATGCAATTAGCAGTTGCAGAAAAAGGTTTATTGGTTCTTGACGTAAAAGTAAAAGGAACCGCAAGCCACGCTGCGCACCAAAATGATGATAATTCAATATACAAATCAATTCCCGTAATGGAATGGTTTAAAAACTATAAATTCGACAAAATCTCAGACGTTTTAGGTCCTGTAAAAATGACCGTAACGCAAATCAGTGCAGGAAAACAGCACAACGTTGTGCCTTCAGAATGTGATTTAGTTGTAGATATTCGTGTAACGGATCGTTATACCAATGCTGAAATTCTTGAAGTTGTAAAAGCAAATGTAAATGCCGAAGTAACGCCAAGATCAATGCATTTAAACGCTTCGTCTATTCCGGTTTCGCACGGTTTGGTTCAGGCTGGAATTGCTTTAGGAAGAACAACATATGGTTCACCAACACTTTCAGATCAATCTGTTTTAAGCTGTCAGTCTTTAAAATTAGGACCTGGAGAAACGTTACGTTCGCATTCAGCAGACGAATTTATTTTTGTAAATGAAATTGAAGAAGGAGTCGATTTGTACATCAAAATACTAACCGATTTCTTTAAATTATAATCGAAACGAAATTAAACCCGACAGGTTTTTAAAACCTGTCGGGTTTCTAAAAATAGTACCTATGAAACTTTGGGAAAAAGGAATACCAACAGATAAACAAATCGAACAATTCACAGTTGGAAACGATCGTGAATTGGATTTAGTTTTAGCAAAATACGATGCTTTAGGTTCAATCGCTCACGCTAAAATGTTAGGACAAATTGGTTTGTTAACTCAGGAAGAAACAACATCTTTAGTTGATGCATTAAACGAAATCATCGCTGATATTGTAGTTGGAAATTTCGAAATCGAAGACAGTTTTGAAGACGTACATTCTAAAATAGAATATCTTCTAACCGTAAAATTGGGCGATGCAGGAAAAAAAATCCATACCGCACGTTCTCGTAACGATCAGGTTTTAGTAGACGTTCATTTGTATTTAAAAGACGAATTAAAAGCGATAAAAGAGCAAGTAAAAACATTGTTCGACTTGTTTATGGAATCGGCAGAGAAACATCAAAATGTATTATTGCCAGGTTATACACATTTACAAATTGCAATGCCATCATCATTCGGAATGTGGTTTTCCGCTTATGCCGAAAGTCTTATTGATGATATTACGATGTTAAATGCAGCTTCAAAAATTGTAGATCAGAATCCGTTAGGTTCTGCAGCAGGTTACGGAAGTTCATTTCCTATCAACAGAACGTTTACAACACAGGAATTAGGTTTTGAAACTCTAAAATATAACGCCGTTGCAGCGCAGATGAGCCGTGGAAAAGCAGAGAAAACAGTTGCTTTTGCTATGACAAGCGTAGCAGGAACATTATCAAAATTTGCAATGGACGTTTGTTTGTATATGAGCCAAAACTTTGATTTTATTGGTCTTCCGGCGCATCTTACAACGGGTTCAAGTATTATGCCTCACAAAAAGAATCCGGATGTTTTTGAACTAATCAGAGGGAAATGCAATAAAATTCAGGCGCTTCCATACGAAATCACTTTAATCACAAATAATCTTCCAAGCGGATATCACAGAGATTTACAGCTTTTGAAAGAAGGTTTGTTTCCGGCAATTCAAACTTTAAAATCTTGTCTGGATATTGCGATTTTTTCAATAAAAGATATTACAGTTAAAGATCATATTTTAGAAGATAAAAAATACGATTATTTGTTTACGGTTGATACCTTAAACGAAATGGTTGTTGCAGGAATGCCGTTTAGAGATGCTTACAAAGCTGTTGCAGAACAATTGGAAGCTGGAACATACAAATCTCCAAAACAAACAAAACATACGCACGAAGGAAGTATTAATAACTTATGCCTTGATGCCATTAAAGATAAAATGAAAGCAGCTTTATAAAAGCTTATCTCCTAAATAATATGAAACCGATGTGCGGCTAATGCAGATCGGTTTTTTTATTTCTTCAAATATATTTTTGAATGTTAAGAAATTTCGACCTAATTCTCTAAATTTGAGAATCTATTCTTTTTAAATCAAAAATATGACGCAATTTGACGAACAGGCATCTCAAGGTCTTTTTGAGAAAAACTTAATTACCGAAAATCAGTTTCAGGAAATAAAAGAATATCGAAGTCTCAATATTTTCTCGCTCAATGTCGAATTAAAACTATTACTTTCTATTTCGGTTTTAATGTTCACATCAGGAATTGGGATTCTTATTTATGACAATATTGATAGTGTGGGACACATCGCACTTCTGGCTATTTTGTTTGTTCTTATTTGCGGTTGCTTTTATTACTGTTTTAAAAATTCAAAAGGTTTTCAGAAAACAGAAACTACTACAGAAAGTCATTTTTTGGAATATATAGTTTTAACAGCCAATGTTCTCACCTGCATTTTTATAGGTTATCTTCAGGTTCAATATGAAGTATTTGGAACACATTATGGTTTAGCGACTTTAGTTCCCACAATTGTCAGTTTCTTTTGTGCCTATTATTTTGATAACAAAAGCGTTTTAACGATTGCCGTTACAGGTTTGGCAGCGTATGTTGGACTTTCAGTAACGCCTCAGGATATTTTTAACAGTAATAATAATTTTTATGCCAGCCAGAGTTTAAGTTATTCCGCCATTATGCTTGGTGTTTTGCTTATTCTATGGACAATTTATAGTTTCAGAATTAATTTAAAAACACATTTTGCGCTCGTCTATCTCACATTTGCCTTGCATATTATAAGTATTGCATCGATAAGTAATATGGTTAGTGAAGATATTATCTGGCTTCTTTTCTCCTTGATTTTAGCAGGTTCATCTGTTTACTTTTATAAAATAAGTCATCAGCTCAAAGCAATTTCATTGTACATTTTTATGATTGTTTACGCCTACATTGGCATTAATATCTTCATATTTAGAATTTTTGAGCACGTTGATTTTGGCGATATATGGGTGTTATTTATCATGATATTACCAGCTTATTTCATTGGCTCGATAGTATTGTTTATAAAACTGATTAAAAACTTCAATAAAGAAATAGCCGAATGATAGTACACGATAAAAATTTACTAAATAATTTATTTTTAACTGAAGAAGCAGATTCTCTAGAAAGTGGAGGGTTTATCAGCAAAGAACAAAAGAAAATAATTAGAAATCAATTACCATCTTTCAAAATCCAAAATAACATTTTAGTTCGTTTAGGATTTTTTCTGCTGGGATCATTTTTATATTCATCGATTTGCAGTTTTATTTCTTTAATTGCATTATCAGGCGCAGAATCTTTTTTTAAAATTTGCTGTTTTCTTTTTGCAGGCGTTGGTATTGCAGGCGCTGAATTTTTGGCGAATAGCAAATATTACAGACACGGCTTAGATGATGCTTTTATTTTAGGAATACTTTTAAATGTTGGAGGAGCAGTTTTTATACTTACAGAAGATTTTGAAACTGGATTCACTCCTGCTATTTTTGTTGCCATTGCTTCTTTTTTAACTTATAAAAGATACCTGCATCTGCTTTCTATACTTGTTTTTTGTTTAGCAAGTTCAGCAGTCTTGTTTTTTGGTCTGTTTGAAATTGGAGATATTGGAAAAACAATTTTGCCTTTTGTGGCAATGTTAGCTTCAGCAGGATTTTATTTTTTCACGAAGCAAAGAATTAAGAATTTAAAAGAAGTTTACTATTACAACGGACTTTTATTAGCCAATAGTTTCTGTTTGATTCTGTTTTATCTTTCCTGCAATTATTTGGTAGTAAGAGAACTTTCCGCAGAACTTTTAGGAATTGATGTGCAGCCTGGGCAGGATATTCCGTTTGCTTATTTCTTTTACGCATTTACATTTATAGTTCCCGTTGTGTATTTGGTTCAGGCTTTAAAAACAAAAGACAGAATCATGCTTTGGATTAGTTTTGCAGCAATAGCTTTTACTGTTTTTACCATCCGATTTTATTATTCTGTTTTGCCAATTGAAGCAGCATTGACTATTGGCGGATTAGTGATGTTTGCCATTGCATTTTTCTCCATCCAAAAATTAAAAAATAAAGAATCCGGATTAACTTTTAAACCTGATAGAATCAATCATTCAACTGCAATTTTAAATGCTCAGACTTTAATTGTTGCTTCAACTTTTGGTATGAAACCAGAAGTTAAAACAGAATCGCCAATGGATTTTGGGGGAGGAGGATTTAGCGGCGGTGGATCTGGAGAAAGCTTTTAATTAATTATTAATTGTGAATGGTTAATTGTGAATTAATGTAAGATGTAAAAAATATAATAAATTAAAAAGGCTGAATTTTTAAGTTCAGCCTTTTTAATTTATTTTAATGAAGAATCTTAATCAAGATATTCTTCGTATTCTTCAATTTTAGAGCGTAAACGATTTTCTAAATAGGCATTGCTGCCTTTTAATTTTTCTAAAATAATCGTTGCTTCTGCTTTATAATTTCTTCTTTTAAGATTGTCCCAGCTTTTGGGAGGTTTTGCAAATGCGTAATTCTATCCGCTAATTTTACAGCCCAGACTTCTTTTTTAAGTTTTGAAATTCTGTTTAAACTGTCTAGCATTTTTTCCTCTTTAGGTAAATCGCTGTTTTTTGTTAAAGCAGAAACTCCTTCGGCAATATCTAATCCAAACTCAAGTTCCAGTTCTTCAAAAGTAGTATTGGTATCTTCTAAAGTATCATGTAATAAAGCAACTTGTGTTGCAAAATTTAAATCAAAATTTTCAGTATTATTCGATGCAATTAAAATTTCCATTGCAACATTGCTCAAATGAATAACATAAGGAAGATTAGAATCAGTAATAGTCTGATTGTTTTCTAAATGTTTAATTGTTGCAAAAATTATTGCTTTTTGATAACCCGTCTGAACATCCATTTAATCAACTTTAGAATTATTAAACTTTACTTTTCAAAGCTTCAGCATCAATATCACTATGCGAAACATTGTAAACTGCTTTTCCGTTTTTGATTAAAATTAATTGTGGCGATTCATGATAAACACCAAATTTGCTTGCAATTTCATTAGAAATATCTCTATGCGCAATTAGATCAAGAAAATAAGCATCAACAACTTCTTCAAGATCAAAATCCCTTTCAAATTGTTTCAGCGCCATACGGCTGATACTGCATCTTGTACTGTGTTTAAAAATTACAACAGGTTTTTCGTTAGATATGGCTTCGATTTCCATTAACTGATGAATATCGGTCAATTCTGTCCAGTTAACTTTGCTTTTTGGAGCATCTGAGTTCTCAGAACTTCCGAAGATTGAATTTAAAAAACTCATATTTGGCTTGTTTTGTGACTTTTTGACATCTAAAACTGATTAAAATCAGAGTTTCTACGTCATTTTGTCTTTGTTTTTACTGTGGAATATAATTTGAATATTCGAAAGCAAAGTTAAATCTTTTGAGTTAAAAAAATATCTCAATAAGTCTTAACTTTAATGTAATCGAATATTTAAAACAAAAAATCAATCAAATCTTAACAATATGAACATAAATAAATTTACTATTAAATCGCAGGAAGCCATTCAGTTGTCGCAGCAATTAGCACAGCGAAATGGCCAGCAGCAAATTGAAAATGAGCACATTTTCAAAGCTATTTTTGAAGTTGATGAAAACGTTGCACCATTTATTTTGAAAAAATTAAACGTAAATGTGCCTTTGTTTTTACAAATTTTAGACAGTACAATTCAGAGTTTTCCAAAAGTTTCAGGAGGCGATATTCTGCTTTCAAGAGACGCAAATAAAGCTTTGAATGAAGCTGAAATTATTGCACAAAAAATGAACGACGAATACGTTTCGATCGAACATTTAATCTTGGCAATTTTTGATTCAAAAAGCAAAGTATCTCAAATTTTAAAAGATCAGGGCGTTACTGGAAAAGGTTTAAAAGCCGCAATTGAAGAATTACGTAAAGGCGAAAGAGTAACTTCTGCTTCAGCCGAAGAAACTTATAATTCATTAAATAAATACGCTAAAAATTTAAATGAATTAGCGCGTACAGGAAAACTGGATCCGGTTATTGGCCGTGATGAAGAAATTCGTCGTGTATTGCAGATTTTGACTCGTAGAACAAAAAATAACCCAATGCTTATTGGTGAACCAGGAGTTGGTAAAACCGCAATTGCAGAAGGTTTAGCGCACAGAATTGTTGACGGAGACGTTCCAGAAAACTTAAAAGATAAAATCGTTTTCTCATTAGATATGGGAGCTTTGATCGCCGGAGCAAAATTCAAAGGAGAATTTGAAGAACGTTTAAAATCGGTTGTAAAAGAAGTAACTTCTGCCGAAGGAGATATCGTTTTGTTTATTGACGAAATTCACACGCTTGTAGGCGCGGGTGGGGGAGAAGGCGCAATGGACGCGGCTAATATCCTGAAACCAGCTTTGGCTCGTGGAGAATTGAGAGCAATTGGTGCCACAACTTTAGATGAATATCAAAAATATTTTGAAAAAGATAAAGCGCTTGAAAGACGTTTCCAAAAAGTTTTAATTGACGAACCGGATACTGAAAGTGCGATTTCAATTTTACGTGGAATCAAGGAGAAATACGAAACGCACCATAAAGTGCAGATTAAAGACGAAGCAATTATTGCAGCAGTAGAACTTTCGCAGCGTTATATTACAAACCGTTTTTTACCAGATAAAGCGATTGACTTAATGGACGAAGCGGCTTCTAAACTGCGTATGGAAATCAATTCAAAACCTGAAGAACTGGATGTTTTGGATCGTAAAATCATGCAGTTAGAAATCGAGATCGAAGCCATAAAACGTGAGAAAGAAGAAAGCAAACTGAAAATCCTTCGCATGGATTTAGCAAACCTGAAAGAAGAACGCAACGAAATCTACGCCAGATGGAAATCTGAAAAAGATATTGTGGACGGAATTCAGGCTGTAAAATTAGAAATCGAAGATTTTAAATACGAAGCAGAACGTGCAGAACGTGACGGAGATTACGGTAAAGTAGCCGAAATTCGTTACGGAAAAATAAAAGAAGCACAAGAACGTCAGGAAGCGTTGCAAAAACAATTATTGGAATTTCAATCGGGTAATTCTTTAATTAAAGAAGAAGTTACCAGAGAAGATATTGCAGAAGTTGTAGCAAAATGGACTGGAGTTCCAGTGATGAAAATGCTTCAGACAGAAAGAGAAAAACTATTGCATCTTGAAGATGAATTACACAGACGTGTTGTTGGTCAGGAAGAAGCGATTGAAGCCGTGAGTGATGCCGTTCGCAGAAGCCGTGCCGGTTTACAGGATATGAAAAAACCAGTTGGAACATTCTTATTTTTAGGAACAACCGGGGTTGGTAAAACAGAGTTGGCAAAAGCATTGGCAGAATATCTTTTTGATGATGAAAATGCTATGACACGTATTGATATGAGTGAATATCAGGAACGTCACAGCGTGAGCCGTTTAGTTGGTGCGCCTCCGGGATATGTAGGTTATGATGAAGGAGGACAATTGACAGAAGCTGTTCGTAGAAAACCGTATTCAGTTATTTTGTTAGATGAGATCGAAAAAGCGCATCCGGACACTTTCAATATTTTATTGCAGGTTTTAGATGAAGGTAGATTAACAGATAACAAAGGCCGTCTTGCCGATTTTAAAAACACGATTATTATTATGACCTCAAATATGGGAAGTCATATTATTCAGGAAAAATTTGAAAATCTAAAAGGAAGTGTTGAAGCAGCTACAGAAGCTGCGAAAAATGAAGTTTTGGGATTATTAAAACAAACCGTTCGTCCTGAATTTATAAATCGTATTGACGAAATTGTAATGTTTACGCCACTTACAGTTGAGAATATTTCAAAAATTGTAAGCCTGCAATTAAAAAGTGTTACAAAAATGCTGGCACTGCAAGGAATTACAATGGATGCAACTCCAGAAGCAATTGCTTACTTGTCAGACAAAGGATATGATCCGCATTTTGGTGCAAGACCTGTAAAACGTGTAGTTCAGAGAGAAGTACTGAATCAATTGTCAAAAGAAATTTTGGCAGGACATATAACAACAGACAGCATCATCTTGCTAGATGCCTTTGATGGTAATTTGGTTTTTAGAAATCAAACACAACCTGTAGTATAATTTATTTGGTTAATTATTTTTGAGGAAGAAACACCAGTCGAAAGGCTGGTGTTTTTTTATATCCGTAAATAATGAAACTTTTTTCAAAAGTCCTATAAACAAGAATTCTGATTTAATTCTCAAATTTACTGTAACATAAAACTAATTATCATGAACAATATATTTAGAGGATTAATCGCGGGATACGGAGCGAAAAAATTAGGCGGAGGATGTTTTGGAACTATACTGGTATTTGTAATTATCTGGCTTTTATTAGGTCAGTGCAGTTAAAAATTAAATCCATGAAATCATTAAAAACATCAGCATAAAAAGTCTTAAATTCGCACAACTAAATTTAAACAAAGACAAAATATAATGGCATCAGGTTTTTTCGTACTATTAGACGATATCGCAGCAATTATGGACGATGTTGCAGTAATGAGTAAAGTTGCAGCAAAAAAAACAGCAGGTATTCTGGGTGATGACTTAGCAGTTAATGCCGAGAAAGCTTCTGGATTTGCTTCATCAAGAGAACTTCCGGTATTATGGGCAATAAGCAAGGGATCTTTACTTAACAAAATCATTATTTTACCTGTCGCTTTTCTATTAAGTGCCTTTTTTCCTATCGCTATTATTGTAATTTTGGTTCTTGGCGGACTTTTCCTGGCTTATGAAGGAGCTGAAAAAATTTACGAATTTATTTTCCCTCATGATCACGAAGAATCAGAAGGAATTACCGAAGAAGTTCTAACAGAAGAACAAATTTTAGAAGCCGAAAAAGGCAAAATAAAATCAGCAATCGTAACCGATTTTATCTTATCTGTCGAAATCGTAATTATAGCTTTGGGAACTGTTATTGGTGAACCTCTTACACAGCAAATTATTGTAACTTCAATAATTGCAGTAATCGCAACTATTGGAGTTTATGGTATTGTAGCCCTTATTGTTAGAATGGATGAAGCAGGTTATAAGCTTATCAAATTTAGTAAAAGAGAAAAAAGCATATCAAAATTCATCGGGAACATTTTGGTTAAAGCACTTCCATTAGTTATTAAAAGTTTAACCGTAATTGGTACAATCGCTTTGATATTAGTTGCCGGAGGTATTTTTTTGCATTACATTCCGTATTTCCATCATTTAGACGAAGAAATTAATATTCCATCCATTATAAAAGAATTTATCATTGGATTGGCTTTAGGACTTGTTGTTTTAGGATTTGTGAATGTCTTCAAAAAGATTTTTAAAAGATAAGTGGCAAAGTTATTGTTGTAATTAAAAAGTGAATAAAAAATAAAAGTATTAATATATCGTTTTTTATTTTAAACTTTAACATTTTGCAAAGCAACCTATATAACCAATTAATATCTATATATAATAACAAATATTATTTTTATGAAACAAATTAAATTAGAATCTCTAGCCTTTGTATTATTTATTATGACTGTATTGACCTCATGTAGTAGTGATAATGACAGTCCTCAAGGAGATGGATACATTTATAAAAGTGCTTATGCAACCACCGTTCTAGGACCAACAACAGGAAAAGTAGGTCAGGAACTTATATATAATATATCTTTTCAGGTTGAAAATGGTTGCGGGGAATTTAACAAAATGACCGATGTTGAGTTTAATAAAGAGTTTGGGTATCAAGTTGAAGCAAAGTATCCAGCTACAACTTGTTCTTTACCAGATCCTGAAATAAAAAAAACAAATTATAAAATAAAAACAAATACAGCAGGAACTTATTATTTAAGAATTGCTAAGTCTGAGACTGAATTTATAGTTACAAAAGTTGTTATAACTGACTAATTTTATCTCTTTAAAATATTAAAACCGTTTTACAAATGTAAAGCGGTTTTTTTTGTGCCATATATAAGAGTTTATTTTTTTGAAGCATAGAAATCAAATTCTACAAATACCATCTGTCCCGCTATCCACTATATCTTTTGCCCGCTAAAGAAGCGGAACAAAAGGATATCGTTTCTATCGGGGCTAAACGAGATTTTTTTATTTTCATAAGAAATTATGCTTCTTTTTAAAAATATTTTTATCGAATAAGTTTCTCAATTACAAAAGTTTAGTCATTTCATTGTTCAAATTAACATTTCATCAAAGCAACCATTTTATTTATTCAGCATCTTCATATTATAACATTAAATTATTATTTTATATGAAAAGTTTTAAATTAAAATCAGTTTTAGTAGTTTTATTCTTGTCAATTTCATTTGTTTCATGCAATAATGACGAGGATGAGAAACCAGCAGACAATCCAGTTTTAAAAGCAGCATTGGTTACCGGAATTAGTGGACCAGCTACAGGAAAAGTGAATGACGAATTAAGCTATGAAGTAACTTACGTTGTTGATAATGCTTGTGGAGAATTTGATAAAATTTCTGAAGTAAAAATTGGAGCCGTAAATGGATTACAAGTTATAGCGAAATACCCAACAGGAGTTTGCACGCAACAAGTTCCAGAACCTAAAAAGACAGTTTATAAATTTAAAGCAAGTGCAAAAGGAACTGTTGACATCAAATTCAAAAAATCAGAAACAGAATTCTTAACTAAAAGTATTGTTATAGACTAACATTTATTAGTTGATTAATTTAGGTATTAAAAAAAGACCATTTTGCGAAGTTTTAGACTTGAAGCAAAATGGTCTTTATTTTTTTTATTAGTAATAGTTATAAAACTATTCCTTTACGAATTTTTGAATTTCCTTTTTTTCTCCGGAACGTATTTCAAGTAGATATACACCTGTACTTAAATCAGTAATTGGAATTTGAAGCGAAGTTTGGAATTTTGGTGGTGTAATGTTTTTAATTTCTTTGCCATCCAGACTGTATATTTTTATAAGATTAATGTTGTTTTCCTGGTTTTCAATATTCAAGACATGCTTTGCAGGATTTGGATAAACTTTAAATGTATTAATTTTGTATTCAGGAATTGATAATGTTGGATCTTCATATTTAAAATCATCTACAGTAATAATTCCGCCATTTGCCAAAATAGCAAAATACTGCCCATAAGAAGGTTTGTACGTACTCATATCCACTTTACAAAACGTCATTTCATCTTTTGGTTTTTCAAAACTTCCCATTTTTGTATAGGTTTTCGGATCAGTTGGATCAGTCATAAAACCATAGGAAACATTTGCATAAACATTCTCTCCCCCGTAACCTGTTTTTCGCCAAAATGAAATTTGACTGGTTGCGCTTAATTTAAACAATCGGGGACTAATTAATATAGCTTTTTGCAGACTGCTATATTCTGAATAAATTTGAATTGTATTTCCTTTACCATCAACATCATACGAATTTAACACACTAATAGAAGTTTTAGTAGGATGCTGCTTGTAAATTTTCCAGAAAGAATCTAAAACATCAGCATCAAAACCCATTGAATAAGGCGGATAAACTTCAAAATTATCATCACATACATCTCCAACACCATCTCCGTCAACATCAGACTGATCGGGATTTACTTTTAAAATGCAGTTGTCTCTTTCGTCTATAATACCATCCATGTCTGTGTCTTTTGCAACCAAAATTGAAAAAGTGTTGGTAACAATTGGTGTATTATAATCAAAATAAATAGAGGCTTTATTGTCTATTTTATAATTAAGAGGTACGTAGTAATCTGGATATACACTAAAAGAAATATAACCGTGACTGTTTTTTTCATCGGTTTTGCTATCCGGTAGATTTATATTGTCAAAAATAAACTCTACAGTATTGTTTTTAATTTGTACCCTTCCCGGATGGCTCATATCTAGTATTTGCAATTCGGAACCTTTAAATTGTTTGTCAAGTATATCTTCAATTTTTACATTAATAGCAGATGCTGATCCTGTATTTTGAAATCGTATGATATAATTTATAGGTGTTGAGCTGCCTTTACTGTACGTATCGCCTCCCAATGCAATTTTATCGTTTGGATCAAAAGAGTTAACGACAATTTCATTTATTAAAAACGTATTGTCAAATACATAATATTCTTTTTCTAATGGGTATATAACCGCTTTCATTTTAATGATATCCTTATCATTTACTGTTGGCGGTGGAAAAACTTTAAACTTTAAATAAATTTTTCTGGTCTCAAAAGGCAGAAGATTTTCATAATTCCACGAAATTTTACTGCCATCATTAATATTTGCAGGTATTGATGATTCTAAAAGATTAATTTTTTTGTTATCGAAAGAAAAATCTAATGTACCATTCATAACCGTATTTCCATTATTCTTATAAATGATAGTATAATTAGTTTCAAATCCTGGTCTCGCTCTTTGACTGGACAAAACGGTTACTTTGACATCATTTACAGTATTTTTAGGAGTAACACAAAAATCAACAATTTCTTTATTGCCAACTCCTGGAAATATTACAGTCTTTGATGCTGCGTCAAAAAAATCAACCTTTGATTCTGTCGAAACCGAATAATTTCCGTTCGGTACATATAAAGTGTAATTGCCATTTAAGTCTGTAAAAGTGGTATAGGTATCTGTATTATTAGAAGCTTTAATCTTTTTATCGGCCATTGATTGATCATTAGCATCGCAGCCATTTCCGTCACGGTCAAATTTTATTGTGCCTGTGATTGTGTTTTTCCACGCAATGTTGCAAGATTCTACGAGTTTGTCATAATCAAAACATCCTCCAGAATTTGCGTAAATATCATTCTCTCCTCCAGAAAATATATAATTACAAATATTAAGTTCCTGACATAAAGAAAGTGAACGATTTCCTCTTATGACTAAATTTTTTATTCCTATTATATCAGCATTCTTTAAATCGTTAATTGAATTTAAATTATCATTACTCGTAATATATAATTGGTTTTCAATAGTTTTTATGTTGTTTAATCCAGCAAATGAAGACAATGTTGTGTTCTCAGAGATAAATAATCCATTTTTTAAGCTTGTAATTTTATTTAAAGCACTTATATCTGTTAATTCTGGATTACCAGAAAGGCTCAAGCCTCCTAACTTTGTTATAGCATTAAGTCCTGCAAGAGTTTGCAAATAATAACAAGTTCTAATACTTAGAGAGCCGCCTATAGATTGCAAGTTGTTTAATCCTTCTAAACTAGTAATTTTAGTACCAGAAAGAGAAAAATCTCCTCCAATTGATTTGATGGAAGAAATGGCATTTAAGTTGACATCTGATGGGCATTCTAAAAAATAAGATAAATTGCCAGGAATATTTTCTATTTTTAATTTTAGTCCTGTCGTGCAGTAATTACTGTCATTACTTAGTAGTAAGCTGCCGCCCATATAAGTAATATTGTTCAATGGTGAGAAATCACGAATGCTGTTCGATGAAATATCAATATCTCCGCCAACATAAGTAAGATTTTTTAAAGGTGTAATATCGCTGATCCATGTATCATTAATATAAATTCTTCCGCCTATATAAGTTAAATTTTCCAGTCCAGAAAAGCTGCCCATGGTTACATTATGCTGAGTTACAATAAGACTCCCGGTGATTTTGGTAATTTTACTTAATGCTTTTAAATTGCTAATGGGGCCGCTGGCACTTGGATCTAAAATTAAGTCTCCATTAATTGTGGTGCAATTTGGGTATTTGGTTGCAAAATAATCAACCTGACCCTGGTTTTGAAATGTTATACCATTTGGGCATTGTGCCTTACTGGATGTAACGATGCTTATTATCAATAAAAATGTCAAAAAGTAGTTTTTGGTCATAAATGGGACTTTTTTTTTATTTGTTAAAATTAACCTTAAAATGCTGAACAAATGTATGTGAATTAATGAAAATTTTATCATATAATAGTATTATTTTTGTTAATAATAATTTATTAATGTTGTTGGTCTTGTTGTTTATATACTTTTGCCATTCCTCTAAAATTTACTATTTTTGCACTCTAAATTTTATGTCATGTCGAAAAGAAAATATAAAATATCGGTAATTCAGTTAAACCTGAATGATGTAGCCGAAAATAATTTGAAAAAATGTATCAGCTGGGTAAGAGATGCGGCAAGTCAAGGCGCAGAAGTTATCTTACTTCCGGAATTATATAGCAGTCATTATTTCTGCCAAAGCGAAGATGTAGACAATTTTGCATTAGCAGAACCGCTTTACAGTACTTCATTTATAGCTTTCAGCGAATTGGCAAAAGAATTAGGAGTAGTGATTATTGTTCCTTTCTTCGAAAAAAGAATGGCAGGAATTTACCATAACAGTGCTTATATCATCGATACAGATGGTACAGAAGCCGGTTTATACCGTAAAATGCACATTCCGGACGATCCGCATTTCTACGAAAAATTCTATTTTACTCCAGGAGATTTAGGTTTTCAGGCAATTGAAACAAAAAAAGGAACTGTAGGGACATTAATCTGCTGGGATCAATGGTATCCGGAAGCAGCTCGTATTACAGCCTTAAAAGGTGCTGAGGTTTTATTTTATCCAACAGCAATTGGATGGCATCCAAAAGAAAAAGAACAATACGGAGAAAACCAATACGGAGCCTGGATGAACGTAATGAAAGGTCACGCCGTTGCAAATGGTGTTTTCGTTGCAGCTGCAAACCGAATTGGTCTTGAAAAATATCTTGAAGGAACAGAAGGAATTCAATTTTGGGGATCTTCATTTATCGCTGGTCCGCAAGGTGAAATTTTAGCGCAGGCATCTCATGATAAAGAGGAAATCTTAATTGCTGAGGTTGACTTAGATTTACAGGAAAATGTACGTCAAAACTGGCCATTCTTCAGAGATAGAAGAATCGATGCTTTTGGAGATATTACAAAAAGAGCAATTGATAAAAAATAAATTTATCTTGATTATAAAATAAAAGGCGGTTTCAATAATTTGAAACCGCCTTTTTAATTATTTAAAATACTGGTTATTTTAAATCTGGCTGGTAAATTTTTATAGTTCCGTCGCCTTCGCTGCTCACCACAACTAAACTTCTTTTAGTTGGACTTTTTGAAGCAGGAATATAAAGAAGACCTTCTGGAGCATCTCCCGTTTTTACTGTTTGTAAATATTGAGGCGAAGCAGGATTCGTAACATCATAAGTCATAAAAGCATCAGATCTTTCAAGACCAACAAACAAAATATTTTGATTTCCCATTTTTGTAACAAATACAGCTTCTGGCTCAGAACCTTTATCATCGCTTCGTTTGTCATCGTAAGTTCCTAATTCGTTTGTTTTTTTGTCAACATCATTTTTACTGTCATAAACAATTTTTCCAGTATTTCCATTCCAGATAGAGAATGATCTTGCACCAAAACTTACCATTTCGTCTAAATCACCATCACCATCAGTATCTCCCATATCAGTAATAAGATTCAATCTTCCTAAATTAGCATCTAACTTTAAAGTAGCTGCATCAGGAAAAACTGTTGCATCAAGTTTCATGCTTTTCATACGTTTAATGTCAGTATAAGCATCGTACTCTCTCGCATCACCTTCATTAGCGGTAACAAAATAAGGAACATTATTAGCAGAAAAATGACTGATCGCATCCGGCATATACAATCCTTTTACTTTCCATGGGCCAAATGCAATTTTATCATCACTATCACTTACATCAATAGCATTTTCTGCCGTATTGTAATCTTTTAATCCCAAAGGGTAAATTGCAGTAATAGTTTTTGAAGCCAAATCCACTTTTGCAACACCATTATTTTCCTGTAAAGTTACCCAAGCCGTTTTTGAATCATCAGAAATTGTAATGTATTCTGGTTCAATATCCTGAGCAAAACTCTTAGCATACTTAGAAATTCTGAATCCGTCTTTAGCCAATACCGCTGCCTGACTGCTGAAAGAAGCAAAATCAAGAGTTGTAACAGTATAATTGCTAGTTTCGATAATAGAAATAGTTCCGTTTGGATCTTGAGAATAATCAGTATTTGGTTCACCTTCGTTAGCCGTCATAATATATTTCCCGTCAGCAGAAAATGTAATCATATCTGGCAATGCACCAACTGTAACCTGTTTTATTAAGCTATAATCGCTTGTGTTAAAAATAACAACTTTTCCGTTTCCTTGTTTGTTTGTCGTTGATTCTAAAGCAACAGCCAATTTTCCATCATAAACAGAAACACTGTTTGATGCACCCTCATAAGCAGCTAAATCAATTTTCCCAATTTTTAAAGGCTTTGAAGGGTCAGATATATCAATAACATCAATTTGATTAGTTCCACTGTTATTTACAGTAAAAAGTCTTTTTGTTTTTTCGCAGTAAGCAGAGATTTCAGCGGCAGCAGCATCTCCAATTTTAATCGAACCAATTTCTTTAAAAGTGGCAGGATTTTCATTTACAACAACTTCTGGTTCTTCGTTGTTAGAGTTTTCATCGTTATTACAGCTTGTCATTAAAAATAAAGCTGATAATAATGTGATACTAATTTTTTTCATTTGTTAGTGTTTTAGTTTTTGCCAAAAGTAATTAGCCAATCCCGGTCGAATATTAAGCCTTCATTATTTAATCTTTAACTTAAATTTTGGAAGATATTATTTGTGAAATAACAGATGATTTTTATTCAGATGTTTTAAAATCCTAACGAATGCTTATCTTTGTACACTTTTAAAAATTAGAACCTTTTATGGCAGCAAATAATAGAAGATTTCCAGCAGAGTGGGAAAAACAACAAGGAATTGTATTATGTTTTCCGCATAACGGTAACGACTGGCCGGGAAAATATGAAGCAGTTCAATGGGCTTTTGTAGAATTTATTAAAAAAGTAGCCGCTTTTGAAACCGTTTTTTTGGTCGTAGCCGATGAAAAGCTAAAAGAAAAAGTAGCCGAAATGCTTGAAAGAGCTCGTGTTAACCTTAAAAACGTTTCCTATATAATTCATAAAACCAACAGAAGCTGGATGCGTGATTCTGGGCCGATTATTGTAAAAAATGGTTCAAAAAGAGAAGCTTTGAATTTCAACTTTAACGGTTGGGCAAAATATAAAAACTATCAATTAGATAAATTTGTTCCGGGTAAAGTTGCCGATTTTATTGCCGTTCCGTTAACTCAGGTTACATACAAAGGAAAACCAGTAATTGTGGAAGGCGGCGCAATTGATGTAAACGGAAAAGGAACTTTATTGACTTCTGAAGAATGTTTAATGCATCCAACAATTCAAGTTAGAAATCAAGGCTTTACCAAAGAAGATTACGAAGCTGTTTTTAAAGAATATCTGGGAGTTACCAATGTTATCTGGCTTGGAGACGGAATAGAAGGTGATGATACACACGGACACATCGACGATTTATGCCGATTTGTAAATGAAGACACAATCGTAACCATTGTAGAAACAGATAAAAACGATTCAAACTATAAACCTTTACAGGATAATTTGAAACGTTTGCAAAACGCAAAACTAGAAAACGGAAAATCTCCGGTTATTGTAGCGTTACCAATGCCAAAACGTGTCGATTTTGAAGATTTAAGATTACCGGCAAGTTATGCTAATTTCTTAATTTTAAATAATTGCGTTTTAGTTCCAACATTTAATGACAGCAACGATCGCGTAGCTTTAAATATACTTTCAGAATGTTTCCCTGACAGAGAAGTAATCGGAATTAGCTGTATTGATTTTATCTGGGGATTCGGAACATTACATTGCTTAAGCCAGCAGATTCCGGCATAATTTTTTTGCCACAAAGGCTCAAAGGCACTGAGTTTTATTTTGTCAGGCTGAGCGAAGTCGAAGCCCCGCAAAGATTTTCGTCAAAGTATCATATGCAGATTTAATCTCGCAAAGTCGCGAAGGCGCAAAGTTTTTTATACGTTTGCCAGGCTGAGCGAAGTCGAAGCCCGCAAAGTTTTAAGTTTAGATTTGTTAAATAGCCTCCAGTTTTAACTGGAGGAAAAATAAAGTAACCATTAAGGGCTTTAGCCAAAATCGTTTTTTGGCTAAAGCCTTTTTTCTTGTATAATATAAACACCTCCAGTTAAAACTGGAGGTAACTAAAAAAAACTTTGCGTCTTAGCGACTTTGCGAGATTCAGAACATTCAAAATAAGCCAAACTTAAAAGTGAAATGAGATAAACTGTAAAAAAAATCATTTCTAATGCTTTTAATCTGTGGCAAAAAAACATAAAAAAACCTTGGTGAGAGCCAAGGTTTTTTATTTCTATATCTCTTCAGATAATTTATCTGCTCTTCATTGTTTAATAAAGGGAGGTAACAATTGACTAGAAACTTCTCCAAAACCAATTCTTACTTCAGTATTTTCACAGAAACCTCTAATAATTACAGTATCATTATCTTCAATAAACTTACGTTCAGTTCCATCTTTTAAGGTAAGCGGATTTTTTCCGCCCCAAGTCAATTCTAACATCGAACCAAAACTATCAGGAGTTGGCCCCGAAATAGTTCCAGATCCCATCATATCACCAGAATTTACGCGGCATCCGTTTGAAGTATGATGCGCTAATTGCTGACTCATTGACCAGTATAAGTATTTAAAATTAGATTTTGAAACTACAGTTTCTTCAGCCTCTTCAGGTTTAATTGAAACTTCTAAATGAATATCAAAAGCTTTTTTTCCTTTTGTTTGTAAATACGGAAGCGGTGACGGATCTTGTTTAGGGCCTTTAGTTCTAAAAGGTTCCAAAGCATCCATAGTTACAATCCACGGAGAAATTGACGTTGCAAAGTTTTTTGCTAAGAATGGTCCAAGAGGCACATATTCCCATTTTTGGATATCGCGTGCGCTCCAGTCATTCAATAAAACCATCCCGAAAATATAATCTTCTGCTTCATACGTTGGGATATTTTCCCCCATAATATTCACATCAGTAGTAATAAATGCAGTTTCAAGTTCAAAATCTACTAAACGAGACGGTCCAAAAACAGGATAGTCTCCACCAGCAGGCATCGTTTGTCCCATTGGTCTGTGAACCGGAATTCCAGACGGAACAATTGTAGAACTTCTTCCGTGATATCCAACCGGAATATGTAACCAGTTTGGAAGTAACGCATTCTCTGGGTCGCGGAACATTTTACCTACGTTTGTAGCGTGTTCTTTACTTGAATAGAAATCAGTATAATCACCAATTAAAACAGGCAATTGCATCTCGACATCGTCGATATTAAAAATAACAATATCGCGGTCTTTTGTTGAATCTCTTAGCTGAGGATTGGTTTCGTCGAAAATATCAGCGATACGATTTCGAACCAAACGCCATGTTTTTTTTCCATCAGAAATAAAATCATTAAGCGTGTCCTGCATAAACATATCATCGGTTAAATCTATTCCTTCAAAATAGTTTAATTGTTGTAAAGCCCCTAAATCTATAGCGTAATCGCCAATTCTAGTTCCTACAGTAACGACATTTTCTTTGGTAAGAAATACACCGAAAGGGATATTTTGAATAGGGAAGTCGCTATTTTCTGGTACTTCTAACCATGATTTTCTTTTAGTATCGTTGGCGGTTATTGGCATGTTAGATGTTAATTATTTGTTGAAAAATTACATGTCAAATATATCATAATCTAACAGTATCACAAACGTTTTTTTGTATTTTTGCAGGAAATTAACGAAAAACGAAGAAATGCAACGCGACGAACAAATTTTTGATCTTATTCTAGAAGAAAAAGATAGACAAATTCACGGATTAGAACTAATTGCTTCAGAAAATTTTGTAAGTGATCAGGTAATGGAAGCAGCAGGGTCTGTTTTAACTAACAAATATGCTGAGGGGTATCCTGGCAAAAGATACTACGGCGGTTGCGAAGTAGTTGACGTTATCGAGCAAATTGCTATTGACAGAGCTAAAGAATTATTTGGTGCTGAATACGCAAACGTACAACCTCACTCAGGTTCTCAGGCAAATACTGCTGTTTACCACGCATGTTTAAATCCTGGAGATACTATTTTAGGTTTCGATTTATCTCACGGTGGACACTTAACGCACGGTTCTCCTGTAAACTTTTCAGGACGTTTATACCGTCCGGTTTTTTACGGTGTAGATGCTGAAACTGGTCGTTTAGATTATGATAAAATTCAGGAAATTGCAACTAAAGAACAGCCAAAATTAATCATCGCAGGTGCTTCGGCTTATTCTCGCGATATGGATTTTGAGCGTTTCAGAAAAATTGCAGACAGCGTAGGAGCAATCTTATTTGCTGATATTTCTCATCCTGCAGGTCTTATTGCAAAAGGATTATTAAACGATCCAATTCCACATTGTCATATCGTTTCTACAACGACTCACAAAACATTACGCGGACCTCGTGGAGGTTTGATTTTAATGGGGAAAGATTTCGAAAACCCACAAGGATTAAAAACTCCAAAAGGAGAAATCAGAATGATGTCTTCATTATTAGACTTAGCTGTTTTCCCAGGAAACCAAGGTGGACCTTTAATGCACATTATCGCTGCTAAAGCTGTAGCTTTTGGTGAAGCATTAAAAGATGAATTCTTTACATATGCAATGCAATTACAAAAAAATGCAAACGCAATGGCTGATGCTTTCGTAAAAAGAGGTTACAATATTATCTCTGGCGGAACTGATAACCACATGATGCTTATCGACTTAAGAAATAAAAATATTTCTGGAAAAGAAGCTGAAAACGCATTAGTAAAAGCTGAAATTACAGTAAACAAAAACATGGTTCCATTTGACGATAAATCACCATTTATCACATCAGGAATTCGTGTTGGAACAGCTGCAATCACAACTCGTGGTTTAGTTGAAAAAGATATGGAAACTATCGTAGCTTTAATCGATAAAGTTCTTACTGATCATACAAATGAGGACGTTATCGAAGAAGTTGCTGAACAAGTAAACGAATTAATGAGCGAAAGACCAATTTTTGCATATTAAGAAATAGTTTCAAGTTTAAAGTTTCAAGTTTAAAGTTTTATGCTGTTCAAAAGACAGTTTAAGACTTTAAACTTTTTTCGTTCCTAAAAGAACCTGAAACATGAAACCTGACACGAGGCTTTAGCCGAATTGGCGAAGCAAACAAAAAAAAACAAAAAGACAATGGGCGTATTAAGATTACAATTGCCAACCGACCCAAGATGGGTAAATATCGTTGAGAAAAACATAGAAGAAATCTTAACAGATCACGCTTGGTGCGAGCAAAAAGCAGCAACAAACGCGATTACAATTATTACCAATAACTCTGAGCATCAAGATTTGGTAAAAGATTTATTGGCTTTAGCCAAAGAAGAAATCGATCATTTTGAACAAGTTCACAATATCATTATTAAAAGAGGATTAAAACTAGGTCGTGAACGTAAAGACGAATACGTAAACGAACTGTACCAATACATGAAAAAAAGCGGAGACGGAAGCCGTGTTTCTGGTCTTGTAGAAAGATTATTATTTTCTGCCATGATCGAAGCCAGAAGCTGCGAACGTTTCAAAGTCTTATCTGAAAATATTCAAGATGAAGAATTAGCTGTTTTTTACAGAGAATTAATGGAAAGCGAAGCCGGACATTACACCACATTCATCACCTACGCAAGAAAATACGGAACCGGAATCGACGTCGAAAAACGCTGGAGAGAATGGCTGGAGTTTGAAGAATCGATTATTAAAAATTACGGGAAAAACGAGACTATTCACGGATAGTTTTAGTTTTGTTTCAAGTTTCAGGTTTCTCATTGGAGCGCGTTTCGACTTCGCTCAACGTGACAAACGTGAAACTTGAAACAAAACATAACAAAAATAAAAAAATCCGTGTAAAATCCGCGCTTTCGCGAAAGCGAATCCGTATCATCCGTGTGCCAATTAAGCGCAAAGTTTAGCAATCTAAAATCAACAATCTAAACTCTAAAATCTTTATCTTTGAAAGTAACCCAAAATTCAAAGCCATGAGAATAGAAACCGATCTGAAATTAGGATTTAAAGACGTAATGATTCGCCCAAAAAGATCAACGCTCAAAAGTAGATCTGAAGTTTCATTAGAACGAAATTTTAAGTTTTTACACAGCACTTCAGATTGGACAGGAATCCCGATAATGGCGGCCAATATGGATACCGTCGGTACTTTTGAAATGGCTCAGGTTTTGGCAAAAGAAAAACTTTTTACCGCCATTCACAAACATTACACTTTAGAAGAATGGAATAACTTTTTGAAAAATGTAACGCCTGATTTCTATGATTATATCGCTATAAGTACCGGAACCGGAAAAGAAGATTTTGATAAAATCGGTAAAGTTATTACAGCAAATCCGTTGTTGCGATTTATTTGTATTGATGTTGCCAACGGCTATTCAGAACACTTTGTTCAGTTTTTAAAACAAACCCGAAAACAATATCCAGATAAAGTAATTATTGCCGGAAACGTCGTAACGGGCGAAATGGTCGAAGAATTACTTTTAGCTGGTGCCGATATCGTAAAAGTCGGAATTGGACCGGGTTCTGTCTGCACAACACGTGTAAAAACAGGCGTAGGTTATCCGCAGCTTTCTGCCATTATCGAATGTGCCGACGCAGCGCACGGTTTAGGCGGTCATATTATAAGTGATGGCGGCTGTTCAACTCCGGGTGACGTTGCAAAAGCTTTTGGAGCAGGTTCTGATTTTGTAATGTTAGGCGGAATGCTTGCAGGACATACTGAAAGCGGAGGAGAACTGATCGAAATAAACGGCGAAAAATTCAAACAATTCTACGGAATGAGTTCAGCAACGGCAATGGAAAAACATGTTGGAGGCGTTGCAGAATACAGAGCAAGCGAAGGAAAAACAGTAAAAGTTCCGTTTAAAGGAAATGTTATTGCTACAGTTTTAGACATTTTAGGCGGATTACGAAGCACTTGTACGTATGTTGGTGCGTCAAAATTGAAAGAACTTACGAAACGAACAACTTTCATCCGCGTAAGCGAACAAGAAAATCAGGTTTTTACAAATTAAAAATACTTTTAGAATATAATATGATTACCATTTCAGAAGCAGGTTTAAGTGATATTAAAATAATTCAGGAAATCACAAATATTACTTGGCCAATTACTTACGGCGAAATTTTATCTCAAACGCAATTAGATTATATGTTAGGTTTATTTTATTCTGAGGAGGCTTTATCAAAGCAAATCGAGAATAAAGAACAATTATTTTATCTAATTTCTGATTCCCAATCTACAATTGGATTTATCGGAATTGAGCATAATTATAAAAATGAAGCTATAACCAAAATTCATAAAATTTATCTTCTGCCAGAAACACAAGGAAAAGGTTACGGGAAAATAGTTTTTGAATCGATTGAAAAATTAGCCTTAGAAAGCAATTCGAAAGCTCTTTTATTAAATGTGAACCGTTTTAATACGGCATTAAATTTCTATAAAAAACTAGGTTTTGAAATCAAGGAAACAGTTGATATTGAAATAGGGAATGGTTATTTAATGGAGGATTATGTGATGGGGAAACAGATATCAAAGTAATTTTCAGCATTTTGTCATTTCGACTGAAAGGAGAAATCGCACTCGTAAATCGACAAAGATTGGAGATTATCTGTGCGGAATTTCTAGTGCGATTTCTCCTTCGTCGAAATGACAAACTGTAGATAAAATAAAAAAATGCCAGTCGAAAACTGGCATTTTTTTATTCAATTATTATAATTTTATTTCAAATCATACTCTTTCTTCATCAATCTGTTTAATAATAACTTCTCCAGATTTAATCAAATTATTATATCGTTCGTAAATCTGATTCCACGGAACAAGATTTTTTGCCAGCTTTTTACCTTTAGGAGTTGTTAAAACTCTAAAATTATCCGCTGTACTTTCAGGATCAACCAGGTTTTCATCTAAATAAGTTTGTAATTTTTTTTGATTTGAAAGCCATCCAGATTCAGATGAATTAACTTCAGAAAGCGTTTCCTGATAAAATTTCAGGATATTTAAAGAAAGAGAATCATTTTCAATATTTCCAATTCGGCCAGAGGAAACAAAACCATTAAATCGGTAAATTTTAGGTCTTAAATAAACATTTGTATTAATATATGCCAGTTGCTTTTTTAAAACTTCCTGATCGTAAGGTTTGTTTTTATCTAAATTACTAAGTGAAGTGTATACTTTTCCAAAGTCTTGATATTGTTTAATGATCGTTTTGCTGTCATCAACATCACTTTGAATATCAGATTTTAATCCAAGTAAAAACTTTTTAACCTGTTCTTGTTCGTGTCTGTGTTCGCTCCATCCGTGAAGCCAGATAGATAAAGAAACCGCAAAAACAATAATAAAAATTTCTAAACCAATCTCTTTTATTTTTTCTACAAGAGTATGTTTTTTGTCTGTTGCTATTTCGTGCATTTTTTTGGTATGTTTAATTACTTCTAGTTCTGCCATTTTTACTGTTAAATGTGGTTTAGTCGTGGCAAAAATATATTAAATGAAGTTAAAACCGTGAAATATATTTAAATTATTTATTAAAAGATATTAAGAAAATATCATTGTGCTAGCTTTAATTTATTTTAAATGAATTTAGTTGTAATATTCAATTTTTCTCTCGGCAACAAGCGTTGGTTTTCCTTCTTTTTTGCCTTCAAGAAATAGATTGCATTTTATCCAATTGTTATGACTATCATAATCATAAGAGTAAAAAAAATGTTTTGCTATTGAATTTTCAACACGAAAAACAGGAAGAAATTCTTTTTCGATAACGTCACCGTGTTCATTAAAAGTTTTTATTAGGTTTTTTGTACCATTGAAATATTCACCTTTTCCAGTAACATAATATTTGACTTTTTCTACATAGTCTTTTGTAGCATTATAAATATAATCTTCCTGAGCGAGTATTTTTTTGTTGCCATACATGATAATTTGCACTATTCGCCCTTGTAAATCGTATTGATACTGTAATTCTAAATCATCATAAAAATCAATCTCGGTTCCCATATCAGCATATTTTTTTTGAAATGTAAACGAACCTTTTGCTATTTTTTGATTAATTACTTGTCCTTTTGTGTTATAACTAAATGTTTTAACAGCATATAAATCTCTGCTGTCATCTGGTAGTGTACCTTTAAAACTTTTATCTAATATAGATACGATATATCTTTTTTCTGTTGTTATTTTTCCCAGATTATCATATTTGTATACAAATACTTCTGCTTCATAACTATCATCAACATTTCCCCAAAAATCGCCTTTTAAAACAAACTCTTGATCTGACTTTAAAAATAAATTTGCGCTTGCTACTGGATAATATGGTTTTAAATCCGTTTTATATTTGCTTTTTTTTGCTCTGTCTTTTGGATCATATTTATAATCAATAGTTGCTTTATAATCGATATTCGATATATAATTATTTTCGCTGAAGCCTTTTTGTATCGCTTTAATGCTGCCATACTCGTCAATACTTATGTATTTATATAATTGAAAATCATGATCGAAAAAATAATTTGAGAACGTATTATCAGATAAAATTTTCGTATTTCCATTAAATTTTAAATACACCGCTTTTACGGAATCTTTTAAGTTTTTACCTCCATACTTTGCGTATCGATTGTTTACTTCAGGCAAAAGACCGCTGTATTTTTTTTGATTATTTTGAGCATTTACAGCAAAAGTAAACAACACTAAATTAATAAACAGGTATTTGGTAATTGAACTCATATGTTAGAGTATTTGTTTTAATTGTTATGTTTTTATAAAATTTAATTTAACTCACAATCACATCATGTTTAAACAATAACCCTTTCAGCTCTTTCAAAGAAAAAACAGCCTTTTTAAGTTTAGTTTTAGAAGGATCAATTGTATAATTATAACTCGTTTTAAAATCGGTTTTATTGGCGATGGCTTTGTCGAATTCTGAGCGGTATAAATCGCAATTATCAAAGAGAACACCTGTGAGATCTGCGGCCATAAAATCTACCGCAATTAAGCTGCAATTGGTAAATGGAGTCCCTTTTATTTTTAAAGTATAAAACTTAGAAAAGTCCAGAATGCAGTCATTAAAACGAACCTCAAAAATCAGTTTATCGCACATGGCAAAATTTACCTCTTTAATTTCACAGCCATTAAAAGTAACAGTTCTAAAAGCCACATAATTAATCTTTGCTTCGGTAAAAATGCAGTTATTAAAAATGCAGTCGATAAAAGTAACCGCTAAAAAAGTGCAGGCAGAAAAATTACAATTATTAAAAACGCAGCATTCGAAATCTTTAAAATTAAGATCGTCTTTGGCATAAATAATCGTATTATATTCTATATCAAGAAAATATTCGCTTTCTTTTTTCAAGTTTATTTTTAAATTTTTGAGGCTGAAAAGGTACTAATTTAAGCCAAAATATTAAGTAAAAGTTGTGAACAAAATTTAGAATTTGATGTAGCTTTACGCTAATTTTTTAAGTTAAAAAAACATCAATTCTAATTATATGGAACCAACAAGAAAGGAGCATGATTTTTTAGGAGAATTAGAAATTCCGAATCATCTGTACTACGGAATCCAAACTTTTAGAGCGGTAGAAAACTTCAATATTACCGGAATTCCCATTTCAAAAGAACCTTTGTTTATTAAAGCTTTAGGTTATGTGAAAAAAGCCGCAGCTCTTGCGAATAAAGACTGCAAAGCAATCGATCCAAAAATTGCTGAAGCCATTTGCTACGGAAGTGATCAGGTTATTGCCGGAAAATTTAATGACGAATTTGTAAGCGATTTAATTCAGGGCGGCGCAGGAACATCTGTAAACATGAATGCTAATGAAGTAATTGCAAATATTGGACTTGAATATTTGGGACACAAAAAAGGCGAATACAACTTTCTTCACCCAAATAATCATGTAAACTGTTCACAATCTACAAACGATGCTTATCCATCGGCATTTAGAATTGCGTTGTATTTAAAAATGGATAGTTTTATTAAAACACTTGCAGGCTTAGAAGTTGCTTTTGCCAAAAAAGGAGAGGAGTTTAAAGAAGTTCTAAAAATGGGAAGAACACAATTGCAAGATGCTGTTCCTATGACTTTAGGACAAGAATTTAAAGCTTACGCAACCACAATTGGCGAAGATATTCAACGCTTAAAAAACGCTCAGGAATTATTGCTGGAAATCAATATGGGCGCGACAGCCATTGGAACTAAAGTAAACGCCCCGGAAGGTTATCCTGAAATTTGTGTCGCTTATTTAGCTAAAGAAGTTGGAATTCCGTTAACGCTTTCGCCAGATTTAATCGAAGCAACGGTCGATACCGGAGCGTATGTGCAGATTATGGGAACTTTAAAACGTTCGGCAGTTAAAATATCTAAAATCTGTAACGATTTACGATTGTTGAGTTCAGGGCCAAGAACAGGTTTAAACGAAATCAATTTACCGGCACGTCAGCCAGGTTCATCCATTATGCCGGGCAAAGTAAATCCGGTAATTCCAGAAGTCGTAAACCAAACTTGTTTTTATGTAATTGGTCAGGATTTAACCGTTACAATGGCGGCAGAAGCTGGACAATTACAATTGAATGTTATGGAACCTGTAATTGCTTTTGCGATGTTTACGTCTTTAGATTATCTTTCAAATGCGATTCAAACTTTAATAGATAAATGTATTAACGGAATCACGGCAAATGTGGATCATTGTTATAATATGGTCATGAACAGCATAGGAATTGTGACGCAGTTAAACCCAATTATTGGTTACGAAGAAAGTGCGAGTATTGCGGGTGAAGCTTTAAAAACAAACAAAAGCGTACATCAAATTGCGGTTTTAGAAAGAAAGCTGATTACACAGGAAAAGTGGGATGAAATCTATTCTTTAGAAAATTTAATCCATCCAAAATTTATCACAAAGTAAAATTGCTATAAAAAATATAATAACAAGCCGTCAATTTACTGACGGCTTTTTTTAAAAATTTCTTAATTATTTATTGATTCATTTTCAAGCTTATTGCTATTAAATATAAAGCCAGACAAATTACGTTTACTCCAAAAACTTTAAGATATTTAAGTTTTGGGGAAGTATTTTCTCTGAAAAAATTATAATTAATAATTGTTGCGGTGCTTCCCACAATAATGCCAATTGCACCTACGCTAAAAAAGGAAAGAAAAGAGAGCGCACCAATTACATATTCATACCATTTTAATTGGGCAGCCATAACACATCTTTTTCCGTCTATGCTTAAAACTTGAGCAGAAATATCTGGAATGTTCATTTTAGGAAAAGCTTCTACAATTTCATCATTAACTCTTTTTATTAAAAATGGTTTTCCTCTTTCGTTACTTTGTTCTACAATAACTCCATTTTGTTTTAAGGTTGATTTTCCTGAGAAGATATTATTTTCAAATTCAAAATGATCAGTTGGAAAATGGGGAAGTTTAAATTCAAAAGTATTTTTCATTATGGTATTTATTTTGTTTGCAAATGTTTTTAAATGAAAGTTTTATGTCTCTTAAAACATTTTGCAAAATTAATTTCAACCGTAAAGTAGTTTTGATTGTAAAAGTTTAAAAAATTGTAGAATAAGATTTTATTGAAAAAGGTATTTCCTACTGTTTTGATCTGTAAAATGTTGAAAATAAGAGTTATATTTACAAGAGGTTTGATTTTTTAAATAGAAATTAAAATTTTTGCCGAATGAAATTCTTAAGAAAAATAAGTTTTCAGCATAAAATTAAAATCGCAGTGCTGCTTTTTCTATTTCCGTTATTTCTAATCGCTCAAACCGAAACAGATTCTCAAAACAAAGAAGTATGTCCTCCCAAAACTATTTTAGAAATCTTTAAAAAACCCGATTCTACTTTAGTTGTAAAACCCACAAAAAACAATTTTTTCCTCGTAATTCCGGCAATTGGTTCACAGCCCGCAACGGGATTCTTTTTTGGTGCCGTTGCACAGTATACTTTCAAAGGAAAACAAGAATCAGATAAATATTCAGTTGCAAATCTGGGCATAACATATACCGTAAAAAAGCAATGGCTGATTAATGTCAAAAACAATATTCTGCTAAAAAACAACCGAATCTTTTTAAGCGGCGATTACAGGCTTTACATATTTTCACAACCCAACTACGGACTCGGAACAGATATAATTCCGCCGCACCGGGATCAGGAACCTGGTTTTAGCATTGATTCTTTGGCACAGGAAATGGATTATAATTATTTCAAATTTCATCAAACCGCTTCTTTCGAAGTAAGAAAGAATTTTTATGTAGGCGCAGGAATCAATATCGATTGGTACACCAATATAAAAGACAAAGAATTAGATGTTGAAAACGGAAATCTAACGTATCATTATAATTATAATCAGGAACACGGTTTTGATAATTTAGAATATTTTCTAACCGGAGTAAGTTTTAATATGGTTTACGATTCGAGAGACAATCAGGTGAATTCTTCCAGAGGCTGGTTTGCGAATATCAATTATCGTTTTAATCCCGTATTTTTTGATAATCAAAAATATAGTAATGTTTTGTATGCCGAATATCGAAATTTTATTCCGCTTTCGCAGAAAAATACGCGTTACATTCTCGGAATCTGGGCTTACGGACAGTTTGTAACAAGAGGTGATGTTCCGTATTTAAATCTGCCCGCAATTGGCTGGGATCAGCGCAGCAGAAGCGGAGAAGGCTACACACAGGGATTATTTAGAGGAAACGGACTTGTGTATCTTTCAACAGAATTCAGGTTTCCTATTACATGTAACCAAATGCTTAGCGGTGTAGCTTTTACCAATTTTGTAACCGCTAGCAATAAAGACAATGATGTTTCACTTTTTCATGCTATTCAGCCCACGATTGGTATTGGCCTTAGAATATTAATCGATAAAAAAACACGCACCAACTTGATTGTCGATAATGCGTGGGGAAATAATTCTAAAGGTTTTTATCTAAATGCAGGAGAAACTTTTTAATGTTTAATTTTGTTAAGTGTTTGATATGGTGAATTTTATGTTTTAAAATGTAAGAAATTACAATAAAAAATATTAAATTTGGCTAACCATTTAACTTTCAAACACATAATTTATGAAACAGTACAGTTTATTATTAGCAGTATTCCTGTCGGCGATAGGAATGCAGGCTCAGGATGCAAGGTCTTTTTCGCTTAATTTGTATGGCGGTTATAATTTTTCAGATGAGCTGGATTACGACGGTTTTTCTGCAACAATTGAAGATGGATTTCAATATGGAGCAGGATTTGAATATTTCTTTTCAACAAATAACTCAGTTGAGTTAAAGTATTTAAGATCAGATGTGAAAATACCTTTTTATGATCCGATAGGAGACCAGATTAACGCTGGAAACGATAAAGGTGCCTTCAATTTTATTCTCGCAGATTTTACTCATTATTTTGATACAGGAACAAATCTTTTGCCTTATTTAGGAGCAGGAGCAGGAGTTAGTATTTTAGAAACACCTCAAGGCGGAAGCGGAACTTATTTTGCCTGGGATGTAAAAGGAGGAGTAAAGATTAAAACAGCTTCAACCGTTTCTGTAAATATTAATGCTTATTTACAGTCAATGTCAGCAGCTGTCGGAGACAGTTATTATTGGACTTATTATGGCCCGGTTGCGGTTCAGGATTATGTTTCGACATTCCAATTTGGGCTTGGAGCAGTATTGAGTTTTAATTTTAAAAATTAGAAAAGAATTTCCAAATTTTATTTAAAAAGAATAAGAAAGCATTCGTAAAAGCGGGTGCTTTTTTTGTGCTTTTTAAAGTCGTTGTTCATAATTAAATCATAATTTACAACTATTATGAATAATATTTTTGAACTCAATCCTTATTTTTGTTGTATATACAAATTAATATGAAGTTACTAATAGTCGAAGACGAACCAAATCTTTTATCGATTTTACGGAAAGGATTTGCCGAAAATAACAACGAAGTAAGTGTGGCTATGGATGGCAAAACTGCCCTTGAAATGATTCACAATTATAACTTTGATGTTGTCGTTTTAGACGTTATGTTACCGGATATTAACGGAATCGAGATTTGCCGCAGACTCCGTGCCAGCAAAAATTTTGTTCCCATTTTACTTTTAACAGCGCTGGGAACTTCAGAAAACATTGTTACCGGACTTAATTCTGGTGCCGATGATTATTTGGTTAAGCCTTTTAAATTTGGAGAACTTGATGCAAGAGTAAATGCTTTACACCGAAGAGCGCATCAGGAAACGGATAAAATCGACGTAATTACGATTGGCGATTTAGAAATAAACGGACGTGCAAAAACGGTTAAAAGAGAAGGAGAATCGATAATTTTAACGGCAAAAGAGTTTAAATTACTGTATTATTTGGGGAAAAATTCCGGAAGAATTGTTTCCCGCGATCAGATTTTAGATAACGTTTGGGATATTAATTTTGATATGAATACCAATGTTGTCGATGTATATATTACGTATTTAAGAAAAAAAGTAGATAAACCTTTTAAAACCAAACTTATTCATACCATGAAAGGTTTAGGTTATGTTATAAAGCCATAGAATGGATATCAGAAAAAAAATTACTTTTACTTATGTAGCACTTTCTACCTTTAGTACATTGCTATTGAGTATAATAGTATTTGTTTTATTTAGAGAAAATAACCGTTACCATTTTTTGAAAAGGTTAGAAGACCGTGCCAAAATTGTAGCATCAATTCACTTTCAGCACGATCCTGAAAAAAGCAAATATTATAGTAATTTAAAGAAAAACGGACTGGAAGAACTTATTGAAGAAGAAGAATATGTTCTTAAAATCAACAGTGCCAATAGTTTTGATTACAACACAAATCTAAATCTTCCAAATAAGTTTTATTCTAATATTCTGTCAACAGGAAAAGACTATTTTGAAGTTAACAGCAAATATTATCTTGGACAGGTTTTTACCGAAAGCCATCAAAAATACATTGTAATTGTTGGCGCGCGCGACCGACGCGGAAAAACAACGTCAATATATATTATAAAAATATTACTTTTTGGAGGCATAGGTTTTATACTTCTGGCTTTCTTTTTAGGTCGTTTTTTGGCAAAAAGAGTCATTAATCCCGTTGCAAGAATTACCAAAGAAGTAAACCGAATTAGTGCCTCAAATTTGCATAACCGACTTCCGGAAGTGAAAAACTCGGATGAAATTTCAGATTTGACCGAAACGTTTAACGATATGTTAGATAGACTTGAAACGTCATTTGAAATTCAGGCCAACTTTATTAATAATGCTTCACACGAATTAAAAACGCCAATTACAACCATAATTGCAGAGTCGGAAATTATGCTGTTGAAAGAACGTGAAGTTGGAGAATATGTCGAATCATTACAAAATATTTACAGTCAGGCTTCGAGATTAGGAAACCTAACCGAAAGTTTATTAAAATTGACACAAACGGGTTACGACGGAAACAAACAAGTTTTAGATATTGCCCGAATTGATGAATTGTTGTTAGACGTAAAATCAGATTTAGATAAAATTTATCCTGATAACCGTGTCAGCATTAAAATGAATTTTGCACCAAAAGATTCTAATCTGCTTTTAATTCCGTGTAATAAACCGCTTTTAGAACTGGCGATCAATAACATTATTACAAATGGTGTAAAGTATTCCGATAATAATGAAGTATTTGTAACGCTTTCTGCGAATCAGGATGCGATTAAAATTTCGATTAACGATATCGGAATTGGTATTCCGCCAGAAGATATTCCGCATTTGTATGAACCTTTTTTTAGAGGAAAAATTGCGGCTAAATATATTGGTTACGGTTTAGGATTGCCGCTGGCATCAAAAATCATTCGTATGCACGATGGCGAAATACAAGTGCAGTCAGAGCAAAATAAAGGAACAATCGTAACAATCACCTTTAAAAAGATAAATCCTAAAAAGGCTAACATTAAAAAATCTAATGTTGAATCTTAGAAAATTCTAATTTAAGATTAATACCCTTCTAATTTTCAGCCCCTTATTTTGTATGTATAAACTAAAAGATTATACATATGAAAAATTTCCTAATACCTACTACTTTAAAAGATGATACAATTTCTGCTGTAAAATCAGCTATTAGTCAGGCAAAAGAATCAGACTGTGAAATTGTTTTAATGATGGTTGCTGATACTCCAGATGCTTTTTCATCTTCTAATTTTTTACGTGAAATGAGAACCGGACTTACTAAAAGTCAGGAAGAAGTTCTCGAAACCTGCAGATATATGATTGATCATACTAAAAACTGCAAAATTAAAATTCACAATCAATACGGACTTTCGTCTCCAATTTTTAGAGGAATCATCGAGCATTTTGCTGTAAAATTAGTCGTTTTAACACACTCTTATAAGCAGGAAACAAAACGCATTCATCAATATTTGGTACAATTGGCGGCAAATCAAAAATGCCCGATTCTGCATTTAGGAAACGATTTTAAAGAAGATTTTACAAAAGCGCTTTATATAGAAAACAGCGCAGCAAATGTTCATGTAAAAGATGTACAGCACTTTTTAAATGAAAATTTCTCTTATGAAATTGTAAGCCAGACTTCAAGAGTTGATGACAATTACGAAGCAGCGGCGCCTTATTTAACCGAAGCTATTTCAAAATATGAAATTGACCTTTTGGTAGAAACCCGAAAAGGCGAAAAAATCAAATTTAAAAAAGTAAAAAAACAAAACATTAATGAAAAACTGGGGCTTCCAGTACTTTCATTATATGAAGAAACTGTTTAAAACCCGATTTCTTCTAAACAAATATTAATTTAATTAAAACCGAAAATATGTTATTAAAGAAAAGAATACCAATGAAGTACGTTCTCGGGAAAATTAAAGTAGAAATGGCTTTAGTGATTGCTTATACCGTATTGTTCGAAATTTTTCATCACTATTTTGTCACCCTTCCTGTAGATATTCCAATTGCGATTCCAACCATGATTGGAACCATAATCTCTTTATTATTAGCCTTTAAATCGAATCAGGCTTACGATCGCTGGTGGGAAGCGCGAATTGTTTGGGGAGCTGTTGTAAACGATTCGAGAACCTTAATCCGTCAGGTTTTGACATTTTATAAGGATCCTGATTTTTCTGTAGAAGCAAGCGAATTCAAAGAAAATTTTGCCAAAAGACAGATTGCATGGTGTTACAGTTTAGGTCAGGCACTTCGAAATAAAGATGCTGTAAAACCCTTAAAAGGGTTAATGAGTGAAGATGAAATTAGATACATCAAGAACCATCAAAACGTTCCTAACGCAATTTTAATGCTTCATGCACGTGATCTTAAAAATGCTAAAAACGAGAAGAAAATCAACATGTACCAACAAGTTGAAATCGATAATACATTATCGCGATTATGCGATGAAATGGGTAAATGCGAGAGAATCAAGAACACGATTTTTCCAACAACCTACAGTATGTACATTAGATTAACCTTGTGTTTATTTATTTTGTTACTGCCTTTTGGGCTGACAAGTGTATTGAGTTGGTTTGCGATTCCGTTGATTACTGCAATTGCGGCCGCTTTCTTTTTGATCGAAAGAATGGCAATTCACTTGCAAGATCCGTTTGAAAACAGACCAACCGATACGCCGGTTACCACAATTGCAAACACAATCGAAAAAAATATAAAACAAATGCTGAACGAATATCAAAGCGAATTTGATATTCTGAAAGAATTTCATTTAGACGACGAACCTAAGAATGTCGAAAAAGACGCTTATTTCGTGTTATAAGATTTTAATTTTGGTCTTCTTTTAATTGTTGGCTGGACAGTGTATTGGTTAGCGCTGTCCAGCTTTTTTTTTGGAGTTGCTAAGATTCTAAGTTGCTAAGGTTCTGAGTTTTTGTCATTGCGAGGAACGAAGCAATCTCACTAACAAATCGACAAAAAATATAAACACAAACATCTTAAACATAGCCAGTGGTTTCAACCACTGGAGCGCAATTTGAGTTTTTTTATTTTTAAAAGCACACAGTTTTGTCATTTCGACTGAAAGGAGAAATCGCACTAGAAACTCCACACAAATATTCGCCAATCTTTGTCGATTTACGAGTGCGATTTCTCGTCCCTCGAAATGACAAACTATTCGCAATGACTTTACAACTATTTCGTAGCCAATCTCCCTAAAGTTCGAATAGATTCCCTCAATTCATTACTCCACGGAAGTCCAAAACTCAAACGCATACAATTCGAAAATTGATCCTGAAAAGAAAAAATCCTTCCGGGCGCAAAACTGATTTTTTGTTTCATAGCTTCCTGATATAAAGCAGCCGTATCAATTTTTTTATCCAATTCAATCCAGAGAAAAAAACCGCCTTGAGGCTGGCTAACTTTTGTTCCCGGCGGAAAAGATTCTAAAACGGTATTGATATAATTATTGCAATTATGATTTAAGATCTGACGAATTTTACGAAGATGATTTTCATAACGTCCGTTTTTCAAAAAATCGCCCACAACTTCATGTGTAATAGTAGGAGAGGAGAGCGTATGATAAATTTTATTTCTGAGAATTTCTTTTTTAAATTTCCCCGGAGAAACCCAGCCTGCACGATAACCCGGCGCCAGAGTTTTAGAAACCGAACTGCAGCAAAGTACAATGCCACTTTCGTCATACGTTTTACAATTGGTTGGACGACTGGAACCAAAATACAAATCGCCGTGAATATCATCTTCAATAAGCGGAATATTGTAAAACTCCATCAATTTTACAACCTCTTTTTTATGTTCAGCAGGCATCATACTTCCTGATGGATTACTAAAATTACTCATCAGTAAACAAAGCGTAACTTTTTTAGAAGAAAGCGCTTTTTTCAAAGCCTCTAATTCTATTCCCGTTGTCATATTGGTTGGTAATTCCATAATATATAAACCCAAAGATTTAGCCAATTGCAGAATTCCAAAATAAGCAGGACTTTCTGTAATAATAGTATCTCCCGGCTTAGTCAAAGTCATCAAACAATGCGATATCGCACTTGTACATCCGGGAGTTGTAATAATATCTCTTTCTGTTAAAGAACCTCCCCAGCTAAAAGACCATCTTGCAATTTCTTTTCTTAAATTAAGATTCCCTTGTACTTCTTCATAACTGGTCCCGCTATTAGGCAGTTGTCGCATCGCCTGAACCATTCCTTTATTTAATTTTGCAATAGGAAGAAGTTCATTTGATGGAAAACCCAAAGACAGCATCGTAATATTTTTATCGGTCATATTACCGTAAACCTGATCAATTAAATCCTCTCTGTCAATGTTTTGACATTTTAATATAGGACTGCTTGGCGAAGGTGCAGGAATAGTTCTGGTCGAAATATTGGTTACATAATAACCAGACTGCGGGCGCGATTCAATCAGCGAACGGCTTTCGACTTCGTAATACGCTTTGCTGACTGTGCTCATGCTGTAGCCCGTTTCAGAACAGACTTCTCTAATCGAAGGCAGTTTGTCTCCAACATTTAAAAGGCCGGTTTTTATTTGTTTCTCAATAACATCGGCAAACTGTAAATACAAGTAATTGGAACTTTTCATAAAAATAAACTGTTATGCTGCAATTTACAAAAACTGTATCTGTATTGCTGTATTATTTTTCAGAAATTTGTTTAATCAAAAAAATAAAAAAAGAAACCACCGTGAAAACAACAAGATATTATATTGCTGCCATTACCTGTTTTGTAATCTGGGGATTTTTCAGTTTGGTTTTAAAGCCAATACATGATTACCCTTCATTAGATATTTTATTCTACCGTGTTTTCAGCTGCAGCATTTTAATGCTCCTGATTTCTGTTACATTTAGACGAAAAAAAGTCAAAGAAGCGATAGCAACTTTTAAAGCAATGCCAAAAGCAGAAAAGAGAAAATCGGCTTTATTGAATATTGGAGGAAGCGTTTTTCTAATGGCCAATTGGTTCACATTCATTTATGTTATGAATCATGTCAGCGTAAAAGCCACATCTTTGGCGTATTTGGTGTGCCCAATTTTAACCACATTACTGGCTTATTTTATTTTGCATGAAAAACTAAGTAAAACACAATGGATTGCAGTTGGATTAAGTATTTCAGGCTGTCTTCTTTTGTCTTATGCCAATATTATGGATATGTTTTTCAGCATCATAATAGGTTTTACCTATGCGGCATATTTAGTAAGTCAGCGCGTCAATAAAGGTTTTGATAAATTTATAGTCCTTACGTTTCATATTACTTTGGCTGCTTTATTTTTAGTGCCTTTTTTTCCAGCTTACAGCGGACCAATCCCAACAGAATTTAGGTTTTATTTCTGTATCGAAACTATTGCCATTTTATTTACCATTTTCCCGTTGTTCCTTAATTTATATGCACTTTCAGGAATAAACTCTTCAACCGTTGGTATGCTTTTAAACATCAATCCAATGATTGCTTTTTTACTGGCCATGTTTTTCTATAAAGAACCATTTGGGATTGTACAAATTATAGCATACGGCATTATTTTTACTGCAGTGTTAGTTTTTAATTCACATCATATTTTTGCCATAAAACAGAAATATATCCTGTCGTCTAAAGATTCTCAGTAAAATAACTCTTCTTTTTTATTGGTTTAAAAAATGTAAAATTACGAGAATCTTAACAGGGTTTTAAAACAGGAATAAGTATTTTTCATTCCTGTTTTTTTATGCAGTAAAATGAAATATAGGCCACAGATTATACAGATTAAAAGGATTATTTTCTTTGCGTAGAAAGTTGGCCACGAATTACACGAATTTTCACGAATTCAATTTGATTTAAAGAATCAGTATAAAAAAAATAAATTCGTGAAAATTCGTGTAATTCGTGGCAAAAGAAAATCCTCTTAATCTGTATAATCTGTGGCAAAAAAAAATAAAAACCGAATCTCTATTATATGAAACCAGCAAAACTTCAAGCTTTTACTCCATTGTTTTATTTAGTGTGGTCTGATGATCTTTTGACTCAGAAGGAATTTGCCACATTAAAAGAATTTATAAAATCTCAAAAAGCCCTTTCTGCCGAAGAACAGGAATATCTTCTGTCTAAAGTTGATATTTCAAATCCGCCTTCGCGAAATGAACTTTCAAAATGGAAATCAGATATTGAAAAAAGCATTCAGGATAAAACTTCTATCAAATCTATTTTTGATATTGCTGTTGCACTTTCTGATAAAGATTTGGATATTTCATCCTTAGAATCAGATTTTATAAAACTCGAAAATGATCTTGGAATTTTAGGCGAAGAAGCACTTCAAAACTTCAAAACAAAAGCCGATTCTTTTACCGCAAATTCACAAACAACAAGCAATTTTGACATCCAAAAAATAACCGAATTTCTGGACGGAAAAGAAGCTCACATCATAAAAAAAGTAAAATCAATTATTTCAAGACCTGAATTTGCTTACGAAACTTCGACAGATATTAATGTTTTCCGCCAAACGGTTTACAACTGGTGTAAAATTTTAGCTGATGAAAACCTAGGAAATATGGCCTATCCGAAGGAATACGGCGGAGGAGGAAACGTAGAAGATTATTTTGCGATTATGGAAACGCTGAGTTATCACGATTTAAGTTTGGTGATAAAATTTGGCGTTCAGTTTGGACTTTGGGGAATGAGCGTACAGTCTCTTGGAACCGAGAAACATTATGCAAAATATCTAAAAGATATTGGTTCACTAAAGCTTCCGGGATGTTTTGCCATGACCGAAACACATCACGGATCAAACGTAAAAGGTTTAGAAACTACAGCAACATATAATCATAGCGATCAGACTTTTACAATTCATACGCCAAATAAAAATGCTCAAAAAGAATATATTGGGAATGCAGCAGTTCATGGACAAATGGCAACTGTTTTTGCTAAACTAATTATAGACGATAACGATTATGGCGTAAACGCTTTTGTAGTTCCGTTAAGAGATACAAACGGAAATACTCTAAAAGGCGTTACAATTGGTGACTGCGGACATAAAATGGGATTAAATGGAGTAGACAACGGAACAATTAGTTTTGATAATGTCGTGATTCCGAAAGAAGATATGCTCGATCGTTTTGCTTCTGTAAATGATAAAGGCGAATTTGAAAGTCCGATTCCGAGTGATAACAGAAGGTTTTTTACCATGTTAGGAACTTTAGTTGGAGGAAGAATCGGAATTCCGCGTTCGGCTTTGGCTGCAGCCAAATCTGGATTGACCATTGCCATTCGCTACAGCGACCAACGCCGACAATTTGGCCCAGAAGGCGGGTCAGAAGTTCCGATTTTAAATTACAGAATGCACCAACGCAGATTGTTACCGCATTTGGCTAAAACGTATGCTGTTCATTTTGCACTTCAATATCTAACAAACAGATTTTTGAACAGAACAGAAAGCGAAATGCAGGAAATCGAAGCACTTGCAGCCGGAATGAAATCCTATTCAACCTGGAGTACAAGAGATATTTTACAGGAATGTCGTGAAGCGTGCGGTGGAAAAGGTTATTTATCTGAAAACAGAATTGACGCTTTAAAAAATGACACTGAAATTTACACCACTTTTGAAGGTGATAATACCGTTTTAATGCAATTGGTTGCTAAAAACCGTTTGTCTGAATTCAGAAAATCTTTCGGAGAAATGGGTTCTTTAGGAATCATCAATTATGTGTACGAAAATGCCAAAACAGCGATAACTGAAAAAAATCCAATCGCAACAAGAAGATCAGACGACGAACATTTACTTGACGGCGAATTTCATCTGCAGGCTTTTGTGCATAGAGAAAAAACAATTCTCGCTTCGGCAGCAAGACGTATCAAGAAATTAGTCGACGGCGGATTAGAAGCTTATGATGCTTTTAATGTTGTGCAGCATCAAATGATAGATGTTGCTCAGGCTTATTTGGAACGTATTGTTTTAGAACAATTTCAGGAAGCAATCAAAGCAATTGAAGATCAAAACTCAAAACAAATATTGACAAAATTATATCAATTATATGCGCTTTCGCAGATAGAAAAAAACAAAGCGTGGTATCTTGAAGATGGATATATGGAAGCGGTGAAAACAAAAGCAGTCCGTAAAATAGTCAATCAGCTTTGCTGGGATATTCGCCCGGATGCTGTTGCGTTGGTAAACGCTTTTGATATTCCGGAGAGTTGTTTGGCAGCGCCTATTGTGGTGTAGTTTTTAAATATTTTTTAAACCATATAAGTGATATAAGGTTTTTAAGTTTTTAGAGGAACTTTGTCTAAGTTTTAAACTTTGACAAAGTTTGATTTTTTAACACAAGGTTTGTCATTCTGAGGAACGAAGAATCTTCGTAAGTGACTCGACAAAGATTGTCGATTTTGTTTGCGGAATTACTAACGAAGATTCTTCGTTCCTCAGAATGACAAGATTATGTGTAATTGATTTTTTGTAATATCAATTTAATAATGTAATAAATTTATTTATATCAAAAAGAATAAATCAAATCATTTTACTATTAAAATAACCAGCCTTTTGAAAATCGTCTATATTCATAGAAATCGACTTCACTTCAGGCAAAATAGTATTTAATTTCGTTACGATTGCTTTTGATAAATTGTTTTTTTGTTCCTCATTTCGGCCTTCCATTATATAACCAAAAACATGAATAAAATCACTCAAAGTATTGCCATTATTATAATGTGAGAAAGGATTTATGCGAACTTTAATTTCTGGTGCGGTAAAAAGATCTGTTGATAAAGCTGAATTAAAAACTTCCTGCATGATGTCATCTGCAGATTTTAATCTTAATACATTTTCAGAACATTCGATAATAAAATTTGGCATTTGATAGTAGTTTAAGTTAGAAATTCAATACAATCAAAATTATAAAAACATTATTAGTTTTAGGTTATTTTGCGAGATATATAAATAATTCATTTTTCTGTTCACACTTTATTATATTTGTACGTTATATTTATTTTTTACTCAGTTTGAAAAATCCACTTTTGTTACTTTTTATCATCTTGATGAGCTTTCCGGTTTTGGCTTCGGAAAGTACAGATGACATTATCGCAAAATTAAATCTGGCGCTAAAAAATAAAGAACATTATGTTCGGTTAAAAGAAGAACGAATTCTTAACTTCAAGAAAATTAAATCGGATGATTTAACGAAAGAACAAGAATACAATTACAATAAAACCTTATATACAGAATACCAGAAATTCAATTCAGATTCGGCTATTTTATACGTAAAAAAGAATTTAAAAATTGCCGATCATCTTCATGATAAAGATTTGGCAGATTTAGCCAATCTGCAATTAGTTACACTTTATTCCTCTTCAGGAAAATACCGAGAATCTGAAGCCATTTTAAAAAGTATTGACAAAAGTAAATTGTCAAAATCCCTGCTTCCCAACTATTTTGTTTCGTATCGCGAATTTTTTGAGCATTACGCGGCAAACAGTTATAGCAAAGAATATTTGCAGCAAATTCAAAAATACCGTGATTCATTATTGATGGTTTTAGATCCAAAATCTATCAACTATCAAATCAATAAAATTCAGCACGATGTATATCACAAAAAGCTTGTTAGTGCCCAAAAGCAATTAATGAATCTGCTTAAAAATACCAGCGAAGATGATCCGCAATATGCCATGATTACGTATTTGCTTGGGAACATTTATGAGCATACACATCAGTTGGAATTGCGAAAAAAATATTATGCACTTTCTGCAACTGCCGATATTAAAAATGCCAATAAAGACAATGCTTCGCTGCAGGAATTAGCTTTGGTTTTTTATGAAATTGAAGATGTCGATATGGCGTATAAACTCACACAATCGGCAATTGAAGACGCGCTTTATTGTAATGTACAGTTTCGAACGCTTTTAATGTCTGAAGTATATTCGATTATTAATACCGTTTATTTAGAAAAAGAAGCCAAACGAAAAACAGAATTACAACTTTATTTAATCTGTATCAGTTTGCTTTCTGTATTTTTAATTATTGCGGTTATTTACGTTTATAAACAAATGAAAAAGGTTTCGAGAATTAGAGGAGAACTCTATGAAACCAGTCAAAAATTAGCCGAATTAAATCAGGATATTACCGAAACCAATAATCAGCTGCAGGAACGTAACGCACAATTATCTGAATCGAATCATATCAAGGAAGAATATATTGCGCATTTTTTCAGCCTTTGCTCGACTTACATTAATAAACTGGAGAATTACCGCATCATTTTAAATAAAAAGGCAACGGCAAAACAATTCGACGAAATCTACAAAATGCTAAAGTCAACGACTTTGGTTGATACAGAATTAGAAGAATTGTATAAAAACTTCGATATCATTTTCCTGAATCTATATCCTACTTTTGTAAAAGACTTTAATACGCTTTTAATTAAAGAAGAACAAATTGTTTTAAAACAAGGAGAATTGCTGAATACCGAGCTTCGAATTTTTGCTTTGATTCGTTTAGGAATTAACGACAGTGTAAAAATTGCGGCCTTTCTTCGTTACTCTTTAAGTACAATTTACAATTATCGAACAAGAGCCCGAAATAAAGCGGCAGTTTCGAGAAATGATTTTGAAGAAATGGTCATGAAAATAGGTTTAATTACATTGAAAATGTAAAGATTTATTTTAAAATCACTACTTTTTTTGCGTCTTATTTTTTGTTAAAAAATTGATAATCAATATTTTAATTTTTTAATTCACTACTTTTTTTCGTTTAAAAATTCAAAACGAACTATAACGTTTTAGCTTTACAATATTATTAAAAGGTACAATTGACCACTTGTATCTATACCAAAAATTGAATGCTTAAATAAATTACTAGTTATGTTTAAAAACGTTAAAACAATCCTTGTTTTAGTTTTGTTGAGTTCATTCGGATTGAATGCACAAAATAAGGTTCCGGTTTATCTTGATGATAAAAAGCCAATTAGCGAGCGTGTAGAAGATGCGCTTTCAAGAATGACAACCGAAGAGAAAATTGCCATAATCCATGCGCAGTCAAAATTTAGTTCACCTGGTGTAAAACGCCTTGGAATTCCGGAAAACTGGATGACCGACGGACCGCACGGAATTCGTACTGAAGTAAAATGGGACGAATGGGATCAGGCAGGTTGGACAAATGATTCTTGTATTGCATTTCCGGCTTTAACCGCACTTTCTTCAACCTGGAATAAAGAATTAGCTTCTTTATACGGAAAATCAATTGGTGAAGAAGCACGTTACCGAAACAAAAACGTACTATTAGGACCTGGAGTTAACATTTACAGAAGCCCGTTAAACGGCCGTAACTTCGAATATATGGGAGAAGATCCCTTCTTAACTTCAAAAATGGTGGTTCCTTATATTAAAGGAGTTCAGTCTAATGGAGTTGCTGCCTGCGTAAAACACTTTGCCTTAAACAATCAGGAAACAAACCGTAACTCTGTAAACGTAGTGGTGGATGACCGTGCGTTGTACGAAATTTATCTTCCGGCTTTTAAAGCGGCTGTGCAAGATGGTGAAGTATGGGCAATTATGGGGTCTTATAACAAATATAAAGGACAGCAATGCTGCCACAACGAATATTTATTAAACGATATTCTTCGCGGAGAATGGGGTTTCAAAGGTGTTGTAGTTTCTGACTGGGGTGGTGTAAACGATACGAAACAAGCGATTCATAATGGTTTGGACATGGAATTTGGTTCTTGGACAAACGGACTTTCTTGGGGAACAAGTAATGCTTATGATAACTATTACTTAGCAAAACCATATTCTGAAATGATCAGAAAAGGGGAAATTGGAACGAAAGAATTAGACGAAAAAGTACGTCGTGTTTTACGTTTGGCTTTCTTAACTACAATGGATAGAAATCGCCCTTTTGGATCTTTTGGAACAGAAGAACATGCTAAAGCAGGTTTAAAAATTGCTCAGGAAGGAATTGTTTTATTACAAAACAATAACAACATTTTACCAATCGATCTTTCTAAAACTAAAAAGATTGCTGTAATTGGTGAAAATGCTATTAAAATGATGACTGTAGGAGGAGGAAGTTCTTCTCTAAAAGCACGTTACGAAATTACACCTCTTGAAGGTTTAAAGAAAAGAATTGGTAATCAGGCTGAAATCGTTTATGCTCGTGGTTACGTAGGAGATCCAACAAGTAATTATAACGGAGTTGTTGCAAAAGTAAGTTTAGAAGAAAAACGTTCTCCAGCTGAATTAACTGCTGAGGCTTTAAAAGTGGCTAAAGATGCTGATATTGTATTGTTTATTGGAGGTTTGAATAAAGCCCCAAATCAGGATGATGAAGGTCATGATCGTAAAGGATTAGAACTTTCTTATGGACAAGATAAATTAATCAGTGAATTAGCGAAAGTAAATAAGAATATTGTTTACATAAATATTTCTGGAAATGCAGTTGCAATGCCGTGGGTAAAAGAAGTTCCGGGAATTGTTCAGGGATGGTTTTTAGGAACTGAAGCTGGAAATGCTTTGGCTTCGGTTTTAGTTGGAGATGTTAACCCTTCTGGAAAATTATCTTTCACTTTCCCAGTAAAATTAGCGGATAACGGAGCACACGCTTTAGGAGAATTTCCAGGTAAAGATGAAGTAAAATACAACGAAGGAATTTTTGTTGGATACCGTTGGGCAGACAAACAAAAAATAAAGCCATTATTCTCTTTCGGACACGGATTAAGCTACACGACTTTTGCATACGGAAAAGTAACAGCTGATAAAAAACAAATTTCAAGCAGCGATAAAATTACGTTTTCTGTTACAGTAAAAAATACAGGAAGCAGAGAAGGATCTGAAGTAATACAGCTTTATATCAGCGATTTAAAATCTTCATTACCTCGTCCGATTAAAGAATTAAAAGGATTTGAGAAAGTTTCGCTAAAAGCGGGAGAAGAAAAAACAGTTACGTTTACTATCGATAAAACAGCTTTAAGCTTCTTCGACGATAAAAAACACGACTGGGTTGCTGAACCGGGAGCTTTTGAAGCAATCGTAGGAGCATCTTCAACTGATATAAAATCTAAAGTGGGCTTCTCACTTCAATAATTTCATTATTTCTAAATTGGTTGGTTGTAAAGCTGCAGTTGTAAAAAGTTGCAGCTTTGCTTTATATTTTTAGTTAGAAGTAAGACGTTTTTTAATCTTATAAAATCATAAAATGAAACAAATACTACTATTTGCCACAGCTTTTATTTTATTCCAAAATCTTTCGGCGCAAAGCCTGGAGAAAATGCAATGGTTTAATGAACCTGAAAAATGGGAAATTAAAAACAATGCTTTAATCATGAACGTAACGGCAAACAGCGATTACTGGAGAATTTCACACTACGGATTCACGGTTGATGATGCGCCTTTTTACTACGCAACTTACGGCGGTGAATTTGAAGCGAAAGTAAAAATCACCGGAAATTACATTGCCCGTTTTGACCAAATGGGATTAATGATTCGCGTTGACGAAAAAAACTACATTAAAACCGGAGTAGAATTTGTTGATGGAAAATTCAATATCAGCACCGTTGTAACACATGATAAAAGCGACTGGAGCGTAACCACTCTTGAAAAAGCACCGCCGTTTATCTGGATTAAAGCGGTTAGAAGATTAGATGCTGTCGAGGTATTTTATTCTTTTGATGATAAAAATTATATCATGACCAGAAATGCACCTTTGCAAGACAATACGCCTGTAATGGTTGGATTAATGGCTGCTTCACCAGACGGAAAAGGTTTTGAAGCTAAATTCGAAAACTTCTCTGTAAAACATTTAGCGGATCAAAGAAGATTAGAGTGGCTGAAAAACCATCAATAATAATTGTTAATTGTGAATTATAAATTATGAATTCACTGCTAACCATTAACCATTAACAATTAATAATTAACCATTATTATGAATGATATTACACCAAAAAAACATTATGAGATTCTGGATGGTTTGCGTGGAGTTGCGGCTATTTTAGTTGTTATTTTTCACATTTTTGAAACCTTTAGCGGCGGAAATCGTTTTATACAAATTATCAATCACGGTTATTTGGCCGTTGATTTCTTTTTTCTTTTATCAGGATTTGTTGTCGCTTATGCGTATGACGATCGCTGGGGGAAAATGACGCAATGGGAATTCTACAAACGCCGATTAATTCGCTTACAGCCTATGGTGATTATGGGAATGATCATTGGGGCTATATTCTATTATTTTCAGGCCTCAGATATATTGTTTCCACAAATTGCAGGAATGCCGGTGTGGAAATTAATTTTAACAATGTTTATTGGTTTCACTCTTTTGCCAATTCCGCCTTCAATGGAAATTAGAGGCTGGGGTGAAATGCATCCTTTAGATGGTCCGGCATGGTCACTTTTTTTCGAATACATCGCAAACATCTTGTACGCCCTAATTTTTCGCAGATTTTCGAATAAAGTACTGTCAGTTTTCGTACTGATATTTGCCGGACTGTTAATTAACTATACTGTTTTTGGTCCAAAAGGAGACGTGATTGGCGGCTGGTCATTAAATCTGGAGCAAATGAATGTTGGTTTCACCAGATTATTGTATCCGTTTTTTGCCGGAATTTTACTTTCCCGTTTAGGAAAATTAATCCACATAAAAGGCGCATTTTGGGTTTGCAGTATTTTGATCACAATTGTTTTGGCATTGCCAAGATTTGGAGACGAAAATACGTTATGGATGAATGGTTTATACGAATCTTTCGTTATCATTTTAATCTTCCCGATCATTGTTGCAATAGGGGCAGGCGGACAAATTAAAAGTGCTTTCTCGGCAAAAATATGCAAGCTTTTAGGCGATATTTCATATCCAATTTATATTACACATTACCCGTTAATTTATTGGTATACGGCTTGGGTTGTCGATAATAAAGTTTCCCTTGAAGACGGATTCATCCCTGGAATTGCACTTTTGGTAGCAAGTATTGTTTTAGCTTTTGTATGCTTAAAATTATACGATGAACCAGTTCGTAACTGGCTTCAGAATAAGTTTCAAAAACGTAAAATAGCGTAAAATGTACAAGGTAGAGATGCACTGCAGTGCATCTACGCAACGTATATAAAATCTTGAATTTCTAATTTTGTTAGTTATAGATATTCAAAAAAGGGATGAAATTTCATGTTTTCATCCCTTTATTTTTATGTAGAGACGCATAGCAATGCGTCTTTTTTTTTGCCACAGATTAAAAGGATTAAAATGATTTTATCTTGTATTATATACAGATGTTATAAAATTATATTGTAAGATTTTATTGTAATATATTTGTAAATATAAAAGTATCTGTTTAAAGTATATAAAAATTACCTGAGAAATGTTTGAGCCAGATGAAACCGAGAAAATGCCAATATACCAAAAGGCAGAACAAATTTTTAAATTAACACAAGGATTAGTCTATATTGTTCCTGCGGATAATGAATATTTACAGGAAACAGTAGTTCGTTTTATGTTAGAAAATGCTATGCTTATTCCAGTAAAAATTGCAGGAGCAGAAGGAGGAGATTTATATGATCTTCGTATGGAAAATGCAGCGATTATTAGAAAAGCTGCTCGAGAATTATATGTTCAGGCTGGGAGTTTACGATATGAAGAAGGGATAAAAGATCTGGATTATATTTCTTTATTAAGAAATACCATTGAAGAATTTCGTTTGCTATTTATTGATTGGGTTGCGAGTTTTGATGTTTGGAATTACATAAAAGACAGCTGGGGACTATTTAATCCACCGGGTGTAAATGCGCATGATAAAGATCCGGATGATGATATTCCGTTTAATCCAAACGATTATTTTAATTCTGATAACGATGATGATCTATAAAAATAAAAAGGAATAAATTTTATAGTTTCATCCCTTTCTATTTTGTAATTATATTTGATTACATAACGTTGCGTAGACGCACTGCTGTGCGTCTCTACGGATATACATTTCGTGAAAAAAACAGGGATGAAACTTAATAGTCTCATCCCTGTTGTATTATTTTTTGTCACAGATTTAAAGATTAAAACAATTAACACCAGCGTCAATCAGTAAAATTCGTTAAACCAGTGGGCTATCTTTAAGATTTATTCTAACACTAATGCTCCTAAAGCTTCTTTGCTAAAACCTTTTAATTGATCTGTTTTTCCGGCTTTAATTTTAGCAGTCCAATTTGGATCAGATAATAAAGGTCTTCCAACAGCAACCAAATCAAAATCGCCTCTGTCGAAACGTCTGTTTAATTCTTCTAAAGAAGTTGGCTGAGAACTTTCACCAGCAAAAGCACCAAAGAAATCTCCCGAAAGGCCAACAGAACCAACTGTAATAGTTGAAGCTCCTGTAACTTTTTTAGCCCAGCCAGCAAAGTTCAAATCAGAACCTTCAAACTCTGGTTCCCAGAAACGACGTTGCGAAGCGTGTATAATATCAACTCCGGCATCAACAAGAGGCGTAAGCCAAGCTTCTAATTCCTGCGGATTTTTAGCCAGTTTATAATTGTAATCAGAAGGTTTAAATTGAGAAAAACGCATAATCACGGCAAAATCGTTACCAACTTGTTTTCTAACTTCTTTAATCACTTCAATTGCAAAACGATTACGTTCCGGTAAAGTTTTTCCACCGTAAATGTCTTCACGTAAATTCGTTTCGGCTCTAAAGAACTGGTCAATTAAATAACCGTGCGCACCGTGAATTTCAACAGTATCAAAACCTAATCTTTTAGCATCAGCCGCAGCTTGACCAAAAGCAAGAATTGTATCTTCGATATCTTTTTCGGTCATAGTGACACCATTTCTAAAATCAGGACGGTTTAATCCAGAAGGACCTTCAAAAGGAACTGGCGGAACCCATCCTGAATGGTGGTTATCCATAATTCCCATATGCCAGATCTGCGGGCCCATTTTTCCGCCTGCAGCATGAACTTCATCAATAACTTTTTTCCATCCGTTTAAAGAAGCTTCACCGTGAAAATGTGGCACATTAGCATCATTTGATGATGAAGGTCTGTTAATAACAGTTCCTTCAGATAATATTAAACCAACTTCGCCTTCAGCTCTTTTTTGGTAGTAAGCAGCCACATCATCAGTTGGAACTCCGTTTGGAGAAAAAGAGCGCGTCATTGGCGCCATTACGATTCGGTTTTTAAGGTTTAACGATTTTAAGTTAAACGGCGAAAACAGGTTGTTTGTACTCATAAGTAATTTACAAATTAGATTGAATTAATTTACTGAGTGCTTCAAAGGCACCTTCGTTGCGTTTATAGTAAGTCCATTGTCCAACACGTTTGGCTTCGATGAAACCCGCGCGCTGCAAAATAGACAGGTATTCTGATACTGTAGATTGTGTCAAACCGGCTTTGGCCTGAATTTGTCCCACGCAAACGCCGTGTTCAAATCCGCCATGTTCCAGCTGACTGGGAAAGTTTATTTCGGGTTCCTTAAGCCATTCCAGCATTTGTAATCTGGACTTGTTAGAGAGTGCCTTAAAAAGTTCTATATTTTCCATGATGCAAATATATCGACTTTTCCCGATATATCTATTTAAAGAAAATTTTTTAGGAAAATTTTATGATGGAGGAGACGAAATGATGAAGAATTTAGGAAAGAAAAATTATATTTGCTAACGTATTAATCTCGCAAAGACGCAGAGTCGCAAAGTTTTTTTTCAATTGCCTCCAGCTTTAGCTGGAGATAGTAAGAAAGGTAAGAAAAGGGCTTTAGCCAAACTTTATATTTTTGGCTAAAGCCTTTCAAGCTAATTTTTATAAACCTCTAGCTAAAGCTGGAGGCAATTCATAGAAAAGACTTTAAAAAACTTTGCACCTCTGCACCTTTGCGAGATTAAAAAACGTTCCCCAAAACAAATAAACTTAATCAATTATGAAAAAAACTCTACTTATTTTAGGATTCTTATGTTGTGTAATAACCAGTTCAAAAGCACAGGTTGTAGGTACTGATATTGGCGATATAGCGCCAGAAATTGATCTTCCAGATAGAAAAGGAAACAATGTAGTACTTTCGTCTTTAAGAGGTTCGCTGACATTGGTTGACTTTTGGGCATCTTGGTGTGGACCATGCATTAAAGAACAACCGACTTTATTAAAATTATACAATACTTATCCTGATAAATTTTCAATTTACAGCGTTTCAATGGATACTAAAAAGCCATTATGGTTAGGAGCAATTGCAAAAGGAAAACTGCCTTGGATACAAGTAAGTGATTTAAAATACTGGAAATCTCCTGTTATTGGAGATTATATGCTGCAGTCTGTTCCATTGAATTTTTTAATTGATAAAAATGGAATTATCATAGCAAAAAATATTCACGGAAAAGCTTTAGAAGATATGGTTAATAGTTTGTTGACAGCTCAGTAATAAATAATTTGTAAAAGATGAAAGATTACATTGTACTTGCATTAATTCTTATCGTTTTTTTAACCCCATTTATATTTGCTTACTATAAAGATTATAAAAATAATCCCGTTGAGTTTATAAGAGATTTAAAAGGAATGGTAAAATTATTATTGTTAGTAGTTTGTTGTTTTTTTACAAATAAAATAATTGATTTAATTCAGCATTTTTTCAATTAATAAAGAAGTTATAAAAATAACCTTCTTTGTTTCAGATCTCAAGCTCCATGCTTTACTCCGCGATTAAACATATATAGGAAGTAGTAAAATTTAAATTAGATTATAATGCAAAAATCAATTTTAGTATTGTTCATCCTGGTTTCATTACATTGTAATTCACAAACACTTGAAACGGTTTATAAAATAAAATCATCTTATCAAAGTTGTTTAGATAAAGGCGATGACATGCAAGGTTGCGCGATTGACTATTACAATAAATCGGACAGTCTGCTAAATGTTGTTTATAAAAAATTGAAAACCAATATAAGTTCTAGAGAACAATCTAAACTAAAAAAAGAACAGCAAGAGTGGTTAAAAAAGCGCAATGAATTCTTTGAAAAAATATATTCAGATACTAAAAAAGAAGGCAATTTTAGAGAAGGAAGCAGCGATTTTACAATGATTGTGTTTGATGAAAAAGCAAAATTTGTCTTCGGAAGAGTAAAGGAACTTATCAAAAGAATTTAATTTCAATTTTTAGTTTAAATGGAATCAAATCTTTCCTTATCAGATTTCCGTACAAGATTGCAAAATAATATCGAAATAGGTTCTTTAAAAGTGAACTTAAGTCACTTTAGACTATTTCCTTTATTTGGAGGAGCAAAACCTTTTTATGGACTTTTTGATGACAAAAGTTTTCGGTTAACAATAAATTCAGCGACATCTCCCACAATTTTTATTGTCAGAGGAAATTACAAGAATATTAATAATAGGGTTAATGTGAATTACGTCGTTGAAGAAAACAGCAAATTTCAGTTACTTTGGACGAAATTCTCTCCAGTAGTTTTTCTAATATTCATTAATGTATTTTTTCTTTTCTTTGGAAGAGGTCTTAGGCGAGCTACTACAATTGTGAGTTTGTTTCTTCTTATTATCATTTTCTATTCAAGATGGAAAGAAGAAAGAAAGAGGAAAAAACTAGAACAAAAGTTTATCAGGATTTTTGAAATTAAATGAGATAAAAAAATAGAATACAGATCTTTGTCAAAGTTCCAAACTTTGACAAAGATTAAGGCTGTAAAAACTTGAAACCTGAAACAAGAAAAACCTGAAACAAAAACTTAAATATTAATAGCTCCCTGCCCGGAAGCAATCATATACGCTTCTTTTAAAGTTTCAGAATAGGTTGGGTGAGCGTATGAAATTCTGAACATATCTTCGTCTGTAACTTCATATTCCATTCCAATGACACCTTGAGCAATTAAATCTGCGGCTCGTGGGCCAATGACGTGCATTCCTAAAAGTTCACCGTATTTTGGATCAGACAGAATTTTAGAAAAACCATCTTTTTCCATTGCAGCTCTCGCTCGTGCGCTGGCTGAGAATGGAAATTTTCCAACACGATATTCGATACCTTTTTCCTTCAGTTCTTCTTCGGTATAACCAACGGAAGCCACTTCTGGCCAAGTATAAACAACACCCGGAATTAATTTGTAATTGATATGCGGCTTTTGACCGTTTATAGTTTCGGCAACAAAAATTCCTTCTTCTTCGGCTTTATGTGCGAGCATTGCTCCGGCAACAACATCGCCAATCGCATAAATATTTTCGGATTTGGTTTGCAGTTTTTCGTTTGTAACGATTCGGCCTTTTGAGTCGACTTCGATATTGGTGTTTTCCAAACCTAAACCTTCTGTATACGGTTTTCTTCCAACGGCAACTAAACAATAATCGGCAGTAATTTCCTGTGGATTATTGGAAGCATCCAAAAAACTAACCGTTGCATTCTTGCCGTTATTTTTAGCCGATTGTACTTTATGACTTAATAAAATCTTGATATTCTGTTTGGTAAAAATCTTTTTAAGTTCTTTTCCAAGATCTTTATCCATTGTAGGGATCAGGCTGTCGAAATATTCTATTATCGTAATCTCAACGCCAATTCTGGCATAAATAGAAGCCATTTCTACACCAATTACGCCTCCGCCAATAATGACAATGCTTTTTGGTTTTTCTGGTAATGAAAGTGCTTCTGTTGAAGTTATAATTCGTTCTTTATCGATTTCAACTCCGGGAATTGTAGCTGGTTTTGAACCTGTTGCAATAATGAAATAAGTCGAAGTAATTTTAGTTGAATTGCCATCGTTGTGTTTTACATTGATTTCAGAATTATTCACAAAAGAACCAATTCCTTCAAAAACCTCGATTTTGTTTTTCTTCATTAAAAAATTAAGTCCGGCAATATTCTGTTCTACAACTTCGCCTTTTCTTTTGATTAATTGTTTGAAATCTAAACTCAATTTTCCGGTTAGGATTCCGTGTGTTGCAAATTTGGTTTCTGCTGTATGATAATGTTCTGTACTGTCTAGTAATGCTTTTGTAGGGATGCAGCCCACATTTGTACACGTACCACCCAAAGCTTTATATTTTTCTACAAGGGCAGTTTTATATCCAAGCTGTGAACAACGAATTGCTGATGCATAACCGCCGGGACCAGAACCAATAACAACGATATCAAATTTTGTTTCCATAATTGATTTTTTTAAATAGTTAAAAGTACATTAGACTTAAAACTTTAAACAATCTATGTGCCTTATTTTAAGTCGATGAAATTTAAGGATTTAAAATGTATTCTGGAAGTTAATTTATTGTATTTCGCTATCTTAAAAGTTGAATTCGTGATATTTAAAAAGCAATTCCAAATTGAAAGCCAACCGTAAAAGAGGCTGGATGATCATTACCAAAACGAACAGGCAGCGGTACAGCCACAAAATAACTGCAATTATCACTTTTTATAACCGTTTTATTAAGTACAGGAGTTATACCGTATCTGCCGCTGCTTTCAAAAGCTGCCCTTCCGGCAAAAGTATAACCGTTTCCAAGCGCCACTAAAACACCGGGATGAAATAATAAATTGGTTACTTTATCACTGTCTCCCTGCACTCTAATGTTGGGAACAACTTCAAAAGAAAAACCTATCTTTTGACTCTTCCAAATATTGATTCCGGTAGGAAAACCAACAGCATAATAATCTCTAAAATTTACAGTAGTTTGTTCGCTGCTAAAAGTTGCAATAGGATGCATGATTCCAAAATATCCTGTAATTTTTGGATAAACTGTTTGAGAAAATGAATTGAAACTGAAAGAGAATAAAGCGATTAGAAAAAGGTGTCTAAATAAAATCATGATAGTTTTGTTAATTAAGAAACAAAACTATCGACAATGTGAATTTAGAAATAGAATGCTATTTACCTTTTGTATCTGAATTACTTTTCAAGGCATTTTTTCTATAAGAAGAAGGATTTTTACCCGTTTGCAGTTTGAATATTCTCGTAAAATGACTTTGGTCTGAAAACCCTGTCATGTAGGCAATTTCGGTTAAAGTATAAGTTGAATTTTGAATTAAGTTTATCGCTTTTTCAATACGTAGCTTTCGAACATATTCACCAAAATTTAAATCTTCAAAATATTTAGAAAACTCCCTTGATAAATAAGATGGATTTAATTCTAAATCATTCGAGATTTTCTTTAAATCAAAAGTAAACTGCGCATCAATTTGATCCTGAATTATATTCTTTAATTCTTTAACCCATAAAGGCGTTTTTTGACTGCTTTTTTTCTCAATTAAAAACTTATTGTAAACTTCGTGAAGTAAACTTTCGAATGGACTATTTTGCAGATGATTTTGCTTGTACAAATGTTTTGCCCAGCTGTACAATGCATCGTAGAGTTTTAAACCCGTTTCTAATAATTCGGCATCGTTTGTAATATTATGCGAAAGTCCTGCAGAAATTGCCCAGAGTCCGGCGGCTTCTTTAGCAAGATCGTGACGGTCGGTATCGGCGCCGCGAACAATTTTTGCCATAATTAAAACAGCTGGATCAGCAATTTGATATTTTTTTATAATGTAATCAAACGTACATTCTTCATTATAATGCGTAAATTCAACTTCTGGAATATCAAACGGAATCGCATCTAATTCTTTTGCTTTCTCTAAAACTTCTGTAAAAGGGACATAAATAAATTCCGCATCAGTATCAACAAAATTTTTGATCAGCCAAGGGCAGGCGATTCTGTCAATTTTAGGTCTTTCGCGGGTAATCCATTTCATTTAGCAAGTTTAATAAAATCATCATTCTCATTTGGAGTTTTCTTTACACCTCCAAAACTTGTTTTCATTAATTCTCTAATCTGGAATTGGGTTTTATTTCTAGTTACACTTTTCCATTGGTCAAAATCATAAATATGAATTTGCTCGGCATGCGGATTTGTTACAAAGAAAAGTCTTGATATAGAATACTTATAATATTTTAATTCATGCGAAATGTGACGGTCGGGTACGACAATAAGAATCGTATCCCAATCCAGAAAATTTTGGGGAACATCCTCTCTTTCAGTTAATCCAAGAGATTCAAAAAAGGCCAGTATCTTTTGATCATTATTCTTATCGATTTTTTCATCGATACGTTTAATGGTGCTAAGAAGCTTTTTTTCATCTTTAATAACACTCATAATTATCTCTGTTTTTTAAATTTTTATATAAAATTACGTCAAATCAAAGTCATTTAAAAAAGTATAGCCAATAGAATGATTCTAAATTTTTTAATCACCATTTTCAAACAGATTAATTAGAGTTTATTGCATATCTTTTGATAAAATACTATTAAATTAAGTCCTTTTTATGCTATAATTTTATCGTTCTAACTTTACCTAACCACGTTTTATGAAAATTGTTTCCTTTAAAAGAATTTTTCTGTCTGTCAGTTTTTTGCTTTCCTGTTTGACTTTCGCCCAAAATAAATCAGAAAGAGAATTGATTTTAATGGATAAAGACTGGCGTTTTTCGTTTGGTCATTTATACGATACACAAAAGGATTTTGGACACGCAGAAGGTTATTTTTCATACTTAACCAAAACCGGATTTGGCGATGGCCCGGCGGCAAAAGATTTTGATGACCGCGCCTGGAGAAAGTTAGATTTGCCACACGATTGGGCAGTTGAACAAGAGTTTAGTGAAAAAGGAAGTTTCAGCCACGGATTTAAAACGGCAGGAAAAGGTTTTCCGGAAAAAAGCATTGGCTGGTATCGAAAAAAAATTAACATTCCTGAAACCGATAATGGCAAAATTATCAGTCTAAAATTTGACGGTGTTTTTAGAAATTCAAAAGTATTTTTTAACGGCTATTATCTGGGAACAGAACAAAGCGGTTATAACGGATTTGAATATGATGTAACGGCGTACGTCAATTATGGCGGAGAAAATACAATCGTTGTTCGTGCCGATGCATCAATGGAAGAAGGCTGGTTTTATGAAGGCGCAGGGATTTACAGACATGTTTATTTACAGAAAACAAATCCGGTTCATGTTACGGCAAAGGGAACTTATGTTACTTCTGAATTTAAAAATAACGGAGCTGATGTTATTGCCGATGTTACAATTGAAAATAAAGGAAATTATAAAGGATCGATTGAAGTTGTTCAGACTGTTTTTGATCCTCAAAATAAACAAGCTGCCAATTTTTCTGAAAATATATTAGCTCCTGAATTTTACCAAACAATAAATCATAATTCAAAATTATATGTTGAACATCCACTTTTATGGAGTATCGATTCGCCAAATTTATATCGCTTAGTAACGCAGATTAAGCAAAACGGAAAAACAATTGATAATTATGAAACCACTTTTGGAATTCGAACAATTGAGTTTGATCCAGAAAATGGTTTTTTCCTTAACGGAAAACCTTTAAAATTAAAAGGAACAAATAATCATCAGGATCATGCGGGAATTGGAACGGCACTTCCAGATGAAATTCAATATTTCCGAATTAAAAAACTAAAAGAAATGGGATCGAATGCTTATCGTTGCTCGCATCATCCGCCAACACCCGAATTGCTGAAAGCTTGTGACGAGTTGGGAATGCTTGTAATTGATGAAACGCGTTTAATGGGAATTAACGATTATCATTTGAATGATTTAAAGCGAATGATGGAACGCGACCGTAATCATCCAAGTATTTTTTGCTGGTCGGTAGGAAATGAAGAGTGGAATATTGAAGGCAATATTGTGGGCGAACGCATTACGAATGTGATGCAAAATTTTGCAAAAACCATTGACCCAACAAGACCTGTAACGGTTGGAATTAGCAGCGGATTTAAAAGCGGGATTTCATCTGTTGTTGAAATTATGGGCTATAATTATCTTGGAAACGGCGATATCGATGCACACCGAAATCAATTTAAAAGCCAACCCGGAATGGGAACGGAAGAAGGTTCGACTTTTGCAACACGAGGAATTTATTTTACAGACGATGCTAAACATTATCAAAGTGCTTATGACAAAAAACCGCGCCCAAGTTTTTATAGTATTGAAGAAGGCTGGAAGTTTTATGCCGAAAGACCTTATTTAGCCGGAATGTTCATTTGGACAGGTTTTGATTATCGCGGAGAACCAACGCCTTATGGCTGGCCGTCGGTAACTTCGTATTTCGGGATGATGGATGTTTGCGGTTTCCCGAAAGACAATGTATTTTATCTAAAATCATGGTGGGGAACTGAACCTGTTCTGCATATTATGCCACATTGGAACTGGAGTGGGATGGAAGGCAAAGAAATTGATGTCTGGGTACATTCTAATTGTGATGAGGTAGAACTTTTTCTAAACAAGAAAAGTCTCGGCAAAAAGAAAATGCAGCAAAACAGCCATTTAGAATGGAAAGTAAATTATGCGCCGGGAACTCTGGAAGCCATTGGATACAAAAACGGGAAAAAAGTACTTTCAGAAATTCAGAAAACAACTGGAAAAGCAGAAAATATTAAACTTTCGGTAGATAAAGAAAATGTTCCAAATTCAAAAGTTATGGTTGTAACGGTTGAGGTTACAGATAAAAATAATCTTCATGTTCCAACAGCAAATGATGAAATTACGTTTTCTATAAAAGGCGGAAAGATTTTAGGATTAGCAAATGGAGATCCAACTTCTTTAGAAAAAGATCAGTTTCTTGATGCTATTTCATTAGTTCAAATAACGAATTTTCAGGAACAAAAAGGAGTTACGGCTAATTTGCCTCAGGAATTACAAAATTATCCCGAAAACGATTGGAAAACAGCTTTTAAAGATCGGGATTATAAAAACCAAGCACCGTCTTATATTTATAAAGGTGAATTTGAGTTAAAAAACAATTTGTCTTCCAATATTGTGAGTTTCTTTTACAAGAAAATTGGAGTTGAAACTGTGGTTTTTATCAATGGAAATAAAGTAAATGCAAGTGCCGAAGATTCTCAAAAGTATATTCTAGATTCGGCAATTTTGAAAGAAGGTAAAAATACAATTCATATCGTCGCAACTCCACTTCAAAAAATAAAAGACTGGGACGTAATGAATACTGATCCCGGAATTATTCAGGTAATAACACCAGCAGAACCTTGGAAAAGAAAACTTTTTAACGGCTATGCTCAAATCATAATCCAAAAAGAGGAAAACGCTAAAGAAGTTATTTTGTCCGCTTCCGAGAAAGGATTACGAGCTGGGAGTTTGAATTTAAAATAGTTTCAGTTTACGTATTTCAAACCCGACAGGTTTTTAAAACCTGTCGGGTTTATTCAGCATCATCAAAATTATTTTATCCTCTGAATATCATACGAAGACTGCGTTTTATCTCCGCCTAACAATTTTCCCAATTTAGAACTAATCACATAAACATTTCCATCTGAAGCCAAAGCTGCAGTTGTTGGAAAATCATCTTTACCAATATTGGTTTCGCTTATTTTTGAAGCACTTTTCCAATTGTTATTACTTGAAAAAGTATAAGTTTTTCCTAAAGCTAATCCATTTTCAACCACAACTAGATTATTGTTTTTGTCTAATTCAATTCCATCAGGTGCGCTGAAAGTTGCTCCTGTAACTTCAGTAATAATGGAAGGATTAGAAATCGAGATTTTAAACAATTTAGAATCATCTGTTTTTACCGCCAGCAAATAACCATCAGGATGAAAAACAATTCCGTTTAAACCAAACTGATTAGGCGCAGGCTGAAATAATGCATTCGTAACAAATAAAGAAGCCGTAAAACTGGTATCAATTTTATAAATATTTGGAGAAAATGAATCGGTGATATAAATATTTCCGTCAGTATCTACTGCAATGTCGTTTAAGCACGATCCGGCATTTGGAGTGAAATTTTTCAAATCGATTTCTTTAATTAAAGCACCCGAAGTAAGATTGAAAATACTTACTGTGGCAATCGTTCCGGCACTTGTGGAAGTACTTTTTTGTGAAATTCCCAAATCGGCGTTAGCCACAATTAATCGGTTTCTGGTTTCATCCGTATAAATTCCTGTTGGCAGAACCAATTTACTGCTTGTAGCAAAAACGGTAGTTTCTCCTTTTGGGTTCATTGCATAAACAGCACCTTTATACAAAGAGCTAAATAAGAATTTTTCGTTTTTAGAATCGTAATCAATTCCTTCAGGATAAAGACCAATATCTGTTACAGTATATTTACTTTGAAGAGAAACAGGAATTGAAGCCGACTTTTTTTCGCTGTCGCAAGCAGCAAAAAGAAGCGAAAAAGCGGTAATTAAAATAGTATTTTTCATTTTTATTGAATTGAAATTATTTGTCCATATTGACAATGCAAATCTGGGACAGAACAAGAAAAATAAAAATGAACTGGTTTAGGAAATTCGGTTAAACTAGTTTAACTTTTTGAGGTTTTCCGATTGCGTATTTTGCTTAAATACTCCGTGCTAAAACCAAGATAAGAAGCCAAAGCATATTGTGGAACACGTTTAGCAATTTCGGCATATTTGCTTATGAATTCGTCATAACGTTCTTCGGCAGTTTTGGTAAAATTGGATAAAAGTCTTTTTTGCTGAAAAGCAAGCGAACGCTGTGTTATAATACGCTCGAATTTTTCAAGTTTCGGAATCTCGCGTAGAAATTTCTGCTCGTCTTCATATTCAATCTGAATGAGAACCGAATCTTCCAGTGCTTCCACAAACAAAGTAGCAGGTTCCTGATAAATTAAACTGCTGTAATCAGAAATCCACCAATCTTCAATAGCAAATGATAAAGTGTGTTCTTTTCCTTCGTTATCGACTAAATAACCTCTAAAAGCGCCTTTTACAACATAACTTTTGTGTTTGCATACAAAACCCGGCTGTACAATAAACTGCCTTTTCTTTACTTTGGTAATTTTCAAAAAAGAAGCCAGATGCTTTTTTTCGTCATCTGTTAAATCAACATATCTTGAAATATAATCTATAACGGGCAGTAAATCCTTCATGCAAACAAAGATAAAAATAAAAACAAGTTCCAATATTTCAAATTCCAAATTCCAAACCTCAAAAAATAAATTCAATGCATGAAGTTATAAACCTTTGTGAAATTTTTATACGCAGATAAAGATAATCAAGCCTGAAAATTGGAATTTGGAATTTGAAATATTGGAACTTGTTTTTATTTTTATATTTGATTTTCATAACTTTGCAAAATGAATAATCAAACAGAAACTCAGAATTGCGATTTTACTTCAGATTTAAAGCTGAAGGGATTTAAAGTATATCAGATAAATGGAGATTTAAGTAAAATTCCCGTTTACAGCCGCAGGGATTTTTATAAAATCTGCATCAATACGAGTAAAAGTATTATACAATATGCTGACCGCGGAATAGAAACCGACGGAACGATTCTGTTTTTCGGTAATCCGATTATTCCATATTCTTGGGAAACCGTTTCTGAAGGTTATGAAGGTTACGCCTGTGTTTTTACCGAAGAATTTCTGAGAGCAAAAGACCGTTCAGAAACACTTCACGAATCACCTTTGTTTAAAATAGGAGGAACGCCAATTTTTTCTTTAAATGCTGAACAAAAGGTATTTATAGATTCATTGTTTCAAAAAATGATCGAAGAATATGAAACTGATTATGTTTTTAAAGACGATTTAATGCGCAGTTATGTCAACTTGATTATTCATGAATCGATGAAAATGCAGCCGTCAGATAATTTCTTTAAACATAGAAATGCATCTGCGAGAATTACCTCTTTATTTTTAGAATTATTAGAAAGACAATTTCCAATCGAAACTAAAAACGAACCTTTGGCTTTAAAAACGCCGCAGGATTATGCACAGAGTCTTGCTGTACATGTAAACCACTTAAATCGTTCTGTAAAAGAAGTTACGGGAAAACCAACAACGGCGCATATTACAGAAAGAGTTATCAATGAAGCAAAAGCTTTGTTACAGCATACTGACTGGAGTATTTCAGATATTGGTTATTCGCTTGGATTTGAATATCCGAGTTATTTTAATAATTATTTTAAAAGACTTACAGGAACGATTCCAAAATCGTTAAGAATGTAAATTGTTTCAATTTCATAATTTTTTGTTTGAATATTGTTATTTCCGGAAAGCATTCCTTTCCTAATTTTGCCTTTGAAATTACGATACTAAATAAGTTATCAGTTTTCAGCAAACTAAATAAATACTTCATAAAGCGGATCCTAGCTTTCTAAATTTAGTTTATAATTCTGATAATGAATAATATAAGTAGTTTTAAATAAAGTCAATCTCAAAAAAATAACTAAATTTATGTCAACAAATTATTCAGCCGTTATCGAAGAAGGAAAAGTCCCTAGTGCATATATGACGGGCGACGTTTCATACAAGAAGCAAAGCAGTGATATTCATCCTGAAAATACTGTTATTAAGGAAGTTACTTTTGAACCTTGTGCAAGAAGCAACTGGCATATTAATGCAAGTCTGCACATGATTATTGCAAAAGAAGGAATAGGTTATTATCAGGAAAGAGGAAGCGCAGTCCGTATACTTCTTAAAGATGAAGTAGTGACGATTCTGCCGGGAGTAGAACATTGGTATGGAGCAACTCCATTTGACAAGTTCTCGTATGTCGCCATTATCACAGAAATTGATAAAGGCCACGGAACCTGGTTAGAAAAAGTAACCGATGGAGAGTATTTCGTTTTGAGTCACTAAGTTTCTAAGATGCTAAAGGACTAAGTTTTCTAAAACTTGAAACCTGAAACCTGAAACAAAAACTTGAAACAAACCAAAACCTGAAACAAAAAAACAAACTATATGGAAACAAAAAACATAAAAGCCTTTGGTACAGAAGCTGCTGAAGCGCCATTAAAAACCTTAGATATTCAGCGCCGTGCAGTGCAGGCACATGATGTTGAAATTGAAATTTTGTATTGCGGAATCTGTCACTCTGATTTACACTCAGCAAGAAACGAATGGCACGGAACTATTTATCCAATTGTTCCGGGACATGAAATCGTAGGCCGAATTGTAAAAGTAGGTGAGCATGTTAAAAATTTCAAAGTTGGAGAATTTGCCGGAGTGGGCTGTATGGTTGATTCATGCAGAGAATGTGACAACTGCAAAAACGATTTAGAGCAATATTGTGATGAAGGAAGTATTTTGACATTCAATTCTCCAGATAAACATTTAGGCGGGATCCAGACTTTTGGAGGTTATTCTCAAAGTATTGTGGTTGATGAAAGCTTTGTATTGCACATTTCAGATAAATTAGACCTTGCCGGAGTTGCACCTTTATTATGTGCCGGAATTACAACTTATTCTCCATTAAAACATTGGAATGTTGGTCCTGGTCAAAAAGTTGGAATTGTTGGAATTGGTGGTTTAGGCCACATGGGAATCAAATTAGCAAAAGCTATGGGCGCTCATGTTGTTGTATTTACAACTAATTTATCTAAAACAGAAGATGCAAAACGTCTAGGTGCAGATGAGGTTGTTTTATCAACAGATCCTGAACAAATGGCTAAACATGCAAAAAGTCTGAATTTTATCTTAGACTGCGTTTCTGCTGAACACAGTATCGATTCATATCTAAATTTATTAAAAGTAGACGGAACATTGACTTTAGTTGGTGCTCCAATGGATCCGCTTCCTGTAACGTCATTCAGTCTTATATTAGGAAGAAGAAGTTTCGCAGGTTCTGCAATTGGCGGAATTGCTGAAACTCAGGAAATGCTGGACTTCTGTGCAGAACACAATATTACTGCTGATATTGAGGTAATTGGTGTAAATGAAGTTAACAATGCTTATGAAAGATTACTAAAAGGTGATATCAAATATCGTTTTGTGATTGATATGGCGTCTTTAAAATAAGTTACTAAGGTTCTGAGATACTAAGATACTAAGTTTTTTCTTAGTAACTCAGAACCTTAGCATCTTAGAATCTAAAAAAAAACAAACCCCTCAAGCAATTCAACTCTTGAGGGGTTCTTTTTGCAAAGATTTGGGGTTCTTAGATTTTAAGCTGCTCAAAAGCATATCACTTAGAATCTTAGAAACTCAGAACCTTAGCTTCTTAAAAATAAATAATAACCAATTAAATTTATTTTACTTTTTGTCCAGATTTTGTTTCAGCAATTTAGCATGTTCTAAATGCGAAGTCAATCCTGCGATATTGTTCGTTGCCCAAAGCTTAACATCTTCGTCGTGTGCATCTTTAGCTGCTTTTTGAAGTTTGTCAATTGCTTTTTGGTGACCGTCGATCATCATATCGGCGAATTTTTTATCAAAATCAAGACCTGATTTTTCGTTTAGTTTGTTGTATTCTTCTTGTCCTTCTTCAGTAAGTGAACTTGGCAGAGTAAAGTTTTTAGCTTTTGCTAAAGCACTTACTTCAGATGCCGATTTAGTATGCTCATCAACAAGCATTTTACCAAATTTTTTCACTTCGGTATTGGTGCTTTTTTGTTGTGCCAATTTTCCTATTTCGATTTCAGCCAGGTTAATTTCAGCCTGATCTACTAAAAATTCAGAATCATCTTCTACATTGTCAATAGAGTCAAATTTGGCTTCATTAGCATCTTCTGCAACTTCTTTTGGATCTTCTTGTTTGGTTTCATTTTTACACGAATTCAGGAATATAATAATAAGTCCCGCTCCTAAAATTACTTTACTGGCTAATAGTATCTTTTTCATGATTTATAGTTTATATGTTATCATGTAAAATTATTCAGAAGTTACAGAAATGTCTTATAGGATTCTGAGAGATTGTTATATGATTTGGATATAGAAATTAAATGAGTATAAATACGCATTGTTTTGAATTTAAATTCTTAGTATACTTGTGTATCAACATAAATTTTATTTTCCCTCTATTGTTTTAATAGAGGCTTAATCGAAATTCTTCTTAAAATGATACCAACAAGTGAGCAAGAAAAAATTTTTAATTTTATCAAATTTGATTCAAATCATGGTATAATTGATGCGGTTGCAGGGTCTGGAAAGACTACTACAATTATAAATAGTATTGATTTTGTTCAAAATGATAAAACCTTACTTTTTTGTGCATTTAATAAAAGTATACGAGACGAAATTCAGGAAAGAATTTTAAACAAGAAAAAGAATAATATCGTTGTAAAGAATTTACATCAGCTTGGATTTGATATTCTAAAATCCAATTCAGAATTGCCTTATAAAGTTCTAGATAGAAAATACAATGATTTAATTAATAAATCTTTATCAACTTATAATGAAAGAAATATCATAAAATATCTAGAGTTATATTATGTAGATGTTAACCCCAAAAAAAATAGCTTTGAAGAAAATATTCTTAAAACGCATGTTGCAATATTTAAAAACAAACTTTTAGATATTGTCAATAAATTTAGATTAACATTAACTAAAGATAATTTTGATGACTTTAAACAAATGTTATTCCATTATAATATAATTGACATAAAAAAAACTCCAGAAAAAAATATTGATAAAATTGTTAATGTATTATTTGAAGCAAGTCAGCTTATAATTGAAGAAGGAAACACATTAGCAAAGAAATTAAATATTATTGATTTAAGTGATATGTTATATTTACCTCGTGTTTTCGAGTATTATCCTAATTATAGTTATGATATTTTATTTATAGATGAATGCCAAGACTTATCGAAATCACAATTAGCAGTAGCTCTAAAATACGTGAAAAAAACAGGAAGAGTTATTGCTGTTGGAGACCCTTTCCAATCAATATATGGGTTTACTGGTGCAGATATTGATTCATTTGAAAGATTCGGTCAGATACTAAAAAATAATATTAAACTAACGTTGTCATTTTGTTTTAGATGTCCAAATAATGTTATAGAATTTGCTCAGAATTTTCGTCGAGATATAAAACCATTTAAAGATAAAAATGGTATAATTGAAAAGATAGAGTTCGAAAAAGTAATTAATGTTGTTCAAAACAGTGATTTAATAATAAGTAGAACTAAAGCTCCTTTAACAATATTATTGTTTATATTAATTGAAAATAATAAACGTGTCGATATTCATCAAGATGACGTTAAAGATTTGTTTAATGAATTAAAATTCTTATTTACTAATGAAGAATTAAATGAAATCAATATTTTAAAAAATAATTATGATTTTTTTGAGAAGGTAAAGGATAGGAATTTGCATTTTTTAAATCAAAAAGTAAAAAAACTTTCAAACTCAGAAAATAAGGAAGAATTTATTAATTCAGAAACTAAGTATATTGAAAGAAGATTGAATTTTTTGCAAAGACAAATATCTGTTCAACAAAATGTTATTAATTTAAATGATTTGATAAAACGAATTGAATATTTAGTTACTGATAATAAGGATGCGATAAAACTTTCAACAATACATAAAGCGAAAGGATTGGAGAACGAAAGAGTTTTTATTTTAGATTTTAATAAATTACCCATAAAAAATGATAATCAACAACCTTGGGAAGTTAAACAGGAAATTAACTTAAAATATGTTGCATTAACAAGAGCGAAGCATACCCTTTATTTAGTGGATTCGATTAAAGAAGAACAAAATAAAACTGAAGGGAATTTATTTGATGAAATTGAAGATATTTGGTAAAGAAGATTTATATCCAAAGGAAATTAAAGAGTAAAAGTAAGTTAAGACTTAATTAAAATCCCATTCTTGAAACGAATGGGATTTTTTTACCGTTTACTTAAGTATTTTGATTGTGAATGCAAGGCTTGTATAATTTTTGAATAGACATTTTATAGTGAAAATGAATTAATACTTGTATGAAAATATTTTATATTTTGGCACCATCAAAAACAAACATTTTTAAATTAATAACTAAATGAAAACTAAATCTATTACATCTTTAGCTCGTATTTTATTCTTATCCACTTTTATTTTTTGTTGTGCTGTATCAACTTCAACGGCACAAAATTTGACTTTTAATCCAAGGAAAACAGACAATGGCTTAATTTTCGGTTCCCTTACTTTTCCTGCTGAAAAAGCAAAATTCAATGGATATTTTATGTTAATAAGTTATAAGTCGACTGATCCCAAGTTATCTAGGAAATATTCAAAAGAAGTACATTTTATTCCTGCACAAATTACAAGAATGAGGCACAAAGGAGATTTAGATGGCGGATTGACATATCTTTTTGCAGTTGAAAAACCAGAAGGGGAGTATGTAATTACAAATATTCGACTCTTTACAAATAGTGGTTTTGCAGTTCTTCAGAGAAACGGTAATATCAATGGTTTTTCAATTCCTTTTAAAGTAGCCAAAGGAGAGATTTTGTATATTGGGAATATTCAATTTGATGAAGTTGCTTTGAAAAATGATGTTAAAGACATTAAAGAAATTATTAAGTATCAAAATAATTTTGAAAAAGATCTTGCCGGAATTAAAAAAGCAGAACCATTTGTTTATTGGGATGCAGCAAAAAAGGATGATTCAATTCAAATTTCTTATGAAGAAGTGGCACAATAATGAATCAACGTTATTGTAATCTTATTAAAAATCACCTTAGAACAAAATGAAAAAACTCCTAGTTTCCATATTATTCCTTGTAAATATCAGTGTTTCCGCGCAAGCATATTTCCCAGGTTTTGATAATTTGTTTTTGGGCAATAATACTGATGAATCACTTTTTAGTCCAGAACTCAATTATTTTAGAGATGGATTAAAAGTAACAAGTAAATTGTTATTTATTAAAGATTTGCAAACATCTTCTTCGAGATCTGCCGCATTTTATAGTTTTCAAGTTATCCCGAGATCTGATTTGCAGTATGATTTTTTAAATAGTGGAGTATTTTTAAAATTCAATGTAAATGTTAAAGAAAAATATCCATCATTTGATGTTATTTTCAATGAATTTGTAAATGAAGATAAAGAAAGCGGAAACGGAAGAATCGATTTATACAATAAAGGACTTTCTATATTATTTAGTGAAATGGATGTAAAAGTATTTGATTTTCAAAAAAAGACCTCTTCAAAAGATCTCAAAGCAGAGTTTTTAATATCAGATATTGAATACAAAATTGATAAGACAAACTTAGAAATTGTCTTTAAAGGAAGTTTTACAACTGATATCAATATTAAAGGAAAGAAGATTAAAAAAGAAATCCTCTCAAAATTAACTTTAAACGCAGATAAAGAAGGTTTTGGTATTTCTTACATGGATCCAAAAAGCAATAAGAAAAAATATATAGTTGAGAAAGATATATAATTAAGAAGAATATTAAAAACAAAAAATCCCATTCAGATAATGAATGGGATTTTTTGTTTTTAAATACACAAGCGATTTCTTGTTCCTCGAAATGACAAGATTACGCATAATCTAAAATCTAAAATCTGCAATCTAAAATAATCTAAAGTCTACAATCTTAATTATGAAAGTAATAACCAAAATTGTATAACAGAAAAAATCTTTCTTTTTGGGAACTTTGATATAACCATACAACTATTACTAATCTAAATTTTTACGTCATGCCAGATCCAAGAATTAAAAACGAGGCACAATACGAAGCTCTAGTGAAGAAGGGTTACAGTAAAGAGAAGTCGGCGCGTATTGCCAATACGCCAGATGCAGGAGAAAAAGGCGGAAGAGCAAAGCCTTATGAAGAATGGACAAAAGATGAACTTTATCAACAAGCAAGAAAAGTAGGTGTTTCAGGACGTTCTTATATGAATAAAAAAAGCCTGATTAAATCACTGCGAACAAATTAAGATATAAATGCCTCAGATGTCACAGATTCTCGCAGATTATGCGGAAAGAGTATTAAGTAGTTAGAAAAATCTTTTGAATCTGTGACATCTGAGGTAAAAAAAAATAAAACGACCATGAATACCGCCAGAACCCAAAAACTAATGACACAGCTAATTAAAACCCCGCATTTAGTGCTGGAAAAATTAGAATTAGTTTATGTAAACAATCAAAATTTGCCAATTGAAAGATGTGAGGGAGATGATGGTTTTGTTTATAAAAAAAACGGACGCTGCATTAAGCAAAAAAGTGAAATAAAGCGTTTTAACAGCCTGGTTTTACCACCGGCGTGGGTAAATGTAAAAATCTCGGATTTATCAAACGGGCATTTACAGGCGGTGGGTTTAGATGTTAAAAACAGAAAACAATATCGGTATCATCCAAAATGGAATTTAATCCGCAATCAAACCAAGTTTTACAAAATCGCAGAATTCGGACAAAAGCTTCCCGCTATACGAAAACAAGTTGATATCGATTTAGAACAAAAAGAATGGTCGAAAGAAAAAGTAATTGCCCTGGTGATTCGGTTAATGGAAGAAACCCATATCCGAATTGGAAATGAAAAATACGCCAAAGACAATAAATCATACGGACTTTCGACTTTACGTAAAAGACACATCAACATCAATAAAAATTCCCTCCGTTTTGAATTCATCGGAAAAAAAGGAAAACAGCATACGATTACCACAAGAAACAAACAATTGATCAAACTTGTTAGCCGTTGCGAAGAAATTCCGGGTTGGGAAGTTTTTAAATATTACGACAAAAACGGCGAAAGAAAGGTTTTAGACAGTCACATGGTCAATGAATATCTGCACAATATTTCGGGCGAATATTTTAGTGCCAAAGACTTTAGAACCTGGGCAGCCTCGATTATATTCTTTGAAAGTTTGATGGAATTAGGTGTTACATCAGACGAAAAAGAAATCAAAAAAAATATTGTTCTGGCTTATGATGCCACAGCAGAAGCACTCGGAAATACCAGAAATGTCTGCAAGAATTATTACGTTCATCCTTTGTTGGTCACAACTTATGAAGATGGATCGATTCAGTCGTATTTTGATAAAGTAAAAAAGAGCCGAAGCACAAAAAAGTACTTTTCAAAAAGCGAAAGCGCCTTTGCAGAATTGATCGAGAATTATCAAGTCAATTTGCAGTAAAAATCTAAGAGTTAATGCACCTCTTTCAAAAGCATAAAGTTTGAAAAACAAACAAAATCAGTATTAACTAAAAATCAATTATTATGTTACGTTGGACAGTCATATTTATTATTCTGGCAATTATTGCAGGGATATTTGGTTTTGGTGGTATCGCCGCTGGAGCCGCTAGTATAGCAAAAATTTTATTTTTCATATTCTTAGTATTGTTTATTATTTCGCTGATAAGCGGAAGAAGAAGTGTTTAATACTTGGATTCAGTAAAATAAGAACGAAATTAAAAACGGCACATATATCTCGGTAAATGTGTCGTTTATCTTTTAAAAATATCAAATTATGGGAACTAAAAGCGGAGCTTACCAAGACGTGTACATAAAAAGGCAAGACGAAATGGTAAGTTTAAAAAACGATGTAACAGATTTTTGCGAAAAATACATCAAACCTGTACATCCTAAAAACTGGGATTGGTCGACACGTGATTTCGAAAATCCTGCAAATGACCCAACAATTGCCGAAGCAAGAGCCGTGGCAAATGTAGTTTACAAAGATTTATTAGACGGAAAACAAACCGATGTTGATCTTTCGACAATGAACAATGTTGAAGCGATAAAAGCTTATTTGAATCCAAAAAGCAAACATGCCGATTTTAATATGGAAGAATTTGCTTTTGCCTTAAAAGTCGAACTTGAACACGGAAAAATTAAAGATGTGAATGTAACCAACAATCATCCGTTTTTAACTGCGATGATTGCATTGGCACACATGACCGAAAGCCTCACGTACTATAAACGCTTAAAGGTGATGGAAGCCGAAGGCGAAATTTACGAGATTATGCGTAAAATTGAAAGCTCAAAAACCGGAAAAGAAGATTGGTACAAAGAATTAGGCAAAGCCGAACAAGAATTAACCGAAGCCAAAACAGGTTTAATTGAACGTTTACAAAAAATGGATGATATTCCAGTTTTAGAAAAAATAGGCGATTAAGGTTTTAAATCGCATAAAAAAGCCGTTAAGTTTCGATCTTAACGGCTTTTTTATTTATAATAATTTGTCTGAAAAATTGTATTTTTGTCCATAATGTAAATTTGAACAATTCTGGAAACGGGGCATTTTTATCAGTATCATACTTGAAAAATCTTGTATCATACATATTTTTTATTTTTTTACTTCAAATTATTATCTTTGAATTATGAGCACACAAACAAGATCAAACCATATAGGGCGAAAAATAAGCCGTCTTCGTGAATTAAAAGACATGAAGCAAGAAGCGCTTGCACAAGCTTTAGGGACGAGCCAGCAAACGATTTCTGCAATTGAAAATAGTGAAACAGTTGATGAAGAAAAATTGATTGAAATTGCAAAAGTTTTGGGCTTGAGCGTAGAAGCAATTAAAAATTTCTCTGAGGAAGCGGTTTTCACTTACTTTAATACTTTTTATGATAATAGCCAAGGAACTGTTGGGAATTATAATATATGCAATTTTAATCCGCTTGATAAATTAATGGAATCAGTAGAACAAAATAAAACTTTATATGAGCGTTTATTAGAATCTGAAAGAGAAAAAATATCTTATTTAGAGAAATTATTGAATTCGAAATAAAAATCTAAATCATAAAAAAACCGTTAAGTATAATCCTTAACGGTTTTTTCTTTTCAATCTTCCAAAAATTACAATCTTCTTTTATCTTCTTCTGTATAATCATCGTCTTCTTCCTGAACATCATCTTCGACATATTCGCTGTCTTCTTCCTTATCGTCGTCGTCGTCGATATCTTCTAAATCATCTTCGGTTTCATTAAAATCGTTTTCAAAAGTATCGGCAGGATTATCAAATTCGTCGTTTTCGACTTCATCAAGTTCTTCTTCATTCAGATCTTCCTCGATATATTCATCTTCATCTTCGTCATCAAGGTCATTATCTTCTAAAACAACCTCATAAATATCGTCGTTATTGTCTTCCAGATCTCTGTCTTTATGAAAGTCATCATCTAAATCATCCAAATCATCGTCGTAAACGCCCGATCTCTCATCGGGATTAGGTTTGTTAGGGTTATGACCATTTCGAACCGTATAACCGCGTTCTGCGTCTTCTGCGAGGTTGTTTTGAGTTTCTTTCGTATTTAAATCATAAAGTTCCTCATTCATAACCGTATTTCTGTCTGAAGATGGACTTCCCGGATCTTTCGGAAAAGCACCATTTCTTTTATCTGTAGTGTTCATGATGTCTTATTTTAAATATTTTACATATACAAATCTAATCCCGAAACCGAAAGATTTTCTTATAGAATTACGAAATGTAATTGTATAATTAACAGATGTTTAGAATGAAATTTAATCGAAGAATCGTATAACCTTGCTGATAATCAAGACGGTAATTTTACAAATAATTAATCATTAAAAAATTATACCATGAAAACTACAGATCAGAAAAAAGAAACTACAACAAAGGAAACAGTAAAAAGAGGAGTTACAAAACCAAAATCAAACGCAGCGGCGGGTTTAGCAGAATTATTTGAAGACAGTCTGAAAGATATTTACTGGGCAGAGAAAGCTTTAACCAAAGCACTGCCAACAATGGCTAAAAACGCAACATCTGAAGAATTGATCGATGCTATTAATAACCATTTAATTGAAACTGAAGAGCACGTAACACGTTTAGAAAAGGTTTTTGATGTAATTGGAAAAAAAGCAACCGCTAAAAAATGCGATGCTATGGAAGGTTTAATCGAAGAAGGAAAAGGAATTCTGGAAGAAACAGAAATTGGAGTGGTTCGAGATGCCGGTATTATCGCCGCAAGCCAAAAAATCGAACATTACGAAATTGCCACTTACGGAACTTTAAGACAGTTTGCTGAAACGCTGGGTTATGAAGAAGCCGCAGCACTATTAGAGCTAACGCTTGATGAAGAAAAAGGTGCAGATAAACTGCTTACAGAAGTTGCTGTAAATGCTGTAAATCTTGAAGCTGCAGAAGCAGAATAGGATTTAAAAATATCATATTAAAAGTGCAGTTGTCAAAACTGCGCTTTTTTTTCATTAAAAATTTAAAACTAAAGTATATGCCCGAAGGTCCGTCAATATTGATTTTAAGAGAAGAAGCACAGCAGTTTACAGGAAAAAGAGTGATAGAAGTTTATGGAAACTCCAGTGTCGATTTAGAGCGTTTAAGGAATAAAACCATTTTATCATTTAAAACCTGGGGAAAGCATTTCCTGATTTGTTTTGAAGATTTTACCGTAAAAATCCATTTAATGATGTTTGGAACCTACAGAATCAACGAAAAAAAAGATACTGCACCAAGGTTGCATTTAGGGTTTTCAAGCGGAGAAATCAACTTTTATACCTGTACTGTAAAGATTCTGGAAGGGCCAATAAGTCAATATTACGATTGGAGCGAAGATGTTTTAAATGAAAATTGGGACCCAAAAAAAGCAAAACGAAGTCTGGATAAAATCCCAAATGAAATGATTTGCGATGCTGTTTTAGATCAAAATATATTTTCAGGAGTAGGGAATATTATCAAAAATGAAGTTTTGTACCGATGTTTTATTCATCCGGAATCTTTAGTTGGAAAAATCCCACCCGAAAAAATCGACGAACTTATAGCCGAATGTTCGATTTACAGTTTTGAATTTTTGTATTGGAAAAAGAAAAATGAACTCAAAAAACATTGGCTAGCATATTCGCAAAAAGAATGCAAAAGATGCAATTTGCCCATCATAAAAAAACCGACAGGGAAGAAAAACCGTCGAAGTTTTTACTGCAATAACTGCCAACAGCTTCACAAATGAAAAATGAAATTTTAATAGGATGTTCGAGCTACAATAATCGGTATTGGAAGGGAATTTTCTACCCTGACAATGTGACAGCTTAGGATATGTTTAAGTTTTATTACCAGTACTTTAACACGTATGAGTTCAACGGAAGCTTTTATAGGTTTCCAACGCTTAAAGTTTTCAATAATTGGTACAATAAAGCTCCTGAAAATTTTCTTTTTTCGGTAAAAGCGCCCAAAGAAATTACTCATATCAAACAATTTTTAGACTGTGAAAACCGCCTTTCAGAATTTTATAATGTCTGCGAAAATGGTTTAAAAGAAAAGCTCGCCTGTGTCCTTTTTCAGTTTCCGCCGAGTTATTATTTTACTTTAGAAAGGCTGGAACAAATTATCAGGAATTTAGATTTAAAATTCAAAAATGTAATTGAATTTCGCCATAAATCCTGGTGGAATCAAGAGGTTTGGGATGCTTTTATGGAAAATAATATCACGTTTTGCAGCGTAAGTCATCCGCAATTACCGCAAACAATCTTCAAAGAATTTCCGCTTGTTTATATTCGTTTACACGGAATTCCGAATATGTTTTATTCGAGTTATTCACTTGAAAAATTACTTCAAATAAAAAATGCAACTTATTTAAAATCAGGATTTATATATTTTAATAATACAGCAAGCGAAGCAGGGATTTTGAATGCTTTGGAGATGAAGAGGATTGAGGATTATGGATTAATTGCAAAAGTTTAACCGCAAAGTCCGCAAAGAAAAAACGCAAAGCACGCAAAGAAATTAATCTTAGCGAACCTTGCGTAAACCTTTGCGGACTTTGCGGTTAAAAAAAACTACAACTTCAAATTCCCTTCAATACCATCATCCATAACTTTACCAGTCACAAAAGCTGCGGTCATTTTTGCAATAGCCACAATTTTACCGTTTTTGTTGTTCCAGTAATAACCATCTTCCGGCGTTACGGTAATCACACTTAAATTCGGATCATCTTCGCCGCCCGGCATCCAGACTTTTACAATTGGGTCGTATAATTCTTTAATCGTTTCTCTGTCGTACGAAATTGTCGCAGTTCCATGAATAGTCAGGAATTTATCGTGTGGTTCAGAGAAAAATAACTCAACTTGCGGATTCAGTGTAATCTCTGCATTGTGGGTACTGTTTCGGTCAGATAAAAACCAAAGACGTCCCAAATCATCTACTTTTTGAACCGACATTGGTCGTGATTGCAGCCTGTAGCTGTCGTAAGTACAAAACATGCACGTTTTTATGCTTTCTGCTAATTCTTTGATTTTATCAGCAGCTAAATTTTCTGTAAGGTCTTTATGATCTCCCATGGCTTTATAATTTTTATATTTAATATTTTGATTTAAAAGCGTTTAAAACGCTGTATAACAAAATTGAGATTTTTGAGATTGAATGGCTTACAGAATTATATTTTTAAATTATTATATTTCAATTAACTGTTTTTGTGAGAATTTCTAAACAGATTGTTTTATTTGCTAATTTTAAGCTATCTTTGAACGAACAGATTTACCCAAAAAAACATATGAAAGATTGGACAATATTCTACACAGATGATGATGAAGACGATTTAAGTATATTTACAGACGCTGTAGAGTCATTATCGCAAGATATTAACCTCCAGACTTACTCAGGTGGAGAAAAGCTTTTAAATGCCGTTTATAATCCGCCGCCAACTCCCAGTGTCATTTTTTTAGATTTAAATATGCCGGGAAAAAATGGTTTTGACGTTTTAAACGAGCTGAAGGGGTCTAAAGAAAAAAGCGATATTCCGGTAATCATCTTTTCAACATCAAACGAACCCAGTATTATTGATAAATGTCTAAATCTGGGTGCGAATTACTTCATTACAAAGCCGGTTTTAATGAAAGATATCATAAAATCGATTGAACATTCGCTGACGATAAACTGGAAAGAATTTGTTCCAGACAGAAAAACTTTTGTGTATAAATTGTAATTAAATTTAAAACATATAAAACGCCAAACTTATTGCTAAAAATGAGTTTGGCGTTTTTTTTATAGCTCAGGCAGGAAGATTTTAAAAGTAGCACCCTGGCCTTTTTCGCTTTTTGCTTTTATAATTCCTTTGTGGTTTTCGACAATTTTTTTTACAATGGCCAGTCCAATTCCGGTTCCGGAGAATTCACTTTCGGTATTTAATCTCTGGAAAACTTCAAAAATTCGTTCTTTGTATTCATCATCAAAACCAATTCCGTTATCTGCAATTTGCAGACAGAAATAATTTTTTTCAGGATAATCAACCTTAAAATTGAGTTTACTTCCAAGAACTCTTCGGGCTTTAATTTCAATACGAGGCGGAATATCTTTGCGGGAGAATTTTAAAGCATTTCCAATTAAATTATGCAGTAATTGTCGAAACTGAAACGGCATAATAGTCGCTTCTCCCAAAGGATGAATATCGATTACAGCGTTTTTCTCTTCAATACGTTCCGAAAAATCGATTATTACTTCTTCAATAATTTCATCTAAACTGGTTTTTACAAAAATCCTTTCGGCAGAATTGGTTCTGGAATAGGTGAGAAGATCTTGAATCAATGTCTGCATTCTTTTAGCCGAAACTTCAATTCGCTCTAAATAAGCTTTGGCTTTCGCCGAAATATTCTGATCATCCAACTCTGATAAACGACTCGCAAAAGTCTGAATTTTTCGAAGCGGTTCCTGTAAATCATGACTGGAGATATAAGCAAAAGACTGCAGTTCGATATTCATATTAATCAAATCACGGTTTTTAAGTTCCAGTTCTTCCGTTCGGTCATGAACCTGCTTTTCAAGCTGATTGGTAAAATCCTTTTGATCCTGAATATCAGAACTTGTACCAACCCACATTTGAATTTTTCCTTCAGGATCTCTTTGCGGAATGGCGCGGCTAAACTGCCAGCGGTATATACCATCATGACGGCGAAAACGATGTTCAAACAAAAATTCTTCACCCGTTTTTATAGCCTGCATCCAGATGTTGATATTTTCTTCACGATCATCCGGATGTATCACTTGCAGCCATCCGTTTTGATCAACATCGGCTTTTGTGATGCCACAAAAATCATAAAGCGACTGATTAAAATAATCCAGATTTCCCATGGCATCGCTTGTCCATACAAACTGAGGCATAGAATCAGCAAGAACACGGAACTTTTTTTCACTTTTCATTAAAATTTCCTGTCGGTTCTTTTCGTCTGTAATGTCCATTACAGTGCCCAGCATTTTGGTAGGATTCTTTAATTCATCAAAAAATATCTTGCCGTGTACACGAATCCAGGCAATACTGTCATCGGGCTTTAAAACTCGTGCTTCGTATTTGTAAATATTAGTTTGCAAAGCAATTTCATAAGCCTTTTGAATTAAATCAAAATCTTCGGCAACAATGCGTGATAAAACCTGCGGACGGGAAATTTTTATATTTTTTGGAAGACCAAACAACTCCGGCAGATTATCAGAATAAATCAATTCCTGAGTTGGAATATTTAAATCCCAGGTTACAATTTCGGCAATTTCAGATGCTAAACGGGCTCTTTCTTCGGCATCTTCCACTTTTTTTCTGGCTTCCACTTTCTCCGAAACATCGTTTACCGTAATCATAATCGATGATATTTCCCCGTTTTTCTCATACAAAGGAGTGTATTGATAATCCAGATAAAACTTTTCTAATTTTCCTTTAATATCAATAAACGCAACAGATTCGTTTTCGCGGATCGTTTTTCCGTTATAGAATACTTCTTTAAGTAATTGAGGATATTTTTGTTCTAAGAGCTCAGGAAATACCTCTAAAACAGGTTTGCCAATGGTTTCGCTTGGGTTTTTCTGCCAAATGTCATCATGCATCGTGGTATTGGCCAATTCTATAATATGATCTTTTCCCTTAAAAATAGTCATGGCAATGGGCGACTGCATCACAAGGTTTCGAAACGCTTTTTCACTTTCGGCCAGATAATGTCTAGCTTTTACAGATTCTGTAACTTCATAACCTACTACAATCACGCCTGTTACAACATCATTTTCTTCTCGTAAAGGATGAAAAACCAAATTGAAATAACAATCTTCCTGTTTTCCATATCGGTTTAAAGTAACCAGTAATTCGTTTGAAAAATAAGGAATTCCATCTTCATAAACCTGTAAAAGAAGTGGATGAACCGTTTCTTTAGCTTCCGGCAAATATTCAAAAACTGATTTATTTAGCGTTTGTTCTTCCGTTTTATCTACAATTTGCAAGTAGGTTTCATTAGCCATTTCGACCATTAAATCTTTGCCTTTAAGAATGGCAATTCCAAGCGGAACTTGTCTCACAATATTCTTAAAACGTTTTTCACTTTCTTCAATCGCATTGCGCGCTGTAACCTGAATTGTCACATCATTTGCAATTGCAACAATTCCAGAAATCGTTCCGTCAGGTTCTTTTAAAGCTTCGTAAACAACATTGATAAAAGTGTCAACGACTTTACCATTTCGGGTAAGTTTTACGGGAAGTTCATTTGCCGTAAATCTTTCTCCGGTCAGGAAAACATTCAGTAAAATCTCTTCTAAACCCTGACCTGCGGCTTCGGGCAGAGACTTAAAAATAGGTTTGTTAAGAACTTCATGCTCTTTCCGTTCCCAAATTTCAAGCATAAGTTCATTTGCAATTTCTACCACAAAATCCTTTCCACTTAAAATGCACATCGCATTTGGTGTCTGCAGGATATTGTTTCTGTAACGTTTATTGCTTTCTTCTAAATTTTTGCGAATGTTTACCTTATCGGTAGTTTCATTGCAGATCACCAAAACGCCGTCAATTTTTCCATCATCATTTGTAACCGGACTATAACTGAAAGTCCAGTAAACATCTTCCATTTTTCCGTTTCGGTAAATAGGCAGTAATAAGTCTTCGTGCCATGTTGCTTCGCCTTCCGTTAAAACCTGATCAATCAGCGGACCGATAAAGTCCCAGATTTCCGGCCAGTATTCAGCACCTTTTTGACCTAATATAGCGGGATGCTTTCCATCGTTTCCAAGACTTGGACGATAAGCATCATTATAAAAACAAATATGTTCTGGTCCCCAAAACAAAAACATGGGGAATTTTGAGTTTAAAAGAATCCCTAAAGTAGTACGAAGACTCTGCGGCCATGTGTCGACAGCCCCAACAGGAGTTTTGCTCCAGTCTTTGGCACGGGTTAACGCGCCCATTTCGCCTCCTTTTGCCAGGAAATCTTGGTTGGTATTGTTCATTAAAAATTTGTTTTTGTTTTGATTGAAACAATAAATTTTGTGTAATAAATATAGCGTTTTCTAAAGTTTTTCAGATGAAAACCTAAAATTATAAAAATAAAATTTGATTTGTTTTGTGTTTTTTGAATGAGGTAACATTAAAATTAATAGAGTTAATTTTCATTGATTTTAATGATGAAATTTGAATTAACAAAGGTTATTAATTAATCTTAAACTAATGAAATCATGAAAAGAGAACAAAAACACGAAACCGACTATATACAGAAATATCAGGATGAAGGCTATACAAAGAATTATTTATTTGATAATGGCTGTTTGATTGATTCAGAAACTAAATATGCTTATAAACCAGATGAAATTTATATTGTAGCGCATCATCGTTATGAAGGAATGAGCGATCCGGATGATATGTCCATTTTATATGTTATTGAAACAAAAGATCAGGAAAAAGGAACTCATTTATTAGGATACGGCCCAACAGCAGATTTAGAAGAAGCCGAATTTTTTAAAGATATCCCAAAGAAAAATTATTCAAAAAACGCAGACATAAGTGAACTTACATAAAATAAAATAGATAAGTATTTTTATTTTGCTGAGGAGCAGTTGTTCCAGATTTATTCTGGAGCAGCTGTTTTTTATTTTTAAGATACTAAGTTGCTAAGGTTCTAAGATGCTAAGTTTTTTAATCTGACAGTATAAACCTTAGCAACTTAGAATCTCAGAAACTTAGAACCTTTGCATAAAAATTATGAAATTTCTGATTGAAATTGTATAAGGATTTGATTTGCAATAAGTACGAAATTTGGTTTATAGAAAATGAGGAAAGAACCATAAGTTGTTTGATTACAGAAATAAGTATAAAAACAACTTTTTTTAAAACCAAAGCAAATGAAAAAACTTTACATAAATACTGGAGGATTTGATACCGTTTTTAACGACTTAAAAGATAGTTTTAACGGTGAACTAAAGGCTGAAAACAATGAATATAATTTAGAAATTAAATCAAAATGGACAAAAGGCTCCATTAAAGGAAACCGATTTGATGATAAAGTCTTATTCATGCATTTTGATCTTGAATTTAATGAGGAAGTTAGTTTAAGTATCGAATCTTTTAAAACTGCGCCTGTCTTTTTTGTTTATTGCGAAAATGGAAATGTAAGCCATAGTTTTGGTGCAAATGGAGAAAAGAAAGTTTTAAGCAAAAAACAATCGGCTGTTTTAAGCAATTCTTCGGTTATCAATAGTGTTTTGTATTTTGAAAGCCACAAACGTATTCAGTTTACACTACTTGGAATGCCGACTATTGAAAACAAAAACACGGAATTGGTTACTCAGGTAAAACAACATTTTACAAACGATTCTGGAAATTATATTTACATAGGAAAAGAGAATTCAAGAATCTCAAAAAGAATAAAAGAATACGAAACAGTTCCGCAAAAAGGACTTGTTGGAACTTTGCTTAGAAAGAGTATTCTAAAAAATATTGTTGAAATAGAGGTAGAGCAGCACAGTTTTAATTACCTAAGCACATTTGATCCTGTTGTTAATCTGGCTATGAAACCGATTAATGAAATCAAACGAATTTCAACCATGAATTTTTCTGAAATACTTGCCGCAGCAAGACATTTTAGAGCAAAATATCATTTTTCACTTAAACCATACAATCAAAAATTAGCTAGCTAACAAGCATCACATATTAACTACTACTATTACAAAAAAAACAGCTTTTCCTAAAGAAGCTGTTTTTTTTATTTGAAGGTTCTAAGTTTTTTTGCCACAGATTAAAAAGATTAAAAAGATTTTTTTGAATTGCCTCCAGTTTCAGCTGGAGGTTTTAGAATAGAACTTGAAAAAGGCTTTAGCCAAACTATTGCGGTTTGGCTAAAGCCCTTTATGCGTTAATTATTTTTTCCATCCAGCTAAAGCTGGACGCTATTAATTTAAAAAACTTTGCGTCTCTGCGACTTTGCGAGATTAAAACTCAGCGTAAACCATCTTAAATTAAACTAGCGCAAACCCGTTTAAATCAGTAAAAACCCGTGGGCAAAAAACACAGCATCTCAAAAACTATTCTTTCTCATAATAAATAATAAAATAAACCATAAGGAGATTCAGGCATAAGGAAACACTATTTGTAATTATTATGGGAAGATCTTCTTTTAGAATTCCGTAAATAATCCAAACAGCGATTCCGAAAGTCAGGATGCTGAAAGTTTTAAGCGAAATGTCTTTTACTTTCTTGGTTTTCCAAACCTTTAAAATCTGCGGAATTGTGGAGAGTGTAATGCAAGCTCCCGCAAATAATCCTATGATGTCTATGTAGTTCATTTTTTTTAAGGTTCTAAGGTGCTGAGAGGCTAAGGTTCTGAGGTTTTTTGCCCACGGATTTTGCGGATTAAACGGGTTTACGCGGATTTCTTTTTTATTGTACTGGCGAAGTAATGATGAAGACCCTTACTTTGCGGGCTTTCGCGTGTGATTTCTCGTTCCTCGAAATGACAAATAACCAGCGTAAACCTGTTCAATCCGTAAAATCTGTGGGCAATCTTATCATCCGCCAACTAATTCTCCGCCGTTAATATGAATAAACTGGCCGGTGATGTAACTGCTGTCTTCGCAGGCCAGGAAAACATATGCAGGTCCAACTTCAGAAGGCTGTCCGGCTCTTTCCATCGGATTATCTTTTCCGAAATCAGAAAGCTTGTCGAAACTTGCTACGATCAAAGGTGTCCATATTGGGCCTGGCGCAACGCCGTTTACCCTGATTTTTCTTTTGGCAAGCATGGTCGACAATGATCTTGTAAAACTTACAATAGCACCTTTTGTACTCGAATAATCAACTAAATGTTCGCTGCCGCGATACGCAGTTACAGAACTTGTATTGATAATCGTATCGCCTTCTTTCAAATACGGAAGCGTTGCTTTTGTAATATAGAAATACGGATAAATATTAGTTTCAAATGTTTTATGCAATTGCGCTGCAGTAATCTTTTCCAGTTCGTTTTGCGGAAATTGAATCGCAGCATTATTCACCAAAACATTTATGGTTTTAAAAGTTGTAATGCACTTTTTAATGGCTTCTTTACAGAATTTTTCATCCTTCAAATCGCCGCTTATAAGCAGACATTGCTGACCTTCTTTTTCAATCATTGCCTTGGTTTCCTTGGCATCTTTATCTTCTTTTAAATAAACAATCGCAATATTGGCGCCTTCTCGCGCAAAATGTACGGCAGCGCTTCTGCCAATTCCGCTGTCACCGCCGGTTATAAAAGCAGTTTTGCCAAGAAGTTTTCCGCTTCCAGTGTAGTTTTCTCTTATAATTTCCGGTTCGGGATTCATTTTATGTTCGTTTCCCGGAAGTTCTTGTTTTTGCTCCGGGAAGGTTTTAGGCTTTTTCATAACATGTAATTTTAATCAACAAATTGACTATTAAAGTTAGCGGAATGACCAATGAAAAAGGGGCTGTAACAATTTTTTGATTGCCTCTATAAATTAAAAAGAAAGAAAAAAGCTATGATTATTTTAAGTTTTCCTGAAAGAATTGAACTTTTAATAAGCTGAGTTTCATAAATTCAATTTAAGCGCGGAATAAAACATGGGAATTATGTAACGAATTAAATACCGATGTAAAAGTGAATGCTCCTTTTTTTTCTAAATTTGAAAGTTTGACCAACTATATTTAAAATAGGATCAGATATTTTAAATAAGAACCTTTTCAAACCCATGATTCAATTTTTTTTAACTAGTAACGCTTTATTCCCCATAACAGCATGGTATTAATTGTTGATGATATCAAGGCCAATATTATTGCCTTAAAGAAAACATTAGAACTCCACAATATCGACGTAGATACTGCCGAATCTGGTGAAGAAGCCCTGAAGAAAATTTTAAAAACAAACTACTGTCTTATTATTATGGACGTTCAGATGCCAGGACTTGACGGCTTCGAAGTAGTAAAAATTCTTTCTGGAAATAAACGAACCAAAGACATTCCTGTAATTTTTCTTTCGGCATTAAACATCGAAAAGAAATATATCTTTAAAGGCTATGAAAGTGGTGCAGTAGAATACATTACAAAACCTGTTGATACTGATTTGTTGATACTAAAGGTAAAAACCTTTATCAAAATCTATGAACAGCAAAATGAGCTTAAAGGTATAAAAGACCTTCTTTCTAAAGAAATCAAAATTAGAAAAGAAGCGCAGGACAATCTCGAAATCAAAATCGCAGAAAGAACCAAAGAACTGGTTTTGAAAAACGAAGAATTAGAGATGAAAAACCACGAATTGCAGCAGTTTGCCTGGGTTGTATCGCATGATTTAAATGAACCTATAAGGAAAATCCAGATCTTCATTAAAATAATCAAAGAACTTTATTTAAAAGAAGATGAAAAGGGAATTGATTATGTCGACAGAACCATAAAATCTGCCGAAAGAATGCAGACTCTTATTACAGATCTTCTCGCATATTCCAGATTATCAGCGCAGGTAAAACCAGAAATTACAGATCTTAACGTGGTTTTACAGGAAGTCCTTTCTGATTTTGATTATTTAATCGAAAGAAAAAATGCCACAGTAAAAGCTACAGAACTCCCCACAATAGACAGTATTCCGAGTCAGTTAAGGCAGGTATTTCAGAATTTAATTGGAAATGCCCTTAAATTCTCAGGCGGTAATGAACCTCCATTAATTGAAATTACGGCCGAATTAATTGCCGATAAATCGTTTGACAGTCCAACCGCGCCGGAAGGAAAGTATTGTAGAATTGTGGTAAAAGACAACGGAATTGGTTTTGATGAAATTTATCTGGACCGAATTTTCATTATTTTCCAGAGTTTAAATGACCGACAGACTTATGAAGGAACCGGAATTGGTCTTGCAATTGCAAAAAAAATCATAGAAAAACACAACGGATTAATCACGGCAAGAAGTGAAGTAGGCAAAGGCGCCAGCTTTATTATTGTTCTTCCCCTAAAATACGAATAAATACAATCGAAAACCATGAATGGTAACTTTAAAAGAAATCTGCTAATCAGTTCATTAGTTTCATTATTAGTGCTTACTATTAGTTCTGTTGCTTCGTTTATCAGCATCAAAAGTTTGTTAAATAGTAATTTTTGGGTAAACCATACTCAGGATGTTATTTACAACTTAAACGAAGGTTCGGCTATTATTACGGAAGCCCAAACGAGTATGCGCGGTTATTTATTAACCGGAGACGAACAGTTTGTTGACCGATTTAATGAATCTGAAGCCAAATCAAATACTTATTTTGAAAAGCTGGAAGAGCTTACGGCAGACAATCCTCCGCAGCAAAAACTATTAACCGATTTAGCTTCTAAACGTTCAGGGTTCTTTAAATACCTGAATAATCAAATCGTAAAAAAGCGTTTAAACAAGGAAACACTAACCTTCGACTTAAATGAAGGAAGGATAATGATGAGCGATATTCGAGCGGTTATCAAAAAGATAGAAAACACAGAACAAAAACTGCTGGAAGAGCGTAATTCAAATTCTGAACGTTACGGAAATTATAGTTTGATTTTAATTATAGTCGCCTTTTTCATCGCTTTTATTATTTCGATTGTTTTTTTAATCAGAATTCTAAAAGATTACAACGAACGTTCTGCATTACAAAAAGAACTGGAGAAAAAAGATATTGAAACAGCGCAGCGAATTGAAGCAATCAGCAACATTGCGACCAACATTTCAAAAGGAAACTATGACATTCGTGTAGACGATACAAAAGCCGATGCACTCGGAAGTGTAGGAGAATCTTTGAATACAATGGGAGTTTCTCTTAAAAGTTCATTTGAGCTTCTTTCTCAAAAAGAATGGCTTCAAACGGGAATTGCAGAATTAAATAACGCCATGCTGGGCGAAAAATCAATGCAAAAACTCTCTAAAGATGTTATTGAGTTTTTATGCCAATATACAAACAGCAGCGCGGGAGTTTTATATATTATTGAAGAAAACGAATTAGTATCTTCTGGAGGATATAGCTATATACCGAGCAAAAACCGCGAACGCATTCGAAAAGGCGAAGGTTTAATTGGTCAGGCCATTTCATCTGGAAAAATATTAGAATTAAAAACATTATCTGCAGATGACATTCAAATAAATTATGCTTTAGGACAAGTAAAACCTACGCATATTGTGGCAGTTCCGCTGCAGGATAACAAAATTGAAGGTGCAGTTGAATTAGCGAGTATTTATGGTTTTTCTGAACTGCATTTAGAATTTTTACGAAATGTTGCCAATAACATTGGAATTGCCTTAAAATCAACTCAAAACAGAAAAAGAGTATTAGAACTGCTGGAAGAAACAAAATCGCAGTCAGAAGAGCTTCAAACGCAGCACAGCGAACTGGAAGCGATTAATGCCGAATTAGAAGCGCAGACCGAAAAACTACAGGCTTCTGAAGAAGAATTGCGTGTACAACAGGAAGAATTGGAACAAACGAATGAAGAACTTTCGGAAAGAAGTGTTTTATTGGAAGAAAAAAACAATGAAATTCAAAAGAAATCAGAAGCTTTAGAATTAACAACACGTTACAAATCAGAGTTTTTGGCGAATATGTCACACGAATTAAGAACACCTCTTAATTCAATTTTGCTTTTAAGCCGTTTATTATCAGAGAATAATAACAAAAGCATGAACAATGAAGAAATTGAGTTTGCCAAAGTTATTCAGAGTTCAGGAAACAGTTTATTAGGCTTAATTGATGAAATTCTGGATTTATCTAAAATCGAAGCCGGTAAAATGGAATTAGAATTTTTAGATATTTCGACTAAAGAAATCACAGACACACTTTGGAATCTCTTTAATCTTGTAGCCAAAGAAAAAGGAATTGAGTTTGAAATTCTTTCGAAAGAAGCGCCAATTGTCATTAAAACAGACAAAATGCGTTTAGAACAAATTCTAAAAAACCTGATTTCGAATGCTATTAAATTTACAGAAAAAGGAAAAGTTACACTCGAAATCAAAATCAATACAGACGATGACAAAATTATCTGCTTTATTGTAAAAGATACCGGAATTGGAATTCCGTTAGAAAAACAGCCGCTTGTTTTTGAAGCCTTCCAGCAAGCCGATGGTTCAACCAAACGCAAATACGGCGGAACTGGTTTAGGATTATCCATCAGCAGGGAATTGGCAAAATTACTTAAAGGAGAAATTATCCTTCACAGTAGAGTTAATGAAGGAAGCAGCTTTACGTTATGTCTGCCGGTTTTTGGATCTGCCCTTAATAAAGTAAATGTCGACAAAATTCCTCCAACAGATTTTGTAGAATTAGAACCTGAAAAAGAAGAAGGAACGCCTGCAAAAAAATATATCAGTTCCACTATTCCAGATGAAATAGAGGACGATCGAAACGCAATAATAGAAGGAGATAAGGTAATTTTAATAGTTGAAGACGATATCAATTTTGCAAAATCACTTCTGGCCTTTTCACGAAACAAAGGTTATAAAGGAATTGTAGCCGTAAGAGGCGATCATGCCTTAAACTTTACGCTATTATATAAACCTGTTGGTGTATTGTTAGATATTGAACTTCCGGTAAAAAGCGGCTGGGAAGTTTTGGAAGAATTAAAAAATCATGCCGAAACCAAACATATTCCCGTTCATATTATGTCATCGCATAAACTGAAACAGGAAAGTTTATTAAAAGGCGCTGTAGACTTTTTAGATAAACCGGTAGCATTTGATAAAATTCCGGATGTGTTTTTAAGAATCGAGCACATCATTAATAAAGAAGCGCAAAAGGTTTTAATTATTGAAGATAATCCAAAACATGCCAAAGCATTGTCTTATTTCTTAGAAACATATAATATTAACTCTGAGATAAAAAGCGAAGTTTCTGATGGAATCCAAGCTTTAAGCAAAACAGAAGTTGACTGCGTAATTCTGGATATGGGAATTCCGGACAAACAAGCGTATCAAATTCTGGATGGTATTAAGAAAAATCCGGGCTTAGAGAAACTTCCGGTAATTGTTTTTACAGGAAAAAGTTTATCACTAAAAGAAGAAGTAAAAATCAAGAAATACGCTGATTCTATTATTGTAAAAACGGCTCATTCGTATCAAAGAATGTTAGATGAGGTTTCGCTTTTCCTTCATTTAGTTGAAGATAAAAAAGAAGGAAAAGGCAGTAAAGATGGACATAAAAAGCTAAATTTACTAAATAACATTCTGCACGATAAAAAAGTGCTGATTGTTGACGATGATGTTCGTAATATTTATTCGCTTACAAAAGCATTAGAAGTATTTAAAATGACGATCATAACGGCTTTTGACGGAAATGATGCCATTAAAGTTCTAAGCGAAAATCCAGATACAGATGTCGTTTTATTAGATATGATGATGCCGCATATGGACGGTTACGAAACAGCCGAAAAAATACGTGCCAATCCGAAGTTCTTAAATTTACCTGTAATTGCCGTAACCGCAAAAGCAATGACAGGCGACAGGGAAAAATGCATAAAAGCCGGAGCATCAGATTATATTACAAAACCAGTAGATGTTGACCAGTTACTATCGTTATTACGAGTTTGGCTGTATGATAAAGTTTAATAGATAAAAGTTTATGCCACAGATTTCACAGATTTCACAGATTAAAAATTGAGATAATATTGCGATTAAAAAAATCTCTTTAATCTGTGAAATCTGTGGCAAAAAAATAAAAAATATTTAGCCACAGATTATAAAAATCTTTTTAATCCTTTTAATCTGTGGCAAAAAAAATATAAAAGTTTATGAGTAAAAAACGACTTTTAATTGTTGATGATGATCCTAGAAACATTTTAGCATTAACACATACCTTACGTGTTAAGTCATACGATTGTTTGTCTTGTGCAAGTGCCGAAGATGCAATAAATTTATTGAAATCTGATGAAAAGATTGATGGTGTTTTGCTGGATATGATGATGCCCGAAATGGACGGTTATGAAGCCATTCCGTTAATAAAAGCTATTCCGTCAAGAAAATCGACTTTCGTAATTGCCGTTACAGCACAGGCCATGACAGGAGACAAAGAAAAATGTTTAGAGGCCGGAGCAGATGACTACATCTCAAAACCGGTAGATGTTGATAAGTTATTGCTTGTTTTAAGCAAAATTTGAATTAAGTAGATTATGATTGAAGATATCGAATTAGAAACACTTATCAACGAAGTTTATGAATACTACGGCTTTGATTTTGGAAGTTATTCCAGAGCATCCTTAAAAAGGCGTGTATACCGAGTATATCAATTAGGCGGATTTGACCATTTTCACGAATTTCTCTCAAAAGTTCGTTCTGATCCTGAGTATTACAAAAAAATGGTCGACGAAATCACGGTCAATGTTACAGAAATGTTTCGTGATCCGGCATTTTATGGCATTTTAAGAAACGAAATTTTACCCTTATTAGGCACAAAACCTTTTATCAGGTTATGGCATGCAGGCTGTTCTACAGGCGAAGAAGTCTATTCGATGGCCATAATGCTTAAAGAAGCAGGTTTACTGCATAAATCCCTTATTTATGCTACAGACATCAATGCCACGGTTTTAGAAACAGCCAAAAAAGGAATTTTCCCGCTCAGAATGATGAAAGAATATTCACAAAACTATCGTGATGCAGGCGGACAGGAAGATTTTTCGAGTTATTATACCGCTAATTACGGCATTGCAAAATTCAACGAAGAGCTGTCTCAAAAAATGGTATATTCACAACACAATTTGGTTTCAGACACTTCATTTAATGAGTTTGATATTATATTGTGCCGCAATGTTTTAATTTATTTTGATAATGACCTTCAAAAAAGAGTCATTAATTTATTTGATGAAAGTTTAGCCGTTTTAGGTTTTCTGGCCTTAGGCACAAAAGAAACAATAAAATATTCTATTTCTCCCGGAAAATACAAACAATTTGAAAAAGAGAAAATATGGAGGAAAATAAAATAATATCAAACTGCAGATTAGTCATAATAGGAGGATCGGCAGGGAGTTTAAATGCTTTAATGCAAATTTTACCCGAATTAAATGCACTTCGTAATTATGCGATTGTAATTGTCGTACATCGCAAAAGCACAGACGATCAGACTCTGGAAGAATTAATCACTTTAAAATCAAGTGTTCCCGTAAAACCAATAGAAGACAAAACCATTCTAATACCCGGTTTTGTATACATAGCACCGTCTAATTATCATTTATTATTCGAAAAAGACGATACGCTGGCACTAGATACTTCAGAAAAAATCAATTACAGCCGTCCAAGTATCGACGTTTCTTTTGAATCGGCGGCAGAAATCTACGGAAATTCTCTAGTTGGAATTCTATTTTCAGGCTCCAATACAGATGGAACCTTAGGATTACAAGCCATTCAGGAAGCCGGCGGAAAAATTGTAGTACAAAATCCACTATCGGCAGATATGCCATTTATGCCCAATAATGCCATACTATTTACAACACCAGATTATGTTTTAAATAATGAAGAAATATTAGCATTACTCAACTCCATAAACAGTTGATTATTTTTTAGGCGCTTCGTCTTCCGGAAGAATAACTTTGTTCAGTTCCGCTTCTTTTTCGGCACGTTTTTGTGCCGCTTTTCCTTTCCCAATAGGTATTCCGGCAGTAAAATACAAGGATCTGTTATAAACATTTGGTCCGTCACCTTTCATAACAGGAACCAAACCATAATAATATTGAATGGTGATATTTAGACCGTTGCCCACATTCATGTGATATCCTGTGCCAAAAGCAATTCCCGCATCAATAACCCTGATTTGATCTCTAATTTTTTTCTTATAAATCACATCATTATCATTAATCTCATTTTTAAACTGATCAAAAGCCGAAGCCAAAAGCCCAAACTGAGGCCCTGTTTTAAGATAAATTCGATTTTTAAACTGATACTTAATCAAAATAGGCACATTAAAATATCGAATCTCACGATCCACAGTTCCGCCCGCAAAAGTATTATCCAGATTTTCATCTTCTAAAGAATAAACAGGAATTTGCCGCGCGCCCATAGGTGATTTTACAATCACGCCCGTATTAATCATCCAGGCCGGATTTTGCTTTGATTTTATATCAAAATAAAAACCAAGATTAAAACCGGGATTCAATCCAGAACTGTCAAGATTAGAAATATCTGAAAGATTGATACCGCCTTCTAAACCAAACTCTAAAAAAGGAGAATTTAGTTTATCACCAAAAATCAAAGAAATCAAAACCTGAGATTCCGCCTGATTCATACAAAAAAAAGTGACGAGTAATAATAAACTTTTTTTCATAAAAATAGGTTATAATCCAAAACGATATTGAATACCAGCCAAAGCCTGCGTACGACTTGCAAGGAAACCTGCTTCAAGTCTAAACATGATATGCTTATTGTATTGAAACTGCGTTCCCACAATAAAATTCCACATATCTTTTGGTCTTTTTTGCAGCGAATACTGAATCGTAGATTGATCTGCAGTACTCAAAGCCCCGTCTAAAGTCGTTAAAAACGTGCCCGCTCTTTCAAGAGCACGATTGGCAGTATTATGCTTGGCAATATTAGCCGGACTTGCCTGTTGTGCAGGAGTTAAACCATCCCACCAAGTATCGACTTTTGTTTGGTTTTCAGATACTTTTGCCAAACCATTATCTACTTTTCCCTGTGCCGTACTCAAATCGAAAATATCCGATAAAACAAGATTTCCATTGGTACCGCCATTAATATGAACCCTGAAACCTCCAACCCAAACTGCAATATTTCGTTCTGGTTTATTAAGCTTAAAAGTTTTACCCAATCGAGGTCCAAAAACATAAGAAAACGCAGGTTTATCCAGCGCACTTATATCCGTCCAGGCCATATTCATATCTAATGCCAGCCAGCCGCCGCCAATACCAATGGTTGGTGTCATACCAAAACCAAAAGTTGTAGCGTCAAAATTGGCAGACGTTCCAAACGATGCCACTTCAGACCAATTATTGTCAGCATCAGGAATCCAGATTCCGGCATTTATTTTTGTTGTTGTATTGGCTTTGCCAAAAATCCCATAAATATTTAAAAAGGGAAGTAACCAAATATCTGGTCGTATGGTCAATGCGCCGGCCTCGACAGAAGATTTATCGAAGTGTACTATTTCATCAAGATTGTAAAGCGGGCCGTTATTAAAACCAACTTCTAAATTGCTTATCACAATCTCAGAATCCTGCCAAAAGTAGTTTATAGATAATCCCGCTGAATACGGTAAATTATATCCTTTTTGAGCCACTTTTTCTCCCCAAATGGGCAGAGCGTATGGATATTTTTCTACTTTAAGACTGTCTTTTAATTCCTGGTTTTTTTCTCCTACGATTTTATCGGTATAAACCTGACCGAAAAATGAAACACTAAATAATAAAAAAAGGGCTGATATTAGTTTTTTACATTTCATTGATTAGAGTGTTAGTTGATTAAAATAAAACTGCTTAAATAAATATGTACTAATGTATTCTTAGGGGAATTTCGGCTTATCTTTTGTTTTTAGAGGTGTATAAAATAAAGGTGTTGAAGGGAATAATAAGTAATAATATGGGTTAATTAGTGTTAAAGTTAACTAAAATTTATTTTAAAAAACACTATTTCTTAATAAAAATGCTTAAAAATCAATATGTTACTGGTTTTTTGAAGACAAATTGAATAGCAAACAGAATAATATATTATTTTTACAGTCATGAAATGGATAGCAATTGTAATGTCAATTTATTTGATGGCACTTTCAAATATGCCTTGTGCAGATATGGAAGTGAATAGTGCTATGCATAAAACAGCCCAGTTTTCATCAGAAGAAAATCATTCGCACGATAAAGACAATGATTTATGTTCTCCATTTTGTGCCTGTAACTGCTGCGGCGCACAGGTTTTAAGTTACCAGATAGCTGTAAACTTCGAATTTCCTTCAGCTTACACAAAAATTTCAATTCCTTTACCCAATTACAACTCTGTATTTACTTCTAATTTCTACGGAAGTATTTGGCAGCCCCCTCAAATAGCATAATGATATCCCGATAAATCGGGATTGAGAACCGTGGACTTTCCACAAACGTATCAGACAAACTTTTGTCTCATTTCTCATGTCATTATATATTTCAAATGCTAGATAAAATCATTCAGTTTAGTATACGAAACAAATTCGTTATACTATTATTTACCCTCGTTTTAATAGCGTGGGGAAGCTATTCGCTTAAACAATTGCCGCTCGATGCCTTGCCGGACGTTACCAATAATCAAGTTCAGATTATTACCACAGCGCCCACTTTGGCAAGTCAGGAAGTCGAGCAGTTAATAACATATCCACTGGAACAAGCCGTAAAAACTGTTCCGGATATTATAGAACTCCGCAGTATTTCTCGTTTTGGATTATCTGTCGTAACCGTTGTTTTTGAAGACAATGTCGATATTTACTGGGCACGCGAACAAATATTTCAACGCTTAAAACAAGCCGAAGAAAACATTCCCGCTTATGCAGGTTCTCCGGAATTAGCGCCAATTACAACAGGTTTAGGTGAAATTTACCAATATGATGTTTATGCCAAAAAAGGCTACGAAAACAAATACGACGCCGTAAAACTAAGAACCATTCAGGATTGGATTATTATTCCGCAATTGCAGGGAATTAAAGGCGTTGCCGATGTAAGTACCTGGGGCGGAAAACTAAAACAATACGAAATCGCCGTAAACCCAAATACCTTAAACAGTCTGGGTGTAACGATTACCGAAATTTTTGACGCCTTAGAAAAAAACAATCAAAACACCGGAGGCGCGTATATAGAAAAAGATCAATATGCGTATTTCATTCGCGGTGTCGGAATGGCTAAAGGTGTAAAAGACCTCGGAAATGTTGTAGTTAAAAATAGAAACGGATCTCCCGTTCTTGTACGTGATGTAGCGCAGGTTCGTGAGGGCGTTGCATTGCGTTACGGTGCCTCAACAAAAGACGGAAAAGGAGAAATTGTTTCGGGTTTAGTTTTAATGCTAAAAGGCGAAAACTCCAGCGCAGTCGTAAACCGAATTCATGAAAGAATGACCCAGATTAATAAAAGTCTTCCCGAAGGCGTTGTTGCAGAAGCTTTTATTGACAGAGGGAAACTCGTAGATAACGCAATAGGAACCGTTACCAAAAACTTACTCGAAGGCGCATTAATCGTCATTTTTGTTCTGATATTGTTTTTAGGAAATCTTCGTGCCGGATTAATCGTTGCGTCGGTAATTCCGTTGGCGATGTTGTTTGCTATTATTTTAATGAATGCCTTTGGCGTAAGCGGAAACCTTATGAGTTTAGGCGCGATAGATTTCGGAATTATCGTTGATGGAGCTGTTATTATTGTAGAAGCTTCCATGCATCATCTGCAAAAACTCAAACGAAAAAAAGAACTTTCGCAGGAGGAAATGGATGTTGAAATTTACAATTCGGCATCAAAAATCAGGAATAGTGCCGCTTTTGGAGAAATCATTATTCTAATCGTGTATTTACCAATTCTTGCTTTAATAGGAACTGAAGGAAAAATGTTTAAACCAATGGCTATGACAGTTGGTTTTGCCGTAATTGGCGCGTTTATACTCTCACTGACATATGTGCCTATGATGAGTGCATTATTTCTTTCGAAGAAAACCGAACACAAAGAAAACTTCAGCGATAGAATGATGCTTTGGTTTGAAAATTTATACACACCATTTTTAAACAAAGCTTTAGAATTCAAAAAAGTAGTTTTAGGAATTTCTCTTGGACTATTTGCTTTAGGATTAATTGTCTTTAATAATATGGGTGGCGAATTTATCCCAACAATTGAAGAAGGTGATTTAGCGATTAATGCTTCAATTATGACCGGAAGTTCGCTTACGCAGATGGTGGAAACCACAACTAAATACGAACAAATTTTAAAAGCGAAGTTTCCCGAAATCAAAACCATCGTAACCAAAATAGGAAGCGGTGAAATCCCAACTGATCCAATGCCTATTGAAAGCGGCGATTTGATTATTGTTTTAAAAGACAAAAAAGAATGGAAAGGCAAATACCATAATTGGGAAGAACTGGCAAATGCGATGAAAGAAGAAATGGAAGTAATTCCGGGCGCAAACATCGAAATTTCACAGCCTATTCAAATGCGTTTTAACGAATTAATGACGGGAAGTCGAAGCGATATTGCCATCAAAATTTTTGGTGATGATTTGGAAATCCTAGATTCAAAAGCATCAGAATTGATTTCAAAAATTAAAAGCATCGACGGAATTGGCGACTTAAAAGCCGATAAAGTAACCGGTTTACCTCAAATTACAATCAAATACGATTACAATAAAATCGCTTTATACGGATTGAATATTTCGGATATCAATCAAATTATTCGTTCGTCGTTTGCCGGAGAAAGTGCCGGAAAAATCTACGAAGAAAGCAAACGTTTTGATGTCGTGGTAAGAATGGATCAGGACAATCGCGCCGATATTACCGATGTGAGTAATTTGTTTATTCCGTTACCAAACGGACAGCAAGTACCGCTTTCGCAAGTGGCGAGTGTAGATTACGAACAAGGCCCGGTGCAGGTTACGCGCGAAGACGGAAAACGAAGAATTACCGTGGGTTTAAATGTTCGAGGCAGAGATATTAAAACCGTTGTAGAAGAAATTCAGCAGAAACTCGACAAAGATTTCAAACTTCCTGCGGGCTATTATGTAACGTATGGCGGACAATTTGAAAATTTAATAGAAGCCACAAAACGACTTTCGGTTGCATTGCCTATCGCTTTAGGTTTGATTTTGATTTTACTGTATTTTACGTTTAAGAGCTATAAACAAGCACTTTTAATCTTTACAGCCATTCCGTTATCAGCCATTGGCGGTGTATTTGCGCTTTCGCTAAGAGGAATGCCGTTTAGTATTTCGGCCGGAATTGGTTTCATCGCCTTATTCGGAATTGCAGTTTTAAATGGAATTGTTCTGATTTCGTATTTCAATCAACTAAAATCAGAAGGAATTTTAGATCCGCTGCAAAGAGTTATAATTGGAACCAAAACCAGATTACGTCCCGTTTTAATGACCGCAGCCGTAGCTTCTTTAGGATTTTTACCAATGGCATTATCCACAAGCGGCGGGGCAGAAGTACAAAAACCTTTAGCAACCGTAGTTATTGGCGGCTTAATCTCTGCAACGTTATTAACCTTAATCGTTTTACCGATTTTGTATTTATTGTTAGAGAAGTTTAACCGCAAAGAGCGCTAAGGTTTACGCAAAGGACACAAAGAAAAATTTTAAAAAATGAAAAAGCTACTATATAATTTAAGAAAAATAAACTTTGCGAACTTCGCGCTTCCCTTGCGAACTTTGCGGTTAAGTGCATTCCTATTAGCAAGCACAGCGATATCAGCACAAAGCAAAATATCTTTAGAAAAAGCAATAGAACTTGCCAAATCAAACAACATCGATTTAAAAATTGCCGATAAAGAAATAGAAAAACAAACCCTTTTAAAGAAAACCGCTTTTCAGCCTGATCCGTTGCAGGTTCAATATCAAGGCGGACAATTCAACAGCGTAGATTTCGACCATAATGTTTCGGTACAGCAATTCTTTCCGTTAGGAAATGTCACAAAAGCAAACCGACAATTGCAGGAAGAATTGGCAAAATTGGCAGAAAAACGAAAAGCGTTATCATCATACGAACTCGAAAAAGCCGTGACTTTGGCCTATTATCAATATTTATACGGAATTTCAATTCAAAAATTAAACTCAGAATTAAACGAGATTTACACCAAATTCCTAAAGAACGCCGAACTCCGATTTAAAACTGGAGAAAGCGGAAACATTGAAGTAATCAGTGCCAAAGCCAAAGTAAAAGAAATCGAAACCCAAAAAGAACAATTAAATTACGATTTGGCTATTTACCAAAAACAGCTTCAGTTTTTTGTGCAGACGAATGAAAATATCGTTCCAGATGAAACGACTTTATTAAAGTATTCCTTTATAGAAAACAAAGATTCTAAAGCAGAAACGTTACTAACGGATTTTTACCAACAGCAGATTTCAGTTTACCAAAAAGAAGCGGGAACGTTTAAAGCCAACCGAACACCTAAATTAGGTTTAGGATATTTTGCACAAACTATTAATACAGAATCCTTGTTTCAGGGTTTCACAGCCGGATTACAGATTCCGATTTTTGGCGGTGTAAATACAGCAAAAGCCAAAGCAGCAGAAATTAGTATTTCGCAGTCGCAATTGGCATTCGATAAAAATAAAATTATCCTGAACCTGCAAAAAGAAGAATTGCAGAATAACTTTCAAAAACAGCAGAAAAATTTAGATTATTATCAAAATGAAGGCTTGCAATACGCCAACCAGATTATTGATACCGCACAAAAAAGTTATGCCAACGGCGATATGAGTTATTGGTCGTATATCAGTTTCTTAAATCAAGCCATTGATATTAAAAAACAATTTGCAGAAGCAACACACAGTTTTAATCAAAGTGCCATCGAACTCCAATTTCCAACCATCAAAAACAATTAAAAATGATACATATATATAATTATTTAACCGCAAAGAACGCTAAGGTTTCGCAAGGAACGCAAAGTTTAATTTCCTTGCGTACCTTGCGCTTTTCCCTTGCGCTCTTTGCGGTTATCTTAACAAGCTGTAATGAAAAGAAAGCAGAAGAAACGCATGAAGAAGAAAAATCGCAGAAAGAAGCCACATTAACAGAATCTCAATATAAAACCGTTGGCATTGAAACAGGATTTGTTGAAGAAAGAAACCTGAATAAAATCATTAAAGCAAATGGTTATACCACAGTTCCGCCGCAAAACTCAGCTGAGGTTTCGACTTTAATTGGCGGAACAGTAAAAGATATTTATGTTTTAGAAGGAACGTTTGTCAACAAAGGAAAGGTTTTGGCAACGATTCAAAATCTGGAAGTAATTGAAATGCAGGAAGATTACCATTCAGCAACAGCCAATGTGGAATATTTGCAATTAGAATACAACCGCCAGAAAACCTTGAGCGATGAAAACGTGAATCCGAGGAAAACATTTCAGGAAGTAAAAGCCAAATTAGCAGCAGAAAGAGCCCGTGCGCAGGCAGCAAAAAATAAGTTAGAAGCCTTGCATGTCGGTACAAAAGGCAGTTCGTCTTTAGTGCCAATTGTTGCTCCTATAAGCGGTTATGTTGGAAAAATCAGCATTGCTAAAGGCGCTTTTGCACAAACGGGAGTTTCTTTGTTTGAGGTTGTAGACAATAGTCAGATGCATTTAGATTTGAATGTTTATGAGAAAGATTTGGGTTCGATTTCAATAGGTCAGGTGATCGATTTTGTATTGACTAATCAATCTAATAAATCCATTAAAGGAAAGATTTTTGGAATCAATAAATCATTTTCTAACGAAAGTAAAACCGTTGCAGTTCACGCCAAAATTGATCCCGCCGATGCTAAAGATTTGATTTCGGGAATGTATGTTTCGGCAAATATCAATATTGTAAATGCCACGGTTCCGGCTTTACCAAAAGATGCTGTCGTTCGAAATGCTGATAAGTATTTTATTTTTGTGCAGGAAGACGATCATAAAAACGAAAAAACAAAAGAAAAAGAAATCCATTTTAGAGCGATAGAAGTAATTCCGGGAACTACAGATTTAGGTTTTACAGAAGTTAAATTTGTTGATAAAATTGAGCCTGATGCTAAAATTGTTACAGAAGGGGCTTTTTATCTGCTGTCTGCAATGAAGGGCGGGGGAGAGCATGAACATTAAAAAAGTTTCAGGTTTTCTTTGTTTCATGTTTCAAGTTGTTTAACCGCAAGGTTCGCAAAGGGTTACGCAAAGTTCGCAAGTTTTTATAACTTGAAACTTGAAACAAAAAAACTAAAAAAAATAAATTGCCTCCAGCTTTAGCTGGAGGTTCTAAGCAGGAGTAAGAAAAGGCTTTAGCCAAAAATGCACAAGTTTGGCTAAAGCCCTTGAAATTGACCTTTTTATGACCTCCAGCTAAAGCTGGAGGCAATTAAATCAAGCCAAAGACTTAAAAAACTTTGCGACTCTGCGCCTTTGCGAGATTATTTCACCCCAGCTTAAAAAGAGCTTAGCGCCTTAGTGTCTTCGTGGCAAAAAAAGCAAGATTAAAAAACAAACTTTGCTTAGGAACATTTACCACAAAGCTGTAAATTTAGAGCATTATTTAGACAAAGTTTGAACTTGTAACTTGAAACAAATAAAACTTGAAACTTTTCCTCCATGATACATCAAGATTTAGAAGTAAAAAATACTAAAAATAAAACCAAACCATCCTGCTGTTGTTCACACGACGAACCTGTACATTCTGAAAATGACGGACATGACCACGGTCATGATCATGAACATGGAGCCGAAGGCAGTTTGTTTAAATTATTCATGCCATCCATTATATCGCTTATTTTATTACTAATAGGAATTGGTTTTGACAACTATATTCCGCAAAATTGGTTTTCAGGATATGTTCGAATCGCTTGGTATGCTATTGCATATCTTCCTGTTGGACTTCCGGTTTTGCGAGAAGCTTATGAAAGCATTGTAAAAGGCGATGTTTTCTCCGAGTTTTTCCTAATGTGTATTGCCACAATTGGGGCTTTTGCAATTGGCGAATATCCAGAAGGTGTTGCCGTTATGCTATTTTATACCATTGGAGAAACCTTTCAGGGAATGGCAGTTACAAAAGCAAAATCTAATATTAAAAGTTTACTGGATCAACGTCCCGATGAGGTTAGTGTTTTAGAAAACAATATTGCAGTAAAAATAAAAGCTAAAGATGCTAAAATAGGCGATATTATTCAGCTGAAAGCGGGAGAAAAACTAGGGTTAGACGGCGAATTAGTATCAGATTCGGCTTCGTTTAATACCGCAGCTTTAACGGGAGAAAGTAAACCTGATACCAAAAAGAAAGGCGATACGGTTTTAGCCGGAATGATAAACGGAAATACAATCGCACAAGTAAAAGTGACAACGGCTTACAACGATAGTAAGCTTTCGAAAATTCTGGAACTGGTTCAAAATGCGACAACTAAAAAAGCACCAGCGGAATTGTTTATCCGCAAATTTGCCAAAATTTATACACCAATTGTAGTGTATTTAGCAATTGCAATTTGTTTACTGCCAATGCTTTTTGTCGATAATTATGTGTTTAGCGACTGGTTGTACAGAGCTTTGGTTTTTTTGGTTATTTCTTGTCCATGTGCTTTGGTTATCAGTATTCCGCTTGGTTATTTTGGCGGAATTGGCGCTGCGAGTAAAAACGGAATTCTTTTTAAAGGAAGTAATTATCTCGATAGTATTTCGAAGATTCAGAATGTGGTTATGGACAAAACGGGAACTATGACCGAAGGCGTTTTTAAAGTTCAGGAAGTCATTATAAATCCGGATTTTGATAAAGAGGAAATCCTGAAATTGGTTAACGCTTTAGAAGGTAAAAGTACACATCCGGTGGCAACGGCGATTCATAATTATGCTGGTCCAATTGATTCTTCTATAGAATTAAAAAATGTTGAAGAAATTTCAGGACACGGTTTAAAAGCTGAAGTTAACGGAAAAGAACTCTTCGTTGGTAATTTCAAATTACTGGATAAGTTTAATATTTCTTATGATATTGATCCAAGTTCAGTAGTTTATACCACAATTGCCATTGCTTACGATAATAAATTTGCGGGTTATTTAACGATTGCTGATGAAATTAAAGCAGATGCCCAGGAAACCGTTTCTAAACTAAAAACATTAGGCGTAAAAGTAACCATGCTGAGCGGAGATAAAACAAATGTGGTTCAGTTTGTGGCCGATAAACTTGGAATTACAAAGGCTTTTGGAGATTTACTTCCGGAAGATAAAGTCAATAAAGTAAACGAAATTAAAGCCAAAAACGAAACCGTAGCTTTTGTGGGCGATGGCGTAAACGATGCTCCGGTAATCGCCTTAAGTACAGTAGGGATTGCAATGGGAGGCTTAGGAAGCGACGCCGCAATCGAAACCGCCGACGTTGTAATTCAGGATGATAAACCGAGTAAAATTGCAATGGCAATAAACATTGGAAAACAAACCAAAAAAATTGTCTGGCAGAATATTGGTTTAGCTTTCGTAGTAAAAGCTTTTGTACTTATTCTCGGCGCGGGCGGACTTGCCACAATGTGGGAAGCTGTTTTTGCCGATGTTGGTGTAGCTTTACTAGCAATTTTAAACGCAGTCAGAATTCAGAGAATGAAATTTTAAATATTAAAAAAAGCAGTGAAGATTTATTCACTGCTTTTTTTGAATTGTAATTAAAAATTATCTTTTGCAAACTGTTCGCAAAACTCTTTTATCGTTTGCCTAACTGTTCTAAACTCTTGTAAAATCTCATCTTCAGTTCCTGCTGCTTTAGCGGGATCACTAAAGTTTTGGTGTATTTTGTGAGCTTTCGACGGAAAGAACGGGCAGCGTTCTTTTGCATTATCACAAACCGTAATTACAAAATCAAAATCTATATTTTGGTATTCATCAACATGATTTGAAGTATGGTTTGAAATATCAATTGCATCTTCTTTCATCGTTATAATGGCTTTTGGATTCACTCCGTGCGTTTCTATTCCTGCACTGTAAACGCTGGCTTTATCGCCTAAAATGTGTTTTAAATAGCCATCGGCAATTTGACTTCTGCAGCTGTTTCCTGTGCAGAGTACTAAAATGTTTTTTGTCATAATTTAAACTAATAACCAAATGATATTGATAATGCAGAATTTCGGTTCAAAACCAAAAATAAGCTGCAACACAATTACAGATGTTGTGATGATAATAGGTTTCTTGTATTTAATTATTTTCTGTTTCATGATTAGCAGCAACCCGAATTTGGCGAACAGCTATTACTTTCACTTTTGTAAAGTTCAGTTAAAGCAATTTTTTCTTTTGATGCAGGAACGCCGCATGCTTCTTGTGCCAGACAGGCAGTAGTTTTGTTTTTTAGAATAAAATGAGTTCCGTTAAATTTTAAATCATATCTTCCAATTGTTTCATTTTGATATTCAACTTCAATTTCAAAATCTTCAATATTTAATTTTTCTTCAGAAAGTTTGATGATATTCAAAAGTTTACCTGGTTTCAATCGGTGTTCAAAATCATTAGCATTCCACAATTGAAAATTAACGGCACTTTCATCGCGAATCACGCCGCCGCAGTCAATAAATTTTTTATTGGTAGTTCCAATTTCGGTTACATGAAAATGTTCAGGAACAAAAGCTCCGTTTTCTAATTGAAATACAACATTTTCCAAATTTGGAAGAATGTTTTTAATGTCTGATAGTTTCATTGTTTTTTGTTTTATAGTTATAATGCAATATTGCGATATAGATTTTCAAAAAAAGGTTTAACAACATTTCTGCTCTTTTGTAACGGCAATAATATTGGAGAAATAAGCTTTTAAAATATCAAAAGTACTTTCGTCAATACAGTAACAAATAGCATTTCCTTCGATATTACCTTTTATAAGTCCAGCGTTTTTTAATTCTTTTAAATGCTGCGAAACAGTAGGCTGAGCAAGCGGAAGCTCATTTACAATATCGCCGCAAATACATTCATTTACTTTCAAAAGATATTCGATAATAGCAATTCTTGCCGGATGCCCCAAAGCTTTTGCAATTGTAGCAATCTGATTTTGTTTATCTGTAAAATGTTCTGTTTTAGTAGCTCCCATTTTATTTAAATTTTAATATAGCAATATTACGATATAGATTTTTTAAAAGCAAGTGTTTTTTAAAATATTTAGGTATCAGCATTTTAAATTCTGTTTGAAGTTCATAAAAAGCCCAATGCAAATAAATAATGAATTGGGCTTTTTTAGTTTCTTTAAAAATTTAATACCGTAACATTTCCGTTATTTTCTAATCGAATATCCGTTTTATTACTTTCAGAAGGTGTTTGTGTCGGATACCAATTTCGATTTGGTCTTACCAAAATCAATAAACCTTCATCATCGCCAATTGCAGCAAAAACTTCGCTGTTATTGTTTTTAGAGAAAAAGCTTAATCCATGTTTTGCGATTAATTGATTTCCCAGTTCCAGCGGGTTTTCATTGACAATTCCAATCTCGCTTATATTCAAAATAGATTTAGAACTAAATTCTTCCGTTTGGGCATTGTTGAGATCATTACGGGCAATAAATTCTAATAAATTGCCATTATTATCGTAGAAATAAACCGCATGAGCATTCCAGTTTTCAAAATGAGTAATCACATTTTGATCTTCAATAATAATTAAATTTACTTTGTTTTTACACCATTCAATTGCTTTGTCAAGTTTGTTTGTTGGGATATTAAAAGCAAGATGATAAATGGATTGAAATTGCGGATTTTCAATAAATTTTAAAATGGAATTTCCGGCTTTAATAGTAATATATTCTGAATCATTTTCTATAATTGAAAGACCAAGAATATCTTGGTAAAATGCGGCAGTCTGTTTTATATTGCTGGTTTGGATCTGGATGTGTTCTAACTTCATAATGGTATTTTTATAAAAAGAAAAAGCTTCTTTTCTGTTTCAAACAAATTTAAAAAATCAGAATCCTAGTTTTATTGTCAGACTATTTTATGCTTCAATGGAAATATAGAAAATGAGTATTGTAGTTTTGGTAAAAGGGGTATGTTTTTTAAATAAAAAAGTTCACTTCAAACTAATGAAATGAACTTGTATAATAATTCCTAAAGCTGTTTTTAAGCCATATCGATCAATCCTCTTTTTATCACATAATGATCATCATTTTTTACCACATAAAATTGAGCAGCAAATCCTGAAGGTTCTCCTAAATAAGTTAAGCTCACATCAAAATATCTTGAATTGCCATTTTCATCTGCCCACATATAATCATCCAATATATCTAAATTTCCAAGCCATTCTAAATTGTTCAGCCATTCTTTTCCTTCAAAAGATTCATCTTCCGCAATTTCATGAATTAAGTAATGATCACGCCAAATTACATGAATGGATTCTTCCCAGTCATCATACAAATGGTCTACACTATTTTTGGCATTTTCCAGTTCTCCTTTTTTCAAATAAGCAAAAAAATCTTCAATGGCATTTTGAGCTTCAAGCTCTGTTGGTTTTTCTTTCCAGGTTTTAAAGGTTGTCATAAAATCTTAGTTTTAATTAATGATTTTTAGGGGAATTAAAGGATTGTTCCTTTACATACAAATAAACTAATTTTCTGATTAAATGCATAAAACTAATTTTGTTTTTATTGGGGCAAAAACAAATCATTTTAATGAAATTTATTCATCCTCTTCAGGTTCTTCATCAGAAAAAGTAAGAAGCTTATTTGCCCTGATGTAATCATATTGTTTCTTTGTAAGATAGATAACCTGAGCGTCTTGTCCGCCTGTATATAAATCGTAAAATTGCCCTTTAAGTTTGTTTTCAACCGCAACAGATTTTATAAAACCAAAAAAGCTTTCATCGATCCAATCATTGCTTATTTTAAAAATTTTAGAGTAAGATTTATTTCCTATTTTAAATTTCAAAGTCGTTTTTTTACTTTTTTCAATATTAAAACTATTTGAAATGTTTGTTGGATTAAACTCATTGTGAGAAATTTTCGAAAATTCCTTTATTAATTCGGCATAAGGATCATCAAGGTTTCCTAATTCAGTATCATACCAATAAATTTGATTTGGAAATGCACTCAGGATTTCGTTGTAATTAATGATTTTATTCTCAGCAACATTTTCTTTTCCCTCGTTAATTTGTTCAGTTGATAAATTATCAAATAAACCAATTTTAGAAAATTCTGCAATTATTTTTTCGATTTTATCACTGGTAATTTTGCTGTCAAAATCGCCAAAGCTTGGTATAAAATAAGTATCTATTTCCTGCAGTGTTTTTGTCTGTTCTTTGGTTAAAGCCATTATTCCAAAAACATTTTCAATTTTTCCATTTCGATCATTAACTTCGATTTCGTGAAGGCAGTATGGAGAACCTAAATCAGTCAAAATCTTATTGAAAATTTTATAATAATTCTGAGAATCAATTCCCCCTGTAGAATATTTATCTTCTGATGGAGTATATAATCGATAAGAACTTTTTTGTTTGTAAATCTTTCCACCTGATGTCAGCGAAACAATAAAGTTGTAAAATTTGATGTCATTATCAGATGCTTCGTTATCAAGAGCAATTTTAAAATCGAAATTGGTAAAACTTAATTCCGGAATTATTTGTGCTGTTTCTTTATGAATTGGCTCTAAATATTTACTTGGTTCATTTGGATAATTCTTAGTGTCAATAATTATAGATTTTTCGCAGTACAAAAGAAAATCAATTGGTTTTTTGATCTTTTCGTTATCTATAGCCGTAATTAGATCTTTGTATTTTGTATTGACAACTCCGATATTTTTTAATTTTTCAGCAAATTCTTTCAGATTTTTAACAGACATATAGTCATCTGTTATTGCTTCAAAAGCAATTTCTTTTATAAATAGAAGCTTATAACTAAAATTATTCTCTTTTATTTTTTGCTGAAAATACTCAAACTTTTTTTCAGGAATAAGTTCGCATTTTTTAAGATCGACAAGATATTCATTAAGTTCTTGATTTACCTTTTTTTGTTGCTCTACACTTAATTCTATAGTATCAAATGTAGTATTGCTTGAAGAAAAATCAGAATAGAAAAATCCAGCAATTTTTTTAAACTCACATTGAAAAAGAGAATATAAATAGGCAACATTGTCTTGTGTTTTGAATTTATCGAAGTTTTTTTTAAAATCTGCAACTTGATTTTGTTCAAGAAGTTTATTATCCAATAGTTTTTGTAAGCTGGTATTTTGAGTTTGCCCTTTTGCAAAATTTGACAATAAAATAAAAAATAAAAATATTTTTATAAATCGTTGATTCATGTTAAAGCCAGATTTTAGTTTGAGATAATTTTATCGTATTTTTCTTCTTCAAACAAATATAGAAAAACGAAATAACCAATTCACAAAAAAAGCCCTTTTCAAAACGAAAAGGGCTTCGGCGATTTGTGAGTTTTTATTGGGGCAAAAAGACAAATCATTTTAACTGGATTATTTCGGCATTTCGGGAATTATGATTCTGCGTGTCGGCGTGCTTAAGGTTTCTATAAACGCTAACAAATCACTGATTTCTTCTTTGCTTAAATCTAATTTTTTAAGTACGGGATCGACTTTTGGGATTAAAGAATCACGAGCCGTTCCGAGATATTTTTTCTGAATAGGAGAAGGATTTCCTAAATTGTATAATTCAACAACATCCAGTAAAGACGGAAAATGCCCGTGATGCATCCACGGCTTTGTGTTAGAGACTTCACGAAGCGTTGGCGTTCTGAATTTGCCAATATCCTTTGCATCTTTGGTAACATTAAAACGTCCGAAATCTTCATTTTTTGTTCCAAATAAAGTCTGTCCGTCATTATGAAACTGATTATCGCTGAAATAAGGTGTATTGTGACAATTGATGCATTGTGCTTTGGTTCTAAATAAATGCATTCCTTTTACCTGTTGGTCTGTATAAGCATCTGATTTTCCGCTAACAAATTGGTCAAACTTACTTTTCGGACTATTGATTGATCTTTCAAAAGTGGCAATCGCATATTGAATTCTTTCTAAAGAAACTTTTTTATCTCCAAAAGCAGCTGTAAATAAGGAATTATAACCTTTTACCTTAGCAATTTTATCGACAGCAATTGTCAGTTTTTCATTCATTTCCAGCGGATCACTAATAGGAAATTGTGCTTGATCTTCTAAACTTTTCGCGCGTCCGTCCCAAAATAAAGAATTGGCATAGGCCGAGTTTAAAATCGTCATCGAATTGCGTTTTCCGGTTTGGCGGTCGTGACCAAAAGAACGCGTTAAATTATCTGTCCATCCCAATTCCGGATTATGGCACGAAGCACACGCAATTTGCCCGCTGAGCGATAACCTCGGATCAAAAAACAGAATCTTTCCCAAACTTTCTTTTTCCTTCGAATACGGATTATAATCGGGATAAGGAACAGCAGGAAGCACTCCAATATCCTGAAATTTAGATTTATCGACACTTTCGTGTAATTCCGCAGCGGGCCATTTTGAAACATCACCGCCGGAATAGATTTTTCTTAATTCCTGAATATCAATATAATCCGGCTGATCAATGCTTTTATAAGCCGTTAAACTCAGCAGGAATAGGAGAGGGAGGATTAGTTTTTTCATTTTTTTTTGATTTGTTTCAGGTTTCAAGTTTCAGGTTCTGAGGCAACTTGAAACTTGAAACCTGAAACCTGAAACAATTATAAAGTTACCTCTTTCGGGCAGTTAATACTTAAAGCCGCAGGTTTAGGATACACTCTGTTATTAAACATTCGGTATTGCGTTGAAACGGTTCCTCCAAAAAGTTTATCGTTTGTCAGTTTTAATTCAAAAGAAATCTCATACAAGCCGTTGCTGATTTCTTTGTAAGTTCCTTCACCAGAAATGGCAATGATATACGTATTGTCTTTATTCGATCCAATTGTTAAATCCTGCGGAATAACCAGAACAGTTCCCTGTGTTTTGCTGTTTCCGTTTTCAGGAAAAAATTCTAAAGCCGATGTAATATTAAATCCGGGAGAAACTGCTGCAGAACCGCTTTCGTTAGAAAACCATCTTTTTAAACCAAAAGAATTGACCGTATTCGTTCCGCTCGCAACATTAAAACCTATTTTGAAAGCATCGTGATATACATCGTCATTTGGGTTTGCTGTGCCTTTGTCGCTGTAAAGTATAGCATTTTCATTGTCTTTTGTCACAACAACCGGAAAAGTTAACGCATTGAAAGTCTGCCAGGCGCAAGTCCCGTCTTTATCAAACCAGTGCTCGCCGTAGGTTAAATAAAAGGCATTTGTTGGATCTGTAAATTTTGAAGCCGGATTTGCCTGAATATCTCTTGGCGATTTTATTGGTTTTACAACTGTCAAACTCGTATTTCCTGTGGCAACATAATTGGGAATATTGATAAGATTAATTTTTGTTTCGTAACGGGCATCATCATTTTGGATATCTTCTAAAAGCGTTAAATGATACGTAATAGAGCTTCTGTTATCGCCAAAATCATCATGCGTTAAAGAATATTCAAAACCATTTTGAAACTTGAATATCGAAGCATTTTCAATTTCCGACGGAATAAATCCGTTGGGAAAATTTACTTTAAAATCAATCTTTTCGCCAACTTCTCCTTTTACAATTAAGTCTTTTACCGGAAAAGTATAAACCGTGCTTATTTCTCCTAAATTGATGGTAAAAACATTATTTGGAGCATACGTATTCAAGTTTCCGATATGGATATCAGGATCTGATGCATTTTCTAATTTTAAAGTAATAGACTGTTTATCGGCCCATCTTTTATCAAAAGAAACAAAAATGGTATCCGTAAGTTTAGTTCCTTCAAATGTCAATTCGGTTTTTGGTTCAAGACTGAAACTGGTAATATCTCCAGAAGTCGCAGCACTGAAATTAACCAAAACAGACGATTTTAAAGCTGTAGAAGTTAAAGTAACCGGAACTTTTAAAGTCTTAACCGATTCGTTATCATAACTAGCAGAAGGCTGAATTGTGGTGCTTACCGCCGGATATTCTAACGGAACGCCCGCATTGCTTGCCAGAAAATTAAACCTTACAAACGGATCTATGTTTTGAGATTCAAATCTGTAATCGTCCTTAGAACAAGATACAAGTGCCGTAACAATACTAAATAGAAATATAATTTTAATACGATTCATTTTGTTTCAGGTTTGGGTTAAGATTAATGTTGCTGCGCGGTATTGGTAAAATATATTTAGGCGAAGGGTAGGTAAGACTACAGTTCAGCGAAATACAGCCGTCGTTTCTTGAAATGTCTTTTTTGTATCTGCTAATATCAAAAAGTAAATGTCCTTCAAAACAAAGCTCTTTACGTCTTTCTAAAAAGATAGCTTCTTTTAGGTTTTCGGTATTTTGTAAAACACTTGCATTTGCACGGGTTCTAATCGTATTGATATCTTGTTTTGCCTGATCTGTGTTGTTCAATTCAAGGGCGGCTTCGGCACGAATTAAGTATTGTTCACTTAAACGAAAAGCAGCATATCCGGGATTTCCTTGAAATTTTTTAGTGAAATAATAATTTAGGATTTGAGGCTGTAAATCAACTATTGTAGAGATGGGCTGAACCAAAAACAGCTGTTTGCGAATGTCTGATGTTTCATACAGATCAATTAAATCCTGAGAAGCCGCAAAATTTCCGTAAGAAGTTAAAGAAGTATAACCATAAAAAGCAGATAATGAACTGCTCGCAGTTCCGTCATCTGATCTTGGAATTGATAATTCAAACAGAATTTCTGAAATCGGAAGATCGGGCTGATCCCATTGCGCAATATAATCAGCAGTAGTTACTAAAATTTTACCTGAATTTGTAATAATATCATTTGCCGTATCGTAGGCATTTTTCCAGTCTTTTTTAGATAAATATACTCTCGCCAATAAAGCTTTTGCGCTTGTTTTGGTAAAATAGGAATAAACTGGACCGCTTAACAATGTAGTATCAGAATAAAGATTTAAAGCTGCTGTAATATCATCAATAATTAAATTATAAGTATTTGATAGAGATTCTCTTGCAGGATATTTTAATCCTTCATTTAAAGATTCTAAACTATAAACAATTCCGGGATGAGAAGCATTATCTGTAAAACCATAATTTTGACTGTACACTTCGCTTAATAAAAAGTGCATGTAAGCTCTCACGGTTAAAGCTTCGGCTTTTATTTGATTTTTTTCGGCTTCTGTAGCATCTGTTAAGGCATCTGTAAATTCCAATATCAAATTACTTTGATTAATTACGGTGTAACTATTACTGTAAAAAGAAGCCATATTTGAAGTATTCGAAATATCATCAAACGAATAAATGTTTAATACAGAAGCAGGAACACTGATTTGTCCTTTTGTGCTTTCTGTTCGCGAAGGTGTAAATTTTAAATTCCCGCCCTGAAGATCTGCATAAACAGTAAAGCTATTGCCGCGTAAATTCGATTCAAGCGCTCTGTACATACCGTTAACCGACTGTAAAACACCTTCTTTTGTTTTTAATTGTTCTGTAATCGAAATTTGTCTTCCTGGTTCCTGTTCTAAAAAATCGCTGCAGCTTTGCAATAAAAACAGAATTGCAAAAATAGCTGGCATTTTAAATAAGGTTATATTTTTAAAGTATTTCATCTTTTTAAAATTTTGTATTAATTCCACATGAAATAGTTCTGGCTTGTGGATAAGTGTAGCTAAACTCTCTGATACCGTTCATGCCCGACGGGCTTTTTTCTTTGTACCAGTAAAATGCATTCGAAACATCGGCAAAAATGGTCAGCGTGTCCAGAAAAGTGTTTTTTACCGGAACATTATAACTTAAATTAATATTGTTGATTTTGATATATGTCGCATCATAAACATATTTACTCATATTTGAAAGCAGCGTATTGTTGCTTGGAGCGGGCTGTGTAGCAATATCTCCCTGATTTCTCCAGTAATCGTATGCATTTACAGACATGTTTCTGTTTGAAGTTATGCTGTACTTAGAAATAATTTCATCAGAAACAAGTTTGTCTCCGCCAAGCTGAAAAGAACCATTTACAGATAAAGTAAGGTCCTTATACGTAATTATGTTGCTAAAACCTCCAAACGCTTTGGGCTGCGAATCTCCAATAGGTTCCCAGTCAGCATTGGTAAACAAACGGTTATAAGTTACAGCATCATAAACCTGTCCATTTTTTTTGATAAGATCACGTCCTGTTGCAGGATCAACGCCTATCCAGTTTACGCCCCAAATTGTTGTAGTACTGTAGCCAATTTTTTGTGCCAAAGCAATATTAGCCAATGAATAATCACTGCCTAAACCTACCAAATTGGTTACTTTATTGTCTACAGTTGAGATATTAAAGGAAGTGCTCCATTTAAAATTCCCTTTTTGAAACCATTTTAATCTTGTAGTAAATTCAAAACCTTTATTGTACATATCAGACGCATTTAGCTGAACGGTACTGTATCCGGTTTCTGTTGGAATATCACGTGCCGTAATTAAATCAGATAAGCTGTCGTAATAATATTCTAAAGAAAGTTCTGCGAAATTGAATACATTAAAATCAAATCCGGTATTAAACTTTAGGTTTTTCTCCCAGCTCAAATTTCCATTTGGAGATATTGAAGATGAAGCACTTAAATCGCCATTATATCCGTTATCAACAACCGTATAAAGTCCTTTTGATCGGTAAGAACCAATTCTGGAATTTCCGGTTGAACCATAACTGATTTTAAGTTTTAAGAAATCGACCCACGAACTTGATTTAAGGAAATTTTCATTGCTGATAATCCATGCCAAACCCGCACCGCTGTTGAAGGCAACGTTTGTATCATCGCCAAAAACAGAACTTTCGTCACGACGAATATTAGCCAAAGCATAATATTTCTTTTTGTAATTGTAGTTGATCTGGGCAAATGCCGAAACTCTGGAGTTGTAACTTATTTCGGCCCCGCGTACCTGCCTTGCTTTTGATTCATCGACATTTGGCGTTGATGTATTGTCATCCTGTATGGCATCTTCGATTCTGTTAAGTACATTCGGATTCACAAAACCTGATGCGGATGCATAATCAAAATTGGCTTTTTCTTCCGAAAGTTCAAAACCTAAAACCCCATCAATTTTATTGTTTTTATTGATTTCCTTGTCAAATAACATTTGTCCCTGCCAGTTCCATTTGGTAGAATTTCGGTTGTTAAAAAGCCTTCTTCCCCAGTTAGGATAGGTGTTTCCGCCTAATACAAAAGTTCCGTTGTTTTGTCCGCTTTCATTTTCTCCAGAAAAATAGCGATCCTGTTCTTTATCCACATAATCAATACCAAATAGAGTGGCAAATTTTATGTTTTCGTTGAGATCATATCCTAAATTTAAACTTCCCAAAATTCCAAAAGTCTCTGTAATATTTCGGTTTTGCTCAATTGCCGCTAACGGATTTCCTCCTGTATTTCCGCCCGAAACGCCAGTATTTGTGTAAGAACCATCGGCATTTCTCGGTGCTATCGTAGGCAGATAAGCAAAATCATAATAAATATTTGGAGCATCTTTTTTAATAAAACTCGGGTTTAAAGACAAGTTTATATTCCATTTAGAATGTCTGTATCCTAAATTAATTCCTCCATTAAGTTGTTTAGTTGTGTTGCCTAATTGCGGTTCATCAATATTTAAATACGTTAAACTTGTTCGGTATGAAAACTTAGAATCAGCACCCGAAAGACTAAAGTTATATTTATTATAAATTCCGGTTTTGTTAAGCAGATCAAACCAATTCGTATTGACGCCATTGTACGGAAGAAGTGCACTTCCGGGCGAAGTATTTTTTAAATAATCGTTTCGTAGTTCTGTATATTGTTCTCCGCTTAAATATTTGATTTGATTAATGGCCGAAGAAACCCCAAGCTGGTTCGAGAAACTAAATTTAGTTTTTCCCGGTTTTCCTTTTTTGGTAGTAATTAAAATTACACCATTTGCACCGTCAGCACCATAAATACCAACAGCTGCGGCATCTTTAAGAACCGTAAAATCTTCGATATTATCAGTACCAATCATCGCAAGCGGATTCGATAATCCTTCGGCAAGTCTTCCGCCGTCAAAATATTCACTGTCAATTCCGCCTTGTTCACTCAAAATCACACCATCAACAATAATTAAAGGCTGAGTTGAAGTTCCTAAAATAGAATTACTTAATGATTTTAAAGTTCCTTGTCCGCGAACATTGATTTTAACTGGCCCGCCAACGCCAGAGGTATTTTCGATTAAAACTCCGGCAATTTGGCCTTCGAGCATTTTGTCAACACTTTCAGATGCCTGCTGCACCGGAATATCTTTAGCGGTTATAGTTGAAATACTCCCAACAATTTCTTCCTTTAATTTTTTAGTTCCGTAAGAGGAAGTAATCACAACCTGACTCAATTCATCTGTAAATTCTTCCAGATAAAAGGTAAATTCTGTTTTATTATCAGCTCTTTGCGTTTGCGGTTCCATTCCTAAATACTGCACTTCAAGTACTGTATTAGGGATATTTTTTCCGTTTAATTTGTAAATGAATTTTCCGTTTGAATCCGTTACAGCGCCCATTCCGGTTCCTTTCACCAAAATTGTTGCGCCTGGAAGCGGTGTTTTATCTTTGGCACTTAAAACAGTTCCTTTTATAATTCTTTCCGTTTCATTCTGATTTATAGCGCCAGTTGGAGCAGGAGCGGAGTTCGTTAATAAAACCTGCTTTTTCTGAATGTAAAACGAAATGTTTTTATCTTTTAATAATTGCGTTAAAGCCGTTTCAAGAGTGGCATTATTTACATCTAAATCGGCCAGTTGATCGGCATCAATTTTTCTGGCATTATAAATTATCCTAAAATCAGTTTGTTCTTCAATTGATTTGATAATTAGGCTGATAGGTTTATTTTTTGCATGTAATGTTATGAGTTTATTTTGAGAAAATCCTTTAAATCCAGATATGAGTAGGACTAAGAAAAACAGAATTTTTCTTAAAACGGGGGGTATCGTAAATGTCATGTTTATTTTTTTATCGAGGATTGGTGATCGTAATGGTTTTGTGCTCAATTGAATAATTAAAAGGCGTGTCGCGTTTTAGAAGATCTAAAATATTCTCGACACTTGAATCGCTGATTTTAATAGTACCTGTAAAATTCTGTTTGGCCAAATCAGAATTTTCATTGATAATTTCAACGTCGTAGGTACGCTGAATAATTTTAGCGATGGTAGAAAACGGGGTGTCTTTAAACGCTAATTCTCCTTTTGTCCAGGCAGAATAAAAAGAAGGATCAACATTTTTAATCGTAATTTTTTTAGCATTATTCTGCCATGTCGCCATTTGGTTTGGCTCCAGCAAAATAACATTCGATGGATTTGCCGTTTCAGACATTTGAATACTTCCTTCAATTAAAGTACTGTTAACAGTAGGATTTTCAGGATAAGCACTCACATTAAACTTTGTCCCAAGAACCTTAATATCAACCTGATTGGCGCTTACAATAAACGGATGTTGTTTGTCTTTGGCAACTTCAAAAAATGCTTCACCGGTTAAATACACATTTCTGTTTCCGTTAAGGCCAAATTGTTCGGGATAACGTAATGAACTTCCGGCATTTAAACTCACAACTGTTCCATCTGAAAGTTTAAGTTTGAAACGTTTTCCGTACGGAACTTTAAGCATATTGTAAACAATTTTGTCATTTGAAGTTTTACCAAAATAAATGATTTCATCAGGAAATTTTTTGGCCACTAAATCTCCTTTATCATTTACTAAAGTAGTTTGATTTTTTACAGAAAAATATTCTAAACGGCCGTCGCCAAGTTCCAGAACAATTTCTTTTGATGCTTTTGATTGATCGGTAAATAATAAAATAGTTTTTCCTAAACCAATAAGTAATAAAAATACCGCAGCATAACTTAAATACTGTCTAATTTTATTTTTTGGTTTAATTGGAATTACCGAAACAGACTGACTCGAAATATTTTCAGATAAGCCGATAAGAACCCACGCTTTCTTTACGGCAATAAATTGTTTTTTGTTTTCTTCTGATGCTTCAATCCATTCAAAAAGTGCCTGAACTTCTTGTTCTGAAGCTTCGTTAGAAAGGTATTTATAGATTATTTCTGATGTCATATTTGAGTTTTAAAACTTCTCACTATAGTTAGTACACTTCAGAAATAAAAAACCCTATGTTTTATTCTTAATTATTATAAATAAGGATAAAAATTAGGAATAAATAGTCGGATAATTTAGTTTTTAAAATCTTCAAAGCCTTTGTCATGTGGGCTTCAACGGCTTTTAAAGAAACTCCCATTTCTTCGGCTATTTCTGAATTTTTTTTATTCTCGAAGCGTTTTTTTATAAAAACTTCTCTGGTTTTTGGAGGCAGATCGCTGATAGATTCCTGAATGATGCGTTCTAATTCGGTTAATTCTAAAGTGTCAAATTGTACCGAATTTAAAACTTCAATATTCAGCTCTCTTTCTTTGTGGTTTAGTAAGTCGTTTTTAAATTTATCTTTCACCTTATTGTGGCGAATTAAATTCAAACATTTTGATTTGGCGTAAGTAAATAAAAAAGCCTGAATTCCGTTTATAGAATCGACACTTTCCCTGCTTTGCCATAAATGCAGTAAAGCTTCCTGAGCAAGATTTTCGGCCTCGTCAGCATCGTAAATAAACTGAACACTGAAAGATTGGATTCTTCTAAAATACTTGTCGTAGAAATACTTAAACGCAGTTTCGTCTCCTTCCTTAAAGGATTTAAACAGAGATAATTCAAAACTGGTATTGTTGTTCATTAAGCGAAATTTACTTTGGAAAGCAAGATAAGTAAATTTTAAAAAGTACTTCGATTTGCTAAGAAAGCGGCAAATATAAAAGTTTATTTATATTAATTCTAAATAAAATTCAAATAACGAATGATTCTGTAAAAATTATTAGGAATAGGTTTAGTTTGGTTTTAACCAGTATGTTTTTTTAACCGCAAAGAACGCTAGTTTTTGTTATATGCTGGGTTTTATAATAACGCAAAGTTCGCAAAGCTTTGTCTAAAAACTTTGCGAACTTTGCGTATACCTTAGCGTTCTTTGCGGTTAAATATTAGCAGCTAATTAAGAATCAAACTTACTTTTTGAGATAAGCTTTTCGCTAATTCCGGTTTATCGCTGTTATTGATAATCCACGGAATTAGTTTTTTCTTTTCTATAATTTTTTCTTTAGAATAAACCAGTGTAAAATACTCCGCAGGTGAATGGATATTTTTTTCAGATTCTGAAAGTTCTTCGTAATAATAACGGGATTTTTTTAAGGAAGGATATTTGTTTAACAGATAATCGTTTACTGTATAATCTGCACCTTCTTTATACAAATCTTTGCGGAGAATTGGCGTTATCGTTAGCTTTTTAATGTTTAGTTTTAAACTGCGATACGTTTCTCTTGTAAAAGAAAAATCTGAGGATTTAAGTTTTCCTTTTTCAGATAATTGCCGAATAGGAGAAAGGCGAACATAATCGCCGTTTATTTCGACTACTTTAAAAATAAGATAATTGAATTGTGAACTCTGGCTTCCATTTGAACCGGTTTGTTTGCTAAAAAGAAAACTTCCCATTTGCAATCGATGTTCTGGGGTGTTCATCGCTTTTTTCCACATATAGGGTTTATAAACGATCTCTCTAAAGGCATAAAAAACAGCAAGAACTAATATACTTATTAAAAGTAGTTTTTTCATTAATTATAATTTGGGGCTTATATTTAACAGTTTTATTTCTAAATTTTCGCTAAAAGTAATAAAATACTAATATCTTTCTTTAAAAAATGAAAATAATTTTCTGTTATTTTTTTACTGTTAGGTTTGTGAATTTTACCGCAAAGCACGCTAAGGTTTTTCGCAAAGTTCGCAAAGCTTTTTTATTGAAATGTAGTTTTTAGCTCAAAGTAACGCAAAGGTTTTTCGCAAAGGATGCAAAGATTTTGTACAAGGGAGTTTTATAAACTCAAAGTTCACAAAGCTATGTGTATAAATATAGCTTTGTGAACTTTGCAAAAAGACTTTTTCTTTTACTAACCTTAGCGAACTTTGCGTAAAACCTTTGCGCTCTCTGCGTTAAAAAAACAGTTAAACATATAGCTTTGCGAGCTTTGCGTAAACCTTTGCGCCTTTGCGGAAAAAAAACTCAACGTTTAAAATTCCTCCACCCAAAACCAATTAACAGTAAATTAAAAAGCAGTAATGGCAAAAACGCCTTTACATAACTAGTTTCTGATTTATCATGAAACGTTTCCACTTTAAAGTTCTCCCATTTTTGCTGATTAACTGCTGCATTATCAAATATCTTGGGATAAAAATGCAGTCTTAGTTTTTCATGAAATTGATTCGTTTCTTTTAAAAATAAAAGCTGGTTTCTCAAGTCTGATTTTGCAATTTCATTCAATTGAATCTGAGTATGCAATGTTGGAATAAACTGCGCAATTAATTCGCTGGCATTATTTCGCTGTTCTAATTTCGACTCTAATTCTTTGGATTGTACAGCAGATTCATCATCGCCCATTTGCTGCATGGCATAATACCAAAGCCAGCTGAATTCACTTTCCGGTAAAGTATAATGTTTAAACTGCGGATAATGTTTGTAGAATTTATCCAGCGTTTGCTGTTTATCCATATCCCATTTTTCGTGGTAGGCATTTCTCTGCGTAAGCGTTAATTCTAAAGCTTCGGGAACTTTATATTTGTTAATTATATAGGTATTGATTCCAGCTGGAAGAATAATAATTAGAAACAGCCAGATCGTTAATAAAATAACAGCATTGAAGTTCGAATTTTTTTGAAGTGAAACAATGAAAAAACAAACTGCATACCAAAATAAAATGTACAAAACGGCGATTCCGTAAAATAGTATAAACGCTTTGTCAATAGGGATTTCCAAAAGAAAAGCAGCAATAAAAAGTAGAAAAGACAAAAGTGCAATTAAACTTAAAATACGAACATAAAACAGTTTTAAAATATATAAAAAGGTATTCGGGCTTTGCGTTGCCACGATTTTCCAGGTTCCTGATTCTTTTTCTTCGGAAATAATATTATATGAAAAAGCAATAATCAAAAGCGGAAACAAATACAAAAGCACAAAACTAAAATCGATATTTCCGGATAAAAGATTACTCGGATTATTGAGTTCCGAATCGTATTTCTGCGCTTCCAGACCCCGAATCGTAACACTTTGAATCGATGGATTCACATCACGCTGTCCGATTGCTAAACTGCTGATTGGTAAAGTAGTATTGACCAATGAAAACTTGATGTAATAGAGCAGGAGTCCAATTTCGTCTTTATGAAAAGCGGCGTTTCTGGCAATATGTTCTTTTTGGTAAACGGCCGCTTCGGTAATATTATTTTGCTGTTTTTCCTGAAACTGACGGCCAATTAAAAGACTTATAAAGCCAATGATTAATAAAAAAAGTAAGCCAATTTTGGTACCTTTTGAGCGGATGAAATTTTTAAATAAGAGAACTAACATATTAAATGGCTTTTAGGTTTTTAGCAGCAATTTTGATCAAAACAAACAGCAGAATTATCCATAGCAATATGGAGATGATAGCAGTGATTTCGGTCTTTAAGACTTCCCAAACTGTTTTGGGTTCATAATGAAATTCTCCAATAATGGCCCAGTGTTTTTTGCCAATTGTGAGCGGTTTATCGTTTGGCCCGGGTTTTTTATTACTGATGTATTTGATCTGCAGCCCATTCATTTTCTGCGCCATATCGTAACGGTATTGCTCGGCTTGCTTTTGAAAATCGATATACGAATCATAGTCTGTATTGGATAATCCCATCGATAAGTTTTTCATGGCGATGTATGGATTTACGAATGAAACAGCTTTAGAAAAACTATTTTGTTTTTCGTAAATTTTTAGAAGATCTTCTAAATGTTTATTATAAATATCCGAACTGATTCTTTCGCCTTCGGTCATAATAAAGCCGGAATAATTAAAAGGAAGTTTTTGTACCGAATCGACTTTGTAAACGCGTAATAAAGAATCTTTTATCGCTTTATAATGCACGTCATTTGGGTTATGACTGTCGCCTTGTTTCAGGATGTCTTTTTCGATATCGCTGTTAAACTGAATTTTCGAAGGCGCTTGATATAAATAAGCTCCAATTGCCTGCGTTGTTCTTGGCAGAATTATGGTTAAAATCAACCAGATTCCAATTAAAGAAACCAACGCTTTTTTTGAGGTTTTGCTTGACGCTGAAACCAAAACAGCAACAACACAAAAGAACATCAGATAAATAAAATGAAACCCAATAAACAATACCATTTTAATTGCTTCATCTGCCGAAATGGAAAAGTCCTGAAGCAGTAACCAAATCAAAACCAATACAATAATGGTTGGAACAAAAAGCAGCATAACAACGCTTGCAATTCCAAGGATTTTACCCAACAAAAGCTGTTTCCAATTAATTCCCTGACTTAAAAGAATTTTTAAAGTTCCGTTTTCTCTTTCATAAGCGACTGAATTAAAGCCCACAAAAAAGATCAGTAAAGGCAGTAAAACCTGCAAAACCATGGCAATACTGATTTCTCCAAAACGGAGCATACTGTTTGAGAATCCGGCTTCAGAGAAATTGGCTGTATTTTGTTTGTGCGCTTCCAGAAAAATAGCATTTCCGAAAAACGGTTCCATCCCAAATTCGAAAACGCTTAAAGAGGTACTTTTTCTAAAAGCAAAATTTCCGTAATGCGCCATTCTATGCGGATTTTTGTCTGGATTTTTCAGCCAGTCTTCGCGGGATTCATGCTGGTATTTTTCGCTGGTTTCGTTTTGGCTTTTGTAATTATCCCAGCCTGAAAAAGCGGCGAATAAAAGCAGCGCACCAATAAAAAGTGTAATAATATAAATCGCCGAATTTTTAAAAACTGAGTTTTTAAAATGTCTGGCTATGAGTATTTCTTTATGTAATAATTTCATATTAATTAAAATTTATCTGTTGAGTGTAATTTGTTTAAACACATAGAAACATAGCTTTTTGGAATCTTAAAAAAGACTATAAAAAGAAACTAGTTTCTAACACATAGTTACCACAATCTTGTCATTCCGAGGAACGAGGAATCTTCGTAAGTAGCTCCGCATAGTGAGTTGCCAATCTTTGTAGAGTTTCTTGCGAAGATTCCTCGTTCCTCGGAATGACAAGATTATGCAAGTGAAATACTTCTTTTGAGGCTTAAATTCTATGTTTCTATGTGTTTAAATATTTTTCATCTCAACGAATTAAAATTTATAAGTTACGGTAAGGCTTACGTTTCTTGGACTTCCGGGAAACAAACGCAAGTAATTCTGCGCGCCAAGCCAATACGTTTTGTTCAATAAATTGCCTGCATTTACAGCAATCTGCACATTACTTTTACTTGGTTTATAAAACAAAGCCGCGTCAAAAATGGTAAAATCAGGAAGTGTAAAATCTCTTGTAAACCAAGGCACTTTCGAGCTTTGATACTGCATTCCAAGACCAATTCCTAAATCCTGCAAAGCAGAATCCGAAGCAAAGTTGTAGCGAGTCCATAAATTCGCGCTGTTTTTTGGTGTGTTTTGTTTTCTGGCACCAATTAAAGCAGGGTTATTGTCTTTGATAATTTCTGCATCGATATAACTGTAGGAAGCATTTATCTGCCAGTCGTGCGTAATATAACCTGCTAAATCGCATTCAAAACCACGGCTTCGTTCTGCGCCTCTTGTAACCAATAAATCAGGATTTACAGGGGCATTGGCATTCATTAAAATATTGCGTTGTCTGATTTCATAAATCGCCGCATTAAAACTCATTGAGTTGTCTAAAAAAGTCGTTTTTATTCCCACTTCTTTCAAATCACTTTTAAGTGGATCAAACAAACTTCCTGCTGGCAATGAACCCGTTTGAGGCATTAAAGTAACGGTATTTGATTGCGGCTGATATCCTTCGAGATAAGTCGTGTACACATTTATCGCATTATTTACCGCATAAGTAATTCCAACCCTTGGCAGTAAAGCTGTTTTTTTGACTTTCAGTTCGTTGCTGGTTTCATAGTTCGTAATATCTTCAAACCATTCGTTTCGTAAACCCAATAAAAAAGTAAATTTTTCCCATTGAATCTGATCCTGAATGTAAACCGCATTTGTAGTCGTTAATGCCGATGGAAGCGCAGTTCGAACATTCAGCGTATAATCTTCCGGGCTTGTAATTTTATAAGTTGGATTATTCAAGTTGAAATACTCCACATTTGGTTTTGGCAACACAACGCCGTCAACTGTAATAGTTTGATAATTTGAGGCATTCGCCAAAACAAAAGAACTCGCAACCGTACCGTCTTTTAATAAATAACCTCTGGCTGCATTTTGTCCGCCGCCTTTATTTTTATTCCAACTGCTTAAATCGTAACCCGTTAGTAATTTATGTTTAAGTTTTCCGGTTTTGAAATCGAAGTTTAAAAAAGCATTCAAATTGTCGATATCCCAATTTTGCTGACGCTGCACAAACTGCATCATCGCCATACTTATAACAGGCTGATTGTTAATATCGACCGCAAATGCATTTGTAGTTCTGTGTTCCTGAAGATCTTCTGTCCAGGTTTGTTTCATGTATGATGCATTAAAACCAATTTTAGAACTGAATTTATGAGCAAAATTGGTCATCAAAATCATTTCTTTCGACTTAAAAAAATCACTCGGAGCTCCCAGATTTAAACTGATTGGGGTTTTATTTAAACTTGTTTTTCCGGCAACGGCACCCAAAATAGGCTGGCCTCTGTCAAGATTTCCGTTCATATCGCTCAAAATCAACTCCGTATTAATGGCTGTTTTTTCATTTGGGATATAACTGAAGGAAGGCGAAATCAAAAACGATTTATTATTGACTAAATCACGAAACGATTTTGCCTGCTGATACGCACCGTTTACACGATATAAAAGTGTTTTTGATTCGTTTAAAGGGCCTGTAAAATCAAGTGTTCCGCGTAAAGTGCTGAAACTCCCAACGCTCATACTGATTTCTTTTCGGTCAACTGCCAAAGGTTTTTTGGTCACCATATTAATGCTTCCGCCCGGATCTACAGATGAAAATGTCGCACTCGACGGGCCTTTAATCACTTCAACACGTTCGATATTGCTCGTTAAAGGCTGTAAAAAATAATACTGACGTGTTCGCATTCCGTTGATAATCTGTCCTTCTTCATTCTGGCTAATGCCTCGAATCGTGTATTGATTGTAATAACTTGCGGGAATTACACCGCTTGCCATTTTTACGGCATCGGCGAGATAAAAAGCACCTTTATCTGTAATAAGTTCTTTGGTTATAGTTGAGATAGACTGCGGAATATCTTTGTTTAAAGCGGCTGTTTTTGTGGCGGCAAACGAATAATCGCTGGTGTATTTTTTTGTCGAACGTCCCACGATTTCAACAGTTTGTAATTCGTTTCGGGCCATTTTAACAGAATCCTGAACAATACTGTCTGTATTTCTTTTGTTAGTTTGTGATTGTATGGAATGCGCAGTGATTATTAAAAATAAAAAGAGAATTATATGTTTCATTTTATATTTTGGTTGGAAATACCTTTTCCTTTAAACGGTTTGTAAATACAAGTCTTCGAGTTCATTTGCTGAGATTTTATCGGCTTCGATTACCGTGACTAAATTTCCCTGTTTCATGATGCCAATGTGAGAAGCGACTTCTCTGGCTCTGAAAATGTCATGCGTTGCCATTAAAATTGCTGTTCCGTCGGCAGAAAGTTCTTTTAAAATCTGCGAAAATTCATTTGAAGCTTTAGGATCTAAACCGCTAGTAGGTTCGTCTAGTAAAAGGACTTTTGCTTTTTTGGCAATCGCAATGGCAATTCCCACTTTCTGGCGCATTCCTTTAGAATATCCGCCTAAGTTTTGATCGTGAGCTGCGGCCTGTAAACCTGCTTTATTAAGGAAATAAGTTAATTCGCCCGCAGAATATTTGAATCCTGCTAAAGACGAAAAGAATTTTAGGTTTTCTAAACCCGTTAAATTGGGATAAAGCATTACAGTTTCGGGAATGTAAGCAACGTGTTTTTTGGTTTCCTGATTGTTTTGAGTAACCGAAATGTTATTGATTTCTAATTCTCCAGAAGTTGGTTCAATAAAGCCTAAAAAAAGATTAATTGTAGTTGTTTTTCCGGCGCCGTTTTGTCCTAAAAGCGCAAAAATTTCGCCTTCGTTTATGGTTAAGTTTAAAGAATTCAAAGCCGTATGATCACCATATTTCTTGGTGAGATTTTTTGCTGTAAGCATAGTTTTTATGTATTTGGGTAAATTGATTTTAAAACAGATATAGAAATCTCAGGCTTTTACCTGATTGGTAAAGGCTTGATTATGAATTTATAATTTTGAGAAGTGGTAATTTACTACAGAGATAAAAAGGCTGATTTGAGTTCCAATAAAGAAACTAAAACAGCTATAAAACAGTATTTCCTTTTACCCATTTTATTGAATAGGTAAAAAGCTGTTTTTATTTAAAGAAGTAAAATGTAGTAAATTAAATGAATGCGGGAGGCGCGCGCAGTGCAAAGAGACTGCCTTTAAAAAATGTCGAATAAACCTTCGAATAAAAGAATTTATAAGAGGTTTCGACCGTTATTTTTTGAAATGATAATGCCGGAAAAGAATTCGGAATAAAGGTACTAAAGGCAAAATGGCAAATATGACAATTAGCATCAACCGAATGGCTGTGCGTTATTTGCTTTTGTCCAGCGATAGTTTTATGCTCACAGTGTTTCTCTGAAGCCTGCCTTAAAATATGCTCGTAGGAGTGAACCGTCTGAAACAGCATGGCGAACAATACTGCAAAAGACATCAGTAAATTTACAACTACGATTTTCTTTTTCATTCGGTGGTATTTCTGCTGCGTTATTTAACCGTTTCATTATGAAACAAATAAACGCAACAGTGTTGCAAATATAAATATCTTAATTTAGAAATACACTAATACAACATTATATTTTTAATGAAATACCAGTAAACCGCCTGAATTTATTGATTTTACAAATTACTGTACAATAGTTGCAGCGTATGAAAATCAGAAGATCCATCGAAATATTTATGCAATACTTCCTGAAAAACCGGCTCTGAATTTTGAATGCTTGCAAAAAGCGTCATACACGATTGCAAATTTTCAACATCGGGTGTACCAAATATATCTACAGCTTCCAGTTCGTCTTTTTTGACCAATTCTTCTGTTATTTCAATAAGGTGTTTTCCTAAAATTGGATGCTCAAGGAAAGCAATTGCTTCGTCGGCATTTTTAATTTCGTAGAATTTTGATGTATCGCTGGAACCCATTCCTTTTATCTGCGGAAAAATGCACCACATCCACGGAGATTCCTTTTTACCTTTCTTAATTTCATCAAGAGCAGTTAGATACAATTTATTTTGTGCATCTAAAAACCGAAGTAATTCGTTGTTGTTGTAAGCCATTCTTTACTTAATTGATTTGGGGGTATCAGGTCATAAAACTACAGAAAATATGTTTAGTTGTACATCACAAAACCCTTTTTTTACTGGTATTTTTTTTGAATATTACGAACAAAAATTGTTGAAAAAAATACCGTAAAAATTTAGCTGCAAAAAGATAAAGTGCCAGTCTAAAAGTTCATTCCAATTTTATTCGGATAAAAAATCAAATAACAAAATATTTCCTGTTAACAAGTATATTAAATGTTATAAATAGCATTTTTTGCTAGATGGCTTGTTATAATTTTCCTATTTTTATGAAATAAGGTTATTTGTCAGGATATTTTTTAAGCAATTTCTCCAATTGTATTTTATCTTAACAATACCCAATTTCTGCTAACGAGTTTCATACTCAAATTAAAAAATAAAATATGAAAATAGGATTAATCGGATTCGGAAAGACTGGAAAATCAGTAGCATCAATATTACTGGAAAATAAAAAATTCTCGCTGGAATGGGTTTTAAGACAAAGTAAGGTTTTAGAACACAGATCTGTTCCGGAGTTTTTTGGAATTGAGTCTAAAGAACCTGGTTTAATTTATTCAAGTTCAACTACCAGTATTGACGATTTACTGGAGAAACATCCTGTAGATGCGATCATTGATTTTTCTTCGAATGAAGGAATTTATATTTACGGAGAGTCTGCAGCAAAGAAAAATGTAAAAATTATTTCTGCCATATCACATTACAAGGATAAAGAGTTGAAACTGCTTAAAAAACTGGCTGATAAAACAACTGTTTTTTGGTCTCCAAATATTACTTTGGGCGTCAATTATTTATTGTTTGCTGCTAAGTTTTTAAAGAAAATTGCGCCGTGGGTTGATATCGAAGTAAACGAAGAGCATTTTAAGAAGAAACAAGGAACATCTGGAACTGCGATAAAAATTGCCGAAGCACTTGATGTTGAAACAGAAAATATTAATTCGGTTAGGGCAGGGGGAATCGTAGGAAAACATGAAGTTATCTTTGGATTTCCGTATCAAACAGTTCGTTTAATTCACGAATCGATTTCAAGGGAAGCTTTTGGAAATGGTGTTGTTTTTGTTGTCGAGAATTTAAAAGATAAGAAAAAGGGATTATATAATTTTGAGGATATTTTATCGCCTTATTTTGTTGTTTAGGGTTATGCCGTTAAGGCTCGAAGGCACTAATTTTTTTTATTTTTTTAGCCACAGATTAAAAGGATTAAAAAGATTTTTGTTTAAGATAATATTCAATTGCGTCCAGCTTTAGTTAGGTGTAAACAAAATTTTTAGTTTAAAAAAAAATATTCAATAGCGTCCAGCTTTAGCTGGATGGAGAAATATAAGCAAAGAAAAAAGCTTTAGCCGAACTAGTAAAGTTTGGCTAAAGCCTTTTTGTTATCTAAATATAGACCTCCAGCTAAAGCTGGAGGCAATTGATTTTATATTCTAAAGCGTATTGTTTGTCATTTCGAAGAAGGAGAAATCGCACTCGTGAATCTACAAAGGGAATCGCCAATCTTTGTCGAGCTTCTAGTGCGATTTCTCCTTCGTCGAAATGACATAAAAATGAGAAAAAAACCTTTGCGACTTAGAGACTTTGTGGCATATTTTTACATTTCACAAAAAACTCATTCAACAATTGCAGGTTTCCTAACATTCTTTCCGACTTTATTATTCAAATCATCACCAAGATCTTCTCTTGCCGTTTCGGCTATTTTTTGAATTTGTGCTACAACTTCAGGATATAATTCCTGAACATCGCGAACTTCACCCGGATCATGCGCCAGATCATACAAAGCAAGCGGAACTTCAACTACTGCGCCTTTGCCTCTCAAACCACCTTTTCCGGGAAGATTTTTATTGTATGATGTGCTTTTGTGCGGAAAAACCAGTTTCCAGTGTTTGTATCGAATGGCTTCAAGATTATTGCTTCCTACACCAAAATAATAATAGAAAGTATCTCTAGGGCCTTTATTCGTTTTTCCGGTCAGTAACGAAAGAAAATCCAGACCATCGATTTTATTTTCGGGTAAAGCAGATTTGGTTATGTCGGCAATTGTTGGTAAAAGATCCATATTCGTCATAAGAGATCCGTTTACAGTTCCGGCTTCTATTTTTCCGGGCCAGCGAATCAAAAACGGAACTCTGGTTCCTCCTTCCCAAGTAGTTGATTTTCCTTCTTTAAAACCTCCTGATGATCCTGCGTTGTCACCAAAAAAGAGCCACGGGCCGTTATCGCTGGTTATAATTACCACCGTATTTTTAGTCAGTCCTTCTTGGTCTAAAGTTTTTAATATTTCGCCTATAGACCAGTCAATTTCCATAATAACATCTCCAAATAAACCTAAATCACTTTTGCCTTTAAATTTGTCTGAAACTGCTAAAGGTGCGTGCGGCAAAGGATGTGTGAGATATAAAAAGAACGGCTGTTTTTTGTTTTTTTTGATAAAACCAACTGCTTTCTCTGTAAAAAGTGTGGTTAATTTAGAAGCTTCTTTAATGTTTTTAATAGTATCTACAATAGTCGTATTGCTGATTAATGGAAGAGGAGGAAAGGTAGAACGCAGATCTTTAGGATCGGTTACTAATGAATAGCCATCGTAATCAATTGGCCATACATCATGAGAATACGGAATCCCGAAAAACTCATCAAATCCATAATTTGTTGGCCAGTATGGCAAATTATTTCCTAAATGCCATTTGCCGTAATTAGCCGTTTTATAGCCTGATTTTTTCAAAAGTGAAGCAATCGTTTCTTCTTTTGGATTAAGGGCATGTTTTGCTCCCGGAAGCAATACTCCCGACATTCCAATTCGGTTTGGGTAACATCCTGTCAATAATGCCGCTCTCGATGCCGTACAAATAGCTTGAGCCGAGTTAAAATTAGTCAAACGCATTCCTTCTTTCGCTACCTGATTAAAGTGCGGAGTTGGGATTCCCGTCATTCCGTAAGGTTCCGTATCTCCGTAACCCATATCATCCATATTGATAATAACAATATTGGGTTTTTGGCTTTTGCTTTGGGCGGTTATTTTACTGCTAATGAATGGAATTACTACTAAAAGCAGCATTAGACTTTTTCTCATAATTGCGTGGTATTGTATTGGTATAGTTAACTACAAATATAACCCGCAAAAATGGAAAGTATTCTTCTTGAGAAAACTCTTTTGATTCAAATAAATAGAAAATTGTTATTTCCTGAGAATCAAAATCTGACTGCTTGTTGTATAAAATATTTTATTTGATATATCAAATAATTGTATATATTTGATATATCAAATAAATTTAAATGTAAATGGCTTAAAATGAAGCAGAAAAATCCAACAGGAACAGTTCTTTATACCATAGAACAGGCTATAAAAGAATACAGGAAAGTTTGCCAAAAAAACATAGAGAAAGTAGTAAGTGACATTACGGTTGATCAATGTTTGGTATTAATTATCTTAAATGAAAATGAAAAAATTTCTCAAATAGAAATAGCCAGATTAATTTTTAAGGATAATGCTTCCGTTACCAGAATTATCGAATTAATGGTCAAAAAAGATTATTTGATAAGAGAAGCAAATGAAATTGATAAAAGAAAATCAAAGCTTGTAATTACTGAAAAAGGCAGGGAAACTATTGTTTTGCTAACGCCTGTTTTTAACCTAAACCGAAAAACTGCCCTGAACGGATTATCACTCGACGAAATTGAATTACTGGATAAATTACTGCATAAAATAATTTCAAATTGTAAAAAATAATAAAGATGAAACAACTTATAAATCTGATATTACTGCTGTTATCAATTGGTGTATATGCACAAAAAGAACCTGATTTTACGGAGTTAAATAAAAAACAAGTTATCGATTCGCTGGGTAAAGAACTCGAAGAATTTTACATTAGACCGAATGCGATTGAAAGTATTCAGAAAAAATTGAAAGAGAATTATAATGCAGGAGTTTATAAAAACAGTATAACGCCAAATGAATTTGCTTTAAAATTGACTATGGATCTTTTAGAGGTTAGCAAAGATTTACATTTTAGAGTAATGTATGATCCGGAATGGTCAGATCCTCTGCAAAAAAATGAAGATAAAAAAGCACAGGAAAAAATCAAAGCTGCCGAATTAATTGAGGCAAAAAACAAGAATTTCGGATTTCAGCAAGCACGTATTTTAGAAGGAAATATTGGTTATTTGGCATTTGATTATTTTGAAGATCCTGCAATTGGCAGTGAAACAGCAGCTTCTGTTATGCAGTTTTTAAATAATACAGATGCGCTGATTATTGACTTGCGTAAAAATAATGGCGGAGCAATGGAAATGGGGCAGTTTATTAGCAGTTATTTCTATTCGAATAAAGAATTACCGCTTTATAAATATTATTATTACGAGAAAAACAGAAAAAAAATAGAAAGAGAAATGTGGCTGCTTCCGTCTGTTCCAGGTAAACGTTTGGCCGATATAGACATCTATATTCTAACAAGTTCTGTTACGTTTTCGGCTGCTGAGTGGATGAGTTATTCGCTTCAAAATTTAAAACGTGTAACCATTGTGGGCGAAAAAACAGCTGGAGGTGCACATCCAATAAACCGTGTAGGAATATCAAATGGTTTTTCTGTAAATATACCTTTTGGCGAAGTGAAAGATCCCGTTACCAATCTGGATTTTGAAGGAAAAGGTGTGATTCCTGATGTTCCATGTAAGAGTGAAGAAGCAATAAGTACGTCTCATTTATTAGCCTTGAAAAATCTGTCATTAAAAAATAAAGATTCATTAAACAATCTTGATTGGTTTATTCCGGTTATTAAAAACAGACAAAAGCCATTGCATGTTGACAGTGCTATTTTAAAATCATATCAAGGCAAATATGGAAAATCGGAACTAGTATATGAAGGGGATAATTTATATTACAGATGGAATAATATCGTTACGCTTTTACTGACTCCAATTGAAAAAGATTTATTTCTGGTTGATGGAACAGATGAATATCGTATAAAAATTGTTTTCGAGAAAAAATCTTTGACAGCGATAAAAAGAATTTATCATAGCGGACAAGAGAGAGTTTATAAAAAAGATAAAGTTTAATCTTTTAAAACGGCAAAGTTTTTACCCCAATAAATTGAAAACCCCAATAGATGATAAAATCTATTGGGGTTTATTATTTTAGCTTATTTTCTAAACTTATAAAATAAATTATTGTTTACTTACTGGAATTGCTTTACTCGAAGCATTAGTTTTTATAAAATAAATTCCCGTTGCTTGTTCAGATATTGAAATTACATTTCCTTTTCCTTGTTTAATTTTACTTCCCGCAGCAGAAAACACAGTCCATTCCAGTTCTTTTGACAAATGAAATATTCCTTTTGACGGATTTGGATAAACTACAATTGCATTTGGTTCAGCATTTGGGTTTTCAACTCCAAGATGGCAGTCGTGAACCATATAGGTAACTGTTTTTGTGTTGCTTCCTTCAGAATTGCTTACAGTAAGTGAAACTTCACTATCGCCTTCTGTAGAATAAGTTACAGTGTGCGGTCCAACTCCGGTTGCTGTTGCAGGCTGTGCGCCAGCTCCAAAATTCCATAAATAATTATCAATTGTACCAATAGAAACAGAAGTGAAAGTAACAGGTTCATTTTCACATCCCATTTGTGGTGTAAACTCAAAATCGGCTACTGGGCTGGTAATTCCAGACAATACAAATTCCATTTTGTTTACGTTAGTGTCATTTTCATCAAAATATAAAGTAATAACATGATTACCCTGCGTTAAAGAAATATTAGGAACAGCAACTGTCTGCCATGCCTGAAAACCTCCTGTATTTGGGATATTAAGAATTCCGGTAACATTTACACCGTCTACTTCAATATGTAATTTTCGGTTAGCATAAGGTGTAGATACTCTTAAATTGATGGTATAATTTCCGCTGGTACTTACTCTTGCAGAATATTTCAGCCATTCATCTTTTGCTACATACGCAAGATTAAATCCGCCTTCGTTACAAGCTTCAGTTCCTACGCCGTCACCAGCTCTGTATACATTATCTCCGCCGCCGTTTTTATCCAGAAAAGCACCTGGACCAACATCATAATTTTCGGCTTCAATAATTCCCGGAATCTGAGCAAATAATCCCTGATATGGAGCATTTTGAAGCGTAGTTGCTGTATAAAATGCCGTATAAGTAATCGTTCCTGTTGCCGGCGCTTTAAAAGTTTGGTTTGCCGCTCCGCCCTGACTCCAATGGTCAAAATCGTAACGAATATTTTCAATATACTGAGGCGTTGGTGCATTTAAAGTTTGTGCCGCTGCATTTGCCACAACTTGTTTTGTAGAAGGCGCCGTAACTGGTTTTTGATTGAATTCTAAGTTAAGCGGAACTGGCGAACTTGTCACAGTAACATCAACTAAATTAGGTCTGATATCAACAAAAGTGGTAGCGGTTAAACCATTGCTGTCGGTTACTTTTACAGTAAATCTGTACCACACATTTGGTGTTTTTTCTCCTTGATTAGAAGCTGTAAAGTCTCCTGATTTTACACCTTGCGGACTTGCACCAGGATGCGAGTGCCCGGCTCCAGGGATATCTTCGTGAAAAAGATCAATACTCCACGAAAATGCACTTGCAGGTAAAGTTCCATCTTCAACATCTGTTGCTGTAGCTTCAAAATGAACAACATCTTCAGCATTCCATTTTAACGATGGAAGCGGAGAAACAATCGTTACCGTTGGTTTATTACTGAATGGTTTTACAGTTAATGTTGCCGGATTACTGGTTACATTTCCGGCTGTATTGGTTACAATAACTTTATAATCGCCTGCATTAGCATTTGTTACATTCGGAATTGTATAAGTTGCTCCGGTTGCTCCGTTAATATCAGCATTGTTAAACTGCCATTGATAGGTTAAACCTATTCCGCTTGCCGAAACTGAAAAAGTTACCGGATCTGTTTCCATTATAGTTTGAGAAACCGGATGATTTACAATTGTTGGTGCAGCAGTTGCTATATAGTCTAATTTAATTAAAGAACCGTTATTTCCGTATTCACAGTAATAAATGAATCCATCATTACCTAACATCATCCCAAGTGCTTGACGTTCTGGTGCCGAATAAAATTCAGTTGAAACGGGATTGGCAACATTGGGATCAAACCAGCGAATTGCATTTCGAACAAAATCTTTAATAATGAATTTCCCCTGTAAATTAGGATAACGTGAGATTGTTGGATTATACAAAACCCCATTAGTTAAAGCATTTCCAATACTTCCGGTTGCGTAGGTAAATATTGGATTTGTAAATAAATCGGTTTCAGTTTGCATTCCATCACCTCCCTGCGGATGTCCCCAAGCATAATTGCGAATAGTTGGATTGCTAATTTCATTAATTTCTTCCCATGAAGTTCCAACATCCAAAACAAATAATTTATTGGCAGTAGGATTTGCAACCAGTCTCCACGGGTTTCTAAATCCGTAAACCCAGATGCTTTGTCTTTGTACAGAACCGCTTCCATAAAATGGATTTCCCGGAGCTGGTAGTCCGTCTTCTGTAATACGAAGAATTTTTCCTTTATAAGTGTCTAAATCCTGAGAATTGGTATTTTGCTGGCTGTCTCCAACGGTTACATACAGAAATCCGTTGAAGAATTTTAAATCTCCTCCATTATGAAATCCGGCGCCAATTGGTTCTAAAAGTAAGATTTCCTGTCTGCTAACTACCTGATTCGCATTGTCAATTTTAATTCTTTCAATTCTATGTCTCACAGTTTCTCCTGCTGGTTGTATAGAATAAAAAACATAAATGTAACCGTTTGTTGCAAAGTTAGGATGCAGCGTTAATCCAAGTAACCCTTGTTCGTTATCGGTTACGGTAGGAACGGTAAATACATTTGTAACGGTGTTGTTTTGAAACACTTTTACAATACCGCCGCGTTCTGCTATAAAAATTCTTCCGTCAGAAGATTGTTCAAGCGAAAGTCCTTCTTTGATAACTGCAGTAGGAGCAACATTTTGCGTGATGTATTGTGAATAGGATTGCGAAGAAATCAATAAAGCAAAAGCTATTATTAGATGACTAAGCAATTTGTTTTTAATGTTAAATTGTAGATTTTTTCTCATAATTATTCAGAATTTTTAGTGGTTTGGGTAACCAAATTTAAACTTTTTCTGTATAATTATTTAGTTTACTAAAATTTCTTTACGATATCGATTTAGTGGTAATGCCACAAAGGCACTAAGTCGCTAAGTTTTTTTTACGCAGATTTGCTTCGCCTGTTCGCTGTCGCTCGGGTTGCAGATTAAGCAGATTTTGTATTTTTTTTAATCATTATAATCTTTTTAATCTGTGGCAAAAATACTTTAGGCTAAATCTTCTTATTTGCCGATGATTTCTTTTCTGTGTAAAGTTCCCCAATCTTTTAGAGCCATGATAACATCTCCTAAAGATTGACTGTGTTGGGTGCGTGAATATTCAACCGTTGGCGGAAAAGTATCGTAAACTGTTCTGGTAACAAGTTTATTTATTTCAAGATCTTTTAATTCTTTAGAAAGCATTTTGTCCGTAATTCCGTTGATGTCTTTAGAGATTTCTTTGAAACGTTTTGGTCTGTTAGACAAAGCAATTAAAATAGGTAATTTCCATCTTCCACTTAAAACTTCTAAAGCATCTCTCACAGGCAGTAAAGCCGCCATACATTCTTGTGGTCTGCAATCCTGATCGTCTTTTCTTTTTGTTTTTGCTACTGCTTTTACTTCTGTTTCCATATTTATCACATTACTATCCTCAAGGATAGCGCTATCCTTGAGGATAGTACTATAAAAGAGATAGCAAATGTAGATAAGTTTGTATCGTAAAACAAATAATTTAAATCATGAGCCAAAAAATTCTACGCATAATTACTAGTACAAACGGAGATACTTCGTTTAGTAATCAATTATCAAATGCTGTTATTGAAAAATTGTCAGCACAAACAGAAACGGAAGTACAAACACTTGATCTTACCCAGACACCTTTACCTTATTTGACAGGTTCACATATTAATGCCGTTTATACGCCTGCAGAAGCACATACGCCAGAACAAACAGAAGCATTGAAATATTCTGATGCCGCAATAAAAACATTATTAGAATCTGATGTAATTGTGATTGGAGTGCCTTTATATAACTTCGGAATTCCGGCAGTTTTAAAAGGATGGATCGATCAGGTTGCCAGAGCAGGAAAAACTTTCAGCTATAGTCCAGAAGGGGCAAAAGGATTAGTTACCGATAAAAAAGTATACTTGTCAATTGCTTCCGGAGCTATATTTTCTGAAGGTCCATACAAAAGCTACGATTTCTCTGAATCATATCTTCGAACTGTATTAGGCTTTTTGGGAATGACAGATGTTACGACTTTCCGTGTGGAAGGAACCGCAATTCCTGACTTTGCAGAAAATGCTTTGCCAAAAGCTTTATCTTCTGTTGAAGAATTTGCTTTTTAATTGAAAAACTATTTTCTATAATTACAAGTAAACCCGACAGGTTTTAAAAACCTGTCGGGTTTGTCGTAAAGTTTAGATTCTAAAATCTTTGTCAAAGTTTTAAACTTTGACAAAGATACCTTTTGAAGATATTTTTACTTTTCAATAATCATCGTAACGCCTTGTCCTCCGGCAGCGCAGATAGAAATAAACCCTCTACCGGAACCTTTTTCATTTAATAATTTTGCCATAACGCCAATTATTCTTCCTCCTGTTGCGGCAAAAGGATGCGCGGCTGCAAGACTGCTTCCTTTTACATTTAGTTTTTCCCTGTCGATTGCTCCAAGAGTTTTCTTCAAACCTAATTCGGCACTCAATTCCGGGCTTTCCCAAATTTTTAAAGTCGCTAAAACCTGGGCTGCAAAAGCTTCATGAATTTCATAATAATCAAAATCCTGTAAATTTAATTCGGCTTTTTCAAGCATTCTGCTGGCAGCAAATAAAGGCGCCAATAAAAGATTCTGCTGATTTTTGACATATTCAATCGCCGCAATTTCTGCAAAAGTAATATACGCCAGGATTGGCAATCCGCGTTCGTTTGCCCATTCTTCGCTGGCTAACAGTATGCAGGACGCACCGTCAGTTAAAGGAGTCGAATTTCCGGCGGTTAAAGTTCCGTTTGCTTTATCAAAAGCAGGATTTAGTTTGGCCAGTTTTTCTATAGTGCTGTCTTTTCTCAGGTTATTATCTCTGTCAAGTCCGTTAAATGGCGTAATCATATCAGCAAAAAAACCTTCGTCATACGCTTTTGCCATATTCAAATGACTTTTAAGCGCGAGGTTGTCCTGATCTTCTCTTGAAATTTTATAATATTTTGCCGTAATCTCTGTATGTCCGCCCATCGAAAGTCCGGTTTGTGTTTCTTCATTTCTTGGAACTAATGGAGAAAAATCTTTTGGACGTAATTTTAAAAACGCCTTAATTTTTTCTCCCAATGATTTTGCCTGTCTGGCTTTAAGCAATGTTTTTCTCAAATTTTCACTTACCGCAATTGGCATATCACTAATAGAGTCTACACCACCGGCAATTCCGGATTCTATTTGACCAAGCGCAATTTTATTGGCAATATAAACAGCACTTTCAATTCCCGTATCGCAGGCTTGCTGCAAATCGCAGGCTGGGGTAGCGGGATCGAGAGCGGTTTTCATAACACATTCTCTTATCATATTCATGTCATAAGAATGCTTTATTACGGCACCTCCCACAACTTCGCCTAACAATTGTCCCTTTAAATTATATTTATCAATAAGCCCGTTTAAGGCTGCGGTCATCATTTCCTGATTTCCAACATTTGCATAAGCGGTATTGGCTCTTGCAAACGGAATTCGATTGTAACCTACAATAGCAACTTTTCTAACTGTTTTTGTGGTATTCATTGATTTGTGTTTTTTGTTGTTCTGGAAATTTATTTTGCGGATTAAAGATAAGTATACTTCCTCAATTATTTGCTTTCTCCTAAAGTTTATAAAGTTATAAGTGTAAAAATATCACTAAACAGTCTTATTATTTTATATTTATTTAGAATAATTAAAAATAATTTGGAAACCCCAGCATTACCGTTTACTTTTGCCAAACAAAACTTAAAATAGTACTAAAATGAGTATAAATATCATTAAGAAAGTTTGTTTTTTGATGGTTCTTTTGACATCGCTAAATGCAATGAGTCAGGAATTAGGAAAAGTAAACGGAAAAATTTCTTTAAGCGGTAACGAACCAGTGCCGGGTGTTTCAATAGTTCTTAAAGGAACAAGATATTCGGCTGTTACAAATGACAACGGTCAATATGAAATTAAAAATGTTAAGCCGGGTTCTTACACTATTAGTGTTCGTGCAGTTGGAATTCACGCCGTTGAAAATACAATTGTAGTAACTGCAAAACAGACTACTACCAAAAACTTTACACTTTCTGAAAGTCAGGAAGATCTTGATGAAGTTGTTATTACAAAAAATAAATACAAACAAGACAAACCTTCATTGTCATTACGTCTTCAGACTCCGGTATTAGAAATTCCGCAAAACGTACAAATTGTAAGTGCTCAAACATTAAAAGATCAGCAAATTACAAGTATGAGTGACGGTGTTATTCGTAACGTGAGTGGTGCGGTACGTTTAGAGCATTGGGGAGATTTATATACGAATATTACAATGCGCGGCTCGCAGATTCAGGCTTTCCGTAACGGATTTAATGTGGTTTCTTCTTTCTGGGGACCGTTAACTGAAGATATGAGTTTTGTTGACCATATCGAATTTGTAAAAGGCCCTGCGGGATTTATGCTTTCCAGCGGAGATCCAAGCGGACTTTATAATGTGGTTACTAAAAAACCAACGGGAATTACCAAAGGTGAAGTTACTGCCATTAGCGGAAGCTATGATTTTTACAGAGTAAGTCTTGATCTTGACGGAAAATTAGATAAAAAAGGAAAATTACTTTATAGATTTAACGGAGCTGCGCAGAACAAAGGTTCTCACCGAGCTTTTGAACACAACAACCGTTATGCAATTGCTCCGGTTATTTCATACCAAATTGACGATAAAACAAAAATCTCGGCAGAATATAATTTCCAATATGCAAATATGACGGAAGTGGGTTCTTATTATGTATTTGGTCCTGCATCTGGCGGATACGGAACGCTTCCGGTAGGATTTACAATGACGCAGCCGGGATTGCCTGATACCAATATTCAGGATCACAGCGGTTACCTGACATTTGAACACAAATTTGATGATAACTGGAAACTTACTGCTCAGACTTCTTATTTTAAATACATTCAGCAAGGTTACAGTTCTTGGCCAAGTTTAGTGGGTCCGGCTGATATTGATACTGATGGAGATAAGATTCCGGATGTTTCTATTGGAACTGGAGATATCATTAGAAATGTTGGTATCTGGGACGCAGAAAGCAATATGTATTTAGGACAGATTTTTGTTAACGGAAAATTTAATACAGGACCAATTACTCATAAAGTATTAGGTGGAGTAGATTTAGGAAGTAAGGATTATATGGCAGATTGGGGACAATCTCATGATCTTGATACGCTTGATAAACCATTTAATGTTTATAATCCAAATTATGGTACGCCGGCAAACGGACTGCCAGCTTTTGATCACGAAACGCCTCTTAGCCAAAGAGCGGGCGGACTTATGAGTTCAGAATATGCTGCGGGTTATGTTCAGGATGAAGTTGGTTTTTTTGAAAATAAACTAAGATTAACTCTTGCAGCAAGATACACCTGGATTAGCCAGTCAGCTTGGGGAGAAGTTCAGGAAGACAGCCACATTACACCTCGTGCAGGACTTAGTTTTTCTATAGATCCAAATACAGCGGTTTATGGATTGTATGATCAGGCTTTTACACCTCAATCTGGTATTACGCAAAATGGAGATCCAATAAAACCTCTTACAGGTAATAATATTGAGTTTGGTATTAAAAGAGATTGGTTTGACGGTTCATGGAATACCTCTCTTTCAGCATACAGAATTATAAAAGAAAATGAACTTACTGCTGACCCAACTAACGGACCAAATGATGTATTCAAGGTTATTTTAGGAAAAAAGAGAGCAGAAGGTGTTGAATTTGATGTAAGAGGAAAATTATTTGACGGTCTTAATCTTATTGCCAACTATGCTTTTACAGAATCTATTGTTCTTGATTCTAATGTGCCAAGTATTAGAGCAGGTTCTATTGTTCCGGGTTATGCAAAACATACTGCAAATGCATGGTTAAATTATACCGTTCAAGGCGGCGCACTTAAAGGTTTTGGTGCTTCTATTGGAGGTTCTTTCCTTGCAGGACGTCAAACAGATACGTGGAGTGAAGGTTTAGAAAAACTTCCAAACTATTTCAGACTTGATGGAGGTTTATCATATGAAACAGGTAAATTTAAAGTTACCGGAAACGTATTTAATATCTTAGATAAATATCTTTACAGCGGTTCTTACTACGAGTGGCTAAATGCATACTACTGGCAGACAGAACAGCCAATTAACTTCAGAATTGGAGTTACTTATAAATTGTTTTAAATTTTTTAGTTACAAAGGTTCAAAGGTTCAAAGAGACAAAGAGACAAAGATTTTGAATCTTCCAAGAAAATAAAAATCCGTTTAATCTGTGTAATCTGTGGCAAAAAAAAGCCCACGGATTGAACGGCTTAAACGGATTTTCACAGTTTTATTTATACGTTCGATTAAAAAATACCAGCGTAAATCCGTTTAATCTGTGTCATCTGTGGCCCAAAATCTATCCCTTCTTAATCAAAGGAATTAGTTTTGTTCCGATGAGTTCTATGGCGTTCATTAATTGTGAATGCGTTAAACCCGCGTTATCCATTTGGAAAGTAAATCTTTCAACACCGCCAAGCGCTTCGCTGTGACGTAAAATTTTCTCAGCAGCTCTTTCAGGACTTCCCACAATTAGAACGCCTAAATCATCAATTAATCCATCAAATTTACCTTTTGTTACCGGAGGCCAGCCTCTCTCATATCCTAATTTCGTCCACAATTCAGCATAACCCGGATAATATTCTTCAATTGCTTTTTCAGTTGTATTCGAAACATATCCTGGCGAATGCAATCCAACTTTTAATTCGTGTGGTTTAAAACCTGCCGCTTTTCCGGCTTCACGATACAAATCAATTAAAGGTTTAAAACGATGCGTTTGTCCGCCAATAACAGCAACCATTAAAGGTAAGCCCAAACTTCCGGCTCTTACAAAAGATTCCGGAGTTCCGCCAACGCCAAGCCAAATCGGCATTTTTTCCTGTAAAGCCCTCGGGTAAACCGGAAGATTATTCAGTTCCGGACGAAATTTTCCATACCACGTTATAAATTCATTATCTCTAACCTGCAAAAGTAATTCGAGTTTTTCCTTAAAAAGTGCATCATAATCTTTAAGATCATATCCAAAAAGAGGATAAGCTTCAATAGCAGATCCGCGTCCCACAACTATTTCGGCTCTTCCTTTTGAAATTAAATCCAATGTCGCAAAACTTTGGTAAACCCTTACAGGATCTGCAGCACTTAAAACTGTTACCGCACTTGCCAAACGAATATTTTTTGTTCGAGCCGCAGCCGCACTTAAAATTACCGCTGTTGCCGAATCCAGAAATTCTTTTTTATGATGTTCTCCAATTCCAAAAACATCCAATCCAACCTGATCTGCAAATTCAATTCTCTGCAGCAGTTGTTCCATTGCGTCAACACTGCTCAAAGTATTGTTGTCGCCGTACATTGCCGAAGCAAAACTATCGATTCCTATTTCCATAAATTTTTCTAAATTTCAATGTCAATATCAATATCAAATTCCAATATTTAAATTCCAAATTCCAAAATCTGAACTCTAAAATCTACAATCTAAAATTCTAATGCGAGAACCCAAATGAAATACTGGTTATAATAATCAGAATAACAATCAGCGTGATCACTACATATAAATAATCTTTCTCGATTAAAAAAGAGAAGAGAGAAAGTAAAACCCTGAAAACAGGCGTTAAAAACAATAATATGATTCCGAAGAAGATCAAAAATTCACCGCTTCCCGAAATTACACCATTTACAACCGACGAAATTACTTCAAATATATTTCGGTCATTTTCTTTAAAAACAGAATAATCTTCAATGTCATTTCCGTGGTGCATTAAATAAACGATTCCGCCAATAAAAGCTACTGAAAGTGAAATCCAAACACCGTAGCGCAATAAGTTTCCAATAATGGTTTGAAAATCTTTTTCTCCAAATTTTTCGTGCGTCATAACTTTAGATTTTTCCATTAAGTCCATTATAAATCATATTAACTGCCAATACAAAAATCAAGCATGCAAAAAATATTCTAAGCTTTTTAGGATTTGTTCTAACCAAAATTTTTGCTCCGGCCATTGCGCCAAACAAAACACCAATAACAACCGGCATACAAATTCCGGGTTCGATATATCCTTTTTGAATGTAAATTACAGAACTCGCCATTGCCGTAACGCCCATCATAAAATTACTGGTTGTGGTAGAAACCTTAAACGGAATTCGCATAATATTATCCATCGCAATAACTTTAAAAGCACCAGAACCAATCCCTAGTAAACCAGACATCATTCCGGCAATTCCCATCATGCTGAAACCGCCAATAACATTTTTAGTTCCGTAGCTTACCACTTGTCCGTCGTGCGTGGGATAAGTTCCCTGAAGTTTTAAGCTTTTAGCCAGCGGACTTGATTCTAAAACAATGTGTTCTTCTTTTTTACGAAGCGAATTTATAGCCGAAAAAATCAAGGTAAGTCCGAATAAAACGGCAATAAATGAAGTAGGAGCAATGGTTGAAAGTAAAGCACCGCAAACAGCTCCGATTGTTGTAGCAATTTCCAGAAAAATGCCGAGGCGCATATTGGTAATTCCTTCCTTAACATAAGCCGCCGCAGAACCCGAAGAAGTTGCAATTACCGAAACTAAAGCAGCTCCAATTGCATAATGAATATCAACACCAAGAATAATTGTTAGAAGCGGAATAATAATTATGCCACCGCCCAAGCCTGATAATGAACCAATAAAACCTGCTAAAAAAGCACCAAGCAGCATTATCAGGGTAAATGTAAGTACTGTCATTAAGATAAATTTTGTTTGATGCTAATTTACGAATACATATTTGTTCGGGAACTTAAATATACCTTAAAAATGTTTTGAGTTATTAGTTATGAATTTTGAGTTATGAGTTATGAGTTTTCAGTCTGGTGCTCAAAAACTTTGTCAAAGTTTAAAACTTTGACAAAGTTCCCAACCTGAAACCTGAAACCTGAAACCTGAAACCTGAAACCTGAAACCTGAAACCTGAAACCTGAAACCTGAAACCGTAAACTAAAAAATCATCATTTATAATGACTTCTCCACTATAACGAACTTCTACATTTGCGGTTTTAAAATTGAAGAATAAATCATGAAAAATTACCGTTCGTATAAAAGAGTTGATCCCGTTTATTTTAGCGGAGAAATTTTCTTTCCTGTCGGATTATTGTTTGTTGCCGCGCTTATAAGTTATTTTCTATTGTACTTCCTCGGACTTGGATTTGCGGTGTTTTTTAATGCTGCCATCGCCTGGTGCGGTTATTTTTACTTTTTTTATTACGGAAAATCCAGCGCCAGTATCAGTTTAGAATTTGTGTTTGGCGTAATTATGATAACTGCATTGCTGCTTTTTGTAGATTATGGTGTTTATGCTTTGGTTACGTATCAAAAAACAGGAACTTTTAATGGCTTGTATTTTTCAATATGGCTTGCAGTTTTGCTGGGTGTGCCGTTGGTTTATTATACACATTATTTTGGTTCACATCATTACGCACAAGTTAATCTGGCTAGTACTTATTTTAAAGCCACTTTTAGCGTTTATCACGATCGCGAACTTTTAATGTATATCGATTCGGTTGCATTTGTCAATTCTTCACAACATGTAATTTCAGATGTAAAACTGGAGAATAATATTTGTTTTTATTCTGAAGAAGAACTTTCAGAAATGGAAACGCAATCAAAATATTATCATTTAAACCAATCAGCTTTCTCAAGCTTAATTCATATTCCATTTGATGCAGATCGTTTTCAAATGTCATGGCTTTCTATTGTTGAAGATCGGTATTATAAAATAGATGTTCCGTTTCCTATGGATAAATTAGAACTTGAAGAGGAGAAATATCCGTTAGATGAACCTAAAAACATTCGAGGTAAAAAATCTAAGCGAATCTATCTTCATATTTACCAAAACGGAGGCTTTAAATTATACAATGACGACACGGTTTTACTGGACTTCGAAGCCAATAACGAAACTGAAATAAGCGAAGAACAAAAACAAGAAAAAATTATAGCAAACCGACGTTGTCATAGATTTTATGATAACGAAGAACATTTTTCTCAATTAATTGAAAGAATAAAAAACTCCAATGACATTCAGGAACGTTTTGAATTAAAAGATAAACTTGTAGTCTGGAATTTAGAATTTGAAGGTTTAGACAAACGAAATTATCTGGAAATAAACGATAATTATTTTAAATATTATAAAATAGAAAAAGGAGCTATTGCAGAACCCGCTTTAAGACATTTACCCAGAAAACTCATTTTTGTACACAGAGGTTCTTATTTACGAACCTGGATGAGAGTACATATTGATATTCAGAAATTGAATCAGAAAATTGAAGAAGTTCTGGCAGCCGGATCCCAAAATCAGGTTTTGTTTGCTCTTGATTTTAAAGATGCTGCCGCAAAAGATTTAGTTTTTACAGTAATTGGAAATAATAAAAAATTAGTTTTTACAGGCTGGGAAATTGAAATTGATGAATACCGAAAAAAAGAAATAGACGACGAACATCTCGAGAAAAAAGAAGACGAAACCAAAAGAGCACTTTTAAAAGAAGGCTGGGATTTTGTTTTTGCCAAAAATTATGAGGAAGCACAAAAAGTATGCAATGCTATATTACTTATAGATCCTCAATATTCTTCGGCTTATTTTCTTGAAACCAGAATATTATGGTATACAAAAGGTTTTGAAGCCAGCTTTAAGAAAAGAAAATATTATTTCACAAAAACACAGCACGAGCCTCCAGTAAATGCTCTTATCTACAATAATTACGGATGTATTTTAGATATAGAACTGCGCTATGAAGAATCACTGCCGTACTTTGAAAAAGCAATCGAAATAAACCCGAAAGAACCCATTTTTGTCTGTAATCTGGGTGAAATGTATTATAAACTAAAACAGCCCGAAAAAGCCTTAAAAGAAGCCAGAAGAGCTAAAATGATGGGATATGAATCGGCTATGTTAACTGAAATTATAACCAATAAAGGCAAAATTGATTCGGATAAATCAGTACTAAAATAGAAATGAAAATCACTATAAATAGTGATGCCAGATAAAAATACGGAAGATAAATTTGCACCTGTAATTAATCAATTAAATTAAATATGGGATTAGCAGAAAAACGTTTAGCAGAATCGATTAAAGTAGAAAAACTTCCGGCTTTTGAAGCAAAACTAAAAGAAAGAGCGGGTTATGATATTAAAGTAGATATTGACTGGAATACTTTCACCGCTTACGACCAATATCCTTTATCAAGACTGGATATTGTTTTTGACGACGTAGAATCTTTCGTAAAAAAAATCTGTTCTGATGATATGGGCAAAGAAGCGCTGCAGGAAAAACTGAGCACCATTCATTTAACAAATTCTGAAAATAATGATGACGTTAAAATGGAATTAAAAGATGACACCTTGTTTTTAACCGTCCAATTAGTGCAGTCTTCTTTTAATTCTCAAACCGATTCTCAAATTGCAAGCTATGTAGAAACACTTTTGTAGGTATTGGTGTTTTTAAATATTTTGTGGGGCAAAACGAGGTAGATTATTCTATCTCGTTTTCGTTTTTTTATGTTTTTAAACACATAGGAACATAGTTTTTCTTTGTGTGTAAAAGGCGTTTCACTTGTATTAATACACATAGCTGCGCGCATAGAACTTTGTCAAAGTTTTAAACTTTGATAAAGTTACTCATCGAAAATAGGAAAAGCTATGTGTGAAAAAACGATTTTTTTTTAATCTCCTTTTTCCAACAATAAAAAATCTATGTTTCTATGTGTTTAAAAAACAACTGAATATTATATTTTATTATCAGCCGCAAAAGCAGTTTTACCAATTGTAGAAAGCAATAAAGCCGCCGCCGCACTTGTCAAAACAGAATAATCAAAAGGCGCTTTTACCGAAACAGAAATCGCCATTGCAATGGCAAAAACCAACATTAAAAAAGCAGTTCCCAAAGCAGCAATTCTGGTTTTGAAACCAAAAATTAATAAAATAGAAAACAGAATTTCGAAGCCTGTTGCAATTGCTCCCAAAACTTCGGCAGTAGATTTACTCGCAAAAGAATTAAGAGTCTGCGTATAAAGAACAAAATTTTCCCAGTTTCCCCACGCAACACCATTAGAACCGGGCGCGCCCCAAAGTCCAAATCGGTCAGCAACTGCTGATAACATTGTGATTCCTAAAACTATCCTTAAAACTAAACCTGCTTCTAATATTGTTATGTTTTTCATTCTATGTATTATTTATTTGTCAAATTGGGGGATTAAACGAATTCTTTTCCAACTAAAAAAAGCTGGCAAATCATTTTTATAACGATATTCTAAGCTTCAAATTGTTTAAAAAGTAGAATTCACAATTGATATTGCTTTTTTTCAAGGCTTTTTAGTGAGAAATCATCATTTCTAATGATTTTTACTGCTGAATGAAATTCTACATTTGCCTCAGGATTTTTTGTTTTTATTTTTAGAAGTTCTGTAAATTAACTTGGAACGTAATCATCAGTAACTTCTTTTTAAAATAGACTTCTATTTTAAGTATTAGTAAAGTAAAAAAGGGATAGAAAATTAATTCTATCCCTTTTTGTTTTCAAATATCTGAATTCTTATTTCAATGTAGTTTTAATTACAACCGCAGCTTGTTGAATTGCAGTTTGAATCGCCGGAACATTTGCAATAGGATTTAAAAGTCCGTAATCGTGAATCAATCCATTGTATCTTGTTAAAGTTACAGGAACTCCGGCCTCGTTTAATTTTCTGGCATAAGCTTCACCTTCATCTCTTAAAACATCATTTTCAGCAGTTTGAACCAGAGCAGGAGGTAAGTCTTTCAATTCTGCTAAACTTGCCTGCAATGGAGAAGCATATTTTTCTGTTCTTTTTGAAGCGTCTGGCAAATAATTATCCCAAAACCATTTCATCATATTTTTAGTTAAGAAACGTCCGTTAGCATATAAATTATAAGACTCAGTTTCAAAATTAGCATCGGTTACAGGCCATAATAAAACTTGTAATTTAATATGAGGACCTTTTTTATCTTTTGCCATTAAAGTAATTGCAGCAGTCATATTTCCACCCACGCTATTTCCCACAACAGCCAGATTTTTACCGTTTACACCAATTTCTTTTCCGTTTTCGGCTACCCATTGAGTTGCAGCGTAAATTTCATTAATCGCTACCGGATATTGAGCTTCAGGAGAAGGAGTATAATCTGGGAAAACCGCAACTGCACCACTTTCTACAACCAAATCTCTTACCAGTCTTCTATGAGTTGGATAATCTCCTAAAACCCATCCGCCGCCGTGAATAAAGATAAATACCGGAGCATTTGCTTTAGCGCCTTTAGGTTTTGTAATGTGGATTTTTACTTTCAAACCGTTTTGAGAAATTACTCTCTCAGATTCTTCAATACCAGAATAATCAACTTCAACGGATTTTTGTGCACCAACTAATACGTTACGAGCGTCTGTGACAGATAATTGTTCCAAAGGTTTTCCGTCACCAGAATTTAAGGCATTTAAAAAGCCTCTAACTTCTGTAAAAATTTCAGGGTCATTTTGCCCTTTAAATTGTCTTTCCTGTGCTGAAGCAATTGTATTTACGATTAACAATGCTGCAATAAATAAACCCTGTTGTAATACTTTAATAGTTTTCATATCATTTGTCTTTTTAATTATTTATAATTTGATAGGACAAAGATATGGCGGTAATAAGGCTCTAAAAATAGACAAAAGTCTATTCTAATTGTACATTTTTCCCTTGAAGGTATTTTTTCTTGAAATTAGATGGAGTGTCGCCAACTTTATTGGTAAAAAGGCGGTTAAAATAAGCCGGATCTTCATATCCGAGCTGGTAAGCAATCTCTTTTACACTTAAGGAAGAATAGCCTAAAAGCCTTTTAGCTTCCAGAATAATGCGGTCTTTAATAATATCGTTAGGCTGAGAAAGTTCTAAGCGATTGAATTTATTCGAAAGTGTTTTGGGCGCAAGACCCAAAATATCAGCATAATCGGCAACGGTATGTTTGGTTCTGAAATGAATTTCGACCAATCGGCTGAAATCTCTAAAAAAATCCATTTCCTTTGAAGGTTCATCGTTCAAAACACCCAATTGCTGTATTTTCCAGATTCGGGTTGCTTTAATAATAAGCTGCTTTAAATAAGTGCGTATCATTTCTTCCTGCGAAGAATCGGGAGCGTCAAATTCCTGCTGAATCTGATTGTAAATACCTTCCACAAACAAAACCTCTTTTTCAGGTAAAGTCGTCATAGGCATTTCAAAAATATTATTGAACAACAAACCGTCGCAGGCAACTTCGGCATCATGAATCTGTACGCAATAAAAGTCACGGTTATAATACATAAAATAACCTTGCTTTTTTCCTTCCTTATTAATCTGTAAATATTGATTGCTGTTTATAAAAAATAGGGAAGGACTTGAAGTTTTGTATTGTTTAAAGTCAATTGTGATTTCATAACCTTCGGGTAAATACAATACCTTAATATATGCTTTGTAATCATCACCATTAATTTCCTCAACAGTTTCGGGATTCAGAATTAAAAATCCCAGTTTTTTATAATTAGATTCAAATATTTGGTGGTTCATTTCGGCTTGTTTTGGTTTAAAAATACTAATTTTCTTTGGCAGAGTCGAAATTTAATTCGGACTTATTTGAAGATGATCGAGCTTTTTTCCAACCAAAGTTTTTTTGTCCACAACCTTAAATCCAAGTTTTAAATAAAGACTTTTCGCCATCGGATTATCTTCATCAACCAATAATCCCAAAGTCAGTTTATTTTTATGTACATATTCATCAATTAGAAACTGAAGCATTTTAGAACCAATTCCTTTTCCCTGATGTTTCGGGTTTATTCCCACCGAATCAATATAATATTCACCAGCCTGTGTTTCTTCTTCAAGATAAAAATCAGGATTAAAATTGAGATGAACATACTCAATAATAGGAGCGCGCAATTCACGTAAATCGGCACCATTATAAACGCTGAAGGCACCAATAATTTCGTTATCAGATTCGGCTACAAAACAATTTTCATACGAATATTGATTGCCTTCTCTTGCAGTAAAATAAGAAACCAATTCGAGTGCGCTGTCATGATCCTTCTTGCCCATATATTTGTAAATGATGTCCTCCATTGCCAGTAATAAAATAGGAGCAATGTATTTTGAATCGGATATATTGGCTTTTCTAATAATCATTTTGAGAAGTTTGATTTAGCAAATTTAAAGTTTTTTAAACACATAGAAACATAGTTTTTCTTTGTGTGTAAAGGCGTTTCACTTGTTTCAATGCACATAGCTTTGCGCGTAGAGCTTTGTCAAAGTTTAAAACTTTGACAAAGCTTCCCATCGAAATACACAAAGCTATGCGTGAAAAAACGAGTTTTTTTAATATCCCTTTTTCAAGAAATAAAAAAATCTATGTTTCTATGTGTTTAAACAAATTTGTACCAATATAAAATAAAAATATACAAGTTATAAGATTCAAACTGCTCGTATCTTTGTTAGTATAATTTAATCAAAATAAAAAAAACGATGAAAGCAATAGGATTCAAATCATCATTACCCATAGAAGAAAAAGACAGTTTTATCGAATTTGAAACTGCAAAACCAATACCCGGCGCGCACGATTTATTAGTAAAAATTGATGCCATCTCTGTAAATCCGGTTGATTTTAAAATTCGCCAGAGCGCTGCAAAAGATACCGTTCTCGAAAACCCGAAAATTATTGGCTGGGATGCCGTAGGAATTGTGCAGGCAGTTGGTGAAAAAGTAACCTTATTTGAAGTTGGAGATCCCGTTTATTACGCCGGAGATTTGACAAAACAAGGAAGTAACGCCGAATTTCAAATTATTGACGAAAGAATTGTAGGCAATAAACCAACATCATTAACCAATGCAGAAGCAGCCGTTATTCCGTTAACGGGTTTAACAGCCTGGGAAATTCTTTTTGACAGAATCAGAATCAATCCGGAGAAAGACAAAGGAAAATCAATCTTAATTATTGGAGGTGCCGGCGGCGTTGGCTCTATCGCCATTCAGCTATCAAAGAAAATTGCAGGATTAACCGTTATTGCGACAGCTTCACGTCCGGAAACAATAAAATGGTGCAAACAGCAAGGCGCTGATTTTGTGGTTGATCATAAAGATTTAGTTGCTTCGGTTAGAGAAGCCGGTTTTCAGCACGTAGATTTTATTTTAGAGTTTGTTGATACCAATGCCTATTGGGATATTATGGCGGAATTAATTAAACCACAAGGACATATTGCTTCGATTACCGGAAGTGCAGAACCTGTTGTTTTAAATAAATTGAAAAGCAAAAGTGTTTCTTTTTCTTGGGAATTGATGTACACACGTTCGATGTTTCAAACCGAAGACATGATCGAACAGCATCATATTTTAAATAAAATCGCCGATTTATTAGACGAAGGCGTTTTAAAAACAACTTTAAAAGAAACTTATAAAGGACTTTCTGTAGAGAATCTTAAAAAAGCGCATCAGCTTTTAGAATCCGGAAAAACTATTGGTAAAATTGCTATTAAATATTAAGAGTAATTTTTAGAAATTATAGAAATCCCATTTTGTAATGGGATTTTTGTGTTTATAGTAGTTTTTATTTAAACACATAGAAACATAGATTTTTTTAATTCTTGAAAAGAGGATATTTAAAAAAAACTCGTTTTTTCACACATAGCTATGTGCATTAAAAACAAGTAAAACGCCTTTACACACAAAGAAAAGCTATGTAACTATGTGTTAAAAAATTAATTGCATTCCAAAAGCTAGAATACTATTTTTGCGATCCAATACCAAAACTTACTAGATGCGATTTTTATTTTTCTTCTCTGTTTTTATCCTTTCTTTTTCGGCAAAATCACAAACAGTTTCGGGAACTGTAAATGGTGCAAACGGAAAACCATTATCTGATGTTTTGATTCGGAATTTAATTTCTAAAACACACGCACACACAGATATAAACGGAAAATTTACATTAGAAGAAACTAAAATCGACGACAGTCTTCAAATTTCGAAACAAGGATTTATTACGCAGAAAATAAAGCTTTTATCAAATGAAAATCTATCGATTCAATTAGAAGAAAAACCTTTTTTACTGGAAGAAGTTACGATTACCAACAATCTGAAATATCTTAATACAATTTCAAAAATAGATTTAGAAATTCAGCCTGTATCCAATTCGCAGGATTTATTGCGAAAAGTTCCGGGACTTTTTATTGGCCAGCATGCGGGCGGAGGAAAAGCAGAACAGATTTTCCTGCGTGGTTTTGACTGCGATCACGGAACGGATATTAATGTTTCGGTTGACGGAATGCCTGTAAATATGGTTTCGCACGCGCACGGACAAGGATACGCCGATCTTCATTTTGTTATTCCGGAAACGGTAGATAATATCGATTTTGATAAAGGATCTTATTTTGTTGATAAAGGCGATTTTACAACGGGGGGATATGTTGGTTTTAATACTAAAAATGCTTTACAAAACAGTTCACTTTCTTTTGAAGGCGGACAGTTTGATACTTTTCGTACGGTGGCTTTGTTCAATTTACTGAATAAAGAAAATCAGTCGGCCTATTTTGCGGGAGAATATATGATGACCGATGGTTATTTTGATGCGCCACAAAACTTTAACCGAATTAATTTATTTGGAAAATATTCGGCTAAAATGAATAACGGAGACAAACTGGCGATTTCGATTTCGCATTTTAAAAGTCAATGGGATGCCAGCGGACAAATTCCGGATCGTGCCGTAAATAACGGAACGATTTCGCATTATGGAGCAATTGATCCAAATGAAGGCGGAAATACGAGTAGAACCAATTTCAACCTGCAATATGATGCCAAAATTGACGAAAACACGCATATTAAAAACACAGCATATTTAAGTAAATATGATTTTGAGTTGTATTCGAATTTTACTTTTTTCCTGAACGATCCTGTAAACGGCGACCAAATTAAACAAAAAGAAAACAGAACTATTGTAGGTTTTCAGTCGGAATATAATGAGAAGTTAAGTGAAAAATGGCTTTTTAAATTAGGTGCAGGATTACGAAATGACAACAATAAAGATGTTGAATTATCGCATACTTTAAACCGAAAAACGGTTTTAGAATATTTGAGTTTAGGAAGCGTCAACCAAACGAATTTGTTTTCTTATAGTAGTTTAGATTTTACATCTGGAAAATGGTTAATAAATGGAGGTTTGCGTTTGGATTATTTTAAGTTTGGATATGAAGATCAATTAGCTTCAACTTATACAAATCAAACACAGACAAAAGCGATTGTAAGCCCAAAACTGAATTTCCTTTATACTCAAAATGACAAATTACAATATTTCTTAAAATTAGGAAAAGGATTTCACAGCAATGATACACGCGTAGTGGTAGCGCAAAAAGGAGAAAAAATTCTGCCTGAAACTTACGGCGCCGATTTAGGAATTAACTGGAAACCGTTTCCAAGAATGATCGTAAACTCGGCAATTTGGTATTTGTATCTGGCGCAGGAATTTGTGTATGTGGGCGACGAAGCGGTTGTTGAACCAAGCGGAAAAACAGAACGTAAAGGCTTTGATTTTGGTTTTAGATATCAATTAACGAACTGGTTATTTTGGAATACAGATTATACGTATACACACGCAAGAGCAATCGACGAACCCAAAGGAAATGATTATTTACCGCTTGCTCCGGTTCATACTTTAATGAACGGATTTTCGGTAAAAGATTTAAAAGGATTTTCGGGAAGTTTAAGAACAAGATTTTTGGGAGATCGTCCGGCAAATGAAGATAATTCGGTTGTGGCAAAAGGATATTGCATAACGGATTTCTCTGTAAATTATCAAATTAAAAAAGTTTCGATAGGGGTAAACATCGACAATATTTTTAATACAAAATGGAAAGAAACGCAATTTTTAACAGAATCCCGTTTGGCAAATGAAACGGATCCTGTAGAAGAAATTCATTTTACAGCAGGAACACCATTTAATGCCAGATTGATATTAAAATACAGCTGGTAAAAATCCAAAAAAAATAGAAGGAAGGCTGTTTCAAAAGTTGAGACAGCCTTTGTTTTTTGTATAATATTTCTATGTTCCAGAGGAACATCTCGTCGGTAGAAAAATTATGTTATTATTATTTTACGTTCCATAGGAACGTTT